>DGPA01000017.1:0-36435 GCA_002389505.1 Halieaceae bacterium UBA4452
TCTCCAACGCACCCATCACATCACTAACCTGCTTCTTTGTTAGGCCGGTAGTGTCAGCAATAGAGCCGACAATTTGCGTTTTGGTCATTTTCTCAGAAATGGCCTTCACTTTAGCGGGTGCCTTGGCCGCAGCTTTTTTTGCGGGGGCTTTTTTGGCTACGGGTTTCTTAGTCGTTGCTTTTTTTGCTGCTGTTTTTTTAGTTGCCATGGGTTGTGTTTACCTTTTTGCTGATTTGACGGAGAGGTTGAGACTGCACCTACACCTACATTTGCAGTGTGTTGTGTGCAATCAACAGGATTGAACCTGAATAAAAATCACTGGACAAGCGTTTTCTACAAAAAGAAGCCCGCAGCGCGGCCGACCGTCTATTTCCCGATCTTTTTTTAACCCTTCCCGCAGACGATCTAGCTCCGTAGAATGCCAGACTCCAATTGATAAGAATGGTTTCACCATGCGCGCCAGCCAGTTTTTACTATCAACCCTGAAAGAAAACCCCTCTGATGCCGAAGTGACAAGTCATCAACTAATGCTTCGAGCCGGGTTGATACGGCGTGTCGCCGCAGGCATTTATACCTGGATGCCCTTAGGCTTGCGCGTATTGCGTAAAGTTGAGCAAGTCGTACGTGAGGAGATGAATCGCACTGGCGCACTTGAGCTGTCTATGCCCATCGTGCAACCCGCAGAGCTGTGGACCGAATCCGGACGCTGGGAGCAATACGGCCCTGAACTTGCTCGACTACAGGATCGACACGGCAGAGATTTTTGCTTAGGCCCTACCCATGAAGAAGTTATCACCCAGGTAGGTCGGACTGAACTGAAGAGCTACAAGCAATTACCAAAAAACTTTTATCAACTACAGACCAAATTCAGGGATGAAATAAGGCCGCGGTTTGGAGTGATGCGCTCCCGAGAATTCATAATGAAAGATGCCTATTCGTTTCACGTAAATCATGCGTCTCTGGAACACACCTACTGGCAGATGTACGAGGCCTACTCGACGATTTTCACTCGACTAGGCTTGAACTTTAGACCCGTGGTTGCCGACACCGGATCAATAGGAGGCAGTCACTCCCATGAGTTTCACGTGCTGGCGGAATCGGGAGAGGATGATATCGCCTTTTCTACTGGCAGCAACTATGCCGCCAACGTTGAACTGGCCGAGGCCCTAGCTCCACAAAGCGCGAGAATAGAACCCTGCGAATCCCTGGAGAAATTTGCAACGCCGCAAGTCAAAACTATTGAAGATTTAGTGAAAAGCGCCGGTATTGCTATTGAAAAGACTATCAAAACATTGTTCGTTAAAGCCGATGATGGCGATTTGGTCGCTCTGATTGTCCGCGGCGATCATCGCCTGAATACTATTAAAGCGGAAAAGCTGCCCGGACTGGTCCAGCCGTTGACAATGGCAGATGAAAAGCAGGTCGTAGACGCCGTAGGTGCTGGCTTTGGCTCCCTGGGGCCCGTTGGTCTTAGCCAGCGCGTCATTGTTGATCGCAGTGCCGCCGCGCTCACTGACTTCGTCTGTGGCGCAAATGAGCCCGAGCATCACTATCGGGGTGTTAACTGGGAGCGGGATATCCCCGATGTTGAGATCGCTGATTTACGAGAAGTCATCGCCGGAGACCCTAGTCCCTGTGGCACCGGTACGCTGGAGATTCGGCGTGGTATCGAGGTTGGCCACATTTTTCAACTCGGTACTAAGTACAGCGAGGCCATGAACGCTGTTGTGCTCGATGAGAACGGTAAGAGCGTGCCCATGGCAATGGGCTGCTATGGCATCGGTATTACGCGTATCGTCGCCGCCGCTATTGAGCAGAATCATGATCAACAGGGTATTGTCTGGCCGATAGCTATGGCGCCATTTGCCGTCGCGCTGGTGCCCCTCGGTATGGATAAATCAGCGGCGGTAGCAGCGGCTACCGAGGCGCTCTACGACACATTAATCACCGCCGGGATTGAGGTGTTTATGGATGACCGAAAAGAGCGGCCCGGGGTGAAATTTGCTGAAATGGAACTGCTCGGTATTCCGCTGCGAGTCACCCTCGGTGAGCGTTCGCTCAAAGAGGGCCAGCTAGAGATTCAAGCTCGACGAGGGGGAGCCACTGAACAGGTCGAGGTCGGTGCGGCATTTAACCGCATTGAGTCGCTGTTAGCCTCGTTGTAGCCCTTTGCGCAGACATCTATTGACAGTGGTTGGGCTATTAGCGACCGTCAGCTACCCCACGATGGGCCATGGCAATGATGATCGGCAGGCATTACGTGATTTTTTGGAGCAAACCATTGCATCGACGGCCAGTTTTGACGACCGCTTTGAGGCGGAGGTGTGGCTGGTCGATATGCAAGCTCGGCTCGCTTTTTTTATCAAGGACCCCAACAAACGGCTTGAACTCCTTAAGCAGATACACCGGGCCGCCACCGATAGTGGACTGACGCCCGAATTGGTGCTGGCGCTGATTCAAGTAGAGAGCGCGTTTGATCGATTTGCGGTATCGCGCGCTGGTGCTCAGGGTTATATGCAAGTCATGCCATTCTGGAAAAAAGAGATTGGCCGATCAGAAGACAACCTTACCGACGTGGTAACCAACCTTCGCTACGGCTGTCGTATTTTGCAGTTTTATCTGCAGCGGGAAAACGGCGATTTGCACCGCGCGCTAGCCGCGTATAACGGCTCACTGGGTAGTCGACGATACAGTGATAAGGTGTACAACGCTTGGTCGACCCGCTGGCGCACCGCGCCATTGGACTGGCGATGACAATAGCATAGCCGCATTGGACTATAGGAGAATCAACTCGGTGGATGACCTCACACTACTCAATCGATGGAATGTTGATTTCGCGAAAGTCATCGCCGCTTCGGGGACTGATGACTTTTTTCAGGTTCTCTTTGACGCGATCCGCAATCAGGTCAAGATAAGCTTCCCTCAGGTCTGGCTATATCACCGGGATTTACCGCCAAAAGTACTCGATTCTGATATTCCAAAAGCCGATAGGGCGCTGCAAATTGATCGCTATTTAGAGGGGCCCTACCGAGAGGATCCCTTTTACCAGCTATCCATGAGCGGCCCCCGAAGCCACATTTATCGGCTAGGTCGGCTAGCGGGAGGTGACTTTCAGGCGTCAGGCTATTACAAAGATTATTACGGTGGTACTGCCACGGTCGACGAAGTCATGTTTCTCACCAAACTGGAAGACGGCAGCGTGGTTAACTTATGTATTATGCGGTTGGATAGCCAAGGCACTTTCAGCCAAGCTGATTACGACTTACTGTATTCACTATCAGAGCCCATTGCCGCCATCATTCAATCGCACTGTCACCGAGATGATTTCGTGGTTAGCAACCTACTGCAGCCCGGATTGGACGCGCAAATTGACAGGGCCTTTCGTACCTTTGGCGTCGACTTTGTCAGTACCCGAGAGCGAGAAGTCCTCGAACTGATGCTGCGAGGTTACGGTGCCGATGTCACCGCGGAGCGGCTCGACATATCCCTTGAGACAGTGCGGCGGCACAGAAAATCGATTTATAAAAAAATTGATGTCAATTCCCAAACAGACCTATTCGCGCTATTTATCAATGTTATGCCCTACATTGGCGAGGCGCAGGGCGGCGATCCATTATCGGTCTACATGGGCTGACACTTTCGCCGGCCGTCATAGCCGCGGCTGACCCATCCAGGGCATTGCGTTTAAATGCACCACCCCGCATTCTACTGCCGCTAACCTATTGACCACTGAGCACACATGCGGCGCGAGATTGACCTGTTTTTAACGGCTTACCCCGACATTACGATGATTGAGGCATTGATCACCGATGGTAATGGTATTGCTCGCGGAAAATGGATTCCCAGGGGAAAAATACAAGCCGTACTCGAGAATGGTTTAAAACTACCAAAATCCGCTCTAGGCCTCGATATTTGGGGTCGAGATATTCCGGAACTGGCCTTCGACAATGGCGATATTGACGGCCACTGTAAGGTCATAGAAGAGTCCTTAACCCCTATGTTGACCATCAATGGGATCAACCAGGGGCAGCTAATAATGACCATGCACAATGACGATGGCTCGCCTTTTATGGGCGATCCCCGACAAATATTAGCCCAGCTAGTGCAGCGCTTTGCGGACCAAGAGCTATACCCTTGCATGGCTGTCGAACTTGAATTTAGCCTACTCCCCGATCCTGGCTACGATCGACCCTTGCGCGACGCCCTCACTTCAGGAAAGTCCCCTGGCGGCAATCTCTATGCGCTGGAGGAACTCGACCGTCATGGGGAAATGCTAGAGGCGCTACGACAAGCCTTTGAGGTACAGGACTTACCCTATGAGGGCATCATTAAAGAGGCTGCTCCGGCTCAGTTCGAGATCAATATGGCGCATAGCCACAATGTTCTGGCGCTCGCTGACAAAATCATCCGCATGCAGCGTTGCGTACGAATGGTGGCGACGCGCTTTGGACTAATCGCCAGCTTCATGCCCAAACCCATGGACGATGAGGCAGGCAATGGTATGCACGTGCACTGCAGCTTACTGGACCACAACGATACCAATGTCTTTAGCGACGGCGGAAAAAAAGGGAGTAAACGGCTGGAGCAAGCTGTGGCAGGTTGCCTTAAATTAATGGCTGACTCTATGCTCATCTTCGCCCCCAGCTTTAACGCCTTCCGCCGCTTTCAACCCGGTAATCACGCGCCCACGATGGCTACTTGGGGGTGGGACAACCGCACAACCGCGATAAGAATCCCTGCAGGTCCACCGTCAGCCAAACGTATTGAACATCGTGTTGCTGGCGCAGATGCCAATCCTTATTTAGCGCTCGCGGCGGTTCTCGCGGGCGTCCTGCATGGAATAGAAAATAAGCTCAAGCCAGTGGCCGCCACTGAAGGCAACGCTTGGCAGCAAGCGCATACGGCGGAATGTCTGCCAACACTCATGGATGATGCGATTCTCCGTTTCAGCCAATCAGCAGACGTAGCGCGCTACCTGGGCAGTGATTTTCAGACTATTTATGGGAAAACCAAGCAGCAAGAGCTCGATGAGTTTCAACGCCGCGTGACTGATTTTGAAATAGAGACCTACCTACGACATTAATGCTTCCTAGACAGACCCAGCCTTAGTACCCTTACCGGCGTAGATCATTCGTAGGTGGGAGAACCGCATGTCAGACTTGTATAGCTTTTCAGCACACACCGCCAAAGGCGACAACGTCGAGCTTAAGCACTACCAAGGCCGGGTGTTGTTAATTGTAAATACGGCTTCAAAGTGCGGCTTTACGCCCCAATATGACGGACTTGAGCAGCTCCAACAAACCTTTCACGAGCGCGGGTTTGACGTACTGGCCTTTCCCTGTAATCAGTTTGGCAAGCAGGAGCCGGGGTCCGAGGAGCAAATCATTGAGTTTTGCTCCATGAACTTCAACACCACATTCCCCCTGTTCGCAAAAATTGATGTCAATGGTGGCGCTACGCATCCGTTGTATGCCTGGCTGAAGCAGCAAGCACCCGGCATTTTAGGCATCGGTGCCATCAAGTGGAACTTCACCAAGTTCCTCATAGACTCAGACGGTAACGTTGTGAAGCGTTATGGGAGTAACACTACCCCTGCGGCTATTAGCAATGACATCGAAGCACTGCTCTGAGTCGTTAATGCTCTCTCGTTTCATTGAATCGAATATCGGGCCACCGCTCTTCCATTAGCGATAAATTAACGCGGGTAGGCGCTAAATACGTTAGGTAGCCGCCACCATCTTCCGAGAGGTTGTCAGCGGCCTTCTTTCGAAACTCTTCTAATGCGCGGGGATCGTCGGCCTCAATCCAGCGCGCTGTGTAAATATTAATAGGCTCATAGATCGCCTCTACCTTGTACTCATCGCGCAGCCGATACGTCACCACATCAAACTGCAACTGCCCTACGGCACCGACAATTAAATCGGTTGCATTGAGTGGCGAAAAAACCTGCGTTGACCCCTCCTCCGACAGCTGCTGCAAGCCTTTTCGCAGAGCCTTCAATTTCATTGGATCTGTGAGTCGAATACGGCGAAATAACTCGGGCGCAAAATGGGGTATGCCCGTGAAGCGAATGTCTTCACCACTGGTAAAAGTATCGCCAATCTGAATGGTGCCATGGTTATGCAGGCCGATGATATCGCCAGAGAAGGCTTCTTCTACTAGGACCCTCTCGCCCGCTTTAAAAGATACGGCGTCCGCAATTTTGACATCTTTGCCAGTACGCGTATGCCGCATTTTCATGCCTTTACTGTATTTTCCCGAGCACACTCTCACAAAGGCAATACGGTCTCGATGCTTGGGATCCATATTGGCCTGAATTTTAAAGACAAAGCCTGAAAACTCTGGCTCAAAGGCACCAATCTCTCGACTCATTGTTGGTCGCGGCAATGGCTGAGGGGCCCATTCTACGAACTTGTCCAGCATCTCTCGCACACCAAAGTTCCCCAACGCCGTGCCAAAAAATACCGGCGTCAGCCTGCCCGCCAAAAATTCATCGAGCTCAAATTCATGACTTGCACCCCGCACCAATTCGATTTCGTCGCAGAAGCTCTCGTACTCATCGTCTAGCAAGGCTCGAGCTTCATCAGAGTCCAAGCCCTGAATTTGCTTATCGGGGGGTAGAACACTGTTGTTTCCCTGCTCAAAGAGGTGAATCACGTCCGTGTAGAGATTGTAAACACCCTTCAAATAGCGTCCCATACCCACAGGCCAGTTAACGGGCGCACCGGTGATACCCAGCACCGCCTCAATTTCATCCAGTAACTCAATAGGATCGCGTATGTCACGATCAAGTTTATTGACAAAGCTGATAATGGGCGTATCCCGTAAGCGGCAAACATTCATGAGCTTAATAGTGCGATCCTCGACACCCTTGGCACCATCGATAACCATCAACGCCGAATCAACCGCCGTCAGGGTGCGGTAAGTATCCTCAGAAAAATCCTCGTGTCCGGGTGTATCGAGCAGGTTCACTGTCCGCGCACTGTAGGGAAACTGCATAACCGAAGAGGTCACTGAAATGCCTCGCTCTTTTTCGAGGGACATCCAATCAGAAGTCGCCTGCGGGCCACGCTTACCCTTTACTGAGCCAGCCACCGTGATGGCGCTGCCTAGCAATAAGAGTTTTTCAGTAATCGTCGTTTTGCCCGCATCGGGGTGAGAGATGATGGCAAAGGTTCGCCGTGCGGCAATATCGCGCGCTAATTCAGACATGGTGGCTCCTGTATGGGACGGCGATTATGCCATTGCTTAGACGGTGAGTGCAGATATGGCACCCGACAGTGCTTGTCGAAAAGCGGTCGCCTCAATAGGTTTGGTCATAATGCCATTAGCGCCGGCTTCACCCAGTTGATCTGTTACCTCCAGATCAGCTACCTCAGTGATGGCAATGATCGGCAAATGATGGCCTGCGGCGCGAAGCAACCTGATAAATTGCGCACCGCTGAAGTTCGGCAGGGCGTAGTTAGTCATGATGATATCGAAGGGCTGCGCCTCAAATAACTGCATAGCCTCGATGCCATCCACGGCCAACCCTACGATCATAGCGAAATCATCCTCAAGCAGTCGTTCAATCGCGTCACGGGCTGTGGGATTGTCCTCGACCACCATGATGCGCTTACCTCGCGCCCAATCACGTACCCGCTTCGCTTCATCAAGCGGGGCACTGGCATCTCTAATGATTCCAGGGCGTTGGGTGGGAATAGAAACATTAAAGCGCACACCTCCCAGACGGCTGGTATTGACCAGCTCCAATCTACCGCCTAGGAACGCCGTCCACTGTCGAGCGAGAAACAAACTCACGCCAGTGTCATACTCCTTCGGTGCCGATTGTCGTAAAAAAAGCAGCAATCTACTTTTTTCATCGTCAGTGATGGCTTCTCCATCATCATCTATCGCAATCCGTAAATGGCTTGGCTGTCCGGGGAGTTCCTCCAAAAATAGCACCACCATGACCAGCGAGACACTCGTGCGGCGACAAGCGTTGCGTACCAAATGGGACACAATGGCATTGATTTTTTCGGCATCAATCAACAGGCGTGGCTCGAACAAGGGAGCCAAAATTTTTATTTTGACCCCCGCCCTCATCACATAAGGTAGGGTATGTTGCTCTGCGTGCTGAGCGAGATCCCCCAACGAATAGACGCTGGTTTCAACAATGGTGTTATCGTTCGGTGCAAGGGCTTGTGTTAAATCATCAACCATGACGGTCAATTGCTGCGACAGCACCTTGATCGACTGAGGTGACGCTGCGCCCACCTGCATAGCGTTAGTGAGCCCTACATCAGAAACGTGTAGCGATCGCAACAGCGCTGCAACCATATCAGACAGCGCGGCATTGTTTTCTCGAATCAGGGCGTCATCATCGGCGTGACGCCGGCCTGGCGCCGCTAAGCGCCGCTGATAGGAAAATAGCAGCAGGCTAGTCCAAGTCACCGCCAACCACATGAGAATTGAGCCGATAATGCCCGGGACCAACTCCGCATCCCGGGGACCCAAACTGAATGCCGCGACCGATATTGATAGCACGCAAAGCGCCTGAAAAGCGGCCAGGCGACGGTGTCCAAAGATGATACCTACAAGGAAGCAAGGAACCACCAGCAGCCACAGTCCCGGCTGAACCTGCCATCCTCCAGCGCTGTTGACCGCTAGGGCCACTAAAATCATCAGCGCACAAGCCAGCCCTATGCGGCGATCGGCTTGTCGTGGAAAAAACCCCAGCAATGCGGGCGCGTAAATCACTGCGCACCCCAAAGCAATGACACCCACCACTGTCAGGTCCAGAAAAAGAAAAAACCACAGCACGGGCGGCAGTACCACCACCAGCATGGCGCTATAAACGACGTTGATGGCACGTAAACACGCTTGCACTAATGAGTCATGAGAACTATCCACCGAACCACCCACTTCTGGCGTTTACCCCATTACTCGACGCGCGCGCGCCTTTCACATCAGAGGAGCGGCTGAAGGAGGGCCCGGCCATTACCGTTGTAACGCCCGCTCTACACTGGTCAACAGCTGCTTCCCCACCGCCGCCATATCCACCTGGTCCGATCCGATGAGTGCTGCCAGCGACTGCACTTCAAGGCCTTTATGGCCACAAGGATTAATCCGCTGAAAGGGCTCAAGATTCATATCGGCGTTGAAGGCTAATCCGTGATAACTGCATCCGCGGCTTACCTTAAGGCCCAGTGAGGCGATTTTTTTATCCTCGACATAAACCCCTGGCGCTTTGGGATCCGCTGCAGCGGGCACTGCATACTCGGCTAATAGGTCAATAATGCCACGCTCTAAACGACTAACGAGATCCCTAACACCCATAGACCTGCGCTTGAGATCTAGCAGTACATAGACGACCCATTGGCCTGGACCGTGATAGGTTACCTGGCCACCACGATCTATTTGAATAACCGGGATATCCCCTGGCGCGAGTAAATGCTCGGCCTTCCCAGAAACCCCTTGAGTGAACACCGGGGGATGCTGCAACAACCAGAGCTCGTCGCAGGTCGTCTGATCACGCGCTTGCGTGAATTGCTTCATGGCATTAAACGTCGTTGCGTAATCTACTGTTCCCAAATATCGATGTTCTATCATCTACATCACCATGGATACCAATCCAGTCGCCATTAGGTCTTCATGCAGAGCGCTTAATTGTTCAGGTCCCGTCGCCTCAATGAAGACGGTGATCGACACGAATTTTTTTGCCGAACTGGTTTTCAACCGTATTTCTGCCGCATCAAACCCCGGCGCATGACGTTCGACTATTTCAACCACACGGGCGCGCAATCGGTCATCACTGCGACCCAGAACCTTAATGGGGTAACGGCAGGGAAATTCAATTTTGGGGGGCGCTTGCTCGGTCATTAAGACGCTCCAAACAAGCTCGATAGCCACAACAAAAAACCATCCCACAAACGCGCGAAAAACCCTGCGGCAGGGACATCATTGAGGGCAAGTAATGACTGCTCAATAACGACCTCGTCGTCAACAATAACGGTTAAGGTACCGATGCTATCGCCTCGGTTAATCGGTGCGGATAGAGGCTCGTTGAACGCGATGCGAAGATCGGGTTCTTTGTTGCTACGCGGTACGGTGATCACTATCGGGTCGAGGACGCCGCCATCCACCTTATCGAGCTCCCCCTTCCATACCCGATGCTGGCCTAAGCTTATCTCTGGCGAAACGGGCTGGATGGTTTGGAAAAAGCGGAAGCCGTAGTTCAACAAGGCGCGGGTTTCAGCCATTCGACTCCTCGTGCTCTGACTTCCCAAGATCACCGAGATCAGACGCATGCCATCACGCTCCGCAGACGCCACCAGACCATAACCAGCAACGCTGGTATAGCCCGTTTTCAATCCATCAATACTGGGGTCATCGCGCAACAACAAATTGCGGTTATGCTGGGTGATGTCATTGTAGGTATAGGATTTTTCCCTGTAGACCTTGTAACGATCCGGGTGGTCGCGGATAGTCGCCGCCGCTAAGCTAGCTAAGTCTCTGGCCGATGTGAGGTGCTCGGGATGCGGGAGTCCATGGCTGTTAATATAATAGGTGGACCGCATGCCTAAGGCTTGTGCATAGCCGTTCATCATGCCGGCGAAGGCCTCCTCGGTTCCAGCAATATGCTCGGCAATCGCCACCGTGGCGTCATTGCCAGAAGAAATGACAATACCCTTTTCTAACTGCCCGACTGTGACCTCTTTGCCCGGCTCTATCCACATTAACGATGATCCACGAAACGTTGGGTTTTGAGACCAAGCCATGCGGCTAACCGGTACTACTTCTTCCAGCGTTAAGCGCTGCGCATCGATTTCTTCGGCCAAAATGTATGCCGTCATCAATTTAGTCAGGCTCGCTGGTGGTAAGCGCGCGTCGATATTTTGTTCAACCAATAACTCACCCGAGGAATAGTCCATTAATAAATACGCGTCAGCATCAATCGCAGGGGGCGCGGGTACAATAGACGCTGCCAGTGCGGACAAGCTCATAGACATCAGCAGAGCAAAACGTAACATGGGGATCCTCATAGTTAGCATGTCAGTCGACGATGGTAGCAGCATGCTTCCAATCCCTGTAAAAAAACTGAAGCAGTCACGGCAGTGGCTGACCGACGGGTAGTTCAGATTTGGCGAGCACGCTCTGTCCATGACGCAACGCTTCCTCGGAGCCAAATGGGCCGGCCCGCAATCGATAGAGTGTCCGCTGACTGACCGTTATCGGACTCATGACAATGGGAACGGTCAAAACACCTTGCACCCGCCGCTGTAGTTCTACTGCGGCTACTCGATCACTAAAGGCACCCAGCTGCAAAAACCGATAACGCCCATCAATTTGTCGGCGGTCGTCAACGCCGGGGACGATTAGCGCTTCCACGAATACCTGGGCGGTACCCTGTTCTGCGAAACCGAGTTTTAGCGCAGCGCCGTAAGAGACATCAATGATCCGATCAGCATGAAAAGGCCCACGATCATTAACCCTCAAGGTCATTGCTTTGCCGTTACTCAGATTGGTAACGCGCACATAGCTCGGTATGGGTAAAGTTTTGTGGGCGGCGGTAGGACCGTAGACACTGAACCGATCACCATTGGCAGTTGGTCGTCCATGGAATTTCAAACCATACCACGACGCGATGCCCTCTTCGCGATAACCCGCGGCCGTGGGTAGCACTTCATAACGCTGACCGTTAACCGTATAAGGACTGCGATTACCGGCAGCCAAAATAGGATCAGGGGCCGGCAGCGCATCCATGACCGCAGCGGGATCTATGGGTGGCGGGGTTGAATCGGCGACTGAACGTAAACCAGAACACCCCGTCACACTCGCAACGACCAGCAGGCTGGCAATGATCTGGCGCATGGCGTCAATACTCTGATAGTGCGCTATCAATCGCCTGACTCAACTGCCAGACACTCAGTGCGTACATGGCGCTGTGGTTGTAGCGGGTTATCACGTAAAAATTCGGCAAGCCAAGCCAATACTCTGCCGCGTCCGAGCCATCGAGCTTCAGCGGCGTCGCTTTGAGGGTAATATCAGTTGCCTTCGTTGGCGCGATGCCCCGCTTGGCAAGCTCACCCACTGTCAGCCTAGGCTTTAAGCCGCCGTCAAATAGCGCTGCCGCAGCCCCATCACCATGAGCGCGAACCACAACAGGTGCACCCGACTCCCAGCCGTGGGCAGTAAAATAGTTAGCCACACTGTAAATGGCATCGTGGGGATTGGCCCAGATATCAGCGATGGCATCGCCGTCGAAATCCCGGGCATAAGCGCGGTAACTTGAAGGCATGAACTGACCCCAGCCCATGGCTCCAGCGTAGGAGCCCTGTAAACTCAAGGGATCTTTACCTGACTCGAAAGCCAACACTAAAAAATGCTCAAGCTCACGGGTAAAAAAGGGTGAGCGTTTGGGGTAGTCGAAGGCCAATGTTGCCAGTGCGTCCACCACGCGATAACGGCCAGTTATCCGTCCGTAGTAAGTCTCAACACCAATAATGGCGACAATCACTGCCGCGGGCACACCGGTTCTCATTGATACTTCGGCGAGCGTATCCGCATACTGCTGGGCGAAAACCACGCCACCGTCAATGCGTTGGTCGGTAATAAAAATCTGTCTATATTCATGCCAGGGCTTGGTTTTTTCTGCTGGCCTTGAAATGGCGTCAAGAATGCTTTGCTTACGCTCTGCAGCCATAAGGACATCTTCAGCCCAGCGCCGATCGACGCCTTGCCTTACTGCTGACTCGATGACCGACTGCATCTCAGTGCGTCCGACATAATCGCCAGCCACTAGCTGCGCCCCCGGAAAGGCGACAAGGACACACGCCACTACAATACCCACTCGATTAGTCAACCACATTCCGCTGAGAACCCCTCGCTAGTTATTAGCGCCACTACTGAGACCATCTGGCGCGACACGTCTAGGCACTGAGCGACCGCTGCTCGGTACTTATCGCCATCAATACTCCAAAAGCCAACATCAAAGTCACCATTGACGTACCGCCAAAGCTCACCAATGGCAACGGCACACCCACTACCGGCAGGATACCGGCAACCATGCCCATATTGACAAAAACGTAGACAAAGAACGTGAATGTAATCGCTGAAGCCAGTAACCGAGCAAACCCCGACTGTGCGTGCAGGCCAATCCAAAAACCGCGCATTATCACCAGCAAATAGAGCCCGAGGAGTAGCAGCACGCCCTGCAAGCCAAATTCCTCTGCCAGCACGGCAATGATAAAATCGGTTTGGCTCTCCGGTAAGAAATCGAGATGGGATTGGGTACCTGACAGCCAGCCCTTGCCTCCCCAGCCGCCTGAGCCAATGGCCGTTTTCGACTGAATAATATTCCAGCCAGCACCCAATTTATCAGCCTCAGGGTCTAACAAAGTGATGATGCGCTGTCTCTGGTAGTCCTTCAACACAAAGTGCCATGCGGGCCAAACGCTGGCGACGCCGAGCAGACTGGCAGCCACGATATACCAGCCGCTTAAACCTGCCAAAAACAGCACAATTAGCCCACTCACAGCCACTAGCAACGACGTGCCCAAATCAGGCTGAATCCCAATGAGCACCACTGGCAATAAAATCACCATCAATGAACCCAGCAATGGCCACAGCCGAGGCGGTATTGTATAACGGCTAAACCACCACGCCATCATCAACGGCATCGCTAATTTCATGAGTTCCGAAGGTTGAAACTGCACCACGCCAAGATTGAGCCAACGCTGCGCGCCCTTTGCGCCCACGCCGACCCAGGGTACCGCCAGGAGCAAGAAAAAACCCACCCCATATAACAAAGGTGCCCAGCGACGGTAGGTGTCCACTCGAAATTGCGCGGCTAATACCATGGCGGCCAAGCCAATCAATTGATTGCGCCCCTGACCTACCACTGTCTGCCAATCGGCATCAGAAGCGCTGTACAAAACTAGTAGACCGCCGAGCATGAGCGCTAGTAGAGGCGCCAGTAACATAAGATCAAGGTGCAGCCACTCGGAGAGGGTTTTGCTCCCGCCCAGGTCACGATGGCTATTGGGCAGGGCGCGCTCGTAGTCAGCCATCCACGGCACCCCCAGCATTGGCGTCATCGAGCAACCAAGCATCCATCACTTTTCGCGCTACGGGGTAAGCAGCGCTACTGCCACCACCGTTCTCAGCGAGCACAACAATCGCAATACGCGGCTTATCAACCGGTGCAAAAGCAATAAACCAACCATGATTACGGTGGTGCTCGGCAATATCGGTTTCCTCATAAACGTCATCTTGTGCAATGCCAATGACTTGCGAAGTGCCGGTCTTTCCCGCCATGGTGTACGACAGATCTGTACCGATTGCTGCGGCAGTGCCACGAGGATCATGAACCACATCCATCATCCCTTCGATGATGCTCCTCCAGTGCTCCTCGGCTGCAATCAGCGGTGGTCGAACCTCAGCCCCGTTCGGTGATTCACCAACGCGCTTTACCAATGAAGGTACAAAGCTGGTGCCGCGATTTGCTAATACCATGGTCGCCTGTGCCAACTGCAGTGGCGTCGCCAACATATAGCCCTGCCCGATACCCACACTCAGCGTTTCACCGGGATACCAGGGCTCACCTAAGCGCTGTCTCTTCCAGTCAGTGTTGGGCAAAATTCCCGCTTTCTCGCCGGTCGTATCAAGGGTCGTGAGCACGCCAAAACCATAAGGCGCCAGCGACTCGGCCACTCGCTCAATACCCATTCGATGGGCTAAATCGTAGTAATACACGTCACAGGACTCGGCGATGGCCATTCGCAAATCAACCTCAGGGGCATGACCCGTTCCTCGGATGCGTAAAATCCAATCACGATAACGCCGTGAATCACCCGCCAACTGGTACCAGCCCGGATCAGCGACGGTACTGTCAGCTTCAATCAGGTTCAGGGTCAGGCCCGCCAACCCTAGCATTGGCTTAATAGTTGAGCCCGGCGGGTACTGACCTTGGACCGCTCGATTAAACAACGGTGAGTTGACCGAGGTACGCAAGGCCTCATAGTCCTTGGAACTGATACCATTAACAAATAGATTGCTGTCAAAGCCGGGATTGGAAACGAGCGCCAAAATGCCGCCATTGCGGGGATCGATGGCAACGATGGCACCGCGTTGCTGCCCCAAGGCTTCAAAGGCCACTCGCTGTAGATCAAGGTCGATATGTAACTGCAAGTCAGCACCATCGGTCGGCGGTACTTTATCGACTACCCGCAGTACGCGACCATGGGCATTGGCCTCCACATTTTGAGCACCCACGCCCCCATGCAATACCGACTCGTAGCGCTTCTCAATACCAATCTTACCGACGTGCAAAGTACCGCGGTAGCGGCTGTCATCGAGGCGAGCGGTTTCTTGCTCATTAATACGCCCGACATAGCCCACTACATGGCTGAATAGCTCGCCGTGAGGATAATGACGGGTCAGCTGAGCCTCAATAGCCACGCCGGGTAAATCATGAAGATTAACGCCGACACGTGCCATCTCGGTATCGCTCAACTGTAATTTTAGGGGCACAGGATCATAGGGCCGGCGAAGCACGCGTCGCTCGTTGAAGCGCTCCAAGTCATGGGCATCAAGCCCCACCAGTCGCTCCAGATGTGCCAGTAGCTCATCGAGGTCGTCAACGCGCTCAAGGACAATACTCAATCGGTGGCTGGGAATATTAGAGGCTAGTAAGCGCCCTCGCCGGTCAAAAATTAACCCGCGCTTGGGGGGGATGGCTTCTAGGCGAACTCGATTACGGTCCGACTGTGTCAGGTAGCGCTGGTGATCAACAATTTGCAAGCCGTAATAGCGGTAGCCCACAACAGTGAGTGCCGTCACTACCATGAGCAATGTGATCGCTAGGCGACGGCTGTGGATGGCCGCGTCGCGGTGAGGGTCTCTGAGTGCCGAACGCAAGGAGGCCACCCTCAAGCTCGATGGTAGGGGTGGTTAGCGTTAATCGACCAAGCGCGATACAGCTGTTCCGCGAGGATAACTCTGACCAACGGGTGAGGTAAGGTAATGCGTCCCAGCGACCAGCACTGATCAGCTTGACTGAGTAAGCCATCAGATAATCCATCAGGGCCACCGATGATAATAGTGAGTGGCTGGGGTTCCATCTGCCACTGCTGGAATCGACTCGCCAACTTTTCGGTGCTTATGATTTCCCCTGCGACGTCCAAGGCCACCAGTCGATTATCTGCTTTCAGCTGTCGAGTAATAGCCGCTGCTTCTTTCGCTTTAAGGGCCTCGGGCTGCTCACCACTGCGCTTCGCCGGTGGTATTTCCAGCCAATCAACCGTGAAGTCACGAGGCAGGCGCTTATGATATTCATACACACCATCGCTAACCCAGGTCGGCATGCGTGTTCCCACGGCCACTACCCGGATACGCATTAGTCAGCGGGGACGGGCGGCGCGGTCCAGAGCCGCTCGAGATCATAAAACCCCCGGGTGGCGGGCTGCATGACATGGACAACGACATCGCCATAATCGACCAACACCCACTCGCCCACTGTCTCACCTTCTACACCAATAGGCCGCAGTGCTTGTTCTTTGGCTCTGACGACGACGTTGTCAGCAAGGGATTTCACATGACGCGCTGATGTACCACTGGCGATGACCAGATAATCCATCACAGAGCTCAGTTCACGCACGTCGATAACAACAGGGTCCAGCGCTTTTAAATCATCTAGGGCATCCAGCGCCAGATCAATCAGCGTATCCCCTTGGAGTACTGCATTAGCTATCAATCGCTACCTCGGCGGTCAGTGTTTAAGCAATCATAAAGTTCATGGGCGACAATATACTCGATAACCGCCTCAGGCAGAAGAAATTGCACATTTTTCCCGCCCTTTAACGCCCCTCTGATCGCCGTTGACGATACATCAAGCGGGGTTTGGTTGACAAAAGTGACCGCCCCGGCAGCACAGTGCTTAAGATCACTGGCAGGACAGCGTCGCTGATCAATGCTCCGGCGCACCGCGCCATCGAGCGCCGCGTGGGCACCGGGCCGGGCTAGCACCGCTATGTTGCACAGCTCAAATAGGCCCTGCCAGTCTCGCCAGTGATGCAAATTAACCAGCGAATCCAAGCCCATAATAAAGGTGAGCGAGGTATCTCCCTGCCATTGGTGGCGCAATTCCCTCACGGTGTCGATGGTGAATGAGAGCCCGGGGCGATCAAGCTCACGGCAATCCACCGTCAGATCCTCAGTCCGTTGTACGGCCAGCTCCAACATGGCTGATCGGTGCTGGGCACTGATCACGGGAAGGTCTTTCAGTGGCGGCTGTGCCGCAGGCAGTAGCGCGACCTGGTCGAGCCCCAGTTGATCGACACAATCAAGCGCCCCGCGCAGATGCCCAATGTGCACGGGGTTAAAGGTGCCCCCAAGAAACCCCAATGCCCGCATCAAATCGACCTCACTGACGGGTCTGTCCGTCTCCGAACACGACGTATTTACAGGAGGTCAGACCTAGAAGCCCCACGGGTCCACGGGCATGAAGCTTGTCCGTAGAAATACCAATTTCTGCACCCAAACCGTATTCAAAGCCGTCAGCAAAGCGCGTCGACGCGTTGATCATGACCGAGCTCGAATCAACCTCTCGTAAAAAGCGCATAGCAATACTGTGGTTGTCAGTCACTATACTGTCTGTATGGCCAGAGCCGTATTGGTCAATGTGCGCCATAGCACCCTCGAGCCCCTCGACTACCCGGATGGACAAAATAGGGGCCAGATACTCGGTCTGCCAGTCCTCTTCGGTGGCCGCTAGCGTAATCGCCGGCGCCACATTCCGTGCCTTTGTGCAGCCACGGAGCTCGACCCCGAGGTTAGCCATCGCCTCGGCCATTGGCGGTAGCAGCGCGCTGGCGGCAGCGTCAATCAACAATGTTTCCATGGTATTACAGGTGCCATAACGTTGAGTTTTAGCATTGACAGCAATGGCCAGCGCTTTCTGTGGATCGGCATCGGCATGAATAAAGACATGACAAATACCATCAAGATGTTTTAGCACGGGCACCCGGGCTTCCTTGGCAATGCGTTCAATGAGGCCTTTGCCACCCCGGGGAATAACAATATCGACATACTCGGGCATGGTAATCAGCTCGCCCACAGCGGCTCTATCGACCCTATCAACGACTTGTATAGCGGCCTGTGGCAAGCCAACCTGCTCCAGGCCAAGGGCAATACACCGCCCGAGAGCTCGATTTGAAGAAATTGACTCCGATCCCCCCCGTAGAATGGCGGCATTACCCGACTTGAGACACAGACTGGCCGCCTCAATCGTAACATTTGGACGAGACTCATAAATCATACCAATGACCCCTAGGGGCACTCGCATAGTCCCCACCCGGATACCGGAATCCATGGTGCGGACGTCATCGATAGCGCCCACGGGATCGGGTAACGTGGCGACTTGCTCTAGGCTGGCCAGTAAAGCGTCAATGCCCGGTTCTGTGAGGGTTAGGCGGTCCATCAGCGCCGCATCCAGACCGCTCTCGCTGCCCCGCTCTACGTCCTCTAGATTGGCAGCTAACAGCGAGTCCCGGCTGCCCGCAATCGCCTCCGCGATGGCCCTTAAAGCGGCATTGCGGCGAGCGACAGGCGCCGATGCAAGGGTTTTCGATGCGCGCCGAGCGCGTTCACCTACTGCTCGCATATAGTCTTGGGTTGATTCCATGATCGCTATCCTGACGTTGTCGCCCGACAGTATACCGGAGCTTGCGCCCGCACGTGCCACTGACGGTGTTCGCGGTTATCGTTAGGGCCGAATCACAGGCCACACGCTGACCACATAGCGACTCGCAACAAAAGCGGTTGACAATCATTCTCACTAGCATTTATAGTCGCAGCATGTATGTATGTTTATGCAAAGGCATCACCGACCGGCAAATTGAGCAATCAGTTGCCAACGGTGCCGCTAGCTTTCAAGCCGTCTGCAACGAACTGGGCGTTTCGACCCAGTGTGGACAGTGCGCGCAGCTCGCGCGCAGCATTGTCAATGACAGCTTGCAAGCGTCATCCCCGACAGCAGACTACTACGATGCAGTCCTCGCCTGCCAATAGCGATTGCTAATACTTTGCATTTAGATTAAAAATCCGTTTCCAAACAATAGCTTATAACGCTCCTCCACTTGGTATTTTGTCATGAGGCGCGTATACTCATGGGCAGTTTTTTCAAGCGGAGCAGAGCACCATGAAAGGCGATCCTAAGGTCATTCGACACCTCAACACCTTACTCAGTAACGAGCTGGTGGCGATCAATCAATATTTTTTACACGCCAAGATGTACAAAGACTGGGGGCTGGTGGAACTCGCCGAGCACGAATACCACGAATCGATAGACGAAATGAAACACGCCGACGAACTGGTCGAGCGCATTCTTTTCTTGGAAGGACTGCCCAATCTCCAAGATCTCGGCAAACTCCTCATTGGTGAGAATCCCAAAGAAATGTTGGAGTGCGATCTTAAATTGGAGCATATCGCTCACGAAGATTTAAAAGCTGCCGTCGCCTATTGCGAGGAAGCGAGAGATTATACCTCCCGGGACCTTGCCCAACGCATTCTCGATGCTGAAGAGGACCACATTGACTGGCTTGAAACCCAGCTCTCGTTAATGGACCGAGTAGGCGAGCAAAACTACTTACAAACCGCTATGCGGACGGTGAAACCAGCGGAGTAAAACGTGCGGAGGGCCATGGCGTTATTGGCGTGCAGCCAGTAAAAGACATCGTCAGGACAGTGCCATGAGGGCTATAGGGGAAGATCCTGGGGGCAACTGCCCCCGCTGGCGCTTATTGCGCTACGCTCTCTTAGCCCTCGACCTCCTCATCACTGTCCCCGCAAATGACCCCCTTGAGCTCACCCGACGCTGACATTTCATTAATGATGTCACAGCCACCAATGAGCTCACCATCGACCCACAACTGGGGAAACGTTGGCCAATTGGCGTACTTTGGTAAATTCGCCCGAATCTCCGGGTTAGATAACACATCAACGTAAGCAAAGCGCTCCCCGCAGGCCATCAACGCTTGTACCACTTGGGCGGAGAAGCCACATTGGGGCTGATTGGGTGAGCCCTTCATGTATAGAATCACCTTGTTAGTAGTGACTTGCTCTTTGATGGTATCCATAATGTCCATAATTAGCTCCTTACTGTAGGCCTCTGGTTCACGTTGTCGATCAGTGTGGGCCCCTAGTATAGCGTCTGCTAGGCCCCAAAGGATAACAAGTGGTATTAGGACAATAAGTTTATTCAGTCGGCACAAAAGAGGTAGCCTTCACCCCCCTATTTTAAGGTGTCGACAAAGCGCAGCCATGTCCGCCCTAATGCCTACCTACCAGCGACATCCGCGGCCTAGTTCTCATGATCGGTATTGAAGTCGCTAGTGCATCCACTGCTATTGCCACCACTGCACTGGAGATCGGTGCCATCAACAACGTCACTGCGGGCCGACCTGCAAACCTGATTTGAAGTAGAGGAGAGATACCAGCGGGCGCCGAGTGGCCCGCTTGGGCGACGGCAAAAACTGTGCCTGAATAACTGAATGGAATTTCTGGCACAATAGCTAGCCCGCCACCCGCAGCAACTTTCCCAGTTTGCGCGTAATATTATCAGTTTTCATAATACCTGAAGCAGTAGCAAGTACTTGCACTCAATTTAGCGAACAGTTTGTCCCCAGCAATCCCCCCTAAAGACTCGCTTGCATTACCGCCAAAAGCCGCCTATCTTGGGGTTAGAGGGATCACGCAACCCAATATATGGGGTTGCGCGGTCGCCTACTCCGAATTAAGTGACACTGACTTTAGGTCAGTTCGCGGCAACGCACGAGGGCGCATACACCATGCAGACAGGCACCGACACCAGCACTCCAGTAGCATCAGCGGCACCAACCACCACGCAAGGCACCGGCAACGCGACCCGTTTAGCGGCGACCGCGCCGGGGCAGTTGCGGGTCATCAAGCGCAACGGCACGGTAGTCCCCTTTGAAGACAGCAACATATCGGTCGCCATTACTAAGGCCTTTCTCGCCGTCGAAGGAGGCACTGCAGCGGCGAGCAGTCGCATTCATGAGACCGTAGCTAAGCTCACCGAGCAGGTTATCGCTACTTTCGAGCGTCGAATGCCCTCAGGGGGCACTATCCACATTGAGGATATTCAGGACCAAGTAGAACTCGCCTTGATGCGAGCCGGCGAACATAAAATAGCTCGAGACTACGTGATTTATCGAGAGGGGCGCGCCCAGGAACGACGGGCTAAGGAGACGCTCTCACCCGAGGCGCAAGCCGCCGCTAACGGGATCAACGTGATCCAAGCAGACGGCTCGCTTAAACCCCTCGATATAGAGCGTATTCGCACCATTGTGGCAGAAGCCTGCGCCGACTTAGAGGACGTCAGCGAAGCCGTCATTATTGACGAAGCCCTGCGTAATTTATACGACGGCGTCTCCGTCGATGAAGTCAGTACCTCACTGGTCATCACCGCTCGCACACTCATCGAGCAAGACCCAAATTACAGCTACGTTGCCGCTCGTCTTCTTCTCGATAACCTACGCGCCGAGGCACTTTCCTTCCTCAGTTTGGCTGACAGTGCCACGCAAAGTGATATGACGAATCAGTACAGCGAGGCACTCACAGCCTATATCCATCAGGGAGTTAAACTCGAACTACTCTCTTCAGAGCTTCTCGACTTTGACTTGGAGCGGTTGGGTCAAGCACTGCTTCCCGAGCGCGATTTACAGTTTGGGTACCTCGGTCTACAGACTTTGTATGACCGTTATTTCATTCATTCCAACGACATCCGTATCGAACTCCCTCAGGTGTTTTTTATGCGGGTCGCCATGGGCCTGTCGCTGCGCGAAGATGATCGTAATGCCCGGGCCATCGAGTTTTATGAGCTGTTGTCGTCCTTTGATTACATGAGCTCCACACCAACCCTGTTTAATGCCGGCACCTTGCGCTCACAACTGTCCTCTTGTTACCTAACAACAGTACCCGATGACCTCTTTGGGATTTATGGCGCCATTCAAGACAACGCTATGTTGTCGAAGTTCGCTGGCGGCTTAGGCAATGATTGGACTCCCGTGCGGGCGCTGGGCGCTTATATCAAAGGCACGAATGGCAAAAGCCAGGGTATCGTGCCATTCCTTAAGGTGGTTAACGACACGGCTGTCGCTGTCAATCAAGGGGGCAAACGCAAAGGTGCGGTGTGCGCTTACCTAGAAACCTGGCACCTTGATATTGAGGAGTTCGTGGAGCTGCGCAAAAATACCGGCGATGATCGTCGTCGGACCCACGATATGAACACCGCCAATTGGGTCCCCGATCTATTCATGAAGCGCGTTTTCGAAGACGGCGATTGGACGCTGTTCTCTCCCAATGACGTGCCCGACCTGCATGATCTTTACGGGGCGGCATTTGAAGCCCGTTACAACGAATATGAAGCGCGTGCAGCGCGTGGCGAATTGAAGCCAAGCAAAACCCTTAAGGCCCAAGGATTGTGGCGGAAGATGCTGGGCATGATTTTTGAGACCGGACATCCCTGGGTGACCTTCAAGGACCCCTGCAATCTGCGTTCACCTCAGCAGCATGCCGGCGTTGTGCACTCATCAAATCTATGTACAGAAATCACGCTCAATACCAGTGCTGACGAAATCGCCGTCTGTAATTTGGGCTCGGTAAACCTGCCGCAACATATTGAAAATGGCGTCCTCAATCAGGACAAACTGCGTAAAACAGTACGCACAGCTATTCGCATGCTGGATAACGTCATCGATATCAATTACTACTCAGTACCCCAGGCAGAAAAGTCTAACCTTCGGCATCGGCCTATTGGCCTGGGTGTCATGGGCTTTCAGGATGCACTGTATAAGATTGATGTTCCTTACGCCTCTGATGACGCCGTAGCGTTTGCCGATCAATCGATGGAGGCCATTAGCTACTACGCCATTGAATCATCGAGCGAGCTCGCTGTTGAACGCGGTTCATATAGCAGCTACGAGGGCTCGCTGTGGAGCCAGGGAATCTTCCCCTTAGATTCGTTGGATATTCTGATTGAACAGCGCGGTGCCGACTACATTGATGTCAATAAAGAGCAAACCATGGACTGGGCAGCCTTGAAAGCAAAAGTCGCCAGCCAAGGTATGCGCAATTCAAACTGCATGGCTATTGCACCGACGGCGACTATTGCCAATATTACCGGTGTTTCCCAATCCATAGAGCCCACCTACCAGAACCTGTATGTCAAATCGAACCTGTCGGGGGAATTCACTGTTGTGAACCCTTACTTGGTTCGCGACCTTAAGGCGAGGGGCTTGTGGGATAAGGTGATGGTCAACGATCTCAAGTACTACGATGGATCGGTGCAGAGTATTGACCGCATGCCCGAGGACTTGAAGGCAAAATACAGTAATGCTTTTGAGGTGGAGCCACGGTGGTTAGTCGACAGCGCCAGCCGTCGTCAAAAATGGATCGATCAGGCTCAATCATTAAACCTTTATATTAACAACGCGAGCGGTAAGAAACTCGATGTCACATACCGTATGGCCTGGTACAAAGGTCTGAAAACCACTTATTACTTACGCTCACTGGCTGCCACTGGTACAGAAAAATCAACGGTAGAGAGTGGCACATTAAACGCTGTGTCATCAGGAGTCACAACTGCCCAGCCGGCACCAGTGCCGCAGGCGTGCTCCCTCGACGATCCAGACTGTGAAGCCTGTCAGTAAACGTCAACACCAACGAATAAAGAGGAATTATCATGCTTAACTGGGATGATTATCATACCGACGAAGCCATACAACCTAGGTCGACTGCAGCCAAACCCGCTCCAGAGATAGTTGAGCAGGCTATAGAGGCAGCAGCTCAAGAACACCGCTCAGCAAGCGACCCCGTGGCCGCCGAAGCGCTAGCGCTGAACGTTGAAAAAGCCGCTGAAGCGTTAGCCACGTTGGATGTAGCGCCAGGCCTTGAAGAGCTTAAGATGGGTGCATCCAGAATTTCGGTCGACGAGAAAGCGATGATTAATTGCCGCGCTGACCTCAATCAGCTGGTGCCCTTCAAATATGACTGGGCATGGCAGAAGTATATTGACGGCTGCGCCAATCACTGGATGCCTCAGGAAATCAATATGACCGCTGATGTCGCCACCTGGAAGAGTGATGGTGGCTTAACGGATGATGAACGCCGAATCATTATGCGTTCGCTGGGCTACTTCTCCACCGCTGATTCACTGGTGGCCAATAACCTAGTGCTCGGCATCTATCGACTCATTACCAATCCAGAATGCCGGCAATACTTGCTTCGTCAAGCCTTCGAAGAGGCTATTCATACCCATGCCTACCAGTACTGCATTGAGTCGCTAGGCATGGATGAGGGTGAGGTATTTAACATGTACCGAGAGGTGCCCTCAGTCGCCAAGAAAGCAGCTTGGAGTTTAGGGAAAACACAAAGCCTGTCTGACCCCAATTTCACCACGGGAACGACCGAAGACGATCAGCAACTTCTGCGTAATCTGATTGGCTTTTATTGTGTCACCGAGGGCATTTTCTTTTACTGCGGCTTCACACAGATTTTATCCATGGGACGCCGTAACAAAATGACAGGCGTCGCTGAACAGTTCCAATATATTTTGCGCGATGAATCTATGCATTTGAATTTTGGTATCGACGTCATCAATCAAATCAAACTAGAAAACCCACAGTTGTGGAGCAGTGAATTCCAAGAAGAAGCTATCCAAATGATTCTCGAGGGTACCCAACTCGAAATAGAGTACGCTCGCGATACTATGCCGCGCGGCGTGTTGGGCATGAATGCGGCTATGATGGAAGAATATTTGCAGTTCATCTGTAATCGTCGCTTGAATCAACTGGGTTTAGCTGAGCAATTTCCCGGTGTGCAAAACCCCTTCCCCTGGATGTCTGAGATTATGGATTTACGCAAGGAGAAAAACTTTTTTGAAACCCGCGTCATCGAGTACCAAACAGGGGGTGCGTTGAGCTGGGATTAATGAGAAAAACCGCGAGTCCACGCTAACAAAAACCGCCCACAGGGCGGTTTTTTTATAAGCTCTTTGGCTTGGTGATCAGCCCCATAGCTAATTACCCAACTCAAAAGTATAGCGTGGCAGCGAGTCGAGAATGGCTCGACCGTAGCGCTTAGTTTGCAACCGGCGATCAAGCAGCGTAATGCGACCCGCATCCGCCTCTGAACGAAGCAACCGACCACTCGCCTGCACTAGCTTCAAGGCCGCATCAGGAACGCTAATCTCCATGAATGCATTACGTCCTAAGCTCTCTAACAGCTCAGCATGGGCCGCTTCCCGAGGGCTATCCGGTACCGAAAACGGCAGCTTGGCAATGACCACATGGTCGCAGTAGGCGCCGGGCAAATCCACGCCCTCGGCAAAACTCGCCAATCCAAAGATAGCGCTAGCGCGACCCGCATCAATATTAGCTCTGTGGCGCTCGAGCAAGGCACTCTTACTCATCGTGTTCTGCACTAAGCATTCATGGGGTAAGACGCCCACTAAACCCTCGCAGACCGCTTCCATTTGGCGCCGAGAGCTAAATAGCACAAGAATCCCCTGCTGGCCGCTGACTAGCTCAGGCAAGCGCTCGATAATTTCCAAGGTGTGCGCTTCACTGTCGCCAGGCTCAGCCTGTAAAGTGGGAATGGCAAACACGGCGCGCGATGGGTCAAAAGGGCTCTCAACTCGCTTGTACCGGGCCTCTTTGGGCAGTCCGGTCATCGCTTGAAGACGATCAAAGGTGCCCAATGATGACAGTGTTGCCGAGGTAACCACCACCCCCGCCGCCCGGCTCCAAATATGCTCGCGCAGTAAATCACGCGCCAATACCGGACTGGCAAAAAACTCTACACCGCTACCGGAAGGACTGCCGCGCATCCATCGGGCCCAAGGCTCCTCGGTGTTTGGGGCATCAGCTCCGCTGTAGCTTTCCCACAAGGCTAGCTGCGTGTCCGCTCGAGTGAGCATACTCTTGGCATTCAGTAGCCACGCTTCAACCTCATCACGCTGATCAAGGTCAAGCTCCTCTCGACAGCTATCGAGACTCGCTTCGAAACGACGCACCAAGTCGATGTGTTTTTGCCACGCCACCGCCAGATCGTGGGCGGCGGTACGCAGCTCACTCGGCACGACACCATATTCAAAGCGCGTCTCATTGCTCTCTACAGCCAGCTGTAGCAAGTACTCTTCGGCCCATAACCCTACGTCCAACGTGATCTGTTCTAGGTCGGTGAGTGAGGTTTCCAGTAGCTCAAGCAGGCTTTGCTGAGAGAGCTTATCGTCTATGGCTTCGCGCTGATCACTCAGCCACTGGGCCGTTTCTCGCAACGCCTGTCGGGTGCCATTACTCCTAACCATCAAGGTAAACTGATCGAGACATTTGTCCGCCAGCTGATGCCCCTCATCAAAAATAAAAATGCAGTCCTCGGGAGCCGGTAGAATCACCCCACCGCCTAACTTCAAGTCTGCTAACACTAAATTGTGGTTAGCCACGACCACATCGGCCTCTTGAAGCCCGTCTCTCGCTTTAAAAAAGCTGCACTGATTGACAAAGGTACAACGGCGTCCACCGCACTGGGCGTGATCGCTAGTGACTGCCATGCGCATGGGTGTATCGAGCGCGGCGGGCCAGCTATCCAAATCTCCATCCCAGCTATTATTGGCGAGTGCCCCAAGCATGGATTCCATCATGGGCCCTAGCTGCTCAACCGCTAACTCGGCGAGTTCATCAGGATACAGCGGTATTAGTGCGGGTGCCGCACTCCCCGCAAGATGATTATCGAGCTTGTGTAAACACACATACCGGCCACGACCCTTTGCCAGCTGAACGCTGAAACTGAGGCCACTGTGAGCCAAAATATCGGGCAAATCTCGATAAATAAGTTGCTCCTGAAGGGCTACAGTCGCGCTGGCAATGACCAGGGTCTTGTCTCTAGCCCGGGCAATAGGTAATGCCGCCACCGTGTAGGCTATGGTCTTTCCCGTGCCCGTCCCAGCCTCTACGACAGCAATAGCTTCGAGGGCATCGGCATCACCGAGCGCATTAGCCACCTCAGCAATCATCTGCCGCTGACCCCAGCGTGGACTCAATTCTCGATTATCAATCAAGGCTTGGTAGGCGTTCTTTATCTCAGTTTTTAGCTTATCGCTCAGCACGGTGACGGCCCTCGAGCGCCTGACAGCGTGCCGCCTCAAGCGGATTTGCGTACATGGCTAACGCAAGAGCCTGATGAGATGGGGGCAGTGCGTCGATCCGAGCGTCAAATGCTGTGCGCGAAATAGTCCCTTTATGGATAGTGATGGGCGGCTGTTCGGTGGTATTTTTCAACCGCTGCCAAGCCCACAAGTTAGAGTCAAACAATCGATAACCTTGAATAACATGGGTATCAATTGCCGTCACCACTTGCGAGATCTCAAGATGCGATGCGCTCAACGGGCTACCAAATTGCAGGTGCACCCTACCTTTCTGGCCAGCGATTCCGAGACCGATAGAGTGAACATCCTCATGCTCAGCTTTGGTATAGCTGGCGCCTGCCGCCAACTCAGCGGCCTTGACTCCATCGCAGGGATCTAGCTCATAAGAAATCGCTACCGGGACTATTTTTAACGCCGCAAGCGCTTCGGCCTGTGACTCCTGCTGGCGATCGCAGCTAAGACTCAGCATTTTAATGACCGCAGGTTCCGTAGCATCACCACCATCTTTCGCACGTCCCTCGCGCTGCGCAATCCACACCGGTCCGTGATTATTCGTAATCGTAAAACGAATAAATTTCGCTAATTGTCGAGAGGCGGCTAACAATTCTCTCGGTCCTCTAAGATTTCTTTTGACGATAAAGCTCTTATTTAGCCGCATAAGATCGGCTACCCAACGCTCCTGTAATAGGTTGTCGCCAATAGCGACTGCACAGGTCCGATGGCCAGCACGGAAAAGCGCATGGTTGGTGAACGCCGGGTCCATGGCGATATCTCGGTGGTTACTCACGAATAGATACGATTCTGAGGGCGACAACGCCTCGAGCCCCGCCGCCGAAAAATCGGCCGTTGCCGCTATTTGTCGTTGCAGTAGCGGTGCCACCAACTGTTGAAATTGCGCCACGGTTTGCACGCCGCGTAACTTCCATGCCACCCATTGCTTCAGCAGCCAACGAGCAAGTGCGGGCGATAATGTCTTGACCCGTGGCAAACGCAAGGCGGCCAAATTATCAGCCAGGCTACTATCGACTTTTAACCGCGCGAGTACCCCACACACTTCGCCATCGTTGTAAGGGCGAATATCACTAAATTCCTCATCAATCATCGATGTCATTGGCACTTTTCTCTGAACGAATAAATAGTCGCCTACCTTACAGTAACCAACGCTAGCCTACCGATTAGCCGGGTACGGCTGTGCTTGTCTCCTGAGAAGCCCATGATACGTGGAGGCCATTTTCTACCCTTCTACCCCTGTTGGCTATTTCAATGGCCGATTTAACCCCGATAAAGCTGGCCAAACCATTGCTTTAGCTCCGGCGGGTCGAGTTTTGCTGTTTTTGAGCGAATCAAACCCTCTCGTAATAGCAATAGATCCCCCCCAAAGCCCTGTAGCGAGGCGGCGCCAAAAAAACGGCACTTTTACCAGTATCAATCTTGCCATTGACACTGAGCGAGTGTTCTCGGAGAATTCGCCCCTCTTTTTCATCCTCTTTGTGGAGATGTATTTTGGCTAACTCACCTCAAGCACGTAAACGCGCCCGGCAAAACGATAAGCGCAGAGCGCAAAGCGCCAGCATGCGTTCGCTCGTTCGAACAAAAATTAAGCAGGTTCTTGCCGCTATTCAGTCAGGTGACGCCGAGGCCTCTAGCACTGCATTGCAAAGCGCAATACCCGTGATTGATCGCATGGTTAGCAAAGGCATTATTGCAAAAAATAAGGCCGCCCGACATAAGAGCCGCCTAAACGCCAAGGTCAAAGCGTTGGCGAGCTAACACATCGTACTCAGGCGTCCAGTCGGGCGTCTAACTGCCGAGTAATCTCGGCTTCCAACTGACGCTTGAACGGCCGAGCCAAGAGCCCGAGTTTAATATGACCGGACACGAGACCCGGACCGATGGTGACGGACCCTGAGAACCCTTTGCCTTTGAACACCAGCTGCGTGGGTGTTGTATCGACCACGGCACCTAGTTGCTGATGTAGATAGCCTGATAACTCCTCTAATGCATGCTGGCAATCCTCGTCACCCAAGTCATGCTCGCGGCTTATATCAATGGTGTTCATTAGCGTGTTCCTCAACGGTAATGCTACTCAATTTGCTGATCAGTGCAATAAAACCAGTTAAAAGTCACCCAGAGCAAGCACCCAGCGATTAGCATTAGCCAATGACCTCAGCAAAACACCATGACACAACCCTGCGCTTCCTGTTTGAGGACGCCGATATCCGAGGAGAATGGGTGCTCCTAGGCGAGTCGCTGAAATCGGTTAATGCCTGCCACCCATACTCCAGCAGCGTACGCCAATTGCTCGGACAATTTGCAGCAGCAGTGGTGTTGATCAGCAACAATTTGAAATATTCCGGTAAAGTTATGTTGCAGGCCCGCTCCGAGGGACCTATTAGCCTGATTATGCTCGAGTGCACCAGCCGATCGGAAATCCGAGGTATTGCCCGCGGTAACTGTGACGCGACCGCTGACCAGACGCTGGACCTTATTCCCGACGCCCAGCTGGCCATTACACTTGAGCGTGATGGCGGTCAACGCTACCAAGGAATCGTTCCGTTAGATGGCCAGTCATTAGCCCGCGCGTTAGATCATTACTTTCTTCAAAGCGAGCAATTGAATACACGTTTCTGGCTGTTTTCTGATGGCAACGTAGCCGCTGGTCTTATGCTCCAGCAGTTACCAGCACAACGCCAAATAGAGGCCGACGATCGTCAAAATCAGTGGCAAAACGCCGCAGTCATCGCTGACACCGTTACCGCCGACGAACTGTATCACTTACTGCCAAAAGCGCTGTTACACCGCCTCTATCACCAGCAGGACTTACGCGTATTCGAACACCAACCGGTTGTTTTTCGGTGTGCCTGTTCCCGAGAGCGATCACTCAACGCCTTGAGTGCCTTTAGTGCCAAAGAAGTGAACGACATGCTAGCCGAGCAAGGCGGTATCGATATGGCCTGTGAAATGTGCGGCACATCCTATAAGTTTACCCTTACCGACCTGCTGGGGCTCGCGCAGAACCCCGTACTGCATTAAACTGTCGCAACAGCAATAGTATCTTACCCAACTGTGGAATCAGCAATGACAACTGAGAGCGAGTCGAGGTCCCCCCACCGATATAATGATCTTGCACAGGCCCAACTCATAGAGCTTGCCCTTCACCGCGGTGAAGGCGTGCTTTCCGACACTGGCGCACTGCGGGTTGAAACGGGTCAGCGGACAGGTCGATCTCCAGCCGACCGATTTGTGGTTAGAGAACCCTCTTCCGAGGAAGCGATTGATTGGGGCGCTATCAATCGACCTTTTGAGGAAGATAAGTTTGACACCCTGTGGGATCGCGTAAAATCGTTCGCCAATGAATCTGACTCGTTCAGTCAGCATTTACACGTGGGCGAGCACAGCGAGCATTATTTACCCGTCAGAGTCACAACAGCTACCGCTTGGCAGTCACTATTCGGGCGAAATATGTTCATTCGTCCAAATCATTACAACCCCGCAAATAAGCCCGAGTGGCAGATTCTCAACGTGGCTAATTTTGTTTGTGATCCTGAGCGCGACGGCACACATTCGGACGCCAGCGTCATTATCAATTTTGGACAGCGTAAAGTACTGATTGCCGGGATGCGTTATGCGGGCGAGATGAAAAAAGCCATGTTCTCTGTGCAGAATTTCCTGTTGCCGGAAAAAGACGTCATGCCCATGCACTGCTCCGCCAACGTTAGCGATGACGGCGAAACGACCTTGTTCTTTGGTTTATCAGGTACCGGAAAAACAACGCTGTCAGCGGACCCTGAGCGCCACTTAATTGGTGACGATGAGCACGGTTGGTCCAAAGGCTCGGTGTTTAATATTGAAGGCGGTTGCTATGCTAAAACGATCAACCTCAGCAAGCAAAATGAGCCTATTATTTGGGACGCGATTCGTTTCGGCGCCATTATTGAAAACGTTGTGCTTAATGATGCTCGACACGCCGACTACGACGATACCAGCCTGACCGAAAATGGCCGGTGCTGCTATCCACTCGAGCATGTCGACAAACGCACCGACACCAACAGCGGTGGCGAGCCACGCTGCGTGATCTTTTTAACCTGTGACGTGTCTGGTGTCTTGCCTCCCGTATCGATCTTGTCGAAAGAAGCAGCAGCCTTTCATTTTTTGTCCGGCTATACCGCGCGGGTGGGCTCCACCGAGGTCGGAGCTGAAGCGGGTATTCACCCCACTTTTTCTACCTGCTTCGGTGCGCCGTTTATGCCTCGGCCTGCCGGACACTACGCGGAATTGTTAATGAAACGTATTGACGATTTCGACAGCCAAGTCTATCTCATCAATACCGGTTGGACCGGCGGATCAGGTGGCGTCGGTGGATCAGGGGCGCGCTTTCCTATTCCGATAACGCGCGCGGTGGTCCATGCGGTACAAAGTGGTGCATTACTCAACGTGGAGACGCGTCATATTGACTCCCTGAACTTGGATTTTCCTGTGGAAGTGCCCGGTGTCGATGCTATTTATGTTGACCCGAAGGCGGGATGGGCCGATCCGGCGGAGTATGAAAAGCAAGCCGCAGGATTAGCGAAGCTATTTCAAGAAAATATTAAACAATTCGAGGTCAGTGACGCCATCATCAATGCAGGACCAACGGTTTCCTAAGACGCTAAATATCAATCGCGGTGGTTGCTAGAGAGATCCTGCAACACGGTCATGGCCCGGAGCGCATGCTCAGCAGGGACAAAAATATGATCATGGTAAAAAGCGGCCACGACGTTGGCACTAATCCCCGCATCTGCCAACACGGTCGTCACGCGCGCGGTTAACCCCACCGCTGCCAAACTTGAATGCACCGACAAGGTAATACACGTGTACTCCCCATCAATGCTCACATGGGCCTTGTTAAGGGCCGCCACAGGTGCAATCACCGTTATACCCTCAGTCTCACGAAAGCTACCTAAGGCAACCGCTGCAAGGCTTGCGGGAATCTGCTCTGCTTGAATACAGGCGAAGCCGTAGCGAGTCTCATCCAGCGTTGGCGACAAGGCCGTTAGCAATTGCGCGAGATCACGCTCAGCCATTAATACTCCTCAAGCGCACCGGCTGCGCTTTGCTCGCCGCGCAAGCGAGCGATGCAGAAAACTACCTCGTCCCCAATGAGATACAGCGGGGGCGCGAGTGGCAAGGACACCGCGATAAAAAACCCTTCAAGTTTGAGGTACTTGCGCCCAGGCTGGGCGCTATTCTCAGTCGTCAATGTGGCCTCCAGCGGATCGACATTCGGCAACTGCTGTATCCAGTCACCCGTTGATAGGCTAACACGGGCGTATCAGCGTAACGGACGGAAGTAATACCCAAAAAATAATCATCAAATTAGGGCGCTGATTCTAATTATCTAGCACAAACTGTGTCGTAACGGTGGCAAGAAGGCGCCAAGCGTAAACAAACTACCAAACAAGGAATGACATCATGGCAGAAAAGACCACAAAAATGTCTACCACGGCCAAGGCCAAGACAACTGGGGTAAAAACCAAAAAGGCCCCGCCAAAGCGTAAGCCTACCGCTAAAAAAGCACCCGCAAAGAAAGCGAGCGCCAAGAGCAGCAATGCGAAGCGGCCCGAGGCGAAGCGCAATCTCCGCGCAGCAGCGGTTGAAACTGGTCGCAACGCTCTGCGTGCTGGCCTCGGTGTTTACGGTAAAGCCTATGACCAATTGCAAGATCAATTTGAGATTCTGCAGAAGCAGGTCGATGACGCCCAAACTCATCTCGATGGTCGTCGCAAACAAGCTGAAGATCTGTATGACGCACTGGTAAAACGAGGTGAAATTGTCGAGAAGGAAGCGTTAAAGGCGTTCGGTGAGCTCGAGCTTGACTCGTTGACCGACCGTAGCAAGCTCGAAGAGCAAATGAACAAAGCCAAATCACGTTTTGAAGCACTGCGTTCCAGGTTAAAGAAAGCGGCTTGAAAACCACCCGGTCCGATTATTCAGGGGAGCAGTAGCTCCCTTTTTTTTGCTTTTTTATGGCCCATAGCGCGGCTTCAATGAATAGAATACGGTACGCTATTCGAAATACCACTGGCCGACCACGTGAAAACTGCTGATCGCATTCTTGAAACCGCACGCACGCTCTTCAATGATGAAGGCGAGAGCAATGTTGCTGCCAGCGATATCGCTATCGCCATGGATATCAGCTCGGGTAATTTGTACTACCACTTCAAAGGTAAAGACGCCATCCACAGGGCACTGTTTAGCCGCCTGCAGCAGGAACTAGTGGCGCTTCTAGCGACCCCCCTCACCAATCCAAGCGTGTTTACTGATGATGAAGACAGTCCACTATTGAGAGGCTGGCTTTTTTTGACCATTGTTCTCGAAACGATGTATGCCTACCGCTACCTCTATGAAAGTCCTGCAGACCTTATGCATCGCTACCCTGAAATAGATCGTGGCTTCCAGCGCTTAAGCCGACTTAAGCATGCTGCCTGCGAAGCCCTAGTCCGTGAACTACTGGAGAGCAATGGACCTAGTCAGCAACGGCTCGACAGCGCTGTGAACGCCATGGCACTTACCCTGACCTTTTGGCTATCTTGGGACCGAATGGTCAACCCCGATGCCGCGGAAGATGTCATTATCCATCAAGGGGTTTTGCAGCTATTATCGTTCTGCGCACCTTTTATGGGTGCCGAACAGGAGTCTTTTTACGAAGAATGTGAGATCCTTTACCGTGAAATGGTAATCCGTGGGAAGTCATAACGACCCATCAATCCCACTTCAGCAACGCACTATAACTGCAAACACTCCAAAGGAGCATGACAATGACTATCGCTGTTGGTGACACTCTACCTACATGTACGTTAATGGTAATGGGCGAGAAGGGCCCGCAACCGGTATCAACCGATACCTTATTCAATGATAAAAAAGTAGTGCTTTTCGCTGTGCCCGGCGCCTTCACACCAGGCTGCTCAATGACGCATCTACCGGGCTTTGTCGCCAATGCCGACAACATCAAGGCGAAAGGCGTCGACAGCATCATTTGTATGTCCGTCAACGATGCGTTTGTTATGGGTGCGTGGGGTCAGGCACAAAACGCGGACGAACTTATCATGTTGGCAGACGGCAACGGTGAGTTCACCCAACTGCTGGGACTTGAGCTCGATGGATCCGGCTTTGGGTTAGGGCAACGGTCACAGCGTTTTGCTATGATCGTAGAGAACGGCACCGTTGCACATCTCAATATTGAGGAAGGCCCGGGCATCGACGTCAGTTCCGCTGAAACTATGATGCAGCTACTCTAAGCAAGCGCTCACCACCCTCGGCCAGTACTGGCCGGGCGTGTCAGCGCTGGCCGCGGGTTGGCGGGCGCGGTCGGTTTGGGCTGGTCACTTAAGTCAAACGCGGTATCAGTTGCCTTCTTGACCTTGCGCTCGAATGGGCAGCGCGGTCGTTGATTTAATCTCCTCCATCGAGAGCAATGCAGTGACATTGTAGATGTTAACCTCGGCAATTAGATTTTGATAAAACGCGTCATACGCTTTGCCATTTTCGACATACACCTTGACGATATAATCGATGTCTCCAGCGAGTCGATGCGCCTCTACCACTTCAGGTCGAGACTGTAGAGCCTCCAAAAAAGATTGCTGCCACAGGGCACCGTGCTCGTTTGTTCGAATGAGCACAAAAAAGCACGCCTCAAGCCCGAGGGCTTCAGGGTTCAGTAGGGTGGTTTGGTGTTTGATCACGCCGGCTGCTCGCATCTTTCTGATTCGATTCCAGACCGGCGTTTTTGATGAGCTAACCGATAGCGCGATCTCCTCTAGCGAATGGGGGGAATCGGATTGCAGCTGTTCAAGGATTTTACGGTCAGTCGAATCGAGAGTGGCGGACATTAAAAACTCCAAAAAATAGGACGCTGTTAGCGTTATATGCATTAAAATAGAACATCATTCTTTTATATTGCAAAAATTTTCTTTTTATAAGGAAATAATTCTATCATGCGGGCCAGTAAAAAGGGGTCTGCCCATGGAATTTCTTCCCATCTTTGTTGCATTACGAGATCAGCGTGTGGTGGTGTCAGGCGGCAGCGCGATGGCCGTTGCCAAGATCAAACTACTGTTGAAGACGAAAGCCCAAATTGTCGTTTATGCCCCAGAGCCCCTCGATACTTTAGTGCAATGGCATCACGAAGGTCTGCTGACGTTGCATCAACGAGATCTCAAACCGGGAGATTTAAAAGGGACTCGCCTCGTCTATTCGGCCCATGCCCGAACCGAGGACAACGCGCGCCTGGCAGGGTGGGCTAGTGACGCCAACGTGTTGATCAATGTGGCTGATGATATGGACCGATCGGACTTCATTACCCCTGCTGTGGTTGATCGCGATCCGGTTGTTGTTGCGATCGGTACAGAGGGCACCTCACCTGTTTTGGCGCGGTTAATAAAAGCAAAAATTGAGGCACTGCTGCCCGTGGCCATCTCCGCGTTGGCCCAGCGCGCGGGGCAGCTGCGTCCGCGTGTTAAACTCCTCCCGGAATTTTCGACGCGTCTTAGATTCTGGCGACGCTTCATGGACAGTGCCGGCGCACGCGCGGACAGCGCGGATTTTTATTCGATCCGAGTGCCAGACGAAGATCAAATCAACGCGCTACTCGAGGATCAGTCCCCGGAACCAGTTGACTGCGGGCAAGTCACGTTTGTGGGGGCCGGGCCGGGTGATCCCGGTCTTTTAACGCTCAAAGCGCGTCAAGCTCTGGATGGAGCGGATGTCATTATTCATGACCGATTGGTCAGTTCTGAAGTATTGGATCTTGCAAGGCGTGAGGCGACACTCCTCAATGTTGGCAAAAAGGGCCATGGCGCTTCAACGTCCCAGGCGAAGATCAATGCACTGATCAAAACGTCGGCTCTAGCCGGTGCTAAGGTGGTTCGACTGAAGGGCGGCGACCCCAGCGTCTTTGCGCGCCTCGATGAAGAAATTGACACCTGCGTGATCAACGGCATCCCATGGTCGGTCATCCCAGGTATCACAGCGGCTTCAGCGGCGGCGGCCTCCATCGGCCGCTCGCTAAGCCAGCGCGGCAGAAATACTGAAATTACCTTTATTACTGGGCACGCCATGGGCGGATTTGCAGATCAAGATTGGCAGCGACTGGCCAAAGATAACCAGGTCGCCGCGATCTACATGGGCCGCAGAGCAGCCCGCTTTTTCCAGGGCCGGCTCTTGATGCACGGCGCAGACCCTGAGCTTCCCAT
>DGPA01000017.1:36568-76252 GCA_002389505.1 Halieaceae bacterium UBA4452
ATCTGGCACTTCAACATGGCGCGTCTTAATCCGCCGGTGGTTGTTACGGCCAATGCATTAGCCGGAGGTGAGGTGATCTATCTCACCGAGCAGCAAGCGTGGAGTATCTGGATCGATGAGGGCTTTGTTTTTGATGATCTCAATGCTGCCGAAGCGGCGATGATCGCCAATGCTTCAGAACACGACGTCGTTGCTCCGTACTTGATGAGCGTGCGGGTCAACAACGGCCAAATCAGCGGGCAGGACTACCGAGAACATGTTCGCAGCCTTGGTCCTACGAACTATTGGCACGGCAAGCAAGCGGAGAATGACGATGCACCGGTATAACGCCTTCGATAAGGCTTTTGTCAGAGTAAGGAATCAGCAGTTTAGAGATCAAGTGAGGCGTCGCCTCTCAGGGGGGCTGACCGAGGATGAGTTTAAGCCTCTGCGCTTGATGAATGGCGTCTACCTGCAACTGCACGCTTATATGCTGCGGGTTGCTATACCCTACGGCACGCTGTCGAGTCGACAACTGCTCAAGTTGGCTGACATCGCGGACCGATTCGACAAAGGCTACGGTCACTTTACGACCCGTCAAAACATCCAATTTAATTGGCCCCGTCTGGTCGATATCCCCGATATGCTTGATACCCTGTCTGAGGTCGACATGCATGCCATTCAAACGAGTGGCAATACCATTCGTAATGTCACGGCCGACCATCTGGCCGGCGCGGCTGAGGATGAAATCGAAGATCCCAGACCTTATGCTGAATTAATCCGACAGTGGTCGACTGATCACCCTGAGTTTCAGTTTTTGCCGAGAAAATTCAAGATCGCGGTAACAGGCTCACCGGTTGACCGTGCGGTAATTCGGGCCCACGACATCGGTCTTGAACTGCTTCGAATTGACGAGCGGCTTCACGCTAAAGTGTGGGTCGGCGGAGGACTGGGTAGAACGCCGATCTTGGGTGAGGTTCTCCATCACGGCTTACCCATTGCAGAGTTGTTGCCCTACCTAGAGGCCATCCTGACGGTCTATAACCTTAGGGGGCGTCGCGACAATAAATACAAGGCGCGGATCAAGATCTTGGTACGGGCGGTGGGCATTGACACATTTCGAGAGGAAGTCGACGCTGCTTTTGATCAACTTAAACCAACATTTTTGGGCGCAGATCAGACATTGCTCGAAACCCTACGACAGGACTTTGCCTTAACGATTGATCCGAACGCTGATGAATCGGCCTATCATCAGCGATTGCTCAATGATTCATTATTTCGACATTGGGTTGAGCAAAACGTTGCGCCGCATCAACGCACCGAACTGGCGATTGTCACCGTCAGCCTCAAAAAACCAGGAACGACCCCGGGAGATGCGACGTCAGAGCAGATGCGCGGTTTAGCGGAACTGGCAGAACAGTACTGTTTCGACGAGCTTCGAGTCAGTCACGAGCAGAATGTGATTCTGCCGCATGTTCCCCTTGGAGATCTGCCGGCGATTTTTGATGGGCTGCAGCGGATTGATCTCCATACGGCGAACGTGGGACTGATTTCAGATTTGATTGCCTGCCCCGGCATGGACTACTGCACCTTGGCCACCGCGCGATCAATACCGATTGCGCAGCAGATTGCTCAGCGCTTTGAGGCCTTAGGACTTGAATCAACCATCGGTGCCATAAAGCTTAACATCTCGGGTTGCATCAATGCCTGCGGTCACCATCATGTTGGTCATATCGGCATTCTGGGCCTGAATAAGGGGGGGGTAGAGTCCTATCAGATTACTCTGGGCGGTGATGCGAGCGAACAGGCCCAAATTGGCGAAAAAATTGGCCCAGGCTTTGGCGCTGACGAGATTGTGCCCGCAGTCGAACGTATTGTTCATCAATATATGGCCATTCGACATGATCCCTCTGAGCCCTTTATTGAGACGGTACGTCGAGTCGGCACCGCAATTTTTCAAACCGCGGCCTATGCGTGCACTGGTGTCGAGGCCAGTGATGCTTGATTCCTCGAAGCCGACGCTCGCCCTTGAACTGAACGCCGCTTGGTCAAATCAATCGGCACTGCAGGTTTTAGAATCGGCGCTGGTGCGCTTTGGTGAAGACAAATTGGCCTTCGTGTCAAGCTTTGGCGCCGAGAGCGCTGTGCTGTTGAGTCTGGCCGCGCGCATTAATCCAACGCTCAAAATTATTTTTATCGAAACTGGGTTTCACTTTGATGAAACCCAGCGATACGCCGAACAGCTCATTGATCGGCTGGGCTTGACGCAGGTGGTCCGCGCGAGCGTCGATCCCATTACGCGCAAAAGGATAGATCCGGACCAGCGTTTGCACCGGGTGAATCCTGATCTCTGTTGCCACATTCGAAAAGTTGATGTTTTACATCGCTCTTTGAAGGGTTTGAACGCTTGGGTGTCTGGCCAGAAAAGATATCAGAACGATACTCGAGCTCATGTTGAAGTGGTCGAATTCGATCCCGAGCGGGACTGCTTTAAAATCAATCCCATCGCGCATTGGACGGCGCAGCGGATCGAGGCCTATTTCAAACGGCACAGCCTGCCCCGGCATCCTTTGATTGCCTCGGGCTATTCGTCAATTGGTTGCTGGCCCTGCACCTCTCCGATCAACGCTGGGGAATCCATTCGCGATGGCCGATGGCGTGGACAGACCAAAACCGAGTGCGGTCTTCACAGGCGGGTAATGCCACTACACGGAACAATGCTATGAGTGTTGTTGTCACTGACCAAGGTTTTGCTCCGGATTTGATTCGGGAAGCCGTCTTTGAAATCGATACGACAACGCCCGTTGCGGCGTTGGAAGAGTGTTTGAGCCAAGCGCGGGTTCATATTCATGCTGACAATTTTTCAGATGGCCGCATCTTTACACTGGCGAGACAGCTGAGATTGATCGGCTTCACCGGCGTGATCCGAGGGGTCTGCGATTTGCTACCCGATCAGTTTGGCATGGCCCTTAATGCTGGACTGAATGAGGTGCAAATATCGGCGCAGCACGCCGCCCGTTGTGACGAGTCCGCGTGGCTTGCGCGTCGTCGCTGGAGAGCCACGTGTTATCAAAGCCGCCTTCGCGGGGAATGAGCAGTTCAGCGGGATGCGTTACTGCACGTTGACACTTGGACCCGTACCGGCCGAGCGTGTCCGTGCTAACACCGCTACAACGACACCCACATGAGCACTGAAATCAGTAGCGCTCCGATCAAATTTAATACAAAGCCTTCGCTGGCCATTGCAGTGGTCTTAATATAACCCGTGCCAAACACCACGGCGTTGGGCGCCGTCGCCACCGGCAGCATAAATGCACAGCTCGCGCTCAGCGCCGCAGGCACCATTAACAGAGCCGGCTCTAAGCCAGCGGCAACAGCAGCCGAAGCCAGAATCGGCATGAGCAGCGCTGTCGTTGCGGTATTAGACGTGGCTTCAGTCATAAAGGTGACAACCAGACAGATCAATAGCATCATCCAGTAAACTGGCAGTGCCGTCAGGCTAGCCAAGGCTTCACCAGCAAGGGTCGATAAACCCGAGCTGACGAAGGCTTTTGCCAGGCAAATACCACCGGCGAATAGCAGCAACACGCCCCATGGAATCTCTGCGGCCTGCTTCCAGCTAATGAGTTGAGCACCCTCTCGATCGCGCATAACAAAGAGGGTAATGACCGCAATAAAAGCGACCGACGCATCATTGGCCGTTGTCAGTCCTAGGTACTCTCGCCAGCCACCAAAGGGCTCAGAGCGAGTCATCCAGGCCAAGGCAGTTAGCGCAAATAACACTAGTACGCGTTTCTCAGCACTGCGCCAGGGACCACCGTCCGGAATATCGACTCGAATCGTGTTGGGCAAGTTCCGGGTCAACCAAAGCGCAGTCATAGGCACCATCAAAATCACCACCGGCATACTCAGAGACATCCACCGAGCAAAGCCAATGGTCTCGCCCGTAAACTCATAATAAACCTGCATAAACACTAAATTGGGAGGAGTGCCGATGGGTGTTCCCAGGCCTCCTATGGAGCAGGCCCAGGCCAACCCCAATAACAGGGGCGTAGCCAGGCGCGCTCGATCTGAACTGCTATCTAGTATGGCTAGCGCAACCGGTACCAGCATAAGTACGGTGGCGGTGTTGGAGATCCACATGGACAGAAAGCTACCCGCGACCATAAAGCCAAAGACAAGGCGTCGCGGGCTGCCACCACCGACGAAGCGGACCACGCCAAGAGCGACCCGTCGGTGAGCACCCGTGGACTCCATGCCACGCGACAACAGAAATCCACCCAAGAGCAGTAAAATGAGTGGCGAACCATAAGCTGACCCCGTCTCAGCGGGAGTTAAGACCCCAAACAGTGGCATGAGCGCCAAGGGAAGGAGCGATGTCACGGGAATGGGGACCGGCTCAAACACCCACCACACTATGCACAACAGGGTACACGCGGCGGTCACCACCAATGACTGGGGCTGATCATAGAGCAGCAATAGCACGGCTAGTAGGCCAGCGACAACCAATCCCGGTAGCGGCGATTTGCTTGGATTTATCATTCCATACACAGCGTTATGCCCTTTTATTTCGCTGGCCAGTTAAAAAACCGGCGCTAGCCTCTCTTTTTATTCTGAAGATCTACTGTCTAGACCCAAGGATTGTGTAAACTCCGACCATGCCATTATCTCACACTCCATCTAGACCACCCTCTTCGCTTATCGACAGCTTCGGTCGCAGGGTTGACTATCTGCGGCTCTCAGTCACCGATCGCTGCGATTTTCGCTGTACTTATTGTATGGCTGAGGATATGACATTCTTACCCCGCAGTGACGTTTTATCCCTTGAAGAAATTGAACGCGTCGCTCGCATATTTGTGGGTCTGGGTGTGCGCAAGCTGCGGGTTACCGGTGGGGAACCTTTAATTCGACGCGGGGTCGATCAGTTATTCAAAGCTCTCGGCCATCTGCCCGACCTTCGGGAGCTGGCGTTGACCACCAATGGCAGCCAGTTAGCGGGACGGGCCCAAGCGCTCCGAGACTTCGGCGTCGACAATGTCAATATTAGCTTGGACACCCTCGATCCTGACAAATTTACAGCCATTACCCGAATCGGAAAACTGCCATCGGTGCTCGCAGGAATTAAGGCAGCCGTGGACACCGGATTTTCTCGCATTCGACTCAATGCGGTGATTTTACGCGGCCAGAACGACGACGAAATTATTCAACTAACCGACTATGCACTGTCCTTAGGCATTAATATTGCGTTCATAGAGGAGATGCCCCTTGGGCAGGTGAACGCGGCGGGCAAACCGTTAGCGTTTGTCTCGAGTGATGAAATTTATGATCGTCTTGCCAATCACTTCGCGTTGACCCCCGAAGAGCCGACTCAGCAGGCCGGTCCGGCCCGTTACTGGGGTATTCGCGGCACTAGCACCCGTATCGGCTTGATTTCTCCTCACAGCCATAATTTTTGCAGTAGCTGCAACCGACTGAGAGTCACCGCGGAGGGTAGACTACTTCTGTGCCTAGGTAACGATCACTCCATTAGCCTTAGGGATTATTTGCGGGCTGGCGACAGCGATGAGCAGCTTGCCGAACGTATCCGATCCGCCCTTCATGATAAACCCGAGCAGCATGTCTTCGATCAACCAGACAAACCCCAGATTCTCCGATTTATGAACGCCTCAGGCGGTTAATACACTTCTCACAGTACAGGATAGCCCCTTGCAGGATACCCATTACCCCCAATTAATGTCTGTCGACGACATCATCCAAGCGTTTGAACAACACGGCTATATTTGCACTCGACGTATTGCCACGGTTGTCTATTTGGCCGCTGCACTGCACAAACCTGTACTGGTCGAGGGGCCACCGGGCGTCGGCAAGACTGAGCTGGCAAAAACCTGTGCCGCGGTTATTGCTAAACCCTTGGTGCGCCTACAGTGCTACGAGGGTTTGGATGAATCGAAAGCCTTGTATGAGTGGAAATACGGAAAACAGCTACTTTATACTCAGGTCCTCAAAGAGCAGCTGGGTGATATTTTAGAGGGCGCGACCGGTCTAAAAGAGTCAATACAGCGTCTCCACAGCACCGGCGATGTGTTTTACGCGCGGGAATTTCTTGAACCTAGACCACTACTTAGGGCCATGGAGCACGACACGGGTGCGGTGCTACTGATTGATGAAATTGACAAGGCAGATTTCGAATTCGAGTCTCTGCTTCTGGAAGTGCTGTCCGATTTTCAAGTATCGATTCCTGAAATTGGCACTGTCGTCGCCAAATCAAAACCGATTGTCTTCCTGACCAGCAATGACACCCGAGATTTATCAGACGCACTCAAGCGCCGCTGCTTGCATCTGCATATTCCATTCCCGTCAGTGGAGCTTGAACGGCGCATTGTCGCCAGTCGAGTACCCGAACTGCAAGACGATCTAGGCCAGCAACTGGTGCGCTTTGTCCATACCATTCGTGAGCTCGATCTAAAAAAAGCGCCCGCCATATCAGAGACGATAGACTGGGCGCGCAGCTTATTGTTGCTGCATGCAGAAAAACTCGATCGACACTTGGTTCACGACACGCTCAATGTACTGCTCAAGTACGAGGAGGATATCGACATCGCGGAGACACAATTCAATAAACTAGCGCGAGAATTGGAGATTTTGTGAACGCCGCGGCGGGCAGCGATCAGTTATTGACGTTTATCAAATTTCTGCGCGGCAGAGATCTGCCCATATCCCCCGCCGAAACCCTTGACGCCGTCCATGTTGCTAGTTTACTGGGCTATCAACATCGCGATGAACTCAAACAAGGCCTAGCCGCGGTATTGGCGAAATCTCGGCCAGAACAGACGTTGTTTGATGAGGCATTTGATGCTTTTTTTTCCTCGCCCGACGCGCTGTCATCAGCTGAAGGGGGAGACTCCCTAGGCCCAGACACCCAGGGCAACAGTGAAGCACAGGGCACTGCCAATGACTCGCCTGATGCGAGCGGGCAGTCTGCGCTTGAACGGCTGGCAGAAACTGATGCTGGGATGGCATCGTTATTGGACAGTCCGCTGGTGCGCGCGCTGGCGAGTGGCGATGAAAGTTCTTTGGCAGTCGCTATTGAGCACGCCGCGGGCAAAGCCCATATCAACCAGATTCGGCTGTTCACCCAGCGAGGCCGGTATATCCGCCAAATGCTCGACGAACTCGGAGAGCAGGCATTGCGCGATGCCGCCATCGAGTTGGAGGGCCAGCATCCTTTGGCCTTTGACGAAGTCCAGGCCCTGCGCGACGCTTTGCGACAACGTGCTCGAGATCGCGTCGAGCGTGCTTATCTCATCCATGCGGCGGGTGATACTGAAGATTATCTTGATCAGGCACTCTCAGAGGTCAAACTCAGCAACATCAGTCAGCATCAAATGGCGCGAATGCGCAAACTGATCGACCGAATGGCACGTAAACTCGCCTCCCGACACGGCCGGCGTCGGCGCAAAACCCGTCGTGGCCAGCTCAATGTTCCGGCTACATTACGCGCGTCTACCGCCACCGACGGCATTCCTTTCGAACCCCGTTGGCGACGAACGGAGCGCCGCAAACCACAGGTCATGGCTATTTGTGATGTCAGCGGCTCGGTGGCTACCTACGCCAAGTTTTTGCTCATGTTCCTCTACGCAGTCCAAGATGTGTTACCTCGGACCCGCTGCTTCGCCTTCTCAAGCGCCCTAGGGGAGGTCACCGATTGGTTTAAAACGCTGCCCGTGGAGCAGGCTATCAACGACGTCAACCAGCGCTATGGCGGCGCCACCGACTATGCCCGAGCGTTCACTGATTTTTCCGAACTAGCACTGAACGACATTCATCGTGGCACCACAGTGATCATTTTAGGTGACGCGCGCAACAACGATACTGACCCCAGAGTAGATATTTTGGCGGCGATTAAAGGGCGCTGCCGGCGCTTAATATGGTTAAATCCGGAATCGAGAAGAGCTTGGGGCAGTGGAGATTCGGAAATGTTACGGCTTATCAAACACTGTCACATTGCTCAAGAATGTAATAACCTCAAGCAGTTAGAACGATTTGTGGATAAATTACTCGCAGATTCTAGAAAATAGCGAAGAACAGTCGATCGGAAAAATCGCAGAGGCACCTTAATGGATAATCAAGACCGATTACCGTTGACCCCCTCCATTGAGGCTGAAGCACTGGCCGTCTTTGCTGTCCCTGCACGTGCGCAGGGTTTAGAGATTGACGCATTGCTAGCGGCCCTTTACGACATCAGGAACACGGATGAGACGCTGAGCGCGGGACTCGCCGCGGCTGGATTCGAGCAGGCCGGCGCTGATCAGCAAGCCATTATTGACTGGATAGAAGCGGTGTTCGCACATTGGCACGCCCACTATCCGCTGGCCGCTGAAGTACAGACGCTTTTGCAGCGCGCTCGTAGCCTTGCCAGTGCATTTGCGGTTAAAGACAAGCGATTCTTCATTCCAGGCGGGCACGCGCTGCACAAACTGTTCGATGTTGTTCATAACGGCCTAGTCGGCTGGGATCCAGGACTGGGTGAGGCAGCGAAAAATGCGCTTAAGACCATGCAGCATGCACTCGATCGATCGCATCAAGATTTTCCCAGTGAGCCCCAAGTTGATGAGGTATTGGCCTTGCTGGCGCAAAAACTAGAGGCACACGACGCTCAATTGACGCGCTTGCAGGATCCTACACTTGAGCGGGAAGCGACTACCTTAGGGGAGGACTTAGCTCGACTGAGCGCCGCCATTGTTATCAATCAATTTTTAGTTGACCACCTTGTTCCAGGCTCTGTCGCGCGTTTTATCAAGTCCGATTGGTACGAAAGTGGCGTGCTCATCGTCAGTCGCGAAGGCGAGCAAAGCGACGAATGGCAGGAATTCATTAACACGACTCAGCTCTTGGTCGATGCCGTACAACCGGTCACCAATAACAGTGGTCTTGGAAGAGATCAATTGCAAACCAGCATGCATCAACTACCTCCCACCCTAGCCAAGCAGCTGCTCAGTCTTCAACCTGATGACGATGCCATCGCTGGTGCCATTGGTCTTATTGAGTATGCGTTGTTGCGCAATATGCGCGGCGAGGACCTAGGACTGTTGGAAGCAGAGCCGATTGCAGTCAGAGGCCTTCCCCCGCAGGGTCCACCAAGCGATCAGGCGATCAAAGAAGCGGGGATTGTCGCCGGGACTTGGTATCTCCTCGACACCGCGGAAGGACCACAGCGACTGCGCCTGGCGGGAACGTTGGCGAACAATGTTTACTGTCTGTTTACAAATTTCTTAGGCGCTCGCGTCGTTCGTAAAACCACCGCAGAATTCACCGCGCTGCTCAAGTCAGGGGAAGCGCGTTCGCTCAACATCGCTGACAGCTTCTGTCGTGCAATGGTGGCGGCGACGCAGACCCAACAGCGGGCAAACAATAGCGATCCTGCACGCCAGCAAGCAGCCACGGCGAACGAGCAAACGAGCGAGCAAGTAGCGCAAGCTGCCATGGCAGTTGACGTGGATAGGAGCACAGGGCACCTAGCGTCTCTTTTACATGAGTCATCCCCGTCACCGATAACAGCATCGCATGAACTTGCCGAGCGAACCTTGCCAAACGGCGACCCCGATGATCAACAGCAGGGTATGCATCAAGGGTTATCTAACGCTGACTCACATTACGACAGTAATACCGTGGTCAAACTGCAGCTCCCCATGGGTACCTGGATGGGATTTTATGACCGCGATCCACCGTTGATGGCGAAAGTGGCTGCCAAAGATATAGAGAAAAACAGCTATATATTTACCGACCGCGAAGGCATTAAGTTACGCGAAATAACCGTGCCTCAGCTCATTGCCCTGATGGATCGAGACATGGTTGACGTTCTTGAGCGCAAAAATAGTTTTAAAGACACCATCAATCAGATGCGCCAAGACCATGATCGTTTGAACAATCGTTGAATGGCGCTAGAAAATAGATGGCGGAGCATCGTTATCGGCGCCTTCTAAGGTCAACCCCCCCGTGGATGAGACCACGCTACCCTCATCGGCCAATTTAATACGCAAGCGCAAATTATTGACAGAGTCGGCATTGCGTAACGCTTCCTCCTCACTAATCTTCCCAGCGCGATAAAGGTCGAAAAGCGCCTTGTCAAAGGTCATCATACCCAGCTCTTCTGATTTCTCCATGACCTCGCGAATACTGGCCACCTCACCCCGCAAAATAAGCTCTTGGACTGTTGGCGAACCGAGTAAGACTTCGATGGCGGCAGATCGTCCGTCGTCTATATTTGGAACCAGTCGCTGGGAGATAAACGCTTGGAGATTGAGGGAAAGATCGAGCAGAAGCTGAGCGCGTTTTTGGCTGGGGAAAAAATTAATAATTCGGTCCAAAGCTTGGTTGGCATTATTGGCATGCAGCGTCGAGATACACAGATGACCCGTTTCGGCAAAGGAGATAGCCTGTTCCATGGTCTCTCGATCTCGGATCTCACCAATCAAAATAACGTCAGGGGCCTGTCGAAGGGTGTTTTTCAAGGCGTTTTGCCAACTGCGAGTATCAATCCCCACCTCTCGCTGATTAACAATCGAGCGCTTGTGTCGATGAACAAATTCAACGGGGTCTTCAATCGTGACTATATGGCCCGCACTGTTACTATTACGGTAGTCAATCATCGCCGCCAACGACGTAGACTTACCTGAACCGGTCGCACCAACGAATAAAATCAAACCTCGCTTGCGCATAATTAAGTCAGGAAGAATCTTTGGTAGGCCAAGATCCTGCCAGTGGGGTATGTCGGTCACAATATACCGAGCGACAATACTCACTTCGTTACGCTGATTGAAAATATTGATTCGGAAGCGTCCAACACCGCCAATCGATATCGCCAAGTTAATTTCTAGATCGCGCTTGAATTCCTCGCGCTGAGTGTCATCCATAATTTCATTGGCGACCTTGGCAATTTGGCCAGGGGCCATTGGCTCTTTGGCAATAGGTTGCAGTTGCCCGTCGAACTTGGCGCAGGGTGGAGCCCCCGTGCTTAAATACAAATCTGAACCCTTTTTTTCAGCAAGCATCCGCAACCAGCTTTCAATTTGCATGGTTTATTCTCCAGTCATTACCTGTCAAGTACTGTACCCCGAAGGCGGGTCAACTTACACTTACCCGACCACAACACCTCATTAACACGTGTAGCCCTAACAATCCGGACCGTTCAGCCACTAGGAGCTCTCTTGACACCATTATCCCATATTTATCGCGAACTGCTCGCAGGGACTGGCAATCCTTTGTTAACCAGTATTCAGCGGGGTCTAGAAAAAGAGGGACTCAGAGTCAATGCCGCCAACGCCCTGCTATCCCAGGCCGCGCATCCACTAGCACTTGGTTCTGCGCTGACTCATCCATCCATCACCACCGATTACTCAGAAGCGCTGCTAGAGTTTATTACACCGGTCAGCACTGATATCGACGCGGGACTGAGTGACTTAGAACAGCTGCAGCGCTTTACCGCGGGAAAGCTCGACAACGAGGTGGTGTGGGGGGCGAGTATGCCGTGTATTGTGGCGGGTGACAGCGGCATTCCCATTGCCAACTACGGCGTCTCCAATGTCGGCACTATGAAACGGGTTTACAGAAACGGTCTGGGTGTACGCTACGGTAGAATGATGCAAACCATCGCGGGTATTCATTACAATTTCTCTATGCCAGATGCCTTCTGGCAACAGAGCTGGGAAGCGGCAGATCAGCCGGGGTCATTACAGGACTTCAAGACCGAGGGCTATTTGGGTCTGATTAGAAATTTTTTTACCAACGTGTGGTTACTCATTTATTTGACAGGTGCTTCCCCGGCGGTATGCGCCAGTTTTCTTGCCGGCAACCGTAATCATCACTTGCAACCCTTTGACGCCGAGGGCACCAGCCTCCACCTACCCTACGCAACGTCCCTGCGCATGGGTGATCTTGGCTACAACAGCGATGCTCAGGGCAGTCTGCAGATTTGCTACAACGGCCTCGAGCACTACCTCAACACCCTGCATGAGGCCATTATGACCCCCCACCTGGCCTATGCAGACTTCGACACCACCCCCGAGGGAGAACAGGCGCAGCTAACGACCAGTCTGCTGCAGATAGAGAATGAGTTCTATAGCCCCATCCGCCCCAAGCGCGTCACTGACTCTGGGGAGGCGCCGCTGGTTGCTTTACAGCGCGCCGGTATTGAGTATGTCGAAGTGCGATGTATCGACATAAATCCGTTTCTTCCCCTGGGGATTGATGCTGACACTATTCGACTCACAGATATCTTTCTTCTTGATTGTCTACTGTCCGATAGCCCCCTGTGTGACGACCAAACGCGTCAGCGTGACAAGGAAAATCTCCGTCGTGTCATCGACGAGGGTCGCTCTCCGTCGCTGACCTTACTGACCTCGGAGGGCGAGCGGCCATTTACCGATTTAGCGACTGCCCGGCTTCAGGCCATGAGCGAATCAGCCGCCCTCCTCGATGCCGCCCATGGGGGTGATCGCTATGTGCAGGCACTGGCAATGGCCAAGCGCCGCTGCAACGACTCCGAGCAAACGCCATCGGGCAGAGTATTACGGGAGATGCGTGATCAACAGCAACCCTTTTGGCGGTTGGCACTCGACTACTCAAGCCGATGGCATCAGGAGTTTATTGCTAATCCACTGCCGGCTACAGTTCAAGCTGAATTCGAGCAACAAAGCACGGACTCCCTGCGCTCTCAGCAAACGCTAGAAGCCACAGAGCGACAGAATTTTGACGATTACTTGACCCATTTCTTCGAGCAATACCGAGGTATTACACCGTGAACTCCATCCTAGTTGGCCACCGGCATTTATTCTGGTCGATCGTTGTCGCAGTCGTGATAGCGATGGCATCAGCCTACTACTTACAGCTCGTCGTTGGGCTTACCGTATGCCCCTTGTGTCTGACTCAGCGACTGTTTTTCATCACCGCCGGGGTGATTGCCTTGATCGCAGCCGTGCACAACCCGGGGCGCCTTGGGCGCCAAATCTATGCCGCCTTGGGGTTACTCGTCACTGCCGGTGGCATGGCTTTCGCGGGTCGCCATATTTGGCTTCAGTACCTGCCTCCCGAAGAGGTGCCTGCTTGCGGACCGAGCCTTGAGTACATGCTGGAAACCCTTCCCTTCGCAGACACGTTCAAAATTCTCCTTCTCGGCGACGGCAATTGTGCCGAAACCCTGTGGACGCTGCTGGGATTGAGCATTCCAGAGCTAGCCATGGGCGTATTTATGTTCATTGCCGGTGTGTTTATCGCACTGCTTGTGCGGCGTTAGCGGCGCGGCACCATCGTTGCGGCCCATAGAGTGAAACAACCCGTGAGCGCACAGCACACGGGTCTGTAGAGGTCGACTAGAGCACTAGCAGACACCGTCAGCCGATGGCCTAAGGCTTAGTCCTCAGCCTCGTCGCTGGCGATAGACACCAGTTCTACGTCAAAAATAAGCGTCGCATTCGGACCAATTGCCTGCCCCGCACCAGCCGGGCCGTAGGCTAAATCGCTGGGAATATAAAGCTTATACTTGGCACCCACTGACATCAGCTGTAGCGCTTCGGTCCACCCCGGTATCACTTGAGTCACGCCAAAGCTGACCGTCTGGCCACGGGAATAGGAGCTGTCGAACTCAGTGCCATCAATCAAAGTACCGCGGTAATGCACTTCTACAGTGTCGTCAGTCGTCGGTATGGCGCCCTCGCCTACTTGAACAATCTCATACTGAAGACCCGATTCAGTCACACTCACGCCTTCGCGTTTACTATTCTCCTCCAAGAAAGCAGCGCCTTCCTCGCCGTTGACTGTGGCGGCGGCTTCTTGTGCCGCTTGCTGCTCTAGTTGCAACTTCTCTTGGAAAGCCATCATCTCTGCGTTGATCTCTTCCTCAGTTAACTTTGCATCGGCACCGGCAAAAGCATCGCGCATCCCCAGGGCATAAGCGTCGACATCGAGGGTCATTCCGTCGGATTTCATGCGCTCCCCCATGCGAAGAGCAATACCGTAACTAAGACGTTGTTCGGGCGTATCGAGTGACACAGGATCGGGCTCCTTAGGTTGTTCCTGACAGGCGGTCATGAGACCAGCGAAAAGTGGCACAATAAAGAAAGTCGCCGTGCGACGTTGGGTAATAAAGGACATAGCGCTATCCTGCTAGTTGTTAAGTGAATGAACAGTGTAACCGAGGGAGGATATTACGCACCCTCGCGGCCAATGACTAGCCACAAAAAACCAGACATTAATCTTGGCTCGCAGCCGTGCCCGCCGCGGCCATAAAAGACCCCACCACATTCCTCACCAATGCCAACGCCACTGGACCTGGCAAAAAACTGAGTGCGGTCTCAATATTGTGTCTTAGCCGCTCTTTCCCAACCACCATCAGCTCCCTACCACTCCCTGAGCCACCAATGGCAGGTTCCTCATGCGTCGCCGGTGCAGTGGCCACCAGTAGCTGACGCTCAGTTACCACCTGCCATAGCAATGTGGCCAAGATCCTTTCGGCATCGAGCTCTAGGGGCTTAATGGCCTGTCGAAAGCCTTGCATACTCGAATCCTCCGCCCATTGCTTACGTTGCTCGCGGAGTGGAATAACGACACCCTCCACCCAAGGTCCGCCTGCAGCCTTTAATGCCGATACATCGGCATCAGTGATAACCACTCCAATTTCAGCTAGCCAAGCGACTAACAATAGCTCCATCACCACAGCGCCATGATTATCTTGCGTAGCGAGCAGCTCATGCTCGAGCGCTGGATGTCGCCACCGCGTTAAGGCCCACTGCCAAAACGCCGGTAGACTAGCCACCGTCTCTGCCCCTAACGCCTGCTGTTCATTGGTTAAGTTAATCGCCTTACTCCATTTGGTGATTGCGACCAGAGCGCCCATCAATCAACGACGGGCTTTGTTACCTTGGCAAGCGGCAAACGACCATCAATCAAATGGCTTTTATCCGCTCGTGTTAACGCCTTGATGTGCGCCTCAATACGCTGCGCTTCACTGCGCGACGCCACCTGATGCGACCAAACCAGCGAAACCGATCGTCGATACCGCGTATAGCGGGCACCACCAGCCAGTTCCCCATTATGTTGCCTAATGCGACGCGTCAGATCTACCGTAATACCCGTGTAGAACGATCCATCGGCGCAGCGAAGCACGTAAATAGTCCACGCCTTGTTGGCTTCAGAGTATGTGTCTTGGTCCGCCACGATGCTATAGTCTGGGTTCATCAACGCAAGATTACACTTAAAATCGTCATTTCGCCCAGGAGAGCCATTATGACCGACAACATCGTGAACGTTACTGAAGCCACCTTCGATGAAGAGGTTTTGGGCGCAGACCACCCTGTACTGGTCGATTTTTGGGCTGAGTGGTGTGGTCCCTGTAAAATGATTGCCCCTATCCTTGACGAACTGGCCGCCGAGTACCTTGGCAAGGTAAAAATCTGCAAGGTCGACGTGGATGCCAACCAAGGCGTGCCTGAAAAATTTGGCATTCGCGGTATCCCAACGCTAATACTGTTTAAGGACGGCAACGCGGTTGAAACAAAAGTAGGCGCCCTATCAAAAAGTCAACTGTCTGAGTTTATCGATAGTTGTTTATAACTGTGTAACGGAGGCGGCCCAAGCGCTTGGATTCCTCTGACTGCATCCTTGTTGCAGCCGCAACATTTATGCAACTAAAATACTGGACGCGCCGTTCAAGCGGTGCTAGCTTACACCTTGCGATCGATTTTGATCTCTTGCCACGCTGTTTTTTTCCTTCTGCCGAACCATCTAACACCCCACTTGGGTGCTGAGGGATACTCAGGCGGACAAGACTTATCTTAATCGTTTCTGCATATCCAGCCCTAACCGGGGCATGTTACCTGACACTATTTTTTTTATACCTCTCCATTACTTCGGATTTATGCTGTGGAAGAACACAAAAGCTCTGAGAGCACCCCTAACGAGAATCTTACGCCCGCCACACCGGACGTGGTCGAGCCACCGCCAGTGCAACCAGCCGAGTCGGTCGCAGCCGCAACGGAGCCCGTAGCGCCGGAGCCAGTCACTGCCGCTGAGCCCGCCATCGTCGAAGCGAGCTTACCCCGCCATGAAGCGGATAGTGCAACCAAAACCCTTAAACTCAACAAGGGCGATGATAGTGACGATGACCCGAGCAGTGACGCGCCTGAGGAATCGGCTGAGGCGCAAGACGGCAGCCACCAAGGCGACAACGCTGACAATCAAAATGGCAATGGTCGCCGGGGTCGAGGTAGACGCCAGCGGCGACGCGATCCGAACACGCCCAGCGCCAACCCCTTGAGTCTGACCGACCTAAAAACCAAGTCGACCCAAGAGCTCATAGATATGGCCCGGGAAATGGGCCTTGAGAATATGGCTCGCTCGCGCAAGCAGGACATTATTTTTGCGCTGCTCAAACGCCATGCCAAAAGTGGCGAGGACATATGGGGCGACGGCGTTCTGGAGATTCTGCAGGACGGATTTGGTTTCCTTCGGTCTGCTGACAGCTCTTATCTCGCTGGACCTGACGATATTTATGTCAGCCCCAGTCAGATTCGTCGCTTCAACTTGCGAACCGGAGACAGCGTCACCGGGATGATCCGCCCCCCCAAGGACTCCGAGCGTTATTTTGCGCTATTAAAAGTCAAAGACGTCAATTTTGAATCACCGGAAAGCGCAAAAAGTAAAATTCTTTTTGAGAATCTAACCCCGCTGTTCCCCAATGAACGGCTCACTCTGGAAAAGGGGAATGGCAGTAAGGAAGATCTCACTGGCCGAATCATTGATTTGTGTGCACCGATTGGTAAAGGCCAACGCGGTTTGTTGGTAGCCCCACCAAAAGCGGGCAAGACCATCATGATGCAAAATATCGCTCAGGCGATTATTTCTAACAACGATGAATGTTATGTCATCGTGCTACTGATTGATGAGCGCCCTGAAGAGGTGACAGAAATGCAGCGCAGTGTCGGTATTCGTGGCGCAGAGGTGGTGGCCTCTACTTTTGATGAGCCCCCCTCCCGTCACGTTCAAGTCGCTGACATGGTCATCGAAAAGGCCAAGCGTTTGGTCGAGCACAAACGCGACGTGGTCATTCTTCTCGACTCCATTACTCGCCTGGCACGTGCCTATAACACCGTGGTACCCAGCTCAGGCAAAGTATTAACCGGCGGTGTTGACGCACACGCACTGGAACGCCCGAAACGATTTTTTGGTGCGGCGCGCAATATAGAAGAGGGTGGCAGTCTGTCTATTATTGCTACAGCGCTCATTGATACGGGCTCGAAAATGGATGAAGTCATTTACGAGGAGTTCAAAGGTACGGGCAACATGGAATTGCACCTCGATCGCAAGATCGCTGAAAAGCGTACTTATCCTGCCATCAACATCCGTCGCTCTGGCACCCGTCGCGAAGAGTTATTGACCGGCGAAGACGAACTTCAGCGTATGTGGATTTTACGCAAGCTGCTCCACGGTATGGAAGATTTAGCCGCCATTGAGTTTTTACTCGACAAGCTCAAGGACACTAAGTCGAACGAAGAGTTCTTTAAATCCATGAAGCGTAAATAAGCTCGTCCGGTTCGCTAGAATAGGCGAGAGCGGCTTTGTCGCCCGCCCTAGCCACCCCCAAGCAGGAACCTATCATGGCCGTGCCCTTTACCGACCTGAGAGACTTCATACGCGAACTTGAACAACGTGGTGATCTGGTACGCATCACGCAAGCGATTGACCCCCATTTGGAAATGACCGAGATTGCCGACCGCACGCTGCGTGGTGGCGGTCCTGCTTTATTATTTGAAAACCCCAAAGGGTACGATATGCCCGTACTTGCCAACTTGTTTGGTACGCAAGAGCGAGTAGCCATGGGCATGGGCGCCGACTCTACCGCCGCCTTACGAGATATTGGCGAGCTACTGGCCTACCTACGGCAGCCCGACCCCCCTAAAGGCATGCGCGATCTGATCGACAAGGCGCCGCTGCTTAAAAAAGTGCTCACCATGGGTCCTAAGACCATCAAGCGCCCCCCCTGCCAACAGCAGATCATTAGCGGTGATGCTATCGACTTGACGCGACTACCTGTTCAGACCTGCTGGCCTGGGGATATTGGTCCGCTGATCACTTGGCCTCTGGTGATTACTCGAGGCCCCGAAAAGCCGCGCATGAATCTGGGTATTTATCGCATGCAATGTTTGGGTCCGCGCAAATTAATCATGCGCTGGTTGTCGCATCGGGGCGGTGCACTGGATTTCAGAGACTGGCAGCTGAAACATCCCGGCAAACCCTATCCCGTCGCGATTGCCCTCGGTGCCGATCCGGCCACCACGCTCGGGGCCGTTACGCCGGTACCCGATGCGCTGTCTGAATATGCTTTCGCAGGATTACTAAGAGGCAGTAAAACAGAACTGGCTGAATGTCTGACACCGCTGTGCCGCGAAAATGAACTTCTGGTGCCTGCCCATTCCGAGATCATTCTTGAGGGCTATATTAATCCCGAGGAAGAAGCCGATGAGGGGCCGTTTGGCGATCACACAGGGTATTACAACGAAGTCGAACGATTCCCGGTATTCACTGTAGAGACTATGACAACGCGAAATGATCCGATCTACCACAGTACGTATACAGGGCGACCGCCGGACGAGCCGGCGATTTTAGGCGTCGCATTGAATGAAGTTTTCGTGCCGTTGTTGCGTCAACAGTTTCCAGAAATTATTGATTTTTACCTGCCCCCTGAAGGCTGCTCTTACCGAATGGCGGTGGTCTCCATCCGTAAAGAATATCCTGGCCATGCGAAGCGTATCATGCTCGGCATCTGGTCCTTTTTACGCCAGTTTATGTATACCAAGTTTATTATTGTCGTCGATGAGGATGTCAACACGCGCTCTTGGGAGGACGTTATATGGGCAATGACGACGCGAATGGATCCTCGACGAGATTCTGTATTTATTGATAACACGCCCATTGATTATCTGGATTTCGCATCGCCAGTAGCAGGTCTAGGGTCAAAAGTGGGGATGGATGCCACCAATAAATGGCCAGGTGAAACCGAGCGACAATGGGGTACCGCCATTCACATGGATCCGGCGGTTAAAGCTAAAGTCGATACCCTCTGGCATGAACTGGGTATTGCCTTGCCCGGTCGCCAGCAATAGCCGCGGCATGCACCCGTAGCCTAATTCGTAACGGGCGCCAGCGCACCGCCATCAATCGGGTGTCGATAGCAGATCAGGTAATGATGGCAGGGGTATTTTCTCAAGTAACTGGTCACCACCTAAGCGCAAATAGTTGTCGGCACTGGCGCCATCGCCCTGAGCACGCACGAGGCGAGCGAGCTCCATGTAAGTGCTTGCTGTCGGCTCCAGCGTGTTTGCTTTTTCAAACCAGAGCCGTGCTTGCTGCCAATCACCCCTGTACTGAGCCACCCTCGCCGCTGCCACCAGTAACACCGTGTCTTGCCCGTTATTCTCGAGCCAGCGCTCAATAGCCTTGTCTAGTCGCTTACCGTCGACGGGGGGATAGGTGCCGATAAAACTAACAAGTCCAACGTCCCACTGCTTGTCGATCATAGCAATGAGGCTTTTTTCGTGGCTCGCTGTCAACCCGCGATCAACCAGGCAGCGTGCATAGCGACGACGCAGCGGCCCTGTCTCCCGCCACGCCAATGGGATGCTATGCCACAGGCTCGCCGAGGCTGCTGCGTCGGCAGCGCCTCGGCAGCCATTATCGAGTACAGCTAACCATAGCTCGGCTTCCAAGCCGCTCAAATGCGGTGACTCCAATAACTGATGACGACGCAATTCGGGCAGTAATTCCCGAAGCGCGTCCCAGTCAGCAAGCTTCCTGTGGGCTCGAGCGAGCAACTCGAGGACATGGGGGTGCTTGCTGGCGTTGCTCCGCGCGCGCACCATTGTCGCCAAGGCCTCTTCATACTGCCCGGCTGTGAGCTGTAACTCTGCCTGAGTCAGTTCCAGCGCAATACCAGCGCCCGCCTCAACCGTTTCAGCAAGACCAAGCTGCCGACGCATTTCCTCGAGGTCACCCAGCCGAAAACTCGCTTGGGCAGCCACTAAATGGTTTACTAACGGGACGTCACTGTAACGGGCCGAGCGCAGTAATTGTCGCCTCGCCCGACCCCAATGACCTTCAATGAAATTAATAAGCCCTTGGTTAGTGAGCGCTCCGGCATTGCGCGTTTTACGCTCGCCCACCCAGCCGCTGACCCAACGACGTCCCCTAAACAGAACCCGCAGCGCCCCCAAGGTAAGCGATATCAGACCCCAAGCCAGCAGCCAAAACAACAATGCAAACCAAAAACTGGTTTCAATAGTAACCTCAGCGATGCTAATAAATACATAACCGGGATCCTGTTCGATGCGGTTAATGAGTGCAGCCCCGACCAGTAAGCCCACAAGGGCAATCGCGAGAGGGCGACGCATATTACTGACCACCCCGACTATCGACGGTCGAGTTGCTCCCATCGCTGGCCTCAGTAGTGGATGCTAGCGGTGCGGTTGAGCCGCCGATCGGCGTCGTTCCTGAGCTGCCAATGGCCCGCAAAGCATCGGCTATGGCTGCTCGGGAATCTAGCAAGTTGGGTAACGTAGGAGCGATGTTGATTGCTGCCAGCGCGTCAATCTCTGCCTGTATAGCCTGTGTTCGGGTGCTATCAAAGACTTCAAACTCAGCAATAAACACAGCGGACCGGGCCAAGGAGGCGTCGTATAACGCCTGATGGTGTGCCAGCGCAGCCATTTGTGCCTGCTCAAGTAACAGCCGTAGATTTTGGCGAACGAGGGTCTCTCCATCGGGGGTCATCAGTCGTGACAGTTCCGCGTCACGTCGGCGCACAACCAGATAACGGGAGAGCTTACTCAGCGCTGCTTGCCAGCCGGCCTCCGCTCGCCCCAGCCAATCCTGCGAGGAGCTATTGGCAGGGGCGAGTGGGGCTAGCCCCACATTGACAGCATCGACCTGGGCAACTAACGCGGCGAAGCGCGCATACAGGCCTACACTATCGATCCGCGGTGCCGAACGCAGATCTGATAAATCGCGGGCTAACGCGGTGCGTGCTGCCTCAAACCGAGGATCGTCAACCTCTGATAACAATGCATCAGCGTTATTCAATAGCGCCTGTGCCGCATTAACGTCCCTCGCTACCAGTAATCGCTGAGCTGCCAGTCGAACAACAAACGCTGCTTCGTTGGCAAGCCATGCCCGACGATCCGTCGCCGTTAACCGCGCCAGTCGAATATCGAGGCGGTCGAGGCGATCTGCCATGCGCCGCTGCTGCTCCTCGAAATCGGCGCGCTCCCGGGCCTGATCCGCGAGCTGAGTGGTCATTTGCTGGGTCGCTCGCTGATCGAAGTCGATGGCTTGTCTCTCTAACTGTTCAGCTAATCGGTTTCGCAGGTCGAGATCGGCCGCTTTGAGGGCGTCTAGCTGCTGCGTCATTTTCACTACCGCGGCGGATTGCGCCTGCCACGTGGGCCACAACCAGAGATATCCCGCGCTACCGATGCCGCCAAGCAGGACCACCAGAACAAAGAAGAGGACACCAGCAAAGCCGCTTCGAGAGCCCGAGCTACTCGGTGAAGGTGCGCTTGGGCTGCTTTGCTTACGCACCCCAGGTGCCGGCGACGAATCGTTATCCCCGGGTGCTGCATGGGGGGCGGGGTCGCTGGTGGCGCGAGACGGCTCTGCCGAGTCTGTACTGGGGTTTTGTTGGTCTGCGTCCGCCTCAGACTGCGCATTTGACGTCGTCGCTTCCATGTCTCCCTCTTCACACAACGCCGCAAGAAAGGCTTCATCACTGGCACTCTCCGCAACAACAATCCGCTGCCAGCCAAGCGCCTGGGCCTCGTCAGCAACTCGCTGAGACGGCACAATCAGGCGCTGCTGCAACAGCGTGGCACCTTGACACTGCGCAAGCGCTTGGCTGAGTGCCGTTAAGGTCTGGCCACTGTTGGCTTGAAAAATAATCACTGGGTAATCGGCAAAAGTGGCACACAAGCCATCGATATCAATGGCCGCCGACTCCCGTCGATAACACACATACTCCTCGACCTGAGCTTCCCTAGCCTCAAGCTCTTGAGCCAACGCCTCCCTGCCACCCTCGCCTTTGACAATGATGACGCGCCGTCCCTTCACCTGCTCGAGTTCAGGTAGCGCCAGTAGGCCCTCTGAATCCATCTGCTTCGGCGTCACCACTGGTAAGCCCTCAGCTTCAATGACCGCAGCGGTACGAGGCCCCACAGCGAGACTGACGATACGTTGCTCCACCAGGCCACCCATTAACGTTGGCAGCCCCATGCGCGCGGCGTTAGCGCTGATAAATATGCACACATCGTCCCCCCTAAGCTCGGGGGGATCGCGCAACTCCGATTCTGAAAAAGGCGCGATCTTCAATAATGGCTGAATGTGAACGTCGTAGTGCTGCGCCGCGAGCGCTGCCTGCAGTCGGGTATTATCGCCCTCGGGTCGGGTCAACACCACCAACGGTTTCATGCCCGTACCGCTGCCAAGATGGCCGTTGCCCCCTGCTCCAGGAGTTGCTCGGCGACCGCCACTCCTAGCATCGCTGCATCATCGCCTCGGGCCTCGGCTAATAGTAAGGTGTCACCATCGGGCGACCCGACTCGCCCGCGTAACCACAGCTGCCCATCCTCCATGACGGCGTAACTGGCAATGGGTACATCGCAGCCGCCGTCTAACCGACGCACCAGCGCCCGCTCTGCGCGCACGCAAATAGCGGTCAGATCATGCTGTAGAGGTGCCAACAGCTCAGCGGTCTGATGATCATTGTCCCGATACTCAATGCCCACCGCTCCCTGGCCGCCCGCCGGTAATGAAACGTCAGGGCCGATGCGCGCACCAATTCGCTCATCAAAACCCAAACGAAGCAGACCCGCGGTCGCCAGCATAATGGCATCGAACTGACCCGCATCAAGTTTAGCTAAGCGACTGTTAACGTTACCGCGCAGAAAGCCAATCTCCAGATCGGGGCGGGCGCGTTTTATCTGACACGCTCGGCGCAAGCTGGACGTCCCCAAACGGGCGCCATGGGCCAATTCCTCAAGGCTCGAAACACCCACCAGCGCATCGCGAGGATCCTCACGTTCACAAATGACACCGAGGGTCAGCCCCTCTGGCAGGGCCATGGGTACGTCTTTCATCGAATGAACCGCGATATCAGCACGGCCGTCCAGTAGTGCGGTTTCCAGTTCCTTGACGAACAGGCCTTTGCCACCCACTTTGTAGAGGGGCGTATCAAGCAATTGATCTCCACGAGAGGTCATCCCGAGAAGTTCCACCTGTAGATGTGGATGAAGACGATGCAATTCATCGGCGACAAAGTGTGCTTGCCAAAGAGCAAGCGGACTCTCCCGCGTCGCGATAACCAGTTTTGACATGAATCCTCCCTGCGCAAACAGTATCCTAGCATGGGCAGTGGTGCTAGAAACCACCTCGAACGCTACCGCGCTATGCCAAGTGTTACCATCATTAATATTATTCATCATTTGCACACGCAACGGGCATCCACCAGCCAGCAGGATTTAACATGACTCACCCTGATCAAAACGCCGACGCGACCCGTGCTCTTTGGGGTGGCCGTTTTTCCGAGCCCACCGACGCCTTCGTGCAGCGCTTTACGGCGTCCGAAGCATTTGACCGACGTCTTGCCACTTACGACATACAAGGTTCCCGCGCTCACGCCGACATGCTCGCTAACGTTGGCGTTCTCACGGCACAAGAATGCAGCCTTATTCACCAAGGGCTCGATCAGGTCATGACCGAAATCAGTGAGCAGCGCTTCGATTGGCGGGTTGCTCGTGAAGACGTGCACATGAATATCGAAGCTCGACTGACCGAGATTATTGGTGACGCGGGTAAAAAACTCCACACCGGCCGATCCAGAAACGACCAGGTCGCCACCGATCTTCGCCTATTTATGCGTGCGGCCATTGACAGCATAAAAGCCGAGCTCACGCGCCTGCAACAGGGTATCGTTGGGCTCGCGGCCAAAAATGCTGACACCCTCATGCCTGGCTTCACCCACCTACAAGTCGCGCAACCCGTCACCTTCGGCCATCATTTACTGGCTTGGCACGAAATGCTGAATCGTGACTGGGAGCGCTTGCAAGACTGTCAGTCCCGACTCAATTACTGCCCACTGGGGGCTGCGGCATTGGCGGGCACCACCTTCCCTATCGATCGAGCGATGACGGCCCAAGCACTGGGTTTTGAGGGTCCCACCCTAAACTCCCTTGATGCCGTGTCCGACCGAGATTTCGCTATCGAGTTCTGCGCCGCAGCCGCTCTATTGATGACACATCTGTCGCGGATGTCAGAAGAACTCATCTTATGGTCCTCGGCACAGTTTGATTTTGTCGATATCCCCGATCGCTTCTGCACCGGCTCCTCGATCATGCCTCAGAAGAAAAACCCCGACGTGCCGGAGCTGGTGCGTGGCAAAACCGGCAGAGTCAATGGCCATTTGGTGGCGCTGCTCACCCTCATGAAATCGCAACCACTGGCGTACAACAAAGACAATCAGGAGGACAAGGAGCCGCTGTTCGACTGCGTCGACACAGTGTTTGATTGCCTTCGTGCTTTTGCGGATATGATCCCGGCTTTAACCCCCAAAAAATCCGCTATGCGCAAGGCCGCGCTTAAGGGCTTTGCCACCGCCACCGACTTGGCCGACTATCTGGTGGAAAAAGGCTTACCGTTTAGGGATGCCCATGATGTGGTCGGTAAGGCCGTCGGCCACTGTGTGAGTCATGAGTGCGCGCTTGAGGACATGACGCTTGCGACATTGCAGACCTTTAGCGACCATATTGGCGACGATGTGTTTGCACGCCTAACGCTGGAGGGCTCAGTCGCCGCGCGCAGTCACCTAGGCGGTACTGCTCCGAAGCAGGTCAGTGCGGCTGCGGCCTATGCCGCGCAGCGCTTAGATCAACGTTAAGCAATGCGATTCAGTGAATCATTCAACGTGGCGCTCGAGGACGACTCAGCAAAAAATCCCTGGCGCCCGCCAAGGCCTAGCGTTAATCGTCGGACCAGGTGAATTCAACCCCCGCGTGCTCCGCTAATTGGGCAACGACAAAGGGTTTGAAGGCATTCCCCGATTTAGTATCGAGCCAATCGTCATCTGGGTCGCTCCACTGATAATGGAATCCACCCCCCGGGGTCGCCAACCACAGCTGCTCAGTGGGGGGCTGACGGCTAAAGACAAACACCACGCCGGAGGGGAATGTCACATTGATAACGCCTTCTGCGCCGACCACATCGAGGTCTTGAGGCAGTGTGTCAAGGCGGTCTTCTAGCACCTCAAAAATAGCATCAATGCGCTCGTAATACCCTTTGCTAGCCACAGTTCTCTCTCCTTTATTTAACGGCGACGGCAGACGAACCCAGCTGTTATCAACGCCCGACTGAGTAGACATCTTAGATGGTAGCCGATTCTGCCGCCAGCACTGGTATACTGTCATTTTTTTGGATACCTATTGTGCGCAAGGCCCTACTCATATTAGCCACCGCCGCTCTCCTGTGGGCCCTGGCCGCCTGTGGCCAGCAGGGCCCACTGATTAAGGCACCGAGCGCGACTCCCGATCCTACCGAAGCGTCCCAAGAGGGCCGGTCAGATGATGGAGTAGCGTCATGATAGAGGACGGCTTCGAGCGGCGAGCGCAGACACTATTTTGCGAGAGTATTAACTTAGAGCACCTCGCCTCGACCCACGGCACTCCCCTTTACGTCTATAGTCGTCGCGCAATAGAACGGGCTTATATGCGTTACGAAACGGCACTGGCGGCCCGTCGCCATCTCATTTGCTACGCGGTGAAAGCCAATTCCAACCTAGCGGTACTCAACTGTCTGGCACGACTCGGTGCGGGCTTTGACATTGTCTCTGGGGGCGAGCTTGAACGCGTTATCGCAGCCGGAGGAGAACCCTCTAAGATCGTTTTCTCCGGTGTCTGTAAGAGTCCAGAGGACATGCGTCAAGCACTCACTGCCGGCATACGTTGCTTCAATGTTGAATCAGCCGCTGAATTGCATCAATTGTCAGCCATCGCCTGTGAAGAAAATAAGATCGCCCCTATTTCTCTACGGGTTAACCCCGACGTTGATGCGCGCACCCATCCCTATATTTCAACCGGCCTTAAAGACAATAAGTTCGGCATCGATATCGCTTTGGCCCCCGAGCTTTATCGCCAAGCCCTGCTGTTAGAGGGCGTTCACCCCATCGGCATCGATTGTCATATTGGTAGTCAGCTGCAGAGCATTGGCCCGTTCACAGACACCCTTGAGCGCCTTTTGGTGCTGATTGAGGCACTAGAGCAAGAGGGAATTACCCTTGAGCATCTCGATCTTGGCGGCGGTCTGGGTGTGGCGTATGGCAACGAGGCAATGCCGTCGGTAAAAGACTACATCGACGCACTGACCGCCAAACTAACCGGTCGTGATATCGCGTTGATTTTTGAACCTGGGCGCTCAATTGTCGCCATGGCAGGCATTATGCTCACTCGGGTGAACTCTTTGAAATCAACCCAAGACAAACACTTTGCCCTCGTTGACGCCGCAATGAATGATCTCATTCGCCCCGCCCTGTATAGCGCTTGGCAAGACATCGTACCGGTAACCCAACGCGAGGGGGAAAGCCGCCGATGGGATGTCGTCGGCCCCGTCTGCGAAACCGGTGATTTTTTGGGCAAAGATCGACAGCTCATTCTCAGCCCCGGGGATTTACTTGCCGTGACCGGCGCCGGCGCCTACGGCTTTGTTATGGCCTCCAACTACAACAGTCGACCTAGGCCCGCAGAAATAATGGTTGATAATGACACTGCACACGTGGTTCGAACCCGGGAAACTCGGTCCCAGCTGTGGGCGGGAGAGCAGTGTCTTCCCGAGGCTATCCAGTGAACGTTCGGTTTGCGAAAATGCACGGCGCGGGCAATGATTTTGTTATTATTGATGGTGTTCGACAGTCGCTGTCACTGCGCGCGCATAACATTCGCTTTCTCGCCGATCGGCAGCGCGGCATTGGTTGCGATCAAGTGCTTTTAGTGGAACCACCCGATCACCCCGATGCTGATTTTCGTTATCGCATCTTTAACGCCGACGGATCTGAAGCCGGTCAGTGTGGCAATGGGGCTCGATGTTTTGCGCGCTTCATTAAAGAGCAACGGTTGAGCAATAAGCGCGATTTAGTCGTGCAAACATTGAACGGTAATATGGGGGTGCAAATGACCCAAGATGGCCGGGTGCTGGCCAATCTGGGTACCCCTGTTTTCGAGCCCGCAGCCGTACCTTTCACCGCGGACACCGCTGCACTGGACTACGAAATTCAAACCGCTGATGACCGTCTTCGGGTGGGCGTATTGTCTGTGGGCAACCCCCACGTTGTTCTTCAAGTTCCCTCCTGCAAAGAGGCGCCCGTGACACAACTCGGTCCTGTGCTTGAGGCCCACGAGCGCTTTCCAGAACGCGTTAACGTGGGCTTTATGGAATTACGCTCGCGCACTGAGATTACACTGCGCGTTTTTGAGCGTGGCGCCGGAGAGACCCTAGCCTGCGGGACAGGTGCCTGCGCAGCCGCTATCCACGGCATGCGTCTAGGCTTACTCGACAACGCAGTGACAGTTCAGCTGCCGGGGGGTAAGCTCTCAGTCAACTGGGCAGGCGAAGGCAAGCCTGTCTGGCTGGGTGGGCCAACAGCCACTGTTTTTGAAGGCGACATTCGATTGCGTCAGTGATCGCGTCAATCAATGATCAGGAACCATGACTATGAGCAGCGAACACCTCTCAACTCAGAAAAAAACAGTCGCGCCAGAATCCGTCAATGCTGAGCAAGTGGAGTCCTTTCTTGCGGAACATCCGAGTTTTTTTAAGCACCACCCCGATGTATTGGTCGCGCTAGAATTACCTCACGGCGGTACAGGGGCCGTATCCCTCGTGGAGCGACAGGTTAATTTACTGCGCGAACGTAATATCGATATGCGTAGCAGGCTCGCAGCAGCCCACTTGCACGCAGAGCAAAACGACAGCTTGTTCAGCGGCACCCGAAAAACGGTGCTGCAGCTGTTGGCTCTGGACACCATGGACGAGGTGGTCGAGACCATCAGTGAGTGCTTTAGCAGCCACTTTGATGTCGAACTCAGCAATCTCATTTGGCTGGCGGCGGCAGCTGATGAACTCAATGTTACGCCCTATTCGGACAGTGCAGCCTTGGCCGTCGTCGATGGTTTGATTAAACATCAGCAGCCCTTTGCCGGTGTTTTTCGTGCGGACGAGATGACGGCGCTATTCGCGCACTGTCATAGCGAGGGCTCAGCGGCCATCGTCCCCTTAGTGCGCAACGAGCGCTTGGTGGGGGTATTAGCGGTGGGCTCTAGCAACGTCCATCGTTACGAGAGTCACGTGGGCACCCTATTTCTCGACTATATCGCCGACGTTATTATGCACCTACCCACACACCGAGCTCGCTAAACGCCTTGCCAGCGCTGAGCGATCAATGCACTGCCTTCTTAGACTATCAACGCGATGTTCGGCGGATCTCTGTTCACACTTACCGCGCTTACGAGCGTGATCTTCGTTGCTTTCAAGGCTTTAATGCCGAGCAACTTACGCGCTATCACGCTGCTGATGTCAGCGAGTCCGATGTCCGCCAGTGGGTCGCCGATTTGCATCGGAGGGGGTTAGCCCCCGCCAGTATCCAGCGCTCGCTGTCGGCGCTACGTGCGCTTTACCGCCACTTAATTAGGCACCAGGGCCTTGCCGGCAACCCCGCCGCAGCGGTCAGGGCGCCGAAAGCCGCGCGGCGCTTGCCAAAGGCTATTGAGGCTGATGGTATTAGCGCACTGTTTCAAGCACAGGATGACGATCCCCTCACGCTCAGAGATACGGCCATGGCAGAGTTGCTGTATTCCTCAGGATTACGACTGGCAGAACTGGTGTTTGCCACTATAAATGCCGTTGATAGGGGGCAGGGGCTGATAACGGTCGTCGGTAAAGGCAATAGAATGCGAACGGTCCCCGTGGGTAAGCCGGCACTCGCTGCCCTAGAGCGTTGGCTGAACTGCCGCCCAATGGGAAAAGAAACTATCACGCCAGACAGTCCCCTTTTTGTCTCTCAGCATGGGCGCCGTATTAGTCCCAGAACAGTGCAAGAACGCCTTAAGCGTCTCGCTCAGATCAACCAGCTGCCCACCACGCTACACCCTCACATGCTGCGCCATTCCTTCGCCAGTCATTTGCTAGAGTCGAGCGGTGATTTACGCGCCGTGCAAGAGTTGCTTGGCCATGCCAATATCGCCACAACGCAGATCTATACCCACTTAGATTTTCAGCATCTCGCCAAGGTTTATGATGCAGCGCACCCACGCGCCAAAAAGCGTCGATCATGATTCAAGTCATAACCTTTGATTTAGATGACACGCTTTGGGATGTCAGACCGGCACTAATGAAAGCGGAGCGTGCTCAGAACACGTGGCTTCAGGCGCATTATCCTCAGGCTATGTCAGCGCTTGATACCCATGCGCTCAACCAGCGGAAAAAAGCATTGATTCAACAACAACCCGAACTGATTCATCACATCAGCCGCTTTCGTCAGGTATTCCTCGAACACCTCCTACTCGATAGCGGTGTTGCGCCAGCAGAAGCCAAAGAGGCTGCGTTGCAGGCCTTTGCTGAATTCATTGCTCGGCGGAATGACGTAGCACTTTTCGAGCACTCCTTGCCGGTATTGAGGGCATTGCAGCAGCACTATGTGTTGGCAGCGCTGACCAACGGCAATGCCGATGTCACTAAGACTCCGCTAGCCCGCTTTTTTAGTTTCGCGCTGAAAGCCGAGGACGTGGGTGCTGCAAAACCTGAGCCCGACCTGTTTTGGGCGGCCATGACGCGTGCCGGCGTGTCGGCTGAACAGATGATTCACGTCGGGGATAGCCATGAGCATGACATTATCGGCGCCCAAGCGGCAGGGCTACGCTCCATTTGGCTGAGCCACGATCCTCAACCGAGCCCTGTGGCTATTCATACTATTCAGTGCCTGTCAGAGCTTCCCGGTGTCATCAACCGCCTAGCGTAGCGACGAGGGTGCTGCAAAAGATCTCGCACGCGCGTCGCTAGGAGGTCGGCTAAATAGCCTCCGGACCGGTTTCGCCGGTACGAATACGAATCACCTGCTCCAGATCTGAGACGAAGATTTTACCGTCGCCAATCTTGCCGGTACTGGCCGAGCTTATGATGGCTTCGACTATGGCGTCTACTTGGTCAGTGGCGGCTGCCACTTCGAGCTTGAGCTTTGGTAAAAAATCGACCACATATTCGGCACCCCGGTACAGCTCCGTATGGCCTCGCTGACGACCAAAACCTTTCACTTCTGTGACGGTTACACCTTGTACACCGATGTCAGAAAGTGCCGATCTAACATCGTCCATCTTAAACGGTTTGATGATCGCAGTGACCAGCTTCATGTTGATTCCTCAGATTGGCGTTAATCACTGACATTATGGGCACCTTTGGGATTTTGGCAATGGCCGAACGGTGGGAATTGCATAAAAAAGGGGCCCGAAGGCCCCAAACGCACTGCAAAAAAAATATTACCGACCTTGGGTGAATTCCGGATAGGCCTCCATCCCACATTCGGACAGGTCAGACCCCTCGTACTCCTCCTCTTCAGATACCCGCAGACCCATCACCGCTTTGATGATGCTAAAGGCCACTAATGAAGCGACAAACACCCAGCCAAAAATGGTCACCGCGCCAATAACTTGCCCCGAGAAACTCGCATCGCCGTTGGTGACGGGTACCAGCAGTAGACCTAGCAGTCCGACCACACCGTGCACTGAAATAGCACCCACGGGATCGTCAATTTTTAGCTTATCCAAGGTAACGATCGAAAATACCACCAGCACACCGCCCATCGCGCCAAAGACCGTTGCCAGCAGTGCTGTGGGCGTATCCGGCCCTGCAGTAATCGCCACCAACCCGGCTAAACAGCCGTTGAGCGCCATGGTCAGATCTGCTTTGCCGAACAACAGCTTGGCAGTGATGAGTGCCGCGATGCAGCCCCCGGCGGCGGCGGCATTGGTATTCATAAACACCACTGCTACAGCGTTGGCTGATTCGACAGAGGCGGTCGCGAGGACCGAACCGCCGTTAAAACCAAACCAACCCAGCCAAAGAATAAACGTGCCTAAGGTTGCCAGGGGTAAGTTAGCGCCCGGAAAGGCGTTGATCTCGCCATTAGGGCCGTATTTGCCCTTGCGCGCCCCTACCAAAATGACACCGGCCAGGGCCGCAGCAGCGCCAGACATGTGAACGATTCCCGAGCCAGCAAAGTCAAGAAACCCTAGGTCGCCCAGAGTATAGAGACCAAACACTGACTGACCACCCCAGGTCCAGCTACCTTCCATAGGGTAGATATAACCGGTCATGACCACGGCAAACGCAAGAAATGAAAATAACTTCATCCGCTCGGCAACGGCGCCTGACACAATCGACATGGCGGTGGCGACGAACACCACTTGGAAGAAAAAGTCTGCCGACGGCGCGTAGGTCGCGGGCTCCTCGGCTCCGGTCACCCCATTGCCAGTAATAGTGCTGAGAAGAATATCGCCCTCATACATGATGGCGTAGCCGCACACCATGTACATGGTGCAAGCAACGGCAAAAAGCGTAACGTTTTTCGTCAAAATTTCGACGGTGTTTTTAGAGCGAACCAAACCCGCTTCCAGCATAGCAAAACCCGCGGCCATCCACATGACCAAGGCGCCGCACACCAGGAAGTAAAAGGTGTCCAGCGCGTACTGCAACTGAAAAATGTCGTTTTCCATAACTAATCCTTACTCCTGTGCGGAGGTTAAATTGCCGCGTCGCCGGTCTCGCCGGTGCGGATTCGAATAATTTGCTCTAAAGCGGTGACAAAAATTTTGCCGTCACCAATCTTTCCGGTGTGGGCGGCAGTCGTGATCGCTTCAATCGTCTGGTCGACGAGATCGCTAGTCACCGCAACCTCGATTTGTATTTTCGGTAAGAAATCGACGACGTACTCAGCACCGCGGTACAACTCGGTGTGGCCTTTTTGTCGACCAAACCCTTTGACCTCGCTAACGGTGACACCTTGAACGCCCATGTGTGACAGTGCCTCTCTGACATCGTCAAGTTTGAACGGTTTAATAACTGCTGTGATTAGTTTCATTGATTCCTCCGGGGAGTGGCTCACGGGCCCCGATAATGCGTTAACGTCCCCGACGTGCATCGCCTAAAGGGCTCGCGTCGGACTCACTTACCTTTTTAGCGATTAACGTACCAAGCAAATAATTACCCTTTGAAATCAGACATCTAAAAAAAAATCACCGGGCAACCATCCTCCCGAAGGGCGGTTTCGCTGCACCGCTCGCACCACAAAAGTGCGCAAGGCCCAATTGGGGGCGCAAGTGGCGGTAAACTGCCTCAAACCTGTCCCCGGTAGGATTTAGTACGATTTAGGTGTGCTTCGGAGAGTTCCACTGGGGTACATTGCACTGCTACCAACATGACTAACGGACAGACCATGACTCAGGACTATGATGATCATCGCGACAGCGATGACAACGACCCGTGCGAACAAGCACGTACCAAGAAGAGCTCGGGGCCCGAGGGCCCGGGCGTATTGCTTGGCCGTTTATTTGGCGACGATAACCCTGTGCTCGATCAACTCGATCGCAATGCCCGGCTACTCGCTCAGTCGGCGTTGAGCAAGCTCGACGTAGTGACCCGACAGGAATTTGATGCTCAGAGCGCTGTATTAGCGCGAACACGACAGCGAGTCATTGAGCTCGAAGCTGAACTTGAGCGGCTGAGCGCGATGGTCGATAGCCAGCTCACTAAGGATTAACCCCCTTCAGGTCAAGGATGACCGCCGCGTAATTCAAGGATGAAACATGTCTACCGCTCACATTTGGTCGCGGGCCGCCGCTGGCTTACAGGCGCCAGAAGTTACCGTCGAAGTACATCTCAGTAACGGCCTGCCGGGGTTCACCATTGTTGGGCTGCCCGAAAGCACCGTTAGGGAAGCCAGGGAACGCGTTCGCAGCGCGCTCCTCACCTCTCACTTTGACTGGCCGGATCGCCGGATCACTGTCAACCTGGCACCCGCAGAACTCCCCAAAAGCGGGGGTCGCTTCGACTTACCGATTGCACTGGGGGTGTTAGTCGCTTCCGGACAGCTCGACGCTCGCGACACCGCAGATCGGGAATTCTATGGCGAGTTGGGACTTGATGGCAGTTTGCGCGCCACTCCCGGTATTCTTCCCGCCGCAAGCGCCGCTACCAACGCCGAGCGGGTGTGCGGGGTGCCCGCGTCCCAGCACAGCGCCATCAGTCAAATCCCTAACAGTCGTATTATCAGTGCCCCCGATCTGCTCAGCCTGTGCGGTCAGCTGAAACAACCCAACCCAGCAACGACTCAGCGGTGTAGCACGCCCGAGCCACCGACTATCGAGACTGACCTTGCCGATATTGCCGGTCAGGATTTAGCTAAACGCGCCCTCGAGATGAGTGCGGTCGGGGGGCATCACTTGCTCATGGTGGGTCCGCCAGGCGCCGGCAAAACGCTACTGGCCTCAGCGCTACCAGGGCTGTTGCCGGCCTTGACCGAGGACGAAATGCTAGACCTGGCATTGATTCGAGAGTTGGCAGGATTGCCTGCTGACCGCCGACGGCCGTTCCGTTCGCCCCACCATGCCACCAGTGGTGCGGCACTCATTGGCGGCGGCAGTCACGCCTTACCGGGCGAGGTCTCCCTAGCGACCCATGGGGTGTTATTCCTCGATGAACTCCCCGAATTCCCCGCCCGAACACTGGATTTATTGCGCCAACCGTTAGAGCAGGGTCGCATTACTATTAACCGCGCTAAAATAAGCAATACTTATCCAGCGCAATTCCAACTGGTATCAGCCATGAATCCCTGTCCCTGCGGTTACGCGGGCTCGGTGGACCCCCCTTGCCGCTGTCGGAGCGACAACATAGCGCGGTATCAGGGGCGTATTTCGGGTCCCTTGCTCGATCGTATTGACCTGCATGTTCCCTTGGAAAGACAACCGAGTGCTCAGCTCTTCAGTACCCGTGAAGCGCCCGACAGTTCGGCGCTCGTTCGCGATCGAGTCTGCCAAGCCCGCCAACGGCAGATAGCTCGACAGGGGGTTCTCAACAGTCAGTTGGCGGGTAAAGCGCTGCTGCAGCATTGTGCGATGGAGGCCGAAGTCAGGCGTTGGTTCGAAGCGGCCAGTGACCGCTTAGCCCTATCGGCGCGTAGCGTTCACCGTTCGCTACGCGTCGCCCGTACCCTCGCCGATCTGGATAATCAGCGCAACGTGACCGAGCCACAGCTGATGGAAGCGCTCAGCTACCGGCCACGGCTGAGTGATTAAGTTGACCGACAGGGCGTGGGGCCCGCCCTTAACCTACCGGTCAGCGGGCACCGAGTGGGCAGCCATGGGCTTACTGGCTTTGTTCCAGCATGTAATCGACTGCCGCATAAATTTCGTCGTCAGCACAATCCATGCATCCGCCTTTGGCGATCATGCTAGTGCCAGCAACGCCGTTAACACCGCTGTCGTACAGTGCGTCAATACCCTTCTGACTAAGGCGGTCAGACCAAGCAAGGGCATCACCGAGTTTTGGAGCGCCCGCAGCACCCGTCGAATGGCAAGCCATACAGGCCGCATTGTACACATCCTCACCAGAGCGGAGATCGCTGACCTCGGCTATGGCATCACCCAAAGCACAGGCGTCATCACCGACCACACAGACTTGGCTGTAAGGTTGAATACGCGCTTCAATGGCGGCGCGCTGCTCTTTGGATAGCTCAAGCGCCGATACAGTCAAAGGAATTAGGGCAAAGGCAATAGCAATGAAACGCATGGGGTCATCTCCTCGTTACGGGGCGCGCAGTATAGCGATTGCTGCGCCTCGGGAAAACTCGCGGTTCGCTTTCATTTGCACTAAATTATGGCAACCTATACCAAACCGTTAACCGTCATCACTACAGACACCCTCACCATTCGCGCATGTCAATCACTCGGACGCCATTATGAAGCTTTATACCTATGATCCCGCGCCCAATCCGGCTCGGCTAAAAATGTTTCTCGCCTACAAGGGCATTACCATCGACACCCAGCACATCGATATGACCAGACTGGAACAACACAGCGCCGCGTTTCTAGCCGCCTGCCCCAACGCCACGGTGCCCACCTTGGTGTTGGAGGACGGCACTCGCCTGACCGAAGTCATCGCCATTGTCCACTACCTTGAGGGCTTGCATCCAGAGCGCCCACTGCTCGGCGAAACGCCGTTAGAACGAGCCATGATTCTTAATTGGAATCATCGCTTGTTCCAAAGCGTATTCATGGCCGCTGCCGACGCGTTTCGCAACGCGCATCCCGCGTTCAAGGATCGAGCGCTGCCCGGCATCCGCCCGGTCACCCAGCTACCCGAACTAGCTGAGCGTGGGCGCAGCCGGCTGATCTATGGTTTTGAAGAAATGAATGCCGAGCTCAGTGACCGAGCGTTTGTGGCGGGCTCACATTTTTCCTTTGCCGATATCGACCTTCTGGCCCTGATTCACTTCGCAGACTGGGCCGCGAGGACACAACCCGATGCGTCCCTCAAACACCTAGCCGCTTGGACAGCGCGCGCCGAGCAAGCGCTCAACAGCTGAGCTTACAATGACTGGCCCTGACAACTCCCCCCGGGGGCGGGGCGTAGGGGCCGCGTCGCTGGGATGGGTGGTCTGCTTGAGCTTAACCGCTTGCAGCGCCAATGATGACGGCGCCGATCGTCTCAAACATTACCTCACGCAACTCGCGCGGGCCGCTGACAGTGAACTCCCAGCTGCACCGCCACTGGAGCTCCCAAGACTGTCTGAAGCCAAGTTGCATGCTCTAGCGATCAATACTGAATCCGTTTCAGCACTGGATTTCCTCGCTTTGTCGGGCTGTGAGCTTCAGGTTAATCTCGGCCGGCGGAACAGCAGTTTGGGCCGCAACGCCTCGGCATCTCAGCGCCTACTGCTCGACTTGGAGTTGCTCAGACTGGCGCCCCAATGCGTCGAGCAGCTGCGCGCTCAGGGTAATGCGCCGCTGGCTGAGCAGCTACGAGGGATTGTTGCCTCACGTAAAAGCGTCTTGCCCAAGCGCATTTACAACGCCTTACTCGCAGGACCAGAGTACCGACACTTCTGGCAACTCCCGCCCCGACTACAGGATTATCCCGCATCTGCTAGCGATGACATTGTCGATGCGCTATCGGCTCTTGAACACATGATCGAGCGCTGGCTGGGGGGTGATTATCAAGCCAACAACGGCCAACTTGAGGAGCAGCTATCGGTATTGCGCGCTGGGGACGGTGGGGCGCTGCTGCTGGCCAGTGCCACTGTGGCGCGCGCGCTGTACCCAGCCAGTGGAGTCCTCGAAAAACAACAGGCTGTCCTCAATGGCTGCACCAATGAGAACATGACCGCAGTGGCTAGCATGATCCAAACGGTGGTCAGTAAACTTTTTACCCGTGAGTTACAGCCGTGGCTCGCACAGCTCGACCGACGTGAAGTCGCTGTTATGACACCACTACGCCGGATTGAAACCCATCTTAGTGCGGTGCTCCCCGCTAATTACCAAGCCTGGCAGTCACCGCGAGACACGCTGTTAGGCACACTTGGACGCGCACCCAAAGCCCATACCAGTGCAATCCAAACGACCCTCAAGCGCTGTGCAGCGCGATCGTCATCTCCAGCATCGACACAGGGCTAACCGCAATACCACCCTTGACCAGTGCACGCCGATACGGTCCTCTCAACTTCAGCGTCGCTCTCTGAGAGACTTGTATCCCTTGAGGGCAAGGCTTAGTCTGATCGCCATTATTGTGAAGGAAACATTATGCACACCCTAAAGTCCCCCCAATTACCCAGTCTCTGTCCCCTGGCCAACGCGGCAAGGCCCGCAAGAACGGCAACCGTTGCGTTGCTGCAAACCTGCTGGCACCCGGACCCTGTGTTGCACCAGCAGGTGCTGCGCGACGGCATTGCCAGTGCCGCTTGTCAGGGTGCCACTATTGTCTTTTTACCTGAGCTGACCCTGTCACGCTACCCGGCCGATCAGTTGCCCGAAGGACCCGCAGACAGCGTCGCCGAAGAGTTACAGGGCGGTCCTACCCATCGGTTTGCCGCTCAGGCAGCCAAGGATTTTGACGTGTTGGTTCACGCCTCGGTATTTCAAACCAGCGGCGCCGCCGATGGCAGAGGACTCAATACCGCCTTCATTGTGGCACCCAATGGCAATATTATCGCTGAGACCCACAAGCTACATATTCCGATTTCGGCCGGCTACCATGAGGACGCCTATTTCGCAGAGGGGCCAGCCGATGATCCCTACCCCGTGCATTGCATCAAGACCGACGCGACGGATTTACGCCTTGGACTGCCCACATGCTGGGATCAGTGGTTTCCGGAAGTGGCTCGGTGTTATGGTCTGCAAGATGTCGACCTGCTCTGCTATCCCACGGCAATAGGCTCTGAACCCGACTACCCACTCTTCGATACGCAGCCTTTGTGGCAACAAGTCATTGTTGGACACGCCATCGCCAATGGCCTGTTTATTGTCGTGCCCAACCGCTACGGTGGTGAGGGACTTCTCAACTTTTATGGGTCAAGTTTTATCGTTGACCCCTTCGGTCGGGTGTTAGTTCAGGCCGAGCGCAGCGGTGATACGGTTCTGGTTGCCGATATTGATCTCAATCAACGCGCTGACTGGCTAGCGCTGTTTCCGTTTTATCGCACCCGTCGGGCCGATACCTATGCACGGCTCCTCACGAGTACCGGCCCGTTAGGCCATGACGGTGAATCGGAACTGAGCTCGTCATGAGCTCTATGCCCCCTGAATGGTCGCCCCATGCCGCGACGTGGATGGGCTTTCCCAATGCAGCCTATCGGGGCACCGGGGTATCCACTGAGCAAGTGCAGGATGCTTGGGCCACCATTGCCAATGCCATTGCAGACCATGAAGCCGTCAAAATGTTGTGCCACCCCACGAGCCTACGCTCAGCAAGAAAACGCTTAAGCGCGCGTGTCGACATCATTGAATGCCCACTCAATGACGCTTGGCTGCGGGATTCAGGCCCTACCTTCGTCGTCGATGATGAACAGTTAGTGGGTATAGATTGGCGCTTCAATGGCTGGGGCGATAACACCGAATTCGACTGGCAAGCCGATAACGATATTGCCGGTTTTGTTTGTCAACACCTCGGCTGTGAACGCCGTCCCTCGGCCTTGACCAACGAGGGGGGTGGCCTGCATGTGGGCCATCAGGGTCAGGTGCTGTTAACACGAACGGTGCAACTCGATCCTGCCCGCAATCCTGATTGGACTGACGAGGCGGTTGAAACCGAGATTCATAGCCAATTGGGGACTGAGCAGGCCATATGGCTCGATCGCGGTCTTTACCGGGACTATGAAGCCAACGGTACCAACGGGCATGTCGATATGGTGGCTTGCTTCACGCCCTCTGGGCCAGTACTAGTCCACTGGCAGCAGCATGAACAGCATCCCGATCATCAGCAGTGTACCGCTATTCATGCCCAGTTAAGGGACGCGGGGATCGATGTGCTGCCCCTCAACGCCCCCACCACTGTGCGGGATAATATCGACTGGGTGGATTACAGCTACATCAACCACTATGTCGTCAATGACGCCGTCATTGTCCCCGCCTTTAACGACCCGAACGATGGTCTGGCAATGGATATGCTGCGCGAGGTGTATCCGCAACGCGAGGTTCGCAGTTTCGATGCCCGAGTCATCTTCGCGATGGGCGGTGGCGTACATTGCATCACCCAACAACAACCTTTGCTGTAAACTCTCAGGCAGTCACCGAGATTTGTCATGTTCACATACTTAAACCCCGACATACGCAAAAGCTTAATCGATCAGGGCACGCTGCTCAGAATCAACGCTGACGGCGAGCCGCTGAGTGCCGAAGCGCAAGCGCCACTTGGTCAACGCAGCCTCAACTTATTGGGTCCGGTTCCCTTACCCATTGCCCGGGGTGAGGCGCAGCTCAACGCACGGTGGTACGCAGCCGTACGAAGTACCGAATTGAGCGAGGTTGAAAATCTAGCCAGCACCCTGCGCGAGCAAGGTGGCCAGCATCTTTTCTCTGAGCTCGCCTCCAGCATGGCAGTCAACAGCGTCTTGGTCATTGGTGATACCGACACGGCCACATCACCCCTGGTTCGCGTCCATTCCAATTGCCTCACCGGTGATGTCTTTGGCTCCCGCCGCTGCGAGTGCGGGCCCCAGCTCGAGGCCGCTATTGACAGGATTGCCCAAGAACCCGGGGGTGGCTTTTTGGTGTACATGTCAGGCCATGAAGGGCGTGGTATTGGCCTGTGGGCAAAGGCCGCGACCTACCTTCTGCAAGATAATGGCGAGAATACCTACCAAGCGAATCGCTCCCTTGGCCTACCTGACGATTCTCGGGACTTTAGTGATGCAGCCACACTGCTTAAATTTTTCGGTGGTGGCCGACCTCTGCGGGTGCTGACCAATAACCCCAAAAAACTCAAGGATCTCGCCGACAACGGTCTCAGTAATATCGAGCAAGTTAAGCATGTCACCGGCGTTGACGACTGCAATCTTCGCTATTTACAGGCCAAGCGCGAGTGGGG
>DGPA01000017.1:76299-88550 GCA_002389505.1 Halieaceae bacterium UBA4452
GCCATCAGCTGCCTCCGTCAATCAGTTGAGCCACTCAGGTAATGGCTGATTGCCCATGGGTATCTCCATAGTATTTGCCCCAGCGCTGTGGGAATGGCCCACCATTTCATCGTAGGCACTGTGCTGGCGGAGGAAAAAATCACAGCTCACCAGCGCTTTTAGCCGCCGCTTCATAGCCAATAAGTTATAGGTTTTTAGCAGCTTGCCTTTGCCGTCAGTAATCATGTGCTCCTCCCCATCGATCACCGCTCGGGCTAGGTATAAACTCAAATCTACCGACTCAATGACAATCCGTTGCACCTGCGCTGATTGGCGTTTCAGCGCTTTTTCCGTCATTTTCATTGCTCTGCCCCCCGATCACCCTACTGATTACGGTGAACCTTGAATGGCGGTTTGCTGACGGCGGGTATTTTTCCGCCCTCACCCGGGGCGTATTGCCAGTCTCCCGGTGATAGTCGCTCAGGGCGGAACGAGGCGCGATGGCCTTGGACTCGCGCGTCAAGCGAGTTCCTGAGTGGTGTCACTTAAGGCGACAGGCAGACGTTGAGGTGCAGCTGGGGAGCCGCTTCGATGCCTACAAAAGCTGGACGCGCTGGTTTTTATGGCCCACAACGCGCGATCATAGTGGCTATGATGCCCGAATTGGAACACATCGCGATTACCGTGTCAGACAACGTCTACGATGCGTTACCTCGCTTTAGTGGGGTGTATCGATTCTATGGCGAGGATAATGCGCTACTGTATATCGGTAAAAGCGTCGATATTCGCGCCCGAGTTCAGGCGCATTATCAGGAAGGTCGAACGCCAGGCCGTCATCAACGCATGATGCAACAGGTTCAGCGCATTGATTGCACCGCTACTGCCGGAGAAATCGGCGCCCTGCTCATCGAAAACGCGGCCATTAAAGCCGAAGTACCCCTCTATAACCGACGCCAACGTCGACTCCGGAAACTCTGGACCCTGCATTTACAACAGGGCCAAGACGGCTTTCTTAAACCTGTAGCCGCCGACTTCACCCCTGAAAGCGAACGTCGCGTGGACAGTTATGGTTTATACAGCAACAAAAAGCATGTCGACTCGAGCTTACAGCGTCATGCCAGAGATCATGGCTTGTGCTTGAGAATGCTGGGCGTTGATAAAGGACGCGGCCCCTGCTTCCAATATCAGTTACAGCGCTGCGATGGCGCCTGCGCCGGCCAAGAAAGTCCCGAAGACCACAACGCCCGACTGCTATCGGCGCTCGATCGAGATCGTATTGCTGCCTGGCCATTTACCGGTCCTCTGGCGCTGGCGGAAACCAACATCCGGCCCTGGGAAGATCAACCCGCCGCGCAGTATCACGTTATCGATCACTGGTCTTACGTCGGTAGTGTTAACAGCATTAGCGACGCTGCCTCTCTGATCGAGATCCAAGGAACGCGCTTTTTTGATCGGGATGCTTACCGGCTGCTGCTCTCAGCACTGCGTCAGGGTAAGGTGACCGTCATGGATGCTCGCAGTGGTGAGACCGTTGACAACCCGCTGCTGGGAAGGGGCGCAAACTGATGCCTGGAAGCGTTGTGTGGTTCAAGCGCGATCTGCGACTTGACGATCATGCCCCCCTCGCCGAGGCGCTGGCCCAGAACGCGCCAGTGCTGTTGCTCTACATTGTCGAGCCAGTGTTGCTCGCAAATGAACATTACCGTGGCCGACACTGGCATTTCATTGCGCAGTCCTTGGCGGATATTAATCGGCAGCTCGCTCCCCTGGGCGCAAGCGTTGCGGTACTAGAAGGGTCTGTGCCCGAGGTCCTGGCTAGGCTGCATGAGCACCACCCTTTCGAGCGTTTACTCAGCTACGAGGAAACCGGCTTGGCTGTGACCTATGCACGCGACAAAGCCGTTGCATCTCTAGCACAGCGCTGCGGCTTTCAGTGGCAGCAGTTTCCGACCAATGGCATTGAGCGTCGCAGAACCCATCGCAAGGGCTGGAGTCGCCGGTGGAGCCACCTGATGTCAGCGCCTATTGAAGCCATCGATCTTCACGCTCTCGCCCAACGGGCTGAGCCTTTGCCCGCGGAGCTTGAAGGTGCCCGATGTCGACGACTAAGCCAATGGCAGCGTCAGCAGGCGCATTTTCAGAGCGGTGGCGAAAGCGCGGCCCACGCCACTCTCGATGATTTTTTGGACCGTCGCGCTGGGGGCTATCAACGCTACATTTCCAAGCCCGAGCAAAGCCGCGAGCACTGTTCGCGGCTGTCGCCGCATATCGCCTGGGGCAACCTGTCGATTCGCCAAGTGATGCACGCCCTAGCACGGCGGCGCCAGCGAGGCGGCTGGCGGCAACCCCTAGAGGCGTTCGAGTCCCGCCTGCATTGGCACTGCCACTTTATTCAAAAGTTTGAAAGCGAGTGTCGAATGGAAGTTGAGGACATTAACCGGGGCTACCTGCATCACCCTCGCGACCGCAATGATGCGCTCGTCGGCGCCTGGCGCGACGGCTACACTGGCGTGCCTCTCATCGATGCGGCTATGCGCTGTCTGCTGGCCACGGGTTATATCAATTTCCGCTCTCGTGCCATGCTAGTAAGTTTTCTAACCCATACGCTGTGGCAGGACTGGCGCTTGGGGGCGGCACACTTGGGGTCGCTGTTTCTCGACTTCGAACCGGGTATTCACTACCCGCAAATGCAAATGCAGGCGGGCGTCACAGGTATCAATACCCTGCGCATTTACAACCCCGTAAAACAGTCTCTCGAACACGATCCCGAGGGGCACTTTATTCGCCGATGGCTGCCCGAGCTTAGCCGTCTACCGACGCCGTTGGTTCATCAACCTTGGCTTCGGTCGCCCATGGAAAAAGTGCTTCACCCCATTGATTATCCCGACCCCATTGTCGATCTTGAACAGGCGCATCGGCAGGCCCGGGATCGTCTCTGGGCGCTCAAAAATGACCCTGCGATTGCCCAAGAGCGGGAGCGTATTTTGAATCGTCATGTCGAGCGGCGTTACTAAACCAGCCCATGAAAATCCCATCAACCTGTTCAGTGGTCTCTGTTATGCTTGACACATCGCTGCGGGAGATAAGACATGGCTTTTTTATTGGTGGTTATCGGCACCATTATTGCGCTCATTGTATTGGGCTTGGTCCTGCTGCCCAGTTTTATCGACGAGGCGCAGATTATTGCCTTAGCCCAGGAGCAAGTGCGAAAAACCACGGGTGGCGAGCTCACGGTAGAGGGCGACATCGAACTCGCTTTACTCCCTACTATTATCCTTGTGCTGGGCAATACCACGATCGATTTGCCACCCCAGGGCGATGACAGCGGTCGAGTGCTGGCCTCTGTCGGCACCCTCGACATAGGCATTTCTCCTCTGTCATTGTTAACGGGTGACACTGAAGTGGGCCAGGTGACCTTGCGCAATACCCGTGTACAGCTCTTTGATGTTAACGGCGCCCTTGCCACGCAATTGACGCTACCTGAGCTGGTCGCCAACGGGCTGAATACCGCCAACAGTCCAATGGGGCTGCAGGCGCAACTAGAAATGGCGAATCTTGACGGTGGTCAACCCATCGTGGTCAATATGAGCGGCGACATTCGCATCCCCAAGGCGCTTGATCGCATCAACCTCGATAGGCTGCAAACCGATATCAGCGGCGTGTTGAGTGCGGCGGTTAACACGACCCTCAGTGGCACCGTGATGCTCTCCCCATTAAAAGCCACTCTGGCATTATCGGCGGACCTACCGGGCGGTAGTATCGAGGGTGACTTACTGTACGCCAGCCAAGAAAGTCCACAGATTGATTTGAGCTTCAGTACCAAAGGGCTCGATCTCGATCAATGGATGCCCGCGCAACAAGCGGCGACAGAAAACTCCGTCGAATCCAGCGCAGAAGCGAGCACTCAGCCTAAAGCACCGCCCGTTATTGTCCCTGTAGGTCCGTTACGGGACATTGATATGCGGTTAGCAGTCACCGCCGACTCGCTGACCAGCAATGGCCAAACTATCACAAGCGCGCAGCTATTGATGCGCGTCGTCAATGGCGTCAGCAACCTCAACTACTTACGCGGGGTGTTACACAAAGGTCAACTCGACACCACCATGACCATTGATGTGCGCAAACCAGCCATGGAAGTGAGTCTCAGCGGCGGTCTCAAGGGTGTCGATATGAATAGTCTCCTGAGCAGCTTGGCGAGTCCCGACGTCGCTCAAGGCGTGGTTAACTTGACTTGGGACATTGACACTCAAGGCGTCACTGACGAAGACCTCAAGCTGGGTTTAGCGGGTGACGTCAGCCTGACGAGTGAGAACGTCGAGGTATTGATCGTATCGGCTCAAGCCGAAATGTGTCGAGGCATCGCTCTGATCAATCAGGAATCACTGACCGCACAGTTACCGACCACCACAAAGGTCACCGCCTTAGCAAGCACAGTGGTGTTTGACGACGGCCAGGCCCAGCTAAGAGACCTTGATGTCAGTACGCCCGGTATCCAAATGCGCGGTCGCGGTGCTGCCGCGCTTCGCGATCTCGTTTTTCAGGCGACTATCGATACCCAAGTGGGTGCGGAGCTCGAAAAATTGGATAACGCCTGTCGAGTTGACGAACGCTATGTCGGCGTCGAGTGGCCGGTTGTCTGCACAGGTCACCTGATGGGAGAACCCACTGACTGGTGTCGACTCGACACAAGCAGCATTATTGAGCAAATGTTGAAGAATGAAGCAAAATCGAAGCTCCGGCGCGAGGTGGATAAATTGGGCCTAGATGCAGGCAGCGCGCTTAAAAAATTATTTGGAAAATAACCAATGGATAGACGCCTGTTCATTCAGTGTATTCCGTTACTCGCCGTGAGTAGCGGCTTAGCAGCACAAAACCGCGACGGTTCTGAACGCGTTGACCCGACCAGTCCAAACGCCGTGGCCTTGGGGTATACCCGCGACCATCGTGATGTTGCTAGCCGCTGGCGCAAGAAAGCGCAGGATTCTGAGGGGCTGCAACGCTGTGACACCTGCGCACAGTTCTCTGGGGAGCAAAGTGGCGAAGGCCGCTGCCGTATTTTCTCCGGTAACACGGTTAGCGCTAGCGGCTGGTGTAACGCGTGGACGCGACGCTAGCGACGCCTATCTACCCTGCTGAAAATCGACACCGTGCGAAGGTGTCACATTGACCTCCCGGAGAACGCTTTGGCCATGGCCGCACAGTTTGACAACAGTTACGCCCGCCTTGGAGATGATTACTCATCCCCTGTCCAGCCCACGCCCACCCGAGAGCCGCGCTGGATGCTCTTTAATGACGCTCTGGCAGATACCATTCACTGGCCCGCAGCCTGGCGCTGCACCGATACCACCCTTGAACAGCTAGCCGGCAATGGGCTATTAGCTGGCAGCGAACCTATATCCACCGTCTACGCAGGCCATCAGTTCGGCAGCTACAACCCTCAGCTGGGCGACGGCCGGGCCATACTGCTCGGGGAGTGGCTCTCTGAGACTGGTCAACGCCTGGACATTCAACTCAAAGGCGCTGGTCCCACGCCGTTCTCCCGGGGCGGAGACGGCCGCTCTCCTGTGGGCCCGGTAGTGCGCGAGTTTTTAGTCAGTGAAGCCATGCATGCGCTGGGCGTACCCACCACTCGAGCACTCGCCGCGGTGGCTACCGGAGAACCGGTTTACCGCACGGGGATGGAACCCGGTGCGGTGTTGACCCGGGTGGCGAGCAGTCATCTGCGCATTGGAACGGTTCAATACTTCGCTATGACCCAAGGTGGAGAAGGCTTGGCCGCGCTGATCGACTATGTGGTCGATCGACACTTTGCGCAGCCATGGGCACTGGCAGAAGACGCTGGAGGGACAGCGACCAATAAAGCCACCGTGCTGCTGGCCGAAGTGGGCAAAAAATTAGCCGTGCTCGTCGCTCACTGGCAGAGCCTGGGCTTTATCCATGGTGTGTTAAATACCGACAACATGCTCTTGTGCGGCGAAACGGTCGACTACGGGCCCTGCGCTTTCATCGACGGGCACAACCCCGACCGGGTATTTAGCGCCATTGACGTACAGGGACGCTACGCCTACCGCAATCAACCGGGCATTGTTCACTGGAATCTCAGTGTTTTAGCGCAATGTCTGCTGCCGCTCATCCATGATGAGCAAGAGCAGGCTGTGGCCATGGCCCAACAGCTTATCGACGCCTTTCCCCAGCAATATGCCGACGCGTACTCGGGCTTCATGGCCACAAAATTTGGTTTCGATGGGCTACGACCCGACGACAAAGCGTTGGTGGATGGCTTTTTTGATGTGCTGGGCAGCGACCACCTCGATTTCACCCTCGCCTTTCGCTGGTTAACCGAGCTGGCGCAGGACTCGGTCGATCAATCACCCATTGCTGATCTGTTCACCCCCAGTGCTGCGCTCAAGGATTGGTTACCTCAATGGCAAGCCCGCCGGGCCGGTACGTCAGAGGAGGCCATTGCCCGCATGGCTAGCCACAATCCAGTAGTCATTCCTCGAAACCATCATATTGCACGGGCCATTGCGCGCGCCGACGCAGAGGATTACTCGGTCATGGCAGCGTACTATAGTCGCTGGCAACACCCCCACCAGTGGCTAGCCGGCGACGAAAATCTGGCAGCAGCACCGACGAGTGACGAAATAGTGCACAAGACTTTTTGTGGCACGTGACATCAGCCCGTATAATTAGCGCATTCAGCTAACGAGAACGCCTGTGACCTACGACTTCCTTGGCAAGACCCTCAGTGGCCCGTTCACCATTCCGTCTGGCATTGTCACGACGGCACCCAGTATTATTCAGCGCATTATGCGCGACGTTCCCGCCGTCGGCGTCATCACGACTAAGAGCATTGGCATCACCCCTCGCGCCGGATACCGGGAACCCATTTACAGTCAGTATGCACCGGGCTGCTTTGTGAATGCCGTGGGTTTAACCAACCCAGGCGCCGAGGCGTCACTTATCGCCTTGCGTCAGCTGCAGGTGCCCGACGATAAATTTCTGCTGGTCTCTATTTTTGGTGGCAGCGTTGAGGAGTTTGTCGACACCGCCAAACTACTCGAGTCGGTGGCCGACGGTTTCGAACTCAACCTGTCCTGCCCCCATGCGACGGGCTTTGGCATGGCGATGGGACAAGATCCGGACATGGTGGCGGAGATCGTTCGCGCTGTGAAAGCGGCGGTTGAGGTGCCCGTCATTCCAAAACTGACGCCCAACGTCAGTAACATTGCAGACATTGGCAAGGCGGCGATGGCTGCGGGGGCGGACGGGCTGTCAGCCATTAATACCGTCGGGCCCGGTTATACCGAAAGTCACGGCAGCCCGGTACTGAGTAATCGTGTCGGCGGCATGTCCGGCAAAGGGGTATTGCCCATTGCCATGAAGTGTATTCGTGAACTCCGAGAGATTACCGAGAAGCCCATTATTGGTTGTGGCGGGCTATCGAGTGCCGCTGACTGTCAAGCCGCGCTGTCTGCCGGAGCGACTATTCTCGGCATTGGCTCTGCCCTAACAGGCATGGATACCGCCGATCTCTGCACTTACTTTGACACGCTCATGACTGATCTTGAGCGCTCCACCGAACATGCGGAAACCCTCGTTCGCTACGACATAGACATGGCCTTCAGAGCGATTACCGTTGTCAGTAACGCGCCCGTCTGTGACGACATCACCGTGGTGACTTTTAAAGAGCGGCTCAATATTCAACCCGGAGAATATGTCTTTGTCTGGATACCCGGGGTGGGCGAGAAGCCATTTTCCTGTCTGTCCGACGACCCATTGCGCCTCGCCGTGATTGATGTGGGTGAATTCACCCATGCCTGCTACGAGCTAACACCCGGATCGGAAATTTATATTCGCGGACCCTATGGCACCCCGGTAGCGCCGCCCGAAGACGCCAATGTCCTGTGTGTCGCCGGAGGAACAGGGCTCGCTGCGGTCTATCAGATTGCCCGGGACTTCGGCTCCAATGAGCGGCCCGCTGAAATTTTTGCCGGTGCGCGAAGCGCCGACAGATTGTACTTTCTCGACGAATGTGAGGCGGTAGCCAAGGTGGTGGTAGCTACCGATGACGGCAGCGCCGGTTATCACGGACGCGTCACCGAGGCGCTCGAATCGAGGCTGGCCGCTATGACCTTGGAAGAGCGAGATAAACTGATGTTCTATAACTGTGGTCCAGCGCCAATGATTCACGCGGCCGAGGCGGTCCAGCGGCGCTTCTGTCAGCCCGAACAAATCTACAGTGCCATTGACTATCTGACCAAATGTGGCGTGGGGATTTGCGGCGCCTGCGCATCACCCGACGGCCGGCGCATTTGCATGGACGGTCCTTTTATGAATAGTGAAGCCCCACTGCTGCCCATTACCTAAGCCCGGGCACAGCTCCACACGTTGCCGAATTGAAGGCGGCATGCTGTCTTACCCCGCTGACATGGACGCCCAAACAGTCCCCTTTGAGGCTGGCCTCGCTCGACTGATTAATGTCGACATGGAAGCGGCGCGCATTGGCAAGAAAGTCCTGCGGGCGATTCGTGATCAGGGCACCCGACGCAACTATCCCGACAGTCAGCTCAATGCAATAGGGCACTGACCACAACGGTTCAACCGCTAGCACCGGCCCGGTGTATGGGTACTAATCGGCCATGCTCTTCATGGTTTCAAACAGTTTGTCCATAATATCTTCAACGTCAGAATCTAATTCTTCGGCGTCGGCGCCGCCGTGAATGGCTCCCTTTAATCGGCGAAGCATATTCATAATTTCTTGGATTTCAGCTTGCGGTGACATGGCCAACTCCGGACGGTAAATGGTGTCCCGCATGATTGATCAGTTGCCCCCAGACTACAACCGCAATAACGAACATTTGTCCGCCATTGTACGATTCTTTTAGTCGATTAGCGCCACGCTGACGTCAGGGCCGAGGGTGTTGCCTCGACAAAGAGCGGCAACACGAATAAAAAGGCGTATACACTTATCCCGTACCAACAGGATGGTCCTGTTTTTGATCACTGCGCTTACGAGAAGAGAGTTCAGCTTATGTACGAGGGTCCAGAGCTTGCCAAAAACCCAGCCAATTTCACCCCGTTGTCACCGGTATCTATGCTTAAGCGCGTGGAACGCGTGCACCCCGAGCTGCCCGCGCAAATTCATGGCGCCATTCGGCGCAACTGGGGCGAGGTAGCCGAGCGCTGCAAACGCCTGGCGTCGGCGCTAAGCGCCCGAGGCGTCAGCAAAGGCGATACCGTCGCATTAATAGCTCCCAACATTCCTGAGGCACTGGAATGCGCGCTGGCGGTACCCATGCTCGGTGCAATCCTCAATGCCAATAACGTGCGACTTGATGCGGCGACTCTGGGCTATATTTTGGAGCACGGTGAGGCCAAGGTGCTACTCGTTGATACCGAATTTGGTGGGCTGGCGAAAGAGGCCATTGCGCTGTCAGGCAGGGATCTTCTGGTGGTTGATATTGAGGACAGCGAAGGGCCCGGCGGCGATTGTATTGGCCACTTGAGCTACACCCAACTACTCGATGAGGGAACCGTAGACACCCCCTACTTACTGCCCGATGATGAGTGGGACTCTGTTGCCCTTAACTATACCTCTGGTACCACCGGTCAACCCAAGGGTGTGGTGTACTCACACCGGGGGGTGTGGAGCAACGCGGTCAACAACACCCTGACCTGGGCTATGCCGCACCACCCGGTGTACCTCTGGACGTTGCCGCTGTTTCACTGCAACGGCTGGTGCTTCCCATGGACCATTACCTTACTGGCCGGTACCCACGTCTTTTTGCGCAGTCCAACAGCCCCCGGCATCTACAATGCTCTGGCCGATCATGCCGTAACGCATCTGTGCGGTGCCCCCATTATTATGTCAATGATAGCCACGGCTGCCAGCGACGAGCGTCGCGACTTTGACCAAAAGGTCAGTATGATGACCGCCGCTGCGCCACCACCCGCCTCGGTCATTATGGCCATGGAAGCTCTTGGGTTTGCTATTACCCACGTCTATGGCCTCACCGAAGTCTATGGTCCCGCGGTTGTCTGTGCTGAAAAGGCACTGTGGGGAACTCTGCCCGTCGAACAGCAAGCTGCATTGAAAGCGCGGCAAGGGGTCGCCTATGAGCTGGAGGAGGACGTGCTGGTGCTCAATCCTGAGACCGGCCGACCCGTGCCTTGGGATGGACAGACCCAAGGTGAGGTGGCCTTTCGGGGCAATATTGTTATGAAGGGCTACCTGAAACGCCCAGAGGAAACCCGAGAAGCCTTTAAAGACGGCTGGTTTTGGTCGGGCGATCTTGCGGTACAACATGCGGACGGGTACATCGACATTAAAGATCGCTCGAAAGATATTATTATTTCTGGGGGTGAGAACATCTCATCCATTGAAGTTGAGAGCGCGTTGTATAGTCATCCTGCGGTGGGGCTGGTCGCTGTGGTTGCTATGCCCGACGACAAGTGGGGTGAAGTACCCTGCGCCTTTGTGGAGCTAGTTGAGGGCTCTGAAGCAGTCACTGAGCAGGCTTTGATTGACCACGCACGGCAGTCCTTAGCGAGTTTTCAGCGACCGAAGACCATTGTCTTTGGTGAGCTACCCAAAACGTCTACGGGTAAAGTCCGTAAGAACGAACTGCGGGACAGGGTACGGCGCTAACAGTTAGTGCAGTCATCGTTCGCGGGGCAACCCCATGTGAATGGCGGCGGCTATCGTTATAGACTGCGACGACCCGAGCACCGGGCTACAGGGTTTTACACATAAGAGGCCTCCCTATGACTGACTTGGTCATTACCGAACGACAGGGTTCCATCGTTACTATGACTATTAATCGACCCGCCAGTCGTAACGCGGTCGACAAACCCACAGCCGATGCTTTGTGTCGTGCATTCCTAAGCTTCGACACCGATGACTCACTTAGTGTAGCCGTACTGACAGGGGCCGACGGTCACTTTTGCGCGGGTGCCGATCTTAAGGCCATGAGCGAGGAAGGGCGTCGCAACGACGTGGAGGCCACGGGCACCAAGCCAGGCCCTATGGGACCCACGCGCCTGCAGCTACGCAAGCCGGTTATTGCCGCGGTGTCGGGCCATGCGGTGGCGGGCGGTCTAGAGCTTGCCCTGTGGTGCGATCTACGGGTTGCCGATGAGAGCGCCGTGTTTGGTGTGTTTTGTCGACGCTGGGGGGTACCGCTAATCGATGGTGGCACGGTACGGCTACCGCGCACAGTGGGCCAGGGCGTCGCCATGGACATGATCTTAACCGGTCGGCCTGTCGCTGCCGATGAAGCCCTGCGCATTGGACTGGCGAACCGAGTGGTGCCACAGGGGCAAGCCCTTGAAGCAGCACTCGCCCTCGCCCAGCAGCTCGCCCACTTTCCCCAGCAGTGTCTGCGGGCCGATCGCGCTTCGGCCTTGGCGCAGTGGGGATTGCCTCTCAATGAAGCGCTTCAGCAGGAGGGAGCCAGGGGTTATCCGGTTATTTTTTCAGAGGCCATTGCCGGCGCGGAGCAATTTGCCAAGGGCGCCGGACGCCATGGACGCTTCGACGGCAACTAGCTTGCACCCACCGGTGGCGACCCGCATCGGGACACTACGCAAGGCTTGAGAATAGGCATTGATGCCCTTATACTTGCGCGCCTTCCTAGGACCATAGCTCAGTTGGTTAGAGCGCTACCTTGACATGGTAGAGGTCGGCGGTTCGAATCCGCCTGGTCCTACCAAAACTAAAAGAGCCTCGCGATAGCGGGGCTTTTTGGTTTTAGAGGAATCGGTTTGGGTGAGAACCGCGTGGTTCGACAAAATGCGACCACAGGAGCATTTTAGTCGCCAAAGTGAAACGGCGGCGCCCCGAAGGGGTGAGAGCGCGAGAGGCAATCGCGCTCTGGCTAATGTGCTGACATTAGGCCAAACAAAAATGGATGCTGACGTGTGTAATTGCGTCTCAGTTAAGCGAAATAATGTTGAATTGTGGCAGTGATTAGGCGGTTATCTACTAAGTCGCTACGGTGCTTTTTGTTTATAGCGCTCATACGCTGGAGAGTCGAAATCATCCCANNCCAAAACTAAAAGAGCCTCGCGATTAGCACGAAGGGCCAGTCACTACCTCAGCAAGGTATTGATTTTGTACAAGAGCCCTCTTGAGGAATTTCTACCCGAGCAGCTTTATGCTTAATTGGCTCATTAGGTCTTAGGACAGCAACGCTTAAATATCTGTTTGTGTACAAACAATCATCGTCTGTGACCGCAGAAATCTGGTGGGGATAAGGATCCACATTCGA
>DGPA01000017.1:88586-88849 GCA_002389505.1 Halieaceae bacterium UBA4452
AGATCCATTAGCCCTAGTAGGCGCCCACACTCCTGAAACCCACGCACCCGAGAGCGTTGAAGCTGCCAAGCTTCTGACCCATCACGACCGTCCCCCAGCGAATACAGTTCATGAACGAGCTGGGCGAAGTGCTTTTTTACCGTGAGTGATTGGTCTGACTTTCTTGCCATTGGGCGGTCCTCATTAATTTTTTATCGCGGCGATAATCGGCGCTAACCGCAATGCCTACTCACCATCGCCGGCTCAATCATGTCGAAAATCTG
>DGPA01000039.1 GCA_002389505.1 Halieaceae bacterium UBA4452
CGGCTACGGATTTTGGATGGGTATTGGTGCTGGCGATATCGATAACGACGGTGATCAAGATCTATTTTTCCCCAATGTAGGCGGATCGATCCTGCCGTTATTTACTCAGGGAGATATTCGTCCGGACCAGCGACATACGCATGACTGGGCACTACTGCGAAATGATGGCAACTTTAACTTCACCGATGTGACTGACGAATGGCGCATAAACAAGGAGGGGTTTGCCTGGGGTGGCGTCTTTGAGGACGTTAACTTAGATGGAAAACTGGATCTTTTTGTCGCTCAAAATTATATTAAATGGCCCGTTCATGCCGTGTGGAAACTTCCGGGCAAAGCATTCTTACAAACGACAGATGATCGGGGTAATGCTGTTTTCATTGATAGTCCCGACCTGGGGCTGAAAAACAAACATTACGGCCAGTCATCGCTATTTGTAGACCTCAACGGTGATGCTCGACTGGATTACTTTTGGATCAACATGGGTGATCAACAAAGCGCTTATTTAAATACGAGTAGTGAGAATTTCGTGTCATTTAGATTACCCGATGACATTGCGCATTTAGGAACCGAAATTGTCATTGAGACGTCGCAAGGCCAGAGCTATACCCGAAAGCTCATTGCCGGCCAAGGCTACCTTACCGACCAAACAAGCGAACTCGTCTTCGGTTTAAAGGGCATTGATGCTGTCGACCGTGCCGTGGTTAGCTGGCCTGATGGCACTAACACTATCCTACTCAATCCCGAGATTAACCGGCGCCATGGGTTACGCCGACCCGCGCCCTGAGTTGCCATGGGTTGCCATGGGTTTGACCGCGTTTCCACGAACCTCGCGGATGCGCTTAGCAAATTCCCAAGCGACTTTTACTACTTAAGTCGCTGTAGGGGCATCCTTTACGCCAGCACTAGCGTCGCTGCTGCCCCGTTTTGCGCGTGTTAGTCACTCACCGATACCCAATTTTCACTGCCATCAAGCATGTCAGCAATCCACTGACTGACCACGACACCACCCACCTCTCGATTGAACTGTGCCTGAATAAAGGTGTGGCTATTGCCATCGGCAATTAAACTACGGAAGCGATCGGGATAAGCCAATTCAATGTCCTCCATGGCAGGTATGAGGGCCGCCTCAAAAGCCTCGCCACCTATCCCTAAGAACGTGTCTGCAATGACCGAATCTTGCTTGGTGCTCATAAAGCCCATCCGTAGATTCGAATCTTGCGCAAGCTGATATTGGTGATACCCCGTCAGATGACCCTCTGGCGTAATGCAATCGTCGCAACTTTCGGGGATGAATGCGGTGGCGTTCCACTCTGCGCTCACAAAGTCAATGTAACCGGGAAAGGCAATTCCCACCCCCGAGTCATTGACTAACTCAATGGGCGTGTCGGGGAACAGCTTGCGCACGAGCGGCAGTGCATAGTCAGTCCCATAACCACCCGCACTATTTCCGGTCAGCAAAATCTTACCGGGTGCGGGAAAAGTATTTCCGGCCACATCGAGTGCCGCAGAAAGATTACGCAGCCCGCGGTGATAGCGGTCAATGATGCCGTCGCCGTCGTCGTCATAATCAATGTCCCCAGAAAATACCGAGCCGTCGCAATAAGGTAAATAAGCGACGTTGAAGTCTGCCGCTGGGTTTTGTGCATTGTCGGGATTCAATATGCCAAATTCTGGTATGCCGGGCGCTGCCTCGGAGGTCGCCTGACAGAGCAGGCTAGTACACGCGCCGCCGCCTTGGAGAAAAATCATTAGCTCATCACCCGTGCCTTCCCGGGTTGCCATGGTGTACTCACCTCCACGGAGGCATAGGGGACCATCACCGGTGCCAAAGGAATGCTGAATAAGGCTACCCGTCGGCTCGGACATCATGGGCGTGAACTCGCCTAAATAGTTAGCTACGCCTTGGTCATAGAGCTCTTCAAAAGGGATTGGCTCAGGCTCGGGCGCCGGTTCAGGAGCAACCCCCACCGGGGGAGGCGGCGCGTCATTAGATGTCGAATTAGAACCTGAACACGCCATCAGTATGATCGCGCTACAGGCAATGAAGCATCCTTTAATCCACAGTCCGGCGGTGGGCATATCTATACTCTCTCTTTTACTCGTGTTGTGTTAATACGACAGCGCACTCAAACAGACCACTTCCAGGGCAAAGGCCCCGGTTCGCCGGTCTCAAGCAGGGCACGGGGAGGATGAAGGATCGCATTTTTCGCCCGTTCACTGCGAGGCCTGCCGGGAGCCGTAGTTTCGCCTTTTTTTGGGGGGCCGGCTTGTTCATTGGCGGTAGGCAACGTAACGTAATGAGGCTGGGCGCGCAGTCGCTCTGAGACGAGGAGACCTCATGACCACCACAGCTATCCCCACCGACCACCCGGTGCTCTCACCGTATATCGTCGTCAAAGGCGCAGCCGACGCTATGGTGTTTTATGAAAAGGCTTTTGGTGCCGCCGAGGTTTTTCGCCTCACCTTCCCGGATGGCGCCATCGGGCATGCGGAGCTCGCGATCGGCGCGAGCCGCTTGATGCTCGCCGAGGAGTTTCCCGACTTTGGTGCTCTCAGCCCAATCAGCGTCGGGGGCTCGCCGGTGTCGATGCAGCTCTACGTGCAGGACGTCGACCAGACCGTCGCCGACGCCGTGGCGCTGGGTGCGACGATTCTGCGTCCCGTCAAAGACGAGTTCTACGGAGATCGCACCGGCATGATCGCTGACCCGTTCGGCCACAAATGGCATCTCTCGAGCAGGCGCGAGAACCTGACCCCCGAAGAGATGCAAAGGCGCATGGATACCCTGTCCGAGGCGTGAGTCGGCGTGCTAGCGCGCCCCGTCACGCTACCAGCCTGCCGCTTGAAACACGGCCATATACTTGTTTTGCGGCCGATCCTATACTTGTGCCCAACTAACCATGTAGATGTGCCACACAGGGGCGGCTAGCGATGAACAACCGACAGATGACACTGGCATTGATCGCCGCGCTTATGGGGGCGGTACCCGTCGCTGCAACGCATGGTCAGGAACACACTGAGCTGAAGCACAAGCGCGATATTTACCGCCAATACACCCCGGACAATTTTGATGACGGCGGCCCGATTAGTCATTATGCCTGGAAAAATTTCTCGGCTTTTTTCCCGCACGCGGTGATTGCCCGCACCGGACCCGAGCGCAAACTCGAGCGAACGTTAAGAGCCGATGTGGCAAACTTTGCGGTCACCGTAGAGGGCGCTGAAACCACCCTGCATGCGTATGTCGCCAACAGCCCGTTGATAGACGGCATGATTGTTTTATCGGCCGGCAAGGTTGTTTACGAGGCCTATCCCCGCATGGAAGCCCACGACAGGCATTTGGGCTGGTCAATTACCAAAGTCTATATTTCAACCGCGCTCGCCGCGCTTGAGATGCAAGGCAAGGTTGACGTGGACCAACCGGTGGAGACCTATGTACCAGCGCTTGCCGGCACTGACTGGGCGGGCATCAGTGTGCGCAACATTGTCAACATGGCGTCGGGTATTGCTTGCCTGGACAGCGACGGCTACCAAAACACCCGTTCCTGTATCTACCAATTTGAGGAAACGCTCGGCTTGACCGCGCCGCACAATCCGCCGATTGATACACTTGATTTGATCAAATCTATGAAGCGTCACCGGACGGCGGGGACAACCTATGAGTATGTCTCGCCAGATACCTACGTGTCAGGGCAGGTGATAGAAAACGTCACTGGCCTGCCACTGACCGTCGCGTTGCAACGTCTAATTTGGGACAACGTAGGCGCGGAAGCAGACGGTTTGATGATGATTAGCCCCGAAGGCAACGCCGCCGCTCATGCGGGACTTTCAGCACGCCTGCGTGATGTGGCGCGCTTTGGTCAAACGTTCACTGCCGGTGGCTTTGACGTCATTGGCAAAGACCACATGGATGACTTAGCGAGTGACAAGGGGGTCAAATTTAGCCCTGAGCAACGGCTTGGAATGAAGGCTACTTGGGGCGACGACCTGCCTAGCCATGCCGCCTGGCAGTGGGATATGATCTGGCCCGACGGCATGATGTTTAAGGGCGGCTACTCTGGTCAGGGCATTTTTGTTGCGCCCAAGCAAGACATTGTCATTGCTTTTTTTGGCACTGCAGATACGCAGGGTAACCACCATGACTTGCTGACAGTCTCTCGGCAGCTGTCTGCGTCGGGGCTGCTTGACGCGAACTGAGACCACGACGTAAACCGGTACCACCCTATAGGACACCTAAACGGCCTGCCGTTGCGACTCAGCCAGTGGCACCCCTGCGATTAGGGCTCAATCTGAATACAGTCGGCATCAATTATCTCGGACTCCCCGACACTGCCGACGGCCCACCAGCCCAGCCTTATGTACTTGCGCTCTTGGTAAGTGCCCGCCTCCCGGGCGACGCACACCGGGAAAAACGGCTGTGCGGTATCTGCCAGTGGCAGCGGCTCGTGGGTGCTGCACCCGGGGCCGAGTGCCATAGCCACCAGCAACACATAGGGCTGTATGGCGCCCGACGCTGTGTTGATCATCGCTTGTCGCATCCTGTGACTACCTCCACCGCTACGTCGGCCAGTATAAGCAATAATCAATGGGGTGTTGGCAAGAAATTGACT
>DGPA01000011.1 GCA_002389505.1 Halieaceae bacterium UBA4452
TCCTGCTTCGCCTATTCACTATCAATACGACCCGGTGCAAACGACAAAGACCTGTGTTCATGGTGCAATAAACATGCTGGGATTGGCTAAAAGGACAGGTGCCAAGATTTTACAAGCTTCTACGAGTGAAGTTTACGGAGATCCAGCGGTTCACCCACAGCAAGAGCAATACTGGGGCCACGTGAACCCAATTGGGATTCGCTCCTGCTACGACGAGGGTAAGCGATGCGCTGAAACCTTGTTTTTTGACTACCACCGTCAATACCAAGTCGAAATTAAGGTCGCCCGCATTTTCAACACTTATGGGCCACGAATGCATCCACAAGATGGCAGAGTGGTGTCAAATTTCATTATGCAAGCATTGACTGGCCAGGCGTTGACGCTATTTGGCACGGGCAGCCAAACCCGATCTTTTTGCTATGTCGATGATTTGATAGAAGGCTTGGTTAAATTGATGAACACCGCAGCGGAAGTGACGGGCCCAATAAATTTAGGAAATCCCGACGAACATTCGATGCTGCAATTAGCAGAACGCATAATACAGCTAACAGGGTCAGCTTCAGCTATTACTTACGAAGCGCTGCCCCAAGATGATCCAAAGCAGCGGCAGCCTGACATTTCCCTGGCAAAAGAGGTGCTTGACTGGGTTCCATCCATGAAATTACATGACGGTCTACTAGCGACTATTAACGCATTTAAACCGTTCGCTAAGCCTGCGACCCGTTTTTAAGCTAGCAGTAATTAACACGCCTTCCCAATATCATCGAGCAGGCCGCCCAGCAATCAAATGCCAGTGTGGTGCCCTACTCCGGATGCGATAGCGCTTGCTTTCCATCTACGCACTGTGATGAGTGCAAACCACAACACTGGCTTAGGTTTTAATGTCCGCAATCTTCCGTTGTAATTTAGCTAGTCTGTTAACGTCACTCAAGATAATCTGAGACATAAGGCTAGCCGTGCGTTCAGTAGATAGCCCACGAAAGACGGGCTTTTCTGCGATCTCGTCTTTAAATAAGACGCCGTCTTTGCGGCCCAGCTTATTTTTGGCAACAAGCAAATTTTGCTCCTTATAACGCTCAAAAATCACCTTCCGCATGTTGTCAGTGAGCAGCGTCACAGGGCGACGATCAAAGCTGTTCACGTGGTTAGTCAGCCAGCTCCTCAACACACGATATTGCTCTTTATTGACTGATGGAGAAATGATGCGCAACAGCTCAAGTAGTTCCGCAGGCATGGCGAGGTTTTGATCGCTGATGCGCCGATAGCTAGATAGGTCAAAGAGGCTCAGCCGGTTCATAAAGTCATCAATAATGCTAGCGTTGTGTAACTGCCCGCGCTCAAAAGGAACTAAGGTGACTTTGTCGGCGTCGAAGCACTGCTCCCAGACACTTAGAAAATCATAATAGTCGTAGGCATTGGGTTTCTCAGACAGTCTGTCAAACAGCCTTTCGTGAACTGTAGAGCTATGGTCGCCGCTTTTGATGTTCTGTTTATATTCAGATTCAAACAGCTCGTCTTGGCGACGCACATAGCAATAAACATAAATTTGGCTCACGTCAATCAGTGGCGCTAAGCGATCGGCTAGTTGTGACACAGATGCGGCTGTATTCAGATGACAAAAGTGCTCGGAAGACAGCAGTAACTTTTCCCCGGCCCTTTGCGCGACATCGTCATAGAGAGACTGCCAGGCGTGTTCAGCCTCATAAGTCGCATGCGATGGTAGGTAATGAGGTCTTTCGGTTTTAAATGAGTGTGCCAAAAAGCTGTGGGAGTGTTCGCCCTGCCAGAAATACGCTGGGTTCTTGGGGTAATAGAAGCCATCGCTACGCAGTGCCTCTGCGTTAATTGACAGGAAGTGTTGTAACGTTGAGCTCCCGGTTTTATGTCTGCCTATGTGTAGGTGTAACTCTTTCATGACCATTTATGTGTCCTTTCTACCTACCCACGAAAATAGACGGGTGGGGCTACGGAATATCATCGCATCTCTGCCAGCCAATGTGCGCATAGAAGACCCAACGATCCACGCTGCGTAGACGTGTATCATACTCGCTAACAGTGCTTGGATAAATGATCGATGACGCCTCCACGAAGCTTGAAGCAATTATCCACTCTGGTGTTTTGGCTGGTGCTTTTGTCGTTGCTATTGCGCGGTGCCCGGCATATAAGCCAGGACACGTCCGCCAACAGGCCCCGTGCACCCGACAGCATTATTGTCAGCGGCAATGACAGCGTCAGTATTCGAGCGAATAAACGCGGCCAATTTGTCGCTAACGGAGCTATTAACGGCGAGCGCATTCGGTTTTTAGTCGACACCGGCGCAACCCTAGTCACCGTGTCCTCCGCTCAAGCTCGACGCCTTCGCCTGACCCCCGGAAAGCCAATAACCGTCAATACCGCGGCGGGCGAGGCTAAGGCCTTTTTGACCAGACTGTCATCGGTGCAACTCGGCGGCATTACCTTACAAGGTGTCAATGCCACCATTGTGCCCAGCTACGAATCTGAAGTGGCGCTCCTGGGCATGAGCTTTCTTCGACACCTGTCAACCGAAAATGCCAATGGCGTCATGATCCTAAAGACACTGCCGCCCACTCGCCAATAACGCCTAACCACTATAAATGACGGCGCCATAGTGCTGAGTCGATTACACAGTAAACGTTAAATACGTTAATCTAGCCGGTCTCGACCAGCGCAAACCACTTATCTAGCGCAACTACTCAAAGGCCCCACTTTATGGAGCGAGGTTATATTCCCAATCGCCAGCAGCTAATGATACGCCTACAGCTGCGGCCACTAGCGGCTTCAGCTGCTACGCTGGCGACCCTCACCGAGGCCATAGCATTATGGTGGGGAGGTGACCTATCTTTCATGGCAACACCATCACCCCACCCCACCCTAAGTGCTATTGGTCACTGCCACAACCTACTGCTCCAGGAGGCTGGCGCGCCCGTTTTCGATGCAGCGTTCATCGATCAACAGAGCGTGGACGGCGTCGATATACTCTGGCTTCCCACCCATCAGCACTTACCCCAAGCGATGCACCAATACAGCGTACGGCAAGTATTGGTGGGACTGCGAGAACATACCACAGCACCCGAATTGGCTGCCTTCCTGGGTAACACTGCCGGTCGGCTGCGCCAGCATTACTTTCGTTGCGTCTTGCCACCGAGCGATGCTTCTATTGCTATTTTGGCGGCAATGCATGATCTAGAGGTCGACATTTTGCCTATTGCAGGAGATGTCATCCAGCTGGGTCAAGGCAGTAATGGGCACCTGCTACACGCCAGTAGCGTTGAGCAAAATAGCGTCATTGGGGCCACTATTTCTGAGATGAAATACCTAAGTTTTCAGCGGTTGAAGATGGCAGGCATCCCCACTCCCGAGACCTACCCAACACAAACGACCGATCAGGCAGAACAAATTGCGTCGTCGATTAAAGGCCCCATGATTGTTAAACCAGAGGCCGGTAACAGAGGTGAAGGTGTCCATACGCACCTCGTCAGCGTGGCTGAATTGACCGACGCCATCGCATTGGCTATTGACGCGTCAAAGATCAGCATCGCCTTAGTCCAACCACAACTTAAGGGTCAGTGCCATCGTTTACAGGTCATGAATGAGCGCGTGGTTCGGGCGACGACGCGCTTCCCAAAAAGTGTCGTCGGCAATGGCTTAGATACAGTAAAAGAACTGGTAATGCGCGCCAATAAGCAGCTGGAAACAATGGTTGAGCGACGGCGGCTCAAAGAATTTCCACTGGACACTCAAACGCAAAGAGCGCTGTCACTGCAGGGGGTAGACGAGCATACCGTTATTGCCAAGGGGCAGCGCATTGTCCTTCGAACGGTCACCTCAGTCCGCGACGGAGGGGCTGCCGAAGATATTATCGACGTTCTGCATCCTGCCAATGTCACCATTGCTATTGAGGCTGCCAAAGCCTGTCACCTTGCCTGTGCGGGCGTTGATTTCTTTTCCGAAGATCCCAGTGTTCCCTGGTATGAAAACGGCGGCATGATTCTCGAGGTAAACGTCAAACCACAAATTGTGAGTAGACCTTCTGATCGGTTGAACCCAGCCCGCGATGGGTTACTGATAGACGGATTGCGTCAACAAGCCAACAAAATTGCCATTCACCTGTTTGTCGGTAGCACCGAGGCAGAGCGTCTTGCAAGGAACCAGCAGGCGGCGCTTATTGCCGCTGGCCAGCTGGCTTGGTGTGTAACGGCGGACGGCATATTTACGCCAGAAGGTAGCACAAGACCGCTCCACAAAGACGGACTAGCAGCCACTGTCTTAACCTGTTTTGGTAACCCTCGGGTCGATGCGCTCTGTCTAGTCGTGGGTGAATGGGGGCAGCATTTGGCACTGCCCATCAATCACATGACCTCGCTGCAGACGAGAGACGTGTTGATGCTGGGTCCACCCCATCCGCGCTGGCACGGAGTTCTCACTCGCCTCCAAGCCGTACCGTTAATCGACCCTACCGCCAGCACTCACGCGATGTCACGCTAACGCAGACGACGTCCGCTGGACCTGCTTAATAGCGTCGACCACCCTATGGCCCTGAGTCGATAACAGGGCATGTTCGTCTATAATCGCTATGGTGTCAGGCAGGGGTGCTAGGGCAATTCGCACCACTTCCTCCGCCTCCTCACGCACCTCCTGACATTGAGGATGCGCGGCTATCTTTTGAAAAAGCCCGGCCACTACGGTGCAAACGTAACCGGCATGTAATACCCCTTCCATAGGTCGGCTGTCGCGTCGCAACGGCGATTCATAGCTATCGTTGGGACCGTTGTAGGATAAAGGCTCATACTGACAAAGACTGTTGAGCTGAATATGGGCAGCCTCGTGCACGAGAACCGCGAGAAGCTCAAGGCGGGTTCGCGATTCATTAATATTTAACGCCAAAACCCCCGGTAAAAATAAAGAACTCCCACCATCCATTCGAAAATCACTGTCCGGACCACACAGGACAGGTATAATCATACGCACTGACTGGCGCCATTGATGAGCCTCTGCCGGAGCGACCCGGTCAAACAGCTTCAGTGCTTGGTCGAGGTCCTGGGTTAGCCCGTCGACTTGCGCTTGCGGGAGCGGCGCTAACACCAGCCGCCCCTCCGACTCTGACCCCTCGGTTAACAGCGAAGTCAATGCCTCTGTGGTGTAGGGACTGTGTGGCAGCCCCGGGGGCACAATAGTGAACTCACCCACGGCGATCGAAGCGTGGTGTGGCCACGCCGAGCCGATGCTGTCTAACCCTAGAACCACTAAACCGCTATTACTGAGGGCAGGGACCACCGAAAGGGCAAACTCCCGGTACCAGGCGTAAACAAGCGGGTCAATGAGTTGGTCGGGGGGTAGTGCTTGCAGCTGCTTGAGTAAGCGCGGCAGCCCGTGCGTTGTTGCCAGCTGCGCATCACCGTCAGCGAGTAGCGCAATACTGTCAATCAAGTCTTGATCGATTTTTTTGGCGTCAACAAACGGGAGTGCAACGCTCATTTAATACCTCCCTCAGTGCACGCGCTGATGCCTTTCGGGCTGAACAGAACATCGTTTAATCAGAGCACATCGCTTATCAGGCCTTGTGTAATCGACTTGACGCCTCGTGATTTAGGGCTCAGATGCCCCCGCTCTACCCACGTGGCTACTACTTAATAACAACAATACCCTCATAAAGAGGGTATCTAGCCAGCAAAGCCTATTGAACTGGCGGTAA
>DGPA01000019.1:0-65129 GCA_002389505.1 Halieaceae bacterium UBA4452
GCATCCTGCGATATTCCCGTTTTTCATGACGATCAGCACGGTACAGCCATTGTAACGGCGGCCGGCTTGGTGAATGCCCTTGAGGTTCAAGAGAAATCTCTGAGCAACGTAACTATCGTTTGTCTTGGTGCCGGCGCTGCAGCGGTGGCCTGTATGACTTTGTTGTTAGAAATGGGTGCTGACCCGGCGCGGATGCTTATGCTTGATCGCCAAGGCGTTATTCACAGTGGTAGAGAAAATCTTAATGAGCAGAAGGCGTTATTCTCGGTAGAAACGGACAAACGCACCCTCGCGGACGCCATGGTGGCTGCTGATGTCTTTATTGGTCTATCAGGACCCGACTTGCTCAGTGCAGCCATGGTTAAGTCTATGGCTGAGCGCCCCATTGTTTTCGCATGCTCCAATCCTCATCCAGAAATTAATCGCGAGTTGGCGCTGGCTACGCGGAGCGATATTGTTATGGCAACTGGCCGCTCCGATTACCCTAATCAAGTCAATAATGTGCTGGGATTCCCTTTTATTTTTCGCGGTGCGCTCGATGTCCGTGCCTCAAGGATCAATGAAGCTATGAAAATCGCTGCGGTGAAAGCGCTGGCCGAACTTGCCCGAGAGTCAGTGCCCGAATCGGTATTGGATGCCTACAGCTTGGTCGAACTGCAGTTTGGACCCGACTACATATTGCCAAAACCCATGGATCCGCGCCTCATGCCTGTTATTGCCCCAGCGGTGGCCAAGGCCGCGGTGGCCAGCGGTGTAGCGCGTAGCCCTCTCGATGAAGATTATGAGGAACAACTGTGGGGCGGGATTGGTTTCGGCGCAGATCGTAACTGGCGCTGAGGTTCATGGCAGTGATGCTCCGCAAGCGGGTCGCTCTTTATAATGGCAACCTAAAAAAGTGCTTCTAGTTCATCGGTCCCAAGCTGATCCTCGCTATCGGATGCTTCACTGGGTAGAAACTCTTCAAAGAAATAGTCGAGCATGCTGTTTTTAGGCGAGCCGGTCACCCTCAGTCCGGTGCTTCGGTCAACGCGCAGTCGAACAACACCCTGAGGCATAGCGGCAGGTGCGCGCTGCTCATCTAACGCCTCACCCATATAGCTGATCCAAATAGGTAGCGCAGCGGTGCCACCAAATTCTCGGCGACCCAGCGAGCTGTAGTCGTCAAAGCCGACCCATGCGGTGGTCACCAAGTCTCGATTATAGCCAGAAAACCAAGCATCTCTCGGGCCATTAGTCGTACCGGTTTTGCCGGCTAAATCATCGCGCTTTAGCGCTCGGGCCCGACGTCCAGTACCACGTTGTATAGCGTCAGTGAGCATGGAAGTAACAATAAAGCTGGCGCGTGGATCCATTACCGACCGGGCATGCCGTGCAGTGGCTGCGTCGGTCTTGAGAATGTCTTCCATGCGCAGGGGCGCGTCAGCGGTCAGGCGCTTGTTTTCTTCACAGACATAGCAAGCTAACGCAGGATTGGCTTGATAGAGTATCTGACCTGCTGCATCTTCAATACGATCAATGAGGTAAGGCTCGATCAAAAAGCCGCCATTAGCCAGTATCGCATAGCCCGAGGCTATCTCGAGCGGCGTATACGCGTGGGTACCGAGCGCTAGTGTTAAATTGCGTGCCATACCCTTAGTATCAAAACCCAACTGATCGATATAACTAATGAAAGGCGTGACGCCCAGGCGTTGCAAGACCCTGATGGACACTAAGTTGCGTGAAAAAGTTAGCGCCTCGCGCAGGCGCGTTGGCCCGTAGAATTTGCCACTGTCATTTTCGGGACGCCAGATGTCATCGCTTGATAGATTATCAAGGACCACCGGAGCATCATTGATCAACGTAGTTGTCGTTATACCCGCTTCGAGCGCGGCAGCGTATAAAAAAGGTTTGAAGTTGGAGCCTGGTTGCCGGCGTGCTTGTGTCGCGCGATTAAACTTTGATAACTCAAAGCCCATACCGCCTACCAGAGCCTTGATGGCGCCATCGCTAGGAGCCATTGATACCAGCGCGGCCTGTGCGCGCGGGACTTGGGCGAGTCGCCACTGATCGCTTCTAGCATCATATTGAATACGAACGAGATCGCCAATCTCGAGCAACTGTTGAACATTCTCAGCGGGCTCGCTGGTCAAATTTTCTGTTCGAAACCGTCGAATGTTGGCGAGGTCGCTAGGCCAGCTGAGGCGGCGGATCTGGCCAGACTTATCGAGGGTATCGGCCCCTTGCTCATCAGTGCTCACAACGATCGCGGGTAACAAGCCGGCAATAATAGGCATCTCATCGAGGGCGGCTTGCCAGGGCGGCCATGGGTCCTGAAGCGTTGCTCCGTCAACCATAGGATGGCGTTGTTCCGGGCCGCGCCAGCCATGCCGACGATCATAGGTTTTTAAGCCGTCAATCACTGAGCGCTGAGCGGCTTTTTGTCGTTCACTATTGACCGTTGTGTAAACGCTGTAACCGTCGTTGTAAGCGGCATTGCCAAAGCGATCTATCATCTCTTGACGTACCATCTCGGCCACATAATCTGCCTCGACCTCGACAGATAAACCGTGATAGACCGCCGTTACCGCTTCCGCTCGGGCAGTTCGATATTGCTGCTCGTTAATGAGCCCAAGAGACCTCATTCGCCCTAAAATCCAATCGCGTCGATTTTTACCCGCGTCTGGATTGCTGAGCGGATTATTGCGCGAGGGTGCTTTTGGGATACCTGCCAGCATCGCCTGCTGAGCGAGAGTTAGTTCAGACAGCGATTCACCATAATACGTCTGCGCGGCAGCCTCGAATCCATAGGCCCTATGACCAAGGAAGACGCGATTGACATACAATTCAAAGATTTCCTCTTTTGTCAGCGCGCTCTCGATCTCGATGGCGAGCAAAATCTCATTGAATTTACGTAGAAAAGTACGCTCAAGGGACAAGAAATAGTTTCGGGCCACTTGCATGGTCAGGGTGCTACCGCCACTGCGTTTTTGACCCGTGGCAACCAGTTCAGTGAGCGCTCTAACCAGCCCTAGAACATCGACACCACCATGATCAAAAAATTGGTCGTCTTCAGCGGCAAGTAAGGCATCGATGAAGGTACCCGGAATCTCGCTAAACTGCAGTGGGGAGCGTTTCTGTTCGCCAAATTGGCCGATTAACAGGCCATCCTCGCTAAAAACTCGCATGGGGACTTGTAATTTAACGTCTCGTAATGTGTCTGCCTCGGGCAAATTTGGACTCAAATAAAGGTACAACCCTGCCAGCCACCACATCGCGGCGCAGCCAGCAATGAGTAGTGATAGGCTTAGTTTGCGAGTAATCCGCAAAGTAATGCTCTCCATTTGGGTGTAAAAAGATGATTACGAGTGCATTTGATTGAGAATTGTGTCTTTTTACATGAAAAAAGTGCAGCTAAGGTGACCTTTTTACGGACTTATGTTGCAATAGGATGGCAAACAATGCGTAGTATAACCGCAGTAGCTCGCGAGTGTTGCTGCGAGGCCACATAACAACGACTTATCAGAGGCTGTCGACAGTGCTAGGGCTTTTTGGAAAGCGCAAACCAACACAAATGCTGGGTGTCGATATTAGCTCGACAACGGTAAAGCTGATAGAGCTCAGTACGTCAGGCGAACGCCTGCGGGTAGAGAGCTATGCGGTAATCTCCCTTCCTCAAGATGCCGTTGTGGAGAAAAATATCTCCAATATTGAAGAGGTAGCTAACGGGGTACGCAACGTCCATGCTCAGGCTCGAACCAAAAATAAACTGGTCGTTGCGGCGGTAGCGGGTTCCTCAGTGATTACCAAGATATTATCGATGCCTGCGGGTCTTAAAGACGACGACCTTGAAACCCAACTGACCTTGGAAGCCGATCAATACATCCCTTATCCACTTGATGAAGTGGCTATCGACTTTGAAGAGCAGGGTCCAACGTCAGGCCGAGACGATATGGTCGATGTTTTACTCGCTGCCTGTCGTCGCGAAACTATCGACGCGCGTTTTGATGCGATTGAGCTCGCAGGTTTGATGCCCAAAGTGATCGATGTCGAGGCTTATGCATTGGAGCGGGCTTTTGCGTTGATTAAGTCACAGGCCGACATTGACGATCGATCGACGGTGGCTATTGTCGATATTGGCGCGACCATGACGACACTGTCGGTGCTACATCGCGGATCAACCGTCTATACTCGCGAGCAATTATTTGGTGGCAAGCAGTTAACCGATGAAATCATGCGCCGTTACGGACTGCCTTTAGAGGAGGCGGGCCTCGCGAAAAAGCAGGGCGGCCTGCCCGATGACTACGATACAGACGTGCTAGACCCGTTTCGTGAGGCTGTGGTGCAGCAGGTAAGCCGCTCACTGCAATTTTTCTTCTCATCCACAGATTTTAATGGGGTCGATTGTATTTTTCTGGCGGGCGGAGTTGCCGCGATGGATGGCCTGACGGAGCTCATTGCTGAGCGTTTGTCGACGCCCACGTTGGTGGCTAATCCTTTCGCCGATATGGTGATCTCTCCAAAGGTCAATGCGGTGGCGCTCAATAGCGATGCGTCGGCTATGCTTATTGCCTGTGGATTGGCGTTACGGAGTGTTAATTAATGGCCAGAATTAATTTACTGCCCTGGCGCGAAGAGCGTCGTTTAGAGCTTAAAAGGCAGTTTTTTGCGGCCTTGGCGTTAACTGTTTTAGCGGCCATCTTTGTGCTGCTGGTGGCCGATCGTGCCGTCAACACACAGATCAATGGTCAGAGTAATCGGAATGCTTATTTGCAGCAAAATATCGCAGAACTTGATGCTCAAGTGGCGGAAATCCGTGACTTACAGCGCAAGCGAGGGCAGTTAATCGAGCGCATGCGAGTCATTCAAGAATTACAGGGTAATCGGCCAGTCATCGTGCGCATCATCGACCAACTGGTTCGCACATTACCCGACGGTGTTTTTTATATGGACCTTGTCACCCGGGAGAACGAGATAGCAGTACAAGGTATTGCCGAGTCCAATAACCGAGTTTCGAGTCTAATGCGCAGACTCGAGGCTTCCGATTGGCTTGAGCAGCCCAATCTTGATGCCGTCCGAGCCGCGCCTGAGTACGGGGAGCAGGCTACAACGTTTAACTTATCGGTGAGTGTGCAGTTACCCGATTCGGACGAGGGCGCCTAGGATGCCCATTACAGATGTCTTAAAGTCGCTCAATGATTTAGATATCAGCGACCTTGACCTTGACAATGTTGGCAGCTGGCCGGGGGTAATCAAGTCTATCGTCGGGGTGGTGCTGTTCGCAGCCGTGAGCGTGGCTGGTTACTACTACCACATCGAAGGCTTGCAACAACAGTTGAATCAAGTGCGAAGCGATGAGCTAGAGTTGCGTCGGGATTTTGAGAAGAAAGCCTTTGAATCGGCTAATCTTGAAGCCTATAAGCGCCAATTGGTTGAAATGGAAGAAAGCTTTGGAGCGCTTGTTAGCCAGCTTCCGAGCGATACGGAAGTGCCTGGCCTGCTTGAGGACATTACCACCAAAGGAGAGCTCAATGGTTTGACCATCGACACTATTGACTTGCTCGATGAGGTACCACAAGCATTTTATATTGAGTTGCCTATTAAAATTAATGCGGTAGGTTCCTACCATGACCTTGGCGCATTTATTTCCGGTATGGCTGGCCTGCCTCGAATTGTGACGTTACATGACTTCGACATTAAGACGCCGGGTAGCGCCACCAATCGATTACAAATGAGCATCCTTGCAAAAACCTATCGTTACCGTGATGACGAGTAGTGAGGGGGATATGATGATATGCTGAAATCTTTAGTACTCCGCGGTTTGTTGGTGTCCATCACCAGTTTACTGGTGGCTTGTTCAGGTAGCGACATGAGTGATCTCGATGCGTTCATGGCGGAGAAGCTCGCGCGCCCGGGGGGTGTCATTCAGCCCATCCCGACCTTCAAAGCGTATGAGGCATTCGCTTATTCTGCGACGACGCTGCGCAGCCCCTTTGATCGTCCTGTGCAAGTGCGTGAAGTGACACAGCTCAGCGCCCGATCTGCGGTACAGCCTGACAACGAGCGCAGTAAGGAATTTCTTGAACAGTTTACGCTAGATTCGTTGCAAATGGTTGGCCGGTTAGAGCGAGGGGGGCAGAGTTGGACGCTGGTAAAAGATCCAGAGGGCGGCATCCATCGCGTGCAAGCGGGAAACTATCTGGGCCGAGATCATGGCAAGGTGGTAAATATGGACGGAACATTTGTAGCAGTGGTTGAAATTGTCTCTGATGGCACACCCGAAGGCTGGGTGGAACGTCCAAGAACAATTGAACTCGGCGGTCAATGAGCGTTGTGAGAGTAACAGTGGAGATGGCCCCTATGAAGTGGCTCAAACGAGAGAGCAAGGCAACGTTCGCGTTATCGGCATTATTGGTGATGCCAGTGTTCGCAGATCCTATTATTGAAGACATCACCTTTAGCTCGCGTCCGGGCAGTAAATTTGAAGTTCGCCTTGACTTCAATGAGCCGCCTCCGGCAGATCTCGATGCCTACACTATTGAGGAGCCGGCGCGGATTGCCATTGATTTTCCCGGCACCAAAAGTGGACTTGATCAAAAGCGCTACGCGCTTCCTTACGGTAATGCGACCGGTGTGTTAGTGCTAGAGGCGGGGGATCGCACTCGTATGGTGATCAATTTAGTGAAATTGGTGCCTTATGAAACGGTCATTAACGGTAATCAATTAATCCTGCAAGTGGGTCAAGACAGTAGCGGCGAGTACACCGAAAGAACGAGCGCTGAAAAAGTGCTAAAAACTCAAGTCACCCAAGTCACCCAAGCACGTTCGCAAATTGAGGACCTTGAGTTCCGCCGCTCTCCCGAGGGCGAAGGCCGGCTAGTGTTGGCGCTCAGCGACCCGTCCATTGATGTCAATGTGTTCTCAGAGGGGGGTAATATCAACCTCGAGTTCATGCAAACCTCGGTACCTGAAACGCTGCTGCGTCGTTTTGATGTCACAGATTTTGCTACGCCGGTGAATAGCGTCGAAGTCAGCACCACCGAGCGAGGTGCACGGTTGCTACTCAAAGCATCGGGTAATTTTGATTACTTGGCCTACCAAACCGGCAATGAATACGTGTTGAGTGTGAAACCGCTGTCGAATGAGGAAAAGCAAGAGCGGTTGAATGAGTTCAATTATGTAGGGGACCGAATATCGCTGAATTTTCAGGATATCGAAGTGCGGGCGGTACTGCAGCTTATTGCTGATTTTACTGAGCTGAATCTTGTGGCATCCGACACGGTGATAGGAAATATCACCCTCCGCCTGCAAAATGTTCCGTGGGACCAGGCCCTTGAGTTGGTGTTAAGAACCAAGGGTTTAGATAGCCGACAGATTGGCAATGTATTGATGGTGGCCCCGGCCAACGAAATCGCTGAGCGGGAGCGGCAGGAGATTGAGGCCAATAAACAAATTGCCGAATTGGCGCCCTTGAAGTCCGAGTTTATTCAAGTGCGTTACGCCAAAGCCGAAGACGTTATTCAATTATTCCAAAAGGCATCAGAGCAGGACAAGGGGGGTGTGGGTTCCGAGAAGGGTGGCTCACTCATTTCAGAGCGCGGCTCGGTTGTTGTCGATGAGCGTACTAATTCCATTATTGTCACCGACACGGCAGCGAAGCTCGCCGAAATTCGTAAACTGGTTGAGCGGGTAGATGTGCCTATTCGTCAAGTCATGATTGAGGCGCGAATCGTCATTGCCCAGACTAATCTTGATGAGGAGCTAGGCATCGAATGGGGCGGCGGCGGATATCGAACGGTTGATGGCGGAAACATACTCTCTGTGTCCGGGAGTCGTGAAAGCGTTATTGATATCAATGAAGCCATTATTGCGGGTGAGACACCGAGCCTGAATTTCCCTCAGCCGGCTGGAGGAAGTGGTTCTGGTGGCGGTGGCGATGATCAGCAAAATCAAGGTCTTGGTGCTGCGCTGGTTGACTTAGGTTTATCGACGGCGACGAGCGGTTTTGCGGTGGGCTTCACGTCTAACGATTTGATTTTGACAGCGGAGCTCTCAGCGCTCGAAGCGTCCGGTCGAGGCGAGGTGGTGAGTCAGCCAAAAATTATCACCGGTGATAAACAAGAGGCTAGCATTAAATCGGGTACCGAAATTCCCTATCAAGAAGGCGCTGCCTCGGGTGCGACAACAGTGGCTTTTAAAGAAGCGGTACTCAGTCTTAGAGTCACGCCAAACATTACACCGGACGACAGAATTCTTCTTGATCTTGTGGTCAATCAGGATTCTGTGGGTGATTTAGTGCCCAGCGGCACTGGTGGTTCGATCCCCACTATTGATACGACAGAACTGACCACTCAAGTGTTAGTCGGCAACGGTGAGACCGTTGTTCTGGGCGGGGTTTTCCAAAACGAAGACATTACTCAGGTACGAAAGGTGCCACTACTGGGGGATATTCCCTATTTGGGTACCCTATTTAAGAGCACGACGGCCAAGTCCAGCAAGACAGAAACGCTTATCTTTATCACTCCCCGAATTCTATCTGAAGCGCTGATAGACTGAGCAACACAGATGGCAGGGAGTCGGGTCATATTGGTCGGTCCCATGGGGGCAGGTAAATCCACGGTGGGCCGCGCTCTAGCGAAGTTACTAGGGTACGCGTTTGTGGACAGCGACGAGGAGATAGAGCGCCGCACCGGAGCTAATATCCCCTGGATTTTTGAGATAGAGGGCGAACAAGGATTCAGGGATCGTGAGCAACAAGTCATAACGGAACTTGCTGAGCGCGACCAAGTGGTTATCGCTACCGGTGGCGGCGCTGTTCTGCGGGATGCCAATCGACAGACCCTCAAGCAGCGGGGACTGGTCATCTATTTGTGCGCTAGCTTACGCGAACAGGTGTGGCGCACCAGCCATGATCGTAAGCGTCCACTGCTTGCTGGGAAAAACCGTAGAGCGGTTCTGAGTGAATTAATGGCATTGCGGGATCCCCTCTACCGAGAAGTCAGCGATGTAGTGGTGTCCACTGATAATCGAAGTGCCAAGAAATTGGCCCAGCACTTGCTTACGCAGATTCCAGAATTAAGTTCTGTAGCCCCCTATCCGTAGTTAATTAATGCCTCTTCAGAGCCGCTCGCTGGGAAAAATATGCCTACTCGAATACATACCTTGCACGTGAATTTTACTGGCATCAGTAGCCATCGCAGCTATCCCATTATTATTGGCCGAGATTTACTCGCCGATGCGGGTTTTTATGAGGACATGATTGGCGATCGCCCAGTGGTTCTAGTGAGTAATGACCAAGTAGGGCCGCTTTATGCATCCCAAGTTCACCAAGGTTTGGGTGAGGCTCGGCACGTCACCGACGTGATTTTGCCGGATGGTGAGGCCTTTAAAAACATAGACACCCTCGATGGTATTTTCACCGCAGCCTTGAAGGATCGGCACGAGCGGCGATCGGTCTTCATGGCTTTAGGGGGTGGTGTCATAGGAGATATGACCGGTTTTGCAGCGGCTTGCTTTATGCGCGGCGTCGACTTTTTACAACTACCCACCACCTTGCTTGCACAGGTAGATTCATCGGTGGGGGGGAAGACAGGGGTCAATCATCCGGTGGGCAAAAATATGATTGGCGCATTTCATCAACCACTGGCCGTGGCAATTGACATCAACACGTTAGAAACCTTACCTGAGCGAGAATTCGCCGCAGGGATGGCAGAGATCATAAAATACGGTTGCATCTATGACGCAGTATTTTTTGATTGGCTCATTAACGTGCGAAGCCAGCTATTAGCTAGAGATCCATCGGTTCTTGCAGAGGCTATTAAACGCAGTTGTGCCATCAAAGCAGAGGTAGTGGCGCAGGATGAAAGAGAGGGAGGCCTGCGAGCCATTCTCAATTTTGGTCATACCTTTGGCCACGCTATTGAGCAGGTAGAAGGCTATGGAGCATGGTTACACGGAGAAGCGGTTGCCGTCGGCATGCTGATCGCAGCAAAAATCTCTGCAAATCGTGGCTGCTTAGACGCATCGACCGTGACCGAACTCGAACAGTTTTTGTTATACTTTGGCCTGCCGGTGGCCGCTCCAAAGGATATGGACGCCGCTGTATTTTTAAGGGCAATGCGTACAGATAAAAAGGTCATGAGCGGGCAAATTCGATACATAGTGTTGTCCGCACTGGGGAAGGCGTCGATAGTCGACGATATCAGTGCCAACGAAATGACGGCCGTTATCGGTTAAACTTCCCGGGCACAGACGCTGAGTGATTATTAGCCAATTGTTCGCCCTTCGTGTGATGTGTAGAATGATCGGCCTTTTGACGTGAGCCCGGCTTGGGTGGGTCTGCTTGGCCGTAGAGCGTCGACAAAACTGAATGTGATCAATTATGACTCGACTAGTTGAAACGGGTGTCACGGCCACCGCCGCGTCCCGCCCGCGGGGGCTCTACCGCCCTGAAGAATTCCGCGACAACTGTGGTTTTGGGTTGATTGCGCATATCGAAGGCCAACCGAGCCACCGATTGCTACAAACCGCTATTGAGTCACTGACGTGTATGACCCACCGCGGGGGCATTGCTGCGGATGGCAAAACCGGTGATGGCTGTGGGTTACTGCTACAAATGCCAGACGCTTTCATGCGTAGCGAGGCAAAGGCGAACTTTGATATTGAATTGGGCTCACATTATGCGGTTGGCATGGTCTTCATGGCTCAAGATGAAGCCCGCCAAAAGCGTGCCCGTACCGGCGTTGAGACCGCGCTGACTAACAATCAGCTCGAGGTCGTTGGTTGGCGCACCGTTCCCACTGCCCCAGATGTCTGCGGTGAAATAGCCTTATCCGAGTTGCCCCATATTGAGCAGGTGTTTATCGCCGCCGATGCACTTGATCACGTTCAAGTGACAGCCCGACTATTCATGGCCAGACGCCAGGTCGAAATGGCGCTGTCCGACGATCCCGATTTTTATATATGCAGCTTGTCTGACCAAGTCGTATCTTATAAAGGTCTAGTAATGCCCGGCGACTTGGCGCATTTTTATCCTGATTTGAACGACGGGCGGTTAGAGACCGCTATATGCGTCTTTCACCAGCGGTTTTCAACCAATACTTTACCTCGTTGGCCACTGGCGCAGCCCTTTCGCATGCTAGCCCACAACGGTGAAATTAACACCATTGAAGGCAACCGAAGCTGGTCAAAGGCTCGAACACCTAAGCTTAAATCACCGTTATTACCGGAGCTTCAGAGCGTGGCGCCGCTGGTGAATACCAGTGGTTCTGATTCATCTAGTCTGGACAACATGCTCGAATTATTAACCACGGGCGGCGTCGAATTGCCCCGGGCATTGCGAATGCTGATTCCGCCCGCCTGGCAAAATATCGAGGGCATGGATCCGGATTTAAAGGCTTTTTATCAATACCACGCTATGCACATGGAACCCTGGGATGGGCCTGCGGGGATTGTCTTAACCGACGGCCGTTATGCTACTTGCTTGCTTGATCGCAATGGCTTGCGTCCAGCCCGCTGGGTGACCACTCGAGATGGATTTATTACCGTAGCCTCTGAGATAGGTACCCACGGCTATAAGACCTCAGACGTTATTGCTAAGGGGCGAGTGGGCCCCGGTCAAATGCTGATGGTCGACACCCAAGAAGGCAGGGTTTTACACAATGACGACATCGACAACATGCTCAAGTCTCGCCACCCATACAAACAGTGGTTGAGGAATAAAGCGCAGTTTATCCGCGGTAACTTTGGGGGTGAGGTGGCGCCGGGTATTCCTGAAGGTGAACTGAACATGTATCAAAAAATGTTTCAAGTGAGCTTTGAGGAGCGTGATCAGGTGCTGAGGCCGCTGGCCGAATCGGGTAACGAGGCGGTGGGATCAATGGGCGATGATACGCCGATGGCAGTGCTCTCCACGGGTCAGCGCGCACTCTATGATTACTTTAGACAGAAGTTTGCTCAGGTGACTAATCCGCCCATAGATCCTCTCCGCGAAGCGATTGTGATGTCGCTAGAGGTTGATCTTGGCTGCGAGGCAAACGTCTTTACAGAGACCGAGGAACACGCGCGACGGATTAGTCTAACGTCGCCCGTACTCTCGCAAGGCAAATTCACCACCATTGTTGCGCTCGATGATAACGGCATGAGGGTGGTGGATATCGACGCGACCTATGACCCGCAAAATGGTGATTTACGCGCTGCTGTTGAAGGCCTTTGCTTGGCTGCTGAAGCAGGCGTGCGACAAGGTGCGACCATCGTTGTTTTGTCGGATCGTAATATTGAAGGAGCTCGTTTACCCATTCACAGTTTGTTGGCGACCGGGGCTGTTCATCACCATTTGATTCGAGTGGGTCTGCGTGCCGATGCCAATCTGATCATTGAAACGGGGAGCGCACGGGATTCACACCAGATCGCCTGTTTGTTGGGCTTTGGGGCGACGGCCATTTATCCCTACTTGGCCTACAGCGTGCTTGAGAATCAGCTACGAACCGGTGAATTACTCGGCGACCCGGCAGACTGTTATAAGAATTATCGTAAGGGCATCAATAAGGGCTTGCTGAAAATCATGTCGAAAATGGGTATTTCGGCGGTGAACTCGTACCGGGGAGCGCAGTTGTTTGAGGTGGTCGGTTTACATAAAGAGATTACTGATGTTGCGTTCACCGGGGTGACCTCACGCATTGGTGGTGCTGGTTTTGTCGAGCTGGAGCGGGATTTGTGGACGGTGGCTGCGCGCGCGCGCTCTAAGCGCAAGACGATTGATCAGGGCGGCCTGCTCAAATTTGTTCACGGCGGTGAGTACCACGCATTTAATCCCGACGTGGTTATGACCCTCCAACAGGCCGTGGTGAGCGGCGACTACGCGGATTACCAACGTTATGCACAGATGTGTAACGTCCGTCCCGTGGCCGCTTTGCGAGACTTACTGGACCTTGATCTTCCCGAGCAAGGCATCGACATTGCCGCGGTTGAGCCAATTGAAAATATTCTCAAACGCTTCGATTCGGCGGGTATGTCGTTAGGGGCCTTATCCCCCGAAGCACACGAGGCCTTAGCGATGGGCATGAACCACATTGGCGCCCGTTCAAACAGTGGGGAGGGCGGTGAGGATCCAGCGCGTTTCAATACCAACCGGGTATCAAAAATCAAGCAAATAGCCTCAGGCCGGTTTGGGGTTACGCCCCATTACCTCGTTAATGCAGAGGTGCTACAGATCAAGGTTGCCCAGGGCGCAAAGCCCGGTGAGGGAGGGCAGCTGCCGGGGGGCAAGGTCAACGATTTAATTGCGCGATTACGCTTCTCTGTGCCGGGTGTGACATTGATTTCACCGCCACCCCACCATGATATTTATTCCATTGAGGACTTGGCGCAGCTGATTTTTGACCTTAAGCAAGTCAACCCAGAGGCACTGGTATCCGTGAAGCTCGTCTCTGAGCCTGGTGTGGGCACTATTGCCGCGGGTGTTACCAAGGCCTACGCCGATTTAATCACTATCTCGGGTTACGACGGGGGTACCGCAGCCAGCCCACTCACCTCTATTCGTCATGCGGGTTCCCCCTGGGAACTAGGGCTTGCGGAAGTCCAGCAAACCCTACGTGGCAACCGGCTGCGGGGCAGGATTCGGTTGCAGGCCGATGGCGGAATGAAGACCGGCCTCGATGTGATTAAAGCAGCCATCTTGGGCGCTGAAAGCTTTGGATTTGGTACTGCACCTATGGTGGCACTCGGGTGTAAATACCTTCGAATCTGTCACTTAAATAACTGTGCAACTGGGGTGGCGACACAAAATGCGGTGTTACGCAATGAGCACTTTGTCGGAGACGTTGAACGGGTTGTCAACTTCTTTACCTTTGTTGCTACCGAAACCCGACAATGGCTTGCCAAACTGGGTGTCAGCAAGTTGGAGGACTTGATTGGCCGTACCGACTTACTCAAACGTCTACCGGGTACAACAGATAAACAGGCGGCGTTAGATCTCGACCCTATTTTATGGGTTGATCCCGATGCGGCGGGACAGCCGCAATTTTGCCAAGTGGCCAGTAATGATCCGTTCGATACGGCGGGCAAGGCTACGCAGATGATTACCGATATGTTACCCGCTATAGAGTCGGGTGAAGGCGCGGAGTTCACGTATACCATCACCAACTGTGATCGATCGATTGGCGCGCGTATCTCGGGTGAAATTGCCAAACGCTATGGTAACTCGGGCCTAGAAAAATCGCCGTTGACGGTTAATTTATCGGGTACCGCGGGCCAGAGCTTTGGGGTTTGGAACGCCGGTGGCCTCCACATGCGCCTTGAAGGGGATTGCAACGATTATGTGGGCAAAGGGATGGCTGGCGGTAAGCTGGTGGTTTTTCCGCCCCAGGACTCGACTTTTGCCAGTCAAGAGACCGCCATCATGGGTAACACTTGCCTTTATGGGGCGACCGGTGGAAAGTTGTTTGCCGCGGGGATTGCAGGAGAGCGTTTTGGTGTCCGAAACTCCGGTGCATTTGCGGTGATTGAAGGAGCCGGTGATCACTGCTGTGAATATATGACAGCGGGCTGTATTACCGTCCTCGGTCCGACTGGCGTGAACTTTGGCGCGGGTATGACCGGTGGCTTTGCTTTTGTATTGGATCAAGATCGTCGGTTCGTCGATCGCTACAACAGCGAATTGGTTGAGGTTCATCGGGTGAGTGGCGAATCGATGGAAGCCTATCGGCATTATCTCTTGGACACGATTGCCGAGTTTGTCGCAGAAACCCACTCGGCTTGGGGACGCCGGATTTTGAATGACTTTGAGGATTTTATTGGTCAATTTTGGCTGGTTAAGCCTAAAGCCGCGGATTTCAACAAACTGCTATCGCGCTTGCGCGACACCGATTGAAGGAGCGCCGTATGACTACGCGAGTGGCAAACAATTTTCAATTTCTCGATGTTGAGCGTCGTGGCCCTGAAAAGAAATCGATGGAGACGCGCACCGAAGCATTCGTAGAGATTTACGATGCCTTCGAAACCGAGCAGGCGGCCGAGCAATCAGAGCGATGTCTTGAGTGTGGCAACCCCTACTGTGAGTGGAAGTGTCCGGTTCATAATTACATTCCAAACTGGCTTAAACTGCTTGCGGAAGGGAATTTATTTGAAGCGGCTGAACTGAGCCATCAAACCAACACCTTACCCGAGGTCTGCGGCCGCGTCTGTCCGCAAGATCGCCTCTGTGAAGGCGCTTGTACCCTCAATGACGGCTTCGGTGCGGTGACCATTGGCAATGCCGAAAAGTATATTACCGATACGGCCCTAGCCATGGGTTGGCGGCCCGACCTGTCGACGGTAGTACCCACGGATAAGCGGGTCGCGATTATAGGGGCGGGTCCTGCGGGATTGGGTTGTGCTGACATACTGACCCGGGGTGGTGTCAAAGCAGTGGTCTTTGACCGTTACCCCGAGATTGGCGGATTGCTCACCTTTGGGATTCCTCAGTTCAAGCTTGAAAAGCAGGTGCTACAGCGCCGACGAGAAATTTTTGAAACTATGGGCATTGAGTTTCATCTCAATACCGAGGTGGGTGTCGATATTGACATTGATACGCTTATGTCAGACTACGACGCGGTGTTTCTGGGTATGGGGACCTATAAGGCGATGAGAGGCCAATTTCCCGGGGAAGATTTACCGGGTGTTCACAAGGCCCTCGATTATTTGATCGGTAACGTCAATCAGAAAATGGGCTACCCCCAAACCCCCGACAGGTTTATTGACCTCAGCGGTAAAACAGTCGTGGTGCTAGGGGGAGGTGACACCGCGATGGACTGCGTGCGTACAGCGGTACGTCAGCAAGCAGACCGAGTTTACTGTGTCTATCGCCGTGATGAGAGCAATATGCCGGGGTCTAGGGGCGAGGTTAAAAATGCCAGAGAAGAGGGAGTGGAGTTTCTATTTAATCGTCAGCCCATTGAAGTCGTGGAGTATTTTAACGAGGCTATTGGCATAAAAGTCGTCGAAACTCAACTCGGTGAGCCCGGGGAGGATGGTCGTCGGCGTCCAGAACCCATAGCGGGCAGTGCAACCGTTATCGAGGCTGATGCCATTATTATGGCTTTCGGGTTTCAGCCGAGTCCCGCTGAATGGTTTAGCGACATTGACGTCCAACTCAATGACTGGCAGGGGGTGGTTGCCCCCGAACATCAGGCTTTAAAATTTCAAACGAGTAATCCCAAAGTATTTGCTGGTGGTGATATGGTGCGAGGCTCCGACTTAGTGGTCACTGCCATATGGGAAGGTCGACAAGCCGCTGAGGGTATCCTTGATTATTTAGGTGTGTAATCTGTGACTGAACTGATAAATGACCGTTTTCTTCGAGCCCTGCGGCGTGAGCCTGTAGATAGAACGCCGCTGTGGATGATGCGTCAGGCGGGACGGTATTTGCCTGAATATCGCGCAACGCGAGCAGACGCAGGCAGCTTCATGGCGTTGTGCAGCAATCCGGAGCTGGCTTGTGAGGTGACATTGCAGCCCCTGCGCCGTTACGCCATGGACGCTGCCATTCTTTTCTCGGATATTTTAACGATTCCCGATGCGATGGGTTTAGGCCTCTATTTTACCGAGGGCGAGGGGCCGAAGTTTGAGCGACCACTCAAAAATCATGCTGAGATTAAGGCCCTAGAGCCGCAGCGGGCGGTATCGGAACTCCGCTACGTAATGGATGCGGTGTCGTTAATTCGTCGGGAATTGAAGGGTTCGGTGCCGCTGATCGGCTTTTCGGGCAGCCCCTGGACGCTCGCAACTTATATGATTGAGGGGGGCTCATCGAAGGACTTTGCGAAAACCAAACGCATGGCGTTCAATGAACCCGAGGCCATGCATATGTTACTGGGCAAGCTCGCTGAAGCGGTGGCACTGTACCTGTCCGAGCAAATCGCTCAAGGCGCTCAGATCGTGCAAATTTTCGATACTTGGGGTGGCGCACTGAGTCATGGAGCCTACCGAGAATTCTCATTGCGCTATATGCAAGAGATTATTCAACGCCTGCCTAGAGAAGCCGACGGGCGCCCTGTGCCGGTGATTGTTTTTACCAAAGGCGGTGGCCAGTGGTTAGAGACTATTGCTGACTGCGGCGCTGATGCCGTGGGCTTGGACTGGACCACAGATATTGGTGAGGCTCGAGCCCGGGTAGGCGATAAAGTAACGCTACAGGGCAACATGGACCCAGCGATGCTGTTTGCTCAGCCCGAACGCATTCGCGCTGAAGTAGCGTCCATACTAGAGCGCTTCGGATCGGGTAGTGGTCACATTTTTAACCTTGGACACGGTATTACACCGGGTGTTGACCCCGATCATGTGTTGGCCATGGTCGATGCCGTTATTGAGTTATCACCCCAGTACCATCGTTAATATACGTGGCCTGATCCTGCCTAGTCTCGGTCAGGCTGCATGGTTACCAATCTGACTCAGGAAAGTCGTGGTCCATATCGAGGGCCGGATTTTCTGATGTGGGGACACCGACCACCCGTGCGGGTACACCGGCGACAGTGGTATGCGGGGGTACGTCTTTCAGTACCACCGATCCGGCGCCAACCTTAGCCCCCTCGCCAACACGAATATTCCCTAAAATTTTCGCGCCCGCACTGATCAATACACCATCGCCAATTTTTGGATGCCGATCACCGTCGACTTTGCCCGTCCCTCCGAGGGTAACCGATTGCAAAATAGACACGCGATTACCCACTACGGCGGTTTCGCCGACCACCAGTCCGCTACCATGATCGAGTAATATACCGTGACCTAATATCGCCGCTGGGTGGATATCGATAGCAAATTTCTGCGCCATCCGACTTTGTAAAAACAGTGCCAGCGAATGTCGACCTTGCTGCCAGAGCCAGTGACCGACGCGATGGATTTGCAAGGCATGGAACCCTTTGAAGTACAGGAACGGTAAGTGATACTCATGACAAGCAGAATCACGCTCAAGGACCGCATTCAAGTCATCTCGAATAGCGCGGCGAGTCGTCTCGTCGCTGGAGAACGCTTCTAAGAATACGTCGCGCAGCATCATTGACGATGCGCTGGGGCTGTCCAGTTGATTGGCCAGATGAAAGCTCAGCGCACTCTCGAGCTCCTCATGGTGGAGGATGGTGGCGTGCATAAAGCTGGCGAGTATTGCCTCGCCGGCTATGGCAATGCGCGTCTCCTCGCGAATGCGCTCCCATAAGGGATCTTGTCCTTCAATACCGTGTATGTGTTTAGGGTGCAGTGCTGGCATAACTCCGATCTCTTGGCGGGTACGTGCACCCGGCTAGGTGACATAGTAAACCGAACTGACGTGGATTTGTTAGTCTGCGGGTTAGCTCAGGAGTTAGCCACTGATTGAAACTGCCACAGGGTGTGTCCGCTCTGTTGGTACTTCTGCTCAAAGAGTGTCAGGGGCGGCTCTAGAGCTAGCGCGCGGACAGTCCCTGCTGCGCGCAGTGACGCCCACGCCAAGGCAAACTCCTCTATATAAATTTTCCAATTACTGCGCACTTCTACTGCGCCCCCAAGGGTTTTGAGTAGTCCAAAGGCCGGGTGACCGTGAACCCGACGTTTAAGTTGGCTACTTTTTGGCCAAGGGTTGGGATAGAGCATATAGTGATGCTTGACCTGTACGCCATGATCAACCAAATAGCGCCAAAATGACTCGCATTCAGCCCTAAAAAGTCGATAATTGCCCGCCATAGGAATATGTCGACTGAGCCGATTGGCGGACTTATCGACGCCAATAATACAGGCATTGCTGTGCCTGGTAGCCAGTAAGCTGGTGCTCAGTCCGGTGCCACAAAACGAATCGAGAACAATGTCGCAATGCGGGTGCGCTGCCAGCCAGTCCAACGCCTGATCGCCTGCGCGCCGCGTGTGGTCGGGTATGGGTTTACGCCATGGGTGATCAAGGTGTCGATCGACCACACTCAATAGGTGTCTGTGGGCGGCTATCTGGTCTGATCGAACCGCCGTTGCTGTGGGTTTTGTTTGCGGTAGTGTCATCACCTTGCCATGATACTGCTTGTTGTGAGTGGGGTGTACACATGCGAGCAGATCTGAGGCCCTATTGGGTAAAAAAGGCGTGGCTCAGGCTGCGAGATACCTGGACCGATTACTTTATACGGCCGCGTTGCGCGTCCCTCGGTCCCTACGCCAATATTATGCAGCCCTGGTATGTCACTATTTCTGGCTGCAATATCACCATAGGCCACTCATTTACCGCGGTGGGCGAGCCCCATGCCCGGGTAGAAATTGGTGTCTGGGGCCGCGGGCCGGGAGAGGGCAAAGTCACGCTGGGTAACGGTTGTCTGATGAGCCCTGGTTCCAGAATCAGCGCCAGTGATGAGGTCTTTTTGGGCAACGGAGTGATGCTGGCAAATAGCGCCTATATCACGGACTCCGACTGGCATGGTCTGTATGACCGAATTGATCGGAACCCCAAACCGGCGCCGGTCCGACTGGAGGATAACGTCTGGATTGGTGATCGTGCGACCGTCTTGAAGGGGGTGACTATTGGCTGTAATAGCGTGGTAGCGGCCGGCGCTGTGGTTACCAAAAGTGTGCCTGACAATGTCGTGGTGGCGGGTAATCCGGCAGTGGTTGTTAAGCGGTTGGATCCCGATCATCCACGGCGCACTCGGGCTGATCTCTATGCGGACCCGGAAGCCACCGCCACGTTTTTTGACGCGATAGATCGCGAGGTGCTCGCGGACAACCGCTTAGGGTTTTGGCTTTGGACGGTCGTTTACCCGCGTGCTCGCAACGATAGCAAATAGTGGATGCCAAGGATTCACAGCAGCCGCAGGGGCGGTTCTTGCATGGCCGCCAGCTGTTCCCTCAGCTCAAGGATGTGATCTGCCCAGAACCGCTCCTGCCCAAACCAGGGAAAGGCCAAGGGGAAAGCGGGGTCATCCCAGCGACGCCCTAGCCATGCGGCATAGTGCATGATGCGCATGGTCCGCAGGGCTTCAATCCAGCGTAATTGTGCAGGGTCAAAGTCATTGAATTCTTCATACCCGCCAATGAGCTCACTAAGCTGAAGTTCCCGTTGACTGCGATCGCCACTCAAAAACATCCATAAATCTTGAATGCAGGGTGCGCTGTAGCAATCGTCCAGATCCACAAAATGAGGCGTGTCGTCGCGCCATAGGATATTGCCCGTATGACAATCCCCGTGAACGATTTGATTCATCGACTCATCATGGGTATCCAACAAGCCTTTGATGGCTTGTTCGCAATCGTCCGCTAGCGAGCTGTACGCGGCAACTAAATCTCTGGGTATAAAATGCTCTAATATAAATTCGCGGCTCGCCGTGACGGTACGGTCAATCGAGAGTGCCGGTCGATGTGGTAGCTCCAGAGTGGCGCCGACCCGATGAATACGTGCCAGGGTTCGTCCCAAGGACAGTAAGTGGTCGAGATTATCTAGCTCAGGAGGATGGCCGCCGCGACGGGGAAACAAGCTAAATCGATGCCCCTCCACATGATGCAATGTGTCGCCGTTGACGACGAGTGGCGCAATGACCGAAAGGCCGTGCCCTTGCAGGGCAAGCGAGAACGCGTGCTCTTCGAGAATTTGTGTGTCAGTCCAGCGACCCTCGCGATAAAACTTAGCGATGATCGGCGTCTCATCTTCAAGGCCCACTTGGTAGACCCGATTCTCATAGCTATTGAGCGCTAGTAACCGAAGGTCACAGCGATACCCGACATGTTCCACACAATCGACGACCTTGTCAGGTGAGAGGCTGGCATAGGGTTGTGACATGGCGGCTCCAACTAGGTTCCGCGGAGCTTACACCATCCCATCCCTCAACCCACCCTATCGTTACTCGATCGCCACAGGATTTGTGGCTTTGGCGAGGGTCTGACTGACTATGGCGCGCTGGTGAGTGTCCAAGCGTGGACCGCCCTTGCGCCTGCCTGCCGACAGCAATCGGCAGCGGCTGAGAGGGTCGCTCCCGTGGTGATGACGTCGTCGACCAAGAGGATGCTTGCCCCAGGGAGGGGTCGGGCAGCCACAATTCGCGTGCCCGCCACACGGAGTCGTTGCTCGCGCGTAAGCTGATGTTGGGGCTTGGCATGCGCGTTTGCTTTCAGTGCTGACAGTACCGTTAGGGGCCGACACTGCCGCTGCGATAGCGGCCGAGAGAGCGCTGAGGCGAGCAGTGCGCTTTGGTTGTAACCGCGCTCAAGTCGTTTCCGCCAATGCATGGGCATGGGGACTATGTAGTCAACGGGCGGCCAGGGGCGCGCTGATCGTAAAGCCAGATCAATAAGGTAGGGGGTTAGTTCGGGTTGATTCTCGAACTTCCATTTGTGTAAGAGCTCTCTTGCAATACCAGAGTACTCTAGGCTGGTCGCGAATGAGTTTACGTTGGTTAGTCCGCCGTCGTGCACAACAAGCGGCGTTGCTGAGGTCTGCGCGCCACTATGCGTGTGGGTGGACGTTGAAAAGATCAGCTGGCTCTCGCACTCCTCACACACCCAGTGGGGCTTGAAAACACGTGCACTGCAGACGATGCAGTGCGCAGGCAGTGCCGCCTCGAAGCTCCGTCGCCCGTGATAGCACCAGTGTCGTCGCACGGCGCGCCAGCGCCGTTGAGCTGAACTACGAGTAGTATGTTGAGTGAAAAACATCGATAAACACTGCAGGTAATGAACGGGCCAACAGTGTCATGCACTAAGGGGCGCAGCAGCAACATCAGGACACTGCTTTTCGCTAAGAATTTGTTACCCTATGCGGCATTGATTAATCTTTTGGAGTCAGCGTGGACCCAGACCAGTCACCAACATCCCAAGACCCTAACGAGCGGCGACTGTATCCCGACGATCAAGCTAAGGTAGATGAATTTCTCAACCGCGGCGTTAACGCGGTGAAACGCAAACCCTTTAGGCCGCTGTTCCTCGTTATTTTACTCATTGTGGTGGTGACTGGGTTTAGCCTAGTCAGTCAGGGGGTAGCCCGCTGGTCTGGGTTGTATTGAGGTGGCTAGTGACTAGCGACGGTTTGTTATTGCAGGTACCGATCGTCGTTCGGTAGTCTTTCGTGTTCGGTGTGTGGCGCAGCCTGGTAGCGCACTTCCTTCGGGAGGAAGGGGTCGGAGGTTCAAATCCTCTCACACCGACCAATTCGCGATCCGTCTTCGTCCGAGTCGCGTTGAAGCGCGAAGGCCGCTTGGATGAATGTATAGCGGTTTTTAGCGAACTCAGTATCTACTGTGATCGCTGTTCAAGCATATCGACAGCAGGCAGTGTTTTGCCTTCAACAAATTCGAGGAAGGCGCCTCCACCGGTAGAGATATAGGACACCTGTTCGGCAATACCAAATTTATCAATCGCGGCCAACGTATCACCGCCGCCAGCCAAGGAAAAGCCCTTGCTCCCAGCGATAGCGTTGGCCACCGCTTCGGTGCCGCCCGCAAAGGCACTAAACTCAAAAACGCCCACTGGGCCATTCCAAAGAATAGTACCGGCAGAGGTGAGCTGCTCGACAATGACCGCTACCGATTGCGGGCCAATGTCTAAAATCAAGTCATCCTCGGCCACCTCCGTAGCAAGCTTGACAACGGCCTGTGCCTGGTCGCTGAACGTTTTAGCGACAACCACATCGATGGGGAGGGGGATGAGGGTTCTATCCATGAGTGTACGAGCAGTATCAATCAGATCGGCTTCACACAGAGATTTTCCCACAGGGTAGCCGGCTGCCGCTAAAAAAGTATTAGCAATGCCACCACCAACGATTAAGCTGTCGCACTGGTCGGCTAGCTGTTCTAGGATCTCAAGTTTGGTCGATACCTTTGATCCGCCGACTATAGCGAGCATTGGGCGGGCGGGTGCTGATAGTGCTGTTGCAAGCGCCGCAAGCTCGGTAGCGAGCAAGGGTCCTGCGCAAGCAACGGGGGCATACTTCGCCACACCATGGGTTGATGCCTGCGCCCGGTGGGCGGTACCGAAGGCATCCATAACAAAAATATCGCATAAAGAGGCGTACTGTTTTGCCAATTCGGAGTCATTAGACGTCTCACCTGTATTAAAGCGAACGTTCTCCAGTAAAACGAGCTCGCCACTACTGACCGTCGCTGATTGCCAATCACGAATAACGGGTAATTCAACGTCGAGGAGCTCGCCGAGGCGCTGGGCAACCGGCGCCAGCGAGTAATCGTCGCTGTATTCCCCCTCGGTGGGGCGACCTAAATGTGACATCAACATGATCCCCGCGCCCGCCGCAAGGGCTGCGCGAATCGTCGGCACGACCGCGGTGAGTCGTGCATCGCTAGTGACGCTTCCGCTTTTGATCGGCACGTTAAGATCTTCGCGAATGAGCACCCGTTTACCCTTAAGGTCTAGGTCAGTCATAAATTTCATGGTTGGCTCCAACAGTCCAAAGGTCGCGGCGATTATGGGCCGCTTGTGCCCTGAAAGGGACCCAGTTCGCCCAGCCTCAAAGCGATATCTAACAGCCGGTTGGCATAAGCCCATTCGTTATCAAACCAGATGAGCACTTTCACCAACCTATCAACGCTCACTTGCGTTTGGCTGGCATCAACGACACTGGAGCAGAGTTCGCCATTGAAATCGCAAGAGGCAAGAGGTTCAGTAGTGAAGCCAAGTATGCCACTCAGTTCGTTATTGGCAGCCTGCGCTAGCGCCGCATTGATTGTCGCTACGCTACAGGGGGATTGGGTGTAGACGGCAACGTCCATTGCCGATACGTTCAGTGTTGGCACACGCAGCGCGTGAGCGGTGAGTTTGTCCTTCAAATTGGGCAAAATACGCGGTACGCCAATGGCCAAACCGGTATCGACTGGAATGATAGATTGAAAGGCTGCGCGGGTTTTGCGCAGATCGGTATTGTGATACGCGTCTAACAGCGGTTGGTCGTTCATTGCCGAGTGCACAGTGGTCACTGTGCCGGCCTCAATGCCAAAGCGATCATCAAGAACACTGAGCACGGGGCATAAGGCGTTAGTCGTGCAGGAGCCCGCTGACACTATGCGCTGCTGCGCTCTTAGTTGATGATGGTTGATGCCCCAAACCACCGTTAGATCTACGTCGGGCTCGGCGGGTTGTGAAAATAACACCCGATTCGCTCCCGCTTGCAAGTGCTGCTCCGCTGTCGCCCTATCGCTAAAGGCACCGGTACACTCAAGCACCAAATCGATCGCGCTACTTGACCAAGGCAGCGAAATGACGTCGTCGATTGAATAGAGTTCAACGTCACTGCCGAGGACCCGCAAACCGTTGACAGTCGGCTCAATGGACGCTGGGAAACGCCCATGAGTCGAATCATAGCGTGCCAAATGAATGGCGGTATCTCGATCAGCGCGTTCATTAATAGCCACTAATTGAAGCGCCTGCTGCGTATCGGCCCTCGTAGCCCAAGCCCTGAAGACCGTGCGGCCAATACGACCAAAACCGTTAATCGCCATTCGCTGTTTCATGATCGAGGTGTCAACCTACCCAGTTGCCGGTACTGCTAATCGAGGATGACCTCTTCCACCGCAGTGACGACATTGTCTACGGTGAAGCCGTATTCTTTCATCAGTACATCCCCTGGGGCTGATTCACCAAAGCTGGTCATACCGATAACACGACCGTCGAGGCCAACGAATTTGTACCAATAGTCGGCATGGGCGGCCTCTACCGCGACCCGAGCTAACACATGGCTAGGCAGCACTGTTTCCCGATAGTGGGCGTCTTGAGCCATGAAGCGCTCCGCGCAGGGCATGGAGACAACGCGAATTCCGCGGCCCGATTCGGCCAGCTTAGTCGCGGCTTCTACGGCTAGCGAGACTTCAGAACCCGTGGCAATGATGATGGCGTCGAGCTCTCCAACTTCCGGTGTCAGCACATAGCCGCCGCGCTCAATGTCTTCCAGGGCCTCGCCTGCACGGTATTGATGGGCCAGGGTTTGGCGAGAAAAAATCAAGGCCGACGGCCCCTCGGTACGCATAATAGCCATTTTCCATGATACGGCTGATTCAACCGTGTCACAGGGACGCCAAGTCTCCAGGTTGGGGGTGCTGCGCAAGCTGGTTATTTGTTCGACGGGCTGGTGGGTTGGGCCATCCTCTCCCAAACCAATAGAGTCGTGAGTGTAGACAAAGATCGAACGCTGGCCCATGAGAGCCGCCATGCGTACGGCATTACGCGCATACTCCATGAAGATCAAAAACGTTGCACCATAGGGAATAAAGCCTTTGTGTAGCGCAATACCGTTCATGATGGCCGACATGCCGAATTCTCGGACGCCGTAGTAAACATAGTTACCGTCGCCGTCCGTTGCCGAAACCCCTTTTGAACCCTGCCAGAGGGTAAGGTTTGACCCCGCGAGGTCTGCTGAACCACCGAGCAGCTCAGGTAGTAGCGGGCCGAGTGCGTTGAGGGTTTGCTGGGAGGCCTTGCGGGAGGCGGTATCGGCACCGGTTTCCGCACACAGCGCAATGTAATTATCGATGTCGGTCTCGAAATTAAGCGGTAAGGCACCACTCAAGCGGCGTGCTAATGTTTCTGCTAATTCAGGGTAGGCCGCTGCATAAGCGCCCAAGCGCTGTTTCCACGCAAGCTCCGCGTCGCTACCCCGTGCTTTTGCATCCCATGCGGCGTAGATGTCGTCGGGGATCTCGAACGGTCCATGATGCCAACCCAGTGCTTCGCGTGTCGCCTGAACCTCAGCTTCCCCAAGGGCGGCGCCGTGACAGGACTCGGTTCCCTGCTTATTGGGAGAGCCCTTGCCAATAATCGTTTTGCAGCAAATCAAGGTAGGCCTGCTGGTATCGGCTTTGGCACAGTCAATGGCTTGATTGACGGCTGCGGGGTCGTGCCCGTCGATATTGGCAATGACCTGCCAGCCATAGCTTTCAAAGCGTTTGGGCGTGTCGTCGGTAAACCAGCCAGCTACCTCACCGTCAATCGAGATGCCGTTATCATCGTAAAAGGCGATCAATTTACCCAGTCCTAGGGTTCCCGCCAGAGAACAGACCTCATGGGAAATGCCTTCCATGAGACAGCCGTCCCCCAAGAATACCCAGGTTCGATGATCAATAACGGCATGATTTTCTCGATTAAACTGCGCTGCAAGCACTTTCTCAGCGAGGGCCATGCCGACGGCATTTGCTAAGCCTTGTCCCAATGGACCTGTGGTCGTTTCGATGCCAGGCGCGTAACCGTATTCTGGGTGGCCTGCGGTTTTACTGTGTAACTGACGGAAGGTCTTTAGGTCGTCAATAGGGAGGTCATAGCCCGTTAAGTGCAGCAAGCTATAAATAAGCATGGAACCATGACCGTTGCTGAGCACAAAGCGGTCTCGGTCAGGCCACTGAGGATTGTTAGGGTTATGTTTCAGGTGGTCATTCCAGAGGACTTGCGCAATGTCAGCCATGCCCATGGGCGCACCCGGATGACCGCTATTAGCCGCTTGTACAGCATCCATGCTTAGCGCGCGAATGGCATTGGCGAGTTCAATTCGGGAAGGCATAGCGGCTCCAAAAGCGAGATTCCAAGAGCCGCTATTGTCCGCGAACCGGCGTCATCCCGCAATCCGCATTCCTGTAATAATAACGCGCAATGACGCGAGCCCAGCAAACACTTATGATGCCCATTCAGACAGCTTAGCGAAGTCGAACATGCCCAAATCTTATGTTAAACGCATTCTCAATGCTCGAGTCTATGACGTCGCTAGAGAAACACCCCTTGAGCAAGCGTCTTTACTGTCCCAGCGGGTGGGTAATCAAGTATGGCTGAAGCGAGAGGATTTACAGTCGGTGTTCTCTTTCAAATGCAGGGGTGCTTTCAATAAGCTCGTTAATTTGAGTGATGAAGCGAGAGCCAAGGGTGTGGTTGCTGCGTCTGCGGGCAATCATGCGCAGGGCGTCGCGCTGGGTGCGCAAAAACTCGGCATCAAGGCCACCATTGTCATGCCGGTGACTACCCCCTCGATTAAAGTTGACGCGGTGCGCAGTCGTGGCGCGATGGTCATATTAGTGGGTGATACCTTCGACGAGGCGGCAGCAAAAGCACGACAACTAGAAGAGGCAAAGGATCTGACGTTCATCCATCCCTTTGACGACCCGGATGTTATTGCTGGGCAGGGGACGGTGGCGATGGAAATTACCCGTCAAGCGTCCGCACCTTTCGACTATATTTTTATTTGTTGCGGGGGCGGTGGGTTATTGGCGGGTATGGCGGCATACCTACGGTATGTTTGGCCAACCACGAAAATTATTGGGGTGGAGCCTGAAGATGCCGCGTGCGCAAAAGCGGCTTTAGACAAGCAGCGGCGAGTAACACTGAAGGAAGTCGGCCTATTCGCCGATGGCTGCGCAGTGGCGCAGGTAGGCAAAGAAACTTTCCGCATTATTCGTGAAACGGTGGACGACATTATTACCGTGTCAACGGATGAAATTTGTGCGGGGGTAAAGGACATTTTTGAAGATACCCGGGCGATTGCCGAGCCCGCTGGCGCGCTAGCTGTCGCCGGATTGAAGAAATATGCTGACGCACACAACATCGTTGGCGCGTCAATGGCGGCAACGGTGAGCGGTGCCAATACAAACTTCGATCGACTGCGCTATATCTCCGAGCGGACTGAGATCGGTGAACAGCGCGAGGCCATCATTAGCGTCACGATTCCAGAACAGCCAGGCGCCTTTAAGCGGTTTTGTTCCGCGCTGGGTAAGCGCAATATCACCGAGTTCAATTACCGCTATAGCGACAGCCGTTCGGCCCGGGTTTTTGTTGGACTGAGTATTACCCCTGGCGGTCAGGATCTACCCGTCTTGCGAGAAAAGTTGGAGGATCATGGTTATGGGGTTGAGGACTTAACTGACAACGAGACCGCGAAGTTACACGTTCGCTATATGGTCGGCGGTCACGCTTCGCACGCTATTGACGACGAGAGAGTTTTTCGTGTTGAATTTCCTGAGCGCCCGGGCGCGCTAATGAAGTTTCTCAATGCTCTCGGTAAGCAGTTTGATATTTCGCTTTTTCATTACCGGAACCATGGGGCCGCCTTCGGTCGTATCTTAGTGGGCTTCAACGTACCTTCGGGTAAGCTTTCTGCATTGAAATCTGTTTTGGCGGAAGTGGGCTATCGGCATTGGGAAGAGACAGATAACTGCGCCTATCGCAACTACCTGGGCCGACGCTGAGTGCCGATTGTTCTGCCATCGACGAGGTTAAGGCCCATCAAATATGTAAATAATCCACTAAAAATAGCAGGGTTTTTGCAAAAAATGTGACCCACATCACGTTTTGTTTTGGTGGCGTCTGTGTTTGCTGACACTATGTCTGGCCGTCACCGAACAACCGAGCCGAACCGGTAATATGAGCATTAGAATACCAATCAGCACCAGAGTAAGGAAAAAGCGACCTGATTTTCTATGGGTACTGGTCTTCATTGTAAGCCTTGGCGCCCTATCCACTCAGCTCATTGGTGACGACAATCCCCCTATGGCCCTCCAGCAAGCTGCTACTACCGTTCAGTAGACGGCTCACGGCCAATAAACAAGGTGGGGACATGGTTTATTGGCGGGTCCGGGAAACAGCACCCTTATCCATTAATCGCGGTCTATAGCGTCGAACCACTCTATGGCCTGGTCGCTGAGATAACCCTGTACGCGCTGATCATGGGCTTCTTCTGGAAGTCGATGACAGCGCTGCCAGCTATAACCGACACCACAGGCGACACCCTTGTTAATGTCTAGTACGCGGTCATAAAAGCCTCCCCCGTAACCCAGTCGAATGCCGTTGTCGTCGCAGGCCAGCAACGGCACCCAGAGAAAATCAATGGATTCATGGGTGACCTGGGGCGCTTCGGGCAGCGGCTCAATGACGCCAAGCCGCGATTGGCTTGAGGGGTCTCCTGGCTGCCACAGGTGAAAGGTCAAGTCTCTCCCGGTACCGACTCTGGGGTAGGCCACCTGCTTACCGGCTTTCCGGGCAATGGTATCGATGGGGGCAAGGTCTATTTCAGAGCCGTAGGCTATGAAACTGGCAACAATGGCAGCGTCTTGCCAAGGCGCCATGCCGATCAGGTGACGACTGAGGCGTTGGCTTGCGCGGTTGCGCTGCGAGACCGACGTCTGGTCTCTGCGAGCTCGCCACTGTTGGCGCAGGGCAGATTTTTGTTGCGCATCTCCTGCCATAGTGGTGTGCCTCGCTCATGGTACGACGCGCGTTGACCCCCGTCTTTTTTGGAGCGCGCTACCATAGAAAAAAGATCCCAGCGTACCGCTGACAGGTTCGCCCTTGAACCCTGCGGTTCAAGGTGGTGACCGCCGCACTGCATCAGACTTTCCGGTCATGCCGGACATGAGCAACAACAGCGTTCGGTGGTCCCCAGGTAATGCATTATCGGCTCGAGGACTTGCTGTCTGGCGAATACGCTAGGACGAGGAACAGTATAATGGAAAGTGGCTAGTTGATTTCAAGCTGTCTTAGCTGGTATAGGGCTTCATCCAACTGACTATTTAGGGTGGCCACGCGATCCTCATGATTGTCGATACCATGGGGCGCTCCGCTATTGCGAGAGTGAAGCAAGTCATAGCTTAAGTTTAACGCCGCCATGATGGCCACCCGCTCCAGTCCAATAACCTTCCCTGCGGCCCTAATATCACGCATTTGGACATCTAAGTGTCTGGCGGCGTCAAGCAATTCTTCTTCTTGTTCCGGCGGGCAAGCTACTTGATATTCCTTGTCGAGAATTTCTACAGTAATGGTGGGCACGCGATTCATTGGCCACTGCTCTCTATAGCCCGTAACCTTTCAAGTGTCGTGCTGATGTGCGTTTCTGCGTTCCGCTGACGTTCTAGCAACTCGCGCCGTTCTCGCTGCAATTCAGCCGTGCGAATTTTTAGCTGATGGTTTTCATGGTTGAGCTCGCGGCTCAACTCAATGAGTTCCGCCACTTTGATTTCTAGCGCTTGGATGAGTTTCTCTGCCACGACAGTTACACTAATCTCTCAGGTGTTGATCACTATAGGGTCGGCATGCAAAGCGGTCAATGGTGTATTAGCAGTATTAGCGCTTAAAAACCTTTATGATTCAGACCACTGCCGCTGAAAGTGCGGAGACTTATTAATTCTTGCGCCAGTGTGCGCAGAGGAAAATAGTGTGCTGGTAGACTCGCTCGGTGACTACGAAGATATGCCAAGTTGGTCCGAATGCGCCGATGTCTTGTTTGATGCTGGCTTGACGCTCAATCCTTCGGAGCTGCACGGGGCAATCAGCGGCATGCTCGGCGCGGGCCGCAGGTCGGCTAGCCCGGAAGATCGTGACTACGGACTGCTGATTTTAGAGAAGGCCTTAGCGGTTGATCTGCAAGGTGAAGTCGCTGAGTTCACCGGCCGTCTCGTTGATGCGACACGTTCGGCGGTGGCAGATGCAGACTTTGCGTTTCGACCCCTGTTACCCGACGACGACGATCCCATTGACCAGCGATTACTGTCTTTGGGATGCTGGTCCACGGGGTTTTTAACAGGCTTCACTCAGGCAGTAACAGTCACTAACAGTGCAGGCGATGTTGTGCCCCCGGATACGGCCGAGGCGCTGAAAGATTTCGCGGCTATCGCTCAAATCGATCCCAGCGAGGACGATGATGAACAGGTTGAGCGCGAGCTCGAGGAACTAATTGAATACCTGCGGGTAGCCGCAATGAACATTATGCATGATGCTATAGCCAACGAGTAAGGCAAGAGGAATAGGTTATGACAATAAGTAAGAGTGAGTACGCCCGGCGCCGAAAACGATTAATGGACATGATGGCGTCAAACAGTATTGCATTAATTCCGGCGGCCAGTGAATGTACTCGCAGCCGAGATACTCAATATCCGTTTCGACAAGATAGCGATTTTTTGTATCTCACGGGATTTGCCGAGCCGGATGGTGTGTTGGTGTTAATACCAGGCCGGCGCCATGGCCAAGTGCTCTTATTTTGTCGGGATCGAGACCCGACAATGGAGCAGTGGCATGGCTATCGAGCCGGCCCTGACGGTGCGGTCAGCACATTTGGGATGGATGACGCGTTTCCCATTGATGACATTGATGACATTGTGCCTGGGCTTGTCGAGGGTAAGCAGCATATCTACTACGCAATGGGCCACAACGACACCTTTGACCGAAGCGTCATGGCATGGGTCAATCAAATTCGCAGTCAAGTAAGGACGGGTGCAAAGCCACCGGGTGACTTCACTGATCTTGCCTTTCTGTTACACGAACAGCGGTTGTTTAAAAGTGCCGCTGAGTTGCGCATTATGGCTAAAGCAGGCGATATATCTTCGCAGGCGCACTGTCAGGCAATGCGTGAATGTCGGCCCGGTCGTTATGAGTATCAACTGGAGGGCGCTATTGCCCGCACGTTTGCGGAACACGGGGCGCGGTTCCCTGCCTACAACAGTATTGTCGGATCGGGAGCCAATGCCTGTGTTCTGCATTACGATGAGAACCGAGATAGGTTAACCGACGGCGATTTGGTGCTTATTGATGCCGGATGTGAATACAAAGGCTATGCCGCCGATATCACTCGGACTTTTCCTGTCAACGGTAAATTCAGTACTGAGCAGCGTGCACTGTATGATCTTGTTCTAAATGCCCAGCTTGCCGCCATTAAAAAGGTTCGGCCTGGCAACACATGGAATCAGCCCCACGATGCCACGGTGCGCGTCATCACCCGAGGCCTCATTGCGTTGGGATTACTCAAGGGCAACGAGAAACAGCTGATTAAAGACGGTGCGTATCGGGATTTTTATATGCATCGCGCAGGGCACTGGCTGGGGATGGATGTCCATGATGTCGGTGATTATCGCATCGATGGTAAATGGCGGCAGTTGGAGCCGGGTATGGTGTTGACCATTGAGCCGGGTATTTATGTGTCACCGACTAATACCAAGGTGCCAAAAAAGTGGCGCGGTATTGGTATTCGCATTGAGGATGACGTCGCGGTGACTGCGTCGGGCTGTCAAGTATTGACCGCAGGCGTGCCGAAAGTTGCCGACGATATTGAAGCTTTGATGGCTAGCTGAAGGCAATGACTGCGCGGATTGTTATTATCGGCGGTGGCATGGTGGGATTGGGCTTCGCCGTGACCTGTCGCTACGCGCTCCCTAGCGCTAAAATTACGGTACTCGAGGCCCGCCCCATTCCCACCGGTACGCCTAGTCCTCTGGACACCCGTGCGTCAGCATTAAACTTAGCCAGTCAGTCGATTCTCACAGCGTTAGATGTCTGGAGCCCCATGGCTGCGTCAGCCGGTATCATTCATCAGATTCATGTGTCCAACCAGGCGCGTTTCGGTAGTGCAGTCATTGAATCGACTGACTTGGGCGTTGAGGCATTGGGTTTTGTGGTTGAAAACCATGTCATTGGTCGAGCGTTAAAAAACCGTGCAGACGCCTTGGGTATCGCTCTCGAGGCGCCCTGTGAGGTGCAACAACTGCTCACCGATCAACAGCAGCCCGGAGTGAGATTGGTCAATGGTGAAACAAGGCGGGCTGATTTGGTAATTGTGGCTGACGGTAGTCAATCGTCGCTGCGCCAACAGTTGGGTATTGATGTGCAGTGGCATTGCACCGAACAGCATGCGGTGGTGGCCAATGTAAGTTTTGCTGGCGTTCAGCAGGGCATTGCTTTTGAGCGCTTTACCCCCACCGGTCCCATGGCGTTGCTGCCATTACCTGACACCAGCGTAGCTGAGCAGCGTTTTAATGTCGTGTGGTCGCTCAATGAGGCGCGTGCAGCGCAGGTTATGGCTTTGGACAGCGACGCATTTTTATCGCAGTTGCAGGCCGCATTTGGCTGGCGATTAGGTCGTGCGCTGCGGGTCGGGCGCCGCAGTACCTGGCCGTTAAATCGGGTGCGTGTCCGAGAGCAGCGCCGTTCTGGCTTCTTAATTGCGGGTAATGCTGCCCATGGCATTCATCCGGTAGCAGGACAAGGGCTCAATTTGTCGCTGCGCGACGCGGCCAGTCTTGGTGCGAGCCTCAAATCATGGAGCCATCAAGGTGTCGCACTGGGTGACTCGCAGGTGCTCAGAGATTATGAAGCCCGGGTGATAGCAGATCAGGATCGGATAGTAGAGGCCACAGATAGGTTGTCGACACTTTTTCAGACCCGAGGCCTGGCATTGGATTTGCCGAGAGATGCAGCGCTGACGCTGTTAGATGTTCTAAAACCCTTACGTCGCTCGATTGCTCAGCGAGGTACAGGCTTAGATGTGTTGGCCAAGCCCGCGTGGGCGCCACTTTTTTCAGCAGACGAATCCGATGTGCAGGTCACTGGATGAACGAGACCGATGTCATTATTGCAGGGGCGGGAATTGCCGGGTTAAGTCTGGCCGCGTTGTTATCTCAGCGAGGCTTGCGAGTCGTTGTTGTAGATGGCGCTCCCCACCCTGATCGCCTGGGGCCATTGGGCGCCGGCGTAAATGATTGGGATCGTCGCGTCAGCGCGCTGACGCCTGCTTCAAGCGCTTTATTGACCGACATAGGCGCATGGGCCGCTATCGTGGAGAAGCGAAGTGCCGCCTATGACAGTATGCGCGTTTGGGACGCCGAGGGCACTGGCGCCGTTGCCTTTACCGCGTTCGAGGTTGGCGCGCCAGACTTAGGCCATATTGTTGAAAATCGAATAACGGTTGACGCATTACTCGGCGTGCTCGAGCGCGAAAAGACTGTAGCCGTGCGCTGGAATGATCCCATTATCGCCGTTAATAACCACCATACCGCAGGGGTGCAAGTGACCACTGAGAACGGCGATCGTGTGACGGCCCCTCTGCTGGTGGGTGCTGATGGCGCCAAGTCAATCGTTCGAAGGCAGCTGGGTTTCCGCGTTCGACAGTGGTCATATGAGCAGAGCGCTATTGTCGCGACGATCGCACTTGAGCAGCATCATAATGCCAGGTGCTATCAAGCCTTTTTAGCCACCGGACCGCTGGCCTTGTTACCCTTGGCTGATCCCTTGTTATGCTCCATCGTCTGGTCTCTCGACACCTCTTCGGTGGATGCCGTTCGGGCGTTAACAGATGCGGATTTTGTCCTGGCCTTGAACAGGGCACTGGGTGATCAAGCGCCCCCCGTTGCTAAGGTGGGCGCTCGAGCTATGTTTCCACTACAGCAATGCCATGCTGTCGATTATGTCCAGACCAGAGTGGCCTTGGTAGCTGATGCTGCGCACGCAATACACCCCTTAGCTGGGCAGGGCATCAATTTGGGTTTGGCTGATGTTGGCGTGCTTGCAGATGAAATTGAGCAGGCGACAAGTGCGCAGGTAGATTGGGGTGACTTAGCGGTGCTCCGCCGTTATCAGCGTCGTCGGAAAACCGAAAATTTGGCGACAATGGCAGCCATGGAAGGCTTTAAGCGTGGCTTTGGCAGTGGCAATCCAGCGCTTCGTGTGTTGCGCAATGCGGGCCTATCGTGGGTAAATAAAAGTCCACACATTAAGCGATGGCTGACAATGCAGGCGCTCAGTTAGGCAACAGCAAGGACACCCGTAGAGACGATTTATCTAATGAAGTGCACGCTCAGAAAAATGTCAGGATATTTGTACGGCTCGGTTCAGCCCGCAATCGCTATTTCAGTGGAAAAAGAGCCGCTAACTGATAACAAGCGGCGTGATGGCTTAACCGAATGTGCAGTCCTCTTTTCAAACATGTGTGAAATGCCAGAGCGGCCATTGTTTGATAACGTGGGGGCTGCCACTCCCAATGAATTTCTGACCCATCTTGTTGAGTCGCTGTGTGCATTAAATACGCATTGCGGTGACCAGCGTTTCACCCCTATTAAATATTTAGACGAAGAAAACTATGAAACCTATATTGTTCCGACGGTTTCACCAGACCTTGCTGCGCTCAATTTTTCGTCGCTGACCACCTTTCTTAAGAAACATAAAGATCACTTAACGCTGGAAGCAGTCAAGGGTTTTGTCAACACTCTACGTGCTAAAAATAGGGTTTTTCTGCCGCTAGGCACCAACGCGATGAACTTCATTTTTGCGGCCATAGCCCGAAAAATTCCTTTTAAGATACTGTCCAACCGGCATATTATTTTTGGTTATGGAAGTAGCTCTGTAATTTTTATGAGCTCAGTGACGTCTAGAGAAAATGCAGTTGGTGTGGACCTTGCCGACAGTAAACTGTTAACTAAAACATTATTGGGGCTGGCAGAATTGCCTGTGGCAAAGGGATTTGGGATTGATTCTATTGATAGTGCTGTAAAGCGAGCAAGTGAGATAGGTTATCCGGTTGTGTTGAAACCTGTGTGTGGCCGTCAGGGGCGTGGTGTTATCCCTGGTATCGCGTCTGAAGACGCCTTAAGGACTGCTTATTCACGTGTTAGGGCGACAGGCGAAAATAAGCTGCTTATAGAAAAGCACATATCAGGTGAGTGCCACCGAATTACTGTTCTCAACGGGAAAATAATCAATGCCTTTGAGATGCAATCAGCTCGCGTTGTCGGGGATGGTAAGTCATCTGTCAGCGATCTAATTGAGCAGGAGAATCTTCGACCGAGCCGTAATGTCGCGATCAGTTCAATGTGCAAGATCATAGTAGATAATGACGTTATGGATATCCTGAAACAGCAGGGGATAGAGCTTGCTACGGTTCCTGAACAAGGCGATACGGTTTTTCTGGCCTTCGTTTCCAATGAGAGCAGAGGCGGAATGTATTATGAATGTACAGCGCGCTTGCATCCAGAAAATGCCAGGTTATGTATCGCAGTTGCTGAGACAATGAACCTATCGTTAAGTGGAATTGACTTTATATCAGAAGACGCATCAAAGCCGTGGTTCGAAAACAACGCCATGATTTGTGAGGTCAATGCGCAGCCGCAGCTAGGAGAGTTTGGTGAAGACAGCGAGATATTTTTCGCTGTTTTAGACTCAGCGCAGCCGATGGCGGTTCCCATAAATCTGACAATATCGAACGATGAAACCCATCAATCATCTGGGCTCTTTAATAAGACCCTCAATGCAATAGATCTGTATCTCACTCCTGCTGAGGTGTTTCGCAATGGCTGTCCCGCACAGTACTTTACTACGCTTACGATAGCTGAAAATGTGCCAATCAGTGTTCGTCGATCACTTATAGATGCGCTGGTGAGCATCGAGCCTTTATAGTTCATCAGCTGAAGGTGATGTAGAGTCAGACGACAAACCTGTTAGGGTCAGGTGATGGTCTTTGGGTTTATCGGCTGCTCTGCCCACTGCCTGTGACGGCTTTGCGTGTGGTCAGTAGATTCTCAGGCGTATCATCCAAATAGCGGTAGGTCGTGAACCCAAAAAACATCTCGTGCATGGTTTGCAATCCGAAACGCACAGGCATGTTGGGGTTAGGGTTATAGGGGTTGCGATCAGAGTTATCCATAGCACCTTCGGCAATAAGGCGCGTTCCCGCGGGAAGAAGCACAGGCTCTTGCAGCTGATAATTAAACTGCCAGTTGAAGTCATACTTCGGCACCGATAACAGCACTTCCGAACTACCGTCGGGGTACTCGGCAATATATTTCATATGCTTGCCGCGGTAGTGCATGTGGGGCATTAAGCCATAGAGCAGGGCATCGCGTTCAAATTCCTGCACGCCCTCAAGCGGGTGCTCTTTGGTATTGGGGGGTATCAAAAATCGACGCTGACCCGCAGAGCCCCCAGACATAACGTACTTGGGAGGTTGGTCGTGTAGATAAATGCCAATCTGGGTTTCGTCGGTCGTTGCTTTCCCTGTGGTGGTGTAGTGCATTTGCAATAACAGGCTGGAACCGGCGCGAATCAGTGCGCCGGAATTGTCCCGCCAAATATCGGGTTGACGTCCTGGGGCAAAGCCGCCAATCGAGTCACCGAGGGCGCCATCGTCACTAGTAGTTCCGGCAGTACGATCAGCAGGACTCGAGAGGTAGGTGATGATGTGGTGCAGTACTTTGCGGTCCCCAGGGACGTATTCAACGGCCCGCAGCCAAACGTCTTGGTCAAGATTTAAGGGTACGGGTACGTAACGGTAATCAATGACCCCAGTTGCGGGTATTTTCTGAGCGGGCACTTTCAGGACAATATCGGGCTCACCCATGGAAAACGTGGCATCGCTAAATGTCAGCGCTTTGAGCGGATCCGCCTGATCATCGCCCGGTGCCCCGGCATCAATCCAGTGCACCAAGGTTTGGAGTTCCTCAACGGACAGGCCCGCGGCCTCTTGCACCGGACGACCAATATGGGGGTCGAGCTGACCCGGAGGCATGCGCCGTGTCAGCAGTACTTCTTTCATCATGCGTGACCAACCTTGCACCATGGCGTGCTCGGTCATGGCCCAGGGACCAATGCCACCCACCTGATGGCATTTCACACAGTGCTGTTCGAGTAGCGGGGCAATGTCGGTGGAATAGCTTGGAGGTGCCTTTGCGTGGCTTTCCTTTGCTGGAAAAGTAATGAGGCAGCCTGGCGCGTCGGGGACGTTGTCGGGCAGGAGAGTTCCCGCAAGGTAGGCGTCAAGGGCATCGCGCAAGTAGTGGTTTTCAGCTTCGGGCTTTTGCGTTTCATAGTGCAGCCGGTCATCTACAGGCCCGCGATAAACAATCTCTTGAGTCTGGGGGTTGAGTATAAAAACTTCAGACGTGCGATCAACGCCCAGTGATTCAGCAATTAGCTGGGTTTCATCGATGAGTATGGGAAAGTCATAACTAAAATGCACAGCCTCGGCGACAATACTCGCGCGGTTGTCTTGGGGTTGGGGGTTTAGCATAAAAAATTGTACGCCCCGATCGGTGTATTCGTCACGAATGGCGCGTAGCTGGGGTACGCTGTTACGAACAATCTGGCAGCCGTTGCCCTGCACAAAAATAACAATAGCCTTTTGATCGCCATACCAGCTTAGCTTATGGTGTTTGCCGGTTTGGTCGAGCAACGCGAAATCACCGATGCGCTGCGACGGTGTAGCCTGAACGAGTGGTCCCGCCATGATACCCATTGCCAATGCCAGAACCGCGAACTTTTTCATATCTGTCTCCCTCAGGTACCGCTGCGCGTTTTTATTACCGCAGCGGTCAATATTTTACCGACATTAGGCGCAGTTTCCATGTGCTTTATGCTATAAAACCGCCATCAAGAATGGAGCACACCTCAGGAAATGGATATAGCGCATGCGTTGGTGAAACGGCGGTCATTGCTGGCAGTCCTCACAATAGCCACCAGCATTGGTGTTGGCTGGGGCGTGACGAAAACCAGTATCGACCCTCGCTCTGATGCCATTTTGCCTGAAGACGACCCCTATGCTGCTCAGGTTGAAGCTGTTGAGGCAGATTTCCCCCGAAACCGGTCAGCGCTATTCACCTTTATTGCCCCGGACGGTGACATATTTAACCGTGAAGCCCTGACGGCCATGGAGGCGTTGCACGCGCGCTTTGGCGAGGTGCAGTCTGCCGTGGCGGTGGGCTCGCTAGTGAACTATCGACTCAATCCGGTCGATGAAACCCAGTATGGGCGTCAGTACTTACTGCCACCGGTAGACAGCTTAAGCGATGACGAGTTGGCCCAGGTGCGAGATATTGCCCTTGCCGATGAAGACTTGGTGAAGACCCAACTTGCCCGGGATGGCGACATGGCTCTTGCTGCTTTCAAGTATCGGCCCAGCGGTGAAGGCCTGGCCGAGCGCCTTGACATCGCGCGCTCGGTTGTGGCGCTGCGAGATCGGTTGCGAGAAGATTATCCCGGCGTTGAGATCTATGTCTTGGGTAATGACCTATTTGAGCTCGACAGTTACAACGCACAAATCAAAGACAGAAACAATTTAGCGCCGTTGGTGGCTTTGGCCACTACGGTGTTGCTATGGCTTTGCCTGAACTCGTTGGTTTATGCCCTATGTACCTTGGCAGTGTCTTTTTTGGCGATTTTACTCACCATAGGCACCGTAGGATGGTCGGGTTTTGCCTTTAATCAAATTTCCAATATGGGACCTTTGGTGGTTCTGACCATTGCTATGGCTCACGGCATTCATATTATCGCTATTTACTTGCAGGGTTTGCACGAGGGGCTGACAAAAATAGATGCTCTCGAGCACAGTGTGCGACTCAATTTACAGCCGGTCACCCTGGCAACCGTAACAACGGGCATGGGGTTTCTCAGCCTCAATTATTGTTCATCGGCGGGAATTTATGGTTTTGGTAATGCCGTCGCGATAGGCGTTTTTTGGGCCTACTTGGTGACTCTGACATTATTGCCCGCCCTGATTATGTGGGTGCCTACCCGTCGTATTCCCCGTCCACTTGGTGTGCGCGGCATGATTCGTCGGGTGTCAGCGTTGGTCACGCAGCGCGGTAACGCGCTATTTTGGGGGTTGTCGCTCATTATTGTCGTCTGTCTTGCCATGCTGCCGCTCAACAAGGTCGATTTTGATCGTTTTGAATTCATCGATAAGGATTCTGATTTTCATCGTGTCATCACCGCACTGGCCGAGAAGATCGGCAATGATCAGTCCCTTGTTTACGCGATCGACAGCGGTGAGTACTACGGCATTGCCAACCCTGAATTCATGTTGGAGATCGAGCGCTTTGCGGATTGGCTAGAAGAGCAACCCGACGTGGGTCTTGTTAACAGCTACGTGGGCATGCTGAAAACCCTTAATGAAGCAGAGAACGACAACGATGAGGCTTGGCACGTACTGCCCGACGACAATCTGCAGGTCATCGACTACCTTGTGGGTTATCAGTTGGTGCAAGAAATAGAGCCACACCTAGAGCCTATATTCGATCCTGAGTACACCACGGTGCGGGTCGTTGTGGGCACCTCTAACCTGTCCAATGTTCAGCTGCTCGAGCTCAATCAACGCATCGAAGCGTGGCATTCTAACAACATAAACCCCGACTACCGTGTTTTACATGGCAGCAATACCATACTCTATGCCCGGCTTAACGACACCATTTCAAGACAGTTGCTGGAAGGCTTCACGGTCAGTTTTCTGTTGATTACGTTAACGATGCTGGTGGGTTTGCGCAGTGTACGCTACGGACTTATTAGTATCGCGCCCAACTTACTGCCTCCCGCGGTTGTGTTTGGCGTTTGGGGCCTTTTTGTGGGGCAGCTCAGCCCTTATATTCTCATGCTTTTCTCGATCAGTATTGGGTTAGTGGTCGACGATTCGGTACACGTATTGAGCAAATACATGGCGGCGCGTAAGGCGGGGAAAAATCCTGATGAAGCAGTCCGCTACTCCCTCGATAAAGCCGGTTCAGCGATTACCATCACTACGGCTGCATTGGCTATGGGGACGTTTATATTGGTGTTTTCTAACACCTACTACTATCAAAATGTTGCGCTGATGCTGACCCCGATTATTGTCGTGGCATTGCTGTTGGACGTACTGTTTCTGCCGCCTCTGCTCGTCAAGCTGGATAACATGTTTGCTCGCCCAGACCAGGTATCCGCCTAACGCTCAATCACGATATCGCTGTCAAGCCGCGACTGAATACCGAGGGGTTTCAGGTGGTTTGCGAGTCTGCGGCGGCCGACTCGACATCGTCAGAGATGCCGCCGATGAGGTCATTGCGCGACGCCAGCGTCGTGCACGGCCGCTACGCTGTCTCCTTCCTTGCTCCTCGGCGCAAAGACCAGTAACGCGTTACCGGGCTCGTGATTATACAGGCCATACCCTGAGTTGAGGACCATATGTCCTGCGCCAATGGCGGGGCCTGAGCCACTCATGCCGCCGCCCCGGGCCGATACCCCATTGGTTCCCATGCTTGGCGTTTTGGTGTCGTATGACCAGAGGATGTCTCCGGTTGCACTATCGTAGGCGCGCACGAGACCATCAAGATGGCCGGCGATGACAGCGCCATCTATTGCAGTAAGCGCCGCTGACACGCCCGGATCACAGAAAGGACGACCTTCCCCGCAAACATTTTCCTGCACGTATTGCCAAAGCACCTTGCCGGTCACGGCATTAACGGCAGAGACCCCGGGACGAGCTTGGTCGGGATCAAGCCACTCACCGTTGCGGGTATCATTCATATCGTTCATGGGAACAAAGACGGTTGTCCCTGCCGCTGCCATGCCAAAGTGGACGCCGCCTTGGATGCTTCCTCTCCCCAGCTTCACCTCCCACAGTTTGGTTTGCCCAGTTTCTGAGTCAAGCGCGAATACGCGGCCATCTTTTTGTCCTGCGACAACCAATGTTTTACCGTTTCCCACCTCGACCAATAGCGGGCTCGAAGCCTGATCGAAATCGGGACCGTCTTCTTCTGGGCAGTTAGGGTTGTCGGCCATCATGCAGGCGACATTCCAGGCATCCCCCGGAAACGTTTGCCGTGACCAGAGGCGCTCACCGGTATCGAGCGCCACTGCAATGATGGAGTCGCTATTAGTGTCCGCTGGTGATGAGTAGTTTTCTCCCGTACCAAAGATCAGCAAATTTCTGTCAACGTCGATGGTTGGGCTCGTCCATACGGGAGCACCGGAGGGGGCTAGCACCTCGGTTCCCAAGCGTGTGGCTCCCACTGCTTTGGGGGGCGTTGGAATCGCGTAACTATCCCAGATGATGCTACCGCTGTCTCCGTCGACGGCTAAGATGTGACCCCGGAAGGTGCAACACACATAGTCAGGATTAGCGGCAGTAATGACCTCCAGCGAAGACACGGGCACGAATAGATTTCCTCCGGCAACCGCAGGCGTCCCTGTCAGTGTGGCGCTATGGTGGTCGTCAGCACTCATACTCCATACAAATTCGCCTGTGCTCGCATCCACCGCATACAGGTTGGCAATGATGTCGCCAAAATAAGCGGTTGGGACGCCATCGGGACCGCGTTTGCCGAGCGTAATGCCTGTGCGCACCTCAGCGCGAGCGGCGAAGGTCCAGCGCACGCAACCAGTTTCCAGATCGAAGGCGTAAACGGTACCGTCCTGACTGCCAACAAACACCGCGCCCATGGCAATGGTGGGCTGTGATCTCGCCCGGGTAGCGCCGGGGAAGCCAAAGCTCCATTTGAGCTCAAGGTCACCCAGTTGGTTTGCGCCGAATCCGGCTATGTCCTTTGAGACATAGCGATTGGTGTCGCGTCCCCAACCGGTCAGTAGGCCTTCATCAAGTTCAGAGAATGCTGAATGAGGTTCCTCGCACCGCGTGACTTCTGCTACGGCGTTGGGGTCGCCAAGTCGTCTTTGCGTGATGTATTCGACAATGTGTTGTTTTTCGCCATCAGCCAGGTGCGCGGCCTGTGACTGCATGATGCCCTCGGTAATCGAGCGATAAAGCACCTGTGGCGACATCAGCTCCAGCCACGTAGTGTGGGGCGCTTTGTAGACCTGCGCTTCATGACAGCCGGCGCAGTGCTGCGTGTAGAGCGGCTTGCCCGGCAAGGCATCGCGATCACCGAGATCACCCACCCATGCATATCCCTCGTCCATGGAGTTCAGCGTGGAGGGTCCTTCGTCATTGTCTAGCGCACTGTTATTGCCTTCGGTTGCACTGACTACACCGGCTTGCAGTAGCAGGCTCGCCGCTATGGGGAGCAAGTGAGTAACGCGCCAGCCTGGCGTGGTGTTTGGTTTCGACATAGCATTATCTCCTTGATGGGTACTATATTCTTCAGTCTGCACCTGTCGGAAAACGGTGGCACTTTTTATGGGATGACGGCGACGCTGGACACCTGCACGATGCCCTCCATTGAAACGCTAGTCTATCGGAATTTATCTAGTCGGTCTGCGATTCAGTCCCACCTTCCTAAATGAAATAGATGTTATTTATAGTAGGCTGCCGCTATAAGCTGCTCGGACTTTGCACAACGTAAACTTGGGCTGCGTGACTGAGCCTTCAGGCTGCCTACCCCAATAGGCGCCCGCATCGCCTAGGTGTTCCGTCAACCCGATACATTCGTTTTCAGTGGCCCAAAGCCATCAATTGTGCTTTTTTCTATAAAGCTCGCAGGTACCAAAGGTAGTCCAAATCGGGAATCTGGCTATGGTAGTCATTGCTCTCACCGCGACGAATGGCGCTATAGACCCGGGTAAACTTCGGGCCAAGATAATCGCGCAGCACCTCACTGTCAGAAAAAAATTGGATGGCGTCATCTAAACGAGTGGGTAGGGACGTTTGATCTTCAGAGAGGTCCGCTTCACGGGCCACGGGAGGACCAGGATCTCCTTTTTGGAGGAGGCCCCAATGGATACCCGCTAAAACAGCGGCCAGCACGACGTAGGGATTGGCATCTGCGCCGGCAACACGATGCTCAATGCGACGACTGTGTGCAGCAGAGCGCGGGATGCGTAGTGCTACATCACGGTGGTCATAACCCCAATTTTTCCCCGAGGGCGCCAGCGCACCGGCTTGAATGCGACGATAAGAATTAGGGTTTGGAGCAAAGCAAAGCATTGAAGCGTCGAGCATAGCGCTCAAACCCGCTACCGCATGACGCAGTCTGGGCATGAGTTGGGGTGGGTTACTGGGGGTGTTTTCGGCAAAAATATTTTGCTCCGCTGCATCGTAAATACTGGCGTGAATATGCATACCGCTGCCCGGAATGTTGGCAAAAGGTTTGGCCATGAAAGTGGCGCCAAAACCGTGTTTTCGAGCAACGCCCTTGACAATTCTGCGCAGCAGTACCGCGTGGTGCCCTGCGAGGATGGCATTGCTTTGGTGATGGGTGTTTATCTCCCATTGACCTGGCGAAAATTCACTGTGGATCGCCGTGAGGGGTACGCCCTGAATCTCACTGGCTATGCGTACATCATTGAGAAAGCCATCACAATCAAAGAGGTCGTCAGGCATGCAATATTGAATGCCCTCTTGAACCCATTGAGTTCCTGGAATATTGCCTTTTAGCGGTGTAGGGCGGCCGTCTTCTGATTGCGCGAGCAGATAAAACTCAAGCTCTGTGGCGACCGTGGGGTATAGGTCTAGGTTTGAAAATTGTTCAAGCACCGATACCAGCGGCGCGCGCGTATCAACCCAATCAAGATCGCCTTCCTCAGTGGTATAAGCCACCATGACCTGCGCGACAGGCGATTCGTACCACGGGACAACCGCGAGGGTGCCTGCGATGGGGCGAATAATCTGATCGGGATCTCCACCCAGCTCCGGATAGGGTGTTGTCGCGTAAAAATCGCCACGGATACCTAATAGCGGCGCAGACTGGGGCGATAGAAAAGAACCGCTAAACAGTCGTTTAAATTCTGACCGCTGGATGCGTTTACAGCGAGCAATACCTGAGAAATCAGGCATGATCAGCTCGAGCACCTCAATACTTGGATTGCGCTCCAAAAAGCAATCGAGCTCGGCTTGGTCCGCATAGTCCATTAAAATACCCATCCCTTAACAACCCCTCAAAATAGAAAATCGCACCCTGTTTGTCTACCTCTCGTATAGCATATTCATCAACCCACTTCTGTATTGGTACACTAGCCGAAGCTTACGGATGATCAACGCGACCGAGGTTTACCATGTTTGGCTTACGCCCACTTCAAGAGACCCGAGAACACACGCAGTCGTTTTACGCCGCCACAGCCAATACCCCCACGGCTTATCCTGCGTTAACCGACGATAGGCGTGCCGATATTGTGGTCGTAGGCGGGGGTTTTTCCGGCGTTAATACGGCTCTTGAGCTGGCTGAGCGTGGTTTTGACGTCGCGTTAGTAGAGGCCAATCGCATTGGTTGGGGAGCGAGTGGTCGCAATGGTGGCCAAATTATTGGTGGTATTGGCCATACGCCTGAGCGCTTTAAAAAATCGATAGGTGCTGACGGCATCCGGGCAATTCACCGCATGGGCATCGAAGCGCGGGAGGTGATTCGCCAACGAGTAGAACGCTACGCGATTCAATGTGATCTTAAGTGGGGCTACTGTGACGTTGCGCTGAAACCACGACATATGAAACAGTTCGCACAGTGGCAGGCCTTCGAACAAGCGATTGGGAATCCCCATCCCTACACGCTGCTAGATCGTGAACAACTGAAAACCTATGTCAATTCAGATCGCTATCTGGGCGGTTTGCACAATACTGCTAACGGTCACTTGCATCCCCTCAACCTGTGCATTGGCGAGGCGCAAGCCCTCGCTGGTCTAGGCGCGAGTATCTACGAGCAGTCCCGAGTAGTGACCATAGAACAGGGTTCAACGCCGGTGGTCCGCACTGAAGCGGGGAGTATCAGCGCCAATACCGTTATCCTCGCTGGCAACGCCTACATGGGTGGCCTAGTGCCCAAGCTCAGTCAGCGTGTGCTGCCCTCAGCGAGCTCTGTTATTGCCACCTCCCCACTGTCATCTGAACTGGCCAACGCACTGTTGCCCGGCGACGTGGCGGTCTGTGATCCGAGAACAGCACTGGACTATTTTCGGCTATCGGCCGATCGGCGCTTACTCTTCGGCGGCCTGTCCAATTACACCGGGTTGGAGCCAAAAAATCTCAAGGAAGTGATGCATAAAAAAATGACCCATGTCTTTCCCGAACTCGACAGTACGGATGTGGACTATGCCTGGAGTGGATGGATTGGTATTGGCATTAACCGCATGCCACAACTGGGCCAGCTGTCTGACAACATTCACTATATTCAGGCCTACTCAGGGCATGGCGTCGCCCCTACGCATATGATGGCCAAACTGACCGCTGAAAAAATCGCTGGCGAATCCAGCCGCTTCCAAGCCATGGCTAATATTCCCCATCTGGCGTTTCCAGGCGGTCCACTCATGGGCCGATTACTACTCGCTGTAGGCATGTCGTATTACAAAGCGCTCGATTATTTGTAAATCGCCCTTGTAGCGTAGTCAGGTGACCACGTTTTAGTCCGATGTCGAAAAATATGCCATAGTCGGTAGCTCATAGGGGGCAGGTCATAGTGGTTGCGAGCGTACCATCAGAAGATAGCGTAGTAGTGGTCAACGAGGTGATTTGCCGTTGAGTTTATTCACGCTCACCATTGCCATCAGTGTCCTGCTCTTCGTGGCGGTAGGCAATTATGCAGGACGAAAAGTCAAGAATGTAGACGACTATTTTGTGGCAGGTCGGCAGGCGCCGACATTACTCATAGTGGGAACGCTCGTGGCGAGCCTGATGAGTACAACGGTATTTATGGGGGAAGCAGGCTTCACCTATGCGGGGCAGTTGGGACCTTATCTGCTGCTGCCAGGCATCACCGTGACCGGATATATTTATGGTGCACTGTTTTTTGGAACCTATTTACGTCGCAGTGAAGCTACCACGGTGGCCGCTTTTTTTGGTGAGCGATTCGCCGATAGGGGTGTGCAACGTATTGCTGGACTAACCGTCATTGTTGGCCTTGGCGGCTATTTGCTGGTGGTGACCCAAGGGGCAGCGCTGTTGGTCGCCGAACTCACCGAGTTTAGTTACATCGGTGCCATCGTTATCGCTTGGCTGAGCTACTCGGCCTTCACACTTTATGCGGGATCACGCGGAGTTATTTTATCCGACACCCTTATGTTCTTGTTGTTTACCGGCGCGACCCTGTTTTTTGTCGGATACCTTCTGGAGGAATTTGGTGGCATCCAAACGGCGATCCAAGACTTAACGCGCCAGACAGTGAAGCCGGAACTGACCAGTTGGCATGGCATTATTGGCGAGGGCACAAGTTGGCCCACAGCACTCGATTTTTTTATCTGGTTTCTAGTGATCGATCTGTCTTGGAGTTTGGTCTATGCCATAAGCCCCTGGCAGGCTAGCCGGCACCTCATGGCAAAAAGCGAACACGTTGTTTTACGTGCATCTATTTACACCTGCATCATCGTCATTTTTCTGCAGATGCTTATTTACGGTGCGGGTGGGCTTATTAATCTTGCAAATCCGAATATAGAGCCTGTCGAGACCGTTTTGATATGGGCGGCCACCCATATTGTACCGACTTTTCTGGGTGCCTTACTGGTGGCGGGTATTGTTGCGGCGGCACTGTCCTCAGCGTCGACTTTTCTTTCCTTGGTGGGTTTTAGTGTCAGTCGCGATCTCATGCCCGAACGCAACAGCAGCAGCTTGCGATTCACGCGTATAGCGATGGGCTTGGTCAGTCTGGTCGTGTTGGCGCTGAGCATTGTAGTGCCACCCAATGTCTTTTGGATAACGCTGTTCATCGGCACTGTGTTCGCCTCTAGCTGGGGGCCTGTGGGATTGCTGAGCATTTGGAATAAATCCATCACCGCCCGGGGCGCACGCTGGGGAATGGTGGCTGGACTGGTGGGGAATATCATTCCAGCAGGTCTTGATTATGTCGGTTTTATTGATCTGCCCAGTTATTTTGAGCCGGTACTCCTGGGCATTATAGCGTCACTGGTGGCGGTTTGGATGGGGTCGCGCGGCCAGTCGCCCTCAGCCACCGAGCAGGCTTATCGTAGCGAACTACACAAAACCCCTCTGACCGATATCAGCGCCTCAGAAACTCGAATTACCCTACTGGCGCCCGTCCTCCTGCTGGTTTATGGGGTGTCAATGCCTTGGCTACTGCTCTATTACTATGTAAGCCCTTATCAAGCAGCGGCAGGGCTGCTGCATCCCGATGGATCGCTGAACTGGCAGTATCTGGAACCCTGGTTTGCGTTGGGGCCGGCGTTGTTACACCTCCCGCTGGGGCTGCTGGCGTGGCATGTTATTCGCGACCGCTACATGCCAAGACAGCCTGACGAGTAATGACATAACCGACCAGATTGATCAGCGAAGATCTACCGAGTGGAACGGATTTAGCTGGCGCTTTAGCGGTCGCGAAGAATGCGTTGGGCAGCATTGTGCCCGGGCGCGCCGGTGACACCACCGCCCGGATGGGCGCCCGACCCGCAAAGATAAAGACCGGGTATCGGCGTTGCATACTGGGCTGCGTCAGGGTGTGGGCGCATATTAAATAGCTGGTCAGGCTCTAAACGGCCGTGGCAAATGTCACCTCCAGTCATACCCAATACACGCTCCAAGTCGAGCGGAGTCATGCATTGATGGCCCACAAGAATTCGCCTTATGTCAGGTATGAATCGCTGGACATAGTCGAGTATCCCATCAATGACGGCCGGTTTACTGTCATCCCAAGACCGGCCCTCGCTGAGGCTGTAGGGCATGTATTTACACAGTAAGCTCATGACGTGGTGTCCCGGTTTGTCGGTCAGATCCTGGTCAATGACACTGGGAATAATAGCTTCAATGATGGGCGGGTTGGCGGGTATGCCGCTGCGAGCGCTGTGAAATGCCTCGTTAAGGTGTTGGGCGCTTTCGATAAACGTAATGCTCGCCGTATGGTGGGCGCCGACATCCCCGCCGCTGGGTAAAGCGGAGAAATCGGGCAGCTCGGAGAGCGCTAGATTCATGCGTAACGAAGCCGACTCCTGACGAAATGCGCCGATATCTCGCGCGAAAGCCTCGGGCAAGTGTTCGCTTCCCAACAAGGTTAAGAATGTGCGCTTGGGATCGGTGTTTGCAGCCACTGTCGTCGCGCTAATGACTTCACCACTCTCAAGGGTCACTCCACAGACCCGACCGGCCTGAAGATTAATACGGGCAACCGATGCCTCGGTCCTGATTTCCGCGCCGTGCGCCTGCGCGGACTGCGCCATAGCCTGAGTAATGCTGCCCATCCCCCCTTTAACCAGACCCCAGGCGCCCTTGCGACCAGCTATTTCACCCACCGCATGATGTAACATAGCCAGACTGGCGCCTGGTTGGCTCAGTGGTGCGAAGTTCGCTGGCATAACGTGTGCGGCCACCATGGCTTTGACGGCCGGGCTGTCAAACCAGCTGTCAATAATGGTCTCTGGGGCGCCAATAAAAAATTGCATCATGCGCCAACGCGATTCGGCATCCAAACGGAAAACATCAACCCCTAGCTTTAAAGTGCTCATAAGATCGCTGACCCCTTGATCCCCGAGACGGGGCGGCGCTGTTAACCACTGCTTTGCCAACAACCCGGCTACCTGATCGACCACCCGTTCAAAGGCACGATAGGATTCGTAATCGGTTGATGAAAACTTGGCAAACTGGTTGCGATTATGAGATTCGTCCGCGGTAAGGAGCAGGTACTGACCTTGTGAATTCATATACAGTGAATTCTCTAGAGGCAGGGGCTGATAACCGTACCGCTCGAGCTCGAGGTCGTTAACGATTTCGGGTCTGAGCAGGCTGACCACGTAAGAAAATACCGAGTTACGGTACCCGGGATGAAACTCTTCAGTAACCGCGGCACCGCCCACCATGGAGCGTCGCTCGAGGACACAAACCCGTTGCCCGGCGCGAGCGAGATAGCCCGCGGTTGTCAGCCCATTGTGTCCGCCCCCAATAATGACAGTATCGTAGGTATTCATTAATCCCACTTCCTCCGCATGGCACCAGTGGCAAGCCAAATAGACTATTATGCACAAAGCTTATATCGAATCGAGCCCGCAAAAACGCGGTATTAATTTGCTTTACAAGCCTGTGTGCTAAAGCCAACAGGATACAAGGATAGGCCATGAAAATACTCACTGCTCTCGCCCTGCTAGCCGTTGTACTTCCCGGTTTTGCCGCTGAAAATCAACACTACCGCGTGCTAATGGCCGGCGAGGATATTGGTCATCTGAGAGTCGAGCAAACAGGCGAGCGGCTTAGCATTGACTTTGATTACAAGCAAAATGGCCGGGGCCCGACCATTGCGGAAGCAATAACGGTGGACAATCGCGGCTTTCCTATCGATTGGACAATTGCTGGTCAGACAACTTTTGGCAGCGCTGTCGACGAGTATTTTCGCGCCGATGATGGCGTAGCTCGCTGGCGAGATGCCACCGGGCCCGGGAGTGCAGCGTTCACCGATAATCCAGCCTTCTATGTCAACCAAAATGGCAGTGCTTACTCCAACGCGCTGTTAGCCAAGGCCTTGTTAGCCGCTCCCGACCAGCGCATGGCAGTTTACCCGGGCGGAGAGGCATCGATTGTTAAGCACATGAGCACAACATTGTCAGCGCAAGGCATTGAAGCGAACATTACTGCTTACCAAATACTGGGCTTAGATACAGCGCCTCGGCTGGTGTTCCTCGATGAAAATAATGAATACTTTGGCACGGCGACGGCTCGCTTTGCTCTCGTTCGTGCGGGTTTTGAAGCATTTGAAAAACAACTGCGAGGCCTTTCTGAAGCGCTCTCCACCGAACGTTTTGTCAACATTCAAGCGGACGTGGCACACCACTATACCGACCCTGTGCGGATTCGTAATGTCCGTGTTTTTAATGCTGAAGCACTGTCCTTAACCGATCTCAGTGACGTCATTATTTACGGAAATCGGATTGCCAGTGTGCAGGTGGCAGGTAGCCCGACAACTGATCAGGAAGTCATTATTGAGGGTGCGGGTGGTACGCTTGTTCCCGGGATGTATGAAATGCATGGACACCTAGGTCAGGACAATGCACTGCTGAATATTGCTGCCGGTGTTACGTCGGTTAGAGATATGGGTAATGAAAATGCCGTGTTGGAAGACCTCATGCGGCGTATAGATGAAGGTGTGATCGCCGGGCCGCGGATCACCCGATCCTGTTTTATCGAGGGTGACAGTGAGTTTGCGTCGGCCACCGGTGAAACGGTGGCTACGCTAGACGACGCGCTAGCGATGGTGCGGTGGTGCGGTGCTCGAGATTTTCAGCAGATCAAACTGTATAATTCGATGAAACCTGAATGGGCTCAAGCGCTAGTGGCCGAAGCGCACCGTTTAGGGTTACGTGTTGCGGGGCACGTCCCCGCTTTCTCTACAGCTGACAATATGATCAGTGCGGGCTTTGACGAAATTACCCATGCCAACCAGCTCATGTTGGGCTGGGTGTTAGCGCCCACCGAGGATACGCGCACTTTATTTCGCTTCACAGCTATGAAGCGTTTTCCGGCGTTGGATATCAATGCAGATATTATTGAAGCTACGTTATTGAGTATGGTTCAAGGCAACGTAGTGCATGATCCTACGATGACTATTCATGAACATGGGCTGACCGCCATCGATGGACAGCCCGCCCCCATGGCCCGCGCGATTATTGACCATCTACCCACCAATGAGCAGCGCTCCCTCAAACAAGAACTGTTTGGTACATCATCCGCCGAGGAGCGAGCCGACTACGTGGCGGCTTTTGAATTTATTATGACCGTGCTGACCAAACTTCATGAGCGAGGTGTTTTACTCGTGCCAGGTACCGATCTTGGGGGCTCGTTTTTCTATCACCGTGAACTTGAGCTATTTGAGCAGCTGGGGTTGACGCCAGCGGAGGTCCTCAAGCGAGCCTCCTTGGATATGGCCGATTATTTAGGTCAAAGTGAAGATCTGGGCTCCATAGAGAAAGGCAAATATGCCGATTTTTTTCTAGTGCCCGGGGATCCGACAAAAAATCTCGACGAGATCAGAGCCATTCAAATGGTTGTCTCCGACGGAGTGATTTACTTTCCTTCTGAAATTTACCCAAAGTTTGGCATTCGCCCCTTTTCGACGGCACCTGCCGTCACGGCACCATCAGGGGCGAAGCGACCGTAGAGGATTGATCGTTTAGTCGGGATGGGAGGACATATGCGGCAGCAAACGGATGGCAACCTTGGACGGCGCCTGTGCGCGGGCGTATGGCTATCTTTGTCTGCTGTGTCTGCTGCAGACACGCTGATTGTCAATGCGTTAGTGCTAGACGGTACGGGCGCTCCGGCTCAACAGAGCAGTATTCGCATAAGCAATGACCGGATCGTAGCGGTCGGTCCATTGACGGTTTTGGCCACCGATACAGTATTCGATGCTCAGGGACTCGCAGTCGCTCCGGGATTTATCGATACTCATAGTCATGCAGATGAGCATTTGCTTTCACAGCGCGATGCTTGGCCAAAAATTACGCAAGGTATCACCACCGTGGTAGTGGGGCAGGACGGAAGCTCTCCTTATCCCCTCAACGGGTTTTTCGAAGCCCTGAGTCAGACGCCAGCTAAGGTCAACGTGGCAGCGTATGTGGGTCACAATACCTTGCGTGACGCGGTTATGGGGAAAAACGCTAAACGTGAGGCTAGCCCTGCGCACATGCAGTCAATGGCACGCTTGCTTGACTCAGAGCTTGCATCGGGCGCTTTAGGACTATCGACGGGACTCGAATATGAGCCGGGTATTTATAGTTCTACAGCAGAAGTGATTTTCTTGGCGGCGCATACCGCTCAGCGGGGTGGTCGATACAGTAGCCATCTACGCAGCGAGGATCGGTGGTTTGAGGACAGCATCGAGGAGATTATTGAGATCGGGCGTGTCACCGGTATGCCCGTACACATTGCGCATCTTAAATTGGCCATGAAGCGGCTTTGGGGTAGCGCGCCTGCGCTACTACAGCGACTCGATAGTGCGCGGGCATCGGGTGTCGATATCACCGCCGATATTTATCCGTATACCTATTGGCAATCTCATATGATGGTATTGTTGCCCGAGCGAGATCCTCTCGACAGCGACGCTATCGATCTCGTCATGCGAGAGCTCGCCCCTCCTGAGGGCATTATTTTTACGCATTTTCCGGTTGAGCCTAACTACGTCGGTAAAACCCTGACCGACGTGGCTGCGTTGCGAGGCGAAAGTCCCGGAGAGGCCTTCTCCCAGCTAGCCCAACTGTCTATTAAGCACGAGTTACAGACCGGTCAGTCCGGGGATATGATTATTGGAACCAGTATGGCTGAAGGCGATCTTCAACTGCTAATGGATTGGCCACATACCAATATTTGTACCGATGGCGGTCTGCAGGATCGCCACCCGCGTGGTGCTGGCAGCTTTCCTAGAGTATTGGGCCATTACGCGCGAGCGCTGGGAAAGCTAACGTTAGAAGCGGCGGTGTATAAAATGACCGGGTTGCCTGCCGAGCATTTGGGTCTCGAGACCCGCGGGATCATTAAGGCAGGTTATATGGCCGACCTAGTGATTTTTGACCCGGACACCATCATTGATCGAGCGACCACTGCGGAGCCGTTTTTAGCTGCGCAGGGCATCAGCGACGTTTGGGTTAATGGGCAGCGCGTCATGGCGCAGGGTCGCCAAACGACGACCTACCCCGGGCATGTTATTCGTCGAGCGAGTACGCCCTAGTGGCGATTGATTTGCCAGTGCCACACTTGCTGTTTCTTGGTGACATCACCAATCCCTTAGATGCCAAAACCGCCATGGGTATACGGGATTGGCGGCCAGAGCACTGCGTGGGTCAATGGCGCCTACCGGGATGTACCGTCGATCTTGGATTGCCCACTATGACGCCAGCCAGCGCTGCTATGGCCGGGGCTCAGAGCGTGCTGATGGGTGTCGCGCCTGCTGGGGGTGTGCTATGCCCCTCTTGGATAGCTCCTTTACGTGCGGCATTGGCCGCTGGGCTCAGTATTGTCAGTGGGCTACACCAGCCGTTAACAGCAGTGCCGGCACTCGTTGAAGCGGCACAAGCCGCGCAACAAACACTCATTGATATACGCATTGCCCCCAATGATATCCCCATCGCCAGCGGCAGGCGTAGAGCTGGAAAGCGCTTACTGACTGTCGGTACAGATTGTTGTGTCGGAAAAAAATACACGGCGTTAGCTATCACCAATGCGTTGCGCCAGCAGGGCCATAAAGCAACGTTTCGCGCGACGGGACAAACCGGCATTATGATATCTGGCGGGGGTATTCCGATGGATGCGGTGGTCTCAGATTTTCTGTCGGGTGCCGCGGAGCTGCTCAGTCCCGATGCCGATGACGATCATTGGGATGTCATTGAGGGTCAGGGTTCTTTATTTCATCCAGCTTACGCGGCGGTGACCCTGGGGCTGCTTCACGGTAGTCAAGCGGATGCATTGGTGCTCTGCCATAGCGCAGGCAGGGCGGCGATTGATGAATATGAAGCCTTCGTTATACCTGACTTAGTCACCTGTATCTCTCGCTATCAGCAGGCAGCGGCCCTCACCAACCACGGCGCACGGGTGATCGGTGTGAGTCTTAATACCTCAGACATGGCATCTAATGATGCGCAGCAGGTTTGTGCGCAGGTGTCTCGGGAAACGGGTTTGCCGTGTCTCGATCCGCTCAGGGATGGCCTTGCGCCGTTCATTGCGGCACTGAGCGGACGTACCGGATGACACTATCGACGTTGAGGTGCTATGAATCATATCGGGGGTTACCTTGAAACTCACGGTGGAGACGCGCTCATGGGCCATGATGGCTCCGTTTGTCACTGCCGGAGAAACGGTCCATAGCATTGACGTGCTCTACGTTGAGCTCAGCGCTGGCGGCCTCAAGGGTTGTGCTGAAACAATGGGCGTCGATTACTTGGGTGAAACGACCGCCTCAATGATGGCAGAGCTTTCCCAACTCAGTGATTTAACCCTGTCAAATTTAACGCCAGAGCATGTGCAAACCCTGCTTCCCCCCGGTGGCAGTCGCAATGGACTGGACTGTGCGCTGTGGGATTTACGGGCAAAACAGTGCCATGGGGGTATTTCGTCCCTCTTGGGGCGAGCAATGAATCCTATGGAAACCCTTTATACGCTGTCGCTAGATGAGCCTGAGAACATGGCTAGAAGTGCGCATCATGCAGCGCATCTCACCCAGCTTAAACTCAAGCTCAATGGCCATAAAGCCCTCGAGTGCTTGCAAGCGGTCCGAGCAGCGCGGCCGGAGGCAAGTATTGTCATCGACGCTAACGGTAGCTGGTCCGAAGCGTTGTTACTCGATCTGGGCGACGATTTGGCGCGCCTGCGGGTCGCGCTTTTGGAGCAGCCCCTTGCCGCCGATCTGGATCACTGCTTGCAACATCTCAACTACCCTGTGCCTCTGTGTGCTGACGAATCCTGTCAAGCGAGTGAAGATCTTGAGCGTGTTGCTGACTGTTATCAGGCCATCAATATTAAACTGGATAAATGTGGTGGCTTGACCGAAGCGCTGCTAATGCGGGACTGGTGCCAGAAATACGATAAGCAGATGATGGTCGGTAACATGTTGGGGTCATCACTCGCCATGGCGCCCGCTTGTGTGATAGCCCAGACGGCGGATTTTGTCGATTTAGACGGTCCACTATGGCAATCCGACGATGTTGCTTATCCATTACAGATTGTCGATGGATGCATCCAGCCCCCTGCGCCTGAGCTGTGGGGGTGATTATCATCAGCCGGATGGCGGTGCGACCTGATCGTTGGTGACGAACACAATGAGCTCTGGGAAAAAGGCCATGAAGTCTGACAGCATGGCATCATGATTGGCCTCCAGCTCAGCCATAGCTTGACCCAGATGACTGGGGCGTTTAAGGCGACCTTCGATGCCGCGGAGTGCGCCTTGAATGCCGTCTAGAGTCCGATAACTGCCCAGTAGATCGTTTTGAACCATGTACGCTAGCGTTCGCCGCATCGTATCGGGGACTCGATGAGGATGCTGTTCAAGGTGGGCATAAACATGGGAGGTAAAATCGTCTAAGGATTGATCTTGAAAACGATGCCACTGGGTGGCTAGAAAGTGATCGTAAAAAACATCCATCAAAATACCAGCGTAGCGCCGGAAGGTGGGACTTATGCGTTCCTTACTGCGTTTCACTATTGGGTGTGCGTCAGTAAATGTGTCGATTCGACGATGCTGAATAATACCAACACGCAGATTCTTCGGTAGCGATTGATCAAGGCTGCCTTTGACGAAGTCGCCCATCAAACTGCCTAAAAAGCTGGTTGAGGTGGCATCGGCCAAGTAGAGATGTGCCAGATAATTCATCGAATGTCAGCGAATCTTTTTAGTCGTATTGTACCAGCGGTCAATGGGGACGGCTGGGTGCAAGCAGCGCTTGTCGAATAAATCGGTTCAATCATGGGTTGAGGCAACAATCGTCAAGGGGTTGCAGCGCACGGAATACCCGCGCTCATGCTTTCAGGGCGTCTAGGTGCGCCATAACCGATGTGCCCAGTGACTGAAGGTCGTAACCGCCCTCCAGGGTAGACACGATTCTGCCTTGGGCATATTGCTCGGCGAGGGCCACTATTTCACGGGTGATCCAGGCATAGTCGGCTTCTACTAGCTGCAGCTGGGCTAAGGGATCGGCGCGATGCCCGTCGAACCCGGCGGATAACAGAATCAAATTAGGTTGATGGCGCTCGATGGCAGGCCACCAGTCTTTGGCGATTGCCTGCCGAAACGCCGTACCTGTCGTACCCGCTGCAAGGGGCGTATTGATAATAGTCGCGCGGTCACCGTCGTGAAATCGGCCGGGATAAAAAGGATGTTGGAAGCTCGAGCACACCAGAATATTGGGATTATCCTGACACAGATCCACCGTGCCATTACCGTGATGCACATCAAAATCGAGAATGGCAACTTTGTTAACGGTGGGCAGCTCCAAGGCGTTAATAGCAGCGATGGCTATGCTGTTGAGCAAACAAAAGCCCATGGGGCTGCTGCGCTCAGCATGGTGCCCCGGTGGCCGAACGGCGCAGAAAATCCGCTGATCTTTACCGGACATCACATCATTCACCCCTTGCCAAACGGCTCCCGCTGCGTGTTGCGCAGCACTGAGACTGTGGGGACTCATCCAGGTATCAGGATCCAATGCCGCCAGGCCATCATTGGGCTCAAGACTGGCCAAATGGGAAAAATAGTGTAAATCATGGGCCTTATTGACTCGGTCGTTGGCAATTTTAGGGGCCGAGCGTAATGGGAAGTCGTCGGTCATTCCGGTGTCGTCTAAGTAGTTCAGCAGATGAATGAGCCGCTCTGGCCGTTCAGGGTGACCGGCGGGGACCCGGTGCTCAATACAGTCCTGATGGGTATAAATTAGCATGGCCAAAAAACGCTGATGGGTGATGACATAGGGTAACGACCATGCTCGGTGGCTGGCATAGTGCCGGTGGGTATTAACGCTGAGTGAGACTTGCCCATCATCTTAGTCGTTGCGCCAAAGACTGAAACCCTGTGCAGGCAGTGCTTGGCTACCGGCCAAAAAACGCGGATGTCCGTCTATAGCTAAGGTATGAGCCGTCGACCCATAATTAAAGGCAAAGGTCACGGCGCCACGGGACATCATGCGCACATCCTCAGGTTGGCAATGAATCTGCAGGCCCTGCTCAGTGAGCAAATCACCCAGCAAGCGGCGGAGGAAGGCATCATCGGTGAGGGTGGCGAGGTACAGGAATCGCCCCTTGCGTACCAACGCTGGACGATGGCCCTGATAAACCGCTTCGATCGAGGCACTTCCCACTGTCACATCTTCGCACCATAGGCGACTGTGGAACAGCTCATCGGCGTAGTAAAAGGGTTCTTGCACATCGGGGCGCAGGGTTTCTACCGAATTGACCTGCAGTTCGAGCCATGACTGTAACACCCCAGGCGCACGATTTGACGGAATCTGGAACTCCTCGGTTTTGGCGCCGGAACGCGGCCCGAACAGGAAGGTAGCCTCAGAGCGTTCGCAGGCTTCGAGCAGTTTGATGGATACGATGGGCATCGCCGCCACCACCACTAATGCGTAGGGCGATAGATCGCTGGATTCACTGACAATATCAACAGCCATATTGAGTCGTCGCAGGGCTCGATAAAACTGAAATGTCACCCCCGGTGCGTCGACGTCTTGGCCCTGCCGCTCAATCTCATAAACCCACTGGGCACTGACATCGGTCACTAGGGCTACCCTCGCCGTGGGTTGGGGCAGTGGCTCGCTCGCGAGCTGAGTCAATAGCTGAATAACGGTTTCGACTTCCTGCCAGGCGTCACTGTGCGAGCGATCGGATCGCAGTAAGCCTGCGTGCATTTGCTCTTGTGCAAATGCCGCCTGACGCCAGCGGAAAAAAGAGACGACATCGGCGCCATGGGCGATGGCTTCTAAGGTCCACAGCGCGACCATTCCTGGGGCCGGTCGGGGATTGGAGGGCGCCCAGTTCACTGGCCCCGGCTGCTGTTCCATGATCCAAAAACCTCGACCTTTAAGGCCACGACACTGGTCGAGATAAAAAGCCGTGTAGTCGGGGTGGCCTGTGCGCATATAGCGTCGGGCGAGCTCCGGCTCATTGCGCCCCAACAGGAACTCGGTGCGCCCCAAGGGGTAGCTGTCATAGCTAACGAAGTCCAGAGGCGCAGCCAGAGCAAAGCAGTCGGTTTGGGTGTCCTTCATGGGAATGAAATTGTGGGTAATCCATTGATTCGTGCTATGGCACCGTATGGTGCTGCAGCAATCCTGCTGGAAGCGCAAAATTTGATCTGAGGCAAAGCGTCGATAGGCGATTTGATGGGCTGGGTTGGGTTCTGTGACGGTACCAAACGGTAGTTCGATGGCACTAAAACTGGGGTATTCCATTGACCAAAAGACATTGCCCCAGGCGATATTTAATTGATCGATGGTTTCGTAGCGTTGCTGGCACCAGCGTTGGAATGCCTGGTGTGCGGCTGGAGATCGGCTGTGTGCCGTATCATGGCAGCACAATTCGTTGTCAATTTGCCAGCCGACAATGCGTTCATCATGGCCATAGCGTTCGGCCAACACAGTGGAAATGCGTAGGGCTTCTTCGCGGTATTTATCGCTGGAGAAATCGTAATGGCGACGGGATCCATAGCCACGAACCTGTCCAGTACTAACATCCCATGGCAGTATGTCGGGGTATTCGTCGACTAGCCACTTTGGCGGCGTCGCAGTGGGCGTACAGAGAACGACTCGCAGATTTTCCGCGGCAAGTGTTGCGATAGCGCGATCCAACCAATCAAAATCGAAGTGATTACGCTTTGGTTCAATTCGTGACCAGGCAAACTCACCGATCCTGACGCAGCGTAAACCAAGGGCGCGCATTTGCGCAGCATCCTGGGCCCAATCTTGCTCAGGCCAATGTTCGGGGTAGTAGCACACCCCCAGTGCCAATGCAGAAAGGCCTCCGACATAGGCTTGCTCAGTCATATGACCGCACCTCCAGTCCGGCACTGGCTTCACCGACTACCGTGGTGGCCTCAAGGCCGGTACGCGCTGTGTAGTGGCGGTTTACCGCGGTAACTAGCTGATGGACGTCGCTATGGTGGCATAAACAAACCACCGCGCCGCCAAACCCACCCCCTGTTTGACGGGCGGCGACGCGTTCCCCCAGTGCCTCTTTCGCAATCGCCACGAGGGCATTAGTAGCGGGCACGGTGACCTCAAAGCCATTCACTAACGACCGATGGCCTTCGGCTAATTCATGGGCAACCCCAGGCATATCTGCCGCGCGCAGCGCACTCACCGTGGCGTTAACGCGTTGGTTCTCTTCGATGACATGACGAGCGCGCTGGTATTGTTGGTCGGTCATCGCACCCCTAGCTGAATGGAGTAGGTCCATAGTCGCGTCGCGCAAAGACGGTATGGCCATGGCGGCACAGGCGCTCTCGCAGTCGGTTCGGCGGGCATTGTATTCACTGTCGACCAACTGGCGCGGATAGTTGGAGTCTAGGATAACGATTGACCAGTCGTTGGGTAGGGAGACCGATGTCGTCTGCAGGGACTGACAGTCAAGCAGCAGCGCAGTGCCTCGCTGTGCCTTCACCGCTATCAGTTGATCCATAATGCCGCACTGGCAACCGATAAAAACGTTTTCAGACAGCTGGCCAAGCCGGGCTAGCTCAGTCGCTGAAAGTTGCCAAGCAAAAGCCGCATTGAGGGCGCCTAGGAGTGCTACCTCCAGCGCAGCGGAGGAAGACAGGCCACGGCCCTGGGGAACATCACTCCACAGTGCCAGATCAAGCCCTTGGCAGGTATAGCCTTCAGCTCGCAGTATCGCTACTACCGCCCGGACATAGTTGGCCCAGGGTTGAGTGCTCGGTAGGTAGGTATCGTGGCTGTGGAAGCGATCGACGTCGTGGGCGTATTCTCGAGAGATCACCGTGATTTCGCTGTCCTCTCGTCGTCGCCAAGCAACATGACAGCGAAACTGTAGCGCACAGGGTAACACCCAGCCATTGTTGTAATCAGTAAACTCTCCAATCAAGTTAACGCGACCGGGTGCTGAGGCTACGCCTTCGGGGGAGACACCAAACTGTTGGTTAAATAGCGTCGTATTCATCCGCGCGCCATGGATGCGTGTTGAACGTCATCAGCTAATAAGCGCAGCTTCTCGGCTGCCGACTCCGGGGAGAGGTCTCTCTGAGATTCGCCCAACATCTCATAGCCTACCCTGTGTTTTTTAACCTGGGCTGAGCGTAACAGAGGCGGAAAAAAATGCGCATGAAGACGCCAATGCGCCTCCTGCTGAGGTTCCGGTGCATTGTGCCAACCCATGGAATAGGGAAACGAAGAGCTAAAAAGCGCGTCATAAGCCCGAGTCAAAACAGCCATTGCCTCGGCTAACGTCGCGCGATTGTCTGCCGTGAGTTGACCGAAATGCGCTTGATTACCTTTTGTAATGAGCAGGGTTTCAAAGGGCCATTCTGCCCAATACGGTACGACCACCAACCAACCAGCATTCTCGAATACCACTCGCTCGCCGTCGTTGGACTCCCACGCTTGGTAATCGGCTAGCAATGGTGCGCCATGTTTTTCAAAATACTCCCGCTGGTGTTGATCTTCATTAGCGATGGTGGTGGAAAGATGTTCATGGGCCCAGATTTGCCCATGTGGATGGGGTTGTGAGCAGCCCATTAGCGCGCCTTTATTTTCAAATAGCGTCACGCAGCGGTAGTTTGCCGACAGGGCAGAATATTCTTGCTGCAATGTCTTGAGTAGGTTTTCCAGCTCATCAAGACTCAGATCAGCCACCGTTCTATTGTGTCGATGATCAAAGCAAATCACGCGACACTCGCCGCTGGCTATTTCGTCGCGCATAAAATCTGGTGTAGGGCCCTCTGACAGCCCCACGGCTGCGGATGCTGGTGTCGCTGACCCCTGAGCGGACAGCGCCGAAAAATCATTAGTGAAGACATGCGGCCCGCGGTAGTTCGGATTCTGCCCACCGCCGGAGCGTAAGGCCCCGGGGCACAGCGGGCAGTCAGGCACTCGTTCGGGTGCATGGGTAGGCTCGGCGGGACTGGTCTCGCCTGACCACGGCCGATCGCTGCGTTGCGGGCTGATTAATACCCAGTCGCCGGTCAAGGGATTTCTTCGCCTGTGGCTGGTGGTATAACTCAAAACGCCTCCGAATATTATGGACCGCAGGTGGCAACTATTTCACTCTGAGAGTGTATCTGAAGCGGGGGGTCGCGGTATCCTCTTACTGCAAGCTTATACTAGTCGTCGGGTGATTAACCCCAGAGCGGAGCATAGGGTCGTGCCAACCGAGAGTTCAGACCTCCAGTCGGTTTATCAGCTAAGCAACGGTGATACCTCGGTCATCGTTGATTGCCGTCAGCGATTACCCGCCATTGGCTATATTGGCCTTAAGCTTACCGATGTCGATACCCGTGACCTAGCGCTGACTGATCGTCATGAGGCGCCCGCCTCGCTGGCGGAAGCCCCTCCTGTGCCGTTAATGCCCGATATCACCTGTGGATTTCTGGGTCACCCAGGTCTAGCGGTTCGTAGAGATCGACAGTGTTGGCAGCTGCATCCGATAGTACAAAAAGCCTGGCAGCCTAATGACCATCAGCTCATCCTAGAAGCTTTTTGTGCAGTGACTGAAATGACACTGCGTTATGAGCTAACGCTAGCCACCCGTAGTGCGGCACTGTCGATGAGGGTCGCTATTACCAATGACAGTCCGTCAGAGGCATTAAGCCTCGATGCCTGTAACCTGACGCTACCCGTTCCTGACCACCTCGATGCCTATACCCATCTCAACGGCCGTTGGGGCTTGGAATGTCAATCTAACAGCCAGGCTCTCGATCAGGTCGCTTACTGTCGTGAAAATCGAACGGGGCGCAGTTCGCACCAAGGCTCGGCCAGTGTGGTGGTGCATGAAAAACACACGTCGGAGACCGGCGGTCATGCGCTTGCCTGCCAGTTGGCTTGGAGTGGTAATCACCAACTGCGGATAGAGCAAAGAGTAGACGGACGACGTTACCTGCAGCTAGGAGAGCTGCTATCACCCGCAGAGGTAGTGCTTGACCCCGGCGCGACTTACGACTCGCCTACTGTGTGGTGCGTATTCTCGGATGGGGGGTTTAGCGGGCTATCCCAGCAATGGTATAGATTACTACGACACGATTTCCCCAGGGTTGCTGCCTTGCGTAATAAACCGCGCCCGGTACAACTCAATACCTGGGAGGCCATGTATTTTCAGTTAGATGAGTCGCAGCTGCTAACGATGATAGAGCATGCGGCGCAGTTGGGGATTGAACGCTTTGTCCTCGATGATGGCTGGTTTCAGGGGCGTGATACTGACCGTTCGTCCCTGGGCGATTGGTGGGTAGATTCGAGCAAGCTACCCAGTGGGTTGACCCCGTTGATCGATGCCTGTGAGCGTCATGGCATGGAATTTGGTCTATGGATTGAGCCGGAAATGGTTAGCCCCGACAGTGAGCTCTACCGTAGACACCCCGACTGGATACTTCATCATGATCCAGCGCCTCGCTTACTCGCCCGACATCAGCTGGTGCTCGATCTGACCCGTCCAGAGGTGGACGCTTATTTATTTAAATCCATTAGCGGCCTGTTAGAAGAAACGGCTATCCGCTACCTAAAGTGGGATATGAATCGCGATATTCATCAGGCGGGTAATGCGTTGGGGCACCCGGCTGTCGCTCATCAGACCCGCGCGCTTTACCGACTAATGGATCGCATTAACTGCGCGTTTCCCGACGTGGAGATTGAGAGCTGTGCGTCTGGGGGAGGACGAGTTGACTGTGGAATCCTCCGTTACGTCAGTCGCTTTTGGCCCTCTGATAGCAACGATGCCCTCGACCGTCTGAGTGTTCAACGGGGGTTTTCATTATTTTTTCCGCCGGAGCTAATGGGCAGCCATATCGGACCAGAAACCTGCCACTTAACTGGACGTCGCCACTCGCTGGCGTTCCGTGGCGGAGTCGCTTTTTGGGGTCACCTTGGGATAGAGATGGATGTTACAACGCTTAATCATCGCGATCGAGAAGCGTTGGCGCTGTTAGTGACGCTGCATAAAACCCATCGATCACTGTTACACACGGGGCAACCCCAGCGTCTGGACAGACCTAAACATGACATGGCTTGGGGGGTTGTAGCAGACGATCGGCGCGAGGCGCTGTTTTGCCATGCTCAGCTGGCGAGTGGCATCGAGCCGTTCCCTGCCCGCTATCGGTTCCAAGGGTTAGATGAACATATGCACTATCAGCTGCGGTGCATCTGGCCGCCCGTTGATGGCGGTTTTATGCGTGAGCATGTCGATGCGATAGCCACGCGTCCTTGGTCGGGAAGCACATTGATGGCGCTAGGGATTGCGCTACCCATTCGGCATCCGGAAAGCGTGCTCATTTATCATTTGAGTAGCCCTTGACGGGGCGGATTGCCAGTAAGCGAGAGCGACAGGGTGCAGCGCTCCCATGATGATCACTGATTAACGGGCGATGTTCGTATCGTCTGGCTGGGCAAATAAAATGGCAGGCGCCCAATACGGGGTTGCATGGAATACCCAGCGACTCACTAACAGCGCCGCTGACACACAAAAAATAACCGTGATAAACATCATGTGAATGTAATGGAAGGGAGCCCACACAAAGGAGAAAAATCCGTACAGCAAGACGCCAAGTACGACCGCAACAATGGCAGCACCCGCTGATACGCCACGGAATAAAAGCCCGACAATAAACGCGGAAAGGATGGGCATACTGAGCAAACCATACAGTTCTTGTACTAAATTGATGATGCTCTCGGCTTGCGCATAGACAGGTACCATGGCCAGTCCAATAACGACAAAAGCCACGGTAATGATGAGATTTAGGCGTCGCAAATTAGGTGCTGACCCAATAAATCGTTCATGAATGTCGCAAACGTAGAGGGCGGTAGAGGCATTTAAAACACTGTTCACGCTGGTCAGTACAGCCGCAGCAATGGCGGCTGCGAAGGCGCCTGAAAGCCACAGCGGTAGGACATCGCCGACAATTCTACCGAAAGCGGCATCGCCGATATCGCCATACAGCTTGAAAGACACAATCCCTGGGATAACCACCATGGGCGGGATAATCAACAGTCGGATAGCGGCCGCTGCCATCACCCCTTTTTGTCCCTCTTCCGCTGTGGGTGAAGCCATGGCGCGTTGGGTAATCGTCTGGTTGGTACCCCAGTAGAAGATCTGGATGAACAACATGCCCGTTAATAGGGTATGCCAGGGGATGGGCGATTCATTGTTGCCGATGAGTGTCAGTCGATCGATAGGAATACCCGAAAAATCAAAATTGATAGCTGCCAGCGATAGGACGACTACGACCATACCCAGTGATAACAGCAGAACACCGCTGTAGGCGTCTGAAATGGCGACCGCCCGTAATCCGCCCAAGACCGCATACGCAGCACCCATTAGTGCAAACGCCGACGCAATGACCAGCAGGGGTAGTTCGACATTGAACAGCGTTTGCATAAACAACGAACCGCTATACAACATGGCGGGAATAAAAATAAAGACATTGCCTAACAGGAACAGCAGCCCGATCAGCGCTCTGATTCGAAAATCCCCGTAGCGTTTTTCTAACAGTTCAGTGGTCGTTGTGCATTCGTATCGATAATAAACCGGAAGAATAATTTTGCCCAAAATGATCAGGCCTACCACCGCCGACAATTCCCACCAGGCCAGCAGCGCCATTTGATTCCCATTCATGCCAACCAGTTGATCGGTGCTGAGGTTGGTCAGAGTAATGGATCCCGCAACCACCACCCAACCGAGACCACGACCCGCTAGAAACACCTCATCTCGTGTTGAAGATAAATTAAGGTGGGACGTCTCTTGGACACAGCGCCGCCAGGTGAGCCCGGCTATGAGGGCGGTGATGCCGACAAAGACGAGTATTTGAAGTATTTCAATAGGCATCGGTAGCCGACCGTCCAATGAGGGGTCATGTTAACAGTTGAGACTACCAGCAACTCAAGCCATAGCAGTATAAAAAAGTGCCATGCTCTCTGTTAATCCCATGGGATGAAGCTTAAATTATTGCCAAGGTGGTGTTCGAGGGTATCGCCAAGTTAACGGGCCTAGATGGGTAGAATCTGCTGGGGAATGTAGAGTAGGCTTTGGCAAGGGAAGCGAGACTCAAAAAGGGAGGAAAAATTATGAGCGTTATGGTGACTCTTGAATTACCCGCTAAACCTGAGTGTTTGTCTGAATTTTTAGATGTCATGCGCGAAGCGTTGGTAGACACACGAGCTTATGAAGGCTGCGACAAAGTTGAGACATTCGTTGAGGAATCTAC
>DGPA01000019.1:65217-140039 GCA_002389505.1 Halieaceae bacterium UBA4452
ATGGAAACTGGCTTGATGGACGCTATTGGCGGATTTTTAAGCGGCGCTCCAGTGGCAAGAACTTTCAGCATCAAATCAGATGTCTGAATAAAAAAAAGGAGCCAATATTTCAGGCCCCTCAGTCTTACAAGGATGTGTTACCAGCGGCCCTCCATTCCACCGCGGTCGAACTAGTCTGACAACTTAGGGGGTACCGGCGAACGTTAGCGGAGCGGGGCACCGGTCAGTCAAACAGTTGGTTATCGGCATTCATGTACAGGGATTTTTTTGGCCGTGCGAGTACCGCTTTTAACATCGGCTCAAAAAATTCCAGCGAGTAGGTTTCTGCCTTTGGGTCGAAGGCCGGCGCATCATAGTTGACGATAAACGCCAGCGTTCGCTCATAATGGGGGTGGTCCCGATACTGGTCGCGCAGATGTCGATCAAGGCCCAGATGCTCGAAAAAATAATAGCCTTGAAAAATAGCGTGATGCTTCACCATCCAGTAATTGGCTTCGCTGATGTAGGGCTCCAGAATTGTTGCCGCAACGTCTGCATGATTGGTGGGACCCAACGTGTCGCCAATATCGTGCAGCAAAGCACAGACCACGTATTCATCATCCTTGCCATCCTTATGAGCCAGGGTGGCGGTTTGTAAGCAATGGGTCAGCCGATCCACGGGGAATCCGCCGCAATCGCCGCTAAGCAATTTAAGATGATCAATGATTCTGGTATACACCGTAGCAGCAAAGGCTTTTGCTTCGCCCCCGATGATGGCCCAATCGTCTGCGGTTCCATCTTTCATGTGATGAAATGTTGCACGCGGTGCAAGCGCTTTGTTCATAGCAAGGATCCCTCACTGGTTTACCTTGATGCACGTAAACTACGTGTTGGTGTCGCCAGCTTACCACCATCTCAGGCGGCGAAACAGGAATAAGTGTGTGCCTAAAGGGTCATGACAGCAGCCTTGGTGTTCTCGTCCCTGTCAGCGTAATGACATAATAGGCCAGCCCCGCTGTTCGGCTATAGCCTTAAGTTGGCTGTCTGGATCTACGGCGACCGGCTGATCGACGCGCTCTAATAGGGTGACATCATTATGGCTATCAGTGTAAAACCACGCATCAGCCATACTCAGCGTCTGTTCAGCTAGCCAGTCATTCAATCGGCTTACTTTGCCTTCACGAAAACTGGGAATGCCTGTTATTGCGCCCGTATAACGATCATTTTCGATCGCCGCTTCGCAGCCTAACAACGCATCAATACCCAAGCGCTGCGCGATTGGCCGAGTGACCACGGTGTTGGTGGCAGTAATAATTAACAGCGTGTCTCCTGCATCACGGTGTTTAGTAATTAACGCCTGCGCTTTTGGCAGTAAAATGGGCTCAATCCACGCCTGCAGGAACTGCTGTTGCAGCGTTTGCACAGCCTGTTGACTCAAGCCGGCAATCGGGGCCAGCGCAAACGTTAAATACGCATGGATATCGAGGGTTCCGCGCTGATAAGCCGCATAAAAAGCGTCGTTTTTCTGTGCAAAGACATCGGGGTCAACGCGGCCCGTTGCACACATGAATTGCCCCCAGAGGTGGTCTGAGTCTCCTGCGATGAGGGTATTATCTAGATCAAAAATCGCGAGTGGCACAGTGATGGACTCCAGCTAAGTGGTACGGGCGCATAGCGGCCAACCCGTTGTGCGTAAAAGTGTGAAAGAATACCTCTACCTATGATGGAGTTCCACAGGCAGAGCAAAACACGAAAGGCGGACACGCGGGAGTCGTTGTTGGGCAGAGAAGACACAGAACGGGTTATCGACAAGGACGGTTACCGGCCCAATGTGGCTATGGTTATCGCCAACACTGAAGGCCGGCTTTTGTGGGGGCGTCGATTGGGTGGGCGCGATTCATGGCAATTTCCCCAAGGCGGCATACACCCGGGTGAAAGCGTCGAACAGGCCATGTATCGAGAGCTGGATGAAGAGATGGGCTTGACAGCTGATAGTGTAGAAGTGCTTGGCAAGACGCGGTCTTGGCACCGTTACCAGTTGCCTGCCCGCTATATTCGCAAATACGAAACACCGGTTTGCATAGGTCAAAAACAGCGTTGGTTTCTGTTGCGTTTAACCGCGGCGGACAGTGCCGTTAGGGTCGATGCTCACCCCAAGCCCGAATTTCAGAGCTGGCGCTGGGTGAATTACTGGTACCCACTCGCGGCTGTGGTCGATTTTAAGCGTGAGGTATATCGCTCGGCGTTAACCGAGTTACTGCCTTTCCTATTACCCAAGCGAAAACGTCGAAAATCCGGTTAGTTATGATTGAAACGCTGCGCAAAATTGTTCAGACAGTCAACGAGGCCGACACCCTCAATGATGCCCTGAATTTTATCGTCCATGAAGTCCGCGCCGCGATGCAAACCGATGTGTGCACCATCTATTTACGCGACCGAGATAGTCAGCGCTTAGTTTTTCGGGCCACCGAAGGCCTCAATAAAGACAAGGTGGGGCAGTTTTCGCTGGCCTCCCATGAGGGCTTGGTCGGTTGGGTGGCCGCCCGTGGAGAATTACTCAACCTCGATGACGCCATGAATCACGCCAGCTTTCAGCTGGTTCCCGGCCTTGGGGAGGAAACCTTTAATAGCTTTATGGGTGCGCCCATTATCCACCAGCGAGATCCTTTGGGGGTCTTGGTGGTACAACAATCTGCGAGCCGCCGCTTCAGTGACGACGAAGAGGCATTTTTAATTACCGTCTCGGCCCAACTGGCGGCGGTCATCGCTCACGCAGAAGTCACCGGTGCGGTGAGCAGTGGTGACGCCATTAGTGAGCAGACCGCTCGCATCACAGGTGTGCCCGGGTCGCCCGGCATCGGTATTGGCACCGGCGTATTTGTGTCGCCCACGGCCGATTTAATGGCCGTAGCATCGCGACCAGCCGGTAACCGCAAGCGTGAGCTGCGCGCCTTTCGTGGCGCCCTCGCGCGTGTCCGTGACGATATTGAAGTGGTCGCGGAGAATTTGAAAGATGAGCTGTCGCCCGAGGATCACGCACTGTTTAGTGTGTACCTAACCATTCTTGATGACTCCACCTTAGGGGGCGAGGTGGCAAGCTTAATCAAGACAGGGGAGTGGGCTCAGGGGGCGTTGAGTCAGGTCATGATCCAGCATATCCGGCACTTTGAGCGCATGGAGCACAGTTATTTACGCGAGCGCGCTGTCGATGTGCGTGACCTCGGTACGCGGGTACTTACCTACCTACAGGATGAAGAGCGCGCTGTTCGAGATTGGCCGGAAAACACTATATTGGTGGCCGAGGAAGTAACGGCATCCGCGCTAGGTGAAGTGCCACGTGAACGGCTTGTAGGCATCGTCTCACTGCGCGGATCATCCAATAGTCATGCGGCTATTTTGGCCCGCGGCATGGGCGTGCCGGCGGTGCTGGGGGCCGCAGATTTACCCTACAATCGGCTGGAAAATAAGACCGTTGTGGTCGACGGCTACAACGGTCGTGTGCATATAAACCCCCATGAACAGGCTCTGGCACGATTTCGGATGCTCGTTAACGAGGATCGCGCGCTGTCGGAAGAGCTTGCGGTGCTGCGGGACGATTATTGCCAGACGAGGGATGGTCGAAGAATGCCCCTGTGGGTGAATACCGGTGTCAACGCCGATGTGCAGCGGGCTCAAGAAAATGGTGCCGAAGGTGTCGGTTTATACCGGACTGAAATTACGTTTTTACTGCGCGATCGCTTTCCAAGTGAAGAGGAGCAGCGGCAGCTCTACCGGGAGCAACTCGAGGCCTTTGCACCGGCACCCGTGACCATGCGAACGCTCGATATTGGCGGTGATAAGTCGCTGCCATACTTTCCCATCAACGAAGACAACCCATTCTTGGGGTGGCGCGGCATCCGCGTGACACTTGACCATCCAGAGATTTTTTTGGCGCAGGTGAGAGCCATGCTGAAAGCCAATGAAGGGCTGGGGAATTTACGCATTTTGTTACCAATGATCTCGGGCGTTGAGGAACTTGAAGAGTCCTTGGTGTTAATGGAGCGATGCCATGAGGAAGTGTTGGCTGAGGGATACAGCGAGTCATTTCCACCCGTGGGCGTTATGATCGAGGTGCCGTCAGCGGTATATTTGGCGACGGCACTCGCCGAGCGAGTGGATTTCTTATCGGTGGGCTCTAACGACCTGACGCAGTATCTGCTGGCCGTTGATCGCAATAATGCACGCGTCGCTGACTTGTACCAGGCACTTCACCCTGCGGTATTGAGTGCGCTTCAAGCCATCGTTAGCGCCGCCCATGGAGCCGGTAAAACCGTGAGTATTTGCGGCGAGCTTGCCGGCGATCCTCGCGCAGTACCCTTGTTGATTGCCATGGGTTTCGATCAATTATCAATGAGCGCCACCAATGTGCCGCGAGTGAAAAAAGTGGTGCAAACGATTACCGAGCGGGATGCATTGGGCGTTCTAGCGAAGATTCAGGGGTTGCACTCGGCGGAGCAAGTGATGGCAGTGTTAGACGAGCTTATTCATCGCTACGAACTGGACCGATTCATTCGTCTCGATAAAGGCAGTCGACAATAATGGTTTACCCGGAGATTGATCCTGTAGCCTTGGCCTTGGGGCCGTTCAAAGTGCACTGGTACGGCCTCACCTACCTTGGTGGCTTGTTCTTTGCTTGGTGGTTGGCGGTTATACGCAGCCGGCGAGCGGATGCTGCCGTTGGTCGTGACCAAGTCGATGACCTTATTTTTTATGCCGCCATCGGTATTGTCTTGGGTGGGCGCCTAGGCTACGTAGTGTTTTATGGTCTGCCGCGTTTGGTGGAGGACCCACTATGGCTTTTTCGTGTGTGGGAGGGGGGCATGGCCTTCCATGGCGGCCTACTCGGTGTTATTGCGGCGCTTTACTTGTTTTGTCGTCGCCAGCAGATAGCGTTTGTCCGGGCGGCTGATTTTGTTGCGCCACTGGCCCCGGTGGGGCTCGCCCTTGGCCGCTTAGGTAATTTTATTGGTCAAGAGCTCTGGGGAAGACCCTCAGATGTGCCCTGGGCCATGGTATTCCCGGCTGACCCTTTGGGGTTAGCGCGTCACCCTTCTCAGCTCTATCAGTTTGCGCTGGAGGGCTGTCTGCTGTTTGTCATTGTCTTTACATTCAGTCGGCAGCCACGACCTACCGGGGCTGTGGCAGGGGTGTTTTTGACTGCTTATGGGGTACTGCGGTTTACCGCCGAATTTTTTCGTCAGCCCGATGCGCACATCGGCTACCAGGCCTTTGGCTGGATGACCCGTGGGCAGCTGTTGTGTGTGCCTATGGTGATCATTGGCTTGGCTATGCTGGTGTGGGCTTTTCGATCAACGTCGGCGCGATCACACCACACCTAGCGGGTGGTTGTATGCGTCCATAAACGCTTCATTTTGTACTGATAATGAGAGAAACATGCAGGCCTACTTAGCACTGTTAAACGACATTAGAGATAACGGCACCGATCGAGGGGATCGCACGGGTACTGGGACTCGTTCGTTATTTGGACGCCAGCTGCGCTTTGATCTACGCCAAGGTTTTCCTCTGTTGACGACCAAAAAAGTGCATTTTAAGAGTGTCGCCAATGAACTGATCTGGTTTTTGAGCGGTGATACCAATACGCAGTGGCTAAAAGATAACGGCGTGTCAATTTGGGACGAGTGGGCCACAGAGGAAGGCGACCTTGGTCCCTTATACGGCGCCCAGTGGCGCAGCTGGCCAACCCGCGATGGTAAAACCATCGATCAACTCGCGTACGTGCTCGACTGCCTGCGAGAGCGTCCAGAGAGTCGGCGTATTTTGTTTCACGGCTGGAATGTCGAATACTTACCGGACGAAACGCTCTCGCCCCAAGACAATGTCCTTGCAGGACGCATGGCACTGCCGCCCTGCCATTTGCTGTATCAATTCTATGTCGCTCAGAGCGAACTGTCGGCACAACTGTATATTCGTTCGAGTGATGTGTTTTTAGGCTTGCCCTTTAACATTGCGTCCCTTGCGCTACTGACTCATATGTTAGCGCAGCAGGCAAATCTGCGTGTCGGGGAGATCGTTGTTTCGCTGGGGGACGCGCACATCTACAGTAATCATCAAGAGCAAGTGGCGCTACAGTTATCGAGAACACCGACGGCGCTGCCACAATTATCGATCCGCCGATGTCCGAACAGTCTTTATGGGTACCAATTTGAAGACTTTGAGTTAGTGGGCTATGAGCCCGCCGCGCCCATTCCTGCCCGAGTGGCCATTTGATGCAACAGGCGGCGCGTGAGTTACCCTTGGTGTTGGTGCTTGCCGCCTCCGACAATGGCGTGATCGGGCGTGGAAATGCGTTGCCTTGGGACTTACCAGACGATCTACAGCACTTCAAGCGCACCACCATGGGCTGCCCCATCTTAATGGGCAGAAAAACCTTTGAGTCGGTGGGTCGACCCTTGCCCGGCCGACTTAATTTGGTGTTAACTCGCGATACCGACTGGTCAGCGTCTGGCGTGGAGGTGTTCCACAGCCTCGATGAGGCGCTGGAGCGCTCTGAACAGCAGGCTTTGCTCGATGGTGCGCGAGCGCTGTGCGTTATTGGCGGGGCTGAGATATACGCACTGTGTTTGCCGATAGCCGATGAAGTCATACTCACCCTAGTACACGGCCACATCGAGGGCGATGCGTTTTTCGATGTAGGACAGCTGGGTAGCTGGAAGAAACAAATAGGTGAGCGATTTAAGGCAGGAGATCGCAATAGCCATGATTTTAGTATTGTGAAATTCTCGCGGTCGAGCTAATCTTGCTTCCGCTACAGGATTTGGCCAGCCGCAGGGGGGTTTGCGTAAACGCTACCCTCTCCGGTAGACTTCGCAAGCCTAAACGTGGCGCTAAGTTGTAAAGAGCAATAAATCAACAGCGCTTGCCAAACTAAGGTAATTCGCATAGCAAGGCAGGGCGCTACGACGCCCCACCATTGTTTTTGTCCACCAGAGGAAGCATCGACCCCATGACTACGCAATCATTCAAAACTGTTCTGCTCGCGGCCTGCGTCGCTGGTAGCACTCTGGGTATCGCAGCGTCAGCCAACGCCGAATCCCTTGACGCCATTTTAGATGTAGGCAAGCAGCGCACCACCGACGCCCGCAGCTCACAAGCTAAGATTGATCGGCTTGCCGACGAGACCCGCAATTTGCTGTCTGACTATAAAACCGTCATGAAGCAAGTTGATGGCCTGAAAGTGTACAATGCGCGATTGGAACGACAAATCGCGAACCAAAACCGACGCATTGCTGATATTGACGGATCTATTTCGGATGCCGCTGTTATTCAGCGTCAGATTCCGCCGTTAGTGGTGCGTATGCTCGACGGTTTAGAGCAGTTTGTGCAGCTCGATATGCCCTTCGATCTGGATACTCGCTCTTCTAATATTGAGGCGGTTCGGTCCAATTTAGACCGTTCCGATGTGACCTCTGCTGAGGCGTTCCGGCAGGTACTCGAGCTTTATGGCATCGAACTGCAATACGGTCGTGGCATTGAGTCCTACAGCGATACCATTGAGGTCAGCGGGATCGCTCGGGAAGTTGACATTTTGCGGATTGGTCGAGTGTCGCTCGTTTATCAAACCACCGATGGCGCGGAAACGGGTGCTTGGAACATCGACTCACAAGCTTGGGAGGCATTACCCAGTGGGGACTATGCCAATGCCGTCCGCAAGGGCGTCCGTATTGCCAAGAAGCAAGCCACTATTGAATTGTTGAATATGCCCGTAGCGGCTCCGGAGGCTCAGTAAGATGACTGCCCAACTTGTTAAAGCGACAGCTTTCGTTGCCATGGGGGCATTGGCCTCTGTTACCGCCATTGCCCAAGACGCCGCCGCACCGGAGCAGCCTGCGGGCCCCACTCCGCAGGAAGTGGCAGCAGAGAACCTCGACCAGCTGCTTAATCTCGTTAAACAGGGTCGCTCCAAGGCCAGTGCTGAAAACGATGCGCGCGAGCAGCGCTTCAGTCGCAACAAGGCCAACCAAGCGGCTGAGTTGCGAAAGGCAGAGCAGGAGCGCACTCGTCAAGAACAGCGATCCGCTCGACTCGAGAAGCAGTTTGAGCAAAATGAATTGTTAATCGCTGCCAAACAGGAGCAGCTGAAAGAGCGCTTGGGTACATTATCAGAGCTCTTTGGACACCTGACTGCGGCTTCAGGTGATTTAGCGTCCACCTTTGAAGTGTCCTTGGTGTCGGCGCAATACCCCGATCGCGAAGGCTTTTTGAAGGACCTCATTGCGAAAATGAGTGGCTCCGACCGGTTGCCAAGCATTACTGAGATTGAGCGAGTCTGGTACGAAATGTTGCGCGAGGTCAAAGAACAAGGGGCCGTTGCTAAATTTTCTACTGAGGTGGCAACGCCTGCGGGACAAATTACCTCCCGCGATGTCATTCGCATTGGCGCGTTTAATGTGGTGGATACAGCGGGTAATTATCTGGCCTACCAAAACGATAATCTCAGTGAATTACCTCGCCAACCTGGTGGGGGCTTCAACGGTGCCGCCGCGGATATGGCATCGGCCAATTCGGGCTTACACCAAGTGGGTATTGACCCTACGGGCCCAACCGGGGGCTCCTTCCTTGCCGCTATTATTGACAGCCCAACCCCTCAAGAGCGTTGGCACCAAGGCGGGTATGTCGGGTACGCCATTACCGCTGTCGGAGCGTTTGCCTTCTTGCTGGCGTTCTATCGCCTGCTGGTATTGACCTTGATCAGTGGCAAAGTGACCGCCCAGCTGAAGTCAAGTCAGGCCAATAGCAACAATCCTCTCGGTCGCGTGCTCAAGATTCACGAGGATAATCCGGCCATGGATCCCGAGACACTCGAGCTCAAGATGGCCGAGGGTGTGCTTCGTGAAACACCACGGCTCGAGGCGGGTTTAACCCTGCTGAAAATTATTGCGGCGGTCGCCCCATTAATGGGTCTCTTGGGTACTGTGACGGGTATGATTATTACTTTCCAGGCGATCACTATCTTTGGCGCGGGGGATCCCAAGGCTATGGCTGGTGGTATCTCGGGTGCTCTGGTGACAACGGTGCTAGGCCTATTGGTGGCTATCCCCACTGTCCTTTTGCATACGGTAGTTAATGGCCGGGCCCAGCGGATTATTCATATATTGAATGAGCGAGCGACGGGTATTGTTGCCGAGCACGCTGAGCGAGCACACTCCAAGTAATCCATTGGCGAAGAGGTTTAACTAATGTCAGGAATATTTGAAGTCATTCTCGCCTTTATGGAAAAGGGCGGGAACGTTCTTTGGCTTATTGCTGCCCTCGTGTTTTTTATGTGGACGCTCATTTTTGAGCGGCTGTGGTACTTCATGGCGACGTGGAAAGTGGACCGTGACAGCATAGTGAATGGCTGGGAGACACGCGCTGAGCGACGTTCTTGGAACGCTAAGCAGATACGCGTGAAGTTACTGTCGACGAGTCGAGAATTGATCAACGATAACATGAACGTCATTTCTACCTGTGTCGCGCTGTGTCCGCTATTAGGGCTGTTGGGAACGGTGACTGGCATGATCGAGGTATTCAATGTGATGGCGGTTACCGGGGGTGGCGACGCCAAGTCCATGGCGGGCGGTGTCGAAAAATCGACCATTCCCACGATGGCCGGCATGGTTGCAGCGTTGTCTGGTCTTTTTGCTAACACCTACCTACAGCGAGTCGCAGCTCGAGAGCAGCTGCTCCTAGAGGACCAATTGACGTCGGATCATTGATTTGATGTCTAGGGGAATACCTATCCATGCGTAAAATTGTGCGAAAACAAGAAGATGATGGGGCAGAAATTGACTTGACGCCCATGCTGGACGTTGTCTTTATTATGCTGATCTTCTTTATTGTTGTGGCTTCTTTTATCAAAGAGGCGGGCATCGAAGTCAATCGCCCTGATAATAATCAACAGTCGGATCCCAACGACGCAACGAGTATTGTCGTCGAAGTGGCGTCCGATAATCAGATTTGGATGGAAAACCGACGTGTTGACATCCGCGCTGTACGAGCCAATATACAGCGCATGCTTGCTGAAGACCCCGAGGCGCCAGTGACGATTAAAGTGGAGAAAGGCGCTAAGTCAGGTCCCGTAGTTGATGTTGCTGATGCGGCCAGAGAGGCGGGCGTTGGAGCGGTCAACTGGGCGAGTTCAGGAGGTTGATGCCATGAGTATGCGAGATGCAGCCACGGGTCGACGCCAGGCCCAGAGCAATGAGAGCCAGATTGATCTCACGCCCATGCTTGACGTGGTCTTTATTATGCTGATCTTTTTTATTGTGACTTCATCGTTTGTGAAGGAGCCTGGCGTCGAAATTTTTAAACCTCAGGCCACAACCACTGAAGCTTGTGAGCGCGGGACCATTATTTTTGCGGTAGATTCGAAGGGTGATATTTACTACAACAAAAATAAAGTGCCCTTGGAGCGTTCGCTGCGTGTCGCAGAAGCGGCCAAGAGAGAGGCCCCTCAGGCCAATATAGTGGTACAACTCGATCGTGACACCCCAGCGTTTGCGGTCGAGGAGCTTATCGATACGGTGCGGCCAGTACTCACTGCGCCTCCCTGTATCTCGACGGACGATGAGGCTTAATCGGAATGGGTAGCTCAATTCGCGTTATCGTGGGCGGTTTACTGGCAGTGCCAGTGGCCATCGGGTTGTTTTACATCATGCAGAGTCTCGTCGACCGAGATTTCGAACAGCAGGACACGAAGTCGCGCAAAATTGCCGATATCGTGGTTCCTGACAAGGTCATTGAGACCAATGTCAAGGAGGTTAAGCCCGAGAAAGTCGAGGATCCCGAGGAGCCACCGCCAGATCTTGAGCCCATTCAATTCGATACCAATATTGATATGAATACCGGTAACATTGCGCCAACGACAAACATGACTATGAATCTCAGTTCGTCTGGTATGTCGTCGGGGGACGGGGAATATCTGCCTATCGTCAAAGTGGCGCCCATCTATCCTCGTCGCGCTCAAACCCGTGGTATTTCGGGTTATTGCATTGTCGAATACGTTGTGACGACGACCGGAGCTATCCGCGACCCACAGACTGTCGACTGTCAGCCTAAGGGTATTTTTGAGCGCGCATCGCTGAAGGCGTCAGAAAAGTTTAAGTACAAGCCCAGGATTGTCGATGGTGAGCCCATTGAGGTGGCGGGTGTCCAAAACAAATTTACCTTTGAGCTGGAGCAATAAGGTCAAGTGCCGGAGGCAAGATTAATGTTTCACCGACTATTTGCAACGACAGTGCTGGCGGTAGCTCTGGCCACAGGTTTGGTTGCCACGGATCGCGCGCTGACTAGCGTTAGTGTGATATCTTCCGCTGTCGCGCAAGACAAGGGCAAAAAAGACCAGCGGGAAACCCGACGTACCCCTGCGCTACGTAATAAAGTCTATGAGAAACTAGCCGAGGCACAGACCTTCGCTGAAGAGAAGCGGTACGGGGAAGCTGAAGCCGTGCTCAATAGTATGATCGCCGGTGAAGGTAAGCGGGCGCTCAACAGCTACGAGCTGGCCAACGTGTATAACTTATATGCCTTTCTGCGCTACTCCACCGAAGACTATCAGGGCGCGTTGGCGAATTATCGCAAGGTGGTCGCTCAACCCGATATTCCTTTGGCGATGGAAATTAATACCAAAAAGACCATCGCGCAGTTGTATTTTGTTCAAGAGCAGTGGCAAGCGGGCGTGAGCGCGCTGTTAGAGTGGTTTGCTTTGACTGAAAAACCTGATGCGGGCTCTTACGTATTGCTGTCCCAAGGCTATTATCAAATCAAGGATTACGACAACGCACTGAAGAATGTAGAGACGGCTATTTCGATGCACCAAACCGCAGGTAAGCTGCCGAAGGAGCAGTGGTATAATTTAGCGCGCTTTCTTTATTTTGATAAGGGCGACACCGACAACGCGCTCAACACGCTGAAGGTGTTGCTGAAGTACTATCCCAAAAAACAGTATTGGGTACAGGCATCGCATTTATACGGTGAAAAGAAAGATGAACCGCGACAGCTAGCGATGATGGAAACCGCCTACGAGCAAGGGTTGCTCGACAGGAGTACTGACGTGGTGACCATGGCCTATTTGTATCTCAATGCTGAAGTGCCTTACCCAGCGGCGCGGGTGATGGAACAAGGCTTAGCGGCTGAGATCGTAGAAGAGAAATCAAAGAACTTTGAGCTAGCGGGTAGCGCGTGGCGACAGGCCCAAGAGACGGAAAAATCGATTCCTATGATGGAAAGAGCCGCCGAGCTGGCTGATGATGGCGAGCTTTATACACGACTCGGCAATGTCTACCTCGATGGCGATAAGTTTCAGAAGGCCATTAATTCCCTCGAAAAAGGCTTGTCACGGGGCGGGGTTAAAAGGCCTGATCAAGCTCGCCTTGCGCTGGGCATGGCCTATTTCAACCTGGGGAACTACAAGAGCGCTAGAACCGTTTTTCGTGTGGCAGCAAAAGATGATCGATCTGAGAAGTACGCGCGCCAATGGTTGAAGTATATTGACAGTGAGCAAACCCGTCAGGAAGAGCTGAAGCGAGATATTTAGTCTGCACGGCCAACGTCTCCCGCGATTTCATAGCATGGAAATAAGGCGAGACTGGGAAAAAAAAGGGAGCTTACGCTCCCTTTTTTTTGCTTGTATACCGACTAAACAGGAACGACGTTCTCCGCTTGCGGTCCTTTTTGCCCCGTCGTAACAGTAAACTCTACTTTTTGACCGTCGGAAAGGGTTTTGAACCCATCGCCTTGAATTGCGCTAAAATGAACAAAGACGTCGGGACCACCCTCTTGCTCAATAAAGCCAAAGCCCTTTGTCTCGTTGAACCATTTCACTGTGCCAGTAACTTGTGCCATTGCTAAAACCCTGTATTGCTGATTTGCTCCGCCCAAACCCGGGCCGATTGTGACGCGTCATGCCAAATAAAGCGCAGATCTGCATCTGTACTAACCTGCCAAAAAGCGATGCCGGCTCCTCCGACCTCCACAGATTAGCACTCCTGACCCGAAAAAGAAGTTTTTTTTTGTAAAAAATGTCACTCCTTGCGCATATTCCCCTGATTTAACTCACCAGCAGTATTTTCATGCTGTCGGTCATGCCTGTTTGACCCACCGTACTCCCCTTGGTCATGATGATGAAGTCCCCACGCCGTAAATAGCCGCCATCGAGCAAGAACTCCAACACCCGTGCTTCGACATCTTCGGGAGCAAAGGCGGTGGCGTCAAAATACAAGGGAATGACGCCTCGACAGAGCGCCAATGTTTGTAAGGTTTTGTCTTGGCGGCTGAGACCGAAAATGGGCAGGCCTGAACTCAGTCGCGACATCATGGTTGGCGTGGTTCCCGCTTCGGTTAGCGCTGCAATACCACGTACCCCAGCGAAGTGGTTCGCTCCATACATAGCCGATAGTGCAATAGCCTCTTGCGGAGTAGTAAATTCCCGGTGCAGGCGGTAACGCGATGTTCGGGCGACAGGGTGGCACTCTGCACCGAGTGCAGCATCGGCCATTGCTGCGACCACTTCGATGGGAAAGCTACCTACAGCCGTTTCCGCTGATAGCATTACCGCATCGGTCCCGTCTAAGACCGCGTTGGCCACATCAAACACCTCTGCGCGTGTCGGCATGCTGTTGGTGATCATCGATTCCATCATCTGAGTGGCTGTGATGACCAGTCTGTCGAGCTTTCGGGTACGCGAAATCAGGTCTTTTTGAATACCAATAAGTTGCGCATCACCCACTTCGACCCCTAAATCTCCCCTAGCCACCATAATCCCATCGGAGGCAGTAATGATGGTATCTAATAGTTCGAAATCTGCGACAACCTCTGCGCGTTCTATTTTGGCGATGATGGACGGCTTCAGGCCTACGTCGGCCAACAGCTGTCTGGCTTGGTCGATATCTCCGCGGTTTGATACAAAGCTGACCGCGACAAAATCAGGTTCGATGGTGGCCATATGGGCGATATCGGCCAGGTCTTTTTCAGTGAGGGCCGGGGCCGCGAGGCCACCACCGAGCTTATTAACGCCTTTACGAGAGGACAGTTTGCCGCCAATAATGACCGTGCACTCTACGGCGCTTGCGGAGACATCGTCGACCCGTAGTCTAAGCTTGCCGTCGTCTAACAACAATACATCGTCGATCGCCACTTGCCTTGGTAGCGCCGTATATTCAATCCCGACTCGTCGATTATCACCCTCGTTTGGGTCTATATTGACATCAAGGCAAAAGGGGTCGCCGGCAATCAGTGACACCGAGCCTTCACGGAAGCCGCTAATCCGAATCTTTGGCCCCTGAAGGTCGGCCAATATGCCGACGTAGCGCCCCGCATGCCCCGCTTGACGTCGAATTCTGTGCGCTACTCTCGCGTGCCCTTCAGCACTGCCATGACTGAAATTGAGTCTAAATACATCGACGCCCGCGTGAATTAAGCGGCCAAGCACATCTTCACTATCACTACCGGGACCCACCGTCGCCACGATTTTTGTGCGCCGGTTAACTTTCGGTGTGTTGCCCACAGTTTGTTTACCCCCTAGTGTATTCATGTTGTTGGCGTTTCGTGGCGTCATGCTGTGGTCCACTATCCTAGCGTATTATGACGCTTTCAACGTAAAAGACTTTGCATAACGTCATTTCATTGCTATTAATTACCGCCATGACTGACATCGACACACGGACGCCCAGTCCACCACTCGGCTACTCCTGCCAGTGCTCGCTGCCGGAAGCGCGACAGATTGACCTGGTAGCGGAGTTTCATGCATTCCGTATTCGGCCGACGCGCATTGCCTACCGTTTGGGTATTGATATTGCTTTAATCGACGCGCTTTTAGCGGGTGACTATAAAAAGCAGGTGTTCAATCAGCGGGTTCGACATCATCGAAAGCGTCGGCTGCATACGCGATTATCCACAGCGGAACGAAAAAAAGGCCAGTCCGCCTTTGAGGCCCGCAAGCATGCGCTGACAGATTTTGAAACGGAGGCTGATCTTTAATCATCATCTCCTTGTAGGGCTAGCAACTGATCTAATCGAGTTTCTAGGTGCGCTAAGCGCAGCTCTTGCACGCCGCGCTGATCTTTTTCTGAACCCTTTATCAGCGCTTTTTGCTCGTTGATTTGCTCGCTGAGCGCATTGATGTCAAGTTTGACCTGCTCTCGGGCGGCAGCCTCGTCGGCACTGTCGAATATACGTTGTTCTGGCGTCGCGTCCTGTTCATTACTGCTCGTCAGACTGCGCCTTCGATACGTTGGCAATGTCCGCGTATCCCCCAGTTGCTGCCGTTGAGCTACAACAGTAGGGGAGGTGATTTCAATATCTGCTCGGTGTAATGCATCAAGCATTTCGCGTCGAAGCAAGCTGCGTGCGCTAATGGGGTTATTGAAGTCGGCTAAAAACCCAGCCACTCTATAGATTACCGCATGATCAAGCAGCTCAACAATGAGAACATAAGGTTCGTCGAGTTGCGCCTCGGTGGCAGCTAAAATAAGTTGTTGCTCGGCGTTCGCATGATCGATATCGTAGCCAAGTGATACCTCCGCCTGAATAATAGTTCCTTCGCGGTGTAAGACTTTTACTGGTCGATTGACCAGTAGTAAGTTTGGCAAAGTGGTGAAATCACGTGTTTCAGTTTGTAAGCGCGTGTGTACAAGCGACCGGCGCGTGACTCGACCAAAGACGCCATCAACTTCAATAAAATCGCCGGGGCGGAAGGGTTTGGTCGCCTGCAACATAATACCCGCCATGGCATTGGCAACAAACGTTGTCGATGACAAAGCGATGAGCGCCGTGAGTACTATGCCTAATAGGCTGAGGATTTGGCCTCTCAGCGTCTCGCTGAGCGGCAGAGCAATGATGAAGCTAAGCGTAACAATGACGGCTGCCACACCGGTGACAAGCTGCATAAGTAGGGCTTTGCCTTCGTTAAGCGACACCCGTGAGTGAATCAGCCCAAGGCCTAAGAACACCAGTAGCCCTATGCCAATGGTCGCAGACGCGGGGATGTATTGATCTAGGAGGGTTGTCACAAGCACCTCAGAAAAGATAACCCGATAAGATTACCACCGAGAACGCATGAAGTATTGTGTGGTTTGAGCTGAGTTTCGGTATGCTATCGTTTTACTATCAACAGAAAGGACCTCGAGTGATGGTACTGGATAAATGGCGAACGATGATGAAAGCTCATAGCACCGAAGGGCTTTGGGATTTGCTACATCCAGACTGTGTATTTTTCTCCCCCGTGGTTCACACCCCCCAGCGCGGTCGTGACATCACCTTCGCTTATTTGAGCGCGGCCCAACAGGTATTTAACAATGACTTTCAATACGTGCGTGAGGTCGTTGAGGGGAACCATGCTATCTTGGAATTTGAATGTCTGATGGACGATATTCGCATCAATGGTGTTGATATGATCACTGCACAAGATGATCAAATGATTGAATTTAAAGTCATGGTCAGGCCTTTAAAGGCCGTCAACAAAGTACATGAAAAAATGATGGCTATGCTCGATCAAATGCAAAAGATGGGTTAATCCGTCAGCTATCCGTGTACGGGAGGCGTCGACAGACGGCGCAGAAATCTTCGTTACTACAATCATGTTTAGGAGACATTTGTCATGCTTGAGCTACTAGTCAACGGTGAGAAGGTGAGCGTCGACGTAGACCCCTCGACACCCCTACTGTGGGTTTTACGGGATCATCTAGATATGACCGGGACTAAATACGGCTGCGGCATTGCCCAATGCGGCGCCTGCACCATTCATCTCGACGGCGTCGCTACCCGCTGCTGTGTGTTGCCCGTTAGTGCTGCTCAAGGTAAAGCCATTACCACTATTGAGGGGCTATCTGCCGAGGGAGATCATCCGGTACAGCAAGCATGGATTGAACTAGACACCCCCCAGTGTGGTTACTGTCAGCCCGGCATGATCATGGCGGCAGCAGCGTTACTCAATGAGACGCCACAACCCACCGACGATGACATTAATCAACGCATAACTAATTTGTGCCGGTGCGGCACTTTTGTTCGTGTTCGCGCGGGAATCCATCGCGCGGCGGAATTGGCGTCGGAGGTGAAAGCGTGAACCCTAACCAGCCAGAACAGACAGTCGATGTCAGCCGCCGCCGTTTCCTTGTGGGTAGTATTGCCGGCGTAACGGGTCTGACGGTTGGCCTATCGCTGCCGCTGGGGGCCTCGCAGGAGCCAGGGGTTGATGCGTTTGAGGATGAAATTAATGCCTGGGTCATTGTCAATGAGGACGATAGCGTTATTGTTAGGGTCGCTCGCAGTGAAATGGGGCAGGGCACATTGACCGGCCTCGTGCAAATGGTGGCCGAAGAATTAGCCTGCGATTGGGATAAGGTCACTTGGGAGTTTCCAACTCCGGGGCAGAGTCTTGCTCGCGATCGTCCCTGGGGTAGCTTTAGTACCGGAGGCAGTCGCGGCATTCGCGATAGTCATCAGTATGTTCGCGAGGGCGGTGCGATCGCCCGCGAACTGCTGCTAGCGGCAGCGGCCCAAACCTGGTCGGTCGCCATCAAAGACTGTGTGGCCAAAGACAGCGTGATTACCCATCTTCCCACGGGCAACAGCACCACGTTTGGTGCCGTGGCCACACTGGCGGCTACTCTAAAGGCACCCTCTGATGTAACGCTCAAGGATCCTGCAGATTGGACCGTCATCGGCCAGTCGGTGCCGCGGCTTGATACCGCTGAGAAAGTCACCGGCGCACTGCGCTATGGCGCAGATCTAACGCTACCGGGCATGTTACATGCGGCCATTCATGCCTGCCCTGTCCATGGGGGCAAGCGGCGCGGCGTCGATGCCAGTGCCGCCAAGTCTATGCCGGGGGTTCGCCATGTGTTGTCAGTGGCTGATGATGCAGTAGCGGTAGTTGCCGACAGCTGGTGGCAGGCGAAACAGGCGCTGGCGAAGGTGAACATTGAATGGGACACCGGCACTAACGGGCAGGTTAACTCTCGCACTATTGCAGCCATGCTTCGGGAAGGACTGGAGGCGACGGATGCTTTTGTGGGTAATAGTCGCGGCCAAACCCTTGAGACCCTGGCCGATGCTGAGGAACTAGTCACCGCTGAGTACAGTTATCCGTTCCAGAATCATGCGCCTATGGAGCCGATGAACGCGACGGTTGTGTGGACCGATCAATCCTGTGAAGCATGGGTGCCCACTCAGAATGGTGAAGCAGCCCTCGAAGCGCTCGCCGACGCGGCGGGACTCTTTCGTGATAAATGTGAAGTGCATAAACTGATGTTAGGCGGTGGTTTTGGCCGTCGCGCAAACCATGATTTCCTCATTCAAGCGACGCAAATCGCTAAGCAGTTACCCGGTGTACCCGTAAAGTTGTTGTGGAGCCGGGAGGAAGATCAATTGCGAGGGGTTTATCATCCCATCACCCAGAGTCGAATGACGGCGAAGCTGAATGACGATGGGTTGCCGGAGGCCATGCACATTCGTATTTCGGGACAGTCCATCTTGCATGCGTTGCGTGCACCACTGGGTGAGCCGCAGATTGATCAAGCAGTTTTCCAAGCGCTGGCGCCCGAGGGAGAGCATGCTTTTGTGTATGGCATAGACCATTTTCTCGCTGACCATGCCATGCGCAACACGCATTTGCGACCGTGGTTTTTACGAGGGGTCAATATTAATCAAAACGTGTTTTACCTCGAATCATTTCTCGATGAGCTGGCTGCTAAAGCGGTCACTGATCCTTTGGAGTACCGACGCAAGTTATTGACCCAGGCTCCCAAAGCGTTAGCGGTCTTGGAGCGGGCAGCGGCGAATGCGGGTTGGGGTCGCCCGCTTGCTCCCGGCAGCGGTTTAGGCTTGGCCCTGTGTAAAGCCTTCGGGAGCTATGTTGCTGCGTGCGCAGAGGTATCGGTGATCGACGGCGAGCTACATATGAAGAAAATTTGGGCCGCGACTGATCCCGGTTATGCGGTGAACCCGCAGCAAATCGAAGCACAGGTGTCAGGCTCGTTTATGTATGGGCTATCGGCCGCGCTTTACTCGGAACTCACGGTAGAGAACGGCCGGGTCGAGCAGGAGAATTTTAATAGTTACCCGTCGATGAAGATCGCTCAAATGCCCGATGTTGAAACCGATGTTATGCCCTCAGGTGGATTTTGGGGGGGTGTTGGCGAGCCCACGATAGCGGTTGCAGCCCCTGCGGTTCTGAACGCAGTCTATGCGGCAACGGGCGTACGCATTCGTCATTTGCCGGTTAAAAATCAGCCCTTAGCCTAGAGCCTAAGCAGCATATAAACAGAGGCGAAACATGACATTGACAATGATAAGTAAGACCGGCTGTAGTGGCCCATCAGTGATTCGTCGACTGGCCGGCATCGTTTTATGTGGCAGTGTGTTAGCGGGCTGTGCCAGTGATTCGACGCCGGGAGAGCCCGGCAATGAATTTGGTGGTGCCCCTGACCTCGTTGAGCCAACCACTGCTTTACTGCCGACAGTGAATCCGGCTAAGGCTGTGGGGTGGTCCGATGATGTGGCACCCACGAGCATCCCAGGACTGACTGTCAACGCGTTTGCTCGTGACCTCGAACATCCTCGCTGGCTATTGGTATTACCAAACGGCGATATTCTGGTCGCGGAAACCAATGGCCCCACGAGCGGCGCTGGCGTCAAGGGAATCAAGGGCTGGATAGCTGCTAAGATGATGGCCTATGCAGGTGCGGGCGTCCCCAGTCCAGATCGAATCACGCTACTGCGCGATGCTGATCAAGACGGGGTTGCAGAGCAGCGTTTTACGCTTTTAGATAATTTGCGATCGCCCTTTGGCATGGCACTGACCGGCGGTTTTCTTTATGTGGCCAATGCTGCAGAGCTGCTGCGCTTCCCCTACCAACAGGGTGATACTCGCATCACTGCCCCGGCAGAGTCGGTAGCGCCATTGCCTGGTAAAGATCTGAATCAGCATTGGACCAAGAATCTTCTACTCAGTGCGGACGGCAAGACCTTGTATGTCGCTGTCGGCTCAAACAGCAATATTGGCGAAAACGGGCTAACCGCCGAGCATCACCGTGCTGCCATTTTGACGGTCGATGTGGACACGGGTGAAACCGATGTGTTTGCCAGCGGTCTACGTAATCCAGTGGGGATGGCTTGGCAACCGAGCAGTCAGCGGTTGTGGACTGTCGTCAATGAACGCGATGAGTTGGGCGACCAGCTGGTGCCCGATTACCTCACCGAGGTAGAGGAAGGTGCGTTTTATGGCTGGCCTTACAGCTATTGGGGTGACAACGTCGATCTTCGTGTGACTCCGCAACAGCCGGCGTTAGTCGCCCAGGCCCGCAGACCGGATTACGCGTTGGGAGCCCATACCGCGTCTTTGGGGCTGGCTTTTTATTCCCATACGGCCATTCCGAGCTTGCAGGGTGCGGCCATCATAGGGCAGCACGGCTCTTGGAACCGCGCACAGCCGTCAGGCTATAAGGTGATTGCAGTGCCGTTTGACGACGGCCAGCCCACAGGTTCACCACAAGATTTATTAGTGGGCTTTTTAAATAGTGATGCACAAGCCCAAGGGCGCCCGGTGGGTGTCGCAGTTGATAGCCAAGGGGCCATATTGGTGGCTGACGATGTGGGCAATATCATCTGGCGAATCAGCGCCCTCGAATGAGTCGAGCAGGATGATTAGAGCGCACGGTAACATGAGCATGGTTCATTGCTAGGAGTTAAGCACCACTGGATGTGCTGGCAGGGCTGTGCACGGTTTGTGGCGAGAGCTCCCCTTGCCAGGTGGGTGATCAGGCGTGTCGGTGCATGGCTTGCGGTGGCTGCTGTCAGTCTCGCTGTCCAAGCCGCCCCGCTGGATATAGCCATTAATCACGGACGGGTGATGGATCCCGAGACCGGCTTAGATGCCATCCGCCACGTCGGCATTCGCGACGGTCGTATTGTTGCTATTAGTGAGCAGCCACTTGAGGCCGCTACCCTAATCAATGCCGCCCAGCATGTGGTTGCTCCCGGATTTATTGATATCCACAGCCATACCCCCACCCCCCTGGGTCAGCGACTCAATGTGCTCGACGGCATTACGACGCAGCTAGATACCGAGGCTGGCGCCTACCCAGTGACTGCTTACGGCCGTGCGATCAAGGATCAACCCCTCATCAATTTTGGTGCGTCAGTGGGCCACTTTGCTGCCCGAATACAGGTGATAGAAGGCGGCAATTTACCTTATATTTTTGACGGTAAGCGGATCGTCACCATGGGCACGCCAGGGTGGGAGCAGCAAGCCACCGACACCCAGTTGAGCGCTATTAGGACGTCCTTGGAGCAAGGGCTAATGAGTGGCGGGTTGGGGATCGGCGTGCTGCTCGATTATATGAAAGACGCGATTGATGAGCGTGAACTTGCCATGATTTTTGAGCTGGCGGCGCAGTACAATTCACCCGTTTTTGTTCACGTTCGCCGTGGATTGCCCGGTGATCCTGCGGGTCTTGAGGAAGTGTTGGCGCTCGCTGTCAGCACGGGCGCGCCGGTATTTATTTGCCATATCACCCACAATGCTATGGGTGGGATTGACCAGTGGCTGGCTAAGATTGACGCGGCAATCGCCCGAGGCGCCCGAGTGACGACTGAAACCCTGAGTTACTTAGCGGGCGGTACCAGTATTTCCGCCGATGTCTTTCGCAAGCGCGATTGGCAGCGGGTTTTCGATATCAGCTATGAAGACGTGCAGTGGGTGGCGACCGGCGAATGGCTCACCAAGGCGTCTTGGGAGTATTATGCGGCGAATGAGCCGAATGGCGCGGTGAATCACCACTACGTCAAAGAACAGTGGTTGCAGACCGCGCTGAGCTGGCCGGGGACCATGATTTCTACCGACGCCTTGCCCGCCTTTACGCCGGAGCAACTCAGTAATCCCAATAGCGCCGGTACTTTTAGCTTGGTGTTAGGTGACTATGTGCGCGACAAAGCTTATTTAACGCTCATGGATGCGCTGTCGCGTATGAGCCTAAAGCAAGCGCAATGGCTAGAGGGAGTGGCGCCAGTGTTCCAGCAAAAAGGACGCCTGCAGCTTGGTATGGATGCGGATATTGTAGTATTCAATCCCGACACGGTTGCAGCCAAAGCCACGTATGGTGATCCTTACGTACCGCCGATAGGGATTGACTGGGTGATCGTTAACGGCAAAGTGGTGGTAGATGGGGGCCAGATACGTGAGGGCAGCGCAGCAGGACAGCGGTTACTCGGTGCCCCACATGCGCCGTAAACCCCTGACTGAAAGCCTGAGTCTGTGATGAATTTCGCTTCTGATAATACGGCGCCGGTTGCTCCAGGAGTCATGGATGCACTAGTGGCTGCCAATAGCGGCGCCTCAACAGCCTATGGCGCCGATGACGAAAGTGACCGCGCCCGTCAGCGCTTGTGCGAGATCTTTGACGCGGACTGCGCGGTTTACTTGCTCGCCTCCGGAACCGCCGCCAACAGTTTGGGGCTCGCTGCGGCGACACCACCCCATGGGGCGCTGTTGTGTTCTGACGTGGCGCACATCCACCTCGATGAGTGCGGTGCACCAGAATTCTTCACGGGCGGTGCTAAGTGTCAAGCGTTGCCGGCGCTTAGCGGCAAGTTAGTGCCGGGGGTGCTGCAAGCACACCTCACTGAACGACCTCTGTTGGGGCCACACCGCTCACCTTATAAGGTGCTGTCACTGACGCAAGGTACTGAAGCCGGTACTGTCTATACGGTATCTGAGCTTCAGGCGCTATCCGCGGCCGCGAGGGAACACCAACTCATGGTACATATGGATGGTGCGCGCTTTGCCAATGCGGTCGTTGCCAGTGGCGCGTCACCTGCTGACCTCACCTGGCGGGCAGGTGTCGACATGCTGTCTTTTGGTGGCACGAAAAACGGCTGCATGGCCGCAGAGGCGCTCATTGTATTCAATCGCGACCTCGAGGGGGATATCGATTATCTTCGTAAACGCGCCGGCCACTTGTGGTCGAAAGGTCGTTACTTGGGTGCGCAATTGAACGGTTATTTGCGTGACAGTTACTGGTTGACCTTGGCGGCGCATGCCAACGCTATGGCTAAACGACTATCCGAGGGTCTACGGACAATCCCCGGGGTGAAGCTGATCTACCCCACTGAGATTAACGAGGTGTTTGTTAGTATGCCCCAAACACTGGTCACCGAGCTCCAGTTGGCAGGGGCTAGTTTTTACCCCTGGGTTTGTCCGGGACTACCGCCCAGTGCAGGGGCCTATCGATTAATAACCAGTTGGAATACTCACGAGAAGGAAGTGGATCAATTTCTCGCGATTGCCCACTCAGTCACCGAGTAACGACATTCCTCAACCCGCGGGGAGCCCTTGAGGTCCCTCATTTGACGATAACGCGTTTTACACCACCACCCAATAAGGAGGGTCAACAATGCTAAAACTCCACGGTTTTGCAGTCAGTAATTATTTCAATATGGTACGGATGGCGCTGGAAACCAAGGCCATCCCCTATGAGGCGGTGCTGCGTTACCCCAGTCAAGAGGACGATTGGCTCGCATTGAGCCCTATGGGCAAAGTGCCCTGTCTGGAGACGGCGGAAGGCTGTCTGGTTGAAACGACGGTTATTCTCGATTATCTAGAAGATCACTTTCCTGATCAGCCATTAATGCCCCGGGGTGCTTTTGAAAAAGCCCAGACCCGCGAAGTGATGCAGATTCTGCAGCTGTACATAGAATTGCCGGCTCGACGGCTCTATTCTGGCGTTTTTTTTGGCGGCCAAAATACGGCGGCGGTGGTCGATGACGTGAAGCCAGTATTGGAAAAAGGTATCCGGGCACTCAAGCGGCTGAGTCGTTTTGACCCTTATATCATGGGCGGCACGTTAACCGCGGCCGATTTTATGTTTTTGTATACCTTTGAGCTCGCCCGTGTGGTGGCCCGCAAGGAATATGACTGGGATCTCGTCGCTGATATCGAAGGGAGTCAAGCACTTATTGATTTGCTCAATGAGAATGCTAGCGTTGAGCGAATCGCCGCAGAAAACAAGGCCCAAATGGCCGCTTTTTTAAGCCGGCTGAAGTAGCGTTATGGGCGTGGCGGGAGATTCACCGTCAGCGGGGCAGTACCGGCGGTGGCTAAGCACCCGGTTAAATGGACGGAGGGCTGACAATGAATAGGCGCTGGGCTGTGCTGCTGGGTGTTGTCGGTGTCGGCCTCTATGTCGCCTGGCGAAGTCTAGGGCTGAGCGGTGCGTATATTGCCGATGGACCGCGCATTGCCGCGGGTATTGGTGCGAAGCTGTTGTGCAGCGCGGAGTATGTTTCGGGCATGAGCCGTGCACAGGCCTTTGATGATGTCCGCCAGTACTCCGCACTGCTTGAGCACCTAGACGTCAGTTACGACCCCGTTAATCAATCGGTGAGCGCATCACTGTTGGGCATGGGCGAGAAGCGCGCTCGCTATATTGAAGGCTTAGGCTGCGCACTTGATTTTTCAGGGCTAGATGCGCGCACAGAGATAACAGTGCGGCCACCCAATGCACAAGTTCTTGGTGTCGATTGGCCTCGAGGTAACCGTGTTAGCAGCCTCGATACTCGGCTACAGGCCCATGCCACGGCGCTGGTTCGGGTCGATAATGAGCAGGGATTTAACACCCGGGCGCTGTTGGTGGTTAAGGACGGCCACATTGTTGCCGAGGCTTACGCTCAGGGAGCGGATTCAACGACGCCGCTGTTGGGCTGGTCTATGGCTAAAAGTTTAACCGCCATTATGTTGGGTAATTTAGAGCTGCGTGGATTGATTGATTTATCCGCACCGCCACCATTCCCCTCGTGGCGGCGGGATGCACGCTCGACTATCAACATGACGCATATGCTCAATATGACCGACGGGCTCGGATTCACAGAGACCTATGAACCTGGAGATGATGCAACGACCATGCTATTTGATGTGCCCTCGGCGGCAGACTATGCGCTGCAAGCTAGCGCTGTCCACACGCCAGGCCAGCGATTTAATTACAGCTCGGGTACCGCCAATTTACTCGCGCGAATTTATCAAGATACCCTGGGCTCTCCCCAAGCGGCTTATGACGCCTTTATGGATTTCATTGTTCAACCCATGGGGCTAGAGCACAGCACCTTTGAGCTCGATCCGAGCGGCACCTTCATGGGCAGCTCCTATGTTTATGCGTCGGCCCGGGATTGGGCCCGTATGGGGCAACTCATGCTCAATGATGGCGTGCTCAATGACCAGCAAATAGTGAGTAGCGACTGGATAGCGCGGGCGACCGCACCGAATGCTTCGATGAACAATAAAGCCTATGGCTATCAGTGGTGGTTGAATCGGGGTGACGAGCAACCGACGTTTCCCGATCTCCCCGAAGATGCCTACTTTGCTAGCGGCAATAGGGCACAGACCGTTATGGTCATTCCGTCTTTAGCTACCGTTATTGTGCGCCTGGGTTGGACTGATGGGCCTTACCCATTGGCAAGTACTATCCGTCAACTGTTAGCGGCGATAGACAAGGGCAAGCCCGGGCACCTGCGCTGACGGAAACACTCCGGCGGTCAGCTATCTTTAGTCGCTGATAGGTTAACCAGCAGCGAATTCCTCTGGGTCAAAGCGAGGCGATTTGGGCGCGCTGAGGGCCATCTAGCCGATATCCCATAAGCTTACACTACCGCAAACAGCAATGGCGAAGCCAGGGCAATCGCCCCTATTATAACGGTGAAAAGGTCTTTTCTTGTCTGACTCATAACTAAATCTTCATATAGGTAGTTGGATTGACCCTTATTATGGTGGTTTATTCGATTAATCCAAGGCTAACAGCGGCTAAATTAGTGTAAACATTCCTCATTATAATATTTAAATATCTTAAATATAAATAATATTCATATATTAGCGCGGGGTTGGCAGTCTCGCTGTGTTCGCCGTCAAACAAGTGGACGCTGAACAGTGCGTTGAATAGCGCTGGGCTGTTGGGTAGGGCCTTCGTTGACTGGCGCAGTGTACTTGGTAAGCTGTGCGGGCTTCGTTTTCTCGGTCATGTTTCGCATTGAGGTAACCGGGCGTTACTGTCAGTAACACACAAACAAGGAACACTCGATGCAGGAATTTATGGGAAAAACCGCCATTATTTCAGGGGGCGCCGAAGGCATTGGCCTGGCGCTGAGCAAGGGCCTGGGGGCGCTCGGCATGAATATTGTGGTCGCCGATATAGAAGCTAAGGCACTTGCCCGCGCCGGTCAGCGTCTGACAGAGCTAGGCGTGGAGCACTGCACCATTGAGATGGATGTTGCCATACGTGATGACTGGCAGCGCACAGCCGCCTTGGCTGAAGAGCGATTTGGCGACATCCATATGCTCATCAACAACGCCGGCGTTGGCGGCGGTATGGGTGCACTGGGCAATCTCGATGAGTCAGGTTGGCGCTGGGCTATTGACGTCAATCTGATGGGTGTAGTGTATGGCGCAGATACCGTGGTGCCGCTCATGAAAAAACACGGTGAGCAGGCGTGGTTAGTCAATGTCGCTTCAATGGCTGGTATGGCGGGTGTGCCCATGGCTGGCTCTTACACGGCCACCAAAGCTGCGGTAGTAGCCCTCACCGAGGCGTGGTCAATGGAGCTTGCTGCATCGGCTATTCATGTGTCGGTGTTGGCCCCCGCTTTTGTAAAAACGCGCATTCACCAGTCACACCGAAATCGCCAGTCCCGCTATGCGGCGACCATTGCACCGGGGCCTGAAGTGATGAGACTGGCGAAGGGTAGCGCCACTGCCGTGGAAAACGGCATTGATACCGAGCTGCTGGTGGCACGAGTACTTGAGGCACTCGCGGCCCGCGAAAGGTATATTTTTACGCACCCAAAGTATCGGCTGGTGACCGACGACAGAAGCCACAACATTGCGCAGGCATTCACTGCGGCTGCCGTCAGCCCGGTGGTAAAAGATGTCGCTGAAGCACCCATGGTTATGGGTTTTGTCGACGACTGACAGCCCCCAGTCTCGTCCTGCCGACAGCGCACGTCGTCGGCAAATCAGCTGAGCTAACGGTCGAACTGCTGCTGGCTTCATCAATGACCGCAGCTGTGGACGGGAATTGTCAAAGTGGATAGGCTGGCCGGATTTTTATCGAGAGGCAGATAGCAGACCATGAACATTGCAGCAAACACAGTAGTGAGTATCGACTATACCCTGCGAAATGACGCCGGTGATATTCTCGATCAGTCGTCACCCGAGGCACCCCTCAGTTATTTGCATGGCCACAATAATGTGATTTCAGGGCTCGAACATGCCCTTCTCGGTAAGGCTAAAGCCGATCGGCTTGAGGCCAGCATTGCCCCTGCAGAGGCCTATGGAGAATACGATGCTGCACTGGTACAAGCGGTGCCAAGGGCAATGTTTCAGGGCGTTGATGACATCGATGTGGGCATGCAGTTTCAAACACAAATGGACGGGGGGGTGCAGGTCGTCACCGTAAAGGAAGTCAATGATGATACGGTCACTATTGACGGCAATCACGCCTTGGCAGGGCAAACCTTACATTTCGATGTGACTGTGAAGGGCGTCCGCGAGGCCTCTCAGGAAGAGCTGGACCACGGCCATGTGCACGGTCCGGGTGGGCATCATCACTGAAACCACGCAAATCCCAGGACGCTCAAGCCCGCCTGTAGGACGAGCAACGGCGACCTGTGGCGTGAGTAGTAGCACTGGCGAATCGAAGCCCATTGCCGCCGGCATGGGCCCGTTGGATCGACTCATTTGGTCACTGCAAGCTCGTTAGCCGTGAGTCGCTAAAAAGCGTGTTCTTTGACATAAATATTTGTACCTAAAAACAGAGGGGGTGTGTTAAAAAGAGCAAAAAATAGTGGGGAGAATCCTCATGAGTAACACCTTGTTGGTGCATTGGCCCGACGGCGAGGCCGCCCGCTTCTCAACCCTGTGGCTCCGGGATAACTGCCAGTGCGCAGACTGTCGCGTCATTCAGACTCAGGAAAAGCGCTTTCATATCGCCAGCGTCCCCCTCGACTATCAGCCGAGTCAGATTGAGATTGATGACAGCAACTTTGTCATCACCTGGCCCGAAGGCCATCGCAGTCGCTATAGCCGTGATTTTTTGGTCAATTGCAGCGCACCGCAACGCGCTGACTGGCAGCCTTGGCCGCCGAGCTTCATGCCCACCGGTATCGATTTCGACGCCTTTCTAGAGGACAAGGACGCCGCCATAGAGGGTATACAGGCCTTTCTTAAAGACGGCGCTATTCGGTTACTCAAGGCACCGACAGCACCTAATACCCTCGAAGCACTGTCGCGGCGACTGGGGCCAATCCGGGAGCTGCTGTTTGAACGCATCCACAATGTGCAAGTGGATCCACAGGGCTATAACGTTGCGCACACCAATCTACCGCTACCCCCGCACAATGACTTTGCCAGTTACTCTTGGCCGCCCAGCGTGCAGGCGCTACACATGCTGGTTAACGAGGCGGAGGGTGGATTGTCAACCGTGACCGATGGCTGGGCGGCGTTAGTCAGTTTCCGGGAAACGTGTCCCGAGCATTTTGACACCCTTACCCAGGTGAACGTACCTTTTCGTGAGTTTGATGAGCACAACGAAACCTTTGCGGTGGCACCAATGATCCAGTTGGATGCTCTGGGAGCTTTCAGTATTTTTCGTTACTCCAATCAACTGATGCAATGCCTAAACCCTATGGATCCAACGACCAGCGCTTTCTACGAAGCCTACCATGTGTTGAGCAGCCGTATACTGAGCGGTGATTTCACGCGCAGTTTCCGTTTGAACGGCGGTGAAATGTTGTTGGTGGCTGCCCACCGGGTACTCCATGGCCGAGAGGCTATCCTCAGCGCCGGCAAGCGTCACCTCCAGGATGCTTACTTTGAGCATGATAATGTGCGCAATATGTTAACGGTGTTATCAAGAAATTATGACTGAAGTATCATTTACCGCAATGTGCAACGGCACTCAGGCGGACTACGAGCTGCTGGCCGCTCTGGAAGGGCCGCATGTAGCGGGCCTCCCAGGTCGAATTCTGAGCGCGCTGACAGCGCTCGAACACGGGCTGGCTGGTTATAAGATCACGCGCTTAGCGCATTCGCTGCAGTCGGCGACTCGCGCTGAGGCCGATGGGGCTGACATTGAATGGATCGTCGCTGCTTTGACCCACGATATCAGCGACGAGTTAGCGCCGCTGAACCACGCTGAAATGGCGGCGGCGATACTCAGGCCGTACGTGCGGGAAGAAGTCACCTGGGTGGTCGAGAAGCACGGTCTGTTTCAGACTTATTACTGGGCTCATCACTTAGGCCATGATCGGCATGGGCGTGACAAGTACCGTGATCACCCTTTTTACGCCAGTTGCGTTCGCTTTTGTGAGCGCTGGGATCAGGCTTCCTTTGATCCGGAGTACCCGACAAAACCGCTGGCCTATTTTGCACCCATGGTCGAAGATATTTTTTCACGCCCGGTGTCATTTTAAGCGCGCCAATAAGGGCGGCCGGGCAATTCGGCGGTACGGCCAATAGAAAGCTCGCTCTTTTGTAAAAGTACACATCTAATGTGATCTTATTTACACAAAACTAAGCAGGTGGTAGCGTGACTCCTCACGGGGGAGTCATGGCGTCGTTACGAGAATTCATCAGAGCATTGGGGCTATTTGCTGCCGCGCTGAGCGCGGTTGCAGCCCCGCCCGACGGCTATTACCACAGCGTTGATGAGAGCTCACCTCAGGCGTTGGCGAGCTCCTTGCACAGTATTGTCGACGACCACCAGCGCTTTCCTTATACCGCCACGGCCATTGATACCTGGAACGTTATAAACGCCGCTGACCAAGACCCGCTAAACCCTGACAATATTATCGATATTTACCGTAACGCCAGCTATGCCAAAATAGCGGGTGGCACCGGTGCGTACAACCGGGAGCATACCTGGCCGAAGAGCTATGGCTTTCCCAATGATCGGGTCAGTAATTATCCGTTCACTGATGTCCACCATTTATTTGCCTCCGACGCCGGTTACAACAGCGCTCGCGGTAACAGCCCCTATCGCCGCTGTGATGACACCTGCAGCGAAAAAGTAACCCTCGCTACTAACGGTCGAGGCGGTGGCAGTGGCCAATACCCAGGTAACTCCAACTGGGCTCGCGGGACAGCCGGTGATCAAGCGTGGCAGACGTGGGCCGGACGGCAGGGCGATGTAGCCCGAGCGATGTTTTACATGGCGGTGCGTTACGACGGGGGCTACCACGCGCAGACCGGTCATAACGAGCCGGAGCTATTACTCACGGACGACTATTCGCTCATAGCCGCTTCTAACACCGGGCAAAACGAGGCGGTTGCCTATATGGGGTTACTGAGTGACCTGCTGTTATGGCATCAAGCCGACCCCGTCGACGAAAGTGAGCGCCGCCGCAATGATGTTGTGTATAGTTTTCAAGGCAACCGAAACCCGTTCATTGATAACCCTGATTGGGCGGCCTGTGTCTTCGCATCGACCTGTGATACGGGTGGCCCCGGCGGTGGTGACCTCGTGGTTGTCCTTGCGACTGCAGAAACCTTTACCGGCACTGGGACAGTGACAGGCGCCTATGCGGCCACTCACACCAGTGATGACAATTATCAGCGAATTACCGAGACCGAGAGTGGTGGAAAGCCTAGTCGGCGCACCAGCAGAGCTGAGCATATCTGGTCCTTTGATGTCCCTGCGGTAACAGGCGCTCAGCTCGCAGCCGAGGTCGCCTTCGATCAGTCCTTTGATGACGGTGGTTTCATTTTTGAAGTCAGTGTTGCCGGGGGTGATTATCAGCCAGCCTTCACGGTCGAGCCCGCACAGAGCGATCAGCTCTACAGCCATACGTTCGACGTTGACGAGGGGGGCGTGGTGAGTGTGCGGGTACGCGACGCCGACCGCACCCGCGGCGCGCGACAGCTGGACGCGCTGCGCGTTGACGCCTTGAGTATTCGCTACTCTGAGGGCGGTAATGTCGATACTACCGCCCCCGCGCCGCCACTGGGACTCCGCGCTCAAGCGGGCGATGGCCAAGTGGCCCTAGCGTGGTCAGCGAATGCAGAAGTCGATTTGGCGGGCTACAGTGTTTACCGGTCGACCGATGTCGGCGGCCCTTTTGCCCAGTTGACCGCAGCAACGCTGTCTCAAGCTGACTATCTCGATACCGCGGTCAGTAACGGTAGTACCTATTTTTATGTTGTCAAGGCTGAGGACAGGTCCGCCAACGTGAGCGCGCCGAGCTCAGTGGTATCGGCGACACCTGAGGGAGCAGCGGGGGTCAGTCCGCTCCGGGTAGCGGCAGTGTCGCTCGAGGCTGCGGGTAAAAAGTCCCTGAAGATCACTGCCACTGTTAGCGTCGTTAATGCGCTTGATGAGCCGGTAGCCAATGCGTTAGTGATGGGTCGATTCAGTGGCGATTTAACCGGCGCCCAGCTAAGCTATTCAGATGCCGAGGGCGTGAGCGTGTTCCAAGGTGGATCAAGGGTTAAGGCGCCAGCGACGCTCACCTTCTGTGTGGAGAGCGTTGCAAAAGACGATTTGGCGTTCCTTCCCGGGGCACTTGATTGCCAGAGTGTCAGCTTGTAACAATGAAGAGCAGCAGGACACGCCGTCGAAAGCGCTGTTAAAAAAGTAAAACGCTAATCCGCGGTGTGCTCAAACAGCGCGTGTGATCATCGGAGTCAAGAATAATGCCGACTAGCATAAGCGCTGATGGTTAGGCGCGTGTAAGAAAAACTGTTTGCTGACTATCGAGGCTCAGTGCGTTTCAGCATTGACGAAACCCAACCGTTAAATTTCACAAAGGATAAAGCTCATGCCACGAATGAATCTGAAAGGAAGCTCAGCCATTGTTACTGGTGGTGCATCAGGTATTGGCGAGGCTTGCGCCCGTCAGCTAGCGCAGCTAGGTGCTAAGGTGGTCGTTGCCGATTTGAATGACGTTCGGGGTGCTGAAGTGGCCCGGGAGATTGGCGGTGCTTTTGTCAAGTGTGACGTGTCTAATCCGGATGATGCCGATGCCGCAGTCAGCGCCGCCGTTGCCATGGGGCCTTTACGGGCCTGTGTTAATTCGGCGGGTATCGGCTCGGCGGGCCGTACGATCAATCGGGATAACGAACCATTCCCACTCGATAAATTCAGTTTTGTTATCAAAGTCAACCTCATTGGTACCTTCAATGTGCTGACAAGAGCCGCTGCGGCCATGGCAAAAACTGAACCGATGGATGAGGATGGAAGTCGAGGGGCTATCGTCAACTTGGCATCAGCAGCGGCCTTCGATGGTCAGATAGGGCAATGTGCCTATTCGGCGTCAAAGGGTGGTGTGGTAGGTATGACATTGCCCATCGCCCGGGATCTATCCGCGGTAGGTATTCGCGTCAATACGGTTGCGCCGGGGCTGATCGACACGCCTATTTATGGAGAGGGACCCGAATCTGATGCCTTCAAAACGCACCTGGGCATGTCGGTATTGTTCCCCAAGCGTTTGGGTACTGGGGAAGAACTCGCCTATGCCGTCATTGATGCCATTACCAATCCCTACATGAATGCAGAAGTGATTCGCCTCGATGGCGGCATTCGTATGCCACCCAAGTAGTTGCACAAGAACCGCTTGCCAGCCACGTCACTTCAAGGAGCGTGAGCTCCCGACGGAACAACCCGTGCAAGAGACACGCCCACTCGTGGTGGTTTGAGCTTGAATGACTTATGCGATTACGTTATACGTTAATGACTGAATTTAGCGGCCAATAGGTCGTTATATCCGTTAAGCATAGGGGAGAATAAAATGGGACCTTTGACAAGAACAGTAGGCTCTTTGTTAGTTATTGCTATTGCCAGTGTGGCGCAAGCCGAAGATTTAAGAATCATCGACAAAGCTACGCAGTTCACTGTGACCATTGCCCCCGGTGAAGAAATGACGATTACTCGACAAATGACACCCTGCGCAAAAAATAAGGGTTGGTTGCAGCCTTTAGTGCCGGAGCCCGGTATTGTCCCCATCACCGAGATTGAGGTGCTCAATGCCATCAGCGATCCCGATTTTATATTGGTCGATATGCGCACCCAAGAATGGTTCATCGATGCAACCATCCCTGGATCAGTCAATATTCCCTATACCGAAGTCGCCATGCGTATGGATGAGCTGGGCTGCAGTAAAAACGATGCGGGCTGGGATTGTGCCCAGGCGAACAAAGTACTTGGCTTTTGTAATGGACCCGTTTGTCCGCAGAGCCCGACTGCCATGCGGGCAATGATTCGAGACGGCTTTCCCGCTGAGAAAATCTACTACTATCGGGGCGGTATGCTTGACTGGGATGCCCTGGGCTTGACTACCGTCGAGGGTGACTTGTAGTCAGTCCGTTACCCAAATGCTTTAATAACAAAGAGTCAATGACCTAGTGATAGGCTAGTAGGCGTCCGATGAAAGCAAGGGCTTGTTATCCGTGCGGCACCATTGACTGGGAGACAATTTGTGCTGGCTCATATCATGATACTCACTATGAGCAGGTAGCCGCTACGAATGATTCTAATCGAAGCCTAAAGATGCGCCGAGAACATTTTTCGAAGGGTCGAATATGAAAGCAGATTATGTTGAATTCAAATATGGCTGGCCCGTGGTTCTTGCCGGTAGCATTGGTATCTCCCTCGGTATGTCACCGTTGCCGTTCTACACCATTGGCGTTTTCGCTCAGCCACTGAGCCAGGAGTTTGGCTGGGGCATCGAGCAAATCATGTACGGCTTGATTCCCTTTTGTGTCGCCACCGTCATCAGTGCACCGTTGGCTGGCTATCTTTCTGATCGATTTGGTGTACGGCCAGTGGCCCTAATATCGATTATTTTGTTTTCGTTGGCTATGATGGCTTTTGGGCTCAATAATGGCAGCCTACCGCTTTATTTTATGCTTTGGTCGCTGCTCTCTTTTGGCGGCGCAGGTACCTTGCCAATCACATTTACCAAGGCTATTGCCCGCTGGTTTCAACACAAGCGTGGCTTGGCATTGGGTATGGCATTAGTGGGTACGGGTATAGGTGGGGCGCTCGCTAAGATATTCGCTGCAGCACTCATTGAGGCTGTGGGCTGGAGGCTCGCTTATGTGGGCATAGGCTTTCTTCCTCTGCTCGTTTCCTTTCCCGTTGTCTTTCTGCTGTTTCGAGACGTTGACGATCCGAAGGTTGAGAGCAAGGTACGTGATCTCGAAAAAGTTCGACCCGAAAGAGCTACTAGCCAACTGTATGGGTTCTCATTTCTAGAATCTCTCCGTGATCCGCGATTTTGGCTGCTCTGCGCTATTTTCTTGCCGTTGTCTTTTGCCATTGGTGGCCCAATTCCAAATCTCGAAACGCTACTAGGTGCGAAGGGCTTTGCTCGTGGTGATGCCATCATTCTAGCCAGTTTCCTAGGTTATTCGGTCTACGTAGGTCGGATTCTAGCGGGCTATTTGCTTGATATTATTTGGGCTCCTGCAGTGGCGTGCGTGCTGCAAATGATGCCGGCGATCTCCATGTATATTTTTACTATTCCAGATCCCTCTTATGCGCAGATGGTAATGGCTATCGTCACCTTGGGAGTGGCTGCGGGGGTCGAGTACGACTTACTTGCCTATCTAGTTGCTCGCTACTTTGGGATGAAAAGCTATGCCCGTATTTATGGCACGCTTTATGCTTTTTTTGGCCTCGGTGCTGGATTTGGTCCCGCGATTTTTGGTGCGATCTACGGTCGCACGGGTAGCTATGATCTTGCTATGGATTATGCGATGTGGGCTTTCGTAGTTTGTGCACTATCGTTTTTGTTCCTAGGACGCTATCGAGATCAACAACTGCGAGCCATGGTCTAATGCCTGAACCTTTCTTAGAGCGGGTGAAACCAGAGGCTATGCCCGATGATTTGCGCTCGGCGTGGTCGGCTTCGATGGCGCTGCGGGGGGACGCCACTTTTTTTGAGGTATTTGCAAACCACCCCGATTTATATCGATGGTATGCACAGGGTTTTTACGGCGAGGTCTTCCGAAAAGGCCTCGTCGAGCAGCGTTTCAAGGAGCTCTTGCGTTTGCGTCTCTCTACCCTCCACGGCTGCCGATTTTGCAACCAGGGCAACCGAGAGGATGCACGCGCGGCGGGTCTGAGCGACGCAGAAATTAATGCATTGGACGACATTGATAATCCAGTGCTGTCGGCCGCGGATCGTGCAGTGCTCGCGCTGGGCGAGCACCTTTCATTGCTGAATAAAGAGACCGGCCGGTTGCCGCCGGGTATCCATGAGGCGTTGGGTCAACATTTTAACGATGCCCAAATTATCGAGCTCGGTTTTGTCGGCAGCGTACTCGTGGGTATGGCTAGGTTTTTGTTCGCGTTTGATCTAGTGGAAAAAGAGGATAGCTGCCCCTTCCATCCGACGGCCTAATCTTGGTGGCTATTATTCTAAGCCCGAGGGTGCAGGCCAATCGACGTCGGGAGTAGACTGATCGATATCGGCCGCGATTTTCCAGCGGCCCTCGTGCATCTTATAAACCAGCAGTGACCGGCCTACCTCTCGGTAAATGGCCCCCGTCGATTTGTCGATCGCTTTCAACCAGTACTTGCTGATGATGTAGGCGATGTTCCCATGGGTCTCACGCACCTCATAGTCGAGTTCGAAAACGGTCTCGGCCTTGCCCAGTCTGGCGGCAAAGTAGTCTCTAACCGCTGCCTTACCGTACAGCGCGGGCTGGCCGTGGAGGGCAACTACTACGTCATCAACATAGAGGGTCATCAAACCTTCGAGGTCTTCATTCTCGTAGTAGTGAGCCCACTTGCCACCCTCAGCCTCAATAGCGTCAGCGGCCTCATTGGCTGTAACCCCGGGTGTGATAATGGGCATTAGCACCAGTAAACATAACAGCAGGATAGGCCGTAGTTCGCGATTGAGATGAGTCATGGCTTGAAAACCCCCAGAGCGGCGGCCGCGAGAGCCAGCCCATATATGAGCACCACAGTGATGTACACCGGCACCAGTGCCTTTGCATACTGGGCATTGAGATCGTCGTTTTCAGGTGTTTCTGCCAATGCAGCAAAGTAACCCACGGCTGGTTTAAAAAAGAAATCTAACAGAACGCCGACAATAAAAATGGCACCTACCGCCAAGACTTTCCAAACGATCCAAGCAGGGGTGTTCGTGGCGAGCAGCAGGTAGATACCGGCTCCCGATACAAGGAGGGCCATGACCATATTGAGCAGCCAATTAATAATTGCGCTGCGCTCCTGCACCTGTGGGTCGGTACTCAAAAACCCCCGCCAAAGAATGACTAACCACGTCGCCCCTAGCAGCCAGGTCAGTGGTATCAAGAATCCAGGCGGGTGCACCGCGTCCATGCTCGCGCCAAGGCTGAGCCCAGAAGGAATAATGAGTGCCAATGCAGAACGAGGCAGGCGGTCCAGTACCATACCTAATTGCAGGACGGTGGCGCGGGTTTCGTAGGACAAGTCGGTACGCTCAGAGTAGCGTGCAGCGACAAACACACCTAGATCGGTGCCTACCCAAAACACCAGTAGTAGGATATGGACATACAGCCAAAACTCATACATAGCGAATCCTCACTTCGTTGATCCTTCAATGTTGGCACCCGACTCGAGCACGTCTTTGATCAATTGCATGCGGGTTTGCATCCACGCTTCGTCGACTTGCGGGCTGGGTGTGAACTGCTCTATTTGTTCCGCGGTGAGTACTCCCAACTGGTCAAGTAGGGTCTCGAGGGTTTTAACCCGCTCGGCGAGAACGGACTGCTCAGACAGCAGCCGGACTATCATCGCCAGCAGTCGATCGGTTTCTGGGCTGTCAAAGAAAGCGGGACGCCCTCCGCGGACCGTTTTACTGTGTTGTGTCATCGACTCATCAGCCTTGTTTCCTGCTACCAAAGGCATACCACGTTATCGTATCTGACAGGCGACCCGTATCCTCGTCAAAGCTAGCAGTGCGATCGATAGCATCCCGGAACTCTTGTTCGTCAACATAGGTATAGCGCGGTAGCGTCGCCTGGAAAAAAGCCGACTCGTCAAAGCCTGCGTCGCGACATAGGGCGGGATAACTCAGGTCTCTAAATTCTTTGTAGAAGGGTTCGTTGTTATAAAAGCAGTCCCAGTCGAGATAAAACGCGTCGTAGGGTGCTAAAGCTTCGTTGGGGGGTAACTCCATGTGGATGATCAGCCCACCCGGACGCAGAATGCGGTAGGCTTCTTTAAAAAAATCGTTGATGACGTTTCTAGGTAATTCGTGCAGGAACATGGATGAGAACACCACATCAACCGAGCCGTCGTCAAAAGGCAGTTGATCGCAGTTTGCTTGGCGAAAGTGGGCCGCCACGCCCAGTGATTCTGCCCGCGCATGGCCGTAGCGGAGACAAGGAGCGGCAATGTCCAGTCCATAAACCTGCGCATCGGGAAATGCCTGCTTCCAAGGCAAGGTGTTATGTCCAATGGTGCAGCCGACATCGACGACGGTGTCCACGGTTAACCCCGGCCACCGCAAGCGGGTGAAGTTGGCCATAGAGTGGCCAATGTCATCTAAATGCTCCCCCATGACACCGAAGGAAAAGACCTCAAGCCCATTGTCATAAACGGCACCAGGATGAACGCTGACATCCTCTCGGTCGCCCTGATAATTGCCAGGCATGAGATGGACATCCATGGTGTCGATGTAACTGGGGAGTGAGAGTTTAGGATCGAGGGCGAGTGATCCGCCGACGGCGCTCTTTTCTGGCGCTACTTGAGTGACGCCACTCAACCCTGCCAGAGTGGTGCGGTCTTCGTCCAGCGCGCGCAGAGTCGATTGCCAGACTAATTCTTGCGCCGTGCAGCGAAGGCTGGAGTACCATTTAAAGAGGTCTCTCGATTTGAGAAACCTGTGCACGTCCTCTCCCGATTGATGAGGATGCTCTACGGCGGTTTGCTCCTCACTGTAGTCAGACCGCAATTGGTCAGCTAAATCGACTAGCGTGTACGCGCGCAGTGAGGACGTAAAGCGCTCTCTTGCACGTTGATCCAAGTTCTTTTTTAGTGCCAAAGTATGGTTCAGTCCAGCCATAATAAAGTCCCTAACAATGCGGTAGTGCCACGCCAAAGGTTGCCCGACTCACACTGGCTTCGGACTCAGGTCACGCAAATGTGTGGTATCAAGCTAAGAATTGATTATTACCACACTATTGATATAGTAGGAAGGAGACAAGCCAAGGCCCCTGCGGGCCAACCAATAATAAACGCTTTTTCAAACGGAGTCTGATCCATGTCGACACAAACCATTGCGAAGTTGCCCCGCCTGCTACTCGTCAGCGCTATTGCCACTGCCTTACCTTTAGAGGCGGCATACGCTCAACTTGAAGAGGTATTCGTCACGGCGGAGCGCCGCGAGGCGTCTGTGCAGGACGTGCCTTTGGCCGTCAGCGCCTTTAACGAACAAATGATTGACCAGTTACAGATTGACGACACCCTTGACTTAATCAACATTGTGCCCAACCTATTTGGTGGTAATAACACCGGGCTGGGTACTGCAAATATGTATTACATGCGTGCCCAGGGCAATGATGAGTCGGTAGCCACTTTTGATCCCCCAGTGGGAACGTATGTGGATGATGTCTATATCACCCGTCAGAATGCCAACAATTTCACGCTCTTCGATGTCGAGCGACTCGAGGTGCTGCGTGGGCCTCAAGGCACACTCTATGGCCGTAACACAACCGGTGGTGCTATTAGCGTCATTATGCGCAAGCCGGGGGAGGAGATGTCAGGCTATTTAGAGGCTGGTGTCGGTCGCTGGGATCGTACGATGATACGTGGCAGTGTTGATTTACCGGTCAATGATCGTGTTCTGACCAAATTTTCCTACTACAGCGTCGATGACGACGGCTATCTGAACAATACGGTCGATGGTAAAACCTACAATGCGGTGGACTCTACCGGCTGGCGAGCTGCCTTTCGCTTCCTCCTCACTGATACTGTGACGTGGGATGTATCCGTCGACGGCGGGGATACCCAAGCCGCCAATATCCACGGATTTTTAGACGGTGATCGAAGGGTGTCGGGTTCGAACATCACTAGCGGATTGCCCGCGGGGCTCGTTCAGAAGGCAGATTACGGCAACCAAGTCGACATGCTAAATATTGTTTCCAATCTTGCCTGGGAAGTGGGCGGCGGAACGGCTAACTTCATTGTTGGTAGTCGCGAAATCGAGCAAGATTTCCTGATCAACTTTCCCGTTGCTCCAACGATCCCCGATTTCTTTGTTATCGACAATCTGGGTGAACACGATATGTTCTCTGCAGAGTTGAAGTGGGCCGGCAACATCATGGATGACCGGGTGTTTCTCACAGGCGGTATTTATTACATGGATGAGAAAAACACTACGGACTGGCGAAGTTATCTAGATCTCGCTGGTGTTGGCGTGCCAGTACCTCCGTCGGTGGCCTTTCTAACGCTGGCAGACCGGATTATGGATAACACCACCGAAAGCTTGGCGATTTATGCCCAAGCGGATATTAAGATTGGGGAAAGCGGTACCCTGACAGTGGGAGCCCGCTACACTGACGAGGAGAAGGATGTCGCTCTCGTAGGTTCGGTGACGTCCGAACAGATAGCGGCTGCCGGTGTGCCGCTAGAGCAATCGGAGTCCAAGGTGACGCCACGGTTAGCGTACTCCCATGCCATTAATGACGATATGATGGCGTATGTGTCGGCCACTAATGGCTTCAAATCTGGGGGCTGGAATGCTCGGGCAACCGTGGGTTCTGAATTCCTCCCCTTTGGCCCCGAGAGTATCTGGGCCTATGAAGCCGGTTTGCGTGCCGACTGGCTGGACGGTCGACTGCGGACTAACCTAACGGCATTCTACTCAGATCTTGACGACTTGCAGACCACCGCGGCCGTTAACGGTATTTTTACTACCACCAACGCGGGTGGGCTCGAAGTCACCGGATTCGAGGCCGAGATCACAGCGTTGCCCACCGAAAATTGGCAAATTTTTGCCACCCTCGGGTTACAGGACGCCAAATATGTTGATCTGCCCAGCGGCTGTAGCGTCCCTAATACCAGCTTTGCGGCCTACGACGTCGATTGTAATGCGGCGACGCCCAAGCGTAGCCCTGATGAAACCTTTACGCTGGGAACCTTCGTCGATTTCACTGTGGGCGAGCTTGTGCTGACCCCTAGTGTGATGGTGCGCTACATTGGTGAAAACGTTACCGGTACTAGAAATGCCGGTCCTAATGATTCAACGACGATCTACAACCTAGGTTTGCGTGTTTCCATGGCCACGAATGATTTGTGGGAACTCAATTTGGAGTGTAAGAATTGTGGTGACGAAACCTTCACCCAATCAAATCTCTTTATTCCTTACTACAATCTCCCTGAAACTTGGATGGCGTCTGTCAAGTTCCGGTTCGGCAATCGGTAGTGTGATCTCCGGGCCGGGTACCCCGCGGCACTGGGTCGAGACCCACATGGCCGCCATGCTCTGCCATGAGGGAATTTGGACGGGTACTTACCGGCACATTGCTGAGGACAACACGGTTCTGGATGAGCACCAGAGCCGCGTTACCTGCGAATTTCCCGACCATGGTGAAGCAGCCTATCGGCAAGCGAGCATCTTTAATTGGTCCGATGGACGGCATCAGGAACAGGTATTTCTTGGCTATATGCGGGGTGATCGTATGTGGTTCGATACGGATACCTTTGCCGGCTGGGCTTGGCAAACCGGGGATGACATCGTCATGCTCAGTCTTGATCGGAAGGATCTGCCCGGCCAGCGCTTTGTTGAAACCATTCTGATTGGCGACAATCGCGACCGGCGGGTCCGTACCTGGCATTGGTTTGATGAGGGGGTATGTTACAAGCGAACGCTCTGTACTGAGACCCGTCAGTCCTGAGGGCCCTTAATGCATTTCCTCACCGCCGCTGATGTTAATCGCTTCGCCGGTGATAAAGCTCGCCTCATCAGAAGCTAAAAACGCACAGGCAGCTGCGGTATCACTACCCAGTCCAATGCGCTTGAGCGGAATCCGCTCCCGCATGCCATCGAGGTAGTCGGCTTCGCTGATACCAAAGAATGTCGAAAAATAGGCATTCTGAGCGCTGCCCAGCCCAGTTGTCACATGGTTGGGGCAAACGGCATTTACCGTAATCTGTTCAGCACCGTAGTCGATAGCCGCTGTGCGTGTCAGGCCTATTACGCCATGCTTGGCCGCGCAGTAAGGCGCCATGTGGGGGAATCCAGACTTGGCGGCTTGGCTGGCAATATTGATGATCCGACCACCCCAACCCTGACCCTCCATGATCCGTGCTGCGGCCTGGGTGCAATAAAAAACGCCCCCCAAAGTGACATCGAGCACCAGCTGCCATTCTGCCGGGCTAACCTCTCGGGTGTGTTTCATGACAAAGCCGATGCCGGCGTTGTTGACCAGGACATCTAGGCGGCCATAGTGCGCGATGGTTTGGTCAAACAGCGACTGGACTGAACTAGGATCTCTAACGTCGCAAGTAAAGATGGGTACTGGCTCCCCAGTCAAAGCGGTTAATGATGTGGCGACGGCAGCCCTGTCCGCGTCAGCCGCCAAGTGGGTGCTATTGGGATCAGCGCTACTGTCGATATCAGAGACGACGACCCGGTAGCCATCCGCTGCAAAGCGTTGAAGGATCGCTTCTCCTAGACCACCGGGACGACCTGAGCCGGTGCATACCACTACTTTTTTTTCTTGTTTCATCGCCCGGTCTCCCGTGGGTTATGGGTTAGCGTCAAAAAACTGGATCAAGGCACCGTCAGGGGATTGGGTTTCAAGAAGGTCAACGATTTCATCGTTTGGCCAAGCAACGGTATTAAAACGCACGACGGGTTGGCCTGAGGATCGCAGTTGGGTTTCAATGGCGTCCAGATCGGTGGCCGGAAACCGTACGGCAAGAATGCCTAGGTTAGGTGCTCGGCAACGGTGGCGATAATTTTCTCCGCTCAGTCCATGCACCTGAATCATTTCCATACGACCATATTCACCCGGTACCGGGTAAACAATACCGGCTTGGTACCCCACCTCAGTGGTCAGTGCGGTAGGAATGCCAATCGGTGACACCATGGGCTGGGGCGCCGTCACCGGGGGACCCGTATAAAACGTGTCAAAACCCAGCACTTCGCTAAAAAATTGGTAGGCAGCACTATGGTCTGCGACCATCTGCATGACATTGAAGGGCCGGGTCATACGTTCAAACTGTCCTACCGCCGCGGGTAGTGGCGGCGACAGCCGCTCGTAACTTTGTACCTGGAGGCCGTCAGGACCTTTGAAGATGACGATACGTAAAGAGGAGTCACCAAATTGCAAAGGGGCTATTGGGGTTTCAGTCCACCAACCCATCGCAATGGCGTCATGGTAAATGGCCTCAATGTCTTTCACGCGCACCATTAGACTAAAATAACAGCCGCTATCCCAAGCTCGCGCACCGGGACGCATGGGCTGCTGATAGCCGCTGTTATCAAAATCAATGAGGCGAATCCTACCGTCGGGCGAATGCTTGGGTGCGAGCAGTTGATAGTGGCCTTGTGCACCACTAGGCAGCCCCCAGGCATCTATCTCTGAACGGGACAGCGCGCCCGAATCAAGTGTTATGAAGCCACCAATCTCCTCAAAAAAACGCGCGGTTCGAGCTGTATCGGTAACGCTCACAACGACTTCGCGCCAGGGTTGGGTGGTCACGGGGTTGGCGCTAGCCAAAGCGGCAGCACTCAAACAACCGATAATCACGGCACGGCACAGCACCCCAGTAGTCACCGCCGGACGGTCTCTTTTTGTCATCCTATGTACTCCCGCTTGCTGCGAAGCATCAGCTGGGCGCTCCACCAACTCATAGCAAAACCCAAACCCGCTATGGCCACTACGCCGATCACCCATTCAGGGTTAGTATCGTAGGCTCTACTGCCTAGGTAAGTAAACACGGCTGCCAGCGTCATGCCCCCTGCACTTGAGAGACCCGCTGCGCCAGCACTTTGGTTCGGCACCGCGTTTACTGCTCCGAGCATCGTCCCGGGGGTCAGTAACCCGGAAAAGAACATCAGCAAGCCCAGTGGGACTAGTAACGTCATCAGTGTTAACCCCATAAGACCAACGGCGACGGGAGCGGCGATACAGGTCATGGACAGTAGGGCAACGCAATAACGCTGAGTGTTAAACGTACCAAAAGTGCTGAATCGAGACAGTAGCGTTGAGCCAGTGATATAGACACCGGCAAGGGCGCTCCATATAACGCTAAACTGGTCGACTCCAATAGCGAATTGTTGTTCAAAGAGAAGTGCTGCACAGGCAAGTAACGCAAAGAAAATGCCCTGCAGACAGCCAAATCCGAGCGTGAAACTCCAAAAAACCCGGGACTGAAGCAGTTGACGATAGCCTCGAACATAATCTCGGAGACTGCGGCGTTCATGACCGTCATCAGAGGTTGGAATCAGGTACCAGGATCCCAAAAATATCAACAGGCCGAGTAAAATGAGCAGCGCAAACACCATGTGGGCCGTGCTAACGATGACCACGTAGCCCGCTATGATGGGTGCCACAATGGGCGTAAGGCCCATCACCGCGGTGAGAGTCGCAAACGCTTTCAGCGCTAAAGCCGGTGTCATTTGATGACTGATAATACCGCGAGCGATAACAGTACCAACACCTGCGCCAGTGGCTTGTAGGAAACGGAACGTCACTAACGACCAAAAATCCGCGCTTAGGGTGAGTCCGACACTGGCCAACACAAAGAACGCGAAGCCGGTCAGTAGCACGCGGCGGTGGCCGAAATAATCCGACGCCATACCCACGAGCGGCTGAGTGAGGGCGAGGCCCAGCACGTAGGCAGACACAAGAAACTGTAGGTCAGTCACTGGGCGATCGAGGCTGGCACTGAGGGATGGAATAAGCGGTGCCATGATGGCCACCCCAAACGGCGAGATGCTACTTATGATGGCCAAGAACCAGATCGGTAAGCTCGTCTTGGTCATGGCAACCGCTCTGTAATGACCAGGATCAACAGGTTTTCTGGACGTATCTTGGCCACATTGTGTCGACAATATGACGATCCGCGTCGCTGCTCAATAGTGGTCATAGGCTAGATTATCCTTATTGACTATCTGGCCCGCTTTGCTGAGCTGATAGACCATAAGCTAAGGCAAGCTGACCATTTTTGCAGCGGTCTATAGGTCGTTATCACCATGCAACTTTTTGGGCCATTAGCAAGGGTGCGGGACGCCATGTTGTTTCCATTGGTCGTCTGTTAATAGCGCAGTGTAGCTGATTAAGTACCCTGTTGATGTCTCCGCTATCCACGTGCAATCACCACTTGAGTACAGATCCACGCCACATAGTAGCGCACGAAAGGTGTCGCTTAGAAAGTGGCGTATCACGTGAACAGCTCGGTCGACGGGTTGATCTTGGATTGACTGCGTCAGCACGGCCAGTCGTGTCTTGTGCTAGCATTCTATTGGCTAGGGTGTCGCTAGGGAGTTGTCTATGTCATCAACAATGCGGGGCGTTATTGCCTACACGAGTAATCAGGCACATCGCTTAGGGGCTAATAGAGGTCGTGAACACTTTGCGGTGACAGTAAATGCCGACGGCAGCCGGTCACTTCGTAGCCACTGTGTCATTCAAGATGCACCCATGGTTGAACGGGATGTGCAACTGTCAGTTGACAACGACTTTTTCCCGCGGCATGCGCAGGTGAGAATCCGAGTGGGTGATGCCAATGAGGGTGCGGCATTATTTTATTTCGATGGCTCGACGGTGCACAGTTATGGTGTCACCGTCGATGGTGAGCAATTTGCTGAATCCCATGATTTGGGTCGTCGCACAGGCTTTTTCGTCACTCATCCCATACAGGCGGATGCCTGGTTATTGGCGTCTTTGGGTGTTGGATTGAGCCCCAGTGTCCACCGAGTTCAGGCTTTCCCTACGTGTTCAAATGATCACCGTGGTGCCTCGGGCCCCAAGCTCGTTATTCATGAACCTGAGATTGATATCTATTTTTTGGGTCGAGAGCACATAGAGGTGGCGGCGGGGTCATTCGAAGCATTGCATTTTTGTTACGGCGACCCTGAAGAGAATCCCGAAGGCGCCAACAGGGCAGGTGAGCACCCCCGCTACCATGTCTGGACCAGTGCCGATGGCCACTACCTGCTGTTACGTGCTCAGGTCGATGGCTATATGGAGACCCGCTATGAGCTGATAAGTCTCGTCGAGGGCGAAACCGGCGCTGTATGACTGGCCGAGCGGTGTCTATCCTTAAACCGTGATGACTTTCAGCCCCAGCGCTGCATTGACGAACAAGCCTAACCAGATTAGCCAAACGTAGCGCCTGCAGTGATTGAGATGCTGAGTCATAGCCTGATCAGTTGCAGGCGTTGCGCCCTCAGTGGTCATTTTTATATAGGCGAGTACAAAGGGGCGTAGAGCGAAGCGCACCGCGATACCACAGGCTACAAGACCTGCAAAGATAACCATTTTCAGGGCGATATACGTGGGTAAACCCGATTGCCAGGTGATTAGGGCGGCGGCTGCGATGGCCGCTGCTAATAAGCAGCGCAGTATGAGATCGATTTGGGATAGCTTAGGCGTTGCAGCGTGATATAGGTGTTGCGCAACAATCAGGCTCAACCAGATGAGGACCACTGCCCACACTATGAGGGCACTACTCGGCGGAAAAAGGGTACTCCAGTAGTTTGATGCCAAATGAAACCCCGAACCAAGAGTAATTGGCATGGCCAGTTTGGGACCCAGATCGCACTCTTGCAGTATGGCAAAAGCGGTTTGTCGTGCCTCCACACCCAAGTTGCCGCGGGTTATGTAACGACTGGCTAAAAATGTTCCCAGATCTCCTCCAAGCCAGTATACGAGTGCTAACACGTGGATATAAGTTAAGACGGTCATTTGAGTTCATTTCCTTATATAACTATTCGGCGAAGGGATCCTGCGTCAGTTCATCCATGCTCGGTGCTCCCGTCGAATCAATGGCTAGTCAGGGAGTGGTATCCACATTCAGCTCAATCAGCTCGTAACGGGTTTGCATATAACCCGCCGCACTGGCTCGTAGTAGAATGTAGTCGTCATCCGCTGTACACCACACGTCATACGGCGGGTGTTCTTCAGGTAGATTACCTGCAGTGCCCGTGACTTGAAAGTGCCGGGCCTCGAACGTCCCCGCGGCAACGGAAAGCGTTTCATTGCCCAAGTAAACGAGATCAAAAGCGGTGACGTAAAACAGGGGTCCAGTGGCGCCACGGTGATCGGGGGAGGTGAGGACTACATGCTCCAGGGCGTGTACGCCGGGGCCTTGCGCCAATGGATAGAGTCGCATTAACAGGGCGTCGCCAATAATGGGGTGTGCTTGGAGCCAGTCCACTCGCTGGGGCAATTCGATCCGTTGGCTTATGCGCCCATCTCGTTGGTTCTGGGTCTGGCACTCGGCATAACCCGAGGCAAAGTGCATCCAGCCTGAGCCTTCAAAGCGTTCGCCCACAGACAGCCTAACCGAGCAATCTAGCGGGCTAGAATCCTCGTGGCGCATGGCCAGGCAAACATCTCGGGTCACCTTGGGACTATCATCGATTTCGCAGTGGGCGAGCAGCACATCAGTTCCGTCGGGTTGTTGGCTCAGCGTAAACCACTCACGTCCACGAATGGCCCCCATTCGTTCGGGTTTTTGACTCGTGTATTCGATACTGCCTCTGATAACGCGGTGTGCCATATTCATTGACCTCTAGGTGGACTCGTTGAAGGTTATTTTTTCTAATGGTACAGTCATTTCGCATGCTATTTTTAACACTCGCAAAGCGGGGCGGCTATGGAAAGCAGTGATCGGACCGCGCGCCAGATATATGCGCATCTCAAGAGTAACCCAAGCCGGTCTCGCTTTGGTTTTGGCGAACGGGGTATCTTGGTCAATGTGGACTTGCAAAAGGTCTATACCCGGACTGATTTATTCAAGACAGCCTATGAAACAGACCCCAATCAGCTGGCCCACATTAATCGTTTAGCGGCTGGCTTTCGTGCGCGGCATTGGCCGGTGGTGTGGACCTATGTCGCTTATATGAAGTCGGGTGAGGATTGCGGTATATGGGGCACCCGCACCGATACCCCCGACTCACTTCAAAACATAACATTTGGGACAGAACGGGCTGAATTTGACGATCGACTGGATATCGATCGTGACCGCGACGTTATTTATTGTAAAAAAATGCCGTCGGCTTTTTTTGAAACGGCGCTGCAGTCACTGTGCACCTGGCACAAGGTCGACACTGTGGTGCTGACTGGCGGATCAACCAGTGGCTGCATCCGCGCATCTGCCGTTGATTCTCTCTCTCGGGGTTATCGAACGATCGTCCCAGAACAATGTGTAGCTGATAAGCACGAGAGCTATCACTTCGCAAACCTCACTGACCTAGCGCTGAAATACGCGGATGTTGTCGACGTGGATGAGGTTGCGGACTGGTTGGCGGCAGACTGAGCACCTATAGGTTTCCGTGTCTAAGACTGAGCTTAACCTTTATTCCTACTGGTCCTGGGAGGAGCGCCCCCGAATCGAATGGCCAAATGGGGCGAAGCTTGCCTTTTGGGTGGCGCCCAATATTGAGTTTTATGAGCTGGATCCACCAGAAAATCCTTTCAGAAAATCCTGGCCTCACCCCTATCCTCCAGTGCCTGGCTATAGTATCCGAGACTACGGTAATCGTGTTGGTCACCAACGGCAGATGGCGCTGCTCGATAAATACGGTATCCGCGGTTCTGTCAGCCTGTCAGCTGCATTGTGCCAGCACCACCCAGAAATCATTGCAATGTGTGTGGAACGCGATTGGGAGTTTTTCAGCCATGGCATCTACAATACCCGCTATACCTACGGCCTGAGTGAAGCGCAAGAGCGAGCTATGATCGAAGACGCTATGACAACCATCGAGCGCGCCACGGGTAAACGACCCGTTGGATACCTTGCGCCTGCCCTTTCCCACTCAGAACATACGATAGATCTTTTCGCTGAGGCTGGGGGCTTGTATACCTGTGACCTGTTCCACGACGATCAACCAACACCCGTTATTACCCGCAGCGGCCAGCGTTTCGTATCCGTTCCCTATTCGTTAGAGTTAAATGACACGATTGCTTATGTTGTGCAGCGAATGGAGCCGAGGCGATACGGGCACATTATTCGGCGCGCATTCGATGAATTACTGCGGGAAGGTGCGGAGAAGGGTACCGTCATGTGCATTCCTACGCACAACTATCAGGTCGGCTGCCCCCATCGATTGCGTGCATTCGAGGAAGCCCTCGAGTACATCACCGACCATGATGATGTGTGGGTAGCTACGGGGAGCGAGATTGCTGAGTTCTATCTGGAGCATTATTACGACGACGCACTTGCTGCAATGAAGGTGGTCGAGTGACGAACAGGTTTTTAACCTATGATCGCCGCCATTATGGTATGGACCATGACCGCTATAAATGGTCGATGTTGCAGGACCGACCCTCGGTACGCTGGCCCGGCGATAAACCACTGGCGCTATGGATAAATATCAGCATCCAGCATTTCCCGCTATCGGGATCTAAGCCCACTGTGCCGCCGCCCGGTGCGCTGACCATGCCCTATCCAGATCTGCGCCATTACACGCTCCGAGACTATGGCAACCGAGTGGGGATATATCGCTTACTACGGGCCTTGGAAGAGGTGGACGCCACATTTTCGATAGCAGTATCGGGGCAGCTAGGTGAGCGCTATCCAAAGCTTATGCGACGGCTGGCGACATCGGATAGTGAATGGCTGGGACATGGATGGAATATGAATTGTATCCATGCGGGTGCGGTGGACGTCGACGAGGAGCGCCACTGGATCAAGAACACCAAAGAGTTGTTAACGCAGTACAGTCCTCACCCTGTTCTGGGTTGGTTGAGCCCCGGTCGTTTGCAAACAGCCAACACGCCCGAGCTATTGGCGGAGCAGGGCGTCAGCTTTCATTGTGATTGGGTCAACGATGAATTGCCCTATATCTTTAATACGCACCACGGGGCTATGACGTGTTTACCGTCCTGTCTCGAGCTGGATGATGTGTTTGTGCTGACACAGAATTTGCACAGCGAGGACAGTTATCAGCAGCAAATCATCGACGCGGCGGATTTACTCATTGATGAGGCGCGCGAACTAGGTGCTGGCAGGTTGCTGAGTCTCAACCTGCATCCGTGGTTGGTAGGACAGCCCCATCGCATTGGGGTCATTCGAGATATCCTCAAGGCGCTACTCAATGCGCGTGGAGATGCCATTTGGAATGCTGGGCCCTCACAAATTATCAGCGCCGCAATGGCGTCATAGGTTGGGCTTCACACCGCCTTGGTGGCGCCAAAAAAAGCGACGCTAGCAATGGTAACCCAATACACATAGGCGAGACGTTTACCCACCACCAAGCTGTTTTCAAGGCGAGTTTCCACCTCTGCATTTGGTCCCTCGGCGAGCACTCGGAACATGGCTGTCCACTCTCGCATAATAAAGCGCAGTTTTAGACCTATCATTAGGGTGCCGCTGTAGAGCAGAATTTTGATCGAAAACCAATACTGCCCGGGACCCACGTTGAAGGGGCCAAAGCCCGCCAAAGATGCGAGAGACGCAAGCAACAGTGCGGGAATGAGAACAAATCGGACTTTTTCGTCATAAAGGGTGAGGCTGATGCCGAAGTCTGTTTCGCGATGAAAGTATGCCGAGATACATAACGCGAGCCAGCACAGTGATAATACCCATACCCAGACAAGGAACCAGCCCCCGTAGGGTTGCACTCCCCAGTGATGACCCATGTGTAAGCCCAGTGGCAGCAGGCTGATAATGCCAATGCGTGCGAGGATATCGATATGGTAAGCCGTCTGCATATGCCGGCGCCGTTCTTCCATAGACAAGTGTCGGTTAATAACGTGCGTTGAGGTGTTGAACACCCCCCATTCGCCACCTAACCAATACACCATGGCCATGATGTGCAGCCATTTGAGCACTGCCAGTTCTGTTATTCCCATGATGAAGGGCTCCTGTTGATCACTTGCTGTTAAGTCGCGTGGCACCGAGTCGGTTGATTTTTTTGGCGCTGTATTGAGCCATGACTCGCCGTCATTTTCACATCGATGGGTACACCACCCTTGCTGCTCGCACTTTATTGTACGTAATCAGACCGAGAGTTACATCGATGGACATAAATTACATCATCCCCTCTTTCACCAAATGATTAATAACGTCTTGTTGCACTGACATGAAATGCTGTCGGTCCGGGGTTTTCACAGCACCTTGCTCATCTAAGAGATTATTTGCCGGGTAGTGACTGGCTGTCGCATAGCTGTCAGCAAACAGGGAGGGTCGTTGCCGCGCCAGCATATTAGTCATAGCGGGTTGACGACGTGCATCCCTAAGGCGTTCGATGTCGATACAGCTATTGGCGACCATTGATTCGCCGCAATAGGCCTCCGCCATGACTTGGCCACGGTAGTCAACCACCTGAGAGTGGCCTTGTGTCGAATTTTCTGGGACCGGTGAGCCGGTGATGGCTGAGGTATTCGCGGAAATGACGTAGCACATGTTTTCGTAGGCTCGGGCCCGTTTGGCAATATTTTTGGCGGTGAGTTGTGGGCTACCGACTTCACTGGAGGAGTGCAGAATAACTTCAGCACCCTTGAGCGAGTGGGCTCGTGTTATCTCGGGATAGAGTATTTCCTCCGAGGCAACACAGGCCAATCTACCCAATGGGGTATCGACTACTGGAAACAAGGCGTCGGGGCCATAGATGTCTAGGTAGCGAGACAGTACATCATGGGGTGTGGGGGCAAACATGGACACCAGTCGGCGATAACGCAGGATGACCTCACCGCTGTCGTCAACGACAAAGCTAGTTTGAAAATACAGTTCAGGGAAGTGGGGGTCTATCTCGTAGGCATTACCAGAAAGGTAAATGGCGTTGCTCTGTGCAATACGTCCTAAGTGCTGGTATTCAGGACCATCAATGGCGATGCAGGCCTTGTCGCGCCATCCTTGAATGCTCTCTCCCATGGGGAAACCGGTAAGAAAGTATTCGGGAAGCACCACGAGACGCACCGGATGACCGCTAAAGGTGGCGATAAAGGCCTTGCTGCCTTTGATCATGGTATTCACACGGTCTAAGGTTGCCATCATTGTCGTCTCAACCGCGGCGCGGTCAGACAGGGCATTCACCGCTGTACAGTTCATTTGCAGTGCCAGCGCCGCATAGGGTGGTTCTATCGTTTTCATTCGAGTGTCTCCTGCTCGATGCCCTCGACCAAGGTCACCCTGAAAGACCCCGTGCCGGCTCGGAGCGGCTTGAGAGCGGCGTACTCTTCACTGAACCAAAACGCCCGAGCGGCCGCCATGGACGGCCAGTGGTGTATCACTATACGTTGTTCACCCCAATCGCCCTCAAGGCTTTCTTGGTCGCCCCCTAAAACAAGATAGGTTCCGCCATAGCGGGCAACCACGGCGGGAACGGCACGGGCATAGGCTGCAAAGTGTTTAGGCTGAGTGAGGGTGGCTTCGACAAGGATATAGGCGGACATGTTGCACCTCCTGCAGGGCGTTGATCAGTTTTTATAGTATTCAGCTGCGACTATCTAGACCGAGGACTCCCGGATTTATAATGCCCTGAGGATCGAGGGTTATCTTGAGCGCGTCCACTAAGCGCCCTGACTCAGGCCGTAGCGCGTCACGATAATGATAGGCTCGACCCAGCTGAAAGTGAGACGTGCCACGCGCTGAGCATAGCGTGGCAATAGCGGCTTTAATGGTGTTGACGACTTCCCAAGCCCCCGGCGCCGCCGCATGGCGTGGCAATTTGGCAAGATGACTAGGCTCGAGACTGTGTTCATGGAGCACATTCAACGCATCGGGCCAAAAAAAGACGGGTTCGATCAACGTCATTTGCTGGCTTACTGTGGTAATTAGATAACCCGTCTCTATGTCAAATCGATCCATAGCGTCTCGGTGAGCGGTGAAAATAGTCTCGATGGCCGTTAACGTGGCTTGGGCCGCCGAGTGTGGCACGAGGGTATGTACAGGTAGCCACCGTTCGCCACTCGCCCCGACCATGTTATTCACTGGGCCGAAGGGATTGGCGGCCAGCAGGCGCGGAATACTATCGGGTAATTGTTCACCGCCATGGCGTGCACTGAGCTGGCAAATAGCTTCTGCCTGATACTCAGCCTCACTGTCGCAACGCCCCTCACTGATCGCGGAGAAAGACCAATTCACGTTATCCATGAAACGTCGGCCGGTGATGGCCACCTTGGCCCCAGAGATAATCTTTTCTTTCAGCGAGCCGCCCGCCTTAATGACGCCCGACAGTTGACTGACATCAGCCGCAAGGCTGGCCCGCTTCATGCGTTGCCCTTGCAGGTAGGGGTCAAAACCAAAGCACTCACTGGCCAGTGATCGTCGCGATATATCAGCCATAGCGGCCATCATTGAAGGGGCGTCAGGAAACGCAAAACTCGTAAAGGCCTTGGCCCCGGCCACAGGTATGAGAGGCAGAGTTGCCGTAACCTTAATGCCCAAAGCTCCGCAGTCGCCTATGAATAATCCAGTCATGTCGGGGCCAAAATATCGAGTGAAGGGCTGTCCATTGCGCTGGCTATTGCTGCCTGTAAGCAGCACTTCCCCCGTGCCGGTAACGACACCTAGACCTAAGATCGAGTCGCCAGCGGTTCCGTGATAACCGCTCCCCCAAAAGACACCGTTTTGTGAAAGACCGCCACCAACGGTGGCCTGACTTCCAGAGAGGGTACCCCAAAAAGGCGTTCTCAAGCCTAAGGGTGCCAGCGTCTGATGGAGCATAGACCACGTCACGCCAGCCTCTACTGTAACGTAGGCATCCTCCGTATTGACCTCGATGATACGGTTCATGCTACTCATATCGAGGAGCAGGCCCTGCTCGTGATCGGCTAGATATCCGGCGGTGTAGCTCATACCCCCACCGCGGGTGATCAGTGCTGTTTTTGTCCTTAGACACACCTTCACTAGCGCTTGTATATCTGTGGTACAGCTCGGTCGAATGACGGCCAAAGCCGGGGTTCCCTTGCCGAACACATCGTGGGCAAAGAGATTAACTACATGGGGATCAGTGTGAATAGCCGATGCGGGCAGCACTGCATTTAGGGACTCTATTACTGCGCTCATTTACCGTTTCCTTACCAAAGTTAGGAAGCCAAGATGGAGTACAAAAGGCAGCATCCGCTCGACGACATCCCCAGGCGCGCTAGGTAACAGAGAGAGAAGTACAGCACTGCCAAAGCCTAGCCACAACCCTATAATCCAATGATTCTCTGCAATCTTCCAGTGCAGGACCCTGACAATTACCATAGGGCCAAACGCCGCACCGAGGGCCACCCAAGCAAATAATACCCGATTAAAAATTTGTGAGGGTAGGTAAAGGGCGATTAGCGAGGCAGCAATAACGACAGCGGCAACGGCAGCCCGACCAATAAGCACTCGATAGGCCGGTAGGCGCTTGCTCAGGCCAAGATCATGGGCGAGGACGCTGGCGCTCACGAGTAGCTGACTGTCTGCGGTAGACATGATCGCGGAAATGACGGCGGCCATGAGAATCCCGGCCATCACAGGAGGTAACACGTCCTCTGCAAGAGCGAAAAAAATTTGTTCGGGATCGGCGATCTCAGGCATCAGCAGTCGACCCATTAACCCCAGTATTGCCATACCAAACCAGACGAGGACATACCAGACGGATGTGATGATGGTGGCTTGAAGTCGGGCCTTGTCATCGCGCAGTGCCATGAACCTTACCAGCAGATGTGGCTGCCCAAAGGTTGATAGGCCCGTTGCGAGTCCACCGGCAACGATTCCAGCGGCCGTAAGCCAAGGAGCGTTACCCGTAAGACTCATCTGTTCAGGGGTGGAAACCTGTGCTAATCCAGCCCAGAGAGCTTCGGGCCCACCCACCACCTGAAGCGTTGCCAGCGGCAGAATAACGGCGGCGAGGACCATGACGAGTCCCTGAATGGTGTCGGTCACGCTGACGGCCCAAAACCCCCCGAGCCAGGTATAGACTAAGACTATGGCAGCGCCGATCAGTATGGCGTTGGTGGCCGCCAAATCAAACACGCTCGCAAACGCCGTACCCGCTCCTTGGAATTGAGCGGCGATGTAAAATATGAAGCAGAATAATATGACAAAAGCGACTGATTGTGTCAGTCGCCAACGTGCCGCACCCTCCACATCTAGGGTGAGGAAGTCAGTGAGTGTTAACAGATTATTGACCTTACTGGCCAATTGGACGGGCTTGGCGAGCACCATCCAGGCTGCCACCATGCCTAGCAGGGCGCCCAAAATTAGCCAGAGTACTGAAATCCCCAGTACGAAGGCTGCACCACTCAATCCGAGTAACGTCCATGCAGAACAGGCACTCGCACTGTAAGAAATGGCTGCCACCCAAGGACCGAGCTGTCGATCTCCCAGAAAAAAACCGGTATCGGACTGTGTACGACGAGACGCCCACAAACCAATGGCTATTAGCAACAATTTGTAAGTAAGAAGGGTTACGACAATGACGGTGGTAGTTGCCACGCGGGTCTCCAGGTGGTCAATCAAGCGCCCGAAGGGACGACACTGGCAGTAAGGATCGAGTGAATAGCGCCACGCTAGTAGAGTGGGGCTATTGCTATGAGAGCCGCCTGGATCCCCTGTCTTGATGCCGATTTCTTGGCAGTATAATCGCAAATGCCGCACCAATGGGTGTACTATTTAATGAAAGTTTACGGGAGGCATTGCAATGGGACGGCGCGGTTTTACCGAAGTGGTCATGACGACGGCGAACGCAGCGCGCCTGAGCGATTTTTTTATTACCCTGGGCTGGACCCATAAGCGTTTGCCGGTAACCCAGGACAGCCGTGAGTACTTCGATCTTCATCAAGCTTGCAGCGACAACTACCTGCTCACCCACCCGGTTGAGGATTGCACAGTGCGGCTATTGGAGGTGCCTACCGATACGCCAGTTTGGCGCCCCCTCGATACGGAGCTGATTGTCCCGGGGGGACTGTTTGATATCAATATGCGAACCCATCGCAGCGATGTTGCCGTGTCTTTGCTAAAGGATCATGGGTGGACGCCTCTCACTGAACCCTTGCCTTGGCAGTTTGGTGACAATTCGGTCAAAGAGTTCCTGGCTATGCAAGATGACGGGGTGGTATTGGCGGTCATGGAGCGGATCAGTCCACCACTACCCGGACCGCCCTTGGAGGGAATGAGCGATATATTTAACGCAACGCAAATTGTCCAAGACCATGATAGGACCCTTGAGTTTCTAGAAGTTCTCGGCTTTAACACCTTTGTTGATTTTAGCGGCCCTCTGCCGGGTGAGGGTGCTAGGGTGCTTAACTTGGAAGACTACAGCGACGAGGAAGGGCATATCCGTCTCACCATCTCGCATCCCGATGGTTTGATGCAGGGCTCTATAGAGGTCATCAGCACACCCCATCAACAGCGATCGACCCTAACCCCTATTAATGGCGGTCGCCGCGGTCTCTCTGCCCTCCGAATCCCCTGTGCCAATATACAGGCAACCTTTTCAACCCTTGTCGACTCCCCTTGGGTTGATGCCGTTCACAAGCCCCTCAAAAAGCGAGACCTAGGGGGTAATGACGGCTGGTGTTTTGCGGTGCTCACGCCTGACGGTGCTCGCTTGGACGTGTACGAGGCCGATGAGGTCTTATAGCTTATGCTGAAGTCTATTTTGCTGATCTGGGCATTGGCTGTAGAACCCGAGGCCGTAGCGGCGGTGTATGCGCACGAACTGGATTATGTCCTGGGTGAGTCGGGAGTCGTTGCTCCCGCCCTGGCCCATGCCTTGAAACGCCCAGAGTTAGCTGGACGGCGTTATCAAACGGTTTACCCGCCTACTGGCCCCCAGGTCGGCATTCGCTGGGTCGAGGGTGGTGCCCCAGCGCATCGACCTATGCGCCGAGTAGGGTGGAGCGCCATTGAATTATTAGTGGCTGACCCCGACAGCTTGGTGGATCAGTTAACGGCTGCAGGATTTGAGCATCTTCACGGTCCGGCCTATCTGACGGACCAGAACAATATTCGCGCGGCTCAGCTCATTGGGCCTGCGCATGAATTGCTTTATGTCACACACATTGAGGATCCGTCACGATCGCTTCTGCAGGTGGCGCGACCATCGAGCCCGGTTGGCCACCCCTTCATTATGGTGGCCGGTAGCCGCAATTTAGAAGCGACCCAGGCATTCTTTGAGCGTTATTTTGCCAATACGCTAACGAATCGCATTCCCTTTCGTATCGATGTCCTCTCTGACGCCTATGACTTGCCGGGAGCGACTCTACACGAATTGGCGCTAGTAAAATTTGCTGAACCCTTTGGCTTGGAGTTTGATCAGTATCCAGCGCAGGCCAAGGCCCAACCGTTGCCTTTAGAGGAGCGAGGCGGGATCATCTTGGTCACGGTATCTGCAGAGCCCGGGCCTAAAACTGGCGAACTACCTTGGGCTGTGTCCTATGACGACGACGGTGAGCCAAGGGGTGGTATTGTCATTTTGCCCTCCGGGACACCACTTGAGGTGCGATTCGAATGACGTATGCCCTATACAGCTCCCTGCTAGTCGGGACGTCGCCTGTTTCGACTATCCCGCCTAGCCCCCTGTTGGCTGGGTAAGTCGACAGATGCCTGAAACGCTGTTCGATAAGCTATGGCGTGCGCATGAGATTTGTCAGCTTTCAGATCAACAAAGCCTTATATACGTCGATCGAATAGTCCTCCACGAGCGCACGGGCAGTATCGCACTCGCTAGCCTAGCGGCGAGAGGACGGGCGGTAAGGCAGCGACGCCATGCCTTTTGCACTATGGATCATATTATTGATACGACACCTGGCCGCAATGACAACACGCGCATGCCGGGGGGTCGTGATTTTATTATTGCTACTCGTACCGCCGCGCAAGAAATGGATATTACGCTGTTTGATATTAACGATCCGGATCAAGGTATCGTCCATGTGATCTCGCCAGAGCTCGGTATTGCTCAACCTGGAGCGACCTTGGTGTGCCCCGATAGTCACACCTGTTCGCTGGGTGGTTTGGGAGCATTGGCTTGGGGTGTGGGATCCACTGAGGCGACACATGCCCTTGCCACTAGCACCCTCCGAGTTCGGCGGCCCGGTAACCATAGAATCGAATTTGTAGGTGATCTACCCGCGGCTGCCACAGCCAAAGATATGATTTTATTTGTCATTCGAGAGCTGTCTGCTGCTGGTGGTGCGGGTCAGGCATTGGAATTTGCTGGCGCAGCAGTGCGTCAGCTGTCGGTAGAGGGTCGGCTCACCCTGTGCAATATGGCAACCGAACTCGCTGCTTTTACCGCGGTGATTGCTCCCGATCAAACAGTATTCGATTACCTTAAGGGTCGCCCTTATGCCCCTACCGCCGCCTATTGGCAAGCTGCGGAAACCCATTGGCGGACGTTTTTTTCAGACCCCACTGCGCGCTTTGATCATGAAACAACGCTGTCTATCAGTCATCTAAAACCGCAGCTCAGTTGGGGGACTAGTCCCCAGCACAGTATGGATTGGGATGCCACGATTCCTGATCCAGAACAGGCGGGTGATGCGGTTACCCGTGACGCTTGGCGTCAAGCTCAGCGATACATGCACTTACAGCCGAGGTCTCGACTGTCTGATTACCGTATTGACGCCGCGTTTATCGGTTCGTGCACTAACAGTCGGTTATCGGACTTGCGTATGGCGGGCGATTATTTACGCCGTTCAGGTTTTCGAGTGGCTCCCGGGGTCAAAGCGTTGTGCGTACCGGGCAGCGGCAGGGTCAAGCGCGCCGCAGAGGCGGAGGGGCTTGATGAGGTATTTCGTAGCGCCGGCTTTGAATGGCGTGAGCCCGGCTGCTCACTGTGTTTTTACGCGGGTGGGGAACATTTTGATGAGGGTGCTCGAGTGGTCTCCACCACCAACCGCAATTTTGAAGGCCGCCAAGGGCTACAGGTGCGGACGCATTTAGCCAGTCCTCTGAGTGTGGTGGCCAGTGCCTGTGCCGGCTATTTAACCGCAGCAGGACCTCATTGATGCAGGGCTTCCAGTCACACACTGGGGTTATGATGCCCCTGCTCCGAGACAACGTAGATACTGACGTGATCATCCCCTCCAGGGAGATGCGGACAGTGTCTAAAACGGGTTTGCTTGAGGGGCTTTTTGCACCTTGGCGTTATCTACAGGTCGACGAGCGGGTACCCAATACTGATTTTCCAATGAATCAGTCGAGCTTTAACGGTGCCTCTATTCTCCTAGCAGGCACCAACTTTGGGTGCGGTTCCTCTAGGGAACACGCGGTCTGGGCGCTCATGGAAGCAGGTTTTCGCGTGGTCATCGCGGAGTCTTTTGCCACGATATTTTTTAATAATGCGCTGCGGAACGGGTTATTGCCAGTAGCCTTGAGTCGAGAGGCTTTGATCGATCTCATGGAGTGGTGTGCTATCGATCCGCAGGTCCATAGGCCCACCGTAGATCTCCAGACAGGTACCGTGGAGGCGGGTCATCAACAGATCATGTTCGAGATGGCGTCGGATGCCCGCACCATGCTGTTGAGCGGACTCGATGAAATCGGTCTGACCGAGCAAAACAGGGACGCCATCGAGACATTTGAGAACCAAGATAGGCAACGTCGGCCATGGATTTACCTTGATCAGCGTTAACCGCTGTCTGCCGTCTCAACGATGCCGCGTGCCACAAGATCTAGCAGGGTTTCCTCGTCGATACCCAGCTCGGTTAAGACCGCCGCGCTGTGTTCACCGACCGAGGGTAATCCTAGAGCGTTACCCACGCGATCGTGGTCAAACTGCAGGGGCAGTGCTGGAAGACTGGCAGTCTTGCCGCGGTTATCGCCCTCGGTGAGGGTGACATCAACGAGGCCTCCCGACTGCAAGAGGTGAGGATCGGTAAAAAGATCTCCCGGTCGATTTATGGGTGCAAAGGGTAGGCCGGCGCGCTCTAAACGGGCACACAGTTCCTTCAATGGTAGCGGGTTAAAAAGTATTTTGATGGCAGACAGGAGTGAGGCTCGCGCGCTGACGCGTCCTGCATTAGTGGCTAATCCCGGATCTTCAGACCAAGCCGCGCAGCTAAACTCGGTGCAGAATCGCTGCCATAGCTGATCGCTAACAATGCCGACGAAAACCTGCTCCCCTGAGTCTAAGTCAAAAATATCGTAGATCGCCCAGGCTGACTGCCGCACCGGCATGGGTGGTGGTGGAGAGCCACTAACGACCTCCTGCGCCATGTGCTGCCCGACGAGGAAGGCGGTCGTTTCAAACAGTGAGCTTGTAACGTGACAGCCGTGACCCGTCAGCTCGCGTTCCCGAAGAGCCGCGAGAATACCAATGACACCAAACAGCCCGCCGGTCACATCGATAACCGAGGATCCGGCGCGTAAAGGTTGGCCAGGGGGTCCCGTCATATAGGCGAGGCCTCCCATCATTTGGGTGACTTCATCAAGGGCGACCCTGTTTTCATAAGGCCCAGATAAAAAGCCTTTGAGTGAGCAATAGATCAGATTGGGTTGGCGAGCTGATAGACATCCATAGTCAAGCCCAAGCTTATCGAGCGCTCCTGGTCGAAAATTTTCCACCAAGATGTCCGTCTCAGCGATCAAGCGGCGGGCGATCTCCAGACCTTCCTCACTTTTTAAGTCGAGGCTGAGCGATCGCTTGTTTCGGTTGTACATTGGAAAGTATCCGGCTCCTGAACCCTTGAGCTGCCTCGTTTTATCGCCTCCCAGGGGCTCTATTTTGGTTACCTTTGCCCCGAGGTCTGCGAGGATGAGGCCAACGGTGGGACCCATCACCATATGGGTGAACTCAACGGCGGTGAGTCCCTCCAAGGGACGTCGATGGGTCAAAGGGGACGTGGGATTCATTTTCCGACAGCTCTCAGGCATTTGTTATCATGGTATGCCAATGAGCTGATTTGAGTCCACTCTATGACTGATGCCCACCAGTATGCTAATGACTGCATGTTACTGCGTCGCAGACCTAGCGGGCTGCCCACCCTCGATTGTTTCGAAGCGTTTGTTCAGCCGCTGGCCCCTTTGGCGGCGGGTAAAGTTCGCTGCCAGACGCTTTACCTCTCGTTGGACCCCTATATTCGTTCAGTCATAGCAGGGAACCACATGGGTCATGGTATAGAGCCTGGGGAGGTGATACCCGGAGAAACCGTTGCGCGAATTGTCGACAGCAACTGTTCTGACTGGCCCATTGGAACGCTGGTTCGCTGTGATGGTGGCTGGCAGCACTTTAGTGACCACACGGCTGAGGACTTGCATCCACTGCCCCCGGGACTATTACATCCTTCCCTAGCGCTGTCGGTTCTGGGTATGCCAGGGCTTACGGCTTTTGCTGGTATTCATCGTCTGGCTCAAGTGACAGTGGGTGATACCGTGGTCATTCCCGCGGCGGTGGGCGGTGTGGGTGCCATGGCCGGGCAGCTAGCCCGCTTGGCTGGGGCGAAAACAATAGCCATCACGTCGGGACAAAAAAAGCGGCAGATTGCCCTTGAACAACTAGGATACAGCGCGTGTATAGACCGTGATCAAGATGACGTAGCGACCGTCCTCGCTGCTGAGGCGCCAGAGGGTGTATCAGTCTATTTTGATTTGGTCGGTGATCCCTTGCTCACGACGGTGAGCCAACAGCTAGCGATAGGTGGGAGAATTGTATTGTGTGGGTTAATGGGGGATTACAATGGGATACAAAAAACCACCGGTCCACCACCCGGTTTATGGATCGGTAAGCGCGCCACAGTGAAGGGGCTCGTTGTTTATGACTTTGAACATGAGCGATCAGATTTCGAACAGGCCTATATACCACTGGTACGCGATGGAGTGATTCAAACCAATGAGGAATTCCATGTGGGTCTAGCGTGTGCTCCAGAAGCCTTCTGTCGACTGATGCGTGGTGAGAATACTGGCAAGGTGGTGGTACAGCTAGCAGTGAGTGAACAGGGCGTATGAGGAAGTCAGTGACGATTAGTGAGGTCGGCTTGCGGGACGGCTTACAAAGTATTAGCACCATTATGCCAACCGAGGCAAAAGTAGAGTGGATCGCCCGCGAGTATGAGGCAGGGGTGCGGGAGATCGAAGTGGGCTCCTTTGTCTCGACTGCGTTACTGCCACAAATGGCCGACACCGAAGCGGTCATCAAAGCGGCACTGAACTTTCCTGGCCTGATTGTGGCGGTACTGGTGCCTAATCGGCGTGGCTGCGAGGCGGCCATCGCCGCGGGCGCACACAAGATTTCACTGCCACTTTCGGTCAGTGAGACCCACAGTAAAAAAAACCTTAATCGCGGCCATCCGGCCATGCTGGCAGAGATCAGTGCTTGCCTAGACCTCGTCAATGCCCAGCCTAGCCATCAAAAACCTCACTTCGAAGTGGGTCTGGCGACCGCTTTTGGCTGTTCCATTGAGGGTGCTGTTAGCGCCCAACAGGTCTATGAGCTCGCGCAACAAGTCGTAGATAGAGGGGTTCCAGAGATAGGACTGTCGGACACTACGGGTATGGGCAATCCCACACAACTTGAGGAATTAGTGACGGGCATTTGGGATCGACTGGGCAATCAAGTGCTCAGTTCGGTGCATTTACACAACACAAGGGGCCAAGGCCTGGCAAATGTACTCAAGGCAGTGGAGCTGGGTATTACGACGATTGATAGTTCGCTGGGTGGCCTGGGGGGCTGTCCCTATGCGCCCGGGGCCAGCGGCAATATTGTTACCGAGGATCTTGTTTTTTTGCTGGAGTCCATGGGTTATCACACGGGGATTGACCTGGAAAAATTGTTAGCGGCTCGTCATGCGGTTGCGGCGCTGCTCCCTAGTGAGAGCTGGTATGGCTTTACCGCAGAGGCGGGGTTACCCACCGGTTGGGTACCCACGGTACCGACGAATGACTGATCTAACCGCTCTTAAGCCCCGCGTGATTGGGGTGCGAAACCCGCGCAGCGGCAAATATGACGCCGAAATACCGGTTATCGATGCGGAAACCGTGGCTACGCGGGTCGCGACATGTCGCCAAGCGCAGATGCACTGGCAGGCCTCAAGCCCACACCATAGAGCCGTTGTTCTGCGTCGTTTTGCGGATCAGCTCGATATCGAGTTCAGTGAGCTATCAAAGTCGTTGGCAATAGACACGGGCCGCACCACGTTTGCGCAGTTTGAAGTAGCCGGCACAATCCAGCTCATTAGACAGTGGGCCGACAGGGTTGAGGAGGCGCTGGCAATAGTCAACGATAGCGGTCAATCACAACAGGTAGCAACGGTCAGTTACCAGCACAGAGGTATTCCCTACCCTGTGGTAGCGGTTATCAGTCCCTGGAACGTCCCGCTGCTGTTAGCCATGATAGATAGCGCCCCTGCTCTTGCAGCCGGATGCAGCGTCATACTCAAGCCTTCTGAAGTCGCGCCGCGATTTATTGCGCCTTTAGTAGTGGCGTTGTCGAGGGTGCCCGAACTGGCGGCAGTGTTCAGCGTGGTGACTGGCGACGCAGAAACGGGTCGGGCAATGATAGATGAAGCAGATGCGGTGTGTTTTACCGGTAGCGTTGCGACGGGACGCGCCGTCGCACGGCAGGCGGCCGAACGATTTATACCTGCGTTTCTTGAGTTGGGGGGCAAAGATCCAGCCATCATTCTCCCCGACGCCGATCTTGAGCTGACGGCTCGGGCTATTATTCGCAGTGCCATTGGATTGACCGGTCAAACCTGTCAATCACTGGAACGAGTGTATTGTCATCGAGGCATTTATGAAGACTTCATAGCGGTGCTGCTGGCGCAAATCGACGCGCTATCACTGACCTGCTCTGAGGATGGCTCTGGTGATATTGCGCCGCTCATTTTTGCCCCTCAAGCGCAGCTTATTCAGGATCAAATTGATGCTGCCGTGAGGCAAGGGGCGAAGGTGCTCCGCGGCGGTAAAATAATGGAATGTGGGGGTATCTGGTACCCAGCGACGGTGTTGGTCGATGTCAGTCACGCAATGAACTTGATGCAAGAGGAAACTTTTGGGCCGATCATACCGATCATGCAGTATGCGACCACGGAGGAGGCGCTTAGCCTAGCAAATGACTCGAGCTTTGGGCTATCGGGAGCCGTATTTTCGCAAGATCGGGAAGCAGCGATCGCTGTTGCTAGCCGATTGAACGTAGGTGCAGTGAGTATTAACGATGCGTCGCTGACCGGCATTGTCAACGACGTTGAGAAGAATAGCTTTGGTTTGTCTGGTATGGGCGGATCACGAATGGGCCCCGCAGGTCTGACGCGTTTTCTACGCAAGCGCGCACTGCTTTTTCAGGAGGCGGAGCCGGCGCCAGTCACCTTGTTTGCTGATAAACCCGACTAAAGATTCAGAGCAACCTGATAGGCCTCTCGTGTCGTAGCCAACAGGGATCGCGGTGCGTGGCAGTCACCAATAGCGTGCACTTGCAATCCCGCTGCACGCAAGGGAATGAGTAGCGCATCATTGGGCACTCGACTACTGGCGTGGGTTAGCGCGACAACATCCTCAAGGACGGTGATCTCTCCGGAGTAAACATTTCTTATCAGCAGTTGGGCCTGCTCGAGGGACTCCAAGCAGTGGGGTTCGACGTTGCACACCAAAGACACTCCGCGGTCGTGAAGACGTTGGTAAATGCCCTGTCGGTTGATGAGTGAGATGTCATGAGCAATACGCTCCCGAGAGGTAATAATAGTGACCGCGCTAAACCGAGTCGATAGTAGTTCTGCGGTGGCATAGGTGAGTTCTGTATGGTCTTGATCGACAATCACCACGCGACCGCGAGTGACGGTGTTCCTGTCGAGGGCTTCTGCAGCGACGGCTCGTATGCCGGGAATCAGCCCCGGTGTTGTCCACTCGCCTGTGAGCCATGAGGGAATGCAAGCACGGGCGCCTGTGGCAAGCAGCGTGATGTCAGGGGCGCGCTGTAAAATGTCGTCAAGCTCCGCTAATCGGCCTAGATCGAAGCGAACCCCTAATCGGGCTGCACGTAGGTATTGGAAGTCATAGACGCTCGATAAGTTCTCGCCGCCCGGTAAGCGTGCGTGAAGTCGCGTTTTTCCGCCCGGTGCCTCATGGTCTCCCAAAACAGTGACCTCATGGCCACACGTGGCGGCGGTTAAGGCCGCCTCAAGTGCGGCTACCCCGGTCCCTACAATGGCGACGTGCTTTTTAGTGGTGTTTGGCTTGGGACGCCAATGGTGTTCATCCACGGCGCCCACCCGTGGGTTGTTATCGCATTCTAAGCCGGCGCCATCAATGATGCTCCGCCAGCAGGTGTTACAGGATACGCAGTAACGAATTTCATCTTCTCGTCCCTCCATGCACTTTCGGGGAAACGCCGGATCGGTGATTAACGGTCTGCCGAGGAACACCACGTCAGCCGTGCCATTGGTCAATGCGGTCTCACACTCGTTGGGATCAGTGAGATAGCCAATGGCGCCACTCGCCATGCGTTGCGCTACTTCCCGTAGCGCTCTGATGTGCTGTAGATACGGATGGCGTTCACCGTGAGCGTCCGGTAAATGCTTGTACAGCGACCTGGCATGGGCTCCCCACACCCATGTCCAGCAGTCAAATAATTCTTGCTGCTCCGCCAGTCGCAGCGATATGTTCTTAGCCATGCTCAGGTCTATACCCCCGGCCACGCCATCATCGCCGGGCAGCTTCAAGCTAATGATAAATGGTCGCGGACACTCGCTGCGTATAGCCGCGATGAGTTCACGAAGAAACCGTGTCCGACCTTCTAGGTCGCCACCGTAGTCATCTTCGCGATGATTAGACCAAGGCGACAGGAATTGGTGAAACAGGTGGCCATGTCCGGCTGAAATTTCAACCCCTGCAAACCCAGCGCGTTTCAGGCGTCCACAGGCTTGCGCCCAGTCATCGATCATATCGCCGATCTGCCCAGGAGAGAGCGCTGAGGGCACCGTCCAGCTTAGATCATCGGGTAGAGCAGAGGCACCCACCGCACCGTCATTTCTTCCTACAGAGTGGCGACCACGTCCTGAGTCTTGGACTTGCCCTAAAATGAAGGCGCCTTCTTGGTTTACCACATCTGCGATGCTACGTAATGCATCAAACTCAACGTCGTCCCACACTCGGAGGCGTGAAGGCTGTCGGTTGTAAGCGGTCATTGCCAGCGGTTCGGTAATGATGGCCGCCGCGCCACCCGCTGCTCGGGATCGGTAGTAGTTCAGTAATTTTTCAGTGGGCCGCCCATCGACGACATACTTAGTCAGGATAGAGGCATGAATAATACGGTTTCTTAGGCGATAGCCACCCAGATCTAGGGGGCTAAACAGCGTCGGGTACGAAGTGCTCATATCGCCGCTTGGTCAGCTGTCTGCAGCATCGACAATCGACGGGTTGTCGTTGGCTATTGATTGTGTTCCCGAGGCGCCTTCCAGCTGTGCTAGCACCGTTTGGATAAGACGTTCCCGGCCCGCGGCAAGCTCCTCTGACTGGGCCTCATTCGGTTCATAGGCTTCGATAGCCGCGGTGAGGTGCAACCCCTGCGCCTCGAGAACACGCTCGGCAAGGTACAGTCTTTCTTTTACTGCCGAGATTTCTGCTGTCAGCCGCAATACACAGCTAAGTATCTCGTCAACACCATCAGCGGCAAAAAACTGGTGGCGCTGGCCTCGCCGTTTTCTTGGAATTTTTCGCATGACGGTTGCCTATTCTTTCCAGGCACCAAAGCCATACCAGCGGGTGCCCTTTGGATCCATACGGCCCGTCAGGCTGTCGAAGGTGTTACTTCCCGTGAGTGCAGATTTAAACGCTGCGTCGCCGACAAAGGTATATCTGGGCAGGGTCGCTTCAATAAAGTTATCCTCGTCAAAGCCCGCATTGCTGAGTAGTTCACGGTAGTTTTGCTTACGGAAAGTGCCGTAGTAGGGCTCATTGTTGTAGTAGGTGTCCCAGTTCATGTAGAAGTTTTCGTACACCGGCATGGCATTCATGGGGGGAAGCTCCATCTGCCACAGCACGCCTCCTGGTTTGAGGACCCGGTAGGCTTCACGCAGGTAGGCAGCCAGATCTTTTGGAGGCAGCTCATGGAGGAACATTGAAGAAAATACGACGTCAAATTGTTCATCGTCAAAGGCCATATCGCTCGCATCCATCTGCTTAAAATGCACCGGTATGCCGAGGGACTGGGCGCGTGCATGGCCATAGCGCAGCACCGGTGCGGCCACGTCAATCGCGGTCACCTCGGCGTCAGGAAAAGCCGTTGCCCAAGGTAAGGTGTTGTGCCCGACGGTGCATCCACAGTCTAGGATCTGCTGTGGATTGAAATCGGAGTAGGCGAGTCGGATATAATTGGCCAGCGTGCTGCCAATATCGTTTAGCTCCTTACCAAACTGTCCGAAGGCAAAGACGTCAATGGAGTTGTCATACACGGCGCCAGCACAAAGGTCTTCGGGTTGATATTCAGCGTGATAGGCGCCCGGCGCTAGGTGAACATCAAACCCCGTGACATTCTTAGGCAGTTCGAGATGGGGGTCTAGCGTCAGAGTGCCGCTACAGCTGTCGACGGTTGGCCTATCGTTGAGTGAGTCCCGGTTGCGATCCACCGCGTCACTGACTACATCAAAGACCATTTCCTGAGCTGAGGTGCGCACGCTGCTGTAGGCCTTAAACGGGAATGCGTCCAGCAAAGAACGGTGAATATCCTCTGGAGTTTCTAGGCGCTTACCCCGTTTGGTGTTCTCTTCTGCGACCGTCGAGTCAAAATGTTGCCGAAGGCCCGCCGACATCTGCTGAAGTACATGCGAGCGTAAACTGGATACGAAGGCGCGTCGCGCGCGATCCTCCTGAGTAAGGGGTATGGCCATACCGTGTTCGTGGGATTGATGGTGCATAGTTTCTCCCCTGCTATTGTCGGTGTGTACTCATGGTATGTTTCAGGTGGGAAGTATCCCATAATCCAGATTCTGCTGCCGACTATCATTTTTGCTTGCAGACTGAACTATAGAGGAGCCACAACTATGACAACAATTGTAGTGCTATTCAACTTGAAGCCAGAGACTGATGTCAGTGCATATGAGCACTGGGCACGGGAGGTTGACCTGCCGACGGTGCGGCGTCTACCGGGTGTTTCGGGTTTTGAAGTGCTGGCTATTCAAGGCCTATTAAATGGTGACTCCGAGGTCCCCTACAGCCACGTCGAGCTTATTAAGATCGACGATATGGACAGCTTTAAGCGTGCGGTGGGTACAGCGGAAATGCAGAGTATAGCTGCTCAGTTTCAGCGCTATGCTCTGGCGCCACTGTTCATGGTAGCCGAGTCCCTAGAGTGAAGAGTTTAGCCGGTAAGGTGGCATTGTGTACGGGATCCGGGCGGCTTGGTGGTTTGGGGCACGGCATGCTTCGGCGGCTCGGCGATGCGGGCTGCCGTCTGGTCGTTAGTGATCTGGCGAGTGTGCTCAATGAGGGTGAGGCGGAAACGCCCAACGAGGTGGTGGCAGACTTGTTGGCCGCCGGTTGCGATGTGTTGGCTATGCCTTGTGATGTCAGCGATGAAGTCTCAGTATCGGCCGCGGTTGCTGGTGTCATGGCGGCATGGGGTCGACTGGACATAGCCATAAATAACGCTGCTATCGGCGATGTCATATGCCCGTTATCTGAACTTAACTATGCGGATTGGCAGCGGGTTATTGGAGTGAACTTATCAGGGGCTTTTTTGCTCACTAGGGAAGCGTCCCGGGTGATGAATCCGGGAAGCAGTATCATCAATGTTGCCAGCCAGGCCGCGAAGACGGGCTTTCGTCAAATGGCACCCTATGTCGCTTCCAAGCACGGCTTGATCGGATTAACTCGGACGGCGGCAATCGACCTCGCACCGAGGGGTATTCGTGTCAATGCGGTCTGTCCAAATCATGTCACCACCTCTATGGGCCGGGCGCAGAGCGAGTACTTTTCAGCCTTAAGAGGCCTCACGCCTGAAGATTATCGCGCGGGCATTGCCGAGCGCGTTCCGCTAGCGAGAGTCGGCAAGCCCAGTGATACCGCGTCGGCGGTGGCTTTTCTGGTATCTGATGAGGCAGGCTTCATTACCGGTGAGGCACTCAATGTCAGTGGTGGTGAAGAGATGCATTGAGCGCGATGGGCGTTGGTTAACTCCGCCCTCGATGCACTGTGATAGATGAAAACCAGCGTTCTGCGGCCATGCAACTCGCCACTGGACGCGCATTGACGCGGTGCTATACTCTCGGTGGACATTGCGGTGGCGCTGGCAGACCTCGATGTGAGCAGTAACGATGTTGCGTGGTACACGGTGGCCACTGCCATATCGACGACTACTTGCTGAGATAAGTCTAGGTGGGTTAACTAGGCCGCTGTTCACCTAAAAAATAATAAGAGGTGCCTGTGATGAAACGGCATTACTATATCAGCGATAACCTGGACGATTTGGAAGTGACTGAGCGGCAAATGGAGGCTGCTGGTGTTAGCACGCCACAAATCCATGTGCTCAGCAATGACGAGGCAGGGTTAGAGGCTCATCAACTGCATCAAGTGGAGGCGGTGCTCAAGCAAAATGTGGTTCGAGGCACTGAGCTGGGCGCAGTCGTGGGCATGATCGGTGCTGTAGCGACACTCGCGCTCTGCTGGATGTTCGACGTGCCCGAGTCCTATACGTGGATTCCCGTCATTTTTCTGGCCATTATTGTCCTAGGCTTTTGTACTTGGGAGGGCGGCCTAATTGGCATTCAGCAAATGCATGTTGATTTTCGGCGTTTTCGCGACGATCTCGAGCAGGGCAAACATGTGTTATTCGTCGACTTTGATGCCGACCAAGAGCAGACTATCAATGCCGTAGTCGCTCAGCATCCACGGTTGGTTGACGCGGGGGAGGGTGAATCCACGCCTCGCTGGGTGATAGCCATACAGAATAGATTTCACCGTGGTGTGAATTGGGCACCCTAACGGGCGCCCAAAAAGATGATTAAGCTCGTTTTAGGTTGACGAACGGCAGTAAGCAATGAGAACCTTGCCGCCATCAATCGTTACAACACTATAAAAACAATAAATATCACAAAATAGATTTGGGGGAATAAATGAATCTAGTGATTTCGCTCGTCTTGTTGGTGGTGGGCAGTCTACTGTTCCATTGGTTAAGTCCTTGGCAGTTAACGCCCTTGGCGTCGAATTGGGGAGCTATCGACACCACTATCGACATTACGCTGGTCATTACCGGCGTGGTATTCGTTGCGGTTAATTTGTTTATGGCCTATGCCATTTTTCGGTACCGTTTCAACTCTGCGCGTAAGTCCCATTACGAGCCGGAAAATAAAAAGCTAGAAGTCTGGCTGACTGCGATTACCGCCGTAGGGGTAATCGGTATGTTGGCGCCAGGCTTGGTGGTATGGGCTGATTTCGTCGATCCCCCTGATGACGCGCACGAGGTAGAGATTGTTGGCGCCCAGTGGCAGTGGCACTACCGACTTCCGGGAGACGATGGCGTTTTGGGTGAAGTAGACGCCCGCTACATTGGTCCCGACAACCCGTTTGGGATGAGTCCCAATGACGATGCGGGTCTCGATGATGTGCTTATCACCAGCAACGAATTACATTTACCCATTGATAAGCCTGTCAAGGCGCTGCTGCGCTCAAAAGACGTGCTACACGACTTCGCCGTACCCCAGTTCAGAGTAAAAATGGACTTGGTGCCGGGGACAGTGACTTATGTCTGGTTCACGCCCACTCGCACGGGCAAATTTGACATCCTCTGTATGGAATTGTGTGGTATCGCCCATTACACCATGCGCGGTTATGTGGTCGTAGATACCGACGAAGACTTCGACGATTGGCTTGGCCAACAACAGACCTGGCAAGACATCCAGTCGGAAGGCCCGGGTGATTTGGTGGCAGGTAAGGCCGCCTACGGGGTGTGCTCTGCCTGTCACGGGCAGCAAGGCGAAGGCAACTTCGCCTTAAACGCGCCCGCCTTGGCAGGTCTCCCCGCTTGGTACACCTCAAGAGAGCTCAACTATTACAAGGCCGGCATCCGAGGTGCACACGAAAAAGATACCTACGGTAAGCAGATGGCCCCTATGGCAAACACTTTAGTCGACGACGCGGCAGTCCGCGATGTGGCGGCTTATCTTGAGTCCTTACCGACGGTCAATCTGGAATCGACGATTGCCGGGGATGCCAGTAAGGGCGCCTCACACTATGTCACTTGTGGTGCTTGCCATGGTGCGCAGGCACAGGGAAGGTATGCGCTTCAGGCGCCTCGCCTTGCTGGTCAAAGTGATTGGTACCTGAAAAGACAGCTCAAGAGTTTCCGGCTGGGTATTCGCGGTGCTCACAAGCAGGACGCCTACGGCCATCAGATGGTTTTGATGGCGCGCTCGCTACAAAACGAACAATCCATAGACGATTTACTCGCCTACGTGAATACATTGTGAATCAATTAAGACGATCTAATTGACGCCTATACATTAAGGAGTAAGCATGCAAAACGTGGCAATTGCTGACCAAACCGTTGAACTGCACGACCCGCAAACGTTCATCACCAAGTATGTCTGGAGCCAAGACCATAAAGTCATTGCTATCCAGTACAGCTTAACGGCTATCTTCGTCGGTTTGGTGGCGCTGGTCCTGTCCGGACTCATGCGGCTGCAGTTGGGGTTCCCCGATACCTTCGACTTTATTACCCCCAGCTCTTACCTGCAGTTTGTGACCATGCATGGAATGATTATGGTGGTGTACCTGCTTACCGCACTGTTACTGGGTGGCTTTGGTAACTACATGATCCCGCTGATGATCGGCGCAAGAGATATGGTATTTCCGTTCATGAATATGCTCAGTTTTTGGGTATATCTTTTGTCGGTGATTGTTTTGATGGCCAGTTTCTTCGTTCCTGGTGGACCGACCGGAGCCGGCTGGACCCTGTATCCACCTCAGGCCATCCTGGAGGGCACCCCAGGCAGCGATTGGGGCATTATATTGATGCTGGTGTCCTTGGCCATTTTCATTGTCGCTTTCACGATGGGCGGCCTCAACTACGTGACGACCGTTATTCAGGCCCGCACCCACGGCATGACTATGATGCGTATGCCGCTGACAATATGGGGCATCTTTACGGCCACTATTCTCGGCCTCTTAGCGTTCCCGGCGCTTTTGGTCAGCGCCATTATGATGCTGTTTGATAAAATCCTGGGCACTAGCTTTTTTATGCCAGCACTGGTGTCACTGGGTGAGAATCTCGACTATAGCGGCGGTAGCCCGGTCTTGTTTCAACACTTATTCTGGTTTTTCGGACATCCAGAGGTGTACATTGTCGCGCTACCAGCCTTTGGCATGGTATCTGATGTACTCGCTACCCACGCGCGCAAGAACATCTTTGGCTATCGCATGATGGTGTGGGCGATTGTTGGGATTGGTGGACTGAGCTTTGTGGTGTGGGCGCACCATATGTATGTCAGCGGTATGCACCCGGCCTTTGGCTTTTTCTTCGCTACCACCACTCTAATTATTGCGGTACCCACGGCCATTAAGGTCTACAACTGGGTCCTCACCCTGTACCGAGGCAATATTCAACTCACGGTACCTATGTTATTCGCCATAGGGTTCATATTTACCTTCACTCACGGCGGACTGACCGGTCTGTTCCTAGGCAACGTCACCATTGACCTGCCGCTGTCTGACACCTATTTCGTGGTAGCACACTTCCATATGGTGATGGGCGTGTCACCGGTTATGGTCTTGTTTGCCGCGGTGTATCACTGGTATCCACTGTTTACGGGCAGGATGTTCAATGAGAAATTAGGCAAGGCACACTTCTGGCTGACGTTCTTGGGCGCTTACGCTGTTTATTTGCCCATGCACTACATCGGTTTACTCGGTGTGCCCCGTCGTTACTTCGCTATGGGCACTACCGACTTTATTCCTGAGTCAGCGTTCACCCTGAATGCGAGCATTACCGTTTCAGCGCTGATCGTCGGCCTGAGCCAATTGATCTTCCTCTATAACCTATTTTGGAGTCTTCGCTACGGAAAGCCCGCGGGCCACAACCCCTGGGGAGCTACCAGCCTAGAATGGCAGACACCGGATGTGCCGCCCCATCATGGCAACTGGGGTAAGGAGCTCCCCGTTGTGTACCGCTGGGCCTATGACTATGGCGTGCCCGGGGTTGAGCAAGATTTCATTCCGCAGAATCATCCGGTGACCGATGCAGAGCATACGGCAGGGGAACCTGAGGGGAGTAAGGCATGAAATTTTTTAAAACCCTCGGCACAAAGCCGTGGCTGCACGATGGCGATGTAGGTGCGGTCGCCGTGGATTACTCTGGACCCCACATTGATGCGGCGTCGCGAATTGCCCTTCGGTTTATCCTCGTCGTGGTGAGCGTTATTTTCTTCTTGTTCATCATTACGTTTCTCGCTCGTTCACAATACCCGGATTTCGAAGCGCTATCTGGGGCGCCATGGCAGCCCTTTACCGACCCTTCACGTCTTTGGATTAACACTGCGCTGCTGGCATTGGCGAGTGCCGCTATGCAGCTGGGGGTATCGGGAGCGCGGCAAGGCAAACTGAATATGACCGTGACTGGCATCAGCAGTGCAGTCTGTTTTACCGTGTTGTTTATCGTCGCCCAGCTAGATTTGTGGATGCACCTGCAATCCATGGGCTTTTATATCAATAGCAACCCTGCCAACAGCTATTTCTACATGCTGACAGCCATACATGGCTTGCACATCATGGGTGGCCTAATTGTGTTGACTAATGTGGTGTTTCGAGTCTGGTATGACAACAGCCCAGAAAGCCTTGGCGCTCCCCTGCAACTGTGCACGACCTACTGGCATTTTCTTTTGGGCGTTTGGCTGGTGCTATTCGCATTACTCACTAGCCGACCAGAAACCATTAATGCTCTGGCCGCCATGTGTGGATTTTGAGGAACGTTCATGACAGCGCAAAGTAATGAAACTACCGCCTACACTGAGCCCGGCATCAAGGGCATGGTGTCCGATTGGGTAGGCGACAAACAAGTATTCGACATGCCCTGGGGCAAGTTGATGATGTGGTTATTCCTTCTCAGCGATACCTTCATCTTCTCAGTGTTTTTGACCGGCTACATGAATGTCAGGCTATCGGCGACCGATAGCTGGCCCAACACCAGTGAGGTGTTTGCGCTGACCATTTTTGGATCCCACCTGCCCTTGGTGTTGATCGCAATTATGACGTTTATTTTAATTACTAGCAGCGGCACCATGGCCATGGCGGTGAACTTTGCCTACAGCGGTAATAAGCGCGTCACGGTTATACTCATTACGCTGACGGCTATTCTTGGTGCGTCATTTGTGGGTATGCAAGCCTTCGAATGGTCAAAGCTGATAGAGGAGGGGGTTAGACCTTGGGAGAATCCCTTCGGCGCTGCTCAATTTGGCTCCGCTTTCTTCATGATTACCGGCTTCCACGGTCTGCACGTGACCGGAGGTGTCATTTATCTCCTTGTGGTTGCGCGCAAAGTGGCGCGTGGGGACTACGATAAAAAAGGCTATGCCATTGTCGAGATTGTTGGCCTTTATTGGCACTTTGTGGACTTGGTGTGGGTGTTTATTTTTGCATTCTTTTATTTGTGGTGAGGTTATGTGATGAGTGAAGAAGCTGGCCAGCAGCACCCCATAGGCATCTATCTGAAAATTTGGTTGTTGCTTTTCGTATTGAGCGCGTTTTCTTATATGGTGGATTTTTTCCAGCTACAAGGTTACCTGCGTTGGACGCTGATTTTGGTGTTCATGTTCCTCAAAGCGGGCCTCATCCTGGCGATTTTTATGCATGTCGCCTGGGAGCGGCTGTCGCTACAGTATGTTCTGTTCGTCCCGCCCATAGCGCTGGTTGTTCTCGTTACGCTCATGGCTATTGAAGGCGACTACACCTTCCTCACTCGATTGGACTTTTTCGATCGCTGAAATGGAAGATAACAATGGAGCTTCCTCTGCACGCAAGCGAATGCAGCGGGGGTTTACTCTTGCCAATATCGTTATTGTCTTAGTCGCCGCATACGTTCTGTTGAGTCGGTCAGACGTTCCACCCCTTATCAACGGCATACTGTTGCCAGAGGGTCGACCGCTAGCGACATTCAGTTTGCTGGATCACCGCAGCCAAGTCTTCAATAACAGCCATCTGCAGGGGCGCTGGAGTTTAGTGTCTTACGGGTTTACCACCTGCCCAGATATTTGCCCTACCACCCTGTCAGAATTGAGCGTGGTCGCAAGGCGGTTACAGGAACGAGGACATAACGACCTCAACGTTCTCTTTTACACCGTCGATCATCGGCGCGATACCGTGTCTCAGTTGGCAAGTTATATACCTTACTTCCATCCAGATTTTATTGGTTTGACCCATGTCGATGGTGGCGACAACGGCCACCTCCCTTTCGAGCAGGGCCTGGGCATTATGGCGCAACTGGTACCAGTGACCGATTCTGAGGGCGATCTTAGCGCTAACGACTATGAGGTTAGCCACGGGGTCACCCTGTTTTTGCTAAACCCGAAAGGTCAGTTACAGGCTATTTTTAAGCCGCGCTACAACGACCCTAGCCATGGGGTGGTGTTTGAGCCCGACACCGTTATCAAGGACTATCTAGCTATTCGCAACTACTTGAGCGCGCTCTAGAGCGATCTAATGTGTGTCGCCCTTCTGATCTGCTTAAAGATAAGTGCGGCGACTCAGCCAGCGTGCTCCGGCCTAGCCATCAATGTCACTCATGTTATAGATCGTACTAACCGGCAGCAGTGCATGGCG
>DGPA01000026.1:0-184450 GCA_002389505.1 Halieaceae bacterium UBA4452
GCTGCAGATTTTTTTACTGCTCAGTCCCCAGTATAATTGAATGAGCTCATTACAGTGGTGCCACTGAGAGGCATCGGTAAGTTAACTTCACCAAGCCACCGTCTGATACATTGCCTAGTTACGCAGGGAGCAAATCCACCACCTCAACGCCACATGAACAAGAGTGCTATTGAGAACTTCTTGGCAAGCGCTGGCATCGGCGATCCTTCAAGAATGAACAACACTACAGTGCAGGATCACTCATCTACGCGGATATTCGATGACATGGACTGGACAGCCTCGGTATTTTCAGGCCTGATCACTGGTATTCAATCCCGACAACCGTCACGCCGTAGGAGTGCGAAGCCCCTTGATCGATCTCAGCATTAATCTCAACAAAATCGCGCTTATCAGAAATAGTCGGGACACGGCCATTCCCGATATTGTCGAGCATGCCCAGCTGTGTATTGACGCTGGCGCGAATGGCATCACCGTGCATCCTCGTCCCGATCAGCGTCACATCCGTGCCCAGGACTGCTTTCAGTTAAAAGACAGCCTCCAGGTTGCCCTGAATATTGAAGGCAATCCATTTACCAAAGCGCGCCGCTCCGATCGTCAAGGCGTCAGTGATTATCCGGGGTATATGGCGTTGGTGGAAGCGGTCAGACCCGCCCAAGCCACCTTAGTCCCCGACGGCGATGGCCAACTGACATCCGATCATGGGTTTGATTTAACTCGCGACGCCGACCGGCTGATGCCTATTATTGCTCAGCTCAAAGGCTGGGGATGCCGCGTTAGCTTATTTATGGACCCTACCCCCAATGCAATGATTATCGCGCAGCACATCGGCGCAGATCGAATTGAGCTCTATACTGAGGCTTATGCTCGCGCCCATGCCAGAGGACATTGGGACACGGTTCTCAAGACCTATGTCGACAGCGCCATCGCCGCCCACGAGGCGAACCTAGGCGTCAACGCCGGACACGACTTGAATCTGCCGAACCTGCCTGATTTCCGAGTGCCACATGTCGCTGAGGTCTCCATCGGACACGCGTTTACGGTTGATGCCTTACGCTTTGGCATCAGTGGCGCTGTTCAGCGCTATCACGGGGCGCTAGATGCCCTGCAACGACGATACTGACGATGCAGACGTCACCGGAGGGCGAAACCCATGAACTTCCGCCTTACATCGTTCCCCACAGTCAGGAGCCTATCAGAATCCTCTATGAGGACACTCACCTCTTAATTGTTGATAAGCCGCATCTGCTATTGAGCGTTCCCGGACGCCATCCGATTAACTTCGATAGTCTTATGCTGCGTCTCGAAACCCATTATCCCGGCGTCACCGCCGTGCATAGACTCGACTTAGACACCAGCGGACTGCTGATTGTGCCGCGAACCCGGGAAGCCTTAGCGGGTGTCGCACGCCACTTCCAGGCCCGCAATATCGCCAAGGAATATCGAGCCTTGGTATGGGGGAGCCTTGAGAACAGTAGCGGTACTATCGACTTACCCATAGCGAGAGACTGGGATAACCGCCCCAAACAAAAAATTTGTGCTGAAACAGGAAAATCATCAATCACCCACTACGAGATCATCGAGCGCAGAGCAGACGCCACCTTGCTACGACTGACGCCCGAAACGGGTCGCTCCCATCAGCTGCGTATACATTTGAGAGAACTAGGGCACCCCATTTTAGGGTGTGACATGTACGCACACCCACAAGCATTGGCTGCCGCCCCCCGGCTCTGCCTTCACGCCAGCCGCTTAGCCTTTCGTCATCCTGTCACCCAGTCAATGCTAAGAGCCTACTCACCCGTTCCGTTTGACCTCAACGGGCCTTTGAGCCAACGCCCGGGATAAAGCCCTTGGCTCGGTAAATGGGTATTCGCTAGACTGCCTGACGTAGGCGACACCGGAGACCGGCGTGATCGATCATACCGAACAACACGACACGCAAACGATTATCATCAAACCTAATCACTCCGCCACCTGGAGCACTAATCTGTGGGTGCTCATAGCCATTTCGATACCCTCGTTGGGCGCGGCTATTGGCTTCACCGCCATGGGCGCCTGGCCTATCCTGCCCTTGGCAGGCATGGAGTTAGCAGCGCTGGCAGGCGCTTTGTATTACGTCAATTGGAAGCTCCAATATCGCCAAATCATCACGTTTAACAATGAACAAATACGCATCGACAAGGGCTTCTATTCACCGAGGCGAGCCTGGGCCTTGCCGCGAGAGGAATCAAGGCTTGCCGTGATACCCGAAGATCACGCATGGGATGGCCCTTCCATGGCCGTCCACAGTCAAGAGCATCATGTTATCGTGGGGGAATTTCTCAATCGTGAGGAATCCCTCGCGCTCCTTGCGCTACTGCGTACCAAACTACAGACAGGCACCTACAGCCGACCAGATAGTCGCCGTCTCTAACCACTCGAGCCCCGCGTACTACGCAGGTACAATGAACTACCGCTCTCCCGACAGGCTAATCCTATGTCCACACTCTCTTCCCCTGCAGCGCCCAAAGTGGGCTTCGTCTCACTTGGTTGCCCCAAGGCTTTGGTCGACTCCGAGCGTATTCTGACCCAGCTACGCCTAGACGGCTATGAGGTCACCGGCCGCTACGATGATGCGGGCGTTGTGATTGTCAATACCTGTGGGTTTATCGACAGCGCAAAAGCGGAATCGCTCGCCGCCATTGGCGAAGCCCTTGAGGCGAATGGCCGGGTCTTGGTGACGGGTTGCATGGGCAAAGGCGAGGACGCCGAGCGGATTTTAGCGGCGCATCCGAAAGTCCTGGGTATCACGGGGCCCGCCGCTTACGAGGACGTGTTGAGCGAAGTGCGTCGCGTGCTACCTAATCATCGACGGCCCGACCCATTGATCGATTTGGTTCCTGCACAGGGCGTAAAACTCACGCCCCGTCACTATGCGTATCTCAAAATATCTGAGGGCTGCAACCATCGCTGTCAATTTTGCATCATTCCCAGTATGCGTGGAGATTTGGTCAGTCGCCCCATTGGCGAGGTCATGAAAGAAGCCGAGGGACTCGTTCGAGCAGGGGTTCGAGAACTCTTGGTTATCTCACAGGACACCAGCGCCTACGGCGTTGATATAAAATACCGCACCGATTTTTGGGACGGGCGTCCGCTCAAGTCAGATTTGCAGGCCCTCGCCGAAGCGTTAGCGGAATTCGGTATTTGGGTTCGCTTACATTACGTCTACCCCTATCCCCACGTCGACAAACTCATTCCCCTGATGGCTCAGGGGAAAATCCTTCCCTATCTCGACATTCCACTTCAGCATGGCAGTCCAACCGTGTTGCAGCGCATGAAACGACCCGCAGGTACCTCAAAGACCCTTGACAGAATTCATCAGTGGCGCGATACCTGCCCAGAACTCACGTTAAGAAGTACCTTCATTGTCGGGTTCCCCGGAGAAACCGAGCAGGAGTTTGAGGAATTACTTGATTTTATAGAGGCGGCGGAGCTCGATCGCGTGGGCTGCTTCCAATACTCCCCGGTGGCAGGAGCCGCAGCCAACGATTTACCCCATCACGTTCCCGACGCTATAAAACAGTCTCGCTGGGATACGTTCATGGCCACCCAACAGGCGATCAGTGCCGACAAGTTGCAGCGGAAAAAGGGCCAGACCATTGAGGTGATTATCGACGAGGTGTCTCCCGACGGCGCTCTCGGTCGATCCATGGGCGATGCGCCTGAAATTGATGGCCTTGTGCATCTTCCCGGCGCCCGTGATCTCAAGCCCGGGGATGTTATTGAAGGGCAAGTCACAAGATCGGATGAATACGACCTCTGGATCGATTAACGATGAATATCATTCTCCTGGAGATTGACGACTGGCTCGACGAGCAGCGTATAAGACTTTTTGGGCGCCGGCACCAACATTTGCAGTCTGTGCTGAAGGTGCAGGCCGGGGACAGCCTTCGCATCGGCGCTCTTGGTGGCATGCGCGGTACTGCCCAAGTGGAAAGTACCCACAGTGACTACACTGACCTAATCGCAGCGCTCACTACGCCCCCCCTGCCACGCCACCCTCTCAAGGTAGTGTTGGCACTACCTCGCCCGAAAATGTTACGCAGGGTACTGCGCAGCTGTGCTGAATTTGGGGTCTCCGAGCTTCATCTGATTCACAGTGCTCGGGTAGAAAAAAGCTTCTGGCAAAGCCCGCTGATGAATCCCGATAACATCACCAAAGCCCTCCACGCCGGTTTAGAGCGTAGTGGCGATACCATCGCGCCCGTGGTCGAGCTACACCGACGATTTCGACCCTTTGTAGAAGATCGGTTGAACGATATAGCCATGGACAAGGCTATTTATTGCTTGCATCCCGGAAGCCACCCGCCGTTGGCGGCCGATACAGCACTACCGGCGACGGTGCTGATTGGCCCGGAAGGGGGCTTCATTCCGTTCGAACTCCATCTCGTTCAAGAAAACGGCGCGCTGATGCGCCACTTAGGCGGACGCGTATTGAGCGTGGACACCGCCCTTACCAGCGCTCTGGCCCGGGAATTACCCTCTCGATGAGCGTTCAAAGCACACCCTTTGCTCCGACACCGACAGCACAGGTCACTCCAGTGCCACCAATGCCACAATAACCCCCAGGATTTTTATGCAGGTATTGCTGGTGGTAATCTTCAGCATAGTAAAAGGGAGTCGCAGCGATCACCTCTGTGGTGACCTCACCGAAACGCGCGCTGTGCAATCGCGCTTGGTAATCTGCCTTGGATAGATCGGCTATAGCCTGCTGGTCACTGTCAAAAGTATAAATACCTGAACGATATTGAGTGCCATAGTCATTACCCTGGCGCATACCTTGGGTCGGATTATGATTTTCCCAAAACACTGTTAACAACGCTGCATAACTTACCTCTGTTGGATCAAATACCACCAACACGACTTCGTTATGCCCCGTTTGGCCGCTGCACACCTCTTTGTAGGTCGGGTTGGGCGTGCCCCCCGCTGAGTAGCCGACGGCCGTGGTAAACACCCCTGAGATGCCCCAAAAAATACGCTCAACGCCCCAAAAACAGCCCATCCCAAACATGGCCTGCTGACAGTGGTCGGGAAACGGAGGGCAGATAGGCCGCCCTAACACCGCGTGTTCGTTAGTCAACGACATAGGCAGCTGTCGCCCCGACAAAGCCGATGTTTCATCGGGCAGCGCGTGCTTCTTCCGAATATCAAACAACCCCATCGCTCACCTCCAGTGCTGTGTTTTCAATCAAGATCCATTTGGAATGGCAACCATGCCATACAATAGCGCTACTGTAACCCTTGTTAACGGCTGATCGGGAGTCAGACACGCCGGTGCATCAGCCAACTGTCACTTGACGGCGGCCCCCGATCGCGGTTTTATCAGCGACTCTTTAGTCGTCAAACTAGTGATCATCATTCCAAAGACACCGTCCAAAAAAATCGACCGCACCGCCGTGAGTGCTTTTCTCAGCAAAACAAAAGCGATACGCAGTGTTGCCCAACGACAGCCTAGGCTAGTCTTTGCCCTTGATGCTACTGCCAGCCGAGAGCCTACTTGGCAGCAAGCGCGAGGACTGCATCAAGACATGTTCCGCGCGGCTCAGACCGATAGCCATTTAGCCATTCAGCTGTGCTATTTCCGGGGATTTAACGAATTCCAATACAGCCCCTGGTTAACCTCCTCTGACGAGCTGCTCGCCCACATGGAAGCCGTTTCCTGTCTCGGTGGAGCAACACAAATCACCCGTCTGCTGCAGCACTATCTTGGGGTCGCAACCCCCATGACTCCCGTGCGCGGGCTGGTCTTTATTGGTGACGCTGTTGAAGAGCCCAGTCAGCGACTGCTTGATTTAGCGGGTCAATGCCGAGTGCGACATCAACCCCTGTTCCTGTTCCAAGAGGGCAATGACCACACCGTAGCCGCTCTATTTGAGCAGATGGCGGGGCTGAGTGGGGGGGTTTATGCACGCTTCGATCATCACAGTGCCGATTATTTGAAAGAGCTGCTGGGTGCGGTGGTCAGATACGCTCAGGGAGGACGACGCGCCCTGACTAGCTCCGGGCGTGAAAGTGATAAACTCTTGCTCATGCAACTGCCAAGAAAACCAACTAACTGAATACAGCATGCCGGCCTCAAGCCCTTTATAATACCCACAGTGCCACGCTATTAGGCACTGTGTCGGAAACACTTCGCCTGTTTCAAAGGGGCGTCAATAAGGAGTCACGTGCCTAAACTCATACTACTGGTCGCTATTGCACTAACGCTGTTTATCCTCATCAAGCGCGTTCAAGCCATGCCACCCCATAAACGTCGTGGGGGCTATGGGCAATTAATGCTTGGCGGCGCCGCTGTCGCCGCGCTGCTACTCACACTGTCCGGCAAGATGCATTGGGTGGGTGCGGCGCTCACTGGCTTGTTGGTCGTGCTACGACAATCGCTACCGCTATTGATTCGCGCATTTCCCTTTTTACACCAGTGGTGGCAGCGTCAGCAAAGCAGCACCACCGGACAGCAATCCGAGGTGAACAGCACCATTTTGCGTATGAAGCTTGATCACAGTAGTGGTGAGCTGTCGGGTGAGGTGATCAGTGGTCCCTTCAAGGGCTGGCTGCTCTACGAAATGACCCATGATCAATTGTTGAGCTTGCTCGATTACTGTCGTAGTGAAGACGAAGATTCTACTCAACTCTTAACGAGTTATTTGGAGCAGCGCTTTCCCGACGGCGTCACAAACGATAGTGACAATGGTGGCCAGGGTGGGGCTTCGGTAGATTCATCGATGAACCGCCATGAGGCACTAGCGGTCCTCGGACTGGGCGATGACGCCAGTGAGCAAGATATTCTGCAAGCGCACCGCAGTCTCATTCAAAAACTGCATCCTGACCGTGGCGGCAATCATTATCTCGCTGCTAAAATCAACGAAGCGAAAGACTTTCTTATCCATTAATTAACTATCAAGCGTCAGTTACCAGAATCAGTAGAAGGGTCTCCACAACATGAGTAACGCCTATATTATCCGAAATCACCATGGTCATTACTGGGGTCGCGGTAAACGTTGGACGGACGGTGGCGATATCAGTAAGGTCGCACATTTTGATCATCGCGATGAGGTGGCCAATACCATTTTCGAATTGAGCTCGAAAGATATTGACTTGCGATGTGACATTCTCAAAGTCGTACTCGCTGAGGAAAAGCTGCCACCACTTGAGGTGTCAACCGTACCCTTACCCGACGACGTTGGTAGTCAAAGCACCGTTGATCATTCTCAGCTTGCGCCCATCTCTCCTCCTACAACGACCACCACAGCGGGGCACTAACGGTGCGCAACGCACGGTTTCTGGTACAACCTTTCGCCGCCCTACTTCTCCTCAGCAGCTCCTTAGCCTGTACCGGTGAACCCGCTACAGAGGTAGCTGCAGATAGCTCATTGGCGCCGAGCTATCTCAGTTTTGCAACAGATGATGAGCAAAATACCACTGATATTTTTAGTAAGGCGAGTCCCGCAGTCGTGTCAGTAACAAGTAGCGCACTGCGCCGCAGCCTATTCTCTTACAACATTACGGAAATTCCCAAGGGGGCGGGTTCTGGCTTTGTCTGGAGCGCTACGGGGCTCATTGTTACCAATTTCCATGTCGTCGCCGGCGCCGATAAGTTAATGGTGAGCATTCAAGACCAAGGCGATTATGCGGCAACGGTTGTTGGTGTCGCACCAGAGCGTGATCTCGCGGTGCTCCGATTGGAGTCGCCGCCCAGCGATCTAAACCCGCTACCCCTAGGGGATTCATCCGAGTTATCCGTGGGACGGAAAGTGCTCGCCATTGGCAATCCGTTTGGACTCGACTCCTCCCTCACGGTGGGTGTCGTTAGCGCCCTCGATCGACAGATTCAATCGCCCAGTAATCGCCGCATACAAGGGGTAATTCAAACCGACGCGGCTATCAATCCCGGTAACTCTGGCGGCCCATTACTCAATTCACTGGGCCAAGTCATCGGGGTCAATACCGCTATATTTTCACCCAGCGGCGCCAGTGCCGGCATCGGCTTTGCCATACCGGTCAATATGGTCAAAGAGGTGGTGCCACAGCTCATTGCCTATGGCAAGATTTTACGCCCTGTTTTAGGTGTTGAACTGGCGAGTGACCAATGGACCCGTCGGTACGGCGTTAAAGGGGTCGTTATTGTCCGGGTGTTACGCGGCTTACCGGCCGCGCAAGCGGGCATGGTGGGAGCATCCCGGAGCTCGCGAGGTGATATACGACTGGGGGATGTCATTACCCACATCAACGACCAAGTCGTGCGCAACCAAGATGACTATCTCACCGCTATGGAGGGTTTTAAGATCGGCGACACGGTCACCATCCAAGCCTTGCGAGGCAAGCAAGAACAAACATTTTCTGTGACATTATCAGAGGCTGGCTGATAGCAAGACGCGCCAGATAGCCGCGTTTACGCAGCGGTCGTCAGCCGACGTTGTCCAGGCTTGGAGGGGTTCCCCAGCTCGCCTCACTCAAGGGTAAATCGGGCATTTCAGCGCAGCTAAACAGCGGCTCACCTCGACTGCGCTGCTGTTCATAATGAGCGAGCAAGCGAAACCCCACTGGCGTCAAGGCCCACAGTGCTACTAGATTGACCACCGCCAACAAACCCATGGTCAGGTCGGCGAAGCCGAACACGGTGCCGAGATCTTGCAATGAGGCCCAGCCAATCAACAGCATAACCGCGACGCGAAAGACGGTGATTGACCCCTTCGGCAGCGCCGTAAAGTAGGCAATGCTGTTCTCACCTAAATAACAGTTATAGGCAATGGAACTCACGCCAAACAGCACCAACGCAATACTCACCAGTGGTTCACCCCAGGGGCCTAAGTGCGACGCCAATGCTAACTGGGTCAGTGCCACTCCTTCAACACCCTCGGCACCGGCTTGATAGACGGGTGATAATAAAATAATGAGCGCGGTGCAGGTACACAGGACAATGGTATCGATAAACACACTCAGCCCTTGAACCAACCCCTGGGAAATGGGGTGGGCTACATCGGCGACTGCCGCTACATTGGGGGCGGTACCCAAACCTGCTTCGTTCGAAAACAGCCCTCTGCGCACACCTTGCATAATAGCCGCCGCGACCCCACCCCCGACGACCTGCTCCAACCCAAACGCAGAGCGGACAATGAGCGCTATGGCATCGGGGACCGCGCTTATGTTCATCATGACCACCACTAGGGCGGCGAGGAAATAACCAATAATCATCACCGGCACCAGTATTTCAGAGAATACCGCAATCCGCCGTATACCCCCGAACATCACCAAGCCCATTACGACAGTGAGCACTACTCCGGATTGCCAAGCAGGGATACCAAAAGCGGACTCTACCGAATTCGTGATCGAGTAGGATTGCACCACGTTGAAGCCTAGGCCAATAGTCAGCAACAGCAATAAGGAGTAGATGACGGGCATGACTTTCCAACCCAAGCCGTGACGCATGTAATACGCCGGACCACCGCGAAAATCATCGCCGACACTTTTCTGTTTGTAGAGCTGAGCTAAAGCGCACTCAAAGACGCTGGTCGCCATACCCAAGAGCGCAATCAACCACATCCAAAACAACGCTCCTGGGCCACCCAGCGTGATCGCTACGGCGACGCCGGCAATATTGCCACCCCCCACCCGCCCAGCAATGCTGATAACGAGAGCCTGGAAACCGCTAATACCGCGCTGTGTTCCGCCCAAATGACTCTGCAGCAGTCCCTTGAACATGGCCCCAAACAACCTTAGTTGAACCGCCCGGGTGCCTAGCGTAAACCTCAGCCCGACTACCAATAAGGCAATAATCAATACATAGGACCACAGCCAGTCCGTTAACGTCGCTATCATGGCTATCTCACATCAAACCGGTGACTAAAATTATCGCAATCGCAGGCACTGCGACAAAACGGACCAAAAAGCGCCACGTGGCGTACACGCCCGGCGAAGCGGCCACTTCGTCTTGACTATGCTCACGCAACATAAACCAGCCGGCAAACAAGGCTATGAGCAAGCCACCTGCAGGCAGGAATACTTGACCGTAAACGAATTCGGTGAGCTCATTGAAGTTCATCCCAGCAAACCCAACGTCTTGCCAGACGTTATAAGACAAGACGCTGGCGATACTGCAGGCGGTAACCACGGTGACTACCGTTGCGGCGCCCACATGACGATTGATATTAAAACGACCGTCGATCCAACTGGTGACTGACTCTAATAGGCCCACCATCGACGTGACGCCCGCTACGGCTAACATGACAAAAAAGAGTACCGAAAAGAGATGGCCGCCGGGCATTTGCGCGAAGGCCACTGGCAGTGTTTGAAAAATCAGGCCTGCGCCACTACCCATATCGAGTCCGTAGTGAAAAACAGCGGGAAAGACCACGAACCCGGCCAATAAGGCCACCAGTGTATCCGCAAAGACAATCACAACGGCGGCACCCGTAATTGAAAAGGAGCGGGGTAGATAGGCACCGTACGTCATCATGCCCCCCATACCGACACCGATGGAGAAAAATGCCTGGCCCACCGCAGCCAGCAAGGTGTCGGGCCCTACTTTGCTAAAATCCGGGGTAAACAACCACTCCACCGTCTCATTAAAACCACCAGCAAATATATTATAAACGCCCAGTCCAATCAGCAGCGTGAACATTAACGGCATCATAATACTGACCGCGCGCTCAATACCGCCTTTCACCCCGGCAAAAATAATAGTGCCGACCGCGACATTGCCAATCAGCGTCCAAAACAACATGGTCTCACTGCTAGCGAGCAAACGATCAAAATCCGCCGCGGAAACCAGCGCATCATAATTAGCAAAGCCCGTGGTAGTGGCCTTGAATAAATAGGCGAGCACCCACCCGACCACCACCGCATAGGTCACAGCAATAGTGAACGCGGTCAGCACACCTAAACCGCCCACCGAGCTCCACAGCGGGGATCGACCTGATTCCTCAGCGACCCTGGCCATTGATTGAGGAGGGCTCTGCTCACCGCGCCGCCCAATGAGTAATTCAGCAATGAGGCACGGTACGCCGATGGCGACAGCGCATAACAGATAAATAACAATGAAGGCGGAACCGCCGTTTTCCCCGGTGACGTAGGGAAAGCGCCATATATTGCCTAGGCCCACCGCAAAACCCACTGACGCCATGACGAACGCAAAGCGACTGGACCAGTGCGCACCCTTGCCTGAGGCTGTTGCCATGTCGATTACTCCCTGTTGTTATTGTGTCGTAAGCCTATAGCTATCCACCGCAACTAAACGCAGTCGCGCTGGCTCACATAGGTATTCGCTCACTAGCTTACCGCGTTGTATCATCGGTGCACAGACAGCCGCTATCCCCGCAGACCCTACCAATCACCCTCAAGACGCAAATCAAAGCCCCCGTCAACCGGTGTAGCTAGGAGGGCCACTGACTGTTGGAAAGCCTCGTTAGCCACAGCAGGGCCTCGTAAAGCGACGTCTAACGCGTATCGCTCGCCCTTGAGCCTCAGCAAGCCGTCGAGCTGCAGCGGCCCCGATAAAGTCCCTAGTGTCGCCGTGATCCCCTCGCTGTCACTGCGCACATCCACCGCATAGCGACCCAGCGCGACATCGCCAGTATGAGCCGTCCACACCGCGTCCTGCCACAACAGTCGACCCGACGCCGACTCGAAAGAGGCACTTCTGCCGCCGTCAATAGTGGCCGTTAAATCCTGTAATTCCAGCACGCCGCCAACGTACAGTGGGACTAGGTCGCGAATAAATCGGACGTTCATTCGCCCGTTGACATCGCGCACGGACAGGCCAGATAAGCCAGCAGTGACTTGACCGGATACATACTGCGTTCCCCAGCGACTTGAAAAGGTGACCTTAGGACTGAGTAACAACAGTGACCCGGGGTGTAGAGACCAGCTCACTGTACCGAGGTGTATCGGCTTTCCCGAGACGTCGATCGTCAAACGGACCGCTTCGCCGCGCCACAGCGAGCCGGAAAATCCCGTTAAATGCATGGTCGGCGCCACCCAATAGCCAACAATCCGCGCGGGCATGGTGACCAACAAAAATAGCAGCGATACGCACAAGAAAACCAGCAAGCTACGCCTGGACAGTAAGAGCATTAACGCGCCTCAGCCAAACGCAGGGTCGCATTGACACCGCCGCTGCGCCCGGCCTGAGCGATAGACGCATCGACAACGACAAGCCCCTCGATCTGCTCAATTTGATACAACCACGTAACGAGGGCATCGTAGTCGACACTTTCAAAGCGCACCTGCACCTCCCCTCGACTATTAGGTTGCAGTCGCCTAACAGTCAAGCCTGCGCTGTCGCTCGAGCGCGTAACAGTCGCCGAAAGGGACGCGGGCGATTGACTACCCGCTTCATTTCTGAGCGCCAGCAATTGACTCACCTTAGCGTCGACTCTGCCTAGTAACGCTGCTGCACCACGATTGTTTTCCATCATTTGCTGTCGTTGCGCCGAAGCGGGAGAGAGTGCCAGCTGAAACACTAACCATAGCGCCACCCCCGCAGCCATTGTCAAAATGTAAAGTTGCTCTCGACGCCTGAGTTGTAAAAACCAGGCTTTCATCGGCGTCCACCGCCAATACGTAGTCGCGCGCGCACTCTATCATTGCGCGACGAGGACGTCTCCAATGTTGCGGTCAATCCCGCGGACGTTAACCGTTGGCGGAGCGATTCTATGGAGGTGTAGCTGTCCGCCAATAGATCCAAGCGAACGTCACCGTTGCTGGCATCAAAGTTCAAGGTACTGACGCTAGTAGCGCCCTCCCCTGCGAGGGCTTGGGAAATGCTGGCCAGTAACGGGGTAAATGCCACACCTGCAGCGGCTGGGTTGTATTCAGCCAGCTGTCTATCTAACTGCTTTTCTACATCGACCACCGCTCCCTGAGGATTAGCCTGCCGGTAGCGCTCTTGAATCGCCGCTCTGAGAGCGATATTTTCATTGCTCAATCGCTGATAGTTAACCATATCGTTGCCTAGTTGCAGCAGCAGAGCAACGCCAGCTACCACGGCAACAGTGCGCCATAGGCTCCACCAGCGAGCGAACGGGAGTCGCGGCGCATAATCACCCTGACGTAAATTGAGCGGAGATTGTCTGCCATCAACCAGTAACAGCGCTTGTCCAAATCCTCCGTGTCGCCACTGGACCCGGTCGTGGAGTGCCTCAGGGACCCATGCCTTGTCCGCAGCCTGATCGTGGCCGTACATTATGATGGCGTTGGGTATTGGATTCATGGTCTCTATGAGGGCGGCGAGCAATGCGCGTGGCAGACGCGTACCTTCAGTCACGCCAGTCTTTGGTGGGTTGACTGGCACAGCGTCGATTTGACCAGCTCCCTCTTGCCCGACAGACCATCGGGCGAGCACTGTCTCCCCCTCAACGACTAGGCACATTTCATCGCTTTGCACCGGCAATAATAAGCATTCCGGTACCCAGGCACCGTCCCACTCGGCGGGCAGCAGGGCGTGCCAAGCGTCAATGGTTTGACGCGCCACTATCGCCACCTCAAGCCCACCATTTTCATGCAAGTGATACGCAAAGTGTAGGTCGTCAATATCGTCAATGACCTCCTCTTCCATTAGAAACGGTAGGGACTTACGAAGATGCTTTGCTTCATCGGACGCTAGATTTTTTTTCACCACCCGTACCGCATCGGCCGGCACTGCAAATACCGTGTTATCAGGCCATAGTTGCGTTGCATCCATGGTCACGGCGTCATCGGCACCCGCACGCCACAGTCGCAACTGCCCGGATTCAAGTCGAACAACGCTGAGATTGGCAGAGACCGTCATAGTGGCGCGTTTACTCCTTTGCTGGAAGAGTGAGTGTCATAGTGCATCATAGTTCACCCAGACTTCGATAACGACTGCGAATAATTTGTCCATCCCGTTCAAGGACACTGACTAAATGCTGTTCTCGGCCTGCTAGTTCAACCTGTGCAGTCAATAAAAACCAGCTGCTCGACTCCCCCAAGCGGCCGCGTAATCCCTCGATCGCGCCACCTGAAAAGACAGGCTCGCTGAGCAGTGCATCAATGTCGACCAGCTCCCCCGCCGCGCGTAATTCGTCCAGTCGCCCGGCCTCATTAGCGGACAAGGGGTCGAGCCGATCATCCACGTTAAGACTGCGCAATACAACCGTAGGTGCCGTATGAATATTTAGTAAACTCCCCCCGGGTGGCCACACCGATACAAAGGGTGCCAGAGCATTGTAAATCTCAGGAGTCACCCCTTTGACCGCGCGAAGCTCACTGACACTCGCCAAGGGCTGATTAGCAGGTCGGTAGGCAGGGACAAGATTGCGGTAACCCTCAGCCTCGGCGCCATTGGCTTGCGGACTATCATCGGCGTCAATGAAGTCGATGACTGCAGCGGTAAGCGTTTGCGCCAAGGATAGATCAATATCGACCCCCTCTAAAGATTGCAACAGGCGAATAAATTGCTGTTGGTCGGAGGACAACCTGATCTCGCCAGCGCCCAAAGTTTGCTTCACTTCGGTGACGCTATCACTCTCTGGCTGCTTCGTCGGATTCACCAGATTGTTGACATTGAAGCGCCCCTGAAGATCCTCTAGTTCCCCCATCAACCAACCCTGCTCATCCAGCGGATAGGGTGTCGCCTCTTGGGCCCATTGCTCGCTCAAGTCGTCTCGCGTGCGGTCCGTCTCAGTATCCTGTTGTGCATCGAGACGCAGGGCCATCGTGGCAAGATTTTCAGCGCCCTGCAAATAGACCCACGCCTGTTCCTGCAGAAAGCCGTTACGCCCGCGCTCCATGTGCAGAGTGAAGTCTCGCTGTAAGCCCACCATTAGCGCCGCGGCGATAGCAAATACCAGTAGCGCAACAATGAGTGCAGCACCCCGCTGCCGACTACCCATATGTCGTAGTTTATGGTGACGACAAGACATACAGTCGCTCCATCTCACCCCAGCCTTCGATCGCCAATAACACTTCTACCGCGGCTGGCAGCTCAATCACTGCACCGGGTTGCGAGATATCGGCCAACCAATTTTCCTGCCAAAAGCGTCGATCGACCGTCACATCAGCGCCCACTTGTAACGTGGTAATATCCCCCAGAAAACGAACTTCAAATCGCTCGACCTCCTCGAGTAAAATCGTTTCTCGAGGTTCAATAGCCGCGCTGCGATCCAAGATGGGGTACGCAGCCCGGATGAGCTGATCGTCGTCGATATAGTAGGCAACACGCTGTAAAGCGCTGCGCGGTACCCCGAGAGTATTGTGCCAACCGCTGCGCGTAAACGCCAAGGTCTCGCGCGCGAGTGGACCGCCCTCCAGGGCCGAGGCCTGCGTGCCAAACTCATCAGTAATCGATCGGTTGGTAACCTGCCGAATATCTCGGGACAACACCCCTATAGCGCGATTGATTTCATATAAGCGCTGCGCCTCGTTACGGACGCTGTCGACCCCGGTAATCACCGTCGACAAGGTGTTATAGCCCAAGAGTGCAACAAAGGCGGTGATCGCCATAGCAATCAATACTTCGATGAGCGTGAAGCCTCGATTGCTACGCTTCATGGCTTCTCCGGCGTCAAAAAAGCCACCGTCCTGTGCAGATACTGTTGCTCTTGGTCATCCAACAGACCGATAGCAATTTCAATACGAATAAAACCCGGTAATTCAGTGGTCTGCTGCTCTATACTCCAGTGCCAGTCACGATCAGCGAACCGCGACTCACCCTCTAAATCCCCCGATGGAATAGTGCCGCTGTTAGCCACAATCAGCTGTAGCTCACTGAGTTTATTCGCGGCGACCCAGCTAGCTAGGGTGCGCTCTCGCAGATACCCGGTGCCATCTACCTGCTGGATTAAGGCAAACAAAAGTGCGGGTAGGGCGACAGCGACAACGGCCATGGCCACCATGACTTCAATCAAGGTAAAGCCGTTGGCTCTAGAGCGCAGGCTACCGGCGCTCGTCATTAGAGGCCTCACGGTTAGGCATGATGGTCATTCGACCGAATAAATCCCAGCTCAGCCGAAACAAGCGCTCACTCGTTTGTTGGTCGTACCACTCAAGCGCGCCTTCGGTCACCTCGCCACCCGCAAAAAAAACAATCTGCGGTGATGCTATCAATTCCGGGTCATTGGCCTCAATGGTAATCTCAGGCTGATCAATAAGCGTCAGTAATAAGTCGCCGCCCGCTGCAAAGCGAAAGGGGGCAAGCACGTCACCCACCATGCGCGGTGGGGCCCAACCTTGATCAAACCGTTTAAGCCAGCGACCCGTATACCGAGGCGCACCGAGCGTCGGATCTTGCTCTACAAGCAATCCATAATCCGCCCCTGACAACTCGGCTTCTGACTGCGCGTAACCCATAGTTGCAGCCAGTTGGCGGACCTCATTCGCGCGCTTAATGCCCCGTCCACCCGTGCCCACGTTCAAGCTGACAACCGTAGTCAGCATGACAATAACCAACACCACCACCAGCAATTCAATCAGACTGAAAGCGCGCTGCAAAGAGAGACCGTTTATCACCGATCAATAGTCCTATGACCTAGTCGCTATCCGTTTTCCAGTTACCAATATCGGCATTTTGATCGTCACCGCCCGGCAAACCATCGGCGCCAAAGCTATAAATATCAACTGCCCCATTTTCACCGGGAGACAAATATAGGTAGGCACGACCCCAGGGGTCGATCGGCACACCGTCTAAGTAGCCACCTGTTTTAAAATTGCGCGGCTCGGGTGCCAGCGTCGTAGGTTCAACCAATGCCGCCAGGCCCTGCTCTGTCGTGGGGTAGGTAAAATTGTCCAGCCGATAGATCTTCAAGGCGGTTTCTATTGATTTGAAATCTGCTCGCGCTTTTTGCAGTCGCGCATCATCAGCACTGTTCAGTACCGTCGGCGCCACCACACTGATCAATAAGCCCATAATGACCAGTACGACTAAAATTTCGATTAGCGAAAAGCCTGATTGCTTGTGCATACCCTCACCTCACCATAGTATTTAAATCAAATATTGGCAGCAGAATGGCCATAACTATGGTCAGTACCAAGCCACCCATTACCACCACCATGAGTGGCTCAAAAAGGCCCATGACAGTGCCCAAGGTCATTTGAAGTTCGCGCTCTTGATTGGCGGCTGAGCGCGACAACATGGCTTCGAGCTCGCCTGACGTTTCCCCCGACGCCACCATATGTACCATCATGGGCGGGAAAAAAGCTTCCTGAGACAGCGCACGATGCAGACTGCTGCCCTCCTGTACCCGCAGCGCAACGGTACTGGCGGATGCACGTAATACACGATTGGCCATGACTGCACCGGCAATCCGTAGGGCGTCCAATAGAGGTACACCACTGGCCATTAAAATACTCAAGGTCGAGGCGAATCGTGCGGTATCCATGCTAATTAATACGCCGCTTACTCCAGGGACGCGCAGCAGACCTTGGTGCCATACCACTTTGTTGCCCTCATGCTGTAGCAGCCGAGAAAATGCCACCGCCATGACCACCAGTATTAACAGCACCCACAGCCCATAATCCCGTAAAAAATCGCTCGTGGCGATAAGGCCCACTGTCAGTGGTGGTAGTGTTTGCTTCGTATGGGCAAAAATACCCACCAATTCAGGGACCACAAACACCATTAAAGCGGTGACCACGGCAACCGCAACGGCGACCAGCACAAATGGATAAATCAACGCCATTTTCAGCTGCTGAGCGGTGTGTTGGCTATTCTCAGTGTAATCTGCCAACTGCTCCAACACCGGCCCAAGCTGCCCGGCCTGCTCCCCCGCGTGAACCATTGCTCGGTACATTTCCCCGAAGGCTTGGGGGAACTGACCCATGGCGTTGGCTAAGGTATAGCCCTCTGACACACGGGAGCGGACCTGTAACAAAATCGTTTTGATTTTTGCCCTACGGGTTTGCTCAGCCGCGGCTTGCAAGCATTCGTCAAGGGGTAGTGCCGAAGCCACCAACGTCGCCAATTGCCGGGTTATCAAGGCGACTTCACCCACCTTTAAGCCCGGACGAAAGAGCGATAGACGAAAGCCTTTATTGCTTTTAAGGCGCACGCCCGCCACCTCGACCTCAATAGGTCGCAGCTGCTTCGTGCGCAGCTGACTACGTATATGGCGGTCTGAGTCTCCCTCAAGAACCCCCTTCACCACCTTGCCTTGACTGTTTAAGGCTTTGTAACGATAGGCAGCCACCGCTTACGTCACCGCGGTCACGCGGAGAACCTCCTCTATAGTGGTTTCACCTGACAAAATCCGCCGTCGGCCATCGACATCAATCCCAGGATAACGCAGGCGCGCTGCCTCCAACATGGCTTGTTCACTCGCGCGCTCATGAATCATCAACCGCAAGGGTTCATCGATTTCTATCAGTTCATAAATGCCTGTCCGACCGCGATAGCCCGAATGATTACAGCGCTCACACCCCTCAGCCCTGTAAATAACTGCCTCTTCAGAATCTTGAAGGTGCAACAATTCTCGCTCCACAGCGCTCGGATGGTGCGCCACACGACACTCGAGACACAGAAGCCGCACCAATCGTTGAGCCATCACCGCGAGGAGCGATGAGGATAATAAAAATGGCTCAACACCCATATCCTGCAGACGGGTTACTGCGCCAATCGCCGTATTTGTGTGTAGCGTTGACAACACTAAATGGCCGGTCAATGACGCCTGTACGGCAATATCCGCGGTCTCTATATCACGAATTTCGCCGACCATAATCACATCGGGGTCTTGGCGCAAAATAGCGCGCAGTCCGCGCGCAAACGTCATATCAACCTTGGTGTTAACTTGGGTTTGTCCCACTCCCGCCAGCATGTACTCAACCGGATCTTCAATCGTTAGAATATTGCGCGAAGTCTGATTAATACTTGAAAGACCCGCGTAAAGGGTCGTTGTCTTACCCGAACCCGTGGGGCCGGTCACCAAGATAATACCGTGAGGACTTTGCAACCCGCGTCGATATGCCTCAGTGACTTGCTCATTCATATTTAACTGAGTGAGTTCTAGTTGACCTGCCTGCTTGTCTAATAAGCGCAGGACAATCCGCTCGCCATGCGCAGAGGGAATAGTCGACATACGAATATCAATGGCGTGGCCGGCAATGCGCACCGATATTCGACCATCCTGAGGAATACGTTTCTCGGCAATATCGAGCTTGGCCATGACTTTGAGTCGCGATATCAACAGTGGCGCCAACATTCGATTGGGCGCTAATACTTCCTTTAGGACGCCGTCGATACGGTAACGGATGCTAAGACGATCCTCGAAGGTTTCAATATGAATATCCGATGCTTTCTCTTTCACCGCCTGCTGTAAAACAGCGTTGATAAGGCGGATGATCGGTGCATCATCCTCGGCGTCCATTAGATCCCCAAGATCCGGAATCTCATCCACCAATTGTGAGAGGTCGACATCGGCACTGATATCCTCTGCCATTTGTGCCGCTTCATTATTCGTGCGCTGATACGCGCGTGTAAGACGGGCCTGGAAATCTTGGCTATCACAACCCACGAGTTCGAACGCTGTGCCAACGAAGCGATTTACCTCCAGCAAGGTATCTTTGCCTATGGGTGGGCGGAAAAACACACGACAGCCGTGGCTCTGACGCTCAAGTAACACACCTTTCGCTTTAGCAAAACTAAAGGGAAGCAATCCTTGGGCTGTAGCGGTCGAGTCAATCAGCGCCACGTCAGGCACAAGCTCCGTCACGTCTACCAATCCATCCACGACCCTGTCGAGCTCAGGCTCACTCACTCGCGCCCGCCCTCGCTGGCGTTTTCCTCAACGTCCAATAGCTGTTTTATTTGGGTCTCCCAAGTGGGAATCACCGGTATATTTCCATCATCTAGAAACATAAGGCCACGTTGGCGCCGCTCAAGCTGTTCATCTCGAATATAGCGATACTTTTCAGCAGTGGCACCGGCAAGATCATCGTCGTTTCTGACAATAGTGGCACGGATAAAGACCAGCAAATTAGACTTGGTCACCGACACCACATCATTGCGGAATAGACGGCCGAGCCACGGTATGCTCGATAGCCCCGGGACACCCTGCTGACTGTCTTGGATATCGTCTTTTACCAAACCACCAAGAACCACAATATCGCCATCGCGAGCCAGTACCTTGGTTTCTATCTTACGTTCATTGGTAATCACATCGGAGGCGGTGAGCACCTGCTGACTAATACTGGATACCTCTTGGGTAATATCCAGCACCACCGAATCACCCTCGTTAATCTGGGGTGTGACCGTTAGCGTCACACCGACATTTTGCCGCTGGATGGTTTGAAATGGATTCTGCAGTGCACCATTGCCGCCCCCAGTGCTCGTATAAGAGCCGGTCACGAAAGGGACTTGCTGACCCACAGTAATATAAGCCTCTTCATTATCCAGAGTCAGGAGACTGGGTGTCGAGAGAATATTGGCATTGCCTTGAGTCTCCAGCGCATTAAGAATAACCGCCATCGATAGATCATCATCGACCAAGCCCCAACCTAATGTTGTTCCCGGCACCTGCGATAATGCACCGGTAAGATCGCGCACACCAATCTCGTTACTACTGTTGTCGTCCGGAAGAATGGCACTCGCGATGGCGGCATTGCGCTGCTGCTGAGAGGAACTGGTACTGACATTACTGCCAAACAAGCCGCTATCGTTAGCAAACAGCCACTGCAGACCCAATTCTTGGCCTTCAGAGATTTCCATTTCCACAATAATGGCTTCGACCAATACTTGCGCTCGACGGATATCAAGGCGAGCGATGACGGCTTCTAAGGAGGCCATCTCATCGGCGTCGGCGGTGATAATAAGGGCGTTGGTACCCAGGTCCGCCTCAATGGTCGAATTTGAATTGGAACTGCGGGTCTTTTGACCGCCGTTATCCAAGGCTGTAATATTTTGCATCACTCGGGTTAATACTTCCGCGATATCACCGGCGTTAGCATATTCGAGATACACCACCTTAACATTACCGCTTTGCTCAAGGGGCGTGTCTAAGTAACGGATCAATTCCTTGATGCGCTGCATATCGAGCTCATCCGCCGTGACCACCAGACTGTTGGTGCGCTTATCAGCGACCAAGGTCAACTCGTCATCAGTCTCCCCCGAGCCATTTGTCGATTTCTCGAGTGCCTCGAGCATGGCAACAATGTCTTCTGCGACACCGTATTTGAGTCGCACCACCTCAGTGCTCTCGATGGCCGTGCGGTCCATGCGATCGATGATGTCCAAAATGCGATTAATATTGGAGCGAATATCCGAAATAATGATGGCGTTACTGGGTGCGTACGCAGCCATGTGCGCCTGCTGGGGGACCAATGGCCGAAGCACTGGAATCAATTTTGCGGCCGAAACATTTTCTAGACGCACCACCTGAGTAACGTACTCATCGTTATTGCGCTGACTAGGGCCTTTATCTACGGGTACGGGGGCCGATCGCGCGTCTTTGTTGGGGATGACTCGAATGACCGCCCCCGATCGCACCGCTGTATAGCCGTGCACGTCAAGAATGGATAAAAACAGGTCATAGAGTTCCGCTTTCGACACGGGTTTAGATGAAATGACCTTGACCTTCCCCTTAACCGAAGGATCAATCACGATGGTGCTGCCGGTTATATCAGCAACAAATTTTATGAACTCTTGAATATCGGTATCTTTCATATTCACCGTATAGTCTTGAGCCTGCACGGTGGAAACACCAACAGAGGTAGTCGAGACCACAAAAGCCATGAGTAACGGGGCGGTTATCGCTAACAGTCTGCGACTTACAGTTTTCTTGGCTACCATTAACATGTAACGCCGAACTCCTACTGAGTGCTTCCTAAACTAACAGATATCGATACCGGAGTACCATTGCGGTCAACATCGAAACTGGCTTCAGCTGCATCACGCATCAGTTGGTACAACTGCACGGTATTAGCTGGGTCGCTCAACGTTAAACCATTGACAGCGGTGATCACGTCACCCGCTTTAAACCCTAAGGCTCTAAACTGCTGCGTATCGCGCCCGGGCGCCACACGATAGCCTGCAATACCGGCGTCCGTACGCACCGCAGAAATACGCACGACATCCGCAAGCGATTGAGGATTGTCGTAGAACTGTTGGCGGTATGCACTCGCCAATTGAGATCGATCGACGTCTCGCTCTGTTTGTGCAGATTTTTCATTTGCTGTCGGCACCTGGACAGGACCCACTTCCGTCGCACCCCGTGCGCGCATGTTATCCAAAATGCCTTCTTCAAATAACCGAAGCAATTCATAGGTGCCATCGTTATCGATGACCACCTGTTTAGGCATCACCTTCGCCAGGCTTATGGCGCCACTCAATGGCAGCTTATCGCCGACTTTATAGTTTGCCTGTGTACCCTTGACTTCAATGACCGCCACGCCCAAGCCAGTGCTTGAAGATGCCAATACGCCCTGTAACAGCAGATCTAAGCGGGTCTCTTGCGCGCCATTTTCAATGCCATCACGGGAGCTCGTTGGCGCCACTTCATTGGGTAAGATCGTCTCAGCGTCTATCAGTGGCTCACCGAATAAGCCCAGCCCCAACAGATCATCTAGCTCAACGTTAATTGAGCTTTGCGACAGGCGCTGTACGATCGCTGGATTGATGGGAGCTGCGACTGTGGAGTCCACTGTCGCATCGGGTACTAGCGCCCAGAGAATTTGCGCGAAGCTGTAACACGACCAAATAGCCAATACTAACATCAGGGCAAGCTGCAGCTTTTGCACGCCCTCAGGTGCCCGCACGTGAGTGAGCAGCCACTGCATACCGGGCTGCAAGCGCATCACTAATGAGGGTCTACTAAGGCTCATATGGCACGGGTATTAAGGTCGATGCTGCCGAGTCATTGCAGACGCTTCGCCTTGTTGCTTCAATCGTCACCATGGTGGACACTCGGAATATACCTCGCTCTTATTATAACTGGCTCATAGCGTAACTGGATAGCAGTGCAATCCGCTAATGGTGCTGCCATGTTACCGCAATGTTCAGAGATTCGCTTTGAGCTTGGCGCTGCGTTTAGCCCTGATCTTAGTGACAGGATTTGCCGGACCAATCACTAGCCGCATAGGCTTTGCCCTGATAGCCGGATTTTACACCCTCACTGTGGTTCCGATATACTCCCGCCTACACCTGCGGGGTGGCACTGCCTGAGATGTCCTAGTGAGGACAAACCCGTTGAACCTGAACCGGATAACGCCGGCGGAGGGACAGGCCATCGACAGTTACTTCCAACACCAACTGTCTCTGCGCTGCTCCCATCAGCCTGTTGTGGGAGTAACGAGTCCTTGGCTTTGCATCAAAAATCACCACCTGCCTACTTACTGCGATCGATCCCCTTCGCCGCCGCTATGATTATATCTGTTATGGATGCTGCGCCCGCTCTCGCAGCACGTCAGCTTGAAGAGATCATCGTCACTGCAGCCCTTCAATCCGACGACGGAAAACGCAGCGCTGTTAGCGTTTTAGATCATCTCTTTATTGAGCAGCGCTCGGCTCAGCACATTGAGAACCTGTTGTCAGCAGTACCTAATGTCAACGTTGCCTCAGGCGCCTCTCGCGGCCGCTTTTTTCAGATCCGCGGTATAGGTGAGCGCAGTCAGTTTGTTGAACCCTTGAACGCCTCGGTTGCGCTGTTGCTCGATGGTATCGACTTGACGGGCATCGGTGGCGTCGCAACGACCTGGGATTTACAGCAAGTCGAAGTACTGCGAGGGCCACAAGGCACACTTTTCGGTGCCAATGCGCTCGCCGGCCTAATAAACCTGCGAAGCACTCCTCCCCGTAGCGGGCAAGACTTACGCGTCGAAGCCGGCGTCGAGAGCTACGCAGGTAGACGCTTTGGCTTAGCCGTAGGTGTCGCGTTAACGCCGCAGTGGTCTGGCCGAGTGGCCTTGCAGCAGTATCAGAGCGATGGTTTTTTCGACAATCAATGGCTTAACACATCAAACACCAACGAGCGCGACGAGCTAACAGGGCGCGCCAGCTTACGCTACCGCAACGACCAGCAGCAGATAGACGTTGCCCTATACCGATTCGAGATTGACAACGGTTATGACGCGTTCTCCCTCGACAATACGCGCAACACATTGTCCGACCAACCTGGGCGAGACCGAGCACTGACAGATGCAGCGCGGTTGCGCTGGGAGTGGTCGGGCAAGGTACGTTATACGCTGCAGGTAAGCCATGCTCAGTCCAACACGGAGTACAGCTACGACGAGGATTGGAGCTACGTCGGTATTGCTCCCGGATGGGAATACAGCGCTGTCGATGACTACCGGCGCGACCGAACGATGACTAGCCTTGAGGGACGTGTTGAAGGCGATACGGCCAAGGGTAGCTGGGTCGCCGGCACTTACTGGCGTGATGAGCAAGAGGCTCTCAGACGAGATTACACGTACCTAGAAAGCGCTTTCGAGAGTGATCTCGGCATTGAAACCGCCGCCCTATTTGGACAGTTTTCAATCGACTTTGCACCCGCCCTGAGCGCCTATGTTGGTGCTCGCTGGGAGTATCGTGGCTCCGAGTATGAAGATAGTAGCCAGGTTAATGAACGCTTTAGCGATACGCTGTGGAGCGGACGAGCAGGCCTTGAGTGGGCAGCCAATGCTCGCAATGACCTTTATGTCAGCGTCAGTCGTGGCGTTCGCGGGGGTGGCGTTAATGCGAATTTACTGGCTTCAATCAATGCGTTCCCTGAAGAGCTAGGCACTGACTTTACCCCTCTTGGCTTTTTCGACGCCGAATCCCTCATCAATGCCGAAGTTGGCTGGGGCTGGAAAAATGCCCAGGGATCGCTCAGCAGCAAGATGACACTATTTAGTATGCGACGTAGCGACCAACAGGCTAAAAGCTCGCTGGTGATACCCCGCCCCGACGGCTCTACCGCGTTCATCGATTACACCAATAACGCCGTGCGTGGCAGCAGCAACGGCCTAGAGTGGCAGTTCGCTTGGGCCGCCACTGACGCGCTGGCAATGGAGGCTTCATTAGGCTTGCTCGACGCTCATTTCGATAGCTATGTGACGGCCGATGGCGATGACCTTGCTGGTAGAGAGCAGCCTCACGCACCCAAAACAATGTCTCAGCTCGGACTTCATTGGCGCCCCTTCTCGTCGTGGCAAGCCGGCCTCGACGTGACGACTATGAGCGATTTTTACTTCTCCGACCGCCACGACACCAAGAGCCCCTCGAGAACGCTCTTTAATGGCTTCATCGCGTGGCAAGGCGAGGTCTGGGGACTCCGTTTGTGGGGGCGCAATCTCACCGATGAAGATACCTTCGACCGGGGCTTTGGTAGCTTTGGCAACGATCCCCGCAAGGAGTACGCTGTCGAACCATACTATCAATACGGTGAACCTCGCATTGTCGGCTTGACCGCCACATACACACTGTAAATGTCGCACTGGAGAATAAGTACCCCATGCAAATAACCGCAGAACTCAGCCTTTACCCTTTGGCCGGTGACGTTAATGCCAACGTCCTCGCTTTTATTGACGATTTGACGGCTACCGGCGAAGTGTCGGTGGTGACTACTGCTTTGAGTACACAGCTTTCAGGTGGCGTTGAGGCGGTATTTTCGGCGGTTCAAGCAGCGCTCTGCCAAAGCTATGAACGCGCAGGCCGACAAGTATTGGTGGCGAAATTTTTGCCCGGCTTCAGATCAGAGATAGGTCCCGAGAGCGACTGAAGCAATGGCAGCCCTCGAGCTTATCGCGGTGGTTTTAGCGCTGATATATGTCCTTTTGGCCATTGCTGAACAGCGCTACTGCTGGCTGGCAGCGGGGCTGAGCGCGGCCCTGTACCTTGGGATTTTTTGGCGAGCAGCCCTGCTGATGGAAGCGGTTTTGCAACTCTTCTATGTGGTGATGGCTGGCTATGGCTGGTGGTGCTGGGGGACCCATGGCAGCGCCGACGAACGGCCCATCAGGCGTTGGCCTTGGCGCCAGCATGTCACTGCGATAGCGGCTATTGGTGTGTTGAGTGGTATCTGTGGCAGCTTGCTAGATCGCTACACCGAGGCCGCCCTGCCATGGCTCGATAGCCTCACCACCATTGGCGCACTCGTCACCACTTGGATGGTGGCCCAAAAACTGTTGGAAAACTGGCTTTACTGGATAGTTATCGACGCGCTATCCATATACCTGTACCTCGCAAGAGATCTGCACCTCACCGCCGGCCTGTTTGCCCTTTACATCGCGCTGGCCTTTGTTGGTTGGTACACCTGGCGGCAGCACTATCGTCGTCAGCGGCCTGAGCAGGATGCTGGCACTGCCAGTAGCGCCCCATGAGCCTGCCGATCGCCTTGGCGGCATGGCGCCAATGGCAGACCTCAGTGCCGCTGCTCAGCGAGCCCACCGTTATCACTGCTTTAGCGCCGGGCACAACCAATGCAGCCATTAAAGTCGCGGGCAACAGCGCTGAGGGGCGCCATTCTTTTGTTATCCGGTATTCAGATTCGCGACCCGGCACCCGGATGACTCATTTTTGGGGAGAACGCAATAACTTCGCTCTTGCTGCCAAACATGGCTTGGCGCCGACACTGTGCTACGCCCATGACGCCAGTCATACGCTCGTCACAGAGTATATCGAACATCAGCCGCAGGCGGTGACCACTGACGCCCTTGCCGAGCTCATACGGCGTATTCATGGCCTTCCCTACGAGGGTGTCACCGTCAATCTTTACGAGCAACTACAGCATACGTTTCATCAAGCCCAGACCCGGGGCATCCCACCTGATGAGCTCATTGATCCTTGCTCGGGCGGGCTCACTGCTGCGCTCGCCGTCCTCAAGCAGGATGAGCCAAGGTTCTGCCATAACGATTTACACCCGGGTAATGTATTGTCGAACAACGGCGACCTGCTGGTCATTGACTGGGAATACGCCGGCGCCGGCAGCGCCTATTTCGATGTGGCCGCCGCCATTGACAGTTGGCCAACTATTGACCCGCGTCAACTGCTACCAAGAACCCTAGGCGCAAATTTTTGCTCGGATCTTTGGGCATGTGCCCAAGCCGTGTATGCGGCAGTCGAGTGGAACTGGTACCTTGCACAGGGTATTTTGCCGCCGTTACGGTGTAGTCTCGATCAAGTCACCAGCAAAATAGCGTTAGTGAAATGAACACGGATTGGCATATTTTAGGCGCCGGCGCGATGGGCGGACTGTTTGCCCACCGCTTGGCGGGCGCTGGCTTTCGCCCCATATTACTCAGCCGCTCGGGTCAAACGGGCAGTCAGCCACTGACCTTTCACGCTTCTGATGCTACCCTGACCGAGCACTTCGACTACCAAGCCATCCATGAATCTGAGACCATTCGTCGACTGTGGGTTTGTACCAAATCCTTTGATATAGTCGGCGCGCTGCAGGCGGTTTTAGGACGGCTGGCCCCTGATGCGCACATTGTTCTCATGGCCAATGGCATGGGCTACCAAGAGCAGGTGGCAGCACTATTAACCGAGCAGTCACTCTTCGTGGCCACCACCACCGCAGGCTGCTATCGATCGAGCCCTCAGAGCTGGGTCATTGCGGGTGCTGGGGAGACCCACGTGGGTGGCTGGCAGGCTTCAATAGCCAGGCCAACATGGGCTTCAACCCTCACCGCCCAACCCTGGCACTGCGTCTGGGAGCAGGATATGTCCCAGCTGTTACTGAAAAAGCTGGCGATTAACTGCGCCATTAATCCGCCTACAGCGCTGTGGGACATCACCAATGGCGACTTACTGTCAGCGGCCTATGCGCCCCAATTCCATGCAGCCATTGCTGAGTTAACCCAGGTCTTTCAGTATCTAGGTAACGCCGACTTAGCGGCTGAGATCACCACGCTAATTCCTGCAGTGGCTCGACAGACCGCCACCAACACCTCTTCGATGCGTGCCGATGTCCAGCACTGTCGGCCCACTGAAATTGAGGCCATCTTAGGGTTCCTAGTCGAGCAATTGATCGGGTTGGAGAACAGCGAAGCACCACCTGCTACGCCTATCTTGCATCATTGGCTAAACAGTGTGCGACGTCACGAGTCAGCGATTCGAGCGCGCCCTGCCAAATAACGGTGGACGCATCGGCGAGGATCAAATCCTGATGCACATGATCGCCTCGAGCGCTGGAATGGGTCATCAATAATTGACAGAGCCTGTCGTCGCAGTCCACCCCGGCGGTCAACACATGCTTACCGTCATCGCCGACTCGCCAATCGTCACCTAGGGCAGATTGAACCGTGCTGGCGACCCATTGATCGGTAAATGTCGAATCCAGCTGGGTTTGTGCGGTCAGTGTCAGTGCATCAATGGCCACTCGCAGCGACGGGCGCGTTATCATCGTGCTAAGCCACAGACCGCAACATCCGATGGCGCTGATCATCAAAAGGCCGACAATCCAAGATAGCGGCGATCGGCTGTGTCCTGCCGCCAATGACGCGTGGTTAGGTCGGTAAGCTGCTACTGCCTCTGCGGGCTCAGTAGTAGACGGAATTATCACCGATCGAGCAAGGTTGTCTCGGGTACCCAAAGGCAGGTGACTTAGGTCGCGACGCAGAGATGTCAGTAGCGTAGACAAGCTCGGCTGTCTCAGTGGATCAGGCTCGATTAGCGTCCTCGCCACTGTCCAGAGCATGTCACCCAAAGGTCCAGGGGCGTTGGAGCAGGTGGGCGCCAGATAGACCGCCTGCCCAGCGGCATCGAGCAGCTGAGTGGGTACCTGAGCAGATAGCAGCCAAAACAATATAGCCCCAAGGGCATAGCTATCGTCGGTCACTGCGCTGTAGGCGTGGCCGCTGCGGCGAGGTGCAAAGCCATGCACCCCCCGTCCTGACACCGGATCATTGATTCGCGTCGCCTGACCAAAATCAATCAGTCGCGCATGTCCGTGATCATCAATGATAATGTTTGCTGGCGACAGGTCGCCATGCACGAGACCCACACTCGCCAGTTGAGAAAGCGCCGCCACGAGATCAATCATAATAAGTAGTACATAAGGAAGCGGTAAGGGTCGACCGTTACATTGTGCATCAAGCGCGGCCAGCGTCTGACCCGGTACATACTCGGTCACTAACCAGATGGCGTCGCCATTGACAGCGACGCTATAAATATCAGGCATTGCCTGAGGCGATCGACCAACAAGGGTTTGCAGGGTGTGTAAGGCAGCATCAGGCTGCTGCGCTGAGATGCCACTCAGTCGCTTGCACACCACATATCGAGCCAGCCAAGTATCCTGTGCGAGCCAGGCTCCGCCCTCTCCACCTAAACCGAGCTGACGAATGGCGTTATAAGGCGCAGGTAACAGCACCGCGTTGGGCCCTGACAGCGATGCGACACCAAATTCAGTGATTTCGCCTGACGGGCATACTGAATCAGCTATCGAGCTTCGACTTAGATGATGCAACGGGGTAGTATCTGGGGGTCCGTTTCGCCAGTGATGTTGCCAACGCTGCAACTGACGACGCCAGCCGCGCCAGTGATTTTCGTCCATTCGCCGTCGATGCCCGAACATCAGTCAGTCACCGGAAGTTGTTTTAATCGAAGCCGCAGGGCACGCAAGGATACATAGAGTGAGCGCGCAGCGTCCGCTAGGTCATCCCATTGGGCCAATGCTGCACGAATGTCGGCGTTGGGTATATCCTGCGCCAGGCGCAAGGCGGGGTGTAAGTGAATGCGTCGATACAGTTTTTGACGACTCCAGCCTAGACAGGCTGCGGTGGCCTTAAGCTCAAAATCATTGTCCTTATGAATAGCGAATAGACTGTCATCATCAACGGGGGTAGCCGCTGCCAACACGGCCCCGCTTAATGGTCGGCCCTGCTCTCTCATCCTAGGACGTTCAAGCGCGGCTCGACGCAGCGCAAAATATAACTCTCGGGAATTGCCGGGCCAGTCGTGGAGCAAAGCATCAAAAATAATACGTCCCCAGTGCGCCGCCACTTGGGGATCATCACCGCAGGCAACAAACTGCCCCTGAGGATGATCTGTGGCTAAGCTTGATAAGAGTTGCGCCGCTTGAGGCCCAATATCTTCCAGTCGATGCCGCAGTGGCGGTATCGCCACTGTAAACCCAGCGATTCTATTCAATAACGCTTGCCGAAACCCGCTGACTTCGTCAATGGCGCCATCGGTGGCGGCGATTAAGCGCACGTCAACCCGCTCAATCTTACCTCCAACAACTTGCAGTTGGCCCTGCTCGAGAGCTCGCAGTAGCTGTACTTGGATAGTTTCAGGGGTATCGGCAATTTCATCGAGAAATAAACTGCCTGCGTGCGCCTCCCGAAAATAGCCTTGCCTTGCTGTCGCACCCGTAAACGCGCCCTTCTCGGCCCCAAATAATTCACTGGCCGCCAAACCCTCAGGAATGGCCGCCATATTGACAGTCACTAGCGGCTTAGCCCGCCGATGGCTGCCCTCATGCAGGGCCTGCGCGGCGAGTTCTTTACCCACCCCAGATTCCCCGACAATTAATACTGGTAAATCACTGTTCGCCACCGATGCCAACAGCGCTCGCACCTGCGCCAGCTCAACGGAGGCACCCAACAACCCTGGGGCAAAATCCACGTCGATCACAGGGGTAATGGGACCGACGAGTCGTAGCAGTGCCACCACGCCATGCCCCAAGCGCAGCGGCACGCCGCGCTTGAGTTCCCTACTATCGACTAAGCAGTTGGCGGCCCCCGCAGCCCCAATCTGCGCATCGCTGCTCGGTCCCGCCTCAATACGTAAACTGAGACTGCTAAGATCCGCGGTTCGATAACGCTGTTCAATACGCAACGCTGTTCGGCTGACATGCGGCTCGTCAATACTGCGCGCATCACTAAGAGTGGGGGTATGACGCCCGATCACTGTGCCAGCCAGTGGCTTGAGCGGTTGATCCCGCGGCCAGACCTGCAAATCAGTATGCGCGCCGATGCGTTCGAGGTCGGGATGAAATACTAGCGTTAATCGAAGCCGGTAGCTGCTCTCTTCCTCCGAGAGTGCCACCGTCCGAAACGCCGGGCGAGTCGTGAACGTCTCGGCCATAGTGCGGGTCACACCGTATTGATGGTGCTCTAGGGTTGAATAATTCCTATCAACAATCCAGAGTTAAGCGTGAGCTACGTCACATTTTAGCAGTCGACTACTACGCAACAATCGCCACTGCTGAGGCCGTCACTATCCATAAAATAACGGCGCGACGCATGAGTTGATTCACCCGATCGACTTGCTCGGCGGGTGTTTGCTCGGCTATCGACATGGATCCCTCGATCCCCTGTAGCAACACTTCGTCGGTGTCAATCGACGGGTCTAGACCTTTGTTGCTGAGTAACGCTGCGATGCCTTTGAAATCACCCACGATGGCAAAACTCAGCACCAACAATCGTGCCGGTAGCCAGTCGACAAGGTAGCGGAATGAACCTATGGGCACCTGGCTGTCGTCTGAATTCAACTGAATAAGCCGGTAGGCGACCGCACAAAAAGGCCCCAACAGTAAAAAGTAAAAGACCGCTGGAAACCATCGCTGGAAACCTTCATAAGCAAACACTTTAGCCGCACGACGGCCAGCATCAACCGGATCTTCGGCGTCAATAGGAGCGCCAGCTTCCTCCAGTACCAGAGCGGCCCCCTCATCATCGCCGGCACGGCTGCGCAGCAAAAATCGATCCATCAAGGCAGCGTAATCGACCCGCCCAAAGGCGAAGAACAAACACGGTGTGCCCATCAATACCATAGCCGCGCTGCCTACTAGGCTTTCACCCACACCATAAACTAGAGCAACAAAGGCACTGGGCACCACCACTAGCAGCACGAACCCCAGCCAAAAATCCGGCTCGATGGCCTCAACGCGTCCACGCATGGCCACAAACCAGGCGTCTTTATGCAGCGGTCCACCGGGACCCAGTCCGTAGTAAAGACCCGTTGCAAACAAAAAAGCGAGGTAGGTCACTGTAGCTGCTCCTTAAATATCATCGCGCCGCGCTGGATCGGTCGCTATTATTATCACACCTTAGCCCTATTTACTGCCCGGGCGGGCCAACGTGGCGCCTAGGTCCTTAGCTAGCCGTTGCCAATCAAAAGCAGGGCCAGGATCGGTTTTCCGTCCTGGGGCAATATCGCAGTGCCCGACAATGGCCTCTGGGGACAGGCTCGGGTAACAGCACCATAACGCCTCAATAAGCCCCTTGAGCTGATCATACTGGGCGTCGGTGTAAAGGTCATCATCGGTCCCCTCCAGCTCTATGCCTAGGGAAAAATCGTTGCAGTTTTCACGCCCGCACCAGCGTGACTGCCCCGCATGCCATGCCCGATCCTCGGTGCTGACAAATTGCAGCAACTCGCCGGTTCTGCGGACGAGAAAATGAGCGGAGACCTGCAAGCCAATCAGCGTTTGGAAATACGGATGGGCATGGGGATCCAGCTGATTGGTAAACAAGGCTTCAATAAATCCGCCACCGTAATCCCCTGGGGGTAACGATATATTATGGATCACTATCAACTCAACCAATGCGCCCTCGGGACGCCGGTTACTGTTGCGCGAGTGCACCTGGCGGGCCGCCGGGGTCCAGCCATCGCTAAAGTGTAGGTCCGGTTTTTTGCTCATCACCGTGCGATACTAGCCCACACTGGCTAATATTTCCTTGTTTTGGAGCATTAACATGATCAGCCCGGCGCATCTTAAAGACACGGTGAGTCTCGCCTTAGCGGAAGACATAGGCAGCGGGGATATTACTGCGAAGCTAGTCAAACCCGACGCGACGGCCAGTGCTCGGGTGATCAGTCGCGAGTCGGGCGTTCTCTGTGGGCAGGCCTTTGTCAATGCCGTCTTTCACCAGCTTGATCCAGCGATAACCGTCGTGTGGTTCAAAAACGATGGCGAGGCCGTCAACGCTGATGAGCTCTTATTCGCTGTGGACGGGAATGCCCGCGCCATTCTCACTGGGGAGCGCACAGCGCTCAATTTCCTGCAACTATTATCCGGCACCGCCACCCGTTGTCGGCATTACGCGGATCGGGTGGCCGACACCCCGGTCAAACTCCTCGATACCCGTAAGACCATTCCGGGCTTACGACTAGCACAAAAATACGCGGTGACCTGTGGCGGCTGCTACAACCACAGAATCGGTCTCTACGATGCTTTCTTGATCAAGGAAAATCATATTAAAGCCTGCGGTGGTATTGCCAATGCCATCATCACCGCCCGCGCGCAAGCCCCAGGCAAACCCATTGAGGTAGAAGTGGAAACCGACTATGAGCTCAACCAAGCGCTGGAGGCCGGCGCCGATCGCATTATGCTCGATAACTTCAGCACCGCGCAGATGCGTGCGGCGGTGATCTTGACCGCAGGTCGGGCCGAACTAGAGGCGTCGGGCAACGTGACTGAAGCGACCTTGCGTGATATTGCCCACACCGGCGTCGATTATATTTCCATTGGCGCGCTCACCAAAGGCGTTGAGCCACTCGACTTGTCGATGCGCTTCGAGCCCTAGGGGATTAACCGACGCCGGCAAGTGAGCACACCGTTGCGATCCGCATAAAGCCAGTCGCCCGGCTCGACGGTGACCTCTCTGAGCGAGACAGCAACGTCCCTGTCACCCAAGCCGCGCTTTTGGGTTTTCACGGGAATCACACCCAAAGCCTGGACCCCAATAGCGATGGTATCGATGATCTCGACATCGCGAACAGCACCAATAACGACAATCCCAGCCCAACCATTATCGGCGGCTTTTTTCGCGAGTTTATCGCCCAGCAGTGACCGGTGCAGAGACGCTTGGCCATCTACCAGTAACACCCGTCCCTCACCCGCCTCGGCCACCGCTTCAGCCACCCGTGAATTATCCTCAAAACAGGCGACTGTCGACACCGTCCCGGCAAACCGCTCGCGCTGACCGAATCGCTGAAACTGATAAGCCAACACCCGACTGTCTGGATGCGCGTCCGATAGGTCGGGGGTAGCGAAGTCACCCCTAGCGCACACGGGGATTACAACCAGTCGAGGGAGTACGCCGAGAGGGCCGTACCCGATTCAAGAATGGCGCCACAATGGGCCTCGCAGCGAGGTAATATGCGCGCGCCATAAAAGCGTGCAGTGGCTATTTTTCGCGCATAAAACGCCGAGTCTGCGCCAGCGGCTTGCTTTTCGGCCGCCACCAAAGCCGAGCGAGCAAGCATCCACCCACCAAACAAATAACCCGTTTGCATCATGTAATCAAAGGACCCACCAAAGGCCTCAAAGCTGGCATCTTTCAAGGCCACTAACAAAAACTCGGTAGTGTGGACGTGATCGGCGAGGGCTTTATGTAAGGCGGCGCCCAGACCACTAAAACTGACGTTATCACTGGCCATCAGGGTATCTGCCACTGTGCGAACCTCAGCCTGCAACGACTCCATAGTGGCACCGCCGTCACGACCGACTTTACGGTTCAGTAAATCCGCCGCTTGGATACCATTGGTGCCCTCGTAGATCGAGGTAATACGAACGTCCCGGAGAAATTGTGCCGCGCCGGTCTCCTCGACATAGCCCATACCGCCATGCACCTGCACACCGAGTGAAGTCAACTCTTGCCCTACTTCAGTACTCCAGCCCTTGATAACAGGAATCATAAGGTCTATGCGCCGCTGTTGCTCCGAACGCTGATCTGCGGGACCGTAATGGGCTAGATCCATCGTGACCGCCTCGGTAAAAGCCAAAGCACGCATAGCTTCAATAAGCGCACGCATGGTGGTGAGCATGCGTTTGACATCGGCGTGTTCAACGATGGGTACGCCCCCCTGCACCCGCTCACGCGCATAGGCCACCGCCTGCTGATAAGCGCCCTCTGAGGCACCTATGCCCTGCAAGCCCACTTTTAACCGGGCCTCGTTCATCATAGTAAACATACAAGCTAAACCGTTGTTGGGTTCACCGACCAAATAACCGACCGCCCCCCCTTGATCGCCATAAGCCATGACGCAGGTAGGACTGCCATGAATGCCTAGCTTGTGTTCTGTGGAGACCGGGCGTACATCGTTACGCTCGCCCAGCGAGCCGTCGGCGTTGACTACGTACTTTGGCACCAAAAATAGCGAGATGCCTTTGCTACCAGCCGGCGCATCGGGCAGCCGTGCCAGCACTAAATGAATGATGTTCTCGGTAGCGTCGTGGTCACCCCAGGTAATGTAAATCTTTTGGCCAAAAATCTTGAAGTGATCCCCCGCAGGCTCAGCGCGACTCTTCATGACGCCTAAATCGGAGCCGGCGCCGGACTCCGTCAAGTTCATGGTGCCAGACCACTCGCCCGAATTGATTTTGGCCAAATAAATGGACTTTAGTTGATCGCTCGCATGGGCCTTGATCGCCAAGGCTGCCCCGGACGATAAAAACGGCTCAAGCGCAAAGGCCATGTCGGCGCCGTTCCACACTTCACAGGCCGCCGTCCCATACAGTTCAGGCAGACCCTGACCCCCCGCATCCACGTCAGCGGTAATACCGACCCACCCGCCCGCACCCAGCTGCCGAATGGCGTCCGCATAACCCGGGGAAATTGTCACCTTACCGTCACGACAGCTTGCCGGCTGACTGTCACCCACCCGACGCAGCGGTGCGACAACGTCGGCACTGAATTTACCGGCTTCATCCAATAGCGCTGTGGTCAAATCGGCCCCGATACCGTGTTCGGCAAAGCGTGGTAATGACCCGAGCGTGGCCTCAATATCAAGGACGTCATCGATTAAAAACTGCATGTCTTCAAGGGGCGCGCGGTACATGGATTATCCTCTATTGGTCTTTGCTGTTGGCCTTTACTCGTAGCTTTGCTGTCGCTCTAGTGGCATCGACTCATGCGGGGGGTAATACCGGTGGATAGGTCCGCCACCTCCCGACGGCGCATGGCGTTCACCCTTTGCAGCACCTTAGCTTCGCCACTCAGTCAATGACGGGTATGATAACCAATTAGTCAGGCGTTCGCCGAGGAATTAGATTGATGAAGAATCTCCATCGAATCGACCTAAACCTATTGGTCTATCTGGACGTGTTATTGCGCGAATGCAACGTCACCCAAGCGGCCCAGCAGCTAGGTTTATCGCAGCCCGCGATGAGCAATAGTCTGCGCCGCCTGCGGGATTTGTTTAACGATCCGCTGTTGGTGCGCACCTCGGACGGCATGACCCCCACCGCACGGGCACTCGAGTTAGAGCCCATCGTCAGAGACATCCTCTCGGGGGTCGATCGAGCCATTCAACCCACCTCACCCTTCGACGCCGCCAGCGCCGATCAGGTGATTCGTATTATGGCCAGTGATTATGCCGAATCCACCTTGTTCCCTGCGGTCATGCAGCAACTGCAAGCCCAAGCTCCCGGCATTACGCTGGATGTAATGACCCCATCGGACGTCAGTTTCCTCGACGTAGAGCGTGGGAAAATTGATTTAGTCATCAACCGTTTTGATCACATGCCCCAGTCGTTTCATCAAATCACACTGTGGCAGGACAGCTTCTCCTGCTTGCTGAGCCGCGATAACCATATTCTGGAACACTTTGATCTCGACGCTTACCTCAGCGCCAACCACATTTGGGTCAGTAAAACCGGTATGGGTGTTGGCGTTGGCGTTGATCCAGACGACGTTCAGCGGCTTGGCTGGGTAGACAGTGCCTTGGCACAACTGAACAAGCAGCGGCGAATTCGGGTATTCACCCGCCACTATCAAGCCGCCATGACCTTGGCTGAGCAAAATGATCTTATCGTCACCCTACCTACCCGAGCCACGTGGTTAAAACGCGATAATCCTCGGGTCGTTGTCCGTGACGTGCCTTTTGCTATTCCTCCCTTGGAACTCAAAATGGCATGGAGCCCCCTATTGCAGCACAATCCCGCCCATCGCTGGGTGCGGCAGTTGGTCACCCACATTGCTCGTCACCTCGGTCCTGACGGTCTGACGCCGGCAGCTAACGAGTCGGTAGCGGGGGCGATCGGCAAGCCAACCTCCTGAGACACCCAGACTGCCAACACGGACGCAGCCCCCGCTGCTATAAGTAAGATGAATACAGCCTATCAACGCCATTTCTAGAATTTATAGCCGCTTCGGGAGAAGATAGTCGCTGGGACCATTGCTCCGGGCAAGCACGGAGCGAGCAAACGTCACTAGAGAAGAAGGGTAACGCGCCTATCCCCCTCATCCGCTTCGACAGGAGTCACACCATGACTGAACGTATTCACTGCGCTGGATTGCAGGTCGATAAAGCCCTCCATGACCTGTTGGTGCAGCACATAGCACCCGGTACCGGGGTGACACCCGAGACCTTTTGGCAGGGCATGGCAGCTATCTTGCGGGACATGATGCCCCGCAACGCAGAGCTCCTCCAGATTCGGGAAGACATGCAGGCCAAACTGAATGCCTGGCATCACCAGCATCCCGGCGCCGCCTACGACAAGGCAGCGTACAAAACGTTTTTATACGAGATAGCTTACTTGCTACCCGAACCGACGGCGGTTCAGGTCACCACTGACAACGTTGACATCGAAATTAGCCATACACCCGGACCGCAACTCGTTGTCCCGGTAATGAATGCTCGATTTGGTTTAAACGCCGCCAATGCGCGCTGGGGCAGTTTATACGATGCGCTTTATGGCACTGATGTCATCCCTGAGACGGATGGTGCTGAGCGCGCCGATGCTTACAACCCAATCCGTGGCGATAAGGTCATTGCCTGGGCACGCCACTTTCTCGATCAGCATTTTCCCCTGCAGTCACATAGTCACAGCGAGGCCACCGGGTACTCGATCATCAACGGTGCCTTGCAGGTCGCGTTCAAAAACAAGGCTATTGACCATCTTATCCATGGCGAGCAATGGGTGGGCTATGCCGGTACCACCGATCAACCGACCGGCGTGCTTCTCAAGCACCACGGGCTACACGTCGAGATTCAAATTGACCGAGAGCACGCCATTGGTAGGACCGATCCGGCGGGGATTAAAGACCTGTGCGTAGAATCGGCCCTGACGACCATTCAGGACTGTGAAGACTCAGTGGCTGCGGTCGATGCCGAGGATAAAGTCGTGGTCTACCGCAACTGGTTGGGCCTCATGAAAGGCACTCTGGAAGAAAGCTTCAGCAAAGGCGGTCAGGTAATGACGCGGCGCATGAATGCAGACCGGGTGTTTATTGCTCCCGACGGAGAGCCCCTAACACTGCACGGACGCAGCCTCATGTTTGTCCGTAACGTCGGCCATTTAATGACCAACGACGCCATTTTAACCGCCCAAGGTGAGGAAATCCCCGAAGGGATTATGGATGCGCTGTTCACCAGCTTTTGTTCGGTACACGATGTGCGTAGTGAGGGTCCCCTGCGCAATTCCCGAGCGGGCAGTATCTATATTGTGAAACCGAAAATGCACGGCCCCGATGAAGTCAGTTTCACCGTCGATTTATTGGCGCGCGTCGAACAGGTACTTGGGCTGGCTAAAAACACCATTAAGATCGGCATCATGGATGAGGAGCGACGCACTACCGTCAATCTTGCTGAGTGCATAAATCGCGCCAGTGAGCGGGTAGTGTTTATCAATACTGGCTTCCTTGATCGCACCGGTGATGAAATTCATACCTCCATGGAAGCCGGTGCATTTACCGCCAAATCGGCTATGAAAGGTGAAACCTGGATTAACGCTTACGAGGATTGGAACGTCGACGTGGGCCTCGCCTGCGGCTTGCAGGGTCGCGCCCAAATCGGCAAAGGTATGTGGGCCATGCCCGATAGAATGGCGGCCATGCTTGACGCCAAAGTCGGTCACCCAAAAGCCGGTGCCAACACCGCTTGGGTGCCCTCACCCACCGCCGCCACACTGCATGCCACCCATTATCACGACGTCGATGTCGTCGCCGTGCAAGCGACATTAAAAGGGTCACCCCGACGCAACATTGACGACCTGTTGGCGATCCCCTTACAAGGTGCCGCAGGAATGGATGAGACAGCCATCCAGCGCGAGTTAGACAACAACGCGCAGGGCATTCTCGGCTACGTGGTCCGCTGGATTGACCACGGGGTGGGCTGCTCTAAAGTACCCGACGTCAATAACGTCGGACTCATGGAAGATCGCGCCACACTGCGCATATCGAGTCAGCACTTAGCCAATTGGATTCGCCACGGTGTTGTCAGTGAAGCGCAAGTACGCGCGACCATGGAGCGTATGGCCACGGTAGTCGATAGGCAAAATGCCTCGGACCCCAGCTACCAACCCATGGCCGCGGACCTCACTCGCAACGTGGCGTTCAATGCCGCCTGGGATTTGGTGCGTTTAGGCACTGAGCAACCTAGCGGTTATACCGAACCGCTGTTGCATCAGCGGCGTCGGGCATTTAAAGCCGCAGTAGACGAGCGATAGAAGCACATCCCCTGTGGGCTTGGCTGCGACCATCCCTAGTCGCAGACGCCCTGCTCCGTGACGGGTGGCCTTGGTCAGCAGTCAGGTTAGGGAACATACCTGACGGTTCACGCTGACCGCAGACAACTATTTAACGCTTTATCTACCGGCAAATAGTCCGTCCCCAACGCGTCGGCCACCGCCCGATGGGTAATCTGACCCGCATGAACGTTAAGCCCGGCCGCCAAGTGCTTATCTGTGTGTAAGGCTCCCAGCCCTTCACTGGCCAATGCCAAGACGTAAGGCAAGGTGGCATTGGTCAGGGCCATGGTCGACGTGCGTGCAACACCCCCAGGCATGTTGGCGACACAATAATGGACGACACCATCAACAACATAGGTGGGGTCTTGGTGCGTGGTCGCGTGGGAGGTTTCAAAGCAACCCCCCTGGTCAATGGCGACATCCACCACGACCGCACCGCTGTTCATAGCGCTGACGTGAGAACGCCGAATGAGTGTAGGTGCCGACGCACCAGGCACCAGTACTGCACCCACCACAAGGTCGGCGTCGAGGGCGTAACGCTCTAGTGCGTCCTCGGTCGAATAAACACCCACGACACGTCCTTGAAACAAATCATCCAGCTGTTGTAGACGCTCCACTGAACGATCTAAAACGGTCACCTGGGCACCCATCCCTGCGGCCATTCGTGCCGCATTGGTGCCCACCACCCCGCCGCCCAAAATGAGCACTTTACCGGGTTCCACGCCGGGCACACCGCCGAGCAGCGTACCGTTGCCACCCTGCGCCTTCTCCAGGTGATAAGCACCAGCCTGCACTGACATGCGCCCCGCCACCTCGCTCATTGGCGCGAGTAAAGGTAGTCCCCCGCGGGCATTGGTCACCGTTTCATAGGCGATCGCTGAGGCCCCCGAGGCCTGCAGTAACTGGGCCTGCTGAGGATCAGGCGCAAGGTGCAGGTAGGTAAACAGCAGCTGGCCCTCTCGGAGTCGCCGGCATTCATCAGGCTGTGGTTCTTTCACTTTTACAATCAGCTCTGCACGGGCAAAGACGTCGGCGGCGTCGGGCGCGATGGTTGCTCCCACGTTAAGGTAGGCCGCATCGTCAAAGCCTATTGCTTCACCGCCCTGAGTTTCGACATAAACCTCATGCCCCACCGCCACCAGCTCGCGCACACCCGCGGGCGTCAAGCCAATCCGGTACTCGTGATTTTTAATTTCCTTGGGAATACCAATGATCATTGGGCACCTCAGATGTGGATGTTGTCGCCATGGAATGGGCGTGTTAACAACGCTCATTGCAAATGTCGTCAAAATACCGAGAAAAATGTTTCTTTTATTCTATATATTTAGGTACTAAACAGTGGATATGACTTATTTTATGCAGTTATTAAGCGGATATGACTGCAGTAAATGCTTTTGCTATAAGCATAGGGGTATTTATCGCTTCTGGGGCTAACGCACCCACCACCATCGACATCGACCATGAATATCGCCGTGTAACCCGAGCGGCATAACCTAACAGGAGAGTGGCATGAGCGACGGTTCACTCAGTCGGATTGACCGCAATCTGCTGCGCTTACTGCAACAAAAGGCGCGCATCAGCTACGCTGAATTGGCACGGCAAGTGGGCTTAACCACGACGCCCTGCAAAGAGCGAGTTAAGCGGCTAGAGCGCGAAGATTACATTCGGGGCTATCACGCTGACCTAAACCCGGCAAAACTAGGTAAAGGCTTGGTCGTGTTTGTTCAGATTACCTTGGTGCGCACCGCCGGCAACGCCTTCGCTGAATTTACCGACGCCATCCAAGATGTGCCCGAGGTAGAGGAATGTCACTTAGTGGCCGGTAATTTCGACTACCTCATTAAGGCCCGGGTCAAAGACATGAGCGCCTACCGGGAGTTTTTAGGCGGCAGCCTCATGCAGCTGCCTGGGGTGCAGGAAAGTACCAGTTATCCGGTCATGGAAGAAGCCCCAGCAAATCGAGCCATTAGGCTCTGAGCGCGACCGTCAAAGCAGAAGCTATGCGCTCAATATCCGCCGATGTCATGCCTAACCACAAGGGCAGTCGGAGTAATTGATTTGCTAGTTGCTCTGTGTTGTTGAGAGTACTGTGCTGTCGACAAAACCGCTGTCCGGCAGGGGATAAATGCAGCGGGACATAGTGAAATACCGCGTGGATACCGGCACCGTCCAAGTGCGCGATCACCTTGGCACGGTCGTAGCGGTGATCTAATACCACGTAATACATATGCCCGTTATGACTGGTGTGCATTGGAATGACTGGACGGCGCAATTGACCGGACGCCTCTAACGGTAGCAGGGCTTGGTGGTATTGACGCCATAAGTCTACGCGCCTGTCGGTGATATCTTGTACGGCCTCTAGCTGCGCCAAAAGAAACGCCGCTGTCAGCTCGCCCGGCAAGAAGGAAGAACCGATGCTTTGCCACGTATATTTATCGATTTCCCCTCTAAAAAATTGCGCACGGTTTGTACCTTTTTCCCTGATCATTTCTGCCGGCAAAATGAAGTGCTCACGATTAACGAGTAAGGCGCCGCCCTCCCCGGAAATAATATTCTTGGTTTCATGGAAGCTATAAGCGCCAAAGTCCCCTATAGCACCAAGCGCCGCGCCTTTGTACGTACTGCCCACGCCCTGCGCCGCGTCTTCAATAACGTACACATTGTTTTCGTGAGCAATGGAGCAAATAACATCCATTTCACAGGGCACCCCCGCATAGTGCACGGGCACAATGGCTTTAGTTTTCTCCGTCAGCGCATCGTTGATTAACGTTTCATCCATATTCAATGTATCTGGGCGAATATCGACAAATACGGGAATCGCGCCACGCATCACGAACGCATTGGCCGTGGAAACGAAGGTAAACGACGGCATCACTACCTCGTCTCCCTGCTGAACGTTGGTCAATAATGCCGTCATTTCAAGTGCTGCGGTACAGGAATGCGTGAGCAGTGCCGCTCGCGTTCCGGTATAGCTTTCAAGCATCTCTCGGCATAAGTGAGTAAAATCACCATCACCCGCCAACCGACCATCCGCGTGGGCTTTTTCTATGTACCTGAGCTCATTACCGGTCATGTAGGGCCGGTTGAACGGTATCCGTTGACTTTGACTCAAGCCATGGGCCTCTTTGGGTGTTGCGCAAATACCCAATATTTTTGCGCGAGGAACAGCATCGCCGCCAACAGTACCATAATCAACCCTTGCGCTATCTGATGAGGGATACCCCAGAGAGAGTAGGCACACCACAGTAAACCCACATTTAATAAATAGGCGGCGGCGTAGGCTACGCTATTTCGACCAGCGCTAGCCCGGTTTAAGCGTTGCTTAAAAGTGAAACGAGCATTGAAAAACCAGGATAAAAATATTCCCGAAACGAAAACAGCGGTCATGGCAAGCAAGGCCTTTACCCCCGCGGCCGTTAGCAATAGATACGCGCAGAAAAGCGCTAGATTATTGACTACGCCCACGAAAAAAAATCGCGTTAACTGCGTGAACGCTTTCACCTAATGACCACGGGATTACAGGCGCAACATAGTCGCAACTTGACGGCGCTAGCATGAAATTCACAGGTCATCTTTTAGCCTTTCGTTGACCACGTAGATGGGTCTTTGTTTCGTGGCCAAGTAAATTTTGCCCACATACAGGCCGACAAAACCCAATAACAGCACAATAATGCCACTGAAGAACCATAACGAAAGAATAATGCTCGCATAACCGGGCTCGGATACTTGTCCAGCAGCGTAGCGGAAGAGAAGCCCCACCCCGAAAAAAAATGCTGTCGCACAGAGAATGGCCCCGACCCCCATAACAAGTCGCATCGGTCGATCAGAAACGCCCATACCAACGTTTACAGCAAGCTTCATCAAGGCATAAAAAGAATAGCTGCTCCGGCCGGAGTGGCGGGGCGCGTGCTGAACTTCAAGGTAGGCTTTCTCGAAGCCCACCCAGTGTACAAAAAACGGGAACGAACGATCTGGCTCACGCAGGCTATTGATAACTTTCACCATCTTTGCCGAATAAGCGCCAAAATTCGCGATTCGCGAATCGAGATGCACCCCGGTCAACAAACGCAGTAATAAATAAAATACCGTGCTGGAGATACGCTTCAAAAAAAGATCTTGTCGATTTGCGCGCACTGCAAGCACGCATTCAGCGTGTGGTTCAGCTCGCAGTTTGGCGACCAAATGGGGGACTTCTGCGGGACGATCTTGCAGATCGCAGTCCATCACCACCACCACGTCGCCTGTCGATCGATCTAATCCGGCAGCAATGGCATTGTGCTGTCCAAAGTTACGGCTCAAGCGAATCGCAAGGACGTGGGGGTAGCGCTCGCTGGCAATCACCATTTGCTGCCAAGATTGATCCGAAGAGCCGTCATCCACAAGGATAATTTCGTAGCAGCCCAACCCCTGCTCACCGAGTACGGTTGTCAGTTCCTGAACCAATGGCAGCACAGTGGACGCTGACATATAAACGGGGGAAACTATTGACAGGTCCATGCAAACCTCCCTGAAGCGTTACGATATAGGCTCACCACTGTATGATGGACTACCATTGCTCGCAATAGGCATTGACCAAGCTCACTCGAGGCGGCTAACAATGAACGGACTATTGATTTGGGGTGTCACGAGTCAGGCCAGACTGTTACACGACTTATGGCTAACTTCTCGGGGCCATGATGCTATGAAAGTTATTTTACACAGCCCGCAAGCTGCGCTGCCCAGCTTCCCAAACGCACTTGAGGTATCCAAAAATAAAGCCGATTTTTGCCATTTTCTGCCGTGCTTGTCCCACTTTATTGTGGCCATTGGTGCCGAACATGGTAAGGCAAGGATGGACATTCACACCGAACTAGAAAAGCTAGCACTCTGCCCAATCGATGTCATCGCCGACCATTGTTTTATCGATCAAAGTACTGTCGCAGGCGCGGGCTTGGTGGTTATGCCAGGAGCAGTCATTAATAAATTTTGCACGTTAGGATCTCAGTGTATCGTCAACACCAACGCCTCGGTCGACCATGAATGTCAGCTGGGCAACGGTGTACATGTCATGGGCGCGGCGGCAATCGCTGGTCGCGTAACCGTTGGCGATTACGCGACGATTGGAACCAACGCAACAGTGCTCCCCAATATCGCCATTGGCGAGGGCGCCTTCATTGGAGCCGGTGCCGTGGTCACCAAAGATGTGCCGAACTGGACCGTCATGGCGGGCAATCCAGCGAGACCGCTGCGAGAACGGCAGGTGCCCGAAACACGCCCGGATGCCGACTGGTTTAGTGAAATAGCTTAGCCGATCGGTCCTACAACCATCGACCCCTGCGTGACTATGTGACCATTTTTGTCAAGGGTGCGACGCAAACCGTCAACTGAGAACCATTAATGGGGGGCTCTCACCCGCGCATCGCACACTATAACGGCGACTTTCTCGGGGTTTTTAACCGCTCGACAACAACTGGCACGTAACTTGCTGCATTCGGGGTGAGTAGCGCCGCAGTCACAGACTACGGCGCTACTGCAGCCGATCGCCAGCCTCGCAGCGGTACAACATTGGGGTGGTAAATACATTAAGCACGGTAACAAACGTACGACCACACACCATCAGGTAAAAAAGGAATTGACACTATGAAAAACCATCAACAGCAAACAGGTTTTACGCTCATCGAACTGATGATCGTCATTGCCATTATCGGCATTTTGGCGGCGGTAGCCTTACCGGCCTACCAAACCTATACCAAAAAAGCCAAATTTAGCGAGGTCATTTCCTCTGTGTCCTCCGCGCGTCAAGCCATCGACATTTGCTACCAAACAGAGGGTTCACTGGCAGCATGTGCAACAGCCACTCAAGTAGGAATAAATATCACTGAGATACAACAGGCGGGCTACGTCACGTCTATAACCCTAGCTTCAGGTCAAGTAACCGCAACCGGCAGTGCTGACGTTGATTCAGAAACATACGTACTTACCGCAACCACCGCCGGCGGTACGTTGAATTGGGCAGATACTGGATCTAGCTGCATTGCTGCAGGTTTGTGCTAACGCCACGGCGTCAATGTGATCATTGACGCCTCATCGCGCCCTGGGGGAATGAGGGCGCGCTTTACTCCCTTCATAGTACTGGCAACCGGCGTAGGCTTTTTGATCGCGCTCTTGGCCATCGTTTTCATCGCCATAGAAGCCCCCATACAAAGCTATGACCCCTACTGGATTCTGTCTCTGGGAAGAGACTATTTGACCGGGCAGAGTACCCGTGTTGATCTGCATAGCTTCACTTTTGATTCACAGCCGCTTGCAGGCAATTACCACCTACTCGGTGCCCTGCTATATTTTTTAACCCAACAGTTTGATCTCCTTACCGCTGCCGGCATTGTACGCCTCTCGACCCTTGTGCTGTTACTGCTGTCGGCAGTCACCATTATCAAGCGCAACAGCTACCTGCCCCTCAGCTTTGCGGGTCTCTGTCTCATTATCCTTGGGCTAAACTATCGATTATTTTTACGGCCAGAAATCATCGATTACGTGTTGGTAGGCTTTTCTTTTGCGACCATTGCGCGCTATCAGAAACACTATGACTGGCGAGCTTTTTCTTTGGTAGCCATCATCATGTTGGCATGGATACAGTTACATGCCGCCATTATCGGTTATGTGCTATTTTTTGGCTTATACGTTCAGGTGTTTTATCTGACACTGCTACAACGACGTTACCGCTATATAGCCCTTTTCCTATTCCCCAGCGGTATAGCACTGCTCGCTCTAGGGATCATGAGTCCCGACGGCAACCATCCGGTCATGGCGGCATTAGCATTTTCAAAGCAATGGAGCCTGCTCATAGCCGAGCATCAGCCGTTCCAGACTCGCTTTGACACGTTCTCTCAGATCTATTTTGTTTGGCCACTCGTCTTGTTCGCTTGCTTACTGTCAGTTCTGAACAAAGAATTCGGCTTAGCCGTGATGGTCGGGGTAATGGCCTTTGCCTCATTAGAACGCGTGCGCATGCTGGCATTCCTTGCGATCACATTGGGATTTTGCCTGCTAATCCTGTCAACAAAAGCGCAAACATCCGCAAAAACCCTAAAAACCATGCGCCATCAAACCGCTTATCTTGCGCCGTTTACCGTGCTCATTACGGCCTTAGCCGCCTACGCGACCGTCTCCAAAGCCATGGTCACCCCACGATTGGAATCCTCTTTGCCACGTGAAGAAACCACATACCTCGCAGGGGTTGGCTCGGGGGGCAACATCCTAAATGCAATGCACTACGGGGGATGGCTAATTTACCAACTTTCTCCCAACTACAAAGTGCATATAGATGGTCGAACCAACATACTTTACCCTTTGGCCTTGCTAGCAAGGTCAGTAAGCATCGCCAGCGGCAACGCCACAGCACTCAAAAACGAACTTGAGAAGTATTCCGTCGACTACCTCCTGTTTGACAATAGCAAGCGACTGTACGAAACCGTCACCCTAACCACTCACTTTGCCCCTGAGTTTATTTCTGCCACGTCCACGTTATATTCGACAGCTCCGCAACCACTCGCTGTCGGCGCGCTGCTGCTCAATTTTCCAATGTGTTGGCATCCGAGAATGCGCGCACAGATCAGAAATGAAAGGCAAGTGGCTTCCAACAGATACCCCTCCGATCACCATTTTTTAACCTTTCTTGATCTCCTAGACGATGATGTTCTAGAGTTAGAATCGCGCCTATCGGACGATGCGATGCCCTACCTGACCAATAGTGAATGGCGGGCGATAGCCTACAAAGCGCTGGTGAAACAGCACTATACGCTCGCCGCACTGGTGTTCAGACAGCTACCGCAGTCAGTAGCGTTAGATATCATTACCGCCGCGTTTGCGAACTACAAAGCGGACAACATTGCCACCGCCCACGATTTACTGGTACTCCTCGGATCAGGGTATTGGGAGCAGATACTGGCATCTAAGAAAGAGCGCCTAACCGACTCGCAAAAACGTCTTGTGGTACAGCTTGCCGACCAACTGGCGGCGCAGGCATCAAACTATCCCAAGGACCCTATTGATGTCGGTGGCAACGCACTTGTGGAGCGGGGTATCGAACAGTTCAGGACGGAGACCCAAGCAATGCCCAATGACAGCCCCTTTATCTACCGGAAACACTGTTATGCACTGGTCAGCGCCTTAAATATTTTTGACGCCGATGTGGTGGCCGACATGACATTTGATAATGTCATGATGTAGACACCCCTAGCAATCGGCTCCACACCGGCTTGTTACGCACATAAACGCCATCGTGCTTTACGAAACGTTGTTTGTTAAGCTCTGTATACCAACCATGGGTAGTCACCTATAGCGATGAACACACGTGCAGCTATTTCATCCTCCTCTAAGGCGTCAGGCCTAGCTGGCAGCCTCGCTCGCGAATCCATTATTTCTGATGACCAGGCGCATGGAGCAGCCAAAGAAGCCAGCCAATTGGGCCTATCGCTAGTGCGCTACTTTATTGATGTGTTGGAGGTGGACAGCCACGCGCTGGCAGAAGCCGCATCTAAAGAGTTTGGCATTCCCCTGTTTGATGTGGCCTCATTAGACCTCACCGCTATGCCGGAAAAATTGGTGCCCCATGCACTCATGGGTAAGCACCAAGTCCTGCCCTTATTTCGGCGCGGCAATCGCTTGTTTGTCGGCATTTCCGATCCCACCAACCTGACCGCCCTCGACGAAATCAAGTTTGCTACCGGCATAACCACCGATGCAGTCCTCGTCGATGAAAAAATCCTCACCAAAGTCTTGGAGGATGTTCTCGACGAGCACGACTCCCTGGATAACAACATGGGTGAGTTGAATGGCGATGAGGAGTTTGATCTTGAGATCACCGAAGGTGGCGCTGGTGACAACGATGAGGATGAAGACAGCAGCAATATAGACGACACACCTATTGTTCGCTTTATAAATAAAGTGCTGTTAGACGCCATTAAGCAAGGAGCGTCCGACATACATTTCGAGCCCTATGAAAAAGACTACCGCGTGCGCTTTCGAACCGACGGGATATTGAGAGAGGTCGTGCGTCCACCACGCAACTTGGCACCGCGCCTGTCCGCACGCCTCAAGGTCATGTCACAAATGGATATTTCTGAGCGGCGGGTCCCGCAAGATGGGCGCATTCAGATGAAACTCTCTAAGAACCGCTCCATTGATTTTCGTGTTAACACCCTGCCCACCATGTTTGGTGAGAAAATTGTCCTGCGTATTTTGGACCCGACCTCCGCGCAAATGGGCATTGACGCACTCGGCTATGAGGCCGAGCAGAAAGCGCTGTACATGGATGCCTTGTCGCGGCCTCAGGGAATGATTTTAGTCACTGGCCCAACCGGTTCGGGTAAGACCGTATCGCTCTATACCGGCCTGGGGATTCTGAATACTCCCGAGCGCAATATATCCACCGCTGAAGACCCGGTTGAAATTAACATGGAGGGGGTTAACCAGGTACTGGTAAACAACAAAGTGGGTTTGGACTTTGCGCAAGCACTCCGCTCCTTTCTCCGACAAGATCCAGATATTATTATGGTCGGTGAGATTCGCGACTTGGAGACCGCAGAAATTGCCATTAAGGCCGCCCAGACCGGTCACTTGGTCCTGTCTACGCTGCACACCAACAGTGCCGCAGAAACGATCACACGCATGCTCAACATGGGTGTTCCCGCCTTTAATATCGCCGCATCCGTATCGCTCATTATTGCGCAACGATTGGCTCGGCGGCTATGCAAGCAATGTAGCGTGCTTGAAACCGACGTGCCTTATGACGCGCTCCGAGAGCTGGGCTTTACCGATGAGATATTGGAACATGCCTCGATTAAGCGACCGGTCGGCTGCAATGCCTGCAAAGACGGCTATAAAGGCCGAGTAGGCATTTACGAAGTCGTTAAGCTGACCAAAGCCATTGCCAGTACTATCATGGACGGCGGTAACTCAATAGAAATAAACCAGCAGGCCAGAGCAGAGGGCTTCGATGACTTGCGTACGGCAGCACTCAAAAAATGTGCAGCGGGTCTTATTAGTTTGGCTGAGGTCAACCGCGTAACCACCGATTAACTTTCAGAGACATTAAACGCGCATGGCAACTGACAATAAATTCGTCTGGACGGGAACCGATCGCAATGGCCGAAAAAGCCAGGGCGAAGTTTCCGCCGCCAGTAAAGCGCTTGCCCAGGCTCAACTGCGAAAACAAGGCATCAATGCTAAGAGTGTTAAGAAAAAAGCGAAGCCCTTGTTCTCCTTTAGTGGCAAAAAAATAAAGCCTGCGGACATTGCCATTTTTACCCGTCAAATGGCCACTATGATGCGTGCGGGCGTACCGTTGGTACAAAGCTTCGATATTGTCTCCGAAGGCGTCGATAATCCGACGATGAAAACGCTGGTGACTGAAATTAAAGATGAGGTATCGGCTGGCGGGGGGTTTGCCGCCTCGTTAGCCCGCCATCCAAAATACTTCGATGAGCTGTTTTGCAGTCTTGTTGGCTCCGGCGAAGATTCAGGTACCCTCGAGGTCATGCTCGACCGGATTGCCACCTATAAGGAAAAAACCGAAGCCCTCAAGGCAAAAATCAAGAAAGCCATGACCTACCCCGCCGCGGTTGTGGTGGTGGCGATTGTCGTTACCGGTATTTTGTTAGTCAAGGTCGTACCGCAATTTGCAGAAACCTTCTCATCCTTCGGCTCCGATCTGCCCGCCTTTACGCTGTTTGTATTGGGTATCTCGGAAACGATGCAAGAGTGGTGGTTTATTGTTCTTCTTGGCCTATTTGCTGCCGGTTGGGCCTACTCGCAAGCCATACTGCGCTCGAAGTCGTTTCGAAACAGTGTCGACAGGCTGGCATTGAAACTGCCCATTGTGGGCGGAATTGTCCACGACTCGGTAGTCGCGCGCTTTTCTCGAACATTATCGACCACCTTTGCGGCGGGCGTACCATTGGTGGAAGCGCTAGACTCTACTGCTGGGGCTGCAGGCAATGCTGTGTATGCCAGGGCGGTGCGCCAGATCCGCGATGATGTCACCTCAGGTACTTCGCTCTATCAAGCGATTCGCTCGACGGGGTTATTCCCCTCCATGCTGTTGCAAATGACGTCTATTGGTGAGGAGTCAGGATCACTCGATGAGATGCTCGCAAAGGTGGCCGACCAGTATGAAGCGCAGGTTGACAACGCAGTCGACAGTTTGAGCTCCTTAATGGAGCCTATTATTATGTCTATCTTGGGGGTTTTGGTCGGTGGATTGATGATTGCCATGTATTTACCCATTTTCATGCTTGGCTCCGTGATTTAACCCGCGGGCATCAAGTCATAAATCCGATCCATTAGGAGCGACCCGTGCTTGAAGCGCTACACACCCCGTGGTTTCTCAGCACCGCCGTGACCCTATTAGGTCTGGTAGTGGGTAGCTTTCTTAACGTCGTGATTTTTCGACTACCCACAATAATGGAACAGGGCTGGCGGCGTGAGTGCTGCGAGCTGCTCGACCAAGAGACGCCAACCGACAGGTCCATCTCGCTGGTGTTCCCCAATTCGAGTTGCCCTAACTGTGGCGTCGGTATTAAGCCCTGGCACAATATTCCCATTCTCAGCTTTGTCTTCCTCGGTGGCCACTGCGCGGCCTGTGGTGCAGGAATTTCTTGGCGTTATCCACTCATCGAACTACTGACTGGCATACTGTCATTAGCTGCCGCACTGACCTTCGGGTTCACCTGGGAGCTCACGGGGGCATTGGTCATCATATGGAGTCTAGTGGCGCTGACCGCCATCGATGTGGATACCCAGCTATTACCCGACAGCATCACGCTACCGTTGCTATGGCTGGGCTTGCTTTTTAATCTGTCCGGCACCTTTGTCGACCTCAACTCATCCGTATTGGGGGCCATGGGTGGTTATCTCGCTCTGTGGAGCGTGTACTGGCTCTTTAAATTAATCACCGGTAAAGAAGGTATGGGCTACGGCGATTTTAAACTGCTGGCAGCGCTGGGTGCTTGGTTTGGCTGGCAGTCCCTCCCCCTGATCATTATTCTATCGTCCTTTGTTGGCGCCACTGTTGGTATTGGCTTGGTGCTCATCCAACAGCGCGGCAGAGAAATACCCATGCCCTTTGGGCCGTTTCTGGCGGGGGCGGGGTTACTGTGTTTGTTTTTTGGTGATCGGCTAACAGGCTTCTATTTTAACGCCGTGGGTTTCTAGATGCTCGGCATCAGCCCGTCACTCCCATGACCCATCTATGCAGCCTATCGATAGCCCAATTTTCATTCAGGACAACGACCTTATGCGCTTCACCGTGGGTATAACAGGAGGCATTGGTAGCGGTAAATCTGCGGTCACCGACCGTCTCCAAAGCTATGGCATTGCGGTAGTCGACGCCGATGTCGTCGCCCGAGTGGTTGTCGAGCCGGGACGTCCCGCCTTAGATGCCATTAGAGAGCGCTACGGGCAGTCAATAATGCACGCTGACGGTACGCTTAACCGCGCGGCACTGCGCAGCATAGTGTTTGAAAATTCCGCCGAGCGTCATTGGCTGGAAAGTGTGACTCACCCGGCTATTCGCATAGAAATGAGCGAACAGCTTGCCCATGCCACCTCACCTTATGCCGTGCTCAGCTCGCCTTTGCTGTTGGAGTCAGGGCAGAACATCTTCGCCCATTACGTGGTGGTCGTAGATGTTCCAGAGACCGTTCAGCTTGAGCGCACCATGGCTCGAGATAACAACGAGGAGACCTTGGTGAAGCGTATTATGGCCGCCCAACTGACACGGGATGAGCGCTGCGAGCAGGCAAATGAAGTGCTTGATAACAGGGGCTCATTGCAGGACTTATACAACGCCACCGATGCGCTGCACCAGCGGTTATTACTGCTCGCTGAAGGCTTTTCAGCCTAGCCGGTGTGTTTAGCGTTTATTTTGTGGTGGCTTAGTGCTCGGNNCGTCCTCAGGGATCAACCCACGTTCAGTTGCCCCCGAGCTGCCAAAACAGGAAGGCGTAGATGTCGGCGATTTGCTCAAGTACCTGTGCCCGGGTAGAGCCAATGCCATGGCCTGCGTCAAAATCGACCCGCAACAACACTGGCGGACCTTCGTCACCGTTGGCCGCTTGCAGCTTCGCCGCCATTTTCCCTGACATCCACACGTTGACCCGACTGTCGTTGTAGCCATGGGTGAGCAAGGTGGCGGGGTAAGATTGGCGCTCATCGACCTGATGATAGGCGCTCATTGCCAGCAAATGCTCAAAACCGTCCTCCTCGGTGACGGTACCAAACTCTTTAATATTGGGTACGCCATTGGTAGTGGTCTCCGCGCGGATGGCGTCGAGCATGCCCACCTGCATGACGGCAGCCCCAAACAGATCGGGTCGGGTCGTCACCGATCGGCCGGCTAAAATGCCACCCGCACTGCCGCCCATAGGCGCCATATGTGCAGGGGCGGTATAGCTCTCGCGCACCAAGTACTCCGCACAGGCAATGAGGTCGAGCCAGGTATTGGGTTTGTTGCCCATGCGTCCTGCATAGTGCCATTCCTGCCCATACTCGCCGCCACCGCGGACATGGGCAATGGCATAGACGCCACCGCGCTCAAGCCATGCCAAGCGCAGGGGCGAAAAATTTTGGTCCATGGAAATGCCATAGCTGCCGTAGCCGTAGACAATGGTGGGGTGACTACCATCGAGCACTAAGTCTGCCCGGTGCAAAATACTCAAGGGTACCGGGGTGCCGTCGTGGGAGGGAACGAGCACCTCCTTGGCGACCAAGCCGTCCAGGTTGTCAAATTGGCCCTTGGGTACCATGCCGGTGTCGGTGAAGGTATTATCCTTGGGGTCATAGGCGTAGCGAACCCCGCCCTGAATCCAGGCGCTTTCATAGAGCAAGATGCCGTCCACGTGGGGGGAAATACCCGAGATATACCCGGCGCCCCCCCGGGGGGTCACCAAGGGTGTGACCGTCCCGTCTTGCGTCAGCCGAAGCACGCCACTGACCCCGTCACGTTTGGTCTCGACATACAGGGCATCCTTTGCCGCCGCCACACCACTGAGGACCCTATCGCTTGGACCAATAACGGCTTGGGCGGTATCCAACCTGGGGGCCGAGAGCGCCGTTTTGAGCAGCTGGTAGCGCGGCGCATCCCGGGCGGTGAGCAGATAAATGAACTCGCCTTTTACCGCGAAATCACTGACCCAATCGGCCTCATTGGCGATGCGCACCCAAGGAATATTGTCGTCCAAAAGCTGATCGACCGGCGCAGTAAACAGTGAGATTTCGTTATTGTCACCGTGCTTGACCTTTAACACGGCGTGCGCTGAGTCGGGAGTCAGCCACAGGCTTGGGAAGTCGGTATCGAGTAGCGGCAACCGGGAAGAATGCCCAAAGCCGACAATGAGTGCATCATCTTTGGGGTCGGTGCCCATGACATGGTGGCGCACCTCGGTTTTTTTATAGATGTCAATGTCGTTCGCATCGTCGGGTAGATCTTGGCGACGACTGTAAAAAAAGCCGCGATTATCTGCGCTCCACATTGGCCGATTGTAGGCCGTCTCTATATGACTGATGGGCGCATCGAGAGGCTCTCCCGAGAGGACATCTAACAGGTGGTAGGTGGTTTGCTCAGACCCTCCCTGAGCCAAACCATAGACCACGATGCGTCCGTCCGAGGAGGGCATGTAGCCACCCAGCGCGTAGTGCTGCTCCTCAGGGGCACTGAGGTTTTCCGGATCAATAAGGAGCTGGGGGGGCTGCTTGGGGGACGGTTGATAGTACAGCTTAGCCAGATTTTCCCCGGCATTGCGGCGCAAATAAAAGCGCCCGCCATTCGCCAACTGGCGAACACCAAAGGTGGTGTAGGGGGCGCCCTCGTCCAGCTCCACTAAGCGCGCATAGAGGGCGTCGCGCTGGGGCAGCTGGCCAAGAACTGCCTGGGCATGGGCGGCTTGACCCTTAAACCAGGACACCACCTCGAGCGCGTCTTGGTCTTCTAAATACCGGTACGGGTCTTGAACCTCGACCCCCCAGTGGCTGTCGGTCACTATACGGACCGGAGCTTTCGGTGCGGGCACAACGGCAGCGGCGGTGATTGATGATGAGGTAGACATGATAGGCGGTTCTCGGTCATTGAGTGGGTCGCGGGGAGTTGGGGTTCTATCGCAGGCCACTAGCAGCGTCACGGTGGTCAAAGACAGTAGCAGTGCGCCCAATACCCTTTGCCAAACCGCCACTACCGCAGGTCGAGGGTTCTGGATTTTGGCCGGCATATTGATTGTCGCAGCAGTCGTCGCCGGCGTGGGCATGATTGTAGACAGTGGATGTCTGTGGGGTGCCATGGCTTCGTCCCAGCAGCAAAAGACACCGAACGTTAGCACAGCTTGTCCCAATAGGGTAAGCGTTCCTGTGCCGGCCAGTAAGTGTTAGGCAGGCGAATCGCGTCGCTGATGAGAGATGGACAGTGCCTGCAAATGAGAGCGATTATGGCGACCCAGATTTTTATGGCACTCGGCATGAACCAAACCCTTGGGATGGCCTCAACAGGCGAGGGGCTACAGGTTCTTTCACCGCGCCATCTCCGCTACCATGAAACCTGGATAAGTGGGGGGAACGGCATGCATTTTTTGGTCACTGGCGGCGCAGGTTATATCGGGTCGCATACGGTGCGGGCACTGTTGCAACAAGGCCATAGCACCACCGTGTTAGACGACTTTTCCACCGGCCACCGCTGGGCGACTCAGGGGCAAGCGGTGATAGAGGTGGATCTGAAAGATCTGGGCGCGCTGCGTACAGCGCTCGCCGGCACAACCTTCGACGGGGTGTTTCACTTTGCCGCCAAGTCGCTGGTGGCCGAGTCGAACCGAGAACCCCAGCTGTATTACCAGAACAATGTAGACGGCACTGCCCACTTGTTAACGGTAGCATTGGAGAACGGTTGGAACCGCTGTGTGTTGTCATCGACGGCCGCGGTATATGGCAACCCTATCACTGACACGCTGGGTGAAGCGCACCCCAAAAATCCCATTAGCGTCTATGGGCAGACCAAGCTTGCCATGGAGCACCTGCTTGAGCGTACCTGCGCCGACCATCCGTTCAGCGCAGTGTGCTTGCGCTACTTTAATGCGGCGGGTGCGGCCAGCGATGCGAGTCTAGGGGAAGCCCACGACCCAGAAACTCACCTCATTCCCACTGCGCTCAAGGCCGCGGCGGGAACAGGCAAACCGCTGACCATTTTTGGGGACGACTACCCCACCGCTGACGGCACCTGTATTCGCGATTATATTCACGTCGAAGACCTGGCCAATGCACACCTGCACGCCATGAATTACCTCGCTGATCATCAGGGATTCATCGCCTGTAATCTGGGCAACGGGGTGGGCTTTTCCGTCAAGGCAGTATTGGCTGCTTGCGAGCAAGCGGTGGGCGCGACCATTGACTACAGTATAGGGGCTAGGCGCAAGGGCGACCCGGCGACGCTGGTCGCTGACGCTACACGGGCAAAGGACGTGCTAGATTGGCAGCCGACGCATACCACTATTGAGGCTATTGTGGCGAGTGCTTGGGTCTGGGAGAGAACGTGGGAAATTCACGAGGATAGACGAGGATAGTGTGCGCGATTTACCTAGGCCTGACTTGGCTAGCCCTTTTGGCGGGAGGATCAGCGAGCGGGACAGCAAACCGAACCCTAGCTAGTTAGTGTAGCTACTGACGGTGAGACGACGGGTTGCTCGCAACCACCGATTACAAACGCCGCGCATGGCGCCATGTTGTATCGCTGAGAGGTGGTGACCACGTGGAGCCTGATTAAATGGCACAAAGTAACATGCAAATGTGTTCGTTTCAGTCTATAACAGGTAAGGGTGCCATAGAGCAGCTACGCGCGAATAGGGGACAATGAAAGGCTACGGTATTGTTAAAACACTCAATGAATTGAACTTAAACCATTCGGCGCTGTTGCTGGAAGAAGCTCATTTTGCTCATTCACAGCTACAAACAAACATGGCTTCGTTAGGGGGTCAGGCCAACATATTAGAAGTGGGCTGTGGCTATGGCGTATTACTGTCTATGCTGGCTGAGGAATTTCCGCATCATCGATTTAGTGGCATAGAACCTTTTTTCGATGGATTCGCTCAACTCGAGACATTCACTGGGGTCGTTAGCCAGATGAACGTCAACATGAAAACTGAGGCTTATGGAGATCATCACCCTGAAGAAAAATATGATGCTATTTATTGCGTCAACGTTTTCGAGCATGTTAACGATTGGCGTCATTTCTTAGATTGGGCTACAGATCATTTACAGGTCGGTGGAAAATTACTCGTCATGTGCCCAAATTATGGATTTCCCTATGAATCGCATTTCAGGATTCCCGTTATCGTTAATAAATACGTCACCCATACACTTTTCCAACGTTACATTTATCGGTTTGAGAAAAACAATGACTGTGTCGGCCTATGGGATTCGCTCAATTTTGTAAAGAAAGCTGACGTGCGTCAATTTCTTGGCCAGAGTGAGTACTCCCTGAGGTTAGTGATGAGTGATGAAACGGAGATTATTGACGAGTTAGTCTTAAGATTCGCTCAGGATACTGAGTTCAGGAAAAGACATCGTTTTATTGGTGGCGTCGCAGAACTGATGAAAAAGCTGGGCATTTTAAAATTCATACACTACTTTCCTAACTACAACCCCTATATGAAACTAACGTTTACTAGGGGTTGACTGGCCTCTAGGCGCCGAGAATGCGGGGTTCTGTAGCACTGAAAGATCGACGCTTAACCGGCCTTACCTGCTTTTGCACACTGTACCCTCTGAAAAGTCACCCAGGGGTGAAGCACGCGGCGTTTACGCCCAGTTAATCTGCAGGCTTGAGCCACGCTAAACCACCCAGCCAAAGAGCGTTTGCAGCATAGGCACCGCCGCGGCCAGCAGAATAACTCCGAGCATGATGTTAACCCAGGCAAAGCGCACGTCCACTGCACCGAAGCGTCGCTCTCGGGTGATACTCTCCGGGTGACTTATTGATTAGCCGAGCCGGTCTATGGTTCAAAATGCTAGACGCATGAGGTTTGACGGAGCCGTCTGATCACAAGGACAACTACGCATCACCCCCAAATAGATCCCGGGTATAGACTTTGTCAGCAACATCGTTAAGGCTCGCGCTCCTGCGATTGGTAATGATGATATTGCAACGGTCCTTGAAAGCCTTAAGATCGGTCATTACCTCGGAGCCAAAGAATTCGTTTTCGTTAATGGTCGGCTCATAAACCACCACCTCCACACCTTTGGCTTTGATGCGCTTCATAACGCCTTGCATGGAAGAGGCGCGAATATTGTCCGACCCTTCCTTCATGATCAAGCGGTAAATGCCCACCACTTTGGGGTGCCGGTTCAATACCGCATTCGCAATAAAATCCTTACGTGTCGCGTTGGCATCGACGATCGCCCGAATCAGGTTGCTGGGCACATCGGCAAAATTGGCCAGCAGCTGTTTGGTGTCTTTGGGCAAGCAATAACCGCCGTAACCAAAGGACGGATTGTTGTAGTGAGAGCCAATGCGGGGGTCCAGCCCCACGCCTTCAATAATATTGCGCGCGTCCAGTTCGTGAGCTTCAGCGTAGCTGTCCAGCTCGTTAAAGTAGGCTACGCGCATGGCTAGGTAGGTGTTGGCAAAGAGTTTGATAGCCTCGGCTTCGGTGCTGCCGGTGTGCAGTACGGGAATGTTTTCATCCTCGGCGCCCTGCACCAGTAGTTTGGCGAAGCCTTTGCCTCGAACAGTGTTGTCGCCCACCACAATGCGGGAGGGATGCAAATTATCGTAAAGCGCCCGGCCTTCACGTAAAAATTCGGGGCTGAACAGGATGTTGTCGTGCCCCGTCCTTTCTCGTAACTGCCTAGTAAAGCCCACCGGTACCGTCGACTTAATAACCAGGGTGGCGTCTGGGTTAATGCCTATAGCATCAGCCACTACCGACTCGACAGAGGAGGTATCGAAGTCGTTGCTGATTGGATCGTAATTGGTAGGGGTCGCCACCACAATGTAGTCAGCATGCCGATACGCCCGCGCTTTGTCAGTGGTCGCTACCAGGTTCAGCGGCACTTCCTTCAAGAATAGCGCCAGCTCTGGGTCCTCGATGGTGGGCTCACCCCGATTAATCGTGGCCACGCGCTCGTCATTAATATCGTAGGCGACCACATCATTGTGCTGGGCCAGCAGCACAGCGTTGGCCAGACCCACATAACCTGTGCCTACAACGGCTATTTTTATCATGGTGCTCAACTCACTCTTTCACTGGATTCATGACGTAACCACTTTGTTTTAATCACCGGTGCTTCTTGGCACTATCGAGGTCAGACTTCACCGTTTCTCCATCATCTCATTGACCGCAGTGCCCTGTTCATCGCTGACCCGTGCGCAGCATTATAGTTGCCCAGCGTAACCTTTTTGTTATCGAGGGAACGGCAGGATTTAAGCTCTGGCGGTGGTAATGTTATCCACATACCACTCATAGGCATGCTCCAGACCCGATCGCAGGTCGTAGGTCGCTTGCCAGCCTAGGCGTTTTAACTTGGTGTTATCCATGAGTTTCCGTGGCGGACCGTCGGGTTTGGTGGTATCCCAGTCAATGCTGCCGTTGAAGCCGGTTACCTGGGCAATTGTTTCCACGAGCTTTTTAATCGAGCAATCGGTTCCATTACCTACGTTAATATGACTAAGACGCGGCTCGGTCAGCCCCTCATACTGCTCGCGCGGTAGATTCATAACACACACGCTGGCCGAGGCCATGTCGTCCACATGGAGAAATTCTCGCAGGGCACTACCGGTGCCCCAGTTCGTCACGCTGGCAGCGTTATTTTCCACGGCCTCGTGGAAGCGACGCAGTAGCGCCGGAATCACGTGGCTGTTCTCGAGGTGAAAGTTGTCGCCAGGGCCATAGAGATTGGTAGGCATGACGCTACGATAGTCGGTGCCGTACTGGCGGTTATAACTCTCGCACAGCTTGATACCGGCGATCTTTGCCAGTGCGTAAGGCTCGTTTGTGGGCTCTAGAGAGCCCTGCATCAACTGCGATTCTTTCATTGGTTGGGTGGCCATGCGCGGGTAAATACAGGAGCTGCCCAAAAACAGCAGTTTCTGTACTCCAGCCCGCCACGCTTGATGCACCACGTTGGTCTCGACCATCAAGTTGTCGTAGATAAACTCAGCGGGGTAAGTATCGTTAGCGTGAATACCCCCCACCTTGGCGGCGCCGAGATACACCTCATCGATTTGGTTCTGCTGGAAAAAATCTGCCACATCTTGCTGGATGCGTAAATCCAGCTCTGACCGACTCCGAGTCACCACCTCAACGTCACTATTTCCCGACAGTTGGCGTGAAATAGCCGAGCCCACCATGCCCTTGTGGCCGGCAACAAATATGCGTTTAGTCAAAGCCATTCCTCGCTATGCAGCTTGTATTCGGCACTCTATTTAAGTATTTCTGACAGCCTGCGGCAAGTCAGCCAACGCGATGGCAACTTTGACTGCGGTACGCGGGCATCAAACAGCAATCGCTGGATATGCATGACCCTGTCTTACTCAGTCTTCATTACTGCCTACCGTTATGCTCGGCTAGCTGCCTATTTGCCACTTAGTAGGACATCAATAATTGACAAGCCTAGCATCCATTCTTTGGACGCAGTTTTTTTTCGCGCTTCACTTGATTGATTGGGGTGCTCCAGGTGGCAGCCCGGGCAAGCGTCACTGCACTGCCGTCAGTAAGCTACGGGGCGCAGTCACGCGGCACCGTCTCATATAACCGCTTTAACTTCTGAGCTGCGCCACTCCAGGAAAACGTTGTCCGCACGGTGTCAGCTTGCTGATGCGGATCACCCCAACGCGCTTCGCGGATAAACCCTGCCATTGCCTGGGTCAAAGCCGCCGGGGTACTGTCAACAAGCGCACCATTAGAGACCGTGGCAATACTGGCCAAGGCGCCCGCCGGCGAGGCAATCACTGGCAGTCCCGCCGCCGCGGCATCGAGTGCAGTGATGCAAAAACCTTCTTCGGTGGAAGGCTGAACATACAGGTGAGCGCCATCGTAAAACTTCGCCAGCTCAGCTAATGACAGGGTGCCATGCAGGTGGACAATATCCTCTACCCGCTGTCCCTCTACGCCGGCGACAACGCTGTCGTAATACACTCGACTTCTTTCCGTGGGACCTATCACGTCCCACTGAATAGTCATGTGTTGCGCGCGCAGGCGCTTGGCTATCTCGGGAATAAGGTGTTGGCGTTTGTGTGGGACGTAACCGCCCACAGTCAGTATTCGCAGGGGTCCATGAGGCATCGGACGCCGACTGTCTGGTCTATGCATAAGGGCCAATAATTCGTCGCTAGGTCCATGACTGATGACCTCAACAGATTGGCCAGGCAGCACCGGCGCCAGGGCATCGCGGACTTGCGCTGAGGGTACAATGAGACCGTCGTAGCGATAGGCTTGAAGACGTCGGCGATTTTTCCAGCCCACACCCTGCAGCCGTAGCTGCTCCATCAGCCGCTGCCAATAGGGTGCTTGGGGCGGCAGTCTTCGATACTCCTTAGGTGGCACGGTATGCACCGTCACCACGGAGGGCAAACCGTTACTGCGCAGCGTGTCAGTGTCCAGCCGCTCCATTATGAAGGGACCATAAACAACATGGAGTACGTCTGGCGCGTGATCCTGATCTGCCAGCCTTTGCGCGGCGTCATTGACACAATCACAAAAATAGTAACGGGCGCTGCGAGAGATATCACTCGTGGCGGTATGACCAACATCGATCCAGACCACCTTGTAACTAGGCACAGCCATGCCCTCAGGCAACCAAACGGTTGGTTCAGGGCCGGGCACCCACAGCTCTACCTCAACGCCTCGCTCCACCAGTGCGGTCAAGGTATGGTGAACATAACTCACGGTGCCCGCTGGGCAAGGAAAATAATGTTCACTAATGGCCAATAACTTCATGACATGCCTTTACCCCTTTGCCTCTTCACACCTTTGCACTTTTACACCTCCCGCACCCTGCTGCTCGCTAGCGCCATGTGGTTACCGCGCCACAGGTTTGTGCCCGTACTAAGTAGCCGGTGAAATAGCTTGCTTGTCAATGCTAACGCGCTGCTGCGACCCCAGCGCGTGAATCAGTACTTCCACTCGGTCTCGCCCTTTAGCCATGGCAAATACAGCCTCTAAGCCCGCAAGGGGCCCCTCTTCTATGCGCACGACATCGCCGGGCCGCCACTGACGAGCCAAGTCAATGGTCTGCTCATCGGCCTCAAGGAACGGCTGCATTATCCCCTCGGGCACAGGAAGCGGAATACCACCAAAGCGTACCAGCCCAAGGCAACCCACCGTTGAGCGAATAGGCGCAGTATCGTCAGCGCCCAAGGTCAGCTTGACAAACACATAGCCAGGAAAGAGCGGCTCAATAACGCTTTTCCAGGCGCCACGCTGACGCTTTTTTAAGCGCAACTGAGGGGCGCACAGCCCATAACCCTGGCGTTCAAGGTGTTGTCTTGCCAGGGCCTCTGCACGGGGTTTTGTCGCCACCAAAAACCAGCGCTTCAGGTCGGTGGGCGCCATGGCTGCTCTCCCCTTTTCCTCAATCGCTGCGCACCCTGAGCCATCACACTAGGTCAGCGCACCATGGCACTGCTTGTATTTCTTACCACTGCCGCAGGGACAGGGGTCGTTTCGACCGACCTTTGGGCTGTCTCGTACCAGGGTTTGGGGCTTGGCGGCTTCAGGCGCTTCCTCCGCTGCCGATTCGGTCACTCCTGACGCCTGAGCATGCTCAAAGGCCATCTGCTGACGGCTGGCAGCTTTGCGGCGCTGGCGCTCCACTTCCGCTGCCTCATCCTGACGCTGCACCTGAATGTGACTCAAGAAGCGAATGACCTCGTATTTCAAACGATCCAACAGTGCTTCAAATAACTCGAACGATTCACGCTTGTACTCTTGCTTGGGATTTTTATTAGCGTAGGCCCGTAGATGAATGCTCTGGCGTAGCTGATCCATAGTCGCCAAGTGCTCCTTCCACAAGTTGTCTAATACCTGCAGCATAATTTGTTTTTCCAGCTGGCGCATACCATCCCCGACCGCCTGACCTTTAGTTTCATAGGCCACCTGCACCTCGTCAATGATGCGCTCCCGCAGGGATTCTTCGTGCAGACTGGCATCTTCCTCAAGCCAAGCGGCAATGGGCAGCGTTAAACCAAACTCGGCTTCTATCTTTCGCTCAAGTCCCGGTATGTCCCACTGCTCTTCAACGCTCATCGGCGGTACGAAGGTATCCGTGGCGACGTTCACCACATCTCGACGCACCTGAGTAATGGTCTCAGAAATGGCGTGTTCGCTCAGTAGTTCATCGCGTTGATTATAAATAATGCGCCGCTGATCATTGGCGACATCGTCATATTCGAGTAGCTGCTTACGAATATCGAAGTTGCGGCCTTCGACTTTACGCTGCGCCTTTTCAATGGCATTGCTGACCATGCGGTGTTCAATGGCTTCGCCTTTCTCCATGCCTAAGGCCTGCATAAAGCCTTTGACTTTATCGGAGGCAAAAATACGCATGAGGTTATCTTCAAGTGACAGGTAAAAGCGGGACACACCCGGGTCACCTTGACGTCCTGCTCGACCACGCAGCTGATTGTCAATCCGACGTGATTCGTGCCGCTCGGTACCTAAAATATGTAACCCACCCGCCTCCATAACTGTGTCGTGACGGGTTTGCCAATCGGCCTGCATGGCCGCACGCTGGGCGTCCGAGAGTGTGCCGGCGTTGGCTAACTCGACCTCTAAATTACCGCCCAAAACAATGTCGGTCCCGCGACCGGCCATGTTAGTAGCAATAGTCACCACCCCAGGTCGACCTGCCTGAGCAATAATCTCCGCTTCTTGCTCATGGTACTTGGCATTCAACACCTTGTGCTCAATCTCGTCTACCTTGAAGCGCGCCGATAATTCCTCAGAGGTTTCCACCGACGCAGTGCCCACCAAGACCGGAGCTTTATCGTCAATACACGACTTGACGTCCGCGACGATGGCATCAAATTTTTCTTCTCGACTCAAATACACTAGATCATTGAGGTCTTTGCGCACCATGGGCATGTTGGTCGGAATCACCACCACGTCGAGTAAGTAAATCTGCTTGAATTCAAAAGCCTCGGTATCGGCGGTACCGGTCATACCGCTGAGGGAGTCATACAAGCGGAAGTAGTTTTGAAAAGTCGTGCTGGCCAAGGTTTGGCTTTCGCTCTGAATCTTCACCCCTTCCTTGGCTTCAATGGCCTGATGCAAGCCTTCTGATAGGCGACGACCGGCCATGGTTCGTCCAGTGTGCTCGTCAATAAGTACCACCTGCCCCTCTTGAACAATGTATTCCACATCTCTATTGAACAAGATATGCGCACGCAACCCAGAATGGACATGCTGTAAAAGGCTCAGGTTAGTCGCGGCGTAAAGGCTATCACCCTCTTTCAGCAAATCCGCCTCAATGAGCATGTCCTCAACTTTTTCATGGCCTATTTCCGTTAATTCAATCTGGCGAAGTTTCTCGTCAACGGTGAAGTCACCCTCTGCCACCTCGGTTGACTGCTCCAGCTTAGGAATCAGTGCGTTTACCGAACGGTACATCTCTGAGCTGTCCTCGGCGGCACCCGATATAATCAGGGGCGTTCGCGCCTCGTCAATCAGAATGGAGTCCACTTCATCGACAATGGCAAACGCGAGCCTACCCTGCGCCTTATCGGCCATACTAAAGGCCATGTTGTCGCGCAGATAATCAAAGCCAAATTCATTGTTGGTACCATAGACAATATCGCAGGCGTAGGCGTTGCGTTTATCTTCGGGGGATTGGCCTGAACAAATGACCCCTACGGACATGTCTAAAAAAGCGTATATCGGGCCCATCCACGCCGCATCGCGGGCTGCCAGGTAATCGTTTACCGTCACCAAATGCACGCTGTCGCCGGTCAAGGCGTTCAAGTAGGCGGGTAACGTAGCCACCAAGGTCTTACCCTCACCCGTGCGCATCTCAGCAATTTTGCCTTCGTGTAGCACCATGCCGCCAATGAGCTGTACGTCAAAATGACGCATGCCCAAAGCGCGATATCCCGCTTCACGCACCGCGGCAAAGGCCTCGGGGAGCAGATCATCAAGACTCGCCCCGCCGGTCAGTCGGGAACGGAAGTCAGCGGTCTTAGCACGCAATGCCGCATCATCAAGGGCCTGAAACGACTCTTCGAGGGCATTGATTTGCGTTACCGTCTTGGTAATGCGCTTTAATTCACGGTCATTGCGGGTGCCGAAAATCTTTTTCAGTGTATTCGTAATCATGGGCTATTCTTCAGCGAAAGAGGGTGGAATCGAGCGGCGGCGCTCGAAGCTAACAACCAAGCCTGGCTGGTATTAGCGGAGGGTTCGGCGCAAATAGGATGAGGGGTCCACAGCTCTACCGTGCTTATAGACCTCAAAGTGGACGTGGGGACCGGTCGAACGACCCGTGCTGCCCATGAGCGCAACGGTATCACCCTGACGAACGAGGTCACCCACTTGCACAACGTTTTCGTGATTGTGGGAGTAGCGAGTCATCAAGCCATCGCCGTGCGCCACCTCAACCGTGGCACCATAGCCGTGGCGATCACCACTCCAACTGACTACGCCACTCGCTACCGCGATCACCGCGGTGCCTGCTTTGCCTGCAAAATCTACCCCACCATGCCACGCTTTTTGGCCGGTGAAGGGGTCGTTGCGATAGCCATAATTGGAGCTCAGCCATCCCGCGGCAATAGGCCGTCCCGCAGGAATGGCTTCACGCTGTGCCTCGGCGTCAAACAACAACCCCGCCAGCACATCGAGCTGAGTGTCTCGGTCGTCTAGGGTGAGCGACAGCTGGGTAAGCTCCGCGTCGAACTGCGCGGGCAAGCGCATAGCGGTCGATGTCAAATCGACTGGACCGCCAAGCGCCGGGGTGCTGGAAAAATCGAACTCCCCCAAATCGAAGCCCGCCAGCGTCGTTAAATGACTACCAAGCGCGTCTAAACGGGTGACCCGGGCCTGAATCTCGGCCAGTTTTCGGGTCATGGCCTCGAGGGTGCGCTTGGCATCCGCTGACAATTGAGCCAAATCAATGGCTCGCTGACTGATCGCCAATTCGGCCTCAGAAAAGCGTGTCTCTTGCGCCTGTTGGGCCCCTTGTCGCTGACCCATTTCATAGCCAAGGGCCATTAAGGCCAAGGGCAAGCCAAGACAGATGAGTGACAGCGTCGCCCACGACCGTTTGCCAAACTCGACGGTTCGGGAAGCGGTAGTACGCTGGACAACGATAAACTTCAAAAAAAGGGGATCTCTCGTTGAGTCAAAACAGGGGCGCCGTAAGTAGGCGACACTATGCCATGCTCAGGGCCGCTAGCAAACCCTAGGGCGCCATCAAATAAAGCAAAAAGGCATCCTTTGGCGATGACGCAGACTAACAGCCTTAAATTGTCGCCAAAGTGGGGGTGGGCGCATACGAAATAGGTGCCCGGGACTCGTCCTCAAAGGTGACCATTTCCCAGGCATCTTTCTGGTCTAACAACGCTCGTAACACTGCATTGTTGAGGGCATGGCCTGACTTGTGGGCGCGGAACTCACCAATGAGCGAGTGTCCAAGGAGATATAAGTCGCCAATAGCATCGAGCACCTTGTGTTTAACGAACTCATCTTCGTAGCGCAATCCGTCCTGATTCAGTATGCGAAACTCATCGACCACAATCGCGTTGTCGACACTGCCCCCTTGAGCTAGGCCCTGAGAGCGGAGTGACTCTATTTCGTGCATAAATCCAAAGGTTCGCGCACGACTGACTTCCTTCACGAACGACGTAGTCGAGAAATCAATCTCCGCATAGGACGCTCGGTCCCGGAATACCGGATGATCAAAATCAATGGAAAACGAGACCTTGAAGCCTTCAAAAGGAATAAGGCTGGCTTCTTTGTCACCGTCACGAACTGTGACCGGTCGCTTAATACGAATAAACTTTTTTGCCGCGGGCTGTTCTTCAATACCGGCTGACTGGAGCAAGAACACAAAAGGTCCGGCGCTGCCGTCCATAATCGGCACCTCCGGTGCCGTAACATCGACATAGGCGTTGTCAATACCCAGTCCCGCCATCGCCGACAGCAAATGTTCTACCGTCGATACTTTCGCTTCACCCGAGCCCAGACTGGTAGAGAGGGTGGTGTCACCGACACACTTGGCACAGGCGGGGATTTCCGGTACTGGGGAAAGGTCAGTTCGCCGAAAGACAATGCCGCAATCAATGGGGGCTGGGCTCAAGGTCAAAAAAACCTTTTCGCCAGTGTGCAAGCCGACTCCCGTTGCCTTTATGGGATTACGCAACGTTCTCTGTTTAATCATGGTTAAACCCTTAGTGTCGTCCTCCGCGTTGCCTCTTTTACCGACACCACAAGACGCTTCCAGTCATACAGCGACCAGCTATTGGCTGCTGTCGCTGTCAGTCACCAGCGAACAACACCCTAAGGGTTCAGTCCGCCTGGCGGCGTAAAAATGCGGGAATATCAAAATATTCCTCACCACCCGCTTCGGTGGTCATTGCTGTTTCCTCTACCCCGGTGGCAGCAACTACGCGCTCCCGCCTACCCGGCGGTAAGTCGTAATTAACTTCTCTACCCGATGCTGCGCTTGCCGGACCACTAGTCCCCTGCGCATCCACCACCTTGAGAGACGGCCGACTCTCGGCCCCCTCTAAACCCGTTGCAACGACAGTCACTTTTAGCGTGTCGCTCATCTCAGGGTCAATCACTGTACCGACGACCACCGTGGCGTCATCGGACGCGTACTCTTCTATGGTATCGCCTACTTCGGCAAACTCACCCAAAGATAAGTCCAACCCAGCGGTGATATTCACCAGCACACCGCGGGCACCGCTGATATTAATGTCGTCCAACAGCGGACTATTTATCGCGCGCTCCGCCGCCTCTCGAGCACGGTTCTCGCCCGATGCACTACCTGTGCCCATCATCGCGGAACCCATCTCCGACATGACGGTTCTTACGTCGGCAAAGTCAACGTTGATCATCCCCGGACGAATAATCAGGTCAGCAATACCTTGGACAGCCCCCAAAAGTACATCATTGGCCTCTTTGAAGGCATCTAATAGGCTGGTATTTTTGCCTAAAACCTCTAACAGCTTCTCATTTGGAATCGTAATTAGAGAGTCACAATGCTGCTCAAGTTCCCGCAGGCCCTGTTCTGCTATTTTGAGTCGCTTTTTGCCTTCGAAATTGAAAGGCCGGGTCACCACTGCGACGGTCAAAATGCCCATTTCCCGTGCCACCTCAGCCACAATGGGCGCACCGCCAGTCCCGGTACCGCCCCCCATACCCGCGGTAACAAAGACCATATCGGCCCCGCGCAAGGCGTCGGCGATACGATCTCGATCCTCAAGCGCAGCGGCGCGGCCAATATCCGGGTTGGCACCCGCCCCCAATCCCTTGGTAATACCGGTGCCCAGCTGCAGCACGGTCTTGGACATAATGTCCGACAGCGCTTGAGCGTCAGTGTTGGCGCAAATAAAATCGACGCCATCGACCTCGTGCTCAATCATGTGTCGCACAGCGTTACCGCCCCCGCCACCCACACCAACCACTTTAATGACCGCATTCTGTGGTGCATTATCTACGAGTTCAAACATAGCCTTTCCCCTTTCTTATGTGACCCGACTAACGCCGGACTTTCCCCTAAAAACTGGTGTTTACTTTGCTAAAAATGTTTTCCAAACCACGCTTTGATACCGTCTAACAAGCCGCTGGCTGACATTTTGGGTGACCGATGGCTATCCAGTCCCGCCTCGTCTTGGGCACCAAAAATGAGTAAGCCCACCGCGGTGGCATAAATAGGATTGCGAATAATGTCGTTCAGGCCTCGAGCATGTTGGGGTGCGCCAATGCGTACCGGCATATGAAAAATTTCTTCCGCTAGCTCCACCGCGCCCTCCATCTTCGAGGTACCCCCCGTCAAAACCACCCCCGCAGGAATAATCTCCTCGTACCCGGAACGCCGAATTTCGGCCTGAATGAGGGTGAACAGTTCGTCATAGCGCGGCTCCACCACTTCCGCGAGGGACTGGCGCGAAAGGTCTCTGGGCGGGCGATCGCCGACGCTGGGCACCTTTATGGTCTCGTCGGCACCCGCGAGCTGGGTCAGCGCGCAGGCGTAGCGAATCTTAATATCTTCAGCGTGTTGGGTCGGCGTGCGCAACGCCATGGCAATATCGTTAGTCACCTGATCTCCGGCAATGGGAATGACACCCGTGTGCCGGATAGAGCCATCGGTGAAAATGGCAATGTCAGAGGTGCCGCCGCCAATATCTACCAAACACACCCCTAAGTCCCGCTCGTCGTCGGTAATCACGGAGTAGTTCGACGCCAGCTGCTCAATAATGGTGCCATCGACCTCGAGGCCACAGCGGTGAATACACTTCTCAATGTTCTGCGCGGCGTTGACCGCGCAGGTCACTAGGTGGACTTTGGCTTCTAAGCGCACACCCGACATACCTAGGGGTTCCTTAATGCCGCCCTGGTTATCGATGACGTATTCTTGGGGTAACACGTGCAATATTTTTTGATCCGCCGGGATGGCCACCGCTTGGGCCGCGTCAAGAACCCTATCGATGTCTGCAGCGACCACCTCACCGTCTTTAATCGCAACAATACCGTGACTGTTCATCGAGCGAATATGGCCACCGGCAATGCCAACGTAGACCGAGTGAATTTGGCACCCAGCCATTAATTCCGCTTCTTCGACCGCGCGCTGAATCGCGGTGACCGTTGACTCAATATCGACTACCACACCTTTTTTCATACCCCGGGAGGGATGGGAGCCAATACCGACAATCTCAATACTGCCGTCGATGTCGATCTCGGCCACCACGGCCACGACTTTAGACGTACCAATATCCAGCCCAACAATCATGCGCTTGTCACTGACGACAGCCATTAGCGTATCCCCTCTAATGTTGATAGATGTCTAGCCACCTGCGGATCGAGGAGCTGTACCGCCGCTCCATGCTCGTAGCGCAAATCGATGCGAGCGACCCGTTTCCCATGTAAATAGTGCTGGTGTAGATGCGCAAAGCGCTGAGTACGCTCAACAATGCTACCGCTGCCCAGCATCAGTACAGTGCCGCTGTCGAGGGTCACACTGAGCTGCCCAATAGCATTTTGCGCGAGGTGCACGAGAACCACATCGAGATGATCAAACAGCGATTGGACCATTCTATATTGAGCGACAAGCGCATCCTGTGAGCCCTCAGGACCCTCAAGTCGGGGCAGGTGCTGCCATTGAGCGGACATCTCCCCGACAAAAAAATGACCCTCATGATTGAGGAATCCCTCACTCCCCCAGCGGGCAATTGGGCGCTGCTCGTCAATAGCAATCGCAATCGTATTGGGCCAGCGCCGACGGATATTGACCTTATACACCCACGGCAGAGCTTCTAGCTGCGTCTGAATATCGCTGAGATTCACAGCAAGAAAGCCCTGACGAATACGCGGAGCGACCAGCGATTCCACTGTCTCCGTGCTGACATTGCGCCCCGCACCGGAGATAGCAATGCGCTCGACGGGTAGATTTAACAAGATCAGTCCGCCGCGTCCGGCGCCTAGCAATACCAGTACCACACCCGAGAGCACCAGGCTCTGCAGGAGACGGCGTTTCACACGTACCCACAACGAGGCTGGCGGCGGTGGCTGCGACGCCCGTGACTTACGTTTTGCGCCGGATCGACGCCGGATCTCAGTGCTTGTCACTGCGCATCTCCAAGCTCTCAGCGAAAATGGTGGCGAGTAGATCGGCCATGGAGTAGCCCGCCGCCTCGGCGGCCATGGGCACAAGGCTGTGACTGGTCATTCCCGGTATAGTGTTGACCTCGAGTATTTGCCAATCTCCCTGCACATCGCGCATGACATCGACACGCCCCCACACCCCTGCCCCGACCGAACGGAAAGCCGACATTGCCAGAGCCGCCAACTCGGTTTCTTCCTGCTGACTCAGGCCACACGGACAGCAAAATTGCGTTTCCTCAGAGAGGTATTTCGCTTCAAAGTTATAGAAATCTGTCGCCGGAACAATTTTTATGGCCGGCAAAGCTTGCTCGCCCAAGATCGCCACGGTGTATTCCTCACCCCCTATAAAAATCTCTGCCATGACGTCACCGGCGTAGCAGCGCGCCTTGTCGAAGGCAGCCTGTAACTCAGCGCCGGTGGTCGCCTTACTCATGCCTATAGATGAGCCCTGCTGGGCAGGCTTAACAAACAACACCCCCAATTGAGCAATCAGACCCTGCCAATCGCTGTCAGGAGTCAATACGCGGAAGGCCGGGGTGGGTAAACCAATGCCTTGCCAGAGTTGCTTGGTGCGCACCTTATCCATGGTCAAGGCAGAGCCAAGGACCCCCGAACCGCTGTAGGGCAAGCCCATCAGGTCAAATAACCCTTGCACCGTGCCATCTTCGCCCCCGGGGCCGTGCAGCAGATTGAAGATAAATTCGACGTTTTGTAGTTTCTCTGGCCAATGTTCTTCCACAGGATCGACTCGAATCACCGTCGCCCCCGCTGCTTCCAAACTCGCCGCCACATTGGCGCCGCTCTCCAGTGAAATGTCGCGCTCCGCAGCGCTGCCGCCAAGTAAGACCGCAAACTGTCGACCCTTAAGTAGCGCCGTGCTCACAGTAAATCCTCCAGAGTCTTGGTCGCCGACAGCTGCTGCGCGAGTCGACCGATATTGCCTGCCCCCTGGGTGAGCAACACATCGTCGTCTTGCAGGACATTGCGCAAAACGGTGGGCACATCCTCAGGACTGGCCACATAGATAGGCTCAATAAAGCCGCGCTGGCGAATACTGCGCGTCAACGATTTGCTATCGGCCCCAGGAATGGGCGCTTCACCCGCGGCGTACACCTCGAGCAGAATCAGCACCGCACACTCTGACAGTACCGCCACAAATTCCTCATACAGATCTCGGGTGCGGCTGTAGCGGTGTGGCTGATAAACCATGACCACGCGCTTAGCGGGGCAAGCATCTTTAAGAGCCGCGAGCGTCGCCGCGACTTCAGTCGGATGGTGGCCGTAATCATCGATGAGCAGCGCCTGCCCCTCAGACCAGACCAGCTGGCCGAGCGGAGTAAATCGACGATCAACTCCAGCAAAGGTAGCGAGGCCCTGCTGGATAGCCTCATCGCTAATGCCCAGCTCGGTCGCAACGGCCAGAGCGGCGACAGCGTTGAGGGCATTGTGAGCACCGGGCATGTTGACCGTCAGCGCGAGATTTGAATACGTCGACGGCCGGGTTATCTGCAGCTGGGTTTGCATGCCCTGATTAGACATCGATGTGAGTACATAATCGGCTTCAGGATTGACCCCATAAGTAATAACTTGCCGGGTCACCTCGGGAAGTATCGCCTGCACCCCTGGATCATCGAGACAGAGAATCGCTGCCCCGTAAAAAGGTAAATTGTGTAAAAACTCAATGAAGGCTTTTTCATAATTGGCATAATCACCCCCGTAGTGATCCATATGATCAGCTTCGATATTGGTGACCACGCTTACCATGGGTAATAAGTGTAAAAACGAGGCGTCACTCTCATCGGCCTCTACCACCAAGTATCGACCTTCCCCGAGCTGGGCATTAGTACCGACTTTGTTGAGTACGCCGCCAATGACAAAGGTAGGATCTTCCCCTGCTTCCCCAAGGATTGAGGCAATGAGACTGGTGGTGGTTGTTTTGCCATGCGTACCAGCCACAGCAATGCCGTGCCGGTAGCGCATGAGTTCGGCGAGCATTTCCGCTCGAGGCACTATGGGAATGCGCAGCGCTCTAGCGCGGAGTAATTCTGGGTTGTCGTCACTGATCGCACTGGATACCACCAGGACATCGGCCTGCTCCACCTGTGCAGCGTCGTGGCCGGTATGAACCGTGATCCCCAAACTGCGCAGGCGCTCAATAACCGGGCTCTCGTGATTATCTGAGCCGGCTACCTCGTAATCTAAACGCGCCAATACCTCGGCAATGCCACTCATACCCGAGCCGCCAATACCGACCATAAAAATACGTCGAATACGCCGATGCATAGGCGACGACGTCTGGATATCCGTTGGCTGCATACCACTACGCTGCATAAGCAGCCTCCTCCAACGCCTGCACGACGGCATCGGTTGCGTGGGGCTGCGCCGCTTCCCGGGCCTTCACTACCATCTGGCGAAGCTGCTCAGGGAAGGCAAGGTAATGGGTAATTAACTCCCCCAAGTTCTCAGCCGTCATTTGCGCTTGCGGTAATAGTCGCGCCGCTCCGACCCGACTGAGGGTCTCGGCGTTACGGGTTTGATGATCGTCAATGGCATGGGGCAAAGGCACCAGAATAGACGGCGTCCCGGTCACAGCGAGTTCTGCCACCGTCAACGCACCGGCACGACAAATCACCAGGTCGGCCCAGCGATAGGCCGCGGCCATGTCATCAATAAAGGCGCTGACCTCAACATCCAAGCCTGCCAAAGGCGCATAAGCTAGCTCTGCTGCCTGGGCATGGGTAGCTCCACACTGGTGACGCACACGAAGCAATGACCACTGGATTTTGCTACACCTGCCCAAGGCACTCGGCACCCCGTGGTTGAGGGGCATACTGCCAAGACTGCCGCCCAATACCAATAATCTCAGGGGTCGCTCGGTGCTAAAACCGTCGGGTATGGGAGCCGCTTCAGGATCGGATGTAGCGATATCAGCGCGAACGGGATTACCCACTACCTGCGGGCGCAGCGAGGGCGCGAAGGCCCCCGGCAAGCCGCACAGAACTGTGCGCGCAAGGGGTGCCAGCCAGCGATTCGCCGTCCCGGCCACGGCATTCTGTTCGTGGATCACCAGTGGCTTGCGCAGCAACGCCGCCGCTATGCCAGCCGGAGCCGCGACGTAACCTCCCATGCCAAGCACCACATCCGGCTGCAATTGCCGTATGAGCCGTAGGGCTTCGATCAATGCTGCCAGTAAACGGATTAGCGCCGCTATTTTAAGGCCCAGTCCCTTACCCCGTAGACCGCGAACCGACAAATGATGGAGGGGGAATGTGTTGGCCGGCACCAGCCTCCCCTCCAAGCCATGCTCAGTGCCCACCCAATCGACCTGCCAGCCCTTGGCGCGCATAACGTCGGCGACGGCCAATGCCGGATAGATGTGACCGCCGGTCCCCCCGGCCATGACCAGAAGTTTACCGGGCGCCCTCATTGGCACCCCCAAGGATAAATTTCCCCATTGAGGATCGCTACTACGTTCATAGCCGCACCTCTTGCTTACCGTCGGCCCCAGCACGCAGGGCGTGATCGATCCGCAAGACCACGGCGAGCATGACGGCACTGACCACCAAACTGCTACCCCCATAGGAAATGAACGGCAACGTTAACCCCTTGGTCGGCAGTAGCCCTGAGCTGACACCCATATTGACGAAGCCTTGCCCGGCAAAAATGAGCGCTACGCCAAACGCCATATAGGCAGCAAACAATGCGCCCGCTCGCTGAGCATGGCGGCCAATCATCATGATGCGTGCAATAAAGCAGCCATACAAAACAATAACGACTAACGCCCCCACCAAACCCGTTTCTTCCGCCCATATTGAGAACACAAAATCGGTATGGGCTTCGGGTAGGTAAAATAACTTCTGAATGCTATTGCCGAGACCGACACCAAAATAGTCACCGCGGCCGTAGGCGATGAGCGATTGAATCAGCTGAAAACCGGAGCTGAAAGGGTCGGACCAGGGGTCAGTATAGGCAGTCAGTCGCTGCAATCGATAGGGCGCAACAATCACCATTGCCGCCAGTGCCCCGAGGGCCATGCCGATTAACCCAACGACATATATCAGCCGGGCACCGGCTACAAACAACAGACCAAACACCGTTCCCATAGCAATGACTGTGGCGCCAAAATCGGGCTCTAACAGCAACAGCAGTGCCACCACCGCTAGGACAAATACCGGTTTAGCAATACCCTGCCAGCTTTTATGTACCGTCTGCGCATGGCGAACGAGAAAACCAGAGGTGTACAAAACCAACGCAAACTTCGCTATCTCAGAGGGCTGAACGGTCAGGGGTCCCAAAGCTAACCAGCGTTGACTGCCATTGACGCTGCGCCCGATCCCTGGGATGAGCACCAGTATTAATAATCCCAAGGCGAGCAGCAGACACAGGGGCGATGCTCGCTGCCAAGCATCAATAGGGATTCGATAAGCAACAACTGCAATACCCGCCGCCAGGCACAAGTAAACGCCATGTCGACTGGCGTGATACCAGGGGTTGTCGTAGTGCCAATGGCCATACTCAATGGAGGCCGAGGTTATCGCCACCAAACCAATACTCACTAGCGCTACCGCCAAACCAAACAGGACAGGGTCTGGTCCGTCGCCGGTGCTATAACGCGGCATGATTGCGCCGCGACTCACAGCCCACCCCCTACCATGGCCTGCACCTGTGCTCGAAAATAGTCCCCGCGGGCTTCGTAGGAAGCAAATAAATCAAAACTGGCGCAGGCAGGCGACAGCAGCACCAAATCACCGGGTTCGGTAATGGCAGTGGCCCGCTGTATGGCCGCATCGAGATCGTCTACGCGCTGACAAGGCACGGTATTACCCAGCGCCAATTCAAGTTCTCGAGCCGCTTCGCCCAAGGTGAAAACACGCTTGCAGTGTTCACGAACCGCTGGAATGAGCACGCTGAAGTCCTGATTTTTGCCCACCCCGCCCGCAATAAGGACAACGTTATTCTGGCCACCCATGCCCTCCAAGGCCGCGGTGGTCGCTCCGGTATTGGTGCCTTTACTGTCGTTAATCCAACGCACGCCTTCGCGCTCGACCACTGTCTCGCAGCGATGCGGCAAGCCTTCGAATATCGTTAAGCCCTGCACGAGGGCCTGCACGTCAGCACCCGCTGCAACCCCGCAGGCCAGGGCTGCCAGGGCATTGTCGAGGTTGTGGCCGCCCGGCAGAAGCAGCCGACTCACCGGGAGTAGCGGCTCGAACCCCCGGCAGATCCAGCGCACATCATCAATAATCCGCGTACCGAATTCATTCAGGTCAGGCTCATCGGGGCGCCAAATAAGCACATCGACCGCATGCTCAAGTAGTGGAATGGTCAGTGGATCGGCCCGATTCACGACCACCGCCTTGGCACCCTGAAAAATACGGTGTTTAGCCAAATGGTAGCGGGGCATGGACCCGTGGCGATCCAAATGGTCGGCGGACACGTTGAGCACCGTGGCCACGCTGAGGCCCAGATCCTGTGCCCGCTCGAGCTGAAAACTGGATAGCTCAAGCACATACAGTTCGACCGAATCGTCGAGCAAATCGAGCGCCGGGGTGCCGACATTGCCACCCACAGCGACCTGTTTACCGCACTGCCTTAACATCGTTCCCAGTAAGGCCGTCACTGTGGTTTTACCGTTCGAGCCGGTTATGCCTATCACCGGGGCCTTGGCGACGGCCATAAATATATCGATGTCGCCTATGATGCGAATGCCTCGATCCCGTGCGAGCTGAACGAAAGGGTCATCTAGGGCAATACCCGGGCTGACCACGAGCTCGCTAACGGTATCCAATATCTGTGGATTTATCTCGCCAAAATACACGTCAGTATCGGCGCCAATAGCCGCTAAGACCTCGCTGTCCTGCGCCATGCCAGGACGGGTATCTGCCGCCTTAAAGGGCACGCCTTGCGCTCGCCACCACCGAATCACCGAACAGCCGGTCACACCAAGGCCTAGCACCATACGCTGCTCCGATGTCGCTATGAGACCAGCCATTGCCATCATCAATTCACCGCAGCTTCAATGTGGCTAGCCCGAAGAGCACTAGCATGACGGTGATAATCCAAAATCGAACAATCACCCGGGGTTCGGGCCACCCTTTGAGTTCGAAGTGGTGATGGATGGGCGCCATACGAAAAACCCGCTTACCTCTGAGCTTGAACGACGCTACCTGTACGATGACCGAGACGGTTTCTATGACAAAAATACCCCCCATAATGAACAACACCATTTCATGGCGAATAGCCACCGCCACGACCCCCAGCGCAGCGCCCAGCGCTAGCGCTCCCACATCGCCCATGAAGATCATCGCCGGATAGGTGTTGAACCACAGGAAGCCTAGCCCGGCGCCAGCCATCGCCGCACAGAAAATAACCAGCTCGCCCGAACCCTCCAAATAGGGAATATGTAAGTAGTCGGCGAAATTACTATGCCCTGTCAGGTAGGCAATGATCCCCAGCCCGGTGGCCACCATGACCGTCGGCAGTATCGCCAAACCATCAAGGCCATCGGTCAAGTTGACTGCATTACTTGACCCGACGATGACCAAATAGGTAAAGGGGATAAACAGAAAGCCCATGGGTAAGGCGACATCTTTGAAAAACGGCACGTATAACGCGGTTTCAGCCGCTATTTCGGCGCTGGTAAACAAATACACAGCCACGCCGAAACCGACCACCGACTGCCAAAAATATTTCCATCGGGCCGGCAGTCCCCTGGCACTTTCTTCGGTGACTTTGCGATAGTCGTCGATCCAACCGATACCACCGAAGGCCAGCAGCGTTATCAGTACAGTCCACACATAGCGATTGCTCAAGTCGGCCCAGAGCAGCGTTGCGGTCGCAATACCAACAATAATGAGTGCGCCACCCATTGTTGGGGTGCCACTCTTTGACAGGTGACTCTGTGGACCGTCAGTCCGCACTGACTGGCCCATTTGGAGAGATTCCAATCGACGGATCATCCATGGACCCACCAGCAAAGAAATGAGTAATGCCGTGATCGCCGATAAAATACCGCGCAGGGTAATGTACTGAAAAACCGCAAACCCGGCATCGACGACGGTGAGTTCCTGCAGCAACCAGGTCAGCATGCGCGACTCTCCTGTTTCCCGACCCAAGTCGTGACCAATCTATCCAGTGCTGCTCCCCGGGAGGCTTTGACAAGCACGACATCGGCACCTTCACACTGGGGTTCCCGCTCACAGAGGGTGTCCACACTGTCAAAAACACAGGCCCCGGGCCCAAAACCCGCTGCCGCCGGTAAAGCCAACTCCCCCACCACCCACAAATCGTCAATGCCAGCTTCCCGCGCCGCGACCCCGATTGCCCGGTGCTGGAGATCGCTGTCTTGGCCCAACTCGAGCATGCTGCCCAGTACCAGACGACGACGCCCGGAACAGGTGGCGAGCACCTCTATGGCAGCGCTCACTGCACTGGGGTTAGCGTTATAGCTGTCATCAATCACCTGCACCTCGTCATTGACGATATACAGCTGTCCTCGCCCCTTCGCCGGCAGGACTGATTGCAATCCCTCACAGATCGCTTTGTTGCTAATACCCAGCGACTGGGCCACCGCAACGGTTGCCAAGGCGTTGGCAATACCTTGGCGGCCGGGCAACGCTAGAGTAATTAGCACATCACCTTGCGGTGTTTTTATTTGGCACTCCGATCCAGCGAAGCCGTTGAACTGAATATGTTTTGCCCGGTAATCGACCCCCTTGGAAAACCCAAAGGTTATTACCTGTGCCGGGGCGGCCCGCTGACGCCACTGATCTGCCCAGGGCAGATCACCATTAATAACTGCCAACCCCTCGGTGGACAAACCATCGAAAATGGCGGCTTTGGTATCGGCAATGGCGTCGAGATGCCCATAGTGTTCAATATGCGCGGGCACAACCGTCAGTAACACACTGATATCGGGCTTCACCATCTGCTGCAGAACCGCAATATCCCCGGGCTTTCCGGCGCCCATTTCGATTACCGCAAATTCGGTCGCCGCATCCAGACGACTCAGGGTGAGGGGCACCCCCAGTTCGTTGTTTAAATTGCCCTCGGTCGCCAGAGTGCGACCCGCCTTGGACAACACCGCGTGCAATAAATTTTTAGTGGTCGTTTTACCGGCGCTGCCCGTAACCCCGAGCATTACGCCCGCATAGGGTTGGCGCGCTAGTCGCGCGACATCGGCCAGCGCCCGCTGGCAATCGTCAACCACTATTTGCGGGCAGTCGATCTCCACCTGACGCTGCACTAACAGCGCAGCTGCACCCTGATCCATAGCCACCGATGCAAAATCGTGACCATCAGCGCGCGCCCCGGGTAGTGCTGCAAATAAGTCACCGCTTTTAATACGACGACTGTCTATGGCTAAGCCGGTGATGGCTGTCGTTGGGGCCAGCGGATGGCCAATGAGCTGACCACCACAGGCTTGGGCGATCGTCGTCACAGGGAGCGCAGCGATCATCGGACCGGCTCCAACAGGTATCGCTCAGCTGTCGCGACATCCGAAAAAGCTCGGCGCTGACCCCTACTCTCTTGATAGTTCTCATGGCCCTTGCCCGCAATAAGGACGGTATCCCCAGGACTGGCGCCGGCCAACGCCTGCGCGATAGCTTGCTCACGATCGATCACCACCTCGAATGCGCCCGTCATAGCACGGGTGACCTCGGCAATAATGTCGGCGGGATTCTCATTACGCGGATTGTCACTGGTGATGATCAATTTATCCGCCAAGTTGTCCGCCTGTTCGGCCATGAGTGGCCGCTTGCCGCGATCCCGATCACCGCCACACCCGAAGACCACCCACAGGCGACCCGAGGTTTCTGAGCGCAGTGCCGTTAATGCCCGCCCCAGCGCGTCAGGGGTATGGGCATAGTCGACTACCACATTGAGCTGGCGATGATTCTCTACCCGCTGCATCCGCCCCGCTACTGGCTGTATATGATTGGCTACTGCCAGGGTAGCTGTGAATGACTGACCTAACCCGTTCACAGCCATGACCGCCAAGGCGAGATTGTGGGCGTTGAAACGACCGCTGAGGTTTACCGTCATCGACTCGACGCCCAATGGCGTGTGCAGTCGTAGGCGCAGGGGCTGATAACCCATAACTTGTACATACATGTCGGCATCAGAATTGCTCAGAGAGATCCCTAAAGCCCGGCCCTTCGCAAGGTCTGCAACGCGACTAGCAATAGGGTCGTCGGCGTTAAACAACGCTCTTTGCAGGGTAAAGGTCGAAAACAACCGGAGCTTCGCCAGCGCGTAACGCTGTTCGTCGCCGTGATAATCCAGATGATCCCGGGATAAATTAGTGAAGATGCCGGTGTGGAGGGTTAAACCCTGTAGGCGTCCTTGATCAAGCGCGTGGGAGGAGGCCTCCATGGCCACATGACGAACACCGACCTCCCGCCAATCGGCCAACTGGCGATTTAATGCCACGACATCAGGCGTAGTATTAAACGTTTCTGCAAGCGCCGGGCTCAGACGACAACCGAGGGTGCCAATGGTGCCGGTGGCCACTCCAAGACCCCGCAGTAATTGCGCAATAAACTCGACCACCGACGTTTTACCATTAGTGCCAGTGACCGCCACGATGGCCATGGTCGCACTGGGATCCTCGTAGAATGTTTTCGCCAACCCCGGTAATCGCGCTTTAAGCCCGGCAATAGGCACTATGCGGGCATCATTGGCCGCCCATCCGTCGGCCTCAGCCAGTACCGCGATAGCTCCTTTGCTAAAAGCTTGCTCGATGAACTGCCGACCGTCTGCTACCGCGCCAGGTAGCGCAATAAATACATCCCCCGCCTCGACGGCACGACTATCGAGAGTCAGATGCCTGGGCTGCAGCTGTCCCAGCGGCGACTGACACTCCGTCACCAAGTCCGTCAATCTCATCTTAACGGTACCCGCACTCATTGCTCGGCACCCAGACTGGCCAAACGGATTTCGCTCGACACCTCAATACGAGGGGTCGCATTGCGCAGCCGCAGTACACCCTCAGTAATTCGCGCATAGATAGGTGCAGCTGCAGCTCCTCCGCCGTAATCATCGCCCACGGGCTGGTCGACCACGATTGCAGTGACATAACGCGGCTCGTTCATGGGCGCAATGCCAACAAACAGCGCCAAGTATTGATCGTCAATGTAGCCTTGGGCGCCCACTTTATGCACTGTGCCAGTTTTCCCACCCACCGAAAAACCAGCCACCCGGGCGCGCCTGCCGGTCCCGTGCTCACCGGTGACGCGCTCCAATACCGTTAACACCTGTTCGGCAATATCGGGCGCTACGACACGCTCACTGTGAAGAGGCTCATTGGTGCTGCGCTTTAACAAGGTCAGCGGCACCCGCAGACCTTGATTGGCAAACACCGCATAAGCCTGGGCCAGCTGAAGCGGCGTTGTCGTTAGGCCGTAACCAAACGCTAAGGTGGCTTTTTCAATGTCCGCCCAGTGCTCACGATTGGGCACCAGGCCCGAGCGCTCGCCGGGGAAGCCAACGGCACTTTTGGCCCCGAAACCAAAGCGCCGATAGACGTCCAGAAGCGATTCATGCCCCACCGCCTGGGAGATTTTGGTCACCCCAACCTGGCTCGATTTTTCAATGACCCGTGACACCGAGATTTCGCCATAATTACGCGGGTCTGAGAGCATTTTGCCATTCACCTGCATCCGGCCTGGTGAGGTGTCGATGAGTGTGTCGATGGTAAATGCACCACCCTCTAAAGCCGCCACCAACAGCAAAGGTTTTACCGTCGACCCCGGCTCGATAGCATCGGTCATCACACGATTACGCGCCGCTTCAGGGTTGAAGTCTGCACGGCTATTGGGGTTGGACGCCGGGTGGTTGGTCATAGCCAATATTTCACCGGTCCAGGCGTCAATAGTGACCGCAGCGCCGGCCTGAGCACCTGTTTCAACCATGGCGCGCTGCAGCTCACGATGCTGGAGGGTTTGCAATCGTAAATCGATGGACAGGGCAATTTCGGTTCCGTGTCGGGCTTCTGCGACTACGCCAATATCGCGAATCGCATCGCCATGCAGGTCTTTAAGGTAGCGTTTTTTTCCTGCTCGACCGAAAAGTTCAGTATCCAAATGCTTTTCCAAGCCCGAGACACCACGCTCATCAGTATTGGTTAGCCCAACCACCTGAGAGGTCACCTCGCCCGCGGGGTAAAATCGTCGGTATTCGCGCTGGCTGCGCACCCCGACAATGCCGAGATCGAGCACCCGTCGCGCTTGATCCGGGGTTTGACTGCGGGCCAGATACATAAATTGTTTGTCGGCATAGCGAGCGAGCTTCGCTTCGAGGGTGTCGCGCGCAGAGCCCAAGGCATTAGCGAGCTCTTCCAACCGATCCGAGCCCGATAAATGCTGAGGATTGGCCCACAGGGAGACCACCGGGGTACTCACTGCCAAGGGACTTCCACGCCGGTCGGTAATGAGCCCGCGGTAAGCCGGAATCTCAGCGAGACGAACAGCCCGCATAGCGCCCTGCTTCTTTAAAAATCCAGCGCCATGATCCTTGTCAATGGCCTGTATGAGCACAAGACGTCCAACCAGCAAGGTTCCAAGAGAAAAGAGTAGGAGGCTGAGCCACCAAAACCGCCAAGCGGATGGTTCAACCGGTTGAATGTGTCGACGACTCATTCCACCACCACTCGAATCGTCCCAATACTGGGTGTACTCATACCCAGTTGGTCTTTGGCTATAACCAACACCCGATGTGGACTGGCCAGCGTACTCTGCTCTAACAGCAGACGACTATAGTGTGCCTGGGCTCTCCAGCGCTCAATCTCTAAATCTTGCAAAGCGCTGTAAAAACGGCGACAACTATGGGAGCTGTAAACAACGGCAATTGCGCTGACTAGGCACAGCATGAGCAATGCTATGGCTGTGGCGGATTCACGCTGCACCCCCACCATCAGGCTATGCGCTCCGCCACGCGCATGATGGCCGAACGGGCTCGACTATTCGAGGCGATTTCGGCGTCGCTGGCACGCTGGGCTTTACCCACCAAGCGAAGGCGTTGACCGCGCTCGGAATCGGTAATGGGTACGCCCCGAGGAATCTGTAGCCCCCTAGCCTGATCGCGCATAAAACGCTTCACAATGCGATCTTCTAGAGAGTGAAAACTAATGATGACCAAACGGCCGTCGCTCTCAAGCAGATCCAGTACCTTATCAAGTAGCAGCTCGAGATCGCTAAGCTCATCGTTGATGGCAATCCGAATAGCCTGAAATGCACGGGTCGCCGGATGTTTATGCTTTTCCCAAGCAGGATTGGCGTCAGTAATCACCTTCGCCAACCGTCCGGTGGTTGTAAAGGGTTCCAGCGCGCGCTGCTCAACAATGGCGCCAGCGATTCGCTTGGCAAACCGCTCTTCACCATATGCTCGCAATACGCGCACTAATTCGGTCTCTGACACTGTGTTGACGAACTCGGCGGCGGTCGGGCCGCTGCGGGTATCCATGCGCATATCAAGCGGTCCATCGTGCAAAAAGCTGAAACCGCGCTCCCGCGCATCCAGCTGCGGGCTTGATACACCAAGATCTAGCAACACCCCTGCCAAAGGACGGCCTGCACGCTCCAGCGCGGCAAAACTGTCATGAATAAACCGCAGGCGATGGTCGTTGGTAGCCATGGTTGCTGCGACCTGCGCCGCCTCAGGATCCTTGTCGAAAGCCACCAGCCGCCCACTGGGCGCCAGGTATTTAAGAATGCACGCCGCGTGTCCCCCACGGCCAAACGTACCGTCAACATAGGTGCCCACATTCTCTGCCGTATTAGTTCTGGTCATGAGTGCAGCAACCGCCTCCTCAAGTAAAACTGTCTGATGCGCAAGGGTCATCAGAGCGTTAACGACATCAACTCAACCGGGACATCACCTTCCACTTCGGCAGCTAGCGCCGCCTCGCGCTCGGCCAGCCATAGATTCTCTGACCACAGCTCAAGCTTGTTGCCCTGCCCCACCAGCACGAGCTTTTTCTCCAAGCGAGCGTAGTCTCGAAGCGATTGGGGCAGTAAAATTCGACCATTGCTGTCCAATTCAAGATCGCTGGCATAACCCAGCACCAATCGCTGAAAACGCTTCACCGCCGGCTTCAGGGCTGGCAAGGCTTGAACGTCGGCTTCAATACGCTCCCACTCGGGTAAGGGATAAATGGCCAAGCAAGGGGATTGAGTGTCAATAGTCATCACCACACGGCCCTCACATTGGGCGGCCAGGGACTCACGCTGGCGAGCAGGCACGGCCATGCGTCCCTTCGCATCCATGTTGATGTGCTGTACACCTCTAAACACGACTGATTTCCCACCTCACCCTGACACGACGCCATCTGCGGGCTAAAAATCCACTTTACCCCACTTTTCACCACTATACGACCCCAGCGACCCCTCGTCAACGGTAATGGCAAGAAAATTCCTTACAATTCAGCGAGTTAAGCGTGCAGAGAGCGCGTCAATGTGTGCAGTAAATAAGATCCACAAAGCCGGTAAAAACAGCCTATTAGACTGCCCAAGCAATACAAAACTTTAGTTTATATGCCTTAATAGTCTATCAATAAATTTATATAGTCTAAATTAGTATTAATATGCTGAGCAGCAGCGGGCGGTGGGAAAAGCGCCTTGAGGAGGCGCCCCCCGCTAAGGGGGCGCAAAGGATGAGTCAGTCGATAAGCCGGGTTCTGTCGTGGACGATCATTCATCTGCGACGAACGTCACCGTCCGCCTGTAGCAACCTACCCGAATCCGCCGGAGATCACGGCTAATGGATTCCTATTTGGTCTTGCTCCGAGTGGGGTTTACCATCGCCATACTTGTTACCAAGTATGCGGTGCGCTCTTACCGCACCTTTTCACCCTTACCCGATCGAGATCGGGCGGTTTCCTCTCTGTTGCACTTTCCGTAGGCTCTCGCCCCCCAGGCGTTACCTGGCACTCTGATCTCTGGAGCCCGGACTTTCCTCTGCCGATAATTCGACAGCGATCGCCTAACCAACTCGGCCGCCACTGTAGACGCCCGCTTGCAAATACTCAAGAAAAAGTCCCTGTGGCGACGCCATTAGTTTTATTCACCGCACTTTTACCACGGGTTTTTTTAAACCTTCAGGGCCAACAGCCGCTCATACACCTGCCGAGCCTTCAAGCCATACACCTCAGCGACAATCGCCGCCGCCTTACGTGGTGGCAGTTCAAGGGCAAGACGCATAAGCAGCGAATCGGCCGCGGGATCAACGGCAACAGTGGATTTTGATGCCGGGCCCACCAGCAGCACCTGTTCACCACGCTGCTGATTGCTGTCGGCTCTGACCCAGTCAAGTAACACCGCGAGCGGAGCGCGACGTATCGTTTCAAAGGACTTGGTCAGCTCTCTCGCCAATACCACCTCTCGCTCGGCGCCAAATTCCAGCAGCATCGCCTCTAACGTAGCGAGGATGCGATGGGGCGCCTCATAAAACACCACCGTGTGATCGCGCTGACTGAGAGCTTGCAGACGGGCGGCGCGCGGTCCTGCTTTGGCCGGTAAAAACCCCTCGAAAGCGAAGCGATCTGTGGGGAGCCCTGAGGCGCTGAGCGCGGTAATGGCTGCGCAGGGCCCCGGTAACGGCACAACAGGGCACTGTGCATCTTGGGCTGCGCGCACCAAACGAAAACCCGGATCAGACACTAGGGGGGTGCCTGCGTCACTGATTAATGCAATGGCTTTACCCCCGACCAGCTGGGCCACAAGGCGCTCAGTCACACCGTCGTCCACATGCTCGTGATAAGCCCACATAGGCGTATCAATATTGAGGTGGTTGAGAAGCTTGCGGCTGTGTCGGGTATCCTCAGCGGCAATAACATCAACAGAGGCCAGCACCTCGCACGCTCGAAGCGTGATGTCGGTGAGATTCCCTATGGGCGTTGGTACAATGTACAAACAGCGTTCCAAAACGATAACTCCCCCTTATACTGTCGCCATGAGTTTATCCCAACCGCGACAAAGTATACGCCCGAAGCGGCTCTTAAGGGGCCTGCTGCTGATGCTGATGGTATCTGGCTGTGCGACCGGTCCCAGCGATACCCGTCCCATGGTCGACGCTGTCACCAAAACAACCGCCGTCCCACCCCCATTACCTGCCCAACCCGAGCAAACCATTGACATTCAGGCGCGTAACACCACCCGCCACATAGCCATGACTGAGGGCAGCTTGCAGGCGCGTGTGCAGCGCAACGCACTCCTCATTCAAGGGTTAGATGCGCTCACCGCAACGCTCATCGAATCAGATATTACCTGGCTAGAGGGTGACATTAATACAGCCCACCAACTGCTCGACGGCCTAGTGACTACAGACCCGGGTAGCCGCGACCTGCTGCTCGCTGAACGCCTCCAGCGTGCCAGTCAGCAAGGTCTGTGGTTAAAGGCTGCAGGACTGGCGCACCAACGCCTGGTACTGAGCGGTGATGCAAAGCAGCAAGCCGCGCTAAAAGACAGCCTTTGGTCGCTATTAATGCGCGTCGATGATGGCACACTCAACGCGCTGTTACGCCAGTCATCCAATCGTGACTGGAAGGGCTGGCTCACCCTCGCTGAGGCCTATCGACAGGGGCGCAGCGCGGTCAAAAACTGGTTAACCCGTCACCCTCAACATGCTGCCTTGGCACCACTACCTTCGGGATTGAATGCGTGGTTAAAGACGGCCACACCGGACACCCTTGCTATTATGCTGCCTTTTAGCGGCAGGTTGGCGAGTGCCGGTGAATCAGTACTTAAGGGCGCGGTCGAACAACTCTATCGGCGTTTCCCTGATGCACCTACGCGTCCACGGTTAATAACCATCGATATCACTCAATTCCCGGGGGTAGTAAGCGCCTACCAAAGTGCCCTAGCGGCCAACGCTGAGGTTGTTATTGGGCCGCTAACGAAAAGTCACAGCCAAACACTGGCTATGCTAGATAGACGACCCATACCCGTTATTGCGCTCAATAGGCCCAAGGGGCTATCCCCGAATCAGGCAAATAATTGGCTGGCCTTGAGCCTTGCTCCCGAAGACGAGGCAAGACAAATCGCACGCTTAGCCTTTGGTCAAGGACTACGACGGAGCATTACCATACGACCTGACAATGACTGGGGACGGCGTATGGAGGCGGCGCTACAAGAAGCTTGGCGCGAGCTTGGTGGCACTGCGCATACCAGCATCGCGCTCTCGGCCGCCACCCCCCACTCGGAACAAATCAGCAAGGCCCTTGGAGGGTTCGAATCTGAGGCACGAATTGCCGCGGTTGAAGAAGCCTTTGAGGCGCCAGTGGCAGCGCGCGCGCGGCGCTATCAAGATTTTGATTGCATTTTCTTGCTGACTCAGGGACCCAGGGACGCCCGCAGCCTACGCCCACTACTGGTATTTCACTACAGCGCCGATGTCCCTGTTTTCGCGACCTCCTCGATCTATAGCGGCGATCAGGCACGTCAAAATCGAGACCTTAATAGCGTTATTTTTGTCGAAATTCCTGCTGTCCTCAACGCTGCCTCAACCGACCGCTTTACCCAGCTCAAGGCGTTGGGCCATGACGCGATTACCGCTCTCGACCACCGAGAGCAAGCGCAAGTGTCTCACCTCCCCTTTGCACAGGGTGCAACAGGATTGTTGACCCGCATGCCCAATGGTGACGTGGAGCGAGAGCTAATTCCGGTTGAATTTGCTGGCGACAAAATCCGTAAACATCGATTACCCTGAGCGTTTGACCTTTGGACATAAACGATGGGTAACGCAATGGGGCAACAGGCAGAGGCGCTTGCCTGCTCGTTTCTCGAGCAACAAGGTCTCAGGCTGATCACCAAAAATTATCGATGTGCCTTAGGTGAAATCGATATCATTATGTTCGACGGCGCTATCGTGGTGTTCATTGAGGTGCGTCTACGCCGACTGGGGCGCTTTGGGCGAGCAGAAGACAGTATTACCCGACGGAAACAGCAAAAAATAATTCGCACAGCCCAGTATTTTAGAAAAACCTATCCGAATTATTCCTCACAGACCTGTCGGTTTGATATTGTTGCCTACAACGGCCACGACCCAGGAAAGACTTCACCTCACTGGCTTACCCAAGCATTTTAGTCGCCAATCAGTTAAGCGGGATTGAATAAATAACATGCATTACGAAGCCACTGCACATCACTTCCAACAGCTGATTGAACAGCTCAGTCTGTCAGTGGATGCGATTGCCGATATCGCCGGCATCGCCGCCGAGCAGGTGGCAGAGGCCCTAGTCGGCGAGAAAAAGTTATTTTGTTGCGGTGTAGGTATCGATGCATCCACCGCCACTTTAATGAGCACGCTATTAACTTGCGGGGTAAACCGCGAACGCCCAACGCTACCTGCTATCGAATTGAGTACGACGACTAATCAGCCCGACGATGGCGCCATCCACTGGCTGACCAACCGATTGGGCGCCCTCGGTCAACCCGGCGATATCGCTATTATATTTGCCAGTCAATTATCGACGCACAGCCTTGAAAAACTTGAGTCGACCGTCAATAATCGCCAATGTGTAGCCATATGGATTGGCGCACAGGGTCGCGGACCAAGCCTCGTCTTTCCCGGCGCTGACCCCTTGATTACCCTATCGCTTTGCCACGCAAGTGCTGCTTGCCTAGCTGAGTTAATTGACATCGCAATGTTTGGCCCTCTGGAGATTAGCTATTGAAAAATCTATATCAAATGCTCGCAGCAACCGCGCTGTTGAGTGCACTAACAGGCTGTGGCTCGGTACTCGCAACCCTTGAAGTTGAACCCATTAATACCGATCCAGGGAAGCGATCCGTCGCCCAGCAAGTACTCGATGAAAGCATTGAAACCAAGGCCGTTGTTAACCTCCGAGCCCATAACACCGCCTTCGATAAGGCTAAATTTGTAGTGGTGGCCTACAACGGCTATGTCTTGATTGCCGGAGAAGTAGCGAGCCCGGATATGGTCAGTGAAGCGGCTGAGGTACTCAGGGATATCGACGGTGTCAGACGCATTTACAATGAATTAATTGTCGGGCCCAAGTCAACGGCGCAGATCAGCGCCAACGACGCCTGGCTAACCACCAAAGTGAAAACGGCGCTATTAACCCATGCCAATACACCCGCCCTGCGCGTGAAGGTTGTCACCGAAAATAGCGTCGTTTACCTCATGGGGCTGCTGACCCCTACGGAGGCCAAGCGCGCTGAAGCGGTAGCCGCTGAGGTAGCAAAAGTAACCAAGGTAGTGGCTTTGTTTGAGTTAATCTAGAGACCTACACGCCAGACTAAGATCGAGTAACAGGGAGGCTGTCAATCCTCCTTTTTTTTATTTCACTACCTTTAACGCAGGGCGTAAGCGCTCGGGAGGCTGTGCTTTGCTAGGTGGCGGCTCTGGAGGCGGCTCATCATCGAAGATCATGCCCTGACCGTTCTCCCGGGCGTAAATCCCCATGATCGATTCAATAGGCGCATAAATATCGATGGGCTGTCCACCAAAGCGACCGTTAAAAGTCACCGCATCATTGGCCATTTGCAAACTAACGACCGCGGTCGGTGAAATATTTAAAACTATTTGCCCATCGCTCACGTACGCGGTGGGCACCACAACACCCAGACCATTGGCGTCAACGAGCAGATGGGGCGTGCAGTCGTTATCGACAATCCATTCATAAATGGCTCGGATAATATAAGGTCGACTTGAGGTCACGCGGCAATGACGCCCCTAGGGGCGCATCTCTCGCTCTTGAATAGACAAACTTTCCATAAACGCCTCGCGCCTAAATAGTCTATCCATGTAGTCCAGCAACGGTTTGGACTGCTTGCTGGGTCGAATGTCAACTCCGAGGAACGGTAGACGCCACAAGATAGGCGCAATACAACAATCAACGAGCGTGAACTCGTCGCTCATAAAGAACGGTTTTTCAGCAAAAACAGGCGCAATCGCCGACAAGCTTTCCCGTAACTCCTTCGCCGATTTCTTTATCACGTTGTCTGAGCGAGAGTTTTGGATGGCATCCACCAAAGAACACCAATCTCGCTCAATGCGATACATGAACTGACGACTTTCTGCCCGGGCAACGGGGTAAACCGGCAGTAATGGGGGATGAGGAAACCGTTCATCGAGGTACTCCATCATCACTTTGCTCTCATAGAGCGCTAGGTCGCGATCCACCAAGGTGGGCATCGTATTGTAGGGATTAAAATCAGCTAGCTCCCTGGGTGAAACGCCATTATCTGACTCGACAAGATCGACAGTGACGCCTTTTTCGGCAAGTACAATTCTCACCCTGTGGCTATAGTGGCTACTACTATCAGAAAATAGGGTCATTGATGACCGTTTGGACACAACGGCCGAGTTGTCGTCAGATTTCATTCCGTTTCTCCGAATGCCCGAGGGCAGGATGGTAAGGGCAAGATAGTGATCAACAGTATATCACGCCCTTGTTCGAGCTCCGAGAACACCGCTACTTAGTGAACATCTTTCCAGTATTCACGGTTCAGCAGCCAGGCAAAAACGAAGAAAATCACGAGGAATAGCAGTACATATATCCCCATACGCTGGCGCTGTGTTTTCATGGGCTCAGCCGTGTAAGCAAGGAAATTGACGAGGTCGTAAATGGCTGCATCAAACTCTGCTGGCGGCATGAATCCCGCCGCTGCAATTTCCAGGCGCCCACAAGGCTCGTTCATGGCAGCCTCTGACATCGATGAATCTAACTCATCACTGCCAGCGCCATGCCCAGCAGCACAGGCAGGCATTCCCTGCAGCTCCATGAGCACATGGGGCATGCCCACATCCGGAAACACTTTGTTGTTGACGCCATAGGGCCTGTTTTTATCCTCATAAAAGGTGCGTAAATAGGTGTACAGCCACTCGGGCTGACGGGCACGTGAGATAAGCGTCAAGTCGGGTGGTGTCGCACCGAACCATACCTTGGCGTTGGCTTTATCCATGGCGTTATCCATGAGTGAGCCGATTTTTATTTCCGGATCGAACAACAGATTAGCCTTGTACAGATCTTCCGGGACGTCAAGGTCTCGCGCCACTCGGTTGTAGCGGGAGTACTGTAACGAATGGCATCCCATACAGTAGTTAGCGTACAACGCCACGCCGCGCTGTAGAGAAGGTTTGTCCGTGGGGTCTGCGTTAAAGTCATCACAGGGTATGGTGCCACAATCGAACTGCGACTCGGCGCCTACGGCCTTGAGGGGCAGCGCCGTCAGCATGGCAATGATGGCCAACGTTCCCAGGCTTTGCCACCAACGCAATCCACCATCCATGGTCACGCGCTCGGGCACCGGCTTGTTTTTGTCCATGGTTGACCAAATAGGCATGCCCAAGAAAAAGAAGAAGTAAAAAATAGCGCAGATTTGCGCGAGGAACGTCCGCTCTGGCGTTGGACTCTTCACCCCTAATACACCCAAAATCAAAAAACTGGCCACGAACAACAGCAACATAGCGCGGTTGACCATGCCCCGGTAGCGCCAAGATTTGACTTCACAACGATCCAGCCAAGGTAAGGCAAAAGGAATAGCCACCGAAGCGGCAAAGAAGACGAAGCCCCAAAATTTATCGGGCACCGCCCGCAGCACGGAGTAAAACGGCGTGAAGTACCACACAGGGGCAATGTGCGCAGGGGTTTTTAATGCGTTCGCCTCTTCAAAGTTGGCATACTCCAAGAAATAGCCGGACATTTCAGGAGCAAAGAAAATGACGGCGCAGAAAAAGAACAAAAAGACAGCGATTCCCTGAATATCGTGTACCGAATAATAGGGATGAAATTTAATGCCATCGAGAGGGATGCCGTTCTCATCTTTTTTCTTTTTGATTTCAACGCCGTCGGGGTTGTTAGAACCCACCTCGTGCAGGGCTAGAATATGCAGCACCACAAGGGCTAATAGAACAATAGGCAAAGCGACAACGTGGAGTGCAAAAAAACGGTTTAGCGTGATCCCAGAAATGAGGTAGTCACCTCGGATCCAAGTAACGATATCCTCACCCACAACAGGGATGGCACCAAACAGTGAAATGATCACTTGGGCCCCCCAATAAGACATTTGTCCCCAGGGCAAGACATAACCCACAAAAGCCTCGGCCATCAAGACAACAAAAATAAGCATGCCAAAGACCCAGAGCAACTCTCGAGGCTTCTTATAGGAACCGTAGAGCAGCGCGCGCATCATGTGCAGATAGACCACGACAAAAAAGGCTGAGGCACCGGTGGAATGCATGTAACGGAGCAACCAACCGTAGTCGACGTCGCGCATGATGTACTCAACGGACGCAAACGCTTCTTCCGCCGAGGGGGTGTAATTCATGGTCAGCCAGATACCCGTCAACAGTTGATTAACCAGTACTAACAGCGCGAAAACACCGAAGAAGTACCAGAGATTGAAGTTCTTGGGCGCGTAATATTCGCCCATATGCGTGTTCCACGTTCGCGTGAGGGGTAATCGCTCGTCAATCCACCCCACTAATCCAGTCAAAGCCTTATTCATTACGCAGCCTCCGCATCAACGCCAACAATGAGTACGTTGTCGCTTTCAAATGTGTAGGGGGGAACCACTAGGTTAGCCGACGCGGGGACACCTTTGTACACGCGTCCGGCAAGATCAAATTTTGAGCCATGGCAGGGACAGAAGAAGCCTCCTAGCCATTCGTCACCGCCCATATCGGGGGCACCCACCTCAGGTCGATATTTCGGGGCGCACCCCAGATGGGTACACAAACCGACGATGACCAATAGTTCAGGGCGAAGCGAGCGACCTTCCCCAGCAATATAGCTAGGCTGGTCAGCGGTTGCTGAATCAGGGTCTTTTAACTGCCCGTCAAGCTTTGCAAGATCGGTCACCTGAGACGGGCTGCGACGAAGCACATAAACAGGCTGACCACGCCACTCGACCACGACCATTTGACCGGGCTCTAACTTGCCGATGTCGGCCTTGACCGGGGCGCCCGCGGCTTTTGCCTTCTCAGAGGGGTTCCAGGATCCTAAAAAGGGGGTCGCCACACCAACGGCTCCGACCAAACCGACCGCAGAGGTGGCTGCAGTCAAAAATCGCCGCCGAGTCTGACTCGACGCTAACTCACTGGTCTGAACATCTGTAGAAGTGCTGCTCTCGCTCATCTAAGCGGTCTCCGGATGTGGGGGAAAACCCCCGGCCAGCGCATTCCTCGCTGACTGGGGCAAAAGCTTTGCGGATCAGGCTAAAATGACCTGCAAAATAATCAGCGCGCAGTATAAAAGTATGGACGCATAGCAGCAAGCCGTGGGGCCTAAACAAGCGCTAAAACCCTCGGTTTACGTCGGAAAATATTGGCAAAACCGCTACAGTTGACGAAAACACACCCTGACGGCTGTCACTGAGACAGAAAAAAACCGGCTGTCGCCGGCTTCCTCTCTTCTAGCGCAGGATTTAACGCTTTGAGAACTGCGGACGACGACGCGCTTTGCGCAAACCCACTTTTTTGCGCTCGACTTCACGTGCATCTCGAGTCACGAACCCCGCAGCACGCAGCGCAGGGCGCAACGATTCATCATAATCCATCAGTGCCCGTGTCAATCCGTGGCGTATAGCACCCGCTTGACCGAAACTACCGCCGCCCGCCACGGTGATATTGGCATCAAACTTGTCGTTCATGTCCGCGAGTTCAAGGGGCTGACGCACAATCATTCGCGCCACTTCCCGGCCGAAATACTCATCGAGGGTGCGGCCATTAACCGTGATATTGCCACTGCCGCCCTTGAGGAATACGCGGGCAGTCGATGTCTTGCGACGACCGGTACCATAATAGTGTGCTGTAGCCATCGTGTTCTCCTCAAATACTCAGTGAGTGCGGCTGTTGTGCAGTGTGGGGATGTTCGGGACCTGCGTAGACTTTCAATTTTCTGAACATGGCGCGACCGAGCGGGTTGCGGGGCAGCATGCCCTTTACAGCGCGCTGAAGAATACGCTCAGGGGCTCGCTCGAGCAGCTTGTCAAAGCTGAAAGATTTTAAACCACCCGGGTAACCAGTGTGGTGGTGGTACATTTTGTCAGTCTGCTTGTTACCCGTCACCCGGATCTTCTCACAGTTGACGACGACAATGTAATCGCCCATGTCCATGTGCGGCGTGTATTCGGGCTTGTGTTTACCCCGGAGACGGTGTGCTATTTCAGCCGCTAATCGGCCCAGTGTCTTGTTATCCGCATCGACAACATACCAGTCATGGTGTACGTCGCTCGCTTTAGCGCTAAAGGTTTTCATAGTTTGGAAGCCTATGTCGTGGCCATATTTACAGGAGCGCGGATGTTACTGGAAGGAACCGTGGGTTTCAACCGCGAATTATTACCGCTCACGGCCGATGTTCCTGGGCGAGGTATTCCGTGGATTGCATCTCCCGTAGACGTGACAGGGTTCGCTCAAACTCAAACGCCAACTTACCCCCGGTATACAGGCCCTCAAGGGGCGCCTCGGCGGTCACAATCAATTTCACTGAGCGGTCATAAAACTCATCGACCAGATTGACGAATCGGCGCGCAGCATCCTCGGAGCTGCTGTCCATCACCGGAATATTTTGTAACATTATGGTGTGGAATACGCGCCCTAATTCGATGAAATCACTGGCGCTACGGGGCTTCCGGCATAATTCATCGAAATCTAACCAAGCAATCCCCTCAACGGTTCTGTGCAGAGCAACGGGCCGATGGTTGATGTCAATAACTGCGCTATTGCCCTCATTCCCGTTAGACAGCGCGTTGAAGGCATTATTGAGTGCCCGCTCTGCCTGCGCATCGAGTGGCGAGTGGAACAACTCGGCCTGTGTCAGCGTGCGCAGCCGATAATCAAACCCTGAGTCGACATTAACCACGTGAGTAAACCGCTCAATAAGCGCAATGGCTGGCAGAAAGCGACGGCGCTGCAATCCATCGCGGTACAAGGCCTGAGGCTCGATATTTGACGTCGCCACCAGCGTTACACCCCGAGCAAACAATGCCTCCATCAGACTGCCCAAGAGCATGGCATCGGCGATATCGCTGACAAAAAACTCGTCGAAACACACCACAATGGCCTCCGCAGAGAGTCGATCTGCGACGATGTTCAAGGGATTTTTCTGACCCGACAATTCGGTAAGCTCGCGGTGTACCCGCTGCATAAATCGATGAAAATGAACGCGCAATTTACGCTCAACGGGTAAACTGTTGAAGAACATATCAACGAGATACGTTTTCCCACGTCCAACGCCACCCCAGAAATACAAGCCGCACTCAGGTTCTCGTTGCGCACCAAAAAAACGCCTTAACTGTCCACCCAAACCCACCCCGCGACTATCGCGTTCAATCAGGCGCTCATAAAGGTCCTGTAGTAAGACCACGGCTTGGGATTGTGCCTCATCGGCGACAAAGCCTGGGCGCTGTAAATCCTGTCTGTAGCATTGTAAGGGGGTCAGCATGGTTCGACCTATCCGGGGGACAATAAGGGCACAATCCGACCACTGCTACAGCGCTGGTGCCGCGCCTGGTAACACCGCTAATGGCAGCGCCATGACAACGGCCCATGACAGCGGTTCGCTCGTCTGTTCCGAAACTGTAGCGAGACTACTCCTTTTACGCAAATCTACGCCCATCAAAGCCACAGATTTGCCAAACAGGTTGGCAGTGCAAGCCATTTGAGGGTTACAATCAGCCCTGACTGGGACAAACTACCGTGGAGTAGAGCCAATATGCCCTCAACCCTTATTTTAGTGGCTGGTGTCGTGATTGCATTGGGTGCAGGACTTGCTGCTGGTTGGGTGCTTGCCAGTAGCAAGCGCAGCAAGCGCGATGTCATCATTGACTTAGAAACCCGCTTGGATCGGGCTCTGGAGAGCCGTGCCGATTACGAGGCGGATGTCGCCGACCATTTTGCCGAAACGGCGCAACTGCTCGAGAAACTGACCAACGACTACCGGGCGGTTTATCATCACTTGGCGGCGGGGGCCGATAAACTGTGTGATGGTGACGTCATCATTGAGGCCCCTGCGCTTGGGGCGCCTAATCCCGATACTGAAATACCGATACAACGGGTGGATTCTATGCAACCCCTCGACTACGCTCCGCGGAAGACGGCTGACGAACAAGGCCAGCTGTCAGAGACCTTTGGCATGGAAAAAAATGGAGAGCAGAGCGCCTTCGCTGCCGATCAAGTGGTTACCCCCTTTACCGCCGAGGCAAAAAAAACCGGCTAATATTGGCCACTAAGCGGGATTATCGATATCGATAAACTCATGCTCCAAGCCCAGTGTCTCTGCCAACCAACGGCCCACCGACTGGACTCCAAAGCGCTCGGTGGCGTGATGCCCAGCCGCAATAAAGCCAATTCCGCGCTCCCTAGCACTGTGAATAGTTTGCTCCGATACCTCTCCAGTAACAAACAGATCTGCCCCCCAATCTGCGGCCCTGTCGATGTATCCCTGTCCTCCTCCGGTACACCAGGCCACTTTTCGTACAAACCGCTCTCCCTCTGACAACACGGCGCGGTTGAGTATATGCTCAAGCTGCTGTGCTACTTCACTCTGGTTTTGTCCAGCCGGCAACGAGCCAACAAATAGCGGCAAACTCGGGTTGTCTGGCTCTACTGGGTGAAACTCAGTTATCCCCAAGGCGCGGCCTAGGCCTGCGTTGTTTCCCAGTGTTAGGTGGCTATCGAGGGGCAGGTGGTAGGCATACAGATTAATGTCGGCCTGAATCAGTGTTCGAATGCGGCGTGCCTTCATGCCGATCAGCTCAGGGGGCTCTGACTGCCAAAAGTAACCGTGGTGGACTAACACGGCGTCAGCGTTATGAGCCACTGCCGCATCAAGGAGAGCCTGACAGGCAGTGACGCCGGTCACCACCCGCGCAATGCTGTCGCGACCCTCCACCTGCAGGCCATTGGGACAATAATCCTGATACCGATGGGGTTGCAGTAGCTCACTAAGTGCCGTGGACAGCTGTTGTCGCGAAATAGGCATGGGGTCTCCAAAAAAAACGTCTCGTGGTACAGGTTATAAAGCGTTCAATGTGTTTTACAATGCCGCAAAAGGAGAATGGCTTTGAAGCATTATTTAATCGCACTTATTTGGCCCATCATAGTCGGTGTGCTGGCCGCTGTGTTAATTCTCGACCGGTGGGTGTTGCAAGAACCCCTATTGCAACACCGAAACACCAACCCTTCGAGCTATCGGGACGCGGTCGCCCAAGGCACGCCGTCGGTTGTAAATATTTACACAGCCAAACTGGTCGCCGAGCGTCGCAGTCCGCGTCTCAATGATCCATTTTTACGCCGGTTTTTGGGGCCAGCACAGGGCAATCAACGCCTCGAGCGATCATTGGGCTCTGGGGTCATTATGTCCGCCGACGGCCATGTCATTACCAATAATCATGTTATTGCTGAAGCCGACGCCATTCAGGTGCTACTTCACGATGGCCGCTCCGCTAATGCTAGGGTGATTGGCACCGACCCTGACACCGATTTAGCCGTACTAAAAATTGATTTGCCCGGCCTCACTCCTGCGATACCTGCAGACTCCGACGCTATCAACGTCGGCGATGTCGTGCTCGCTATTGGCAACCCCTACGGTTTTGGTCACTCTGTGACGCAAGGTATCGTCTCAGGACTTGGCCGCTACGGACTACAATTGAGCGCCTATGAAGACTATATCCAGACCGATGCCAGCATTCATCTCGGTAACTCTGGGGGCGCGCTGATTGATAGTCGCGGCCAACTGGTCGGCATCAATACTGCTATCTACACCACTCAAAATCAGAATGCCCAAAGCAATGGTATCGGCATCAATCTCGCCACCCCGTCCAACCTAGCCACCTTCGTTATGCAGGATATTATCAACTTCGGCACAGTGGTGAGAGGTTGGCTGGGAGTCAGCGTTGAGTTACTCATTAATCGCAACGACCAAGGTTTGCCCCGACAAGTATTGGTCATCTCAGGGCTGAGTGATGATGGACCGGCGGCGCGGGCTGGCATGCAGATGGGGGATATCATTACCACCATGAATGACGAGGTGGTGAGTGACGGTCGGGGTGCTATGCATGACATAGCGCGTTTGCGTCCCGGAGAAGTCATCCGGGTCACCGTTGAGCGCAACGGCCAGTCCATTGACTTACAGGCGATTGTCGGCAGTCGCAGGCAAAGCAGCAGTTGAGTCACTCTTTACACAGAAAGTCAGCGTTACATCGAAATTCAGCGCTCCGGGCGTGCGCTGTCAATGATTCACCCCGCGCCAACACCGATGCCACGCGACCGAGCGCGTCGGCGCCTGTCGGTGAGCAGTGAATAATCGAGCTACGCTTTTGGAAGTCATAGACCCCCAGAGGCGATGAAAACCGTGCACTGCCCGAGGTCGGTAAGACATGGTTGGGGCCGGCACAGTAGTCGCCCAAGGCTTCACACGTTTGCGCGCCCACGAAAATAGCGCCGGCAACGGTAAAGCGATCCACCCATGCCTGGGCATCTTCCATGGCCAACTCCAGATGCTCTGGGCCCAGCTGATTGCTGAGCTCGACTGCCGCCGCCAGATCTGGCACCTCAATCAATGCACCGCGATTAGAAAGTGACGCACGGATAATAGGCTCGCGTTCCATAGTGGGCAGTAACCGCACTATCGCCTGCTCTACCGCATCTAAATAATGTGCGTCAGGCGCAATCAAAATGGCTTGTGCTTGCTCATCGTGCTCGGCCTGTGAAAACAAATCCATAGCCGTCCATTCCGGAGCTACCGTGCCATCGGCAACAATCAAAATTTCTGAGGGCCCGGCTACCATGTCGATACCCACAGTGCCAAAGACCTGCCGCTTGGCCTCCGCAACGAAGCGATTACCGGGTCCGACAATTTTATCAACCTGTGCGACAGATTCCGTGCCATACGCTAAGGCGGCGACGGCTTGTGCGCCGCCAATAGTCAGCACCCGATCAACACCGGCAATGGCTGCGGCAGCCAATACCAGGGGATTAAGTTCCCCACCGGGAGCCGGAACAACCATGCAAATATGGCTAACTCCTGCAACCTTGGCAGGAATGGCATTCATCAAGACCGACGAGGGGTAACTGGCCTTGCCCCCCGGAACATACATGCCGACCCGCTCCATTGCCGTAATACGTTGTCCCAAGTGATTACCGAGACTGTCTTCGAAGCGCCAACTCTCTGCCACTTGGTGTAGATGGTAATCACGTATGCGTGCGGCGGCGACTTCGAGTGCCTCGCGGCTGCTGACATCGAGGGAAGCCAACGCCTCTTCCATCACCGGCACCGACACCTCGAGCTCGCTCACTGTCCCCGCTGAGTAGTGATCAAACTGTCGGGTCAAATCGAGAATGGCCTGGTCACCGCGGTTGCGTACCGCAGCGATGATATCGAAAACCGTTTGGGTTAAAGCAGGATCCCGCTCATCATGACGGGCAATAAGCGCCGAAAACTCAGCCGGGAACCCGGCTTCAGTCATCCGTAAGCGACGAATCAATTGGCTCATGACGGCTGGTCTCTGCGCTCGACAGCCTGACTCAGGTCATAAATCAACTTTTCAATCGATCGATGACGAGTACGCATGGCCGCTTTATTGACCACCAACCGGGAACTGATGTCGGCGATATGTCCCAAGGGCACCATACCATTGGCTGTCAAGGTATTACCGGTATCGACGATGTCGACTATTTCATCGGCAAGATTCATTAACGGCGCCAATTCCATAGCCCCGTATAGCTTGATAATGTCAGCTTGAATACCCTGCGCTGCATAATGCTGGCGAGCGATATTGACAAATTTGCTGGCCACGCGTAGCCGAGGACCAGCGGTCCGGGCAGTCGCAAAGCCGGCGGTCATCAGTCGACACTTTGCAATGGCTAAGTCAAGGGGTTCGTAGAGGCCTTCAGCGCCAAATTCCAACAATATATCTTTACCCACAACACCGACATCTGCAGCGCCATGACGCACATAGGTGGGCACGTCTGAACCCCTAAGAATAACCAGTTTAACGCCATCAACAGTGGTATCGAAGAGCAATCTACGGCTAGTAAATATATCCTCGAGCGGCTCAATGCCCGCCTCAGCAAACAGCGGTAACGTCTCTTTAAGAATGCGGCCCTTAGTCAGGGCAATGGTCAAAGACCGGGTCATGTCATGTCTCCAACAGTGCTTTAACCGGGTTGACGACGAATATCGGCGCCCAGAGATTGTAGCTTTTCCTCAATACACTCGTAGCCTCGATCAATGTGATAAATCCTGTCGACGATGGTTTCACCACTGGCCACTAATCCAGCGATAACCAGACTCGCTGATGCACGTAAATCAGAAGCCATCACCGGGGCGCCGTTGAGGCCGGCCTGGCCGGTCACAATGGCGGTGTTGCCTTCTATCTGAATAGATGCGCCCATTCGGTTGAGCTCGTGAGTTTGGATTAAGCGATTTTCAAACACCGTTTCGCTGACGCGACCCACGCCTTCGGCGATGGTGTTAAGCGCGGTAAATTGAGCCTGCATGTCAGTGGGAAAACCAGGAAAAGGAGCAGTAGAAATATCCACAGGATGTATTGAATCGTGAGGCATAGATAAACTAATACTATTTTCGTTAGCCTCTATGAGTGCGCCACTAAGCTTAAGTTTATCTAAAATATTATTCATCCTATTGGCATTAATATCTTGAATTACAATATCTCCATATGTAACGGCAGCTGCAATCAGATAGGTGCCAGCTTCAATCCTATCAGCAGGAATAGTAAAGGAAGACTCTGCTAGATCATCTACGCCATTGATAGTAATTTCATCAGTTCCTGCACCCGAGATCTGCGCACCCATAGAGTTTAGAAATTTTGCTAGATCTTCAACCTCTGGTTCTTTCGCAACGTTACGTAATATCGTTTGTCCTTTTGCCAAAACAGCAGCCATCATTATATTCTCAGTGCCAGTGACAGANNAGCCTGCATGTCAGTGGGAAAACCGGGGTATGGGGCCGTGGTGATACTCACCGCCTTCGGTCGCCGTCCTTGCATATCAAGCTCCACCCAGTCGTCACCGACGATGACTATCGCACCCGCTTCGCGCAGCTTATCGAGGACTACCTCCAGGTGCTCAGCAATCGCGCCATCAAGGCGGACCTTTCCGCCTGTCGCGGCCGTGGCCACCAAATACGTACCCGCCTCAATGCGATCTGGCATGACCGCATAGTCACAGCCGTGCAAGCGCTCAACGCCCTCTATCGTCAGCACCGATTGTCCCGCGCCAACAATGTTAGCGCCCATGGTATTCAGGCAATTGATCATATCGACCACTTCGGGCTCACGGGCCGCGTTGCGAATGACCGTCTTACCCTCGGCTAACGTCGCCGCCATGACTAAATTTTCAGTGCCCCCTACCGTCACCGTCTCCAAGGCAATATCGGCGCCCCGCAAGCGGCCAGCAGTGGTGGCATGGATGTAACCCTCTTCGATACTAATGGTAGCCCCCATCGCTTCCAATCCCTTCAAATGCAGATCCACCGGACGAGAGCCGATGGCGCAGCCCCCGGGAAAGGACACCTGCGCCTCGCCAAAGCGAGCCAGCAAAGGACCGAGTACTAAAATAGAAGCGCGCATGGTTTTCACTAGCTCGTAGGGCGCACGACGATTGCTAATAATCGATGCGTCGGTCTCCACCGCCAGCTTTTCATCGACAGTCAGTTGCACGCCCAGGCAGCCCAGCAACTCAATCATCGTGGTGATGTCATGGAGGTGGGGTAAATTCCGTACGGTCGTCGGTCCATCAACCAAGAGAGTCGCGGCTAAAATAGGTAGGGCAGCATTTTTTGCCCCTGAAATTTTTAGGCGACCCTCGAGCCTTCGCCCACCGCGGATAGCGAGATTATCCAAGTTAAAACCTCTGTTATCCGGCTTCGGCGGGCGTTAAAGCCCTAATATTTACCGCATGAATAGTGCCCTGGGCAATAACATCGGCCAATGGAGCATAGACTTTTTGTTGTCGAGCCACGGGCCTAACCCCCTCGAAGCTGAGATCGATGACCGTTACGGTGTAATGGCCGCCGGAAAGATCCACCTCAACCTGCGCTTGCGGAAAGGCGGCCATAACTAACTCCCGAACGTTACTGGCTTCCATCGATTTCATCCTCTTGCAGTCGTTGAACCTGATCATCGCCCCAATCGGCGATGACTGTGTCGATATCACCACTCGCACTTTGAGCGGCGGCTTCAAATTGTCGACGGTAAATTTCACCCAAGCTAATACCCTCGATAATCATATTCCGCAGCTTCCAGCTCCCGTCTTTGTACTGACCCATCACATACCTGATGGTGTAAATATTACCCTCTGGGCTATACACCCGCTGACTCACCGACGCTAAACGCGCATTGTCCGACGAAAAATCGGTGCTGGCCAATTCAGTCCGGGAGCCCCCGAATGCCAATAGACCACGGCTGTAGGTATTGATAAGACTCTGGCGCAGCACCTCGACAAAGCGATTAAGTTGATTTTTCAACTGTTGCTGCCCTGCTGCATCTAGGCTGCGATGGCGGGCACCGCTGGCATACTCACCCATGACGCCCCTGGCGAAGCCACGAAAATCCACTACCGCATCCAACTCCGCGCCGATCCCACGAAAATAACGCTCAGGTGTCTCATCGAAATACGCCGGGGCACCCTCTACTAGCGCCATAATACGATCGGTGCTGTTTTTTATGATTTCACCAGGACCGAGGTCATCAGCACTGACCCCAGGGGGGACCAGCACAGCAAACATCAGCAAGCAACCAAACAGTTGCCGCGCTCCTGTCACATAAATAGGCATAGTCACTATCGTCTCCTCCGTCGACAGCATAAATGAGGTAAACTCCCGAACGCGGACAAAAGGTCAGCGCCTCATCTTTGGGCGGGGAGGTCGATGATACCCGATCTTTACCGCGCATGCCCCTCATCGAGGCAGAGTAGAAAAGCCGTTGCCATCAGTTGTCAGACCCCTCAGCTGCGAAGGATAGGGCCACATCAGCATGCTCATTGACCTACTCATTGTCGCCATCAGCTTCGCCGTGCTCCTTTGGAGTGCCGATCAGTTCATTATTGGTGCGGCGGCCTTGGCGCGCTCAATCGGTATGTCACCGCTGCTCATTGGCATGACGATCGTTTCCGTCGGCACCTCCGCTCCAGAGATCATCGTCTCATTGATGTCGGCATTATCCAACGCGGGTAGTCTAGCGGTCGGCAACGCACTGGGGTCGAATATTGCCAACATTGGACTCGTACTAGGCATCACTCTACTCATTTCTCCGATACGCGTGGGTCGCACAACGGCGTTCTCCGATCTGCCTCTGCTATTAGCCACCATCGTGCTCTGTGCGGTGCTGCTTTCTGACGGTGTTTTATCGACCCTCGACGCCCTGATTTTACTCGGGGGCTTAGCACTTTTTCTGCTGCGCATGGGCCGCCACAGCCAGCGTACTAATCAATCCGATATAACAACGGATACCGCCCAGACTTCCACCCGCAAAGCGCTGCTACTGTTCACCATGGGACTGCTGCTGCTGGTCGGCAGTTCACGTGCTTTGGTATTCGGGGCGGTGAATATTGCCACTGCCTTTAACGTTTCTGAACTGGTCATCGGATTGACCATTGTTGCGGTTGGTACTAGCCTTCCCGAACTGGCGGCGTCTTTGATCAGCGCTATCAGAGGCCACGCGGATATCGCTATTGGCGCTGTTATTGGCTCTAATATGTTCAACTTGCTGGTGGTGCTATCCCTGCCTGGCTTATTCGGTGATCTCCTAGTCGCGCCCGTTGTAGTGTTTAGAGATTTGGGGACTGTGTTTATTACCACCAGCATCCTCGCGCTTTTCTCGTGGGTGACCTGGGATAAACCGTCACAGACAGCGCGCTTAGGACGGGTCCTGGGGGGCCTCTTTTTGAGTAGCTATGTACTGTACTATGCACTGCTAATTATGATGTGAATGCGCGAAGGCCCAAACGACTATGCTCGATAAAAAAGCGATCATTGCCTCGGGAAGCCGCACCCTGCGGATGGAGTGTGAAGCGATCACCGCGCTTCTGCCCTATATTGACGATCAGTTCGTCGACGCCTGCGCGCGGCTGAAGGATATTGAAGGGCGATTGATTGTCACAGGCATGGGGAAATCAGGTCATATCGGCAATAAAATAGCTGCCACACTGGCGAGCACCGGTACACCGGCTTTTTTTGTTCATCCCGCTGAAGCTTGTCATGGGGACATGGGCATGATTACGTCAAAAGACGCGGTCCTCGCCCTATCTAACAGCGGCATTACCCCCGAAGTCCTGACACTCCTGCCACTGTTGAAGCGACTGGGTGTTACCCTCGTCAGTATGACCGGCAACCCCTCCTCAACCTTGGCTCAAGCTTCCGACGTTCATCTTTTTACCGGGGTTGATAGTGAGGCTTGCCCCCTCGATCTCGCACCCACTTCAAGCACCACGGCCACATTGGTGATGGGTGATGCCCTGGCGATCGCACTACTCGAATGCCGGGGGTTCAGCGCTGAGGACTTTGCTTTTTCGCACCCAGGAGGCGCATTGGGTCGCCAGCTACTGCTCAAGGTTGAAGATGTCATGGTCAGTGGCTCGGATATCCCCGCAGTCGGTCCAGAGGCTTCCCTCGCCGACGCACTCATGGAGATCACGGCCAAAGGCCTAGGCATGACGGCTATTCTCGACGATCAAAAACTCCTCGGCATATTCACCGATGGTGATTTACGCCGTACCCTCGAAGATCGCCCAGACATCAACTCAGTCAACATAGCGCAATTCATGTCAGTGGGCGGTAAAACGGTGTCTGCAGGTATGCTTGCAGCTGAGGCATTGGGTATGATGGAACGCTACCGGATTAGCGCACTCGTGGTTACCGACAGTAATGACCAAGTCATTGGCATTGTGCATCTTTTGGCGCTGCTGAAAGCAGGCATCGCCTGATGTCTGATTATACTCAGTTGGCAGCAAACATTACTGTCCTTGCCCTCGACGTTGACGGAGTTATGACTGATGGCACCATTGTTTACGCCGACAGCGGTGAGGAGATCAAGGCATTCAATGTTAAGGATGGTCTCGGGTTAACCTTGCTGCAAAACAACGGTATCGATGTGGTTATTATCACCGGCCGAAGCTCTGAAGTCGTCAGCCGACGCGCGCAAGAACTGGGTATCGAGACCGTTATTCAAGGACGAGAAGATAAGCGCATGGCGTTGACAGAACTCATGACCCAGCGACAATTAACGCCGGCGCAAGTCGCTTACATGGGCGATGATTTACCCGATTTGGGTGCACTCCAACTGGCCGGCCTTGGGGCTTGCCCCGCTGATGCAGTGCAAGCGATACGCGATGCGGCGGACTGGGTCGGAACCCACCAAGGGGGACAGGGTGTCATACGTGAATTCGCCGAGATGCTGCTACGCGCTCGAGGGGATTGGGACAGTATTTTAGCGAGATATCACATTTGAAACGCTACGTATCGGGACTGACGTTCTTAGTAGGATGCATCGCTGCCTGGCTAACACTGCAGGAAGACCCACCGCTCATCGGTTTCGAGACGCGCCAGCCCATTACCCTCAAGGAAACTTATATTGAGCAAGGTATACTCTGGCGATATGACAAGTGGGGTAATCGTGAGCAAACCATTACCGTCGCCAGTGCAACCCAATTCACCGATCAGCCAGATCTACACATGACGGAGATAAGTGTTAGGAGTCTCGACGACAGTGGTCAACCCTGGACGCTGCAAGCAGGGGCAGGACGTCTACAACGGGCACAGAACGAACTGCAGCTGTTCGATGACGTTGCCATTCATGCCCACGATGACGATACCACTCTAACCACACCCTCTCTAACGATGCTACTGGCAGAAAAACAAGCAAGGGGCGAAGACGCTGTGACCCTCGATACGACGAAGAGCACTACCACTGCCGTTGGCTTTACGCTCGATTTACAAAAAGGCCAGGCGCGTTTGCTCAGCAATGTCGAGGCGGTCTATGAAAATTAACGACTCAACGTTGCCTGGCTACTGGCTGCTTTGCCTCGTGGCCCTATACGTGGGCACCGGTAGCTCCGCGCTGGTTGCCTTACCCAGTGATCGTGAACAGCCCATCCATATTAGCGCCGACTCAGCGATCCGCGAAGATAAGCTGGGAATCACTCGCTACGACGGCAATGTAGTGTTAACCCAAGGCAGCTTGGTGATTCACGCTGAACGTTTGATTATTCAACAAAGTGGGGGAGATGCCACCACCATTACGGCTCTCGGTGACCCCGCAACCCTCGAGCAAATCCCAGTCTTCGATAAAGCACCGATTACTGCCCAGGCGCGTGAAATGATCTACACACAGCGGGATGAATTAATCCAGCTCAGGGAAGGCGCGCGCATCGAGCAAGAGGGAGCTATACTCACAGGCGGGCTCATCGACTACCTCATGGCTGAGCAACGGGTGCGCGCTGTCAGTGATAAATCTGACAGCAAAGGGCGTGTCGAGGTAGTCATACCACCCTCTGCCCTACAAACGTCTACACCGAGTAGCTAAGACTATGCGCGCCCATTTATCAGCAGAACATCTAGCCAAAGCATATAAAGGCCGATCGGTTGTTAGCGACGTGTCCCTCGAGGTACAGGCGGGTGAAATTGTTGGCTTACTAGGCCCGAATGGCGCGGGCAAGACCACTTGCTTTTATATGATCTTGGGTTTAGTCAATGTCGATGCGGGTCGTATTCTCCTCAATGGCAAAGACATAACGGCGAACCCAATTCACCAGCGTGCACGCGCCGGCCTAGGTTATTTACCCCAAGAGGCCTCTATTTTTCGTCAGCTATCGGTGCGTGACAATGTGCTGGCCATTCTTGAAACGCGTGGCGATCTCAGTAAAAAAGAACGAACATTTCTCTGCGCTGAATTACTTGAAGAGTTTAACGTCAATCACTTGAGTCTCACCTTAGGTCAGGCTTTGTCGGGAGGCGAACGGCGTCGTGTAGAAATAGCCAGAGCCTTGGCGACAGATCCCACCTTTATCCTGCTGGATGAACCCTTCGCAGGGGTCGATCCCATTTCTATTAATGATATTAAAGCGGTGATAGCGCATTTACGCGACCGGAATATCGGGGTCCTCATTACCGACCATAATGTCCGTGAAACGCTCGATATCTGCGAGCGCGCCTATATTGTTGGCGAGGGGCATGTCATTGCAGCGGGCGAACCGGCAAGCGTACTCGACGATGCTAAAGTGCGGGCGGTGTATTTGGGCGAAAACTTTAGGCTGTAGCCACTAATACAAATCGATTCTGGTGTCTTCCCGCTAGCTCAGCAAGCTTCAAAAAAAAGACATGCAAATAACGCGCCAAACATTGCCGCACCCTCTCCCTCGGCGCTACACTAACCCCTGTGGTCATTATTGGGTGATAGCGCAAGCGCGATGAAGCAGTCTCTGCAGTTGAAAATCGGCCAGTCACTGACGCTCACACCTCAGTTACAGCAGGCCATCAAATTACTGCAACTGAGCACGCTAGACCTTCAGCAGGCCATTGAAGAAACCCTGGCATCTAACCCCCTTCTTGAGCGCGACGAGGATCAGCCCGAGGCTGCGGCTGAACAAGACATTGATTTTAGTGCCCGCGCACCCGTGGCAGACGACAGCCATGATCTAGCCATTGATACTCGCTGGGAAGATTTGATGCCATCCTCGGCGCCCCCGATGTCGGCAGGCGACGGCGACCGCCAGTTCGCGGAACGTGATGCGGCTCCAGAGTCGCTCCAGAGTCACTTGCTGTGGCAGCTAAATACCACTCGTTTTTCAGATATCGACTACAACATTGCTCTTGCATTCATCGATGCGGTGGACGGTAACGGTCGTCTCACACAAACCCCTGAAGACATACTCTCCAGCCTTGCGCTACCAGAGGTTGAACTCGATGAAGTAATGGCTGTCCTGCATCGATTACAGCATTTTGAACCCACCGGCATTTTTGCCACGGACCTGCGCGAATGCTTATTAATCCAGCTCCGCCAATTATCCGAAGAAACTCCCTATAGAGACATCGCCGGCGCTTCGGTCAATAGACACCTCGACCAGATTGCTACTGCGGAGCCCAGACAATTGGCACGGCGGCTGCGGTGCACCGAGGTCGAACTGCGCGGCGCTTTAGCCCTCATTCGCTCTCTAGACCCAATGCCCGGTGCCGCTGTCGGGGAACAGAAAACCGAATATGTGGTACCCGATGTGTTTGTTCGTCGTGTCAATGGACTGTGGCGAGTAGAGCTCAATTCCGATATTGCACCAAAGCTACGCATCAACTCAGACTATGCGGGACTGCTGAATAAGAGCGGGTCAGAAAGCGATAAAACCTACGTCAAAGACAACCTGCAGGAAGCTCGCTGGTTCATGAAGGGTTTATTGAATCGCAATGAAACGCTGCTCAAGGTGTCGGCAAAAATAGTGGAACACCAACGGTTATTTCTTGAGGTAGGTGAAGAAGCAATGCGGCCCTTAGTGTTGGCGGAAATAGCCGAGCAGATTGATATGCATGAATCCACTATTTCTCGGGCAACGACAAAAAAGTACATGCACACACCAAGAGGCGTTTTCGAGCTCAAGTATTTCTTCTCCAGCCATGTGGCCACCGCTGAAGGCGGTGAGTGTTCATCCACTGCCATCAGAGCGCTGATAAAAAAGTTAGTTCTAATGGAGAGCCCAAAGAAGCCCCTAAGTGACAGTAAACTTTGTGCCCTGCTAAAAGAACAAGGGGTCATGGTAGCGCGCAGAACCGTCGCAAAGTATCGAGAGCAGCTCAATATACCCCCATCTAACGCAAGAAAGAGATTATTTTGAATCGCCATCGAGGAAAGCCGGGAGGACAATCATGCAGCTAACTGTCAGTGGACATCACATTGATATTACCGACGCTTTACGCCAGCACGTATCGGATAAATTTCAAAAATTACAGCGTCATATTGACCACATTACCAATATTGAGGTGACATTGACGGTTGAGAAAGAAATACATAAGGCAGAAGCAAATCTGCACATTTCTGGCGCAAACATTTTTGCATCATCCGAATCTAACGATATGTACAGCGGCATTGACAATCTAGCGGACAAATTAGACCGGCAAATAATCAAACATAAAGAAAAGCATCGAGGACGTTGAATGATGATCGAGCTGAACAGCTTGCTAACGCCTTCTCGAGTAATGTGTCGAGTCGATGCGGGGAGTAAAAAACGCATTTTTGAGCTTGCGGCACATCAAATAGCCAGCGCAGACGCGGCACTCACTGAAAGCTCAGTATATGCCCAATTACTGGCACGAGAAAAACTCGGCAGTACGGGCTTGGGACAAGGGGTAGCTATACCCCACTGCCGAGTCGCCGGTTGTGACAAACCTCTTGGCTGCCTTATCACATTGGCGACGCCGGTTAATTTCGAATCCTCTGACAACCAACCCGTAGATTTGCTGTTTGTACTGCTCGTGCCCTCCGAGGCCACACAAGAGCACCTTGATATACTCGCCGATATTGCTGAGCGATTCTCAAGTTTTGGGTATTGCGACAGATTACGAACGACAACATCTGACGCGGATTTATTGGCTGCTGCGCTGCGGACTATCGAGCACTAGGTCATGGAACTAGTCATTATTAGTGGTCGTTCAGGCTCGGGGAAAAGTACCGCGCTGCATCAATTAGAGGATCTAGGATATTACTGCGTAGATAACTTACCTGCAGCGTTGTTACCCACCCTCATACTCCAATTGGAGCGTGAGCAATATGCGGCCTTCAAGGGAATCGCCCTGTGTCTTGACGCACGCAATAGCGACGATGACCTGCATCAAATTCACCCTGTCCTCAAGGCACTACCCAATACCATTAACAGTGAAGTCATCTTCCTCGACGCAAGCAACGACATTCTCATCAAGCGTTTTAGCGAAACCCGCCGACGACACCCACTGACCTCCGATCAGCGATCACTCGCCGAGGCCATCGCCAATGAAAGTGTGCTGCTGGAGGGGCTCGCTCAACAAGCAGACCTTACCATCGATACCAGCCGGCTTACCCTCTACGATCTGCGCGCAATGATAAGCAGTCGGTTGGGAGGGGAGCCTCGTGAGGGGCTGTCCCTACTCGTTGAATCCTTTGGATTTAAGCGAGGAGTTCCCCCTGATGCCGATCTTGTTTTTGATGCTAGGCTACTACCCAATCCGCATTGGGTGACTAATCTTAGAACCAAAACAGGCCAAGACACGGAGGTCGCTCAGTTTTTAGAGCAGCAGCATACCACCGCGATTTTCATTAAGCAGATAGTGGATTTTCTGCAGTACTGGTTGCCAGAGTATCAACAGTCGCAACGCAGTTACATGACTGTTGCCATTGGCTGTACCGGCGGGCAGCATCGCTCGGTTTATGTTGCAGAACAGATATATAAGCAGATCAAACAAGGCCATACTCCAACTCAAATTCGACACCGTGAATTAGCGAGGTTGGACACACGATGATTGAGTGCGAGATCGACATCATAAATCGTCTCGGGCTGCATGCTCGCGCAGCAGCAAAGTTGGTGGACTGCGCGGCGAAATTTAGCTGCCGCATCCAGATAAAAAAAGGTCAGCAAGTCATTGACGCCAAAAGTATCATGTCGGTCATGATGTTAGCAGCGGGTAATGGCACAGCGCTGACCCTGATGATCGAAGGTGAAGACGAAAATGCCGCCTGCAATGCGCTGACGGCCCTCATCGCTGATCGATTTGGAGAGCCGGACTAACCCGACAAATTCCAAGATGCACCGTAGACCGGACTGACGGATAATAGTCAGACGTTCAGAGGACTCCCCATGACCACTGCCATCAAATCTCAAAAGCAGCTTGCCCGACTCGATCAAGCGCTCAGCACTGGCACACTGGCTGATGTTACGGGGATTGTGTCCGATTTATCGCCGGGAGACGTGGCACACCTAATCAGCTCTTCACCGCCTCGTTACCGTCATGTGCTTTGGCGATTATTAGAGCCAGAGCAAGAGGCCGCCGTTCTCAACGAGCTGCCAGAGGACTTACGCACTGCGTTCTTAGCTGATATGGGCCCCAAAGCGCTTGCTGACATTGTCGGGCAGCTCGATGACGACGATGTGGCCGACATTCTACAAGAGCTGCCCGAACATATTACCGATCAAGTTCTGAGCATCATGAATGTGCAGGATAGAGCGCGTATTGAAACGGTGCTAGGTTACTCGGATGATGTCGCCGGTGGTCTGATGAGCACCGACACCATCACTGTGCGCGCTAATCTCACCCTGGATGTGGTTTTGCGCTATCTAAGGCGACACCAAGAAATTCCGCTCAATACCGATACTGTTATCGTTGTTAACAGAGAGGAACGCTACGTCGGTTTATTACCGATACGAACACTGCTCGTTGCTGATCCAGGGGTATCCGTTCGCGAAATGATGGTCACTAATCGCGATCCCATCCCCGCTCTTATGGATGCTTCAGAGGTCGCACGACTGTTTGAGCGCAATGACTGGATATCCGCCCCGGTGGTTGATGACCATGGCTGCCTCATTGGTCGAATCACCATTGATGATATTGTCGACGTTATTCGTGAAGAAGCCGATCACTCCCTAACATCGCTCGGCCATCTGGTCGAGGAAGATACTTTTTCCCCCGCGCTCCACACTGCCCCTCGTCGCGCCATTTGGCTGGGCATTAATCTATGCACTGCATTTATTGCGGCGGCGGTTATTAATGCTTTTCAGGGCACTATCGAAAAAGTCATCGCCTTAGCGGTACTAATGCCTATTGTCGCCAGCATGGGTGGTATTGCCGGGACGCAAACCCTCACTGTGCTCATCCGCGGCATGGCCATGGGACAGATTAATGCGCGCAATCAAGGGTGGCTGGTTGGTAGAGAGGCGGCGGTGGGTGCCATGAATGGGACACTGTGGGCTGTTGTTGTCGCCATTGCTGCTGCACTATGGTTTGATGATGCTCTACTGGGCGCGGTGATCGCTTCTGCGATGGTCATCAACCTCATTACAGCCGGGGTTTCAGGCGCATTATTACCGCTGTTGTTACAACGATGGGGTATTGATCCGGCCCTCGCTGGTGGGGTTATTCTTACCACAGTGACCGATGTAGTCGGTTTCCTATCATTTCTTGGATTAGCGACACTGGCTTATGGATGATCAAGGCAATGATGACGGGCAGGAGGGTCCCAGCAAAAGCGCTGTCAAGCGTGAGATGACGGCGTTACAAGCGCTGGGCGCCCGCCTAACCGAACTGCCTGCCGCTCAACTCAAACATATACCGATAGAGAATGAGCAGCTCTACGACGCGATAATGCTGGCACGTCGAATAACCGCTCGGGGTGGACGTCGGCGCCAATTACAGTTCATTGGCAAACTGATGCGCAATACCGACCCCTCTATGATTGAGGACGCACTCGCCCGATTGGATGGTCAACACGAAGAGCAAAAGGCGCACTTCCACCGACTCGAGAACCTCCGTGATCGACTGCTACACCAGGGCGATAAGGCCCTGCCAGAGCTCTTGGTGCTTTATCCGGACGTCGACCGACAAACTATTCGACAACTCGTAAGAAGCTATCAAGCCGAGCAAAAAAATAACAAGCCATTATCCGCCGCTCGAAAATTATTCCGCTATTTGAGAGAACTCGATAGCGCTCACGATTAGTGAGGCTGCTCAGTGCCGACGGAACGGTCATTGAGGAGTGGGATCAATGGCTGACGGTGCCTCCCCGTCAGAAACCTGATGCTCCTCCGGGCTCTGCCCGGTGTCCTCGACACCCTTTAGCGCCCCCGCCGGATGAGTGGTCGACTTCTCTGTCGGTGCGGACCGCTCTTTATTGCTGCTGGCATCGAAGATTCGAATAAATGACACCTTAGGCGTAGCAATATTGCCCGTCACCGAGTAAACCCCACTGGTAAGGCTCTTTACCTGATCTTCAAATAGCTTACCCACTAAGTAAGCCCCTGCGCCAACCGGTAAGCCTGCAGCGAGCGCCGCGACCCAGGGAATATTATCGGCCAGCGGCAAGGTGACTACCAGCTCACCATCAATCGTCTGCTCGAGTAGATCTATATCGCTATCTATCTGAAAACCACCACCATCTGCGTCGACAACAAAATCTGGGATGCTGATTTGACCGGGCTCAAAAATAAACTCCCCCTGCGCTTTCTTGAAGGCTACACCCGGATTAAATAAGCGTACGACATTGGCTCGACCAAATAGATCAGACAGGTTTAATAAGCTAAGGAGTCGAATGACACCTGATGCCCCGGCAGGCACGGGCAAAAACGCTCCCTCCAGAATGACGATATCTAGCGCACCCGAGAGCTTGTTTAAATGCATGTCTGCCGGAGATCCCTGCCAGCTCAAGGTACCCGACGCGCTGCCGCGGGTAGATTTGACAACGGGATCGGTTGTTAATTCCCGCAGAGATCGACTCACATCACCCAAGGTGGCCTCAATATCAATAGTGGTTTGGTAGCGATCATCATCACTACGTACCCACGCTAGCGAGGTCCCCTGTAGCAAATCTGTGTCGATAATATTGCCTTGAATATTACTCGCTAATAGCCGATTGCCGTTAGAATCCAGTTGAAAAGTGACTGCCCCAAGGGACTGCCCACCGTACTCTACATTGGCAATCACCACGTCAATCGGCGTCATTAGGCTTGGCGGGGTTAGCACGGCTGCGGTGTCAGGCATATCACTGAGCTTGGTAGAAAATTGATCAAAATCTAAGCTATTAATAATTAAGCTCAAGGGTTGATCCGGCCGGCCAAGGGTTAACTCAGCGTCGAGCCAATCAGCATTGATTCCCAACATAGTCCAGTCGGCATAGGGAGTCAGATCTATCTGAACAGAGCCGACATCGACAGGCCCCAACCAAAGTGCAGAGATGTCAACATCATTAACCGTGAGTGCCATATCGATGCTATCCGCACCCGTATAAGAACGGTAGGCTGACCAAATAGGTAGCCAAGGCTCAAGGGATAATTTGGGGATGGAACCGGTTATCGTTAGCTCCTCCTTGTGCGGCGGAATAGCTAGATTGATAGGTCGAGTGCGCGGTGTTAAGTCAATCGTTGCGCCAATAAGCTTGCCCTGCTTCCGGTATCCTTCAACCATTACGCGATCCGACCAAAAAGCTTTCCAAGAGGTATCTGCGTCGACGGCAAACTCGAGTTCTAGGGGTGCTGAACGACCGATCGGCTTTGCAACGGGCTCAGGCAAATCAATCGCGGCATTGAGCATGTCGGTACTGACGCGCACTAGTGCTTGCTCACCAATAGCCACCTCAGCGACCAGATCGAGGACTCCCGATACAGGCAGCTGAGTGCTTTCTAACTCCATATTCAATAGATTGGTTAACCAATCGGTAACGATGGGGCTGGGCAACGACGATTCGAAGCGCGCATTCAACACGCTGGCATCCTCGATTGATGAAGCCCCTGGCCCTATCGCTATCGCGAGTGGTTGGCCCATCAATCGACCCGCTAAGTTACTCGCACGAAAGCCCGTTTCAGTGCGGTAAAAAAACTCACCCGCTAAGGCGTCAATGGTCAGTCCCAAGCGCTGCGAGCTTACTGATGCATCCAAGCGCGCGGCCACATCAACAGCCGCCGGTCGGGTGAGCTCTCCAACATTCAGACCAACAGTCGCGCTGCCTGTCACCGGGCCTTCAGCATTCGCGTCGGCGAAAAAAACAGGGGCACGTCCAGCGATAGGCGTATCATTTAACCAAGAGAGCAACTCGCCAGCGTCGCTCGCAAAGGCCGTATTTATGCGCAACTCACCCTGATCTTTCCCTGCGTCCACCTCCACGGCTAGATTAGTGAGCTCGATGTTGCCCGACCGAGCGGCCGCAGCCCAAACACTCACTCTGTCGGTATCGATGTAGGCGGTGGCCGACGTGTCGGTCATGGCCGGCCAATCAGGATGATAGTTGACCGTAGTCTCCGCCATGTCCAGGGCCAACTGCATCGTTTGTTCAGCTTGACCATAGGGTTTCAAGCTGCCCCGCCAGACAAAAGCGGCAGTATTTATCTTCGCCCTGGGTACTAAGGTACCCAACCACTGATACAGCCTCGGCTTGATCAATGTAGGAACGTACAGACCCACAAGATCCTCAGTCGCATTACTAATCCCGGCACTTAAATACAGTTCGGTGGGTTGAGCCTGCCGACTGTCGGCAGTCAGGGCGATGTCCATAGCAAACAGTGCGCGAGCCCTGTGAGTATTGGCGGCAACATCAAACACTCCCTGGTCAAGCAACAATCTTTCGTCCTGCCAGCGCCCCGTCAGCTTTCCTTGCACAGTATTAAACATCAGTGGAGAACTGTAGATCTTCGGCAGGTGTAAGCCACTGTTTTGACTATCTACCCACACCGCTGCGCCCGCCTGATTGACTTCAAGCGTTGCATCAAGTTGCGAAATACCCGGAATAGCGGCGAAAGCAGAAATCGTTGCATTAGTCAGTTCCGCTGTGACTGACCAAGCATCCAGCGGTTGACCTATATCATCAATCGTCATCGACAAAGCCCGCACCTCACCCCGGGGAGCAACCGCCGTGAGAATAGCCCTCGGGCGTTGGGGAAGAAGGTGGGTTGCTAACACTATGTCGTTGAACGCTGCCAGCTCGATATCGTTGGCCGCTATCGATAAGCCCTGTCCGTCAAACGTGACCTGCAGTTTATCGAGGCCGAGTTCGCTATCGCTTTGTTGAATGTTTAGGTCTTGAAGGGTAGCGAGCCAACGGCCATTTTTTCGTCTGATAAGGGCAGCAAATTCTAATCGTTCAAACAATGGCGCAGGGCTTGTACTGTCCTCTACCGCCGTTGACAGCGCTGTGAAAGCGCTACGCGAGGTAATTTTAGGAACACCCGAGCGGAGTTGAAGCCAATAATCCACTGCCGCGTGCCCCTGCAACGGCATGTCCATTAGTCCCAGCACCGGTGGAATAGTGCCTAGCAGCTGACCATGAAAGTCGCCGTCGAAGGTCTCAGGCCTTTCGAGGTCACCCACACCGCTACCCTCGAAGGTCGCCCTCATGCCCCCTTGGTCGGTCAGCGTTAATCGAATATCTCGGCGGCTCCGTTCACGGTGGACCTCAAGATTCAGCGTCAGCCGGGATGTATGCTCACGGTCAATCAACACTAACTCAGCGTCGGTGACTGTTACCTTCCTAAACTGACCCGCAATAGCCGACAGGGTTGCCAGCTCCGCTCGCCAGTCGGTTTGATCGTCCGCCCGCAATCGAAGCTCCACGGACGCGCCACTGACCAATAAACCACCTAGGCGAGGTTGTAATGCCAATAGGGACTGCCATGGATCAATACTGACAGTTCCGCGTTTAATAATCAGAGTATCCTCGGAGCTGCCCGGTAACTCGAGCGCTAAATCTTGAAAAGTCAGATGCGGCGTAAAGCCGATTAATTCTCCACGGATATCACCCAGCCCTAGCGATGTGCCCATTTGCTCAGACAACATGGCGCCGACTGATGCCTGAGAATTGGGTAATAGACCCATGACAACGCGAGTGATAGACACGTAGGAGGCCAGCACTATGATTCCGACAAGCAAAGCTCGCCAAACGAAAGTCCCTATACCGCGATGAATACGCTCAAGCATTTGAGGCGATGGTCCAGTCTGGCGCGAGAGCGAAAGTGGCTAGCAAATCGCGCGTCTCGAGTAAGGGCAATCCGACAACTGCGGAGTAACTGCCCTCAAGGTGCGCAACGAAGCTTCCCGCCATCCCTTGAATGGCATAAGCGCCTGCCTTGTCCCACGGCTCTTCGGTGGCCAGATACCGACTGATTAAACCGTCGCTTAAGATCGCAAACGTCACCGTAGTCGTCACCAAGACATCGCGAAAGACCTCTCCCTGCCGCGCTGATACGGCGGTCAAGACAAGATGACTGCGCCCGGAAAGAGCACGTAGCATGTGCTGAGCATGAGCATAGTCAGCAGGCTTGCCTAAAATTTGATCATCAAGGCTAATGGCCGTATCTGCCGACAACACTAGCGCACTGCTGTCGTTGGTTGAAGCACAGATCCCCGCTTTTTGATGGGCCATGCGTAACACATACTGCGCGACCGCCTCATTGGGCAAGACCTGCTCATCAATATTGGCTGAAAAACATACAAAGCGTTGGCACAATAAGCCCAGTAATTGCTTACGTCGAGGACTTGCTGATGCCAGAATTACATTCACTACTGAACCTCAAAGTCCCGTCGCAAAGCCCGTAAACCATTGCGTACTATCGGCCAGAGAGCCACGGTTAGGGGCAACGAGTACATAAATTGAAATCCGTCGCTCGCCATGCCCAGTAGACCATGCAGCCAGCGCTCAATGACCAGCGCCAAGCCAATTAACAACCCGATAACAGCGCTTTGCAATAGGCTATCGAATTGTCGAATACGCTGATAATTAACCAAAATGAACAAGGTCGCGATGACTGTGCCAAAAGCCAACGCTCCCACCGCAGAGCCGTTAATAATATCAAGCAATAACCCCATAATCGCAGCGCTGAATAGACCCACGCGGTGCGGTAAAGCGAGATTCCAATAAAACAAAACAAGCAGTGGCACTTCGGGCCGAAACCAGCGCCAAGAAAACGGTAGAGGCACAACATAAGCAATCAACCCAACAATGAGTGAAGTCCATATCACCCAAGTTGCCTGTATTCTGTTCACGGCAAGCTATCAGTGCTGGCCACCGCAGACGTGGCGAGCAAAACGTAACGGCCGCGATCGAGTTGCGCGAGCGGGCGCGCAACGACCGTGGCAAAAGCGGCGCCAGGATCTGTCTCAATCGCCATGACTCGGGCGACTGGATAGCCTGGCGGGAATCGACCGGCGAGTCCCGATGTAACCAATACATCATCGACTTTGATATCGGTGGTCGTCGCCACGTGGCGCACAATAAGCTCATTTATATTGCCAACACCCTCGGTGAGGGCTCTGACACCGCTGCGATTCACCTGTACGGGCACCGCGTGGGTAGCATCGGTAATAAGCATAGCTCTGCTGGAATTGGCCCCCACCAACACAATTTGGCCCATTAAGCCCTCAGCGCCCAGCAGCGACTGACCTTTAAACACTCCTTGGTTGCTGCCCTTATCGAGAACCAGCAGATGCCGAGCAGGATCGGCAGAGATCGACACAATCTTGGCCACCATAACATCGAGGTCTATTGCCTTGGACGCATTTAACAATACTCGGTAGTAAGCATTTTCCGCTAGCACCGAAACAAGTCGTTGGGCCTGCCCTTGAATGACCAGATTTTCTTGCAGTAGTCTCGCGTTTTCTTCGCGCAAACTGCGGCGACTTTGAAAGTAATCCGCCAAACCCCAGAGAACATCCCTCGGCGTCGCAGCAATTTCATAGATCATCGCCGTGGCATCAATCGCGAACAGTCGGAGCGGCGTTAAACGCGGATGATCCCGAAAGAAAAACAGGGCGCTTAGACACAGAACAGAGGCCAGCAGCAGACGCCAGCCTAAATATTTTTCCTGCAGAAAAAGCGGTTTAATTTCTCATTCTCCAGCGGTCTGCGTGGGTACTGAAGGAACTTATTCCGTGGATAGCAAATCGAGTGCGTGGCGATCTATCAACTCTAAGGCCCGACCACCGCCACGGGCAACACAGGTTAGAGGCTCGTCAGCCACCAGTACAGGAATGCCTGTCTCATCGGCTATGCGCCGATCCAAATCACGCATCAATGCTCCACCTCCGGTCAAAACAATACCCACCTCAGCAATGTCCGACGCCAATTCAGGTGGCGACTGCTCAAGTGCCAATTTCACAGCAGCTACAATCGCCTCTAACGGATCCTCCAGCGCTTCACGGACTTCGTCACTGCGTAGAGTAAAGCTTTTAGGTATACCTTCAGCTAAGTGCCGGCCCCGAACATCTATTTCTCGGAGCTCACTCTCGGCGTGGGCGCAGCCCACTTCTTGTTTGATGCGTTCCGCGGTCGCTTCACCAATTAAACTACCGTAATGTCGACGGACATAAGCCACGATTGACTCATCGAATCGATCGCCTCCCACGCGGATAGAGTCGCGATAAACGACGCCATTTAAAGAAATGATCGCCACTTCTGTAGTGCCACCACCAATATCGACAACCATACAGCCCGAGGCTTCCTCGACATTGAGCCCTGCGCCAATAGCCGCTGCCATGGGTTCTTCAATCAAACGGACATCCCTGGCTCCAGCACTGAGCGCCGATTCTCTGATAGCGCGCCGCTCAACTTGGGTAGACATACACGGAACGCACACCAGCACCCTTGGACTAGGTCGTATGAACTGTGTTTCGTGGACTTTAGCAATGAAGTGTTGAAGCATTTTTTCAGTGACTTGAAAATCAGCAATGACACCATCTTTCAATGGTCGAATGGCCTGAATGTTACCGGGTGTACGGCCCAGCATACGCTTAGCTTCGCGCCCCACTGCCTCAATGGACTTAACACCGTTGTGAATACGGATGGCAACTACCGAAGGCTCATCAAGGATAATACCCTTGTCTTTAACATAAATGAGCGTATTCGCAGTGCCAAGATCAATCGATAAATCGTTTGAAAAAATGCCCCGCAGGCGCTTAAACATATGGTTTTCCTAATCCTATCAGCAGACGCTTTCAGCGCTGTAGTCCGACAAAAAACACCCGGTAAGTGCCAGCATTATTTGCCCGGCGGATGTCTGCCGCAGCGCTCTGACGCTGGAATATTAAAATGCATATTAAAAACAGAGACTTCACGAATTAATCTAAAGCAGATAAGGTAACAACGAAGGGCTTTTTGGGCAAGGCGCAATGTGATAGTTTTCGCATTCCCCAGAGGTTTTGGATCTAGTATGTCGATCACCCCGGCCGATATCGCTCAGGTGGCCAGCTTGGCGCGCCTTAAAATACCCGAAGACGCGCTTCAGGATGTGACTGATCGCTTCGGTCGAATACTCGAGCTGGTCGATGAACTCCAGCAAGTCGACACCACCGGCGTTGACCCCATGTCTAATCCCCACGATATGCAGCAACGCTTACGTGCTGACGAAATCACCGAAACCAATGCGCGCGAGCGGCTGCAAAGTGTAGCCCCAGCGGTCGATCAAGGCTATTTTTTAGTGCCACGAGTGATCGACTAATGACACACACCGACCTCTGTTATGCCAGCGCCACTACGCTCTCTGGCATGCTGGACAATCGTGACTTATCAGCGGTCGAGCTCACCGAGCATTGCTTGGCCCGTATCAAACGCTTTGACAGTCAACTCAATAGCGTCATTACCCTCACTGAAGAGCAGGCGCTTGTCGCCGCACAGGCGGCGGATCAGCGTCGCGCTGTGGGAGAAGCTACCCCCTTAACCGGCATTCCACTACTCCATAAAGATATTTTTTGCACGGCGGGCGTAAAAACGACCTGTGCATCGCGCATGCTGCAAGAGTTCAAACCCCCTTATGACGCAACGGTGGTCGCCAAGTTAAGCGCCGCTGGTGCGGTAACGCTGGGCAAAACCAATATGGACGAATTCGCCATGGGCGCCTCTAACGAAACCAGTTTTTTTGGCGCAGTGGCTAACCCTTGGGATACTACGCGCGTCCCCGGCGGTAGCTCGGGGGGTTCAGCCGCTGCAGTAGCCGCTGGGTTCGCCCCGCTCAGTACGGGCACCGACACCGGTGGCTCTATTCGACAACCCGCCGCTTTGTGTGGCATTACCGGTCTCAAACCCACCTATGGGCGCATTTCGCGTCTGGGTATTATTGCTTTTGCCTCGTCCCTTGACCAGGCAGGACCCATGGCCCGCAGTGCTGAAGATGCCGCGATGATGCTCAACGCGATGTGTGGTGTCGATTCAGGGGACTCTACCTCAGCCGATGTGTCCGTTCCTGACTTCACCGCCTCACTCAACCGGCCTATTGCCGGTTTGCGTATCGGTTTACCCCGAGAATACTTCGGTGGTGATCTCGACCCGGACCTGGCAGCGCACATCCACAAAGCCCTGTCAGAACTTGAGGCAGAGGGCGCACAATTGGTGGATATCGACCTGCCCCATACACGTCAAGCCATTGCGACCTACTATGTCATTGCGCCAGCGGAGGCCTCCGCTAACTTATCGCGCTACGACGGAGTCCGCTTTGGGCATCGCTGTGATAACCCGGTCGATCTTATGGACCTGTATGAGCGATCACGCAGTGAAGGTTTCGGAGCCGAGGTCCAACGTCGAATCCTTGTAGGCACCTATGCGTTATCGGCCGGCTTCTACGATGCATACTTTAAAAAAGCCCAGCAAGTGCGCAGAGTCATTAGTGACGACTTCCAGCGAGCCTTTTCGCAGGTGGATGTTATCGCCGGACCCACCGCACCGAGTATCGCCTTTCACCATGGTGAAAAGGCAGCTGACCCTATTGCCATGTATATGGAAGATGTCTACACCCTATCGGTCAACCTCGCGGGGTTACCCGGCATGTCTGTTCCAGCAGGGTTGATTAACGGCATGCCCATAGGATTACAACTGATCGGCCGTGCCTTTGATGAGCAAACCTTGCTTCGAGCTGGACATTTCTTTCAGCAACGCACCGATTGGCATACTCAGAGACCAACGCTTGCAGGAACTTCATCGTGAAATGGGAACAGGTGATGGGTCTTGAAGTCCATCTACAGCTGGCCACCCAAACCAAGATTTTCTCTGGAGCCGCTAATCGCTTTGGCGCCGAGCCCAACAGGCAGGCCTGTGCGGTCGATCTCGGCATGCCCGGTATGCTGCCAGTAGTGAATGAGCTGGCAGTCAAGTATGCGGTCATGTTTGGCTTGAGCATCGACGCTGCGATTGGCAAACGGTCAGTCTTTGACCGGAAAAACTATTTTTACCCTGACTCCCCCAAGGGCTATCAAATCAGTCAGTTTTTCGAGCCTATCGTGGGCGAAGGTAGCTTTACCATTCCCATGCCTGACGGCAGCACGTTTCCTATCCGCATAACCCGGGCGCACCTAGAGGAGGACGCGGGAAAATCAGTCCACGATGCCTTTGCGGGGCAAACGGGCATCGATCTCAATCGCGCTGGAACGCCACTACTGGAGATTGTTACGGAGCCTGATTTTCGAACGGCAGAACAGGCGGTTGCCTACCTCAAAGCTCTCCACTCTCTAGTCACTACTTTGGGTATTTCCGACGGCAATATGGCCGAAGGTTCCATGCGCTGCGATATTAATCTTTCACTGCGAGCAGAGGGCAGTGACGAGCTGGGTACCCGAACAGAAATTAAAAACGTGAATTCATTCCGGTTCGTCGAGCGCGCCATTGGCGTTGAAGCCGAGCGTCAACGCGATATTTTAGAGGACGGTGGTCGGATCGTCCAAGAGACTCGACTGTATGATGCTGACAATAATGAAACCCGCTCCATGCGCTCAAAAGAGGTCGCCAATGACTACCGATACTTCCCTGAGCCGGACCTGCTCCCGATAATCATTGATGAGACCTATATTGAAACCCTTCGAGCAACACTCCCCGAACTGCCAGGGCCAAAGCGGCAGCGTTTCGTCCAGCACTATGCATTGAGTGACTATGATGCGGCACTGTTGGCATCGGAGCGAACGCTGGCCGCCTATTTCGAGGCGGTCACCGCGTCCTGTGGCGAAGCCAAGCTCGCCGCCAATTGGATTCTGGGTGACCTGTCAGCGGCTTTGAATCGCGAGGACATAGGTATTAACCAATGCCCGGTAACCCCGGAGGCGTTGGCGGGACTCATTCTCCGCATTGCCGACAACACGCTGTCGAGCAAGCTGGCTAAACAAGTGTTTGAGGGCCTCTGGCGAGGTCAGGGCAGCGCCGAAGACATTATTGAGGCACAGGGCCTTGAGCAGGTCAGCGACAGTGGCGTTCTAGAGGCAATGATCGATGAGGTGATTGCCAATAATCCCGCTCAAGTGGTTCAATATAAAGCCGCCGATGAAGGTAAGCGGAAAAAACTATCGGGCTTTTTTGTCGGACAAATTATGAAAGCGTCAAAAGGCCAGGCAAATCCCCAGCTGCTCAGTACCCTGCTCATCAAGAAACTTGACCGTTAGCGGCTCTCAAGAGGTACGCGCCCTTTGAGAAAGCGCTCTCGGTTCTCGCGCTTTTTTTCCGCACTCTTTTTCAGCAGCAAGTAGACGGCTCCCGTGCCACCATGTACAGGCTGGGCGGAGTGGAAGGCCTGTACATCATCGAGGCTTTTTAACCACTCATTGACGTACCCTTTCAAGACAGCCGTGCGCTCAACCTCGGCCTTACGCTGTCCTTTACCGTGCATAATCAATACGGTGCGTAGGCCAAGTTGCATCGAATCGTGAATAAATTCTACGACTTCGTCACGCGCTTCTTTCACCGTCATCCGATGGCAATCTAACCGCGCCTCGATGTCATACTTGCCCGTTCGCATCTTTTTATAAACCCCATGCTGAATGCCGGGCCGCTTAAACTGTAGGACATACCAAGCGTCAAGTGGCTCCACCCCTTCATCGACCAGCGGATTAACGGCCTCGTCTAATGCGCCTGAGGCAGCTAGTCGACGCTGCTCCGCATTGACAGCGTCAGAGCGCTTGTCTAATCGCTCCCTCGGTTCTCGGCTCAATGGCTTGACCCCGGCCATCTCCTCAAAAAACAGCTCTTCATCCGCCATGTCTTTTCCTTATCTCGCCGTTACTGGCAGTATACTGTTAGTCGCAGTGCAGAGGATCACTTGTTATGAAAGGAAATATAATTGTCGGCGCCGGCTACTTCTTTCGCGGTCTCAGCATGCTCCCACACAAAGGCATCCGTCGATTTGTCGTCCTACCCCTTGTGGCTAATATTTTACTCTTTGGCCTGCTGGGCAGCGCCATGTATGACGCCATTGAAGCGATCATCACTGGCGCAGAGGAAACACTACCGGATTGGTTAGCTTTTCTCACTTGGCTGCTTATTCCCATCCTGTGGCTAATGGGGACTCTGCTGACCGGGTATGTTTCGACGCTGCTCGTCTTATTGGTGACTTCACCTTTCCATGCGCTACTGGCAGAAAAAGTGGAAGAGAGGGCGACGGGCAAGCAGGTCCCCGGGCTGGAGGGGGTTGGACAAGCGCTATTGCAAGTGCCTAGGGGGTTCGTTCGAGAACTGAGCAAGTTCGCTTGTTATGTTCCCATGAGTTTTTTTGTCTTGCTGCTGTCCCTGATTCCAGGGCTCAATACCCTCTCTCCCCTCCTGTGGTTCTTATTGGGGGCCTGGGTTATGGGCTTACAATTTCTCGACTACCCTATGGATAACCATCACCTGTCTTTCAAAGAGGTTCGTAGCGCCAGCGCGGCACGTCGCTTAAGTAGTTTAGGCTTCGGGGGCACCGTCGCGTTTATCTCGGGAATACCCTTCATCAATATGATTGTGGTACCGGCAGCAGTGATTGGCGCGACGCTGTTTTGGTGTGAAGAATTACAGCCGCGTCAGTCATCTGCCCAACAGTAGATCCACGGCCAGCCGGCTACCCTAATGACGTTCATCTGAAATCTGCGCCCATCTCGAAAAATAATCATAATCATTATCAAAAAAGAGTTAAACCCATTTGATAATGCGTATCATTTATGTATTATCGGCACTATTTCTTTGATGTCGACTTCGGAGTGACACCATGTTGTGCAAGCGCGTCAGTGTAGCGATGCTGCTGGTGGCTACCAGCCACTCATTAAATGCTCAAGATCAACCACCAGGCCAACCCAGCCAAGATACCGTGATTGAGCAAATCTTGGTGCGTGGTGCGTACTTTGGTCAGCGCGTCGCCGCGGGTTCAAAGACCTCCACCCCACTCTTGGACGTTCCTCAGTCGGTGTCGTTAATGACCGCTGAGCAAATCAATGATCAGGCGCTCACCAGTATTGCTGCTGTCATGCAATACACCCCCGGAGTCAGTATGGGTCAAGGTGAAGATCATCGAGATCAAGTGACGATCCGCGGCCAAAACACCACCGCTGATTTTTTCATCGATGGTCTTCGTGACGACGTACAATATTTTCGTCCGCTCTATAACCTTGACCGAGTTGAGGTCCTTCGAGGCGCTAATGCGCTGCTGTTTGGCCGCGGTGGCGGCGGTGGCGTCGTTAACCGCGTGACGAAAACTGCTCAGCTAGAGCAAGATTTCGTCACCATTGCCGGTGGCATCGACTCTTTTGGCGCTCACTCATCGACCTTCGATGGCAATACCAGTCTAGGCCAATCACAGGCGCTACGATTGAATGCCTTGGTTGAAAAATTGGACAATCATCGCGACTTTAAAGACGGCGACCGCTGGGCCTTCCAGCCCACTTACACTCTGAAAGTGGCGGACACCACGACCCTCGTTGCTTCGTGGGAACGCATTAACGACGATCGCGTGGTGGATCGGGGTGTCCCGTCGTTCAACAACGCCCCTCTCCAAGGCTACACAGACACGTTTTTTGGCAGCCCCTCAATGAACATCACTGCCTTTGAGGGCGATATTATTCGATTCCGGGTTGACCATCGATTGAACCCTCGGTGGTCGGTGAATGCTACGGCCCAGTATGCCGACTACCAAAAGTACTATCGCAATCTATATCCCACTAACATCAATCTCACTGCGGCAACGGTATCACTGGATGGCTACGAAGATACCACCGCGCGGCAAAATGCCTTGTTTCAGCTCAATCTCATTGGTCAGTTTTGGACAGGGGAGCTTGAACATACCCTGTTAGCTGGGGCTGAGCGTGGCAATCAGGACACCGCGAATGCGCGTAGCGATGCCTACTTTTTCGACTCACAAGACGATCAGATTACCTTTAGCTTTTCCGATCCACTGGTCATCCCCAGCTCAACCCTGACCGCGCCTGTGCGTAATCGTGCATCAGAAGTGAGTTTTACGTCTTTATTTCTGCAGGATGAAGTCAGTGTCGGTACCGACTGGTCGATAATCCTCGGGCTGCGTTGGGACGAGTTCGCTATTAACGTGATTGACACTATCGAGATAAATAACGGCGCTGGTGACGGTAATAGCGGCCTTCTGAGTAGCAGAGATAGAGAGATATCGCCACGGGCGGGCATCATTTACAAGCCGTCAGACACACTGTCATTGTATGGCAGTTATAGCATGACTTTTTTACCACGATCGGGCGATCAATTCCTCTCGCTTGCTCCCAGCACTGCCAGTCTCGCTCCTGAAGAATTTACCAATAGAGAGTTGGGCATCAAGTGGAACCCCTCTACGACCTTGAGTGTGGCCGCGTCGCTGTTTCACATTACTCGCGAAAACGGTGCCACGGTAGATCCCAACGACCCCGAGCGAAGTGTGTTAACCGGCACCAAAACCCGAGGGCTAGAGTTGCAGCTCAATGGCACGATCAATGACAAATTGATGCTAAATGCCAGCTACACCTATCTTGACGGCACCGAGCTCGGGCGCTTTGTGAGCGAGCGGCCGGCAAATCGCACGCTGGCACAATTGCCGCAACACAAATTAACGCTGTGGGCTGATTGGACCTTTTCTAGTGAGTGGCGGGCGGGTCTTGGCGTCATTCATCAAGATGAGCAGTTTGCCAGTCTGAGTAACCAAGTAAGCCTCGATGGATTCACCCGGGTCGATGCAGCCGTTTTTTGGGAGGTCAGCTCAGCGCTGTCACTGCAACTTAATGTTGAGAACGTGTTTGACGACGCTTACTTCCCCGCCGCCCACAACGACAACAACATCTCGGTCGGCCGACCGTTGAATGCCCGACTAACAGCGCGCTATCGCTGGTAAGGCTCGCTCGGGTAGTTATTTATTTTAGTCCAGTAAGCCCTCGGGAGGACGGATGCACTTTAACGGCTCTCCCAACAGTGTTTCGATGTCAGGCAATAAAAAGGCATCGTCCTCGCTGGCAAAACTGATCGATATACCGTCGGCGCCGGCGCGTCCCGTGCGCCCAATGCGGTGGACGTAATCCTCAGGGTCCTCGGGTAAATTATAATTCACCACGTGACTGACTCCCTCGACGTGAATACCGCGTCCCGCAACATCGGTGGCCACCAATACCGCAATGCGTCCCTCCTTGAAGTCAGACAGGGTTTTTGTCCGCTTCGCCTGGGTAATTTCTCCCGAGAGCATGCCACAAGAAATGCCTGCTCGACGCAGTTTTTCATGCACGTTACGCACTTGATCCCGACGATTAGCGAAGACAATAGTCGATACCGTTTCGGGGCTACGCAGCACATTGGTCAATATTCGCATCCGCTCGTGACTGGCGCATAGCCATACTTGTTGATCAACCGAGGCGGTTGCCACCCGCTCTGGCTCAATCTCTACCGTCACCGGCTCAAACGTCCATTGCTGAGCAAGGTTGAGAACGTCAGCGGTAAACGTCGCCGAAAACATCAGTGTTTGCCGATCTTTTTTCGCTGGCGTCGCCCTGACGATACGCTTGACCTGAGGAATAAAGCCCATATCCAGCATGCGATCGCCCTCGTCCAGCACCAGCGTCTCCACATTATCCAAAAACACATCTCGACGTTGAAGAAAATCAATCAGTCGTCCTGGCGTGGCGACCACAAGGTCAACCACGGTTGATGTCATTTGCTGAAGCTGCTTTTGGTAATCGGCACCACCAATAAGAGTAACGGTGCTCAACCCAGTGTGTCGACCTAAGTCACGCGCGTCAGCGGCTATTTGCATAACCAGCTCACGAGTCGGTGCGATGACTAAGGCGCGAGGCTCCGCGAGAAAACGCTCGCCCTTCACAGGGTGATTTAACATATCATTAAATAACGTGATCAAAAATGCTGCGGTTTTACCGGTACCGGTTTGCGCTTTCCCGATGGCATCGTAACCCTGTAAGGTGTGGGGTAAAATTTGAGCCTGAATAGGGGAACAGTATTGAAATCCGAGGGTTTCAATACCTCGCAATAAGGTGGGGTGAAGGTCAAGATCATGGAAGCGTGTTTTCCCCTCTTCCGGCTCAACAACAAATTGCTCAGGGGTCCAGGCAGGATTACCCGGGTGTGTATTGGATTTACTCAACAGAAATAACTCGACAAGCCATGAAAGTAGGCGACAGTTTAGCACAGCCCAACGCTTATTTTTGATGATGGCCATTAAACAACGAGACACCACAACCATGAGACTAAGTGCTAATGCCCCTACTGCCATCACTCAATGAACTGACTGATGAATTGCGGCATATCTGGCAAATTGCCTGGCCGCTTTTTATTGCTCAAATCGCCCAAATGGGTACCGGCGTGGTCGACACCATTATGGCGGGGCACTACGGCGATCAGGATCTCGCCGCTATCGCGGTGGGTTACAATATCTGGCTGCCTGCTTATTTATTGGTCTTGGGGATTTTATTTGCCAACGCCTCCATTGTCGCTCAAGACTTTGGCGCCCAAAAATTGGCTAAAATACGCGCACAGCTTCCTCAATCCATGTGGGTGGCGGTGGCCCTCGGCGCTTTCATTGGGCCGCTCGTCTGGTTTAGCAGTCCATTGATGCACTTGTTAGAGCTGCCTGCGACGACCCACGAAAAAGCCCTCGCCTACACGCGCATGGTAGCTCTGGGGATTCCCGCCGTGGGATTTTTCCATTCTTTGCGCTTTCATACCCAAGGCTTAGGGATTACCAAGCCGTTTGCCGTGGCGAGCACGATCGGCTTTTGCGTCAATATCCCGTTAAATTTTGCCTTTATTTACGGCCGTTGGGGTGCGCCCGAAATGGGGGCCGAGGGCTGTGGTATTGCCACCGCTATTTCAATGTGGCTGAGCTTAATCCTCATTAGTGGCTACGTATTGTATGACAAGAATTTAAAACCCTACCTACCCGAGTGGCGGCCAACAGCGCCTAACTGGTTCGTTATCAGAGAAATTCTAGTGCTCGGTGTTCCTATCGGCCTGACTTTTTTTCTGGAAGTGGGCGTATTCAGCCTTATTGCCTTACTCATAGCGACACTGGGAGACACCGCAATGGCCTCCCATCAAATTGCTTTCAATATTTGGGATATGTTCTACATACCCATGCTGGCGCTGGGAACAGCCATGTCGACCCGCATGGGGCATGCCATAGGCGCGGGGGAATCTGAAGGGGTTTATCGGGCACTGTGGGTAGGGTGTTTTATTGCCACGGTGGTTTCACTATCAACGACGGTCGTTTTATTGTCTGTGCCTGAAATCATTATCGCCCTGTATACAGAGTCTGAAGAAATCCGCGAGTTAGCTATTCGGCTTATACGGCTAGCTGCGTTCTTCATTCTCATTGATGCCATTCAAATCATTGGTTCATTTACCCTACGAGCATTCAAAGAGACTCGCTTTCCTTTCTTGGTTATGGTGATTTCTTACTGGCTGGTGGCGCTTCCCTTGGGCTGGTGGCTGGGCTTCGGTGTGGCTGACACCGTCGGCGATGGCGCTGCCGGCTTTTGGTATGCCACCATCGCCGGGATCACCGTATGCGCGCTCCTCATTGGCCTGCGCGTGCGTACTGTTCTACAGCGTCCTCTACCCGCAGCGGCCAGTTTTGAGCCCGACAACCCAGCGGGCTTACCCGAGAGCGCACTGTAGCGCCGCTCATCAATCCAAAACAATCGCCGATGGGGAAGCTAGGTGTGTGACGACTGGCCGCAGACCGGGCAATCCGCACGATGGCTTAGCGCTAACTCAGCGGCGTCATCAACGCGAAAATCGCGAACGCGCAAGACCCCAAAAGCAGGAGTCGCACAGCCAGTAAGTAACTTTAGCGTGTCAAGGGTTTGTGTCATGGCGACCGCACCCACGACCGGACCTAAAATACCCAGCTGTGCGCAGGAGCCCAGCGCATTATCTGGCTCGGGTGCCAAGCAGTGATAGCAACCGTATTTTCGCTGTGCATCGAAGACCATGTTTTGTCCGCTCATCTGAACCGCCCCACCCATCACCCATGGCAGACCAAGGCGTGCAGTATGTCGATCAATAGCACTGCGCGTGTCCCAGCTGTCACTGGCATCAACAACAACGTCGATATCACCTAATAGCTGATCTGCCGAGCTGTCATCGAAACGGGTCACCACCGCATCCACTATTACCGAGCTATTACGCGCAGCAATCTCGCTTTTTAGGGCAATCACCTTGCTGCTTCCCAGGGCGCTCTCTGGATAGGCAATTTGCCGTGGCAAGTTACTGAGCGCTACGCAATCGTCATCCACTAAGCGCAGCGTACCCACCCCTGCTGCCGCCAAATATAATGCAGTGGGGCACCCCAATCCGCCGCAGCCGACCAGTAACACCGACGCCTGCGTCAGGGCTTGTTGACCGTCAAAATCAAACCCCGGCACCGCGATCTGCCGGGAATAACGCTCTAGCGACTCATCAGATATCACAGCAATCGACCGCCGCTGACTCGTTCGTGACCGGCCAAATCTCGACGACTCGCCACCGCGGTAAAGCCGCCCTCACCCAGCAAGCGGCGAACATCGAAGGCTTGCTGCCAACCGTGCTCAAGTAATAACCAGCCCGGCGACACAAGATGGGCGGCTGCCGAGCTGATGATAGCTCGGATACAATCGAGGCCGTCTGCCCCGCCCACCAAGGCTGAGCGCGGCTCTGCCGGCAGATCCCCCTGTGACAAATGGGGGTCATCGGCACAGATGTAGGGTGGATTACTGACAATTAAGGGCCATTGTTCACCCGGCAGATCCGCAAACCAGTCACTGCGCCGGTAAGTAACATTACTGAGCTCCAATCGCTGGCCATTGGCCGAAGCAACCGCAAGCGCCGCCTGACTGACATCAACCGCCGTGATCTGGCAGCCGGGCAGCTCGGTCGCCAATGCCAACGCAACGGCACCGCTGCCAGTACCCAGATCAAGCAGCCGCTGGCATTGATGCTGACCAGCTAACTCTACTCCCCAGCTCACCAGCAGCTCGGTGTCGGGTCGCGGGATTAACACCGCTGGGTTGACGGTTAGGTCTAAGGACCAAAATTCACGGTGGCCCACTAGATACGCCACCGGACTGCCCCGTTGACGACGCGCAGTTAAGTCGACAAACCGCGCCTCAATATTGGCGCCTACGGGCTCATCCGCGTGAGCGAAATACCAGGCTCGATCACGTTCCAGCACATGCAGTAATAAGGTTTGGGCTTCCCCTACTGGTAGCTCTGCCCGCGCCACAAGCTGTCTTGGCGATATCAATGTTGCTCACTCATGGCCGCGAGTTGATCCGCCTGATGCTCCCGCCGGAGCGGCTGGATCACTGCATTTAAATCGCCCTGTACGATTTCATCCAATTTATACAAGGTGAGGTTGATTCGATGGTCCGTGATTCGGCCTTGGGGATAGTTATAAGTGCGGATTCTGTCGGAGCGATCTCCGGTGCCGACTAAGGAGCGACGCTCTGCCGCCTGCGCGTCCGCGGCTTGCTGTTCCGCCGCATCAAGCAGCCGCGCCTGCAACAGTGACATCGCTCGGGCCCGATTTTTGTGCTGTGAACGCTCATCCTGGCACTCCACGACAATGCCCGTCGGAATATGCGTCAAACGGACGGCAGAATCGGTGGTATTGACATGCTGACCACCCGCACCCGAGGAGCGAAACGTGTCGACGCGTAGATCGCCCTTATTGATATCGATCTCGGCCACTTCATCGGGTTCAGCCATAACAGCAACGGTACACGCAGAGGTATGAATGCGCCCTTGAGATTCAGTCTCGGGCACACGTTGCACGCGATGAGCGCCGGACTCGAACTTCAAATACGCGTAGACATCGTCACCGCTAATACGCGTAATGACCTCTTTATACCCACCGTGATCGCCCGGTCGCTCCGAAATCACCTCCAAACGCCAGCCGCGGCTCTCGGCATAACGGCTATACATTCGCAGCAGATCCCCAGAAAAAATGGCCGCTTCATCACCGCCGGTACCCGCACGAATTTCCAAAAAAACGTTGTAGTGGTCGCGTTGATCTGTGGGCAACAGCAGGATTTCAAGCGCTGCATCAAGCGCGGCCATTTGCTCTCTTGCTGACACCTCCTCCTCCTGGGCCATTGCACGCACATCGGGGTCGGTATCGGTGAGCATTTCTTGTGCTGCGCTGACGTCGTCGGTGAATTGCAAATAGTCCCGATAAACGTTCACTACCTTATCGAGCTGCGAAAATTCCCGGGATAAATCACGGTACCGGTCCTGGTCACCGATAATGTCAGCATCCCCAAGGAGTGCGCTGACCTCCTCGTGACGCTCACAAAGACGCTCTAATTTTGTATGGATAGACGCCTTCACTGAAGGGTTGGCTTATTGGAACCCTGTGCAAGGCTTTCGTCTAGCCCCAACAGTGCTTTAGCCTTGGTCACTTGTCGCGCATCGCCCTCTTTGGCCAATTGCCGAAGGCCCGAGGTAGGCGCGTGAATTAACTTATTGGTGAGGTCCCTCGCGAGGCGTTGCAGGACTTGTCCCGCGGCCTCACCCCGCTCAATAGCCTTGACCGCCTTGGCCAGCTCTTCTTCCTGAATAGACAGGGCTGACTCGCGGTAACGTCGAACAATATCGACCGACCGACGAGACCGAAATTCCTGCTCAAGGTCCTGAATACCAACGACAATGATCTCATCAGCTTTGCTGGCCTCACTCACCCGCATGCGCATGTTTTCCTCAACCACATTGCGTAGGTCGTCGATACTGTATAAATAAACGTCCGATAAGTGCGCCACTTCAGCTTCGATATCCCTTGGGACAGCCAAATCCACCATTAACATGGGTCGGTAGCGTCGCTTCTTGAGCGCCCGCTCAACCATTCCTTTGCCCAAAATAGGCAGCTGGCTGCCCGTTGAACTAATGACAATATCCGCCTCTGCCAGCCGTTCTGGCACATCAGCCAGCATAATAGCCTCGGCATTGAACTGCTCGGCAACGGTCTCCGCCCGCTCCAACGTACGGTTAGCGATGATCATGCTGCCTACCTTCGCCTCTTTGAGGTGACGCGCGACTAACTCAATGGTCTCTCCGGCACCGATGAGTAGGGCTTTGCTGCCCGGCAGATTAGAAAAAATCTGTCCCGCCAGATCTACCGCGGCGTAAGCGACTGATACTGGATTTTCTCCAATCGCTGTGTCAGTTCGAACCCGCTTGGCAATATGAAAGGCCGCAGGAAATAACTGGCTGAATCGCCCACCGATGGCTCCCGCATCGTCGGCAACAGCAAATGCCGACTTGAGCTGACCAAAGATTTGCGGCTCCCCCAACACCATGGAGTTAAGGCCCGCAGCCACGCGAATCAGGTGACTCACTGCGTAATTACCCACATGTCGGTAAAGACACTCATCGAGTGCTGCCGATGGCAAACCGTGGAAACGCTCCACCCAATCGACCAATGCATTACCGGCCTCGATGGAATCGATCGATCTAGGCACCACGCCATAAATCTCAGTACGATTGCAGGTCGACAAGATCACCACTTCTTCTAGTGGAGTTTCGCCAATCGCACTACTCAAGGCTGCGTTGATTTTTTCCGCTGCAAATGCCACCTGCTCACGAATCTCTACCGACGCTGAATCGTGATTAATGCCAATGGCTACAATATCGTCGAACAAAAGTCGCGCTCCGAAATCTACTACTCGGGGTATCATACCAAACACCATGACGTTTAGCGCGCTAGGGGCCCACCGTGGGTTTGAAGCCAACACTGTGTCATCATTAGCCTATGAAAGCATTATTAGTCACTAGTCTTCTCGCCACGAGTTTCATTCTCAATGGTTGCATAACCGCCCCCGTGGCGCAGCCATCAGAGAACGAGACCTTATCCAATCCCAGTGTAGCGGAGGACGTAGCCCGCGCGGCGGGGCCCTCAATCCCAGGGAGTACCGCTGGGCAAGCCAAGGCGGAGGGGACCACACCCATTATTGATGTCACCGAAGTGCCCATACCTGATGCCAGTATTTATCCTCTGCTGGTCGCCGAATTTGCCCTGCGGGCCCGTCAATTTGATGACGCCCTCGAGCGATTATTTGAGCAGGCCTTAATCCTTGAAGATCCGCAACTCGCGCGTCGAGCGTTGAAGCTGGCAGAGTTTCGGGAACGGGACGACCTGGCGTTAGCGCTGGCCATGCGTCTGACAGCGCTCGATGCCAGCGACGCGCTCGCCGCTTCAACCGCCATGTCGTTACTCATCAAAGCCGGGCGGCCCGAGCAGGCGATTGATTACGCCCGAGAAGCGAAACGACGAGGCAGTCGGATTAATGCGCCATCGCTGCTAGCTAATTATGATCAACTGCCCGACACCCGTCGTAGCGCCATTGCAGCCGCTATCGATGGTCTCGCGGAGAGCTTTAGTGACGACAATGACATTGCCGTTGCCGTGGCACTGGTTCGACGCGAGCAGGGTCAACTCGACGCCAGTCTCGACGCATTGGCTGAGGTCTTACGCCGCGAGCCCACCGAAGAGCGGGCCCTCGTGCTGTGGTCACAAATTAAGACAAACCGTGGCGACAAAGACGCCTTTGAGAAATTAAAACAAGTCCTCGATGACCTGCCCGACGCGCAAGGCTTACGACTTCAGTATGCCCGCCTTCTCGCTAGTCAATCGCTGTTAGATCCGGCCCGCGAGCAATTCCATTTATTACTCACCCAGGCGCCGCGTAACGGTGATTATCTATTTGCCCTAGCTCTCATTGAAATGGAAGCCGATAACTTTCAAGCCGCTGCCGAACACTTTCAAGATCTCATCGCGCTGGGACAGCGACTGGACGAGGCCTATTATTTTCTTGGTCGAGTGGCAGAAGAGCAGTTAGCGATTGATGCGGCAATCGACGCTTATACACAAGTCGGTCCAAGCCGGGAATTTATCGATGCCAAGCGACGCATGGGTCACCTGTTGCTCGATGATGGCGACAGACCCCGGTACGCCCAAGCATTTAACGATACCCGCCAACAGTATCCCGGTCAGGCAGAACGTGTTTACATGCTCGAGGCTAGCTTGCTCGGAGAGCGTGAAGATTTCGCGTTAGCGATTGATGTCTATACCAAAGCACTGGCTATTTTCAGCCAGTCGTTTTCCTTGCAATATGCTCGAGCCATGACTTTTGAGCAACTGAATGACATCGCCGCGGCGGAGCAAGATTTACGCGCCATCATTGCCCGGGATCCGAGCAACGCCACGACTCTCAATGCGCTAGGTTATACGCTAACAGTGCACACCAACCGCTATGCAGAAGCTGCCGAGCTCATCGAGCGTGCCCATAATATTAGTCCCGATGAAGCAGCTATCCTAGATAGCCTCGGTTGGGTTTATTTTAAATTACAGCGGTACGATGACGCCTCAGCATATCTTCAGCGCGCGTATCGGCTATTACCCGATCCCGAGATTGCAGCGCACTTAGGGGAGACCCTATGGACAATGGGGCGAGTCGATGACGCACTCGCAATATGGCGAGACTCACTGGCACGGCAGCCCAATAACCCCCAAGTCAATGACACCATGCTACGCCTTGGAGTAATGGAAGAGCACGGTGCGCCCCTGAAAAAAGCCGTCAATTTATAGTGACTCAAATGCCAAGAAGTCGAGAGTGCCATGTCGGTAAGCCACGCGTTTCTTTTGATACCTAAACGGTCAACGCACCTATGCCGGTGGGTGATGCTGTCACTACTTACCGCTTGTGCGCATACACCTGAGCCAATAGACCCGCTATTCTTACCACCTTCGATCGATACGCCCAGCTGGCGACTGGTGGGAAAAATATCTGTGGTAGACGATCAGCAGTTGGAGACCGCCAACATGCAGTGGCGGCGGCACACTTTGCAACGGGACACGCTCACCCTCGCGGGACCCATGGGTGTCGGTGCAATGAGGTTTGAACGGGACGGACATCAGCTTTTTTGGCTTAATGAGGACGAACGTGAGCCTCTTAGTACCCTAAATTTATCCTCGCCACTTCAACGCGCACTCACCCACTTGCCTTTTGTGGATCTGGGCGATTGGTTACTGGGCCATATTCCTGAACCACCAGCGTCAGCGGCTGAGGAACGCCAGTGGCAGGTGCAAGTCACCCGTTGGCAAACCCTCGCGGCTCAACGCCTGCCCCGAGTCATGCAGTTAACTTACGGTAAGGTTGTCGTACGCATTGTCATACTCGATTGGTATGGGTGACGCAACCCATGACTAAGCCACCAGCCATGACAGCCACTTGCCGGCGCATCGAGTGCTTATCGCCCGCAAAGTTGAACCTATTTCTGCACATTACAGGTCGTCAAGCCAACGGCTATCACACCCTGCAAACCGTATTTCAATTACTCGACTGGGGTGACGATATGGTTTTTGAACCTGTAGACACGCCTGGCGTTCGTCTGGTCAACCCTGTAGTGGGCGTGGCCCATGAGGATAATTTGATTATTCGGGCTGCCAACGCGTTGGCAGCCCCTGAGCAGGGCGTCAACATTAGCATCAATAAACGCATCCCCCAGGGGGGAGGCATGGGGGGCGGCAGTTCCAATGCGGCCTCAACATTGCTCGCCCTCAATCATCTCTGGGATCTGAACTACAGTCGCGATGAGCTGGCCGACATCGGAGCGAGCCTGGGAGCGGACGTACCGATCTTTGTTCGAGGTCAGAGCGCCTGGGCTGAGGGTATTGGTGATATCATCACCCCTATGAATTTACCCAAGCGCTGGTTCGTCATACTGCGGCCTAACTGCCATGTGAGTACTGCCAAAATCTTTTCAACAGTACAATTGACAAGGGATAGCTCCCCGATCACAATGTCGGCCTTTTTCTCAGGGTCAATACGCAACGATTTGCAAGTCGCAGTCGAGGCCGCTTACCCTGAAGTGGGCAAAGCGCTGAATTTACTTAATAAATTCTCCCCTGCCATGATGACCGGTAGTGGGGGGTGTGTATTCGCCGCTGTAGACGATGAGACCTCGGCGCGGCACATTGCCGCCGCGACAGAAGGTCAGTTTGACACCTTCGTTGCATGCGGCGTAAACGCAAGCCCACCGGTCATCACACACCAATACTGAGTTCAAATGGGGTGTCGCCAAGTGGCAAGGCAGCGGGTTTTGATCCCGCCATTCGCAGGTTCGAATCCTGCCACCCCAGCCATTTTAATTACAGTGCGAGGCGTAGCATGTCGTCAAAGATAATGGTCTTTTCGGGCAACGCAAACAGAGAGCTGGCAGGCAGTGTGGCTGATCGGTTATACCTTGGTCTGGGGAATGCCCGAGTGAGCAAATTCTCCGACGGTGAGATCACCGTTGAGCTGAATGAAAATGTTCGAGGCAAAGACGTCTTTGTCATACAAAGTACCTGCCAACCCACCAACGACAGTCTGATGGAGCTGCTGTTGATGATCGACGCGTTACGGCGTGCATCAGCGGCACGCATTACGGCAGTCGTCCCCTACTTTGGCTATGCGCGCCAAGACCGCCGCGTGCGATCGGCGAGAGTACCCATCTCTGCTAAGGTCGTCGCCGATATGATGGTCTCAACCGGTGTAGATCGCGTATTGACCGTCGACTTACACGCTGAGCAAATTCAAGGCTTCTTTGCTTGCCCAGTCGATAACGTCTATGCCTCCAGTATTTTGAACAGTGATATTGTCGCTTGCCGTTACGACAATCTGATTGTTGTGTCCCCGGATATTGGCGGCGTCGTTCGCGCGCGCGCAATAGCCAAGCAATTAGATGATGCAGAGCTAGCCATCATCGATAAGCGGCGTCCTCGTGCCAATGAAGCTCAAGTCATGAATCTTATCGGCGACGTCGACGGGCGAACCTGTATTTTAGTCGATGACATGGTGGATACCGCAGGCACGCTATGCGCCGCAGCTACCGCGCTAAAGACCCGAGGCGCCATTAAAGTCGCCGCCTACTGCACCCATGCGGTGTTGTCGGGCAAAGCGTTGGAGAATATACGCAACTCCGAGCTTGACGAACTCATCGTGACCGATACGATTCCGCTGTCTCAGGAAGCTCGCGACATTGCCAAAATTAGACAATTGACCATAGCAGATCTATTAGCAGAATCTATCCGCCGCGTCAGCAACGAAGAATCCATCAGTGCGCTGTTTGACGATTAATCGTCAACAGCGTTAACCCACCCATCACCGCACCGGTCGCAGGTCAGGTGATGCAATAACAGGAGACAGACTATGTCTGAATCTTTTAAGGTCCAAGCCGAGGCCCGAGTCGACGAAGGGAAAGGTGCGAGCCGCCGCCTACGTCGTCTCGAAGGCAAAACCCCAGCCATTGTTTACGGCGGTCAAAAGCCCCCCAAGAGCATCAGTGTTATCCGTAAAGATTTGGAAAAAATGCTGGAGAGCGAAGCGTTTTATACCGCGCTTATCGATATCGAACTGGAGGGCGAAACAGAAGCCGCGATTCTTAAGGATGTGCAGCGCCATCCTGCAAAGGGCTTTGCCATGCATGTAGATTTTTTGCGCGTTGAGGCCAATAAACCGATCAAGGTAAATATTCCTCTTCACTTCATTAATGAAGAGCAATGCGTTGGGGTGAAAGTAGGTGGCGGTATGGTTCAGCATCAGGCCACTGACGTAGAAGTGCAATGCCTACCCAAAGATATTCCCGAGTATATTGAGGTCGATATGGCCGATATCGAACTGGGGGGTATTGTGCACATATCTGACTTAGTGCTTCCAACGGGTGTAGAGTCCACCGCTCTTGCCCTAGGTGATGATCACGACCTTGCCATTGCTTCGGTCATGGTCACTCGAGGACCGAAGTCAGCCGATGAGGATGACGTGGCAGCTGACGAGGCTGGCACTGACGTCGATACCAGCGATGATGAAGAAAGCTAGGATCGCTTGTGGCTAAGCTCCGACTCATTGTCGGACTTGGCAACCCTGGCAAGGAATATGAGGGCACTCGACACAACGCGGGTGCCCTTTTTGTTCGTGAGCTGGCGCGCCAAGCAGGCCAAAGCCTCACATCAGACGCCAAGTTTTTTGGCCAGTGCGCGCACATTACCTTTGCCCAGCAAGATCTGCGTCTGCTCATACCCTCCACCTTTATGAACCGCAGCGGTCAATCACTTGCCGCGATGGCACATTTTTATCGTTTCATGCCGGAGCAGATACTGATAGCTCACGATGAGCTTGATATTAACCCCGGGCAGGCGCGGTTCAAACACGGCGGCGGCCATGGGGGTCACAATGGTCTGCGTGATATCGTCTCAGCGTTGGGGGGCAATAAAGATTTTTACCGATTACGGGTAGGCATTGGTCACCCGGGTCACGCTAGTCGGGTATCTGGCTATGTGTTATCCAAACCCAGTGGCGCGGACAAAATGGCGATTGATGCCATTATCGAAGACGCTATACGGGCGCTGCCTCTGCTACTTGCCGGAGATCTAGTTAAGGCGATGACTCAACTCCACAGTATTGAACCACCCGGCCAATCACCGGCTAATTGACAAGGAATAACACATGGGCATCAGATGCGGCATTGTTGGACTCCCCAATGTTGGAAAATCAACGCTATTTAATGCTCTCACTCAGGCTGGAATTGATGCTGAAAACTTCCCTTTTTGCACTATAGAGCCCAATGCTGGCGTCGTACCCATACCTGACCCTCGCCAGGACAAACTGTCCGCTATCGTTAAACCCGAACGTGAAATTGCCGCGACCATGGAGTTTGTCGATATTGCCGGTTTAGTCGCTGGGGCCTCGAAAGGTGAGGGATTAGGTAATCAATTCCTCGCCAATATTCGAGAAACCGACGCTATCGCTCATGTGGTTCGTTGCTTTGAGGATCCTAACGTTGTTCATGTGGCCAATAAGATCGATCCATTGGCTGACATCGAAACCATTAACACTGAATTGGCTTTGGCGGATCTTGAATCTTGTGAAAAGCAGCTCAATAAGGTCATTCGCACAGCCAAAGGGGGTGACAAAGACGCCATTGCGATGAAAACGTTCCTGGAGGAAACATTACTACCCCAGCTCAACAAGGCCATGCCCATTCGTGCCCTAGACCTTGACGTCAATGACCAAGCACGGCTGAACACGCTGCACCTGTTGACCACAAAACCCACCATGTACATTGCTAATGTGGCCGAGGATGGATTTGACAATAACCCCCACCTTGAGGCAGTGCAGGACCTAGCGCGCCAAGAGGGCTCCGAAGTGGTCAGTATTTGTAATAAATTAGAAGCAGAAATCGTCGAGCTAGAGGATGACGAAAAACTCGACTTTCTAGCCGATATGGGCATGGTGGAGCCCGGTTTGAATCGGGTGATCCGCGCGGGCTACAAGCTGTTGACGCTGCAAACCTATTTTACCGCGGGCGTAAAAGAAGTTCGTGCTTGGACGGTGAAGGTGGGCGCTACTGCACCTGAAGCAGCCGCGGTTATTCATACTGACTTCCAGAAGGGCTTCATCCGTGCTGAGATCGTGTCCTATGACGACTTCATACAATACAACGGCGAGCAAGGCGCCAAAGATGCCGGCCGGTGGCGACTGGAAGGCAAGGACTACATAGTGCAGGACGGCGACGTTATCCACTTCCGCTTCAACGTATAAATCCTTATTCGTCTCTGCGCCGGGAAAAGTACTCAGACTGGCCTCTACTAGTTGACTTAGCGGCCAGTTTTTTAGACACTTCGCATCCCAATTCTGGGGCAGTATTTTCCGTTATGGCTACGTAGCTCAGCTGGTTAGAGCACAGCATTCATAATGCTGGGGTCGGTGGTTCAAGTCCACCCGTAGCTACCATTTTATTGTTTTATTTTATATCGTTACGAAAATATCTAGCGCTGTGGCAAACAATACTTTTAGCATTTGCTACCTACTTGCTACCACAGAAAGAAAATCAATGTGTTATGGTCGTTTCTTCACCATGGATCGCGTCCTTGAGATTTACCTAATGCAATTGTCGACACCCTTTAAAACTCCAGCTTGGCTGATTGTTGCACTCCTCATCATCGGCGGCTGCAGCTCAAATAATTCGCCGTCAGAGCCCGAGGACCTAGACAATAACGATGACTCCATAGAGGTGCCAACACGTACACAATTTTTATACACACAGACCAATGATGCTCGTGAGAATCATGTGGTTGGCTTTTCAGTCAATGATAATGGCGACCTTATTGAAATAGGCGTGTATGAAACTGGCTCGGTTGGCGATGCCGACGAGGGTGACTTTGACAGCCAAAGTTCAGTGAGGGTTTACGAGGATTTCTTGATCGTCGCGAATCCAGGTGACGCCAGCGGCGAGTCAGGCATCACCGACGGAAACAGCGCAATAACCATTTTTGCGATTAACGAGGACGGCAGTCTTCAGCGCGTTGATCAGAACCTCGAGGTTGACGGTACGCAGAATGCGGATAGTCGCGGCGTCCGCGCCGTTAGTATCGACTTTCATTCCGAGGGCGAAACAACCTGGGTCGCTGTCGCTAATCAAGGCACAAATCGAGTTTGTGTCAACCCAGAGGTCAATGGCTCCCTGGCCACTTGCAGTGATCAATTCGGTAATGCATTAGGCGATCTGTTGGCTGACGAGTCACCAGCTTCAGATATTCAGTTATTTAGGTTGAGTGAAAGCGGCGTTTTAACCCATGAAGCTGAAATAGCTGGCTTTGCGGCGAATCGGGGTGGTGCATCGCAAGTGGCTTTCAGCCCCGATGGCACAAAAATATCTGCAACGCTCTTGGGCATACCCCACCTTTCATTCCCCGCCGATCCCGCTAATCAGCAGCCCAGTCGAACCTATCTTTGGGAATTCGACAAAGCCGTCGGAACAGCCAGCAACGAACGCTTCTTTGAGCATCCCGGCATTGCCGGTAGCATCGGTTTCGGCTGGAGCCCCAGTTCTGACTTCTTGTATGTCTCGAGCGCCACCCTTGATGCGGGCGCTCTAGAGGCCAACGTTGTAGCACTCGATAGTAACGATACAGACTCCGTATTCACGAGCGACGGTAATTCGCGCTGGTCCGGCGCTGGTGCTGTGCCCACGGCGGTTCGACCGGCGGCCTGCTGGGTCTGGATCAATGAGGCGGCCGATCGTGTCTACACAGTTGGGTTCCTCACCAATACCGTTTCAACCTTCGAGACGAATGGGGCTGACATGACGCATCTGCAAACTGTGTATCGCCAGGACATTACCCTTGAAGATGCAAAAGACCTTGTTTTCTCAGCCGACGGGAAGAACGCCTATGTGCTAGGCGCATTTTTTAGCCACACGATTTCAACCTTTGATGTGAACACTGATGGAACGCTAGCAGAACGCACAACCTCGCCCCTTGCCATCAGTGCATCTCGTCTTAACGGCGTCCCTCTGGACCCCAGTTTAATTGCCTATCAAGGCCTCGATGGCTATCCGGCCGCCTATGTGGGCTACTGACGAGGCGCTTAAAGCAATCGATCAGTATGTTAAGGGCAGAAGGCTATGTGTCACTCGATAATGATGTGGCGTCTAATGACTCGGAGGCGCCACTGCGATTTTCAACATTGCTAACACAATGACAAGCAGCCTCCCTATGGATACGCTTAGCATGATGACCATGGAACTCAGATGGCTGATGTCGTCGGGCTCAGCACCGAGCATGTTGATCGTGCGTTGCACAAAATATATCCCACTTGAACTAAATCTCGATACTTAAGATATGGCGTTATCACTTCAGGAAATTTCCGATCGGCTTGAATTGCATGATCTTGTAACGCGATACGCCGACATCATCGACCGAAAGGCCTTCCAAGAGCTGAGCACTATTTTCACCGAAGCCGCCGAGATTGATTACGAGGCTACCGGTGCCCCTAAGTGCTCGGTCGCCCCCGTCGAGGATACCGATGCCATGCCACAGATCCCAGGCAGTTCCATCTCCTACCGCATAGCCCTCGGCCCACAGCAGGGACGTAAAGCGTTCATGATCCGCACCATCCGCCCGCTGGACAGACCTGATCTCGGACTACTGAGCAGTCGGTACCCTGCAGTAGTGGGCCGTAATATCTGCAACCTTGTGACCCAGAAGCTGACGACGGACGTCATAACGCACTTCAGACGCCACACAGCGCGATAAGCCAACCGGTGTTTTCATCGTGCCCCCTAGACAATACCCGATGCCTCCGGCAGCGGGTCGAGGACTTGCTGACAGGCTGAGAGCTGGTGACCGAGGCGCCGTTTGCACTCAACGAGCTACCTATAGACTGGCGCAGGGGCAATAAAGGACTAAACCCAGCATAGGGCGGTCCAAGGATTAACATGCCCTAGCAAGCCGTTAAAACATCTCAGCATACATCGCCGTATCGAAAGGTATTCTGGCACTCAGCACGTGCAGCGTAGCGAAGTGAATAAAAGGGTTCCCAGTCACAACGGTGAAAGCTGCTTTTCCCATACCCACAAGTACTTGGGTCATAACGATGTACGTCACGCTGAGAGTGGCCATTGTTAGCGAACTGTAATCAACACCAGGATCGAACAGGCTGAACGCTGCATAGAAGAGCCCTGCTGTAGCGATGACTGGGAGTTTGCTGTCGTAAATGAGCATTAATCTTGGAATGAGTATGACATGCATCAAAATGACCACTGGCAGCCCGGCACCAAATGTGTTCACCAAGATGCTCATCGGTACGCCAACCACATACTGCTCGGTAGTCAGGGAAAAGAACGGAGTACCGCTAATAATTGGTCCAAAAAAATCAATCGCCCAAAATGCGATCAGAATCCAAATATTTCTTCGCCACTCCAGCGCTCGCATGAATTGTCCAAAATCGAAGCCCGAACGACGCAACCAGTGCAGCGGAATAAAAATATAAAAAACGCTGTTAACCACTATCCACAGTGTTAGGTCCTGAAGATCAAATTTTCCTGTCTCATAAACATAAGGCCCGGGGAAATGGAGTCCTACTTTGAAAAATAATCCAAGAACCACTTGTGTCATGATTAAATAAACGAACGCAAAACTCACCTCTTTAACCGCTCGGTCTCGATTTATTCTATACAAGGACTCCCAATCAAACTCGGCTCTATTACGAGTCAAAAACAAGAGCAGAAACACACAGATAGCTAAGACAGGAAAATAGGCGAGCAACAAACTTGACAGTGCATCTTCGGAAATAGGTGGCACGACAGTTGACCCTATTTGCACGCCAAAAAAAATGGCGGTGAATCCCAACCAAACTAGACCGATTGCAAGAAATAGGTTGAGATTCTTAGACATTGTGACACCCATAAACACGATTTTTATATACTAAGAGGGGGACGATCAGGACACCAGAGAAATCTGGAGCGATCAAAAGCGCAATGAGCTTAACTAAAAGCTGTCCGTTGTGGAAATCCTTTAGACAGATTGCAATCTCATTTAGGCGACCCATTGGCTTTTCAGGATCTGGAAGTTCATTCGATTATTGACGGACTTATTACTGCGCAGGTGAGCGCTTGCCTTGGCTAAAGACGTTGGCGGTCAAGGCGATCTTGAACCGTGTCTTATAGCGAAGGCCGACAATAGCAGAGCCAACGGACTGTCCCGATAACATTTTCTATGTCTTTGTGACAGCGTGGGCCGACTTTAGTGATCGGCCTTCCATTCCATCGCCATGTGAACTCGACGCTCGACCGAGGGGTGGGTATAAAACAGCCACTCTTGCACTGCAGTGGGTCTTGGGTTGCGGTATTCGGCGGTTTTAACTAGGGCGATTGCCAGCGCATCCGGCAGATTAACAGACGCTAGCGAGTATTGATCAGCCTCAGTTTCACTGCTGCGCGACATTGTATTAGTGACGGGTTGTGACAGCGTCATGAGTAGACCGACGATCAGAACCAAGATAGGTAATCCTACGGGGTCGGCGATGTCTTCTTTTGCACCAAATAGCCGTGCAATGGGATTGAATAGTCGATCGGCAAGTAAAAAACTGACCATTACTAATACGGTCAGTATGGCCACCACATCCCACACATGACCTAGCACGTAGTGACCGATCTCATGACCGGTGACTGCCTTTACTTCATCTAGGGTTGCGTCCTTAAGCGCAACATCGGAAATAGCTATTCGTGCGGAGCTGCCAATGCCACTGACATTGGCGGTGAAGTTATTCGACTGACGCGATCCGTCGTACATAAAAATGCGATCCGTCGGAATATTGGCCTGAATAGCCAGCGCTTCTACGGCTTCTTTGACCTCTCCCTCGGGTACGGATTCGTATTCATTAAACAATGGTTCGATGAAAATTGGGCCCAAGAGTAAAAGAAGCGCGACGGCACTCGCGGTGAGCGCACCTGACCATAGCCACCACAATTTTCCCATCCAGCGAATGAGCGCGTAGACAGCGGTAAAAAAGAGCCCCATAAATACGGCATTTAAAGCCAACCCCAAACCCGATTGACCCAGGAAGTCTGCTAGCGGTTGACTGGTGCGCCCGTAGCTCATTTCTCGCCACCAGCCGCTATAGATTGACCAGGGCAGTTCGATAATGCCTGAAAGCACTACGAAAGCCGCGCTGATGCAAAATCCTCGTATAAAAAAGTTTCTGCCCTCTAAACCACTGGCGATATGACTCAACAGCCCGCTGCGAACGACCAGCAAGGTGACCAACATAGCGACGATCAACCCCCATAACATGAGCCAGTGACTGCCACTGGTATAGGCAGCTGCTTGTGCCAGCGCTTGCTCGCCTAGGCCGTCGATATAGGCCTGTGTTGCTTCGTTTGCATTAAACACCATAGGAAGATCTCCCAGTTATGTATAAGAGTAGCGGGCGAGATGCCATCGCCGCAGTGGCGTTTTTATTTAATCGTAATGCCTGAGAAGGCGACGGCAACCTGTGTTACGGGTAGTTGAGCTGTCTGGCTTGAGTTACAGCTTGTGTTTAAAAGCCCTTCTACCCGTAGATACTCAGCAGATTACTTTTTAGGCGACCATATAGGAAATAACATCAATATTAGAATTGATAGCACCAGAACAATTGCAACCGGATCACTCGGAATAATCGAAAATTCGGGCACCGCTGCAGTTGCTCCGACATTTGCAACATAACTCTGCGCCAACGCTGATATTTCGGTGCCAGATTCCTGTAGCTCAAGGAGACGATGACCCGTTGCTGCCATATTCCAGCTCCAAAAAGCGTAGGTCATATTGAAAAAGAACAGTGTACAAAGACCAAAAGCTGACGCAGTAATTTTCGCCAAAAGATTATCGCTATATTTCTCGCCCGTCATATTGGCCACACGAAAGGCGACCCAAACACTAAAGGCCATAGCAACTTGGTACATTCCAGTTCCTTGGTTGCTCTGTGCTTGAAGCATTAAAATATCTATTTCTGTCATTTTTGAATCTCCCGAAAGTTTTCTTATTAGGTTTTTGTTGGACAATACCCAACCGAAAGTGTGGATGCAAACTGTATCTAAGCCTTTTTACTGCTAGCTTGCGTCCATGATTTTCTTTATTCCGTTGCTAATGCTGGGCGGTATTTTGATGATCATTGGCTTCATTGTGTTTGTAGTGGGTCTATTATTTTTGCTGAGACCCAGCGGAAGGTCTTCAATCAGCCTGTAACCACGTCGACATTGAAAATTCGGGGTTAGTTAATGTTCAGTGTGTCCGTTGAAGTCCTATTATTTTCTTGACCCGTTTCTCTGTGCAGCGTAGCGTCTTGTATGTTTTTTGAACTGTACCCATAACGCCGAAATAAGATTGAGGAGAAATTTATGCCGGACGCTTTTATTGTCGATGCATGCCGCACACCCCGTGGCATTGGTAAGGTTGGCAGGGGATCTCTTGCGCATTTGCACCCCTCTTACTTGGGCTCGACGGTACTCCGTGCGCTTGCTGAGCGTAATAATCTAAAGACTGCAGAAGTCGATGACATTATTTGGGGGACCTCGTCGCAGGTAGGCAAGCAGGGCGGTGATTTGGGTCGTATGGCGGCACTCAATGCCGGTTACGCCGAGCGTTCATCGGGGGTAACGCTTGATCGTTTTTGTGGCTCGGGTATTACCACCGTCAACCTTGCCGCAGCGCAAGTCATGTCGGGGATGGAAGATCTGGTCATTGCTGGTGGTACCGAGATGATGAGTTATCACGCTCAGATCGCCGACCCCACCCAGCCACCTATGTTGGATTCGGGGAATCTTGATCTTCGAGACATGCATCCGCAGTCACAGCAGGGTGTCTGTGCCGACGCAATAGCGACGCTTGAGGGCATCGATCGAGAGGCGGTCGATAATCTAGCCCTGGTCAGTCAGGCGCGGGCAGCGCGCGCTATTGCCGAAGGGCGTTTTAATAAATCGCTTATCACTGTCAAGAACCCCGACGGCACCGTGGCACTTGATCACGAAGAGTTTCCTCGTCCGGAAACGACCAAGGAGGGGCTTGCTGGACTTAAAACGGTCTTTAGCATGTTGCGCGACATACCCATTGATGAGAAAGGTACGACTTATGGCGCCTTGATTCAGCGCAAATATCCTGAGATCACAGAGTTTAATCATATTCATCATGCGGGCAATTCTTCGGGCGTAGTCGATGGCGCAGCTGCACTGCTCATCGCTTCCGAAGCCTACATGCAAAAAACGGGAATGACACCGCGAGCCCGCATTGTCGCGACAGCCAACATGGGTGACTGTCCGACACTCATGTTAAACGCACCTGTTGCTGCTGCAGAAAAGGTATTGATGAAAGCGGGACTTACCAAAGATGATATTGATGTGTGGGAGATCAATGAGGCGTTTGCGGTCGTTGCCGAACGTTTCATTCGTAAGCTGGATCTTGACCGCGAGAAAGTAAATATCAATGGTGGCGCGATGGCGCTAGGGCATCCCATTGGTGCGACGGGCTCCATGCTTATTGGCACCGCACTCGATGAGCTCGAACGCCAGCAAAAGCGTTACGCCCTCATCACCATGTGTGCGGCGGGGGGTATGGCGCCGGCCATTGTTATTGAGCGTGTTTGGGCGATTTAGGTCTCAGGTGTTGCCGGAGGATTATCCGACGGCGCACAACACAGTGTTAGTGCGCGTGGTCGAGCAGCGGGTGTTACTCGGATGCGTTAGGAGGGACTCATTAGCAAATAGTTATTTTTATCGAGTTTCACGCACTGGTCTATCTATCGTAGTCAAGCGATGGGGTGAGTATTAAGCGCTACGGGTGATTAAAGGACGGTTAATATACCTCTGGCAATATGCTGCGTTTGGCTCATCCAACTATCACGGAAGGCCGTATGCCTTTTACAAAATTCTACTGAGAATATGAAATGAAAAAACTAGCCCTTAGACTGTACGACGCATACAAGTATATTTTCGACTCGAGTAGAAATCCACTTAGACACATTCCTGATCCAGTCAGCAGAATGTTTATTATGATCATCTTGGCATTTATGTGGAGCGGTACTTTCGCGATCTATTTGGGAAGTATTACCTATTTCGGTATCAGTCTGGCTGCACATATCGTACTGCTTCTTATGTTTTTCTTCACCATGGCAGTATTTTATGATGCTGAGAAAAACAAAAGCTCCTGGTTACTTCGGCTGCGCAAACAGAAATAGACACAGAAGACTAAGGTCTGCTGTGGCTCTCCCCGCTTCTTCGCTGCGCGGCCAGCACTCATCGCTGTTGACGGCAATGTCAGAGCAACAGTGGGGACGTTTGCAAATCCCCGTCGCTCGGCAAGCCAGCAGTAGCAGCGAGGAACGCTAACTTCGACAGCGCATGTGTTTTTACTTTAGCTTTTAACAGGTTAATTGTGAAAAATTAGCGCTGGCTACGTGTCATCTTCATGTTGCCGGATTCGACGATGTGTTTGATCTGGCGGCGTGTGCTCGCGATTTTTATTGTTGCCTGCGTGACCACCCGTGCGCATGCGCGCTATCATGTTTTATCGGATGTGCACATGACACTGGTGCCTTGCTCGCCGATCGGCGTCGCTTTGAGCATCTTCCTTGGTTTTCGAAATAACGCCAGCTACGACCGCTTCTGGGAGGCTCGAAAGCTCTGGGGCCAGATCGTGAACGCCAGACGTACGATCACTCGACAAATTCTTGTCTTCGTCGGGCCAGTCGAAGGTAGTGAAGAGGAGCGTGAGCATCACAGGGCTCCCTTACCGAGCTTACCGGCGTACAGGGTGGCTGCGAGCGTATTAAAAACGCCCCCATCCCCTACAGCTACAGCTTGCTCTTGCATCGCATCGTTGGGATTTACGACTTTATGCTCCCCTTCGGACTAGTGGTGGATGTCGGCATGGTTACGTCCCTCGTTGTTCTGTTTCTCTCCTATGCTTTCTTGGGTCTCGACGCCATTGGCGGCGAGATCGAGGATCCCTTCGGCTCCGACCCGAACGACCTCCCCTTGAGTCAGTTTACTCGTATGATCGAGATGAACCTCCGGCAGCGCCTTGGCGAGACGGATTTACCGACTACCACCAGCCGGTCGATAACTTACTAGTCTGAAGAAGTTGTCTCCGCGCTCCTAGAGGGCATCCTCTTTGAGGCGTTAGGTCAGGAACAGAGCTCCGACAAACAAAAAATCCCCGCCGATGGCGAGGGTTTTAGAGTGGGTAGGATCAGGCGGATGATTCCCAACCGCCGCTGCCTCTGGCACTTGGCCACTGCGGGCACCTTTGGTGGAGCAAATGCGCCGAAGGACGATCCATCGCGCACCACAATGTCTTGCCTTTAAGGTTTTTAATGTATACCTCAGTCACCCTATTCGGTCCATCGATCAGTGTGGTGGTCTGTAATATTGAAGACACTTCATAATGAGCGTGCAATTAACAGCCGCATAATCTCTGATGTGCCGCCATGAATTGTGTCAATACGCGCATCCTTGTACATCTGTGCAATGGGATATTCATTCATCCAGCCATACCCACCAAAAAATTGCACACATCTATTAATACCGTCCACCTCGCGTTCGGTTATCCAGAGTTTTGCCATTGATGCAGTCGCTGCATCCAATTCACCTTTGAGCAGAAGTTGAGTACAGTGGTCGAGAAACGCTTTACCAATGGTGGCTTCAGTTTTTATATCAGCTAACGAAAATGCTGTATTTTGGAAGTCGAGCAGAGATTGACCAAATGCCTGTCGCTCCTTCGTATATTCAACGGTAAGCTTCAGCGCGCGTTCGAGCATACCAAGGCCCATCACGGCAATGCCCAATCGTTCTTGGGGTAATAGCGCCATAAGCTGTGCGAATCCTTTACCAGGTACGCCGCTTAGAACGTTCTCCAGCGGGAGTCGAACATCTTCGAAGAAAAGTTCTGATGTGTCCTGAGCATCACGTCCAACTTTGTCTAGGTTTTTGCCACGCGTGAAGCCGAGACGATCGCCCTCGACCAAAAAAATCGATATTTTGTCTTTTCCGTCCTCCATTTCGGTCTTCGCGCAGAGCAAGACTAAGCCAGCCATTTGGCCGTTGGAAATAAACACCTTACTGCCATTGATGACCCACTCGTTTCCATCTCGAACGGCGCGTGTACGCATGCCTTGCAAGTCAGAGCCGGCCCCTGGCTCTGTCATGGCGATGGCTAGGATCGTCTCACCAGAAACAACTTTTGGTAGCCATTTCGCCTTTTGCTCAGGTGTACCATGTTCAATGAGGTAGGGCGCTGCGATCATGTTGTGGACGGGAACCCCCCACCCTTCAAGACCACGTTCGGCAAAGGCCTCCATAATGGCGCGCTCGTATCTGAAATCGACGCCCAGTCCTCCATATTCTTCAGGCACAAGAACGCCCAGCATGCCAAACTCTCCAGCAGCCAACCAGGCATCTCGGTCCACCTGTTTATTTTTGTTCCAGTTAGTAATTCGATCAGGCGGGGCTGTCTTGTCTAGAAAACTAGCCAAACTACTTTGGAAAATAGTTAAAGCCTCATCATAGTCACTGCTCATTGTTTCTTCCTGTTAACGTGGTCTCTTATCTACGTTAGCGATGTATTCGAATAGGTCGGCTCTTAATGCTTCAATAGAGAGGCTCCCAGCTAGCGCACCGAGTATTTGATTGTCACCGTATTCACTCGTCAGATAGGCATGCATACGAACGTCAAAGTCGCGTTGAAGGATTCGCATCAGTAAGCGTCGTCGTCGAGACAGTCGTTTTTGCTCGAGCAAGCCAAGTTTCTGAGCCTCTTTAAGATACGCCTCGATCCCACGCCATAGTGCTTCAACGCCTTGGTGCTTAACCGCAACAGTCTCAAAAATATTAATAGGTAGTGGTGGTTTCAACAACGACAATGAATCTTGTAGATCGGCGCGCGTTTGCTCCACGCCGTCTTTATCGGCTTTGTTTATGACGAATACATCGCCCGCTTCCGTAAGGCCTGCTTTGTTTGCTTGGAACGTATCCCCCCAGCCAGGGTTCAATACTACGGCCACCATAGATGCTAGATCCATCACGTCCAGTTCTACCTGTCCGATACCTAAAGTCTCCAATACAATGAGCGGCCAGTCGCAGGCATCAAGCACTTGAATGGCTGTAGCCGTGGTTCGTGCGAGTCCACCGGTTTCACCCCTCGATGCCATGGAGCGAATGAACACGCGATCGCCCAAACCATGGCTCTGCATGCGCACGCGATCACCCAATAGAGCGCCTCTTGAGAAGGGCGATGACGGATCAACAGCGAGAACGGCTGTTTTGTTGAACGATGCAGTTGCATGGGTAAGGAGCGCACTTATAAGCGTAGATTTACCAGCGCCGGGTGGTCCTGTTAAACCAATGACAACCGATGTCGCCGGAATGCCGGCCAGAGCTAGCCGCACTTGCGTCTCCACCTTTGAATTCCGTTCTATTTGGCTCAGAAGTCTGGCCAGGTGGGAGCGATTGCCCGCCATGGCAGATGTCAGGAGCGCCTGCGTCGTTGGCTCGCTCATTTCATTTACTTGGTTCCGGTCAGACGCTCGGCAGCATCTACAATATCAGCCAGTTGTGAGCCTGGCGGGTAAACCTCTACCCCCAATGCTTGCAACTGTTTGGCGGCGTGCGGCGGAATCGTACCACCTGCAAAAATGGGTAGGCTGGGGCGTACTTCTTGAACTCTTTTTATGGATCTGATGGCAACATCAATGTGGCCACCAATATTGAGACCCACGAGATCAACGTCTTCATCGACCGCAGCAGTAACAATATCATCCGTATTCGCCATGCCGATCATGATGACTTCGAAACCCGCATCTCGGAGTGCACGTGCCACAATCGTTGGGCCTCGCCAGTGACCATCAAGACCAGTTTTGGCCATTAAAATGCGGTTTTGGGAATTTTCCATAGCGCGGTCTCCTATGTCTGAATGGGTGTATTCCAGTTGCCGAATACGTCTCGGTACACGTCGCCAATTTCGCCCAAGGTGACCTCAGCTGCTAGCGCATCCATCATGACGGGCATGATGTTTTTGTCGCTACGGCAGTCGGCTTCAAGCTGTTTGAGTGCGCGGGCGGCACCCATTTCGTGTCGCGTTCGCAGTACGTCGTTTAGCCGCTCGGTTGCAACATCAAAGGCGTCATCTGTACCCATGAAGCCGTCTACTTCAAACGGCGACTCATCGTCTCTGAAACAGTTAACACCAATAATTTTCTGATCACCCGACTCAGTTTTCATAAATTCTTGGTACTGATTTTCGCCCGCTTGTGCGTGTAGCCATCCAGAGTCCAGAGCAGCCAAGTAGCCGCCTTGCTTCTGTATGCTCTCAAAGAATGTCCAAGCTTTTTCGATAAGCTTGGCCGTTAATGTTTCCACATAAAATGACCCCCCAAGTGGGTCTGTGACATCGGCAATACCCGTCTCTTCTTGCAGGACTTGCTGAATACGGATGGACATTTGATGCGCATGCTCAGAAGGAATAGAAAGTGCTTCGTCGTAGCCTGATACGCCCAGTGATTGTACGCCACCCAAAATAGCACCAAGGGCCATCGCCGTTCCGCGAACAATATTGTTGAATGGTTGTTGATAGGTCATTTTTGACCCGGCTGTCACGCAGTGAATACGCAAGTTGCTCACTTTGGGGTCTGAGATATCGTAGCGCTCTCTCAGAAGTTGACTCCACATAAGACGTGCGGCTCGCATTTTACAAGCCTCTTCTATGATATGGATGGACGCTCTAAAACTGACACCACCACAACCTTGAGCTGCTTGGATCAACGACATTTTCCCGCGTCGCTTAATTTCATCGAGATATTCAACGGCATTGGCAAACAAAACGCCCAGTTCTTGATCCGGCGTTAGGCCAGTATCGGCTGCGTTGTAACCGGCAATGGAAACAGGTACCCAGCGGGGTAAGAATTCGGCGCAGAACTCGATTATATCGGCGTTAAATCGCAGCCCAGCATCTGTAGGAATTTGTTCTTTGGTTACACAGCCTAGATAAGTAAGGTTGAAATCGCTCTGGCCTGTGCCCTTGAGGGAGCTAAGGTCAAATCCCCGCTGCTTGGCTACTGTCCAGTAGGCAGCCAGCGCGAAGGGTGCATGTTGGACAACGGCACCGCCTGCATGGCCAAAGCTTGTATCCACAGGTAAACCATCCATGCAAATCGCAGTATCCCTGATGCTCTGCATCACGGCACCAGTTAGCCCCACATCCTCGCATCGTGCGACTACTTCGGGATGGTTGACGTTATAACAATGGTCAGCCGTATTACGATCATGCTCCATAATGAAGCCTGTCTCACCGCTTTTTAGTAGGAACTTAATGCGCTCGTTTTCGTCCTCGGGCTTGCCAAAGCCGCTGAGCTGAAAAATACGCCATGGCTTTGAACGATAACCTGAGGCATGAAAGCCTCGGTGGAAGGGCGCTTCTCCCGGCGCCACATCGACATGCGGCTTGTGTTGCTCGGGAATGTCTGCGGCTGTGTAATAGGATTTGAGTTCGATGCCCGAGGTGGAAGTGACGAGCTTATCAGTTGAATTCTTAGTCATGATGGGGGCACTTCTTGGATGGTATATATTAATTTCTACTTATCGGTATATCAGTTTACTTGTTAGTAGGCAATTGCTAGTCTAACTCAGGCAGGCAGTTTAGAAATAAAAACAAATACAGGACGTGCTATGTTTTCTAGTGACAGCGCAACCCTAGGTTTAACGTCTACCGAACGCGTACACATCGGCAGGCGTGCCGCTGATGCTTTGGCGGAGGAAGCTTCCGTCCTGCAGGCACAACGGGTTTTCTTGCTCGTCAGCGCTACAATACGAGCCACAACCAATGAGATCGCTCTCATTGAGGCGGCGCTCGGTGACCGTTTGGCGGCCACATTTGGCGGCATTGGCCCCCATGCTCCCAGAACAGATGTTTTGAGGGCGTTAGAGGCTGCACGCCAGGTTGATGCCGACCTTATCATCACGGTGGGCGGCGGTTCCGTCACGGATGCCGGCAAGGTCATTGCCCTGGGTCTGAAGCACAACATTCGCGCTCACGAGGACTTTGAAGGGTTCTATGTTTATGTAAATGAAGCCGGTGACACAGTCGTGCCCGACTTTGAAGCGCCTGACATTCGCGTTATTTGCTGTCCCACCACACTGTCAGGGGGGGAGTTCAACACCATGGGTGGTGTCACGGATGACCGCGAGAATAAGAAGCAGGGTTATACGCATCGAATGATGGCACCCGTGGCCATCGTTCTCGATCCTGCGCTTACCGTCTACACCCCCGAATGGCTCTGGATGTCCACGGGTGTTCGTGCGGTCGATCATGCTCTAGAAGCCCTTGGCTCTAAGCACTCGAATCATTTTTGTGACGGCGTGGCGGCAAGTGCACTGAGATTGCTCAGCAAGGCATTGCCTGATGTTCAGGCAAATCCTAGTGACCTTGACGCCAGATTGCGTTGCCAAGTTGGTGCGTGGCAGTCAATGGTACCGATCATAGGCGGTGTGCCGATGGGAGCAAGTCACGCGATTGGTCATGTGCTCGGTGGAACTGCCGATGTACCGCATGGCTATTGCTCGTGTGTCATGGCGCCCGCTGTCTTGGCTTATAACAAGCCGGTCAATGCAGACAAACAAGCACAAATCAGTGAATGTTTTGGCCGTCCGGGCGAGGATGCGAGCAAGGTTGTCGACGAGTTCATTCGCGGTCTTGGCATGCCGCGCTCGTTGTCCGAGGTAAATGTGACCGATCATCAACTTGAGCGTATTGCCGAGTTCACCATGCTTGATTTCTGGTCTCGGACCAATCCTAGACCGATCGAGGGCCCGCACGATGTTATGACCATTCTAAATATGGTGAAGGGCTAGTGACGGCACAGCGCACTTCTCCTGGTAACGCTGCCTCTGCCGGCCTAAGGGCCGAGGTATCTGGCTTTAAGCGCCTGAGAATCCGTGAAGAAGCATGCGCCCTATTTTTCATGCATGGTTATGAAAGCACTACCCTCGATGCGGTAGCTCAAGAACTCGGAGTCACTAAACCCTTTATCTATAGCTACTACGCTACCAAGAGTGACCTCTTATATGACATATGCCGGCTTGGGATCTCTATGTCCTTGGAGGTGCTTCAGCACGCTGCCGCGCTCGACCGATCGCCGAGCGATCGCCTAAAGATTGTTGTTGAATCAGTGCTCACCATCATCTTTGAGTATCGTAAATTCATTGTGGTTTACGAACGTGAAGAAAAAAATCTCGAACCTGAAAGGATGAGAGAAATTAGAGAGCTGCGAAAGTTATTTGATCATCAATTGGCCGATATTCTTGCGGAAGGCAATAGCCTCGGCGATTTCGAGATAATTGACCCTATTTTAACGGCGACTACCATCGGCGGCATGATCACATGGGTTGCCCAATGGTACTCACCCGATGGTAAGCGAACACAGCTTGAGGTTATCAATCACATATTGCTTATGGTTGAAGCGGTCGTACATATTTGCCAAGATCAACGGTCTATCTCGCCAGAAGTCACTAAGTTAATACTCCTAAAAAATCAAAAGAAAGGCGGCTAGCGACTATGCAATCGTTGTCTTCTACTACAGACCATCGTATTCCGAACCGAGATGTGTGTGTTACCCGCTATGTACTTGAGAGGTATGCGCATGAAACACCTCAAAAAGTGTTCGCAGTCTTTCAGGACGGTGAGGAATGGACTTACAGCGCGCTACTTGCCAGTGTGAGATCGCTTGCCAGTGGGCTCGCGAGCCAGGGCGTCGCAAGGGGCGACCATGTCGCAGTGTGGATGTTCGACAGCAAGGAAGCCATTCTGGCCTTTATGGCCATTAATTACCTTGGTGGGGTTTTCGTGCCGCTTAATACGGCGTTTAAAGGTAATGTGCTTGAGCACGTTCTAAACGTCTCAGATGCGCGATGTATGGTGGCACATGGCCAGTTAACTGATCGCCTTGAGGGCATTAATGTAGCGCAAATAGAACGTGTCATTCATGTTGGACCTAGTGCCTCACCCGGCGTGCTTAGTCAGACGGATTTCAATACTTTGGCCACCAGCACTGAGACGCCGCCTGAGCTGGATAGCCCGATTGAGCCATGGGATACACAGTCAATTATTTTTACGTCGGGAACTACCGGCCCGTCCAAAGGCGTCTTGTCTTCGTACTTACACATTTTTACTAATGCGGGTCCCGAGACCTGGCATTTTGTGACGGGTGAAGATCGCTTCCTTATCAATATGCCTATTTTTCATATTGGTGGCATGGGTGTGATTTTCGTCATGCTCTGTCGGGGTGGTTCGATCGCGATGATGGATGGTTTCGATACGGAAAAATTCTGGCCGTTCGTGAAAGAGAGCAAAACCACCGCATTTTTCTTACTCGGCGTGATGACCACCTTTATTTTGAAGCAGCCTCCAGCCGTGGGCGATAAAGATCATAGTGTACGTGTAGCGTTCATGGTTCCATTGACCGAGACCTGTACCGATTTCCATGAACGATTTGGCATCGATGTCTATACCATTTTCAATATGACAGAGATTTCGTCACCGATTGTGTCCGAACCGAACCCAGTACGCCGAGGCACCTGCGGTAAAAAGCGCGATGGCGTTGAAGTTAGGTTGGTAGACAAAAATGATTGCGAGGTCGAGCTGGGAGAGATTGGTGAAATGGTGGTACGTACCGATCGCCCTTGGGGTATGAACAGTGGCTACTATAAAAACCCCGAAGCCACTGCTGAGGCGTGGCGAAATGGCTGGTTCCACACGGGAGATTGCTTTCGTCAAGATGAAGAGGGGCACTTTTACTTCGTCGACAGGATGAAAGATGCGATGCGTCGTCGCGGCGAAAATATCTCATCTTTTGAGGTCGAAGCCGAGGTGGTGGCTTACGGTGCAGTGCGCGAAGTGGCCGCATATGCGGTACCTAGTGATCTGGGAGAGGACGATGTCATGATTGCGGTTGCACCTGTGTCAGGGCAAACGATTGATCAGCGAGACCTCATGTTGTTCCTAGCTGAGCGTATGCCCTACTTCATGGTGCCGCGTTATATACGGGTGCTTGATGAGCTACCCAAGACGCCCTCATCAAAGGTGATGAAACATGTATTACGCAGCGACGGCGTTACTGCCGACGCATGGGATAGAGAGAAACACAATATAACCTTCAAGCGCGAGAAGCTTGGCTAAAATTACTTACTTTAAAACATCTAAGATACTGGAGAATACAATGCAAACAATGCAAACAATGCAGGTAAAGAAAGGCATAGTGACAGGGCTCAGTCTGAGCATGATGGCATTGTCAGTGGCGGCCGTTGCCCAAGACTCGATGTTGGAAGAGGTGGTTGTTACCGCATCTAAGCGGTCACTGGCACTGGAAGACTTGGCGGGCGCTGCCAGCGTACTGGGTGCCGACAAGATTGGTCCCGGGGGGATTCAAGAGATACGGGACATGCAGGTTGATGTGCCGAATCTATCGTTAGGCGATCAATTTGGTTTTGCGCGCGTATTCATTCGCGGTGTGGGCATGACCAGTATCGACATCGGAGGTGAGGGTGCTGTTGCGTTCTTGCAGGACGGTGCCATTGTCCCGCGTCCGGCAGCGCAGCTGATGGGCATGTTTGATCTCGCCCAGGTAGAAGTACTCCGTGGACCCCAAGGTACGTTGTATGGACGCGGCGCGACAGCCGGTGCCATTAACATGGTGACTCAAAAACCCGGCGACGAGTTAGGCGGGTATGTGAACGTTACTGTGGGTAACTATGGTTTGACACAACTTCAGGCGGCAGTTGATATTCCTCTTAGTGACAGTTTGGCGGTGCGCCTGGCAACCAGTATCGATAATCGCGATGGTTACGGTGAGAACAAGTTTAACGGCCAAGATATCAACGATCGTGATGCTCAGGCATTCCGGGCAACATTTGCCTACGATGCCGGTGGTAGCTTCACCGCGCAATTGTCAGCACAGACCTATCAGGAAGATGACCAAAACTATGCTTTCAACTATTTGGGCCCATCGCAAGGGACAACCCTACCGGTGCCACTGGCTGTGCCTATTTTAGGGGGTCAGACCGTCGGTATGGTGGGCGGTGGTTTTCAGGACATAAATTCTGATCAGCAGGCTATTAATGATCGTGATGGCACGCTTATTAACCTGATAATGAATTACGAATTTAACGACTCAATGAGTCTTAAATCAATTACCTCATCACAAAGCCTCGACAGATTTTTACGTGACGACTTGGACTCTACTGATGTGAACCTGTTTGGCCAAAATAATTACACCGAGGAGAGTGATTCACTCAGTCAGGAATTCATTCTGAACTACAGCGGCTCCAATCTCGATGTGGTGGCAGGTGTAATGTACTTTGAAGAAGATCTATTTGGTGAGGTGCGTGTTCCGCTCACTAATCTCTGTTCCCTGCTTGCACCTGCCGCATGCGGTACACCCACGGGAGACTTCCTCAATAGTGGTAACTACTTGCAAGACGGCGACATCGATATTGAAGCATGGGGTGCCTATGCCGAGGCCACATACGCCTTTAGTGATCAGTGGCGCTTGATCGCTGGTTTGCGTTACAACTATGAAGAGCGCACAGGCACAGGCTCATTTATTTTTGACGCCATAGCCCTTGACGTGCCTACCAACCAGACAGAGAGCTGGAATGATGTAACACCCCGCATCACATTGCAGTATCAGGCCTCTGACAACCTGATGATGTATGCCACATACACCGAGGCCTTTAAGTCGGGTGTAATCAACACAGGAAGCGTGAGTCCGCCACTGGACCCCGAGACGGTGGATGCCTTTGAATTGGGTATAAAAGGCAGCAATGCCGACAGCACTCTGCGCTATTCACTGGCCGGTTTTTTCTACGATTACCAAGATCTGCAGATCTCATTTGTGGATGCAACCTCTACTGTAACTACTGTCAACGCGGCTGAGGCTGAGAACTACGGTATCGAGCTTGAGCTGGATGCTGACTTAGGTAACGGCTTTGCCATTGATATGTACCTGACCTATCTTAGTGCCGAGTATCAGGAGTTTTTCAATGGTGACTATGCAAACGGCTTTGCCATTGCTGACCTAAGTGGTAACACACTTCCGAATGCACCAGAGACCACTGCAAAGCTTGGCGTGACCTGGACTGGCGAGGCGGCTGGTGGTGTCTTGCGCGTCCGTGGTGAAGCGTATTATCAAGATGATGTTTACTTTACAGAGTGGAACAGAACCGACGCCTTCCAAGCAGCCTATGAGCAATACAATGCGTCCATTGAGTATGTGTACCAGGACAAATGGTCGCTCACTTTATGGGGTCGTAATCTGAGTGATGAGGACGTTATTTCCAATAACATTATTACCGCGCCTCTCTATGATTCACTGCGTGTGGGTTCATTGCTACCCCCAAGAACCTTTGGGGCCACAGTGGGACTGCAGTTCTGAGTTGTTAAGCAGACACTAGTGATTCAAATACCAAGTAATTACTCGTTCGACCCTATGGATCCCGCACTATTGCGGGATCCATATCCTTTTTTTGAGTACCTCAGAAAGCATGATCCAGTACACCGTGCTGATCTTGGATTTTGGGTTGTTACACGTTGTGATGACAATCGGTCGATACTGGTAAATAAAGCATTTGGCCAGGGCGATTTCGTTAAAAACATCCAGCTTTTTTACGGCCCCGATTTCGATGTCATGTCACACCCAGCCTACGCATGGCTATCCCGAGTCTTTGTGATGCAAGATCCACCTGATCACACAAGGCTTCGCAGTCTGATTGCAGGCACCCTATCGCTTAAGCGTATCAAAGCAATGGAGCCGCGCATACGTGAACTGGCTCGCAAACAATTACAGGCCTTTGCGTCGAACGACCATACAGATAATTTTATTACTGGGTTTGCCTATCTGTTTCCAACTATGGTCATGTGCGACATGTTAGGTATTCGCGAAGGGGAGTTCTCCGATGAATTACTGCTGAGCTTGACCACAGCTATTGCCGATACCTTCCCAGTGTTTGAGACCAGAGCACTATTGCCTGCGGAACTAGAGAAAGCCGACCGGCAAATGGTGTTTTTAACCGAATTTTTTGATTCTATCTTTGATGATCGTCGCCGCAACCCACGAGACGACCTGACGACGGCATTGGTCAATGCACAAGATGGTGCCGACTCATTGACCGGTGATGAGCTCAGTACATCGGTTATTGGTCTGTTCGGTGCGGGCTTTGAGACGACAGCCCACATGATTGGCAACGGAACCTATTTGTTGGGCGTGAACGGTCATCAGCGGCAGCGATTAACACAAGATATTAGGCTTGCTGAGACAGTAACCGAAGAGGTTTTGCGTTATGAGTCGTCATTACAAGCCACCTACCGCACAGCGCTTGAAGACCAGTTGGTGAGCGAAACGCTTATTCCTGCGGGCGATCGCGTTCTGACCATTGTTGCTTCCGCGAATCGCGACGAAACCGTCTTTGATAACCCTAATGTGTTTGATATTTCTCCTCGCGAACAGAAACCGCTTACATTTGGTGGTGGCATCCACTATTGCATTGGCGCTGCGCTGGCACGTCTTGAGGGCAAGATTTTCTTTGAGGAATTGATAAATGGATACCCCGATTTTGTTGTCGATGTAGATGCAGCAAGGCTGCGCAAAGCCTTCTTGTTCCGGGGCTATGAATACCTGCCCGTTACCCTCAAGTAAGGCAACATATCCATGGCTGATAGAAAACTAAGCCTCGGACTATTCATGCCCAATTGCTCAAATATGCCATCAATTTCAACGGCTAATGTGGTGCCTGACCAGTGGACCTTCGAGCACAACAGACAATTGGCTCTGGTAGCAGAATCAGCGGGGTTTGATTATCTATTTCCGGTGTCACGTTGGCGCGGATTTGGCGGTGAGACCAATTTTTTAGGCACCTCACTGGAGACCATTACGTGGGCCACGGCCATCTTGCAAGCAACTGAACGCATCAATGTTTTTTCCACCGTTCATGTTCCGCTATTTCATCCGTTTGTTGTGGCGAAGATGGGCGCAACGCTTGCGCACATAAGTGGTAACCGGTGGGGACTGAATATTGTCAGCGGCTGGAGCCAGCGTGAGTTCGGCATGATGGGTATTGAGTTGGAAGAACACCAGAAGCGTTATGGACGGACAGCCGCGTTCATTGAAATACTTCAAAGTTTATGGTGCTCCAATAAGCAGCCGTTTAATCATTCAAGCGAGTGGTATCAGATCTCTGAAGGTGAAGCCTCACCGGTTCCTGATATAGCGCCTGTCATTGCTAACGCGGGCTCATCTAGTGATGGGCGTGATTTGACTGCGAGGCTATGCGATTGGGCATTTGTCTCGACACCCAGCATTGCTGCGGTGGGTGAGGTTGTTAGCGACATACAGAGGCGTGCAGCGAGTCATGGCCGCTCGGTAAAAACCGCTATTTTCCCTTTTGTCGTGATGGGCACCTCTCAGCAAGCCGCAGAGGCTGCTTTATCAGACATTATTGCTTCCAAAGATGATGTGGCAACGAAAAATTGGCTGCATGACCTAACCGCGGGTAGCGGCTCATTTGATACCTTCACGGAAAATATGCTTGCATCTTCCGGTGGCGGTGTCCACGTGATGGGTACACCTGAAGTCATTGCCTCCCAGCTTGAGACTGCTTTTTTGGCGGGTGTAGATGCGGTCATGCTGACATTTCCACGATACCTAGAGGGTCTGGTTGCGTTTAATGAATCGGTATTGCCACTGTTAAGAGAGAAGGGCGTTATTTGATTTCCTGAATGCATTGAGCCTCAACCAAAGACCAAAGTTTTTCTAGGTTATAAATGTATCGATTAACGGAGCATCTCGCGCCAACTCAACAGGCATGCAATTAGTTGTTCCTGATCGCACAACGCGGTTTTTTCGGGGGGTTTAGAATTTATGCGAGTTGGCTGCTACAGGCACCTTCGGTGGACCAAATGCTCCTAGGATCGTGTTTGGTGAACTGCAGTCATCGGTCTCATCCGGCATGCCGGAGGATTATCCGACGGCGCACAACATAGAGACCGGTAATCGGTGTGGCGGGAGCAGCCAGCACGGCTGCAGCCTCTTCCATGACCCATGGAACACTAGCGCGTTAGCCGACACCCCCATTGGAGATCGAATGAACCCAGCTAAGGATTTGGCAAACGTCAAGCAAATAGCGCTCTCTAATGAGCCGTTAATCGAGCATCAGCATTCGCGATTAACTCACTACTAAAACCCACTACTGATCGCAACGCGGCTTAACGATCGCGGTTCCCTATTTAAGGGCGGAACAGGCACGCGTCTGTTTAACAACCGCTGAGAAGCCAGGCATTTTCTATTTAATATTATGCTAGGCTATTCCCAGTTTAGTAGGGGAATCGGGCATGAAAACGCAACAAAAAAATGTCGCTGCAGGTATTATAGGCAATGTACTCGAATGGTACGACTTTGCGATTTATGGCTACATGGTGCCGGTTCTCAGCGCACTGTTCTTCCCCTCCGACAACCCAACCGTGTCAATTATTGCGGCGTTCAGTGCGTTTGCCGCCGGCTATTTTGCGCGGCCATTGGGCGGCGTGATATTTGGCTGGGTAGGCGACAAACTGGGGCGTAAAGCGGTACTTACCATCAGCGTAACCATGATGGGCCTCGCCACAGTATCGCTGGGATTGCTCCCTACTTATAGCCAAATTGGCTTGGCAGCGCCTATCCTGCTGGTACTACTCAGAATTTTCCAAGGTATCTCGGTAGGCGGCGAATACACCGGATCAGTCACCTTTGTCCTAGAGCACGCACCCAAGGAAAAGCGCGGCTGGCTGACCAGCTGGATTAGTGTCGGCGGCGGCTTAGGCTTTTTAATCGGTTCAGGCGTTGGCGCCATTTTGACCAGTAGCTTCTCAAGTGCAGAGCTAAACAACTGGGCTTGGCGAATACCCTTTTTAAGCGGCAGTATTATCGCCATCCTAGGCTTTTTGATGCGACGTTATCTGACTGAACCCGAGCACACCTCGCGGATCTCCGATGAGCAATCACCATTTGTCGTCGCCATCAGAGATCACTGGCGCAGTATGTTGCAACTCATGGGTTTGGCCTTGTCTGCCAACGTTATGTTCTATTTTTCATTTGTCTATGTCGATGATTTTCTGGTGCAAACCAAAGGTATAGAGCAGTCGCTGGTACTTACGCTAAATACTGCCAGCCTGGCGTTATCAACTGCGCTTATTCCACTGTTTGGTTGGCTTTCTGATCGTGTAGGTAGGCGGCCAATTCTGCTTATGGGTTCAATATCGATATTACTGACTGCCGGACCCGTTTTTTATGCCTTCGAACACGCCTCGATGACGAGCATTATCATCGCGCAAATTGTATCCGGCATCACCGTCGCCATGATGTTTGGTGTGAATCCGTCTGCGCAGAGTGAGCTGTTGCCAGAAAAAGTGCGCCTAACCGCATTTTCAGTAGCCTATGGCGTTGTACTGGCCGTGTTTGGTGGCACAACACCTGCGGTAGTAGAAAGTCTTATCGCTAAAACCCAGTGGGCATACAGTCCCCTTCCTTACCTGCTTATTTTGTGTCTAGTATCAGTATTTACCGTGCTAACCGTCAAAGAGAGCCGTCCACCAGCAACACCGTGACGGCTCAGCGCCAACCTCCATTGGTCTTGATCGCAGCAGTCGAAACAAATTCGTGATATACCGAGCCTGCGACACAGAATCCATCATGGGGGATAAGCATGACGAAAGACATAGGCGCGTTAGCGCAATTACAGTATGAACCAATGGGTAAAGGGCAATGGGCTGTCGTTGCCATTTGCATCGGGATTTTGGCTTTGGATGGCTATGATGTCCTCTCCATAGCCTTTGCCGCTCCCGGTATCACGCAAGAGTGGGACATCTCTAAAGCGACACTAGGTGTCGTATTATCTCTCGAGCTGATGGGTATGGCGGTGGGATCGATTATCATGGGCGCGCTTGCGGACAGTCGCGGACGCCGACCGACCCTGCTACTGGGTCTCGCCATTCTCACTATGGGTATGCTCGCCGCCGGCATTGCACCCAATGTGTTTTTTCTCGGTACCGCTCGCGTATTCACCGGCATTGGTATTGGCGGGCTTCTTGCCGCAGCCACGGCCACGTCATCGGATTTCTGCAACGACAAGAATCGCTCGCTGGCTGTGATACTGGTGGCCGGCGGCTTCGCTTTTGGGGTGTACTTGGGCGCGACGTTTCTGGCACCCTTACTCAAGCAATTTGATTGGCGAGTCACCTTTTATCTTGGTGCCCTGATGAGCCTACTGTTCATTCCATTGGTTTACCTTTTTGTCCCTGAAACTATCTCTTTTCTTGAGCGTAAGCGCCCAGAAAATGCCTTAGTGCGAATACAAGAGATCATGCGACGCTTAGGCCACACTGTCCCAGACACGCTATCTACGATCGCTACTCAGACGTCAGAGTCAGTAGGCATGGTGAGTTTGTTTAAACCGGGACTGGCGTTAATCACAATAATCCTCATGTTTGCCTACTTGGGAAATATAGGAACCTACTATTACTTCGTGAAGTGGATGCCCATGATCGTCTCCGACTTTGGCCACTCAGCGTCTGAAGCCACGGAGGTGCTCGGCGTCATCAGTTTAGGTGGCATCATTGGCTCGATCGGCCTTGGCGTTATCGCACGATTTTTGCCTATCCGAGCCCTCATGGTGATCTGCTTGGCGTCAGCAGCCGTGGGCGTGGCCAGTTTCCCCTATTTCACGGAAACCCTGCAAAGCATGAAAACAGTGGGATTTTTCACTGGCCTATTTATCTTCGCGGCGATTTCGGGTTTTTTTGGTCTCTTTGCTGCGTCATATCCCTCCTCGCTTCTCGGCTCCGGATCTGGTTTGGTGCTTGGGATAGGCCGTGGTGGCGCCGTACTGGGGCCCATGATTCCCGGATTTCTATTCACCGCGGGGCTGGCCTTAGAAACAGTAGCCTTGCTCATGGCTGGCGGGTCATTTTTGGCGGGCATAGCCGTGCTGTTTTTGCGCCCGCAACCAATCGAACCGACACTGTAATCCCGCGGCGGCGTCAACTTGAAGGCACGCGCCGCAAACCCGCCCAAGAACGTAATCCGCGCCGCCTTTTTATCCGTATGCCATAGCATTAAATAGGGAGTTATGTTCATGAAGGCACTGGTGAAAAAGCACGCCGAAGAAGGCCTTTGGCTGGAGGACGTGCCGCTACCGTTAGTGGGCGGAAATGACGTGCTCATTAAAGTGCACAAAACCGCTATTTGTGGCACCGATGTCCATATTTATAACTGGGATGCATGGGCTCAAAAGACCATACCGACGCCCATGATTACCGGTCATGAGTTTGCAGGTGAGATTGTTGAGATGGGGAGTAATGTCACCGGCCTGCAAGTAGGCGATATTGTTTCTGGTGAAGGACACGTAGTGTGTGGCCGCTGCAGAAACTGTTTGGCCGGCAGATTGCATTTGTGCCCTAATACCCAAGGAGTGGGCGTCAATCGCGACGGCGCCTTTGCCGAGTATGTGGCGATTCCCGCCAGCAATGTATTTCGTCCCAACGTTTATATTCCGACGGAACTCTTGAGCATTTTCGATCCCTACGGTAACGCGGTACATACCGCACTGTCCTTCAATATGGTGGGCGAGGACGTCATCATCACTGGAGCCGGACCCATTGGTATTATGGCGGCCATGGTGGCGGGCCACTGCGGTGCACGTAATGTGATTTTAACCGACGTCAATGAGTACCGCTTGGACTTGGCCAAGCGAATTGTGCCTAAAGTTCAACCCATTAATGTCGCCAAACAAGAGATCACGCGGTATTTTATGGAGAGTTTGGGCATTCTTGAGGGCTTCGATGTTTGCTTAGAAATGTCAGGATCCCCAGTGGCCTTTCGCGACGTACTGGACAAAATGATCAATGGCGGCAGCATTGCTATGCTCGGCCTGATGCCCGATGACACCGGCATCGCATGGACCGACGTGGTGTTTAAAGGCCTGAATATCAAGGGCATTTACGGTCGGGAAATGTACGAGACCTGGTATAAAATGGTCATGATGGTCCAGAGCGGCCTGCCCATTGATCGCATTATTACCCACCGACTTCACTATACGGATTTTCAAGAAGGCTTCGATATTATGCGCTCGGGCAAGTCCGGCAAAATCATTCTCGATTGGAAAGCCTGATATGAGTTACGCCAGCATCAAACACAGTTTTACCGAAGAAATCGCCAACATCCAGTCCTCGGGATTGTGGAAGACCGAGCGGGTTATTAACTCAGATCAAAAAAACACAATACACTTGGCTGACGGCGCCCAGGTGATCAATATGTGCGCGAATAACTACCTAGGCTTAGCCAATCATCCCGAGGTCATCAAGGCCGCTAGCGACGGTCTGCAGCAATGGGGGTTTGGCGCAGCTTCGGTACGCTTTATTTGCGGCACCCAAGGCATTCACAAAACGCTGGAGCGGCGAGTAAGTCAGTTTCTTGGTATGGAAGATACCATTCTCTACGCCGCGTGTTTTGACGCTAATACAGGACTGTTTGAAACCATTTTGGGTCCAGAGGACGCGGTGATCTCCGATGAGCTAAACCACGCCTCTATCATCGACGGCGTTCGACTGTGCAAGGCAGCGAGATATCGGTACAAGAATAATGACATGGCTGATCTAGAACATCAGCTGCAGAGTGCTAGGAAGGCCGGCGCACGTCGCATGTTGATCACCACTGATGGCGTATTCTCGATGGACGGGACGGTAGCCCAGCTGCATGTTATTTGTGATTTGGCCGATCAATACAACGCCATGGTTCATCACGACGACTGCCACGCGACTGGTTTTATGGGCGATTCCGGGCGCGGGGTCCATGAATACTGTGGCGTCATGGATCGCGTCGACATTATCACCGGAACCTTCGGCAAGGCTCTGGGAGGCGGATCTGGGGGCTTCACCGCAGGACGTCAAGAGATCATAGACATACTCCGGCAGCGTTCTCGTCCCTACCTATTCTCTAATACCTTAGCGCCCGCCATTTGTGCTGCGTCGCTGCGGGTGCTCGATATGCTGGAAGCCAGTACCGAGTTACGAGATCGACTGCATGACAATACCCAGTACTTTCGACAGCAGATGCGCGATCATCATTTCGCTATTTCCGAGGGTGATCATCCCATTGTTCCTGTGATGCTCGGCGATGCCGTGGTCGCACAAACCATGTCGCAACGGCTTCTAGAACTCGGTATCTTTGCCATTGGTTTTTTCTTCCCCGTGGTCCCCAAGGGCAAAGCACGCATACGGGTCCAAATTTCCGCCGGGCATAGCCGCGACAACTTAGATCAAGCGGTGGCGGCTTTTGCTCAAGCCTACGGGGAGTTAATCACCTAAACTCGATGGTGACGGCTCGGTAGTCGCCGCTGAGCATGGCGAGACCCACCTTGATGTACCCATACCTTTTGCTGAAGGGCGCTGGGCGACAGATGACATTCTCCTCTCTGCGCTGATTACCCCGGTTGTGATGATTGATGTGTCGGCGGCCGCGCTAGGATCGCCGATTCGTCACCGTTGTTCATGCATTACGTCCGCTAGTTCACCGACAGTCGCTACTCAGCCAATCAATAATGAGGGCTGTGAGCGGAATTCGGCTCCATGAAAACGAATGATCACCGGAAATAAGATGGTGATGCAGGGTTATGGTCGACTCCTTTGCATAGGACTCGACCACCGGCGTGTGCATTTGTTTAGCTGGCGTCACCAAGTCTTGCTCACCGGTAACCAGTAATACCGACTTACCCCGCAACCCCTCAGCAAAGCCGGTGGTGTCTAATTCAGCCGTCGCGGTGGACTGCAGTTCCTCTCGCAGTACCTCACCGTTAAAATCTGCCAACATAAATAGACTGTCTGCATAGTCCAACACACGTTGGGTGTTAGCGTCCTTATGGGTAAGCCCTGCCTTCCATAACGCCAGATTCACCGGTGACATGGCGCCCACACAGACGAGTTGGTCATCATTACGCCCTGCGGCAAGAGCGGTGAAGCCACCCAAAGAATGTCCCAGCAAGGACAATCGTGTGGGTTCGACTCGCAAGGACGACGCATTGTCAGGATGCCGTAAAAAAGCCAACACCGCCGCTACGTCTTCATTAAGTCGCGTAGCGCGATAGCTGCCCTCGGCGCCCCAGGCTCCCCGGTAATGGAAAAAGAGCACATTAAACCCCGATCGACGAACGGCTTGGGCTATATCAAGGTTTTTTTCGTTGCCTGGAAAACCATGCAGTAAGACCAGGGTCGGGTGCGGGCCTGGACCATTAGCCATGTACAACAGCCCCGGCATGCGCTTGCCGGCACTGACTATGGTCAACTCTTCAATAGCCGGTGGTTTTTTTTCAGACAGCGGCCGCCCTTGCGGCATAGGATCGACGTTAGCCCACCCGGGCACCACCATGAGCGTTATTAAAACAAACAGCGACAGTCGTCTAACGACTAGCATGCGACCTCCTCACGTAAGGGACAAACACTGGCGATCCTAGGGCTATTCAAGCACAACACTGGTCCGCCACTTTCCCCTCGGCGGCCTGATATTAGGCGCGTAAGCAGCTCCTGTCTTAACATAGCCAAACTCGCCACAATCAACCTACACTACAGTCTGTGCATAGTCATTACTTAGGGACCCCTATGAATTTTGAGATACCCAAAGACATTATTAATTTTCTACAGGAACTCGACGCCTTTATCGACGCCAAGATAAAACCCTTGGAAGCGGCCGATGATAATGCGCGCTTTTTTGATCATCGGCGCGAAAATGCGCGTACTGATTGGGATCGTAGCGGCCTACCCACTGAGGAATGGGAGGCTTTACTCGCCCAAGCTAAACAACTGGCGATTGAGGCCGGGATCTACAGCTACCCTTTTCCCAAAGAGCACGGCGGTCGTAATGGCAGTAACTTAGGGATGGCCATTATCCGTGAGCACTTAGCCGCCAAGGGACTGGGGCTTCACAACGACCTACAAAACGAGCATTCCGTCGTGGGAAACAATATAGGACTGCTACTGATGCTGGAATACGGAAGTGAGCAGCAAAAGACCGAGTGGCTTGAGGGACTGAAAAACGCCACCGCCGGGTTTGCCTTTGGTATTACCGAACCTGAGCACGGCTCAGACGCCACTCATATGGAGACCGGCGCGGTCAAAGATGGCAATCACTGGACCATTAACGGGGAGAAGACCTGGAACACGGGCGTCCATCTTGCCCAGTGCGATATGGTGATGGCGCGAACCAGCGGCGCGGCGGGGGACGCTGAAGGCATTACCGCGTTTTTAGTTCCTATGGACACCCCAGGAGTTTGCATTGAGGATTATTTATGGACTTTCAATATGCCCACCGATCACGCCCATGTGACGTTTACCAATGTCCGCGTGCCTGATTCAGCTATCTTTGGTGGCGAGGGTCGAGGACTGCACATTGTCCAGCATTTTTTCAACGAAAACCGTATTCGGCAAGCTGCCTCCAGTCTTGGTGCTGCGCAATATTGCATTGACGAAGCGGTCGAGTACGCGAAACAACGCAAACCCTTTGGTAAACCACTGTCGAGTCACCAAGGCATTCAGTTCCCTCTGGTGGATTTGACAGCACGCTGCGAAATGCTTCGAGCACTGATCCATAAAACCGCATGGCTTATGGACGAGCAGGGTGCTTTTTCGGTATCGGACAAGGTGTCCATCTGTAACTATCAAGCCAACCGATTGTGCTGTGAAGCGGCCGATACAGCCATGCAAGTGCACGGTGGCCTTGGCTATTCCCGTTACAAACCCTTCGAGCATATCTATCGACATCATCGTCGGTACCGAATTACCGAGGGCGCAGACGAAATACAAATGCGCCGCGTCGCCGGCTACTTATTTGGCTTTATGAACCAGAAAAAGCCCAAAGGGGTAAGTTAATGACCCGTCTTGAACCGCTGGAAGGCAGACTATCCTCAATCCTGAAAACTGAGGTGTCGGGTTTTCAAACATTGGTAGAGTGCAAACAACTGACCGCGGGTGCCAGCCAAGAAACGTATGCCCTGCGCACCATTCACACCGATGGTGAGAAGAAATTCGCCCTGCGCCGCGCTCAATCGATGCTCGAACAGGAGGCACTACCAGGACAGACGACATTGGCCGCCGAGGCCTATCTCCTGCAGTTGGCCCAGCAGTCAGGCGTTCCCGTACCTAACGTCATCTACATCCTCCAACCTCACGACCATCTCGGTGAGGGTTATTTGATGGAGTGGCTAGAGGGGGAAACGCTGGGCCAGCGGATTGTCCGAGCACCGGCACTGGCAGAAGTTAGGCCGCAACTGGCACGCCAGTGCGGTGAAATACTGGCCTGCATCCACGCCATACCCATTGATGAATCACTAACAGCACTGCTACCTAGCGTCACCCCTGCAACACTCATAAACGAAACGTGGGACGCCTACAAAGATTTAAATATCCCTGAACCTATGATCGACTTTACCGCTCGGTGGCTACTTGACCATTTGCCGAAAAGTGCTCCGCTGACGCTTGTGCATGGGGACTTTCGCAATGGCAATCTGATGATTGATCATCGAGGGGTACAGGGTGTTTTGGACTGGGAACTAGCGCAAATTGGCAATCCAATGCGCGATCTGGGCTGGCTGTGCGTAAACTCTTGGCGTTTCGGTCGGTCTGATCTACCGGTCGGTGGCTTTGGCACCGTAGACGACCTGCTTGCCGGCTATGAATCAATAACCGGGTCCGCTGTTCACCGGCCTGACCTGGCCTTTTGGCAAGTGTTCGGCTCATTCTGGTGGTCAATTACCACCCTTTGCATGGCATCCACTTGGCGTACGGGAGAAACACCCAGCGTCGAGCGGCCTGTTATTGGCAGGCGTTCCTCAGAGGCACAAATGGATTGTGTCAATCTTATTATCCCCGGCCGTGTTGAACTGCCGACAGCAAAAAACTTAGATCAGGGGCAGCAGCTGCCCATGCCAGCCGAATTACTCGAGGGGGTTCGAGTTTTTCTCACCGAAGACATCGCCGCACAAGCACATGGACGACCCGCTTTCCTCGCTAAGGTCGCCAATAACGCGCTCGGCATAGCGCAAAGAGAGTTGTTACAGGGCCCTCAGCTCGCGACGGCGGAGCACCGTCGTCTTCAAGCCTTGCTGGGCGGCAGTGAGGCATTAAGCATCTTACGCTGGACGTTGGTTAATGCCTTGAGAGAACATCTCGCACTCGATACGCCAGGACTGGCTGAACACTTACGACACACTGTTGCCGGTCGATTGGCGGTGGATCAACCCGGTTACCACAGTGCGCCATAAGTACTGTAGGCGATTACTACTAACTAAAGGCCGCTGACTCAACCCGCCATTTGGAGATTTTTCATGACCAACAATAGCGACAGCCCCCATGAGCAGTTCGTCAGTAGACGCGCGCTTCTTGAGGATGAGCATCGAGTTGATAGCGTTCTTAAACGCCACGCTCGAGGCGGACGTACCGCCCGGGAAAATCTTCTTGACCTCACAAACGGGAAAATCGACGTCGAATACGGTGATTTTGCTGTCGCTGCTCAGCGCTCACGACGTCCGCTTAGTGAGTTGCACACTGAAACCCCGGGTGACGGTGTACTCACCGTCATAGGGCACGTTAATGATGGCAGCTATCTGCCTGATAAAACCAGGACGGCGATTATTGTTAATGACTACTCGGTCCTTGCCGGCACGCAGGGATTTTTTCACCACAAGAAAATTGATCGATTACTGGGACTCGCCGCCAAGCGTCGACTGCCTATCATTATGTATACCGAGGGTGGAGGTGGTCGGCCGGGTGATACCGATGTTCTTATTGCCATGGGCGGACTCAACGTCCCCACCTTTCATCGGTGGGCGAGCCTAGCGGGTCAAGTACCCCGGGTAGCCATTAATCACGGCTATTGCTTTGCTGGCAATGCCGCATTATTTGGTGCCGCCGATTTGCGGATTGCCACCCGTGACAGCTGGATTGGAATGGCGGGGCCGGCCATGATAGAAGGGGGTGGGCTCGGTCATTACCAGGCAACGGAAGTAGGGCCTGTCAATGTCCACTTGCGTAACGGCGTCGTCGACCTGCTTGCAGAGGACGAACAGCACGCCACTGCTCTTGCAAAATTAGTATTGAGTTATACCCAAGGTCAAAGCGCCTGCTGGGAAGCAGAGGATCAAAGGCCCTTACGCGATGCCTTACCTAGCCATCGTAGACTCGCCTATGACGTTCGTAGCATCATAAACACACTTGTCGATAAACATTCATTACTGGAAATACGGGCTGATTTTGGTAAAGCACTGTTTGCCGGTTTTGCCCGCATTGCGGGCATTCCAATGGCTATTCTGGCCAGTGACTGTCGGCACTTGGGTGGTGCGATTGATGTCGAAGCTGCCAGAAAAGCGACCGACTTATACCGACTGGCAGGGCGGTGGAATCTGCCGTTGGTGTCGTTCATTGATACGCCCGGATTTATGGTCGGACCGAGCAGTGAAGAAGCGGGGGCGCCAGGCGTCATGTCCGAGCTATTCATCGCTGGATCGACCTTTACCCCACCAATAGTCAGTATATTTTTGCGCCGCGGTTATGGACTGGGTGCAATGGCTATGGCGGGTGGCTCATTTGAGGTGCCTGTTCTTGCCGCTAGCTGGCCCGAAGGTGAATTCGGAGCAATGGGCCTCGAGGGCGCGGTCAAGCTAGGCTATAAACAAGAGCTCGAAGCCGCGGTTGATGACAAGCAGCGTGAGCAGCTGTACAACACCTTACTTGAGGACATGTATGAGCGAGGAAAAGCGCTTGAAACCGCGAGCTTTCTCGAGATAGATACTGTGATTGACCCAGTCAACACCCGCCAATTGATAGCTTCAACTCTGGCAAGTTCACATTTAGACGGGCGTATTGGGCCATAAGTTACGGCACCACTGAAGGACTACAAGCAGCAGCACTTCTATCACCATACTTTCCGGTCCTGCGGCACTCAAACCATCGATACTGAACGTAATAATACGACCTATCAGTGCTACCACCAGTAGTAGCTGCAGGGGCCACAGCAGGTTACGGTTGAGTGACAGCGCTGCGGCCAAACCCAGGGCTCCTGAGGCAACAAAAAATCCTGCTATGTCAGCGCGCACGGTTCCCAGACCACGGTCAGCGGTGACGGACAGCCCCATCTGCAACATCGATTGCTCAACAGCGAACCAAAGTCCTAGCCCTACAACCAGCAGCAGCGCCGCGCCTAAACCAATGAGCATTCGGGAGATCATTATCATGTCATTGAATCCTGTGTTAATCGTGTCGTTATCATCGAGTTATTTTCATGCTGAGTGGGTGATCATCGCAGCTCGAAATCTCAGTTAGCTACTTTCTTTTTTTTGCAGGGCCGCTTCGAGTTGCCAGATACCCTCAGCGAGGGGCCCCTCTACCGCCGCCAAGTCAGCGGGTGAAATCAGTTTGCCAGCGGTGACTTGAGCTTCCAAGTGACGAAACCGCTGCCCCGCTGCAAGGAGGCCAAAGGTCAAGCAGGAGCTTCCTAGCGTGTGGGTCTCTCGAGACGTGACATCAACGTCATCCGTCGCCATGGCTTTTTGTAATCCATCCCATCTATCGGACGATTCGGCAAGAAACTTGCTGACTAATGTTTTCGTCACAGCAACACCCAGCTCTTGAATAAGCGACTCAATCTTCCCCGCTTCGAATGATAGGACGCCATCTAACTCATTATTTTTTTGGTCAGACGAAGCGTCCAAAAATGCTTGTTCACTCGAGTCTTCAGGTACTCTATTGATGTCTTTCTTAGGCGACATTGGCAACCAGTCTTGCACTGCATCGATGATATCTTCGCGTACGAAAGGTTTAACAATGAAACGATCCATGCCCGCTTCACTGGCGCGCTGTCGATCGTTGTGCGAAGAGTGCGCACTCAAAGCGATAATACGCGGCACAGCGTCCATCGGCAGTGCTAGGATTTGTTGGGCCGCCTCAAATCCACTGACTTCAGGCATATCTAAATCCATAAAAACCGCATCAAAGCGCCCAGGGCTACCCATCACCTTTGCCACCGCCTCTTTACCGGAAGATGCCGTATCAACGGTAAGGCCCATGGTTTGCAATAGCTGGGCATTAAGGGTCAGATTGATAGGCATGTCATCAACAACCAACGCCGTGCCTGTCAGCTGATAATCTGATTCATAGGAGCGAACTGAGACGTCGCTGTTCTTATTTTCTACGGGCGTCAGCGGTATAGCAAAACTAAATGTTGATCCCTCCCCCGGCTGAGACTGAACGGTAACGGTACCGCCAAGTGTGGCCACAAAGCGCTTAACAATATTGAGTCCCAGTCCAGTTCCCTGTTCATTCTGAGTTTCTTCAGTAACACCCGTGACGAAGGGCTCGAACACGCGGACCAGATCATCCTCGGGTATCCCAGGGCCTTCATCGACCACTGAAAAAGCAATGAGGTGTCTGCCGTCCGCCTGTGCTTCCCGCATTTGAGCAGAAATCACCACCAAACCTTCTTGGGTGAACTTGATTGCATTAGCCAATAAATTAGAAAGGACCTGCCGTAATAACTGGAGGCGCCCGCGATACGGCGCTTCAAAATATTGTTGCCCAGCGCGGCGTAGCTCAATGCCTTTTTGCAGTGCTCTCGCTTGAATAAGCGCAAGGCTGTCATCGATTATACTGTTGAGATCAAACAGTTCCTGTTGCTCTTCTGTGTCGTCAGTCTCTAGCGAAGCGGTATCGAGCGTATAATTAATAACCTCTAGTAAGCGTGACGCGCTGTGACTGCCCAACCGAATGAGCTCCTCGGTTCGATGATCATGTTGATCCTCTTTAAGCAAGGCTAAGGTACTGATAATCCCATTTAAGGGGGTGCGCATCTCATGGCTAATATGATGGAAATATTTCGATCGAGACACATGTAATTGATCGACTTCATTTTTCGCCAATAGCAATTCATCGTTGACCAGCTGTAAATCATCCACCATGGTTTGCTGCGTGGTCATGAAAAATAACTGATCCATCTGCGCGTCATGGATAGGGAAGTCATTGAATAGCAGAGGAGTATCAGGGTTATTCGACTGCATCCACCACAACCAGGGCACCCCAACAAAGCATAGACCGGCCAAGCCGTGATGACTGAAATCCATCATTTGACCCCGGACAGCAAGTCCTATTGACTCACTGAATGCAAGAAACAATTTACCCTTGTTGTTTTTTGCTCCCGCAAACGTTCCGTCAAACGCCGTGGGACGTTTAAAGTCGAATAACTCGAAAAAATTGCTCTCCAGCGCACCATCGGTCGCCTGAAAACGCCTGACCAGAGCACTACTTCGAACAATGCGGCCTTGCTCATCTATTTGAAAAACCGCCGTAAAAAGTCGATTGAGATCGTTCCAAAACTGCACATTGTCAGTGTCTGTCGTCATACCTTAATGCAGTCGTAACATAAAGCGAGTCTGCTCACCGAACTGAACCTTCTGTGGCTCAATACCGACAATGTCCATGCCTTGATTGAAACGTCGAGCTAGCGCCAACAGAAGCCCCTCTACAAAGGCCGTAAGTCCCTGACGCTGACTGGTATACATAATGCTGATCATGCTGCCGGGTAATGATTCAACGTCAAAACTGGGCGGCTGATAATCAGCGAAGGTAGAGGCCATTTTGTCATGCAGCGCGTTTAGGTTTTGTAGAAATTCGACTAAATGCGCGCCAGCAGAATTGACCAGTGCACTGTATTCGTTATCAAGTGTACGTTGCACCCAATGCTCACCAAAGGATTTCAGCGCAGCACCTAAGGGGATTTGCAGTTCATCGGCACAGGCTTGCGCCAGAGCATAAGTACGCTCATCGTCGTAGCTTCGCAGCGATAGGAAACTATCCGCGGGAATGCCCGATCGACTTAAGATAGACGTCCAGCGCTCAACGCCAAACTGTTCAATAATCATATCTTTTAGGGACTTATTAATAACGCCGTACATAGCTATCTTCCATGAACTTAATCTTCGCCATTTACTTTCCAAGACTGGATTTTTCTATAAATGGTCGAGGGTGCCACTTCCAGCTGTCCGGCGGCTTTGTTGATATTGCCCCCGCAGGCGTCTATTGCCTGTTGGATGGCACGCCGCTCAGTCATCCATAGTGGCTCTATGCTGGCACCACTATTGCTCTGAAAAATTTCAATGGCACGGTCAGATTTGCCCGCCACGACACCCGATCCGTCACCGCGATCGCTGTCGCTGATAAATTGTTTTAAGTCCGTCAGTTCAACTTGCTGTCCTTGGGCCATAAGAACAACGCGATAGGCGATGTTCTCCAACTGACGCACATTACCCGGCCATGGATAGCGGGACAGTTCGCGCCGGCAATCTTGCGAAAAACTTACCCCTGAGCGTCCTTCAGTTTCGCTGTATACAGCCAGGAAATGATCCGCAAGCTGCATGATGTCATCATGGCGTTCCCGCAGGGGTGGGATCCGTAGTGGTACGACGTGCAATCTATAAAATAAATCTTCTCTAAGCCGTCCCTCGCGCATCTCAAATAATGGATCTCGATTTGTGGAGGCAATAATGCGTACATCGACCGTTATTTCTCCATCACCACCCACCGGTTTAAACGTACCTTCTTGAATAAAGCGTAGTAAAGCCGACTGCAGCTCGTAGGACATGTCACACACTTCGTCTAAAAATAATGTCCCGTGATTAGCCTGGCTCAGCAATCCAGCCTGGCTCTGTTGGGTGCCACGATCGCCGTTAGCGAGGCCAAATAATTCGCTCTCCAATCGATCAGCGGGCATGGCAGAGCAATTGAGCGTGACAAACTCTCTGGGCGCTCTGGCTGACATATCGTGAATCGCTCGAGCAACAAGTTCTTTGCCAGTACCGCTCTCGCCCATGATGAATGCGGTAGCTCGAGTTGTCGCCAGTGAGTCAATCGATTTATACACCGCTTGCATAACAGGCGAAGCACCCACTAAACCACGGAGTCCCTGCCGCTCCTTCGAGATTTCCCGCAGTTGTTGCGCTAACTGTAATTTTTTTGCCGCATTGGTGAGCGTGACCCGTAATCGAGAGGCATCAAAAGGTTTACCAAGAAAGTCGTCAGCACCCCGCTCGATCGCCTGCTCCGCATACTCTACCCCGTGACCAGTCATCACCACTACGGCAGGCGGAGGGTCCATCATTGCCGTCTCCGCAAGCAAGTCTAGTCCATTGCCATCTGGCAGCTCGATATCAAGTAACACCAGCTCAGGCTTAAGTGAATCCAACGCATCCAAGGCTTCATTGTAGCTTTCAACAGTATAGACATCGAGTCCAGTACCATCGAGATAGGCCTGATAGATCGCGCATAACGTGGAACTATCTTCTACGATAAGTGTTTTCATAATTGCCTGGTCTTGAGCTTTTTGCTCTCTATTGAAGCGCCTTCTGGGGCATCTTCATCTTTGAAATTATCAAATATTGCCGCCATTTTTTCCTCAGCATTCAGGAACGCTTGGATGACATCAGGTCGAAAGTGTTCAGGTCTGGTGCGTTCATCACCGTCTCTGATAATACTCATAACGGTCTCATGACTGAGAGCAAGTTTGTAGGGGCGTTCCGAGCGCAAGGCATCATAAACATCGACCAACGAGGTAATCGATGCCTCCATAGGAATTTCACTGCCTTGTAGTGCTCGAGGATAACCGCTGCCGTCCCAGCGTTCATGGTGGCAATAGGCTATGCGGGCTGCCATTTTCATCACAGGATAAGGCGAAGCTGACAAAATATGGAAGCCCGTTTCTGGATGTTCGCGCATATGCTTGGTCTCCTCTGGGTCTAAAGAACCTCGCTTTAACAGTACGTTATCGCGTGTCCCTACCTTACCCACGTCGTGGAGCGGAGCTGCCAAACGAATCATTGCGCAACGATCCGCGTCCCAACCGAGCTCCTTCGCCAAGACCGCGGCGTACTCACCGATACGGGTGATGTGCTGACCGGTTTCGGGATCTTTATATTCTGCCGCTGAGGCCAAACAGGCTAGCGCCTCTTCATAGGCGCGCTCTATGTTTCGATTAAGCGTCGAAATTTCAACTTCATTGAAGCTGACTTGTTCTTTCAGCGCCGCCTCTTGCGCACGACGGGAACGTTCCGCAGCCACGAGTTTTCTGGCTGACACCACGTGTTGTTCTAACAAATCTAGATCAACCGGCTTGAGCAAAAATTCTGTGGCGCCTAAGTGCATTGCTCGAATAACCGATTGAGTATTACCATTGCCCGTCATAAAAATGACTTGCTTCACGCGATCGCAAACTTCAGGCGTCGTGTTCATATTCTCAAGCATATCAAGTCCATTGAGACCAGGCATCATGAGATCGCTCAGCACAATAGCTATTTCCGGATCTGCATAAAACTTGACCAACGCTTCCTCGCCATTGGCCGCCGTTTCTACTGATAAGCCAAAGTCCTCGACAAACTCACAGAGCTCTTCTCTGATTTCAGGCTCGTCATCAACTATTAGTACCTTCATACTCACTCATTCCAACTGAATTTTTAATGACTCGCAACCACGCTCACTGACTATGCCTCCACCAATGGAAGACTGATGGTTATTTGGGCACCACCGAGCACATTTTCTGCCCACATATCTCCCTGCATCTCACGCACAATACCGTAACTAATTGAACCACCCAAGCCTGTCCCTTTACCCACCGCTTTGGTGGTATAAAAGGGCTCAAAAATGTGCGGTAAAACATCCTCAGGAATACCACCGCCGTTATCAGTGACTCTAATCAGTATGCGACGACCACTGACCTCACAATCAATAGTAACCTCGCCTTGAATACCCGAATCGCGAATCGCGTCTTTAGCGTTATTAATGAGATTGATCAATACTTGCTCCAACTGGATCGCGTTACCTTTTACCACTCCCTGATGCTCAGCTGCATTATTGGTTAGCGAAATATTAGCCAAGTTTAGCTGCTCTGCCATTAAGCCGCATGCTCCTTTAATGATGTCACTTATAGACAGCGCGCTCAATTCAGCGCCTGCAAGGCGACCGTAAGAACGCATATGGTCAATAATACCAGCGGCTCTATTGACCGCGCCGTCAATGCGGTCTAGCTTGGCTAGGGCCTTCTCATCAGGTGTGTCCTCACCTTTTGCTATCGAGGCCCGCAGATTAGTTGCCGCGAGCGAAATAATATTGAGCGGCTGATTCAATTCATGCGCCATGCCCGCAGACATTTCACCCAGCGTCGCCAGCTTTGAAGCTTGAATCAACTGAGTATTGGCCAGCTTTTGCTGCGTCAAATCGGTGGCAATGATCCACAATCCCGACTCTTTTCCTCGATCATCCAGGCGATGATTGACGACGAGCAGAAGATTCTTAGGTGGTCGACCTTCTATATCCAGTCGCCACTCTTCTGCGGTCAGATTATTAGCCAACATTTTTGCCGCCTGAAGCTTAAGCGCCAAAATAGCCGCTTGTCGCTTTTCAATCATTTCGCCAAAGGCATTATTTAAAAACTGTACCCGAGACGCAGCGTCGATCGCTAAAACGCCTAGAGGCAAAGAGCGTAATAGTTCATCGTAATTCGCTGCGACCATCGACACCCGTCGCTCACCCTGGATAACATCGTCGGCTAAGGCGCGAAAGGCAGACTGTAAACTACGCCACTCAACGATAATCGGACGATCTCTTTCGTCTAACGCCTTTAATGCAGTATCGGAGCCAAGCTCATCCCCTCTGAGGTGACGCCAGTTTTTAAATAGGTCCGTCAAATGTTCGAGCGGCAGTATCAGTCTGGCTACAAAAAAATGGGCGGCCGCTAAAAGGATAGCCAGCAGTAGCAGTCCAATCAACACCGTTATAGTTATCGCGTTAACATAAGTTCGATAATGTTGCGCATTGGGCATAGCAATAAAGAACTCTCCCACATTATGCAGCGTGCCAGTGAACTTCTGGACTAGCTGCGTCGACGGCGCTATGAGTCTAAGGACGCTTTCATCTAAAAGCGGAGAATACATTCGAAGTTTTGATTGAGCAGATTGAGTTTCGGCCGGCCTCCACAGTAACCCACTTCCCGATAATTCATTGATGATTGTCCCGCCGGCGGCTAGCTGGTCGATATTATCGATTTGTTTGACAGGCTCGGAAAAAGTCGCGCCATAGGAGGAAAGCGCGTCGCTATAAGTAAATTGGTTTGCCGCGCTCTGGGTTGAGAACACCAAAAGCAGCTCAGGCCTGTTGTCATCATCGCTCAACAAACAAAAAGCCGGCTGCTGTTCGTTACTAAATAGTGACACATCAAATTTTATAAACCCTTTTTCTTTGTTTGTCTGTGCGCGTGAAAAGCTGCGTTCAGCAACCCTTGGATTTATTCCTGATGTGCTCACGATTTCACCGGTAGGCCAGCGAACCGCCAGCTCAAGCGAAGAGTAACTACTCCCGTTTGAGAATTCATATTCTGCTAACAGATCAGCCAGTGCACCATCATCTAACGTTAATGCTGAATGGCCGGACACCATGCTCGACAGTTCTTCTAGTTTCGCTTCAACGGATAACTCTGCAGTGCTGAAAATGGTGTGAAAACGACTGTCTGCTAAGTCAGCGACCCACTTACTTATCGACCTGTCCCACACCGACGAGTAAAAGATCAACATGAGTATCATACTAATTGACGTACTAAATCCGACAAAAAATTCCACCACATTAAGCAGCGATGGCGGCGTATCGACAGCCTTGACGTATCTTCGCAACCAGGGTTGGTTTGAGAACATCATGGCGACAATTAATACCTCAGCTACCAGCACCGACATCAAGCCGTTTATACTGAAGCTGGTGGCCAACAATAAAGCCGACTGAATATCGAGACCACCGATAAAGTAATTGATGAGGACGATTAGCGGGTAAATAACCCCTAGCAGCAACAGCACTGCAATCAATACCGTATTAATGCGTGAATTAGCTTTTCTCCCTATTGACAGAACCGACAGAAAAATCAACGTGGCTAACGATTCTGCAACATAAGAGATCAGTAATTGGTAAGTAAAAAAATAAGCAGTGACCGCGACAATCATCAATAAGGCGATGATTATTGAAACGGACAGCCGATAAGCAGCGAATAGCGCAGGAATCAGATAAAACCATAGCGATAGGCCAGCCACTTCTACTGGTGGTAGAAGAATAAAAAAGAATGTCACCAATGAGGCAATAGCCCCAAAGACCAGCTCCTGACCGCTGGCAAACTGTCGGCGCATCAGAGTGCCCCCGCCCCATCGGTACCTGAGGCAGCCAGTGGTATGGATATATTAACGACGGTAAATTCACCACTGCAGTTAAGGTTTATTTCGCCGTTAATATCCTCAATGAGCGCTTTAGCTGACGCGAGCCCTAAGCCAACATTCTTCCCTGCTATTTTTGTGGTGAAGAAAGGGTTAAATATTTTATCGATAACGGCGATATCGATTCCGCCGCCGTTATCTTTAATCGACATTCGAGCACATCCCTGCGGGGCGTCAAGCCAAGCCCGCATTATCACCTCAGCTCCCTCTGGATTGGCTTCAAGTAATGCCTCTCGGGCATTATCAAGCACCGCAATTAAAGATTTTTCCAACTGCAGCGGGTGCCCATTGACAAATTGCGATCCCAACTCATTTTCAATCTTGAGCACAATACCTTGCTCAAGCATGCCGTTTTTCATTAGCTCCACACAGCGATCAACAACCGTGGTGAGACTAAATCCGCCATCAATAGCAGTAGTCGGTTTACCAAAAAGACGCAGATGATCAATGATTTCAGCCATGCGTGTGAGTTCATTGTCGGCACCCGCCAATTTCTCCGCTAACAGCGGTTTGTCAATCTCTGAACGTCGAAGTCGATTCTGGGCGTTCGCAAGGTACAGTCGCATTTTTTGTAGCGGCTGGGTAAGCTGATGTGCAGCTCCGCCGGCGAGTTCATTGAAATAAGTCGTGCGCTGTCGTTCAAATAATTTTGCAGTGGACGCTAAAAACTCTCCCACTTGATGCCCAAAGCAGGTTACCCCAATAATGTCTCCTGCCTCTGATCGCACTGGGGATACATTTAGCAGCAGCTGTAATGCATCCCCCATTTTTGCAAAAACCGCAATCTCCAGCCCCTCCACTGTCTGCCCGCTAAGGGATTTTTCGACGGCTTCATGGAATTTTATGCGATTCGATGCGTCGAGAAATCCCCGCTCAAATAGTTTACCCATAGCCGCCTCACCGGGAACCCCGGTTAATGAGGCAATTTTACGATTCCACGCGTCAATAGCGCCCTTGCTGTCCACGCCAAAAATAGGTGAGCCGCTGCCATCGATTAGCTCAGCTAATTCCTCCGCTCGCTCTAGTGACTCACGTCTTGCACCATCCTTAGCCAATTCCAGCTCTGTATTCCGAGTCGACAAGTCGTCCTCAAGCCGACTTATTACGGTGGCAAATGCCTGCGCAAGAGTCTGAATTTCATTGGCCATAAATTTTGGTGCATCAAATGTAAAAGGTATATCAATATCTTGTTCTCTCACCGCTCTTTCGAGTCGTTCAATGGGAATCAGTACGCCACGTTGTAAAATACTCCAATACATGACGAGCATCAGAAAAGCACTTAATATGACAAAATACGGTAAGGGTCGATTGGCTTGCTTCAATGCCTCCACTCGCTCTCTGAGTATGTCGGCAGGCGCAGCTGTAGCTTCCTGGAGCGCATAAAGTCGCTCCTTGAGTAAGGGATAATTGCTATCCGCACCGCGCATCTGGAGGACTTGTTGCAACTCTAGCGCGCAGCAATTACTGGGGGTAGGCAGGGTCTCGAAGGCATTCCACCAACGATCATCAGGGACTTGTCCGTCTGCTAAATGCCGAACGCTATGATCGATGTACGAGCGCATTTCTATAGCATTTTCAACGTCCATGAGCAGCCTAGCTTGCAGGTCTCTGAGCTCTGTAACGCGAGAAATCGCGAAAAACGCCACCAGTAATGCGCCAATGACAACACTGGATAAACCGATAATAGCGCCCGTTCTGAGATTGAATGACATTTGAGCCCTAGTAAATACACCAATAACTGAGGTTAGCATAGATCTGCTCTTCCCCAATGGCGATCGGCGCTTTATGCTTAGTGCTCTGAGGCTTTGGGAGCGAGCATGCAACACAAGCATATTTTAATCGTTGACGACGAAACCATCATAGCCGAGGAGCTGGCAGAGTTTCTAGAATCCTTCAATTATATCTGTGCTACGGCCTTTAACGCCGAGCAGGCTGAGGCGTGTGTTGAGGCTGATCCCAATATCACCCTCGTTATGACCGATATGCGCATGCCTGGACGCGATGGTGCGGAGTTGATCAAGGCACTTAAAGACCGATCCGGTCGCGACTTTGAATACATTATGATTAGCGGTCATTTGGACGCGGATCAAGATCTAGAGCACATACAGGCCACTGACGTCACGCTAATGCGTAAGCCCATCAATATTGATTCACTGACTAGCTTTTTGGAGGGCTTAACCTTTGCGGAAGGATTCAAAGCCTGAACCGGCCATAGCGCGACAGTAACTGCGCGCTATAACAGACCAGCAAAGCCATCTGGACTCTGCTATTTCACACCACCCATCACCCTAAACGACGATCTCTATTTACCGAGCTCGAGCATTCAAGCGCTCAAAAATGGCTTCTTGGTCTATATTAATAGCAGGAACAACACTTAGCCCGCATTCAGGCGTCTTATTGTCGGTCTGTCTAGCCAAATTTAGCTTGATCTCCGCTAATTTGCCGCTATTAAAGCCCTCAGCGTCAAGTGCGTCGGTTAGTTTGCCCAACTCTGCCACGACCGTTGCCTGCCTCTTAACTAAGTCTGTGCGTGCAGTGACGTATGCTCGCTGAGTATCAAAGAATTCGTTCTGAGAATCCAACAGGTCAAGGAGTGTGCGTTGGTTGCGATCAAATTGATCATTGTAAGCTTTGCGCGTTTTATCCTGCGAATCTAGTTGCTGTGCCAGATAACGAATCTGCTGCTCAAGTGCTCGGACGTCGTTGAAAGCAATCATTACCTCACGTCGCACGTCCAAGCACGCCTGCTTTCGAGATTCGACTGCGGCGTAGTACCGATTGGCAAATTCCCGCCTGCGCGCGCTATCAGCGCCGCCGCGGTACAAGTTATAGGTGGCCACCACCTCAATCGCTTGGAGGTCATAATCACCTCGAAAACCATTGATGTTGGTTTCTTGTTCATTTCTATAACGAATATCTATACGCGGGAATAGCTGTCCTTTAGTGGCATTTAACGATTCCTGCGACGAGCGCATTTCCTCCGTCGCTCGATTGATACTTGGACTATTTTGATACGCTACCTTTAAGACTTCATCGCGCATATTTGGCACCGCCCCCATTGGCACAAAGGCCATGGGTAGGTCATCGCCGGGCAACTCACCGACCACGCGCTGAAATTCAGCGCGGGTATCGTATAAATTGGTGACCTCGGTCAACAAATTGGATTCAGCGAGCGCCATTCTCGCTGTGGCCTGCTCAAGGTTAACGCGCTCGTCTCGACCCGCCTCTACGCGCTGCGCAATCTTATTGAAGATTTGTCGATGCACAACATAATTTTCCTCTGCGAAGTCCACTAAGGCCTGAAATAATACGGTGTCCGAATACACGGCCGTCGCTTCCAATGCCACGTTCTGAGCGGCACCGTGGATATCATAGTACCGGGCTAGTTTTTCGTACCCTAAGGCGCGCGCTTGGTCCCGAGTTTGAAAGCCATCGAATAATAGTTGGGTAATACTAAAGCGCACGGAATCGCGATCATAATCGCCAAAATCTTGCACGGGGGTATCACGTTCAAGCCTTCCATACTCGGCGTTTAAATCAACGCTCGGCAGCATGCCGCCCTGTGCCACGCGTTGCGCCTCTCGGATCGCTTCAAACTCATAGTAGGCCGATACGACTGCTGGATTGGTTTGCAAAGCAGCGGCAATAGCTTCGCCATAGGTGCTAACTGGGGCAGCCGCCACCGGCAAGGCCATCGCATTTGCCAGTATCCATGCTAAAATAT
>DGPA01000026.1:184503-237096 GCA_002389505.1 Halieaceae bacterium UBA4452
AGAACATGACGCTTATTTTTTTCCGACTGTTGGTGCTGTTGAGGAGTGCTAGCGCCCACCCTCCTGCGGCCCTTTGCCGCGCTGGCCAGCAGCCTGTGCAGTTTACACACAGTCCATTGCGCTCAAGAATAACACAGCTTTGGACAGTCATGCTCGTAGGGCTTGTTGTCGGCGCCCTCCTCTCTGGCAGCACCACCTATGCTCAGATTATCCCTGATCTTCGGGCCAAAGCAAGGAGCCAATTCGGTCCAGCCGCTGAACAAACGGTGAAAAGCTGGGAGCGACTTATTATCCATGGCCGGAATCAATCGCTGGAAGATCAGTTGCAGCTTACAAACGGCTTTTTTAATGAGCGAGTTCGTTGGGTGAGTGATGAGGAAGTCTGGGGTACCGAAGACTATTGGGCAACACCACTGGAGAGCATGGGAAAAGCCCGCGGAGACTGTGAGGACTTTAGTATCGCCAAGTATGCAACACTGCTGTTGATGGGTGTTGATCCGGAGTCGCTACGATTGATTTACGTCAAGGCTAAACGCGGCGGTTTAACGCAAGCGCACATGGTGCTGGCATGGTACGCGTCGGCCACTACACCTCCCCTGATTTTAGACAACATTGACTTTACTATATTGCCCGCCAATGAACGCGGTGATCTTTTCCCTGTATTTAGCTTCAACGCACAGGCCTTGTGGGTGGGCAATAAAACCGCTCCCTCCAGCGCTAATCCCATTAACCGACTATCCCGCTGGCGCAGCGTACTAAGTAAGATGCGCGACGAGGGTTTTGACTTGGGAATCTAGGAGACCACTATGTCCCTTTATAAACAATTATGGATATCCGTCGCTCTACTGATGCTGGTGATCTTTGGTATTACCTTTGCCATTAACGGCGTCAGCAGTAGTCGCTATTTGGAGCAGCAGCTCTCTCTTAAAAACAGTGATGATGCAACGGCCCTGGCCTTATCCCTGTCGCAGCAAGCATTGGATCCGGTGATTCTCGAACTGCAGCTCGCTGCCAAGTTGGATCAGGGGTCCTACGAATATATTGAGCTGCTTGATCCGAATGGAGAAGTGATTTTTAGTCGAAGCAACACGATGACAGAGGTAGACACACCAAGGTGGATAACTAGGGTATTCCCCATCTACTCGACCCCCGGTACCGCGACCATCTCGAACGGCTGGAATCCCGTTGGTGAGTTATCACTAAAAAGCCATGACCAATTTGCGTATGCGGAGCTCTGGAATGGTGCAAAACGAACACTGCTCGCCCTACTACTGGCGATTGTTTTTGCCAGTATTATCGGTAGTTTAGCACTCCGCATCATTCTACAACCCCTACGTCAGGTTGTGGGTCAGGCTCAAGCTATGGGCGAGCGCCGCTTCATCACGCTTGCTGAACCCTTCACTACCGAATTTGCCGAAGTCACTCGATCGATGAATGAATTGGCACGCCGGGTGCGTGACATGCTGAACCGCGAATCCGAGCGACTCACTCGCCAGCGAGAGATAACCGATCTCGACAAAACAACGGGGATCTTACAACGCGAACCGTTTATGGCACGGCTTAGTGCAAAGCTGGCCTCGGATGGTGTGGATGCACGGGGTTCAGTGGCGCTCGTTCGGCTGGGCAACCTTGTACGGCTTAACCAACACTATGGTCGTCAAAATATTGATACATTGCTCAACGATATAGGCTCAGCGTTAATACAGTTTGCGACCACAGAGACCCGCTGGGTGACCGGGAGGCTTAACGGATCCGACTTTTGTATTATTGCCCCGGGAGAAGACAATCCTAAGCATTTAGGAGAGGTCTTGCAGCGCATCTTATACGATGCCCTCGATCACCATGCCATGCGACGAGATGCGCATGTACCTGGCTCCTGTGTCGCTTACATCAGTGGCGATACGATCGCCCAGATTATGACCAGCTTAGATGGCGCTTTGCTCGCCGCCGATGGCGAGAATGAATCTACCCTGGTTGTTGCTACTCGAGGTGCAAGCAGTGCTCTACCAGCTCGAGAGCAGGCGGCCATGTGGAAAAAGGAGCTAAACAACGCTCTGACTGAAGGTCGGTTATTCATGCAAACATTCCCTGTCCTGGACGCACACCATAAATTGCTGCATATGGAAGGTATGATTAGACTAAACATTAACGATGATATCCGATCAGCCGGGGAGTTCATGCCATGGGTGCATCGTTTAGACCTTGGCGGGCAAATAGATCGTGAAATGATAGTGTTGGGCATTGACAACATTAAGCGGCAAGCGCAACCCACCTGTATTAATTTAACCGCGACGAGTCTTACGGATCCAACCTTCACTGCATGGCTAGAAGATTACCTCAGCAAGAATAGCGAGGCCACCAAGCGCTTGAGTCTCGAGATTGATGAAACCGCCTCCTTCACCTATGACGACGGTTTCAGACGACTCGCCACATGTGCACGGAAATTCGGCGTTCAAATGGGCATCGAACACATGGGCTATCGTATCAGCGACATTGGTAAGTTAAGTGAGTTGGGCGCGGATTATATTAAAATTGACAGTCTGTTCATCCGTGATCTGCAGATTAACCCCGGCAACTTAGCCCTCGTGCGTACCTATGCCAATATTGCTCAGTCACTCGGGTTGGCGTGTATCGCGGAGGGTGTTGGAAACGACCAAGAGCACGAGGCTGTTATCGAAGCTGGCGTCACGGGCGCCTGCGGTCCCGGCATTACTCTTTGAGCCCCGCTGTATTTGCTACTCTCCTCGCTCACATAGTGCGGAGAGTCTCATTGGAGGCAGAATACCAAGGCGAACGAACGTTAAAGGATGTCGTCGTCCAGAAGATCTAAAGATTCCCTCGCCCGCGCGCGCAGTTTGCTGCGTTGTAAAAACTTCTGTTGAGCTTCTATCGGTAAATCGGTGAAATTGATCAGCCCTTTTGCCATTAATACCTCGAGCAAATCGTCAATCACGCGAACAAATTCCCAGTCTGACGCCGCTAGCTCAGCGCTACCGCCGACTGAGGTCACAAAAGCTGCCATTTCTCCGCTCAACGCTCCCTGCTCAGGTTCATAACCCACCTCGGGCAAAGCACTGATGGCCACCACCTCACCCTCTTCATTGCGCTTCACATATCTCAAGCTAACAATCCTCTCCTAACATCATCAGCTAGCAATGACTTGCACAGACACGCCGCTCGCGGCGAGGGCTGAAATGATCAACCCCCCGTAAACGCATCGAGGGTTGACTGCGCTTAATGAGCCCAATTACTGATTCGAACTGTCATCAAATTCACTGTCTTTACCGACATTGATCATCAAATCAGCTTCGATCATAGTCGCCTCAAAATCATTGGTAGACCCATCAGCCCCGTCTCCATCCACAGCCTCTGGGGAAGCAATCGGCTGCTCACTGTCAGGTAGAGCCAACTCAGCATCGTCACTAATGACATCAGCAGCGCTAATAGCAAAGCTAATATCCTCCGCGGTAGTCGTCGAACCGTCAGTAAAAATCACCTCTGACTGACCATGGATGACCACATCGCCATCGGCAGCCGTACCAGACTCGCTATCATTGGCGTAATTTAGGGCAATACTTTCAATACCTAAATCTGTCAACGAGGTGAGTTCACCGTCATCCGTGATGCCATCAGAATCGATATCCTGCCAGACGGCAAACTGGTCCCACTGATCATCCTGCGCATCGAGCACGCCGTCCTGGTTGGTGTCGAAGACTTCCGCCACCGCCTCTAGGTCGGTCTGGGCAGTCTCGCTCCACTCAGTGAAGACGTACTCCTTCGAGGCGTTCACAGTACCCGAATCATCGACATCGATGACTAACATACCGTCATCGGGTGCGACCCACGCCGTGTTGACCGACTCACCGGTGCCTTCGTCGGTGAATACCACACCCGCGTCGCGGGAGAGGTATTCGACGCCATCGTTGTCTAGGTCAATACTGATCGGTGCGTCCGTAAATGTAACCACAAACGTGTCAGAACTTTCATCCCCATCTGAATCGATAACAGTCACATCAAACGTTAGTGGGTCAGAATCAAGCGTAGTTGTTACGTCGGCTGATAAGCCGTTAACCTTAATACTGTTTGATCCATTCCCGTTGACGTCAGCTATGGTCACGGTATTAAACGCGAATGATGCATCAGGAAGCTGAATTATCGAATTCGAGCCGCCTGTAGACTTTGGAAGAGAAACATCGGAAAACGTTTGGGTCTCTCCAGTAGCCGAGTTACTCAGAGTAATATCGACGGTCATGTCAGATGAAGCGGTGAAATATTCGAGTTCGACATTTGTGATCAACGGGGTGTAGCTAAAGGTTAATGATTCTTCGGGGTCAAGATTATTACCGGCGACACCGATACCCTGATTCGATGCGTTTACGTCGCCCCCCGTGCCAGAGATTGTCACCACAATATTATTTTCATCATCAGTAATCTCATAGCTCCCGCTAGGACCTGCAGCGGCTTGACCGCCGGTAAACGTGAAGGTCTCAGTTCCTACCTCGGTGCTTTGCAGATTAAAGCCATAGGCACCCGTATTTTCATTAAATGTTACCGAATACAGTTCGTTGCCTCCGGCCGAAGCCGTCATCGTCCAAACACCGTCGGCGCTCCTGACTGTCTCACTGTAGGTAACACCAGACTGGGGAGTACCATTAACATTAATAACCACACTCGCCAATTGATCAGCTCCTGGCTGATAGCTGCTATTTTCACCCGATGCAGTAGCGCCCACGGAATAGCTGACCGAAAGATCTGCAAAATCTCCGGCCTCAGGTAAATCATCCACAATATCCACATCCACCCTCTGCGTGACGGTGCTGCCATTACTGTCGGTCACCACCACATCAATGCTATACACGTTATCCGCATAATCACTGCCTAACGCATGGCTGTAAGCGGTAGTCTGCGTAAAGGTCACCACGCCTGTTTTCCCATCGATTGAGAATCCGCCTGCCTCTAATCGAGCTTTTACATCCGGCGCAAAAGCGAAGGTATAAATACCGGAGCCGCCAGAAGCGATAACTGTAGCCGTATCTGTGGCTTCACCATTCTCAACAATATCTGATTCATTGATGACAATGTCGCCGCTGATGCTGCTGATGAGGGTATTAACCCCATAGTCCTCAGTGTCGGTCGCCGTCGCCTCACCGTTGATGCTGCCCGTGCTAGTCGTGACGCTTGCCTCAATGGTGGCATCCGCATCCGCCGCCAGGTCTGCACCCGCCACGTCAATGCTAAAGCGACCATCACCGTCCACCGGCCCTGTGTAGGTCTGACCATTTATGGTCAGCGTGACCGTATCGCCCTCAGCGACATCGCCTCCGGTCGATCCGCCTATCGCAATCGTCTGACCCGCTTCTGCCGCATCAATAATGTCATCGGCCGTGATATCCGCATCTAACGTGATGCTTGCTGTAGCTTCCACAGCCAATAACAGGTCAGGATCAAACACGCTTTGAGCAATATCTACTGTCAGATTGGCTTCAGTGGCCGCGTTATTCACGTCTTGCAGCTCGGGTAATCCAAACCCGATCCGACCCAATCGAATAAACGAACCGCCCCCCGTACCAATTCCAGCTGCGGTTGCCTCAAGCCTCGCCAATATGTCGTTTTCGCCACTCTCAAGGGCGGCGATTAATGCCGTCAAAGAGTCCTCTTCGATCATTGATTCTTCAGCTGTGTTTCCCCCCAGAATAACTTCGTTGCTGAGCAATAGCTCACGATCTCCAGGCAGTACAATGGCCGGAGCATCAGGCACAGTGACTTCCACAACGCTGCCGCCAGCCGTAACCAGCACCTCACCCTCATAAACATCATCACCCAACCGCAGTTCACGCAGGGTTCCATTTTCGGCGCGCGCATACGCCACACCGATTATCTTAGACACTGTTCCTATTGACTCGGCCATCTCACTTTCCTTATTGGGTACTGACTGTAAGTAGGGGCAATCCTGCCTGTAATAGACACGTTTCCGACATGTACCAAAGGGCAATAGTGAGTAAAAAATGTGACGCGGCTCACACTTTCATCGCAACCACGCATTTCCAACAACCTACTAGGGACTAGGATCGTCACCTCAGAGCATCGACCGCAGTCAGTGAACGGGCAGGCGATTAACTAGGAGCGCGAGCTGCACACGATCCCGAAGACTGAGCTTGTCAAAAATGGAGGTGAGATGTGCCTTCACTGTCCGCTCGCTCACCGCTAACGTCGTCGCAATCTCTCTATTATTTGCGCCACGCCCCACCTCCAATGCCACTTGGTGCTCGCGCTCAGTCAGACTTTCGAATCCCTGAGGGATGGCTATTGGCGGGCCACTATCAATACGAATAGCTGCGGACACCAGTCGCTGCAGAAGAATGGGCGGCATCCAATAACCCCCTGCCATGACGGCGGTCGCCACTTCTTGCAGTTGACTGGGCGGGGCTTGGGCGTGGCAATAGCCCCGAGCGCCCGAAGAAAGCATGCCGTAGGCCTCAGCCTCACTCGGCAAATAACTAAGTACCATGACACGAATATCTTCGGCGGCCAACGCCACTATAGCGCTCTGTGCTTGATCATTATCAAATGGTGAAATGTCCAGCCAACAGCCATCACCGGGACGGTGAACCCGAGTCAAGTAGGCCTTTACCGTTGGTATGATCTGCAAATCGGGAAATGCCTGATACCAACGTGCACTGGGTTGAGCTGAAGGGGTAATAAAGACCGGTTTCATTACCGCTCTGACAGCGCGCGCTGGTGGGCGCGTAGTACCGGCTTCAAAAGATACGATAAGACGGTGCGCTTGCCAGTCAAAATATCGACCTCTACGGTCATGCCGGGAATAATCGGTTTATCGGCACCGAACTCTGTGTTTTCCGTGCGCACACCCACCTCGTAAAATGCTTTGCCCTCCTCGTCGACAACGGTATCCACACCAATTTGCTCAACTTCACCCCTGAGACCCCCGTAAACAACAAAGTCATAAGCAGTAACTTTGACGTTGGCCACCTGTCCTGGGGCCAAAAAAGCAATGTCTTGGGGACGAACGCGAACTTCAACGAGGAGCGTATCGTCAGTGGGAATGAGTTCAATAATATCCCTGCCGGGTAGGACTATGCCCCCCTCGGTGTTGTAAAAAAGTTGTTTAATTGTGCCGCTTACCGGGGACGTTAGATTGGTCTGACGAACACGATCAGATAGCCCCTCGGAGGCCTCTGTTAGCGCATTAATCCGCGTTACGGTGTCAGTGAGCTGTTGCCTGGCTTCGTTGGTGAATTCGAGTTTCACACCGCGTAATTTCCCTTGCGCCTCGGCGATGGCGGCCTTGACTCCGTCAAGCTGCGCTCGGGTTTGCTTTAATTCTCCCTCGGCTTTGTTTACCTCTCGTTCAAGGCGTAAAATTTCTATCTCAGAGACAGCCCCCGAGGCTATCATTGGTCGAGTCTTGCTGAGCTCTTCATCGGCCAACTCTAGCTCGGTAAACAGCTGAGACTCGCGCGCTACTAATTCAGTCAGCTCCTCTTGCCGCTGGAGCAGTTGCTGGTCGGCAATGCCCTCTTGGACGCTCAGCGCGTCCAACGTTGACAAATACAGCTGCTGCTCTTGAGAGACAATATCAGGGGCATCGACGAGCATCTTGGTCGTTGGTTTGAAGGGCGTCGCATCGACGACTGCGCGCAAGCGCGCCGCGCGAATCGTCAGGCCTGCCAGCTCGGCTCGGCTCTCACCCAGACTCGCCAAAGACCGCGTCTGATCTAACTTGAGCAACATCTGGCCTTTTTGGACGACATCGCCTTCGCGAACCAAAATTTCGGTGACAACACCGCCGTCTTGAGAGCCAATGATCTGCACCTGCCGCGATGGGATCACTTTACCTTGTCCGCGGGTGACCGTATCAATGTCAGAAATAGACGCCCAAATAACCAGTAATATCACCACACCAGCAAGACCATAGAGCAGTCGCTTAGCCCGCAAGGGCTCTTGCTCTATGAGTGCCTGCTCCGCCAGCACATCCCAATCAACTCCCCGGGCAATGGAGCGCCGATCCATGGCACTCAGACTCGGTAGAACGCCCTCATCGGGGGCCCCGGTGGTATCGCTGCTGATAGAAGAGCTACTAGAAGAGGATCTGTCCTTAACGTTCCGCCATGGGGCCATCATCAGCGTGCTTTCCCGATTCGTCCATCCCGCAAGGCGGCGACAACACTATCCCGGGGGCCGTCAGCCACCACCTTACCAGCATCCATTACCACAATACGATCGACGAGCTCGAGCAGTGAATTACGGTGCGTCACAACAATCATAGTGCGATTTTTTACATAGTCCATAAGATGCTTTTTAACCAGTGCTTCGGTAGAGTGATCCATTGATCCGGTAGGTTCATCAAAAATCAGTATGGACGGCTCATGAATAAGTGCACGGGCCACGGCAATGCAACGGCGTTGGCCACCCGATACCGAGTCACCCCGCTCTGATATGGGCAAATCAAAGCCCCTAGGATGTCGGTTTACAAAATCTAACAGCCCTGCGCGCTCAGCGGCTAGCAGCAAGGCTTCATCGGAAATACCGCGTTGTGCAAGGGTTAAATTTTCCCGCAAGGTGCCATGAAATAAGGTGATGTCCTGGGGCACATACCCCACTGAGCGTCGGTATTCCCGGGGTTCAAGCTGGCGAAGATCAATACCATCAATTAGTACCGCGCCCGCCACCGGTTGGTATAAACCCATGGCTAGTTTTGACAGCGTCGACTTACCCGATCCCACGCGCCCCAATATGGCGACGTGTTCACCCTCCTTGATGGTTAAGCTGACATCACTGAGCGATTGCACCTCTGCATTAGGGTAACTAAAAGACACGTCTTTGAAGGCTACCGCGCCCTTGAAGTGCTCTCGAGAGACAAAAGCACCTTCATCTCGATGCTCAACCGGTGTGGCAAACAGTCCGTCGAGACTTTTCAAACCGAGACGCGCGTTGTGGTACTGCGTACTTAAGCCCGCCACTTGCCCAAAGGGTTGTGTGGAACGATTGGCCAGCATAGTTGAGGCTATCAACCCGCCCATGGTCATATCGCCATTAGCGATGAGGTAAACACCGGTAATAATCACCCCTACCGAGGTCAGCTGCTGACACCACATAGTAAAGTGGGTCACAGACAATGAGGATAACCGCTGCTGAACGCCAACCCCGGCCAAAAATCGCGTTGTGTCCTCCCATTTGCGCTGCATAATCGACTCAGCACCCATGGATTTTAAGTTCTCCATGCCGGTCAGTGACTCTATGAGGGTGGCATTTCGCAGCGCTCCCGCCTTATAGGTCGTCTCCGACAGCCTTTGCAGTCGCGGCCGCATGTAGAAGGCGAAGCTGAGCAGCAAGCAGACGCACAGCAGTATGGGGATCAAAATGGGCCAGGCAATCCAGGCAATCACAGCAAAAAACAACACGGCGAAGGGTAAATCGATCACCGTCGTAATCGTTGCCGAGGTAATGAAGTCACGCAAGGTTTCGAACGAGCGCAGATTGACGGCAAATGATCCGACCGATGCCGGTCGATGCTCGAGACGCATCCCCAAGGTGTGCTCCATGATCCGCGCTGATAGCTCGACATCCACCCGGCGGCTGGCCAAATCTAAAAAATGACCCCGTAACGTCTTCAAAATGACGTCCGCAATCAAAATGAAGAACACCCCCGACGCCAACACCCACAGCGTGTCGAAGGCTGCGTTGGGAACCACTCGATCATAAACGTTCATCGTAAACAGCGGTAACGCCAAAGCGAAGACGTTGATAAAGAAAGCGGCGACTAATACGTCACGGTAAACGGGGGTATTTTCCTTTACCGCTGCCCAGAACCAATGGCCCTCGCGTCGGAAGTCTTGGCGACTCACTCGGTTATCGAACCGAAAGCGCGGCCGGGCAATTAAAACAAAGCCCGTCTGTTTGCCACGAAAACTCTCGAAGTCTTCAGTAATCGGCGAATTCACCAAAGCCGGATAAATGACCTCAGCGTCGCCCGACTCGCTGCGACCTAAATAGACGCACGCGGTGTTGTCTTGGAGCAAAACAACGACCGGGCACACCTGATTAGGCACCTCGCTGACGTCAAGTGGTTTGAGATTGGCGTTCAGATTTGCGCGCTTGGCAGCCCGAGTGAGCAAATCCGGCGTCAAGCCCGCGTCGCTCAGGGGCAATCCCGCCGTCAGTGATTCCACTGTAGCGGGTATTCCGTGGTGCTGACAGACCACTATCAGGCACTGCAGTAATACATCGTGCTCTGCGCTTTGCATAGCTACCTCAACTGACCACTCGGCTTAGCACCGGCCCTAGAGCCGGAGTATGTCAGTGTCGGGCATTAATGGCTAGACTCGTCGACCCTCTCGCAGCGACGCTTGGCTAAATACGTGATGGCTCGGTAATACGCGCATGCGCGAAAAACAGCACCGCTGTGAGCAGCACCACGGCACCGCTTTGATGCGCCGCTGCAACGGGAATCGCCACCTGGCTGAGCAGCGCAGAGATGCCCAGCAACACTTGAATTGTCAGCGCGCAGAGCAGGAGATAAACACCATTGCGCACGCGTTTATCTCGACTCATCGACAGGTTTCGCACGGCGACCACGGCAACAACAATCACCACAAAATAGGCCAACATGCGATGGTTAAATTGAATGGTGGTGACCTGCTCAAAGGCCGATATCCAACCATCGGCATAGAGTGCTGGGGGCACAAACGTATCACCCATCAGTGGCCAAGTCGGATAGGAATACCCCGCGTCGGTGCCCGCCACAAAGCCCCCGGTAAGGATCATCAAATAGACCAACGCCACCAGCCACAGGGGGCGCCATGAGGGCAGGGGCGGTATTGTCCTTGCAGGCGCGGTCAGCCCAAGAATCAACCACACCATGTAGCCATACACGACAATGGCCAACCCCAAATGCGCGGTCAATCGGTACTGGGAGACATCGGGACGATCGACCAAACCACTCTTTACCATGTACCAACCGAGCAAGCCCTGACAGCCGCCCAAGACAAATAAAGCCAGAAGCTTCGGGGTCAGTTCACGCTTAACCATGCCACGAGCCAGCAAAAAGACCAAGGGCAAGAAGTACAACAAGCCAATCAATCGCCCCAGCACGCGATGCAAGTACTCGTACATAAAAATCACTTTAAAACTGGCCAACGACATGCCGTAATTTATTTTTTGGTACTCGGGAAATTGCTTGTACTTATCAAACGCCATCTGCCAATCCTCGGCTGACAGCGGAGGGATGGTGCCCATAATGGGGTTCCATTCGACCATCGACAGCCCGGAGTCCGTCAACCGGGTCACGCCGCCCAGCAAGATCATGCCAAAGATGACCACCGCACATAGCGTCAGCCAGCGGGCAATCCATCGATCGTCGGTATCAGTCACATAGCGATACATAGTGCTTGCTCTCCCAGATTGGTTTTCTTTTGTGGGATTTTAACCGATTCACGGCGACTGTGGTGGTGCCGTACAATCCGCGCACACACTCGGAGATCACTATGTCCCTTTTACGCCTCGATAAGGTCGAGCTGCATTTCGGTACCCATGTCATTTTAGATCAGGTGAGTCTCAATTTGAGCGCCGGTGACCGGCTGGGTCTACTTGGTCGCAACGGAGCGGGTAAATCGACGCTGTTTAAGGTGTTGTCAGGCGAAATGATCCCCGATGACGGCGAACGGTGGCTGACCCCTGCCGCTCGATTGGCTCGACTTGAGCAAGAACTCCCGGGAGCTGAAGATTTAACCGTTTACGACAGCATTGCTGGGGGCTTGGCCGATGTGGGTAAATTACTAAGCCGCTACCATCAGCTCATTGAGTTGGGCTTGGATGCCAATATGGACGAGTTAGCAGACGTACAGCAAGGTTTGGAAGCCGCAAACGGCTGGCTGCTACAACAACGGGTTGACACGATTATTACCCAGTTGGATCTGCCTGCAGACACACTGTTAAGCGCACTATCAGGGGGTTGGCGCCGCCGCGTATCTCTGGGTCGAGCGCTGGTGACTCAGCCAGACATCTTGCTGCTTGATGAGCCCACCAACCACTTAGATATTCCCACCATTGAATGGCTCGAGGAGCAACTAGCCGCCTATCGAGGCGCCCTAGTACTCATTACTCACGACCGGCGTTTTCTGCAAAATGTTGTCACCTCCATAGCCGAGCTCGAGCGCGGCCATCTGTCTGTCTGGCAAGGTCATTATCAGGGGTTTCTAGCATTTCGAGCCCAGGAGCTCGCCGCTGAGGAGCGTGCCAATGCCTTGTTTGATAAAAAGTTAGCCCAAGAAGAGGTGTGGATTCGGCAGGGAATCAAAGCGCGTCGCACCCGCAACGAAGGGCGGGTGCGCGCCCTTGAATCGATGCGCCAACAGCGAACTGAGCGCCGAGAGCGCACTGGACGAGCAAATTTTGATATTGAGGACGCCCGTCAGTCAGGCAAGTTGGTCGCTGATATTCAACACATCAGCTTTGCCTACGACAGGCAGACAATTGTGCGTGATTTTTCAACCGTGATACAACGCGGCGACCGCATCGGCATTGTCGGCCGCAATGGTATTGGCAAAACCACGCTGGTGAAGTTATTACTCGGGCAACTCGCTCCAGAGACGGGCATTGTTAGCGTGGGTACCAAGCTTGAGATTGCTTACTCCGATCAACTGCGCGGTCATTTAAAACCCGACGAAAACCTCATTGATAACGTCTGTGGGGGACAAGACTTTATCGAAGTCAACGGCAAAAAGCGTCACGCTATCAGTTATCTGGGAGATTTTTTATTCACCCCTGATCGAGTGCGGACCCCGGTTAAAGCCCTCTCAGGGGGCGAGCGCAATCGGGCAATATTGGCCAAATTGTTTACCAAACCAGCCAATCTGCTCATACTCGACGAACCCACCAATGACTTGGATATTGAAACCCTTGAATTACTCGAAGAAATTCTCATCGATTTTCAGGGCACCTTACTCCTTGTCAGCCACGACCGAGACTTCATGGATCGCTGTGTCACCAGTTTGCTGGTCATGCAAGAAGATGGTCACATCGAAGAGCAAGCGGGCGGCTACAGCGACTGGGAGGCGCGCGGTGGTCGGCTAAGGGTGGGCAATGTCGGGGAAGCCGATCCGCAGGGCAACCCAGTGGTGGCCCCCGCTGCCCAGACCAAGGCCCCGAAGCGTAAACTCAGCTACAAAGAGCAGCGGGAGTTAGCTGATCTACCTAGCGAGCTAGAGCGCCTCGAAACCGAGCAGAACGCCTTGGAAACGGCGATCACTGATCCCGGATTCTATCGCCAAGATAACGCCACTGTCGTTGCGCACATGGCCAAACTCTCGGCAGTGGGGGCGGCACTGGATACCGCTCTGGAGCGCTGGGCTGACTTGGAGAGTTGAGTAGCAGACTGGCAGGGGGAACCAAACGACAGGGTATTCAAGATTCCCAGCAGACACCCTAGAGCACCGACACAACCGCGTCGACGACCTTATCAAGGTTACTGCTATTGAGACTGGCGACGTTGATGCGCGACGAATCGAGCATGTACAAGCCTTTGTCTGAGCGCAGCTGCAGGGCCTGCTCTTTGCTCAATCCTAGGAATGAGAACATGCCTTTTTCCTCAGCAATAAAACCAAAATCTCGACCCGTCGCCGCCTGTAAGCGATCACCAAAGTCGACTCGCAGGCTATTGATCCGACGGCACATGGCCGTCAGTTCCGCTTGCCACTCTTGGCGTAACTTGGCATCACTCAGAATGCGGCCAGCAATAATAGCGCCGTGTGCGGGAGGCATTGAATAAATGCGCCGGGCGGCGGCGGTCGCTTGACTGCCGGTCGCCTGCGCCGCGCGCGCATCTTGACCGACAAAAATAGCCAGGCCAGTACGCTCCCGATACAAGCCCATATTTTTCGAGCATGAGGCAGCAATCACCACTTCTGGGGTGTTATCCACGAGGGCCCGTAAGCCAAATACATCCTGCTCAAGGCCGTCGCCGAACCCTTGGTAGGCCAGGTCGATCATTGGCGTAAAGCCCTGCTCAGCCGCCATTTGCGCCACAACCTGCCATTGCTCGGCATTCAAATCTGCGCCACTAGGGTTGTGGCAACAGCCGTGAAACAGCACGATGTCCCCTTTTTGCGCGCCTGTTAAATCGTCAACCATCCCCTGAAAATTGACCCCATGTGTCCCGGGGTCGTAATACCGGTACTGAGTCAACTCCAACCCAACGCTACCAATGAGAGGAATATGCACGGGCCAGGTAGGGTCACTCACCCAGACTTTGCCGCCGGCACCAGAAGCCTTGAGCACTTCAGCGCCCAAGCGCACCGCCCCACAACCCCCTGGGGTCTGCACCGCGGCCACGGCACCCTTGCGGCTAGCGAGCAGGTCAGCGCCGAGAATTAAATCGGTCATGCCATCAAGAAACGCTTGATCGCCCTGAGGTGGTATGTACGCCTTGGTGATTTCCTCGTCAACGAGTGCCCGCTGGGCTTGCTTCACCGCGTCAAACACCGGACACAGGCCTGCCTCATCCATATAAATGCCAATGGTGAGATCGACTTTATTGGGGTTGGTATCAGCGCGACACGCGGCGGCTAGGCCAAGAATTGAATCGGGGGGGAGTATGGGCAAATGGTCGAACATAAAAACAGTCTCTATACATTGCAATGACGGAAAGCGCGAGTATGCGGCAGCGGCGAACGCTGCGCCACCAGTGCGGGGCGTTTGTTGGTATGCTTGGCTACTTTTACCGATGTTACCGCTAGCGATAGCCCCTAATCATGATGAATTCAGACCGTGACAACCTCTTCGCTCAAACATTGGCTGACCCCGGCTTGTTCACTTTTAATGAGTCAGTGGTGGGCGTCTTTCCCGACATGATTCAGCGTTCTGTGCCTGGCTATGGGACGGTCATCGCCATGACCGGCCAACTCGCTGCGCGTCATGCACGAACGGGCAGCTGCATCGTCGATCTGGGCTGCTCACTGGGCGCTTCGCTGCTTGCCGCTGCAAGCCATCCTGAAACCGCGGGCTGCGAGTTGATTGGCATCGACAACTCCCCCGCCATGCTCCGCCAGTGCAGGTCCACCCTCGACAAAGCGCTACCCAATAACACCATTCGTTTACAGACCGGTGATATTACCGAACAGCACTATGACAATACCTGCGTGTTCATCATGAATTACACCCTGCAGTTTATCCCTCCCAATCGCCGACTAGCGCTAGTGAAAAAGCTGCGCGACGCCCTTCAGCCCGGGGATATTCTAATCCTGTCGGAAAAAATTGAACTCGCCGAGCCGGCTATGAATGCCCGCATGATTGACATGCACCATGACTTCAAGCGCGCGCAGGGCTACAGTGACTTGGAAATCGCCAATAAACGCCAGGCGCTAGAAAATGTCCTCATACCTGAAACCCGCCAAGGCCATATTGACCGCCTAAATCAGGCGGGCTTTAGTCACTGTGACGTGTGGTTTCAATGCTTCAACTTTGCTTCGTTCATTGCAGTGGCATGACCATACCGGAGTTCTTACAGGCCGATTTTACCGCCCTCAATGAACGCTGGCGTGATACCGAGCTCGACCCTTGGCGGTTGGTACTGGCTCATCATTGCGAACGGGGCATGTCCGCTCAGCGCTACGGGGACATACCGCGCTGGCACCAAGCCCTAAAAGACTTGCCCACCATTGACCCGGCGACCATTCAACTCAATGCGCCTCGGGTGGGCTGTCAGGGGCCTATACGCGCCACACAGCGCGCCGACTTAGAAACCGCGCTGCGAGGGCTGCAACCCTGGCGCAAGGGACCTTTTGAGCTGTTTGGCGTGCATATCGATACCGAGTGGCGCTCTGACTGGAAATGGGATCGACTGTTACCGGGGCTCAAACCACTCACCGGTCGACGGGTATTGGATGTCGGGTGCGGTAGCGGCTACCACTGTTGGCGAATGTTGGGCGCTGGAGCGAAGGAAGTCATTGGCATCGACCCGACACCGCTGTTCGTGCTTCAGTTCAAAGCGCTGCAGTTCTATTGTCGGCAAGCGAATATCCACGTGCTGCCCACCGCGATGGAGCATCTGCCCCGCCCCCTAAAAGCCTTCGACAGCGTATTCTCCATGGGTGTGCTTTATCATCGACGATCACCCATCGATCACTTACACGAGCTGCGAGACGCACTGGTCAGTAACGGCCAGCTCATCTTAGAAACCCTGGTGGTCGATGGTGACGCCACCTCGGTATTAGTGCCGGGAGGGCGCTACTCACGCATGGGCAATATTTGGTTTCTACCCAGCACCCTTGCCCTAACGGGCTGGCTGGAGAAGTTGGGCTTTAGCCATGTCGACCTCGTCGACTGCGGTTATACCACGACGGCAGAACAACGCAGCACCGACTGGATGACCTTTCATTCCCTGGCGCAGTTTTTGGATCCTCGCGATAAGCGTAAAACGGTAGAGGGTTATCCAGCGCCCCAGCGAGCCATTATCGTCGCCGATGCCCCGTGACCGCGCATGAAGTCTGACACTCCCTCAGAGCAAAGCCGTTTTGGGCAAACCCGTTAACGACTGACATGGCCCCGGGACCTAACGCAGGGCGTGCTGCACCCCCACGGTCATGACGGCGACTCCTGATGGCCGTTAAAAACGATGTCGAACAGCGCTTGGAAGCTACGCACAAAATGCACGTTGATACCTGCTTGAAGGTAATCTGGCAGCTCCTCGTAGTCCATGCGATTGGCCTCGGGCATGATCAGTTCAGGGATCTTACTGCGGCGCGCAGCAATGACTTTTTCTCGAATGCCACCCACCGCCAACACCCGGCCGGTGAGCGTGAGCTCTCCAGTCATCGCCAGTGATCGCTTAATGCGTTCGCGCCGCGCCAATGAGACCAAGGCCGTGGCGATGGTGACGCCCGCACTGGGGCCATCTTTTGGAGTGGCTCCCTCGGGCACATGTAAATGGACCATGCTTTCATCAAAAAAGGCGTCATCGCAACCGAGGGCTTTAAGATGTGACATCACATAGCTATAGGCGATTTCGGCGCTTTCTTTCATGACATCACCCAGCTGCCCCGTTAACTTATAACCGCGATTGAGGGTGTGCACTTTACTCGACTCAATTGTCAGGGTAGCGCCGCCGTTGGCCGTCCAAGCCAGACCTGTCACCACGCCTTTGCCTCGAGCTGGCTTGTCGGCACGATAGCGCGGCTGGCCGAGCATGTCGGTCACCTCGCGCTTACCCAAGCGCAGGGTATTCAAGCCCTCGTCCACCATGCGCACCACCGATTTACGCATAAGGCTCGCCAGTTGCTTTTCCAATTGCCGAACCCCTGCCTCTCGACAATAGTCATCAACGACGACCTTCAGTGCAGCATCGTTGATCTTTATTTGCTTAACGCCAGCGCCGTGGCGCTCAAGCAGCTTAGGCCACAGGTGATGCTTGGCAATCGCGCGCTTCTCCTCACCAATGTAGCCCGCGAGTCGAATCGTCTCCATCCGATCCAGTAACGCCGGGGGAATGGTATCCAGCTGATTGGCCGTGCAAACAAAGAGCACCTTGGAAAGGTCAACGCGCAAATCGAGATAGTGATCTAAAAATCCATGGTTTTGCTCGGGATCGAGCGCCTCGAGTAATGCTGAAGCGGGATCGCCCTGAAAAGACTGCCCCATCTTGTCGATCTCATCCAGCATAATCACCGGGTTAGCGACTTTAACGTCTTTTAATGCCTGAACCAGCTTGCCCGGCATGGCGCCAATATAGGTGCGGCGATGACCTTTTATCTCCGCCTCATCGCGCATACCACCCACACTGAAGCGATAAAACTCACGGCCTAAAGCATCGGCAATCGAGCGGCCAATACTGGTCTTACCGACACCGGGCGGCCCCACCAACAATACGATAGAGCCATCAATGTGTCCTTTAAACGCACCGACAGCCAAGAATTCAACGATGCGCTTTTTAACATCTGCCAAACCGTCATGGTGCTTATCTAGCGCTGCTCGGGCGTGGTCTAACGCTAGATTGTCATCGGAATACCGCCCCCAGGGTACCGCGCTTATCCAGTCAAGATAATTGCGCGTCACAGCATATTCAGGAGAACCCGACTCCAGCACCCTGAGCTTATCAAGCTCCTCGGTATATCGCGCTAACACGTGGGCTGGCGGATCGAGTTCGGCCATGCGTTGATCAAACCGCTCGGCATCTGAGGTTCGATCGTCTTTCGACAAGCCCAGTTCCTGTTGGATAACCTTCATTTGTTCTTTCAGAAAGAACTCGCGCTGATTATCGGCCACCTTGTCGTTCACTTGGCTCGCTATTTGCCCCTGCAGCTCGGCCACTTCTTTTTCGCGCTTGAGCAATACTAGGACCTTGTCCATACGTGCTTGCAGCGGCAAGGTCTGCAAGATATCTTGGAGTTTGTCCCCGGTCGCTGTGGTCATGGCGGCGGCAAAATCCGCCAGTAAGCTCGGTTGATTCGGATTAATATTGCCCAGATAGTGCTTCAACTCCTGACTAAATAATGGATTCAAGGGCAGCAGCTCTTTAATCGCCGCTATAATCGCCATGGCATACGCTTTTACCTCATCGCTGTCGCGATCTTTGGGCAGCGGCGGGTATTCCACCTGAGCAATATACGGCCCGTCGGTATTCAGCCAGCGAATCACCCGAAAGCGTCGCAGTCCTTGAGCGATGAACTGTGCGGCTCCCTCGGGCGCCGTCGGCGGACTATGCAAGCGGACCACACAACCCATGTCGGGTAAATCCCGGGCATTGACCTCCGCTGGATTGACATCACCTGCAAAAATAAGCCCCAACAGGTTGGCGCCTTGATCAGTAATAGCATCGAGGGTGGCCGACCACTGCTCGGGGTTGAGGCCGACAGGTTGCACCTGCCCGGGGAAAAAGGGCCGTCCGGGGAGGGGTAAAATGACCAAGGTATCCGGCAGGACATCCTCGGCTATCGCCGGGGCATTGGCGGCATTAATGGCGCTCTGTGGGTCAACGCCATCGAGCACCTGACTCTGCTCGGGCTGCCTGTCGTCGCGTTCTTTACCCACCCCGCTCTCTCCCCTCAATGGTTCACCGTGTCGACGTCGCAGGACGTCATGGGATAGAGATGGGATTGCCGGAGGAAAATCTCAAGTCACAGGTGACATTTTTTACTCAGTCGTCGCCACTGGAAAACGGGGGCACCCCAGACATCGGAAATTTGGTCACCTTCCCCAGTTTTGATTCTCCGGGTGTGTCCGTCACTTTAACCGCTCCCTCTTTGTCGACTTCGTCGATACGAATCACCGATTGCAGGGGGATATAGCTTCGCTTCACGCCAGCAAATTCAGCCTTTAATTTCTCTTCGGAGGGGTCAACCAGTACCTGTGAACGCTCGCCAAAGAGCATTTCTTCTATTTCAATGAAGCCCCACATATCACTCTGATAAATCTGACGGGCGAACAACTCGAACACCTGATTACCGTTGTGAAAAATTACCTTGTAGACCGGGTAGCTGGCCATGAACTCCTCGATGCCTTCCCTCGCGGGCGGCGCTGAATAAAAAAAGGGGCGCAATGGTACCACTTACCACCCGGGACGCCAGCATAGATGTCGTTCATCCACGCTAATATCGGTATACTGCGCGCCCTTTTCTACAAATCAAAGACCTAATGGCTGTGACTGACTCAACTCCCAAAAAGTTATTCGTGCAAACCCACGGTTGCCAAATGAACGAGTATGACTCGTCCCGTATGGCCGACCTACTGGCCGAGAGTCACGGGTTGATGTGTACCGATACGGCTGAAGATGCCGACATCTTGCTGTTGAATACCTGTTCCATTCGCGAGAAAGCGCAGGAGAAGGTGTTCCACCAACTGGGCCGTTGGCGGCCCTTAAAAGAGAAAAACCCCCAGCTGATTATTGGGGTAGGAGGCTGTGTTGCCAGCCAAGAAGGCGCTGAAATAGGCAAGCGCGCGCCTTTTGTGGACCTTATCTTTGGCCCCCAAACACTGCATCGTTTACCCGAGATGATTGACCGCCGGCGTGACGGACAGCCGATGGTGGTCGACATTAGCTTCCCGGAAATCGAGAAATTCGATCGCTTACCCGATGCCAAAATTGATGGTCCCAGTGCCTTTGTGTCCATCATGGAAGGGTGCAGCAAGTACTGTTCCTTTTGCGTCGTACCCTATACCCGGGGCGAAGAGGTCTCGCGACCAGTCGACGACGTCATTGCAGAAATAGCTGGCTTGGCCGAGCAAGGTGTCAAAGAGGTCAATCTGCTGGGACAAAACGTCAATGCTTATCGCGGCGTTAATCATCTCAACGAGATCGTCGATTTCGCTGAGCTATTGCACCTGGTCAATGTCGTACCCGGCATCGAACGCATTCGCTATACCACCTCGCATCCCATGGAGTTCAGTGACGCGATTATTGAGAGTTACCGAGAGATTCCCGCCCTCGTCGATCACTTGCATCTGCCTGTGCAAAGCGGCTCAGATCGCATCCTTATGGCCATGAAGCGGGGGCACACTGCCCTTGAATACAAAGCAAAAATTAGAGCACTCCGAAAGATTAGACCCACCCTCTCGCTCTCTTCTGATTTTATTATCGGCTTTCCCGGAGAGACCGAAGCGGACTTCGCCGCCACTATGGCATTGATAGAAGATATAGGCTTCGATCATTCCTTTAGCTTTATTTACAGCGCCCGGCCGGGCACCCCCGCCGCCGATTTACCCGACGACACGCCGGAGTCAGTAAAGAAGCAGCGGTTGCACATTTTACAGGGTCGTATCAGCCAACAGGCTCAGGCGATTAGTGTTGCCATGGTGGGAACGACGCAGCGAGTATTGGTCACTGGCGTATCGAAAAAAGACCCCGGGCAGCTAGCTGGCCGCACTGAAAATAACCGCGTCGTTAACTTCCGCTATGATGACCACAGGATTATCGGTGAATTCACGCCAGTGACCATCACTGAGGCTTTGCCCAACTCTTTACGTGGAATTGTTACGTTAGCGTGATGCATTTCTTCGCTAAGTGGTTGACTCGCTGGCAAACCCCTGTATCGTCGTTTCCCCATAGACAACAAGAGTGACCAAACAGGCGTTGGACACCGATACACAGCCCGCGGATGCAGAAACGGCGTCGCGCGCAGCTTCAAAAATAAGCTTCACCCTAGATCCCAATGACGCCCGTCATCTGGCCAATCTTTGTGGCCAGCTGGACTGTCATTTGCGCCAAATAGAAGAGCGCCTGGGCGTCGTTATTCGAAACCGCAGCAACCACTTTACGGTCGAAGGCTTAGTGCCCGCTGCCAATACAACAGCCGCCCTGCTCAATTCACTCTACGATGACGTCAAACGCGGCGTCGGTCTCAGTCCAGAATCCGTCCATTTGCATTTACAGCAGGCTGATATAGAGACCTTGTTGCAAGCCGCTGCAGGCCACGATGATGACGGCATTAATGGCCCATTAATTATTCGTACCAAGCGCGCCTCCATTAAGCCCCGGGGGCGTAACCAGCTTGGCTATGTCGACGCCATCAGTCGTCACGATATTAACTTCGGCATTGGTCCCGCCGGCACCGGTAAAACTTATCTGGCCGTCGCCTGCGCTGTGCAATCGCTGATTGAAGAAGAGGTCAAGCGTATATTGCTGGTTCGACCCGCCGTTGAAGCGGGGGAGCGACTGGGTTTTCTACCGGGCGATCTGAGTCAAAAAGTCGATCCCTACTTGCGGCCCTTATACGACGCGCTCTATGAAATGCTGGGTTTCGAAACGGTCAGTAAATATATAGAGCGCAATATTATTGAGGTCGCACCGCTCGCGTTTATGCGGGGAAGGACTTTAAATAACGCTTTTATCATCTTAGACGAAGCGCAAAATACCACCCGGGAGCAAATGAAAATGTTCCTCACCCGCATTGGTTTTGGCTCAACGGCCGTGATAACCGGCGATGCCACGCAGGTTGACCTACCCCGAGGACAGCATTCTGGACTGACCCACGCCACGCAAGTGCTCGACGCAGTCGAGGGTATTTCGTTCACTTGGTTTGCCAATAAAGACGTCGTTCGCCACCCGCTAGTCCAGCGCATTGTGTCCGCCTATGACACCTTTGAGGCTGGCTCAGATAGCGATCATCGGCGTCCATCATGACACCGCTCATACATATCGACCGTACGGCTGGTCTTGAGGTCCCCGACGATGGGCAATTCAGGCGCTGGATCAGTGCCGCCCTCGAGGGCGCACAAACACGCGTTGACGTTGATGCGACACTCGAGGTGAGTATTCGCATCAATAATGTCGAAGAAATGGCCGATCTCAATCAGCACTACCGACATAAAGCTGGGCCCACCAATGTCTTGGCGTTTCCGGCGGCGCTACCCGAGGCTGTCGCTTGCAATCTCATCGGTGATATCGTCATCTGTGCACCCGTGGTGATCGAAGAAGCGCAACAGCAGCACAAGACGCCTTTGCATCACTGGGCGCATATCACCGTACATGGACTCTTGCATTTACTCGGCTTTGACCACGTTGACGATGCAGATGCGCAACAAATGGAATCCCTTGAAATCGCCATTTTGCGCCATCTAGGGCTGCCCAATCCGTATCTTTGCACCTCCCCCGCCACTTTGCATCAGGAGCCCTAAATCTCTGTGACTGACCCATACAACATCGACAATGACGACCGGTCTTGGGTAGAAAAACTCACCCATTTTCTCTCGGGCGTCCCCCAAAGCCGCTCGGATCTTGAAGGGGTGTTGAGCCTCGCGGCTGAGAATGAAATTATCGACGAAGACGCCAAAACCATTATGGAGGGCGCGCTGTCAGTGTCGGACATGCAGGTCCGAGACATCATGATTCCTCGGGCGCAAATGGTGGTCATTAAGGCTGACACCGACCTGCAGGAGGCCCTGCCACAAATCGTGCACGCCGGTCACTCTCGCTACCCGGTTATTGATGACAACCTCGACAATGTGACCGGCATTTTGCTCGCCAAGGATCTGCTGCCACTGATTATCGATACAGCGACCGACCGTAATAATGATTTTGATCTAAAAGCGTTGATGCGACCCACGGTGGTGGTACCCGAGAGCAAACGGTTAAATGTGTTGCTGCGCGAGTTTCGCCAAAATCGCAATCACATGGCTATCGTTATTGACGAATACGGCGGTGTCGCTGGATTAGTCACCATCGAAGATGTGCTGGAAGAGATTGTCGGTGAAATTGAGGACGAGACCGATGCGGCGGAAAGTCGTAATATTCGAAAAATAAGCGACGGCGATTACTTCGTTCAGGCACAGACCCCCATTGAGGATTTCAATGACTACTTTGACGCAACACTGAGTGACGCCGAGTTCGATACCATTGGCGGCTTGGTCGTCAATGCTTTTGGTCACGTGCCGGCACGCAACGATACCACTCAGTTCGACAGTTTCGAGTTCCGCGTAGTCAACGCCGACCAGCGGCGGTTACTCAGTCTACGGGTCACTCCCATCGATGAGAGCGACTGAGTTGATGGGCTGGAAAGCCTCCCCAATTCTGCACTACCTCGCGCCGATTGTCGCTGGCGCACTGTTCCCCTTAGGTCTCAGTCCTTTCGATAGCTGGTTGATGGTACCCCTCAGCGCGGCGCTATTTACCGCGCTATTGCACAGCCGAGGCAGACGCTCGGGGTGGTTGACTGGGTGGTTGTATGGCACCGGTTTTTTTGGCGCCGGGGCGTCCTGGGTGTATGTCTCGATTCATGTTTACGGCAGCGCGTCACCAGCGTTAGCCATACTACTCACAGTGCTCTTTTGTGGCGGTTTGGCGCTGTTGTTCGCGCTCCAAGGCCAGCTGTATAACCGCTGGTTTGCAGCCAGCGGCTGGCCCGCTGCGGCCCTAGCCTTTCCAGCACTGTGGGTGTTATTTGAATGGCTGCGCAGTTGGTTACTCACGGGCTTCCCCTGGCTCTATGCTGGCTATGCCAGCCTCGACACGCCCCTTGCTGGCTGGGCCCCCATTATTGGCATTTACGGTAATTCTCTATTACTTGTGGCCCTTGGAAGCCTCGTCGCCGCCGCCTATATTGCCCCCCGACCTAGGCGAAGACACCTTGGGGCTCTGGTGGGCTTAGTCGCGGTGGCGGGCCTCGCCGGAGAGGGCCTAAAGACCATTGATTGGACACAACCGGCCGGCGAGGCATTGAAGGTCGCGATTTACCAACCCAATATTTCCCTCGAGGATAAATGGAATCGACGATTCCTGAGCCGCCAGCTAGATCAGTATCGGCAAGCCTCCGCACCCGCCTACCCATGGGCCGATATTCTGCTGTGGCCCGAATCAGCCCTGCCTGCTTACCAACACCAAGTCACTGACTACCTCGATGAGGCCGACAAGCTTGGCCTAGCTACCAACACCACGCTCATTACCGGCATACCTATCCGCACCTCGTCGGGCGCGCACAACAGCATCATCGCCATAGGCCTCGGCAGTGGTGTGCACCACAAACAAAAATTGGTTCCCTTCGGTGAATATGTTCCGTTGGCGTACTGGCTCAGGGGCATCATCGACTTTTTCGATCTACCCATGTCAAATTTTAACCCCGGCACCAAGCAGCCACCCTTATTACTGGCAGGGCAGTACCGGGTAGCGCCGTTCATTTGCTATGAAATAGTTTATCCAGACTTCGTCACCGAGCATAGTCGTGATGCCCATTTTTTAGTCACGGTCAGCAACGATAGCTGGTTTGGAGATTCAATTGGCCCCCTTCAACACCTGCAAATGGCCCGCTTTCGTGCGCTCGAGACTGGCCGACCCTTGTTGCGCGGGACCAATAACGGTGTGTCGGCCATCATCGATCACCGGGGTGACCTGCAGGTCAGCAGCGAACAATTCGTCACGACGTTGTTACAGGGAGACATCACGCCCCGTCAGGGAAGTACACCCATCATGCGCTCCGGTAGCTGGCCAATACTGACCCTGTGCGGGCTAGTGCTGCTCGGCTTTCTGCGTCAAACTCGGCATTAAATTCGCCTTTACTGCTACAATCTCACCTCACCCAGGCCCCTCGGTCCGTCCATGTCGCCCCATTCAGAAAGAGTGTTATGAACCAGGAATACAATCCCGAGCAGATCGAAATCGCTGCCCAAGCCCAATGGCATAAGACCGGCGCCTACCGGGCAGAGCGCGACGACAGCCGCGAGAAATTTTACTGCCTTGCCATGTTTCCGTACCCCAGCGGTAAGTTGCATATGGGGCATGTGCGCAACTACACGATTGCCGACGTCATCGCCAGATTCCAGCGCATGCAGGGCAAAAATGTCTTACAACCCATGGGCTGGGATGCTTTTGGATTACCCGCAGAAAATGCCGCCATCGCCAATGACGTTCCTCCCGCCGACTGGACCCTGAGTAATATTGCTGAGATGCGCCGCCAACTGGCGCGCCTAGGCTTCGCTTATGATTGGCAACGGGAGGTCACGACTTGCGCCCCTGATTATTACCGATGGGAACAGTGGTTTTTTACCCGACTCATGGCAAAAGGGCTCGCCTACAAAAAAGAAGCCGACGTCAACTGGTGTGAAACCGATCAAACGGTACTGGCGAACGAGCAAGTCGTCGACGGTAAATGCTGGCGCTGTGATAGCCCTGTAGAACGCCGAGCAATCAATCAGTGGTTCATCAAAATTACCGCCTACGCCCAAGAATTACTCGATGATCTGGAGCAGCTCGAGCAATGGCCAGAGCAAGTTATTGCTATGCAACGCAACTGGATAGGTCGCTCGGAAGGGGCCAACATTCGCTTTCAACGCGATACGGGTGACGCACTGGAGGTCTACACCACCCGTCCCGATACACTCATGGGCGCGACGTATTTGGCTGTCGCACCTCAGCACCCTCTCGCAGAACAGGCGGCTGCTGATAATCCAACACTCGCGGCGTTCATCAAGCAACTCAGTAATATGAAAGTGGCTGAAGCGGATATGGCCACTATGGAAAAGCAGGGCATGGATACCGGACTCACGGTTTACCATCCCCTTAGCAACGAAGTACTCCCCGTTTGGGTAGCTAATTTTGTGCTCATGAGTTACGGCTCGGGTGCCGTCATGTCAGTACCGGGTCATGATCAGCGCGATTGGGAGTTTGCCACTAAATATGGCCTCCCTATCAAGCAAGTGATTGACGGCAACGAACAGCATACGGTTGATTTGCGGGCCGCCGCCTTTACCGAAAAAGGTCCGCTCATCCATTCGGGCCGGTTCGATGGTCTCGATTTTCAAGCTGCCTTCGATGCCCTCGTCACTGCGCTAGAGCAGCGTGGATTAGGGGAGCGAACGGTTAACTACCGACTCAGAGATTGGGGCGTATCCCGCCAACGCTATTGGGGGGCGCCCATTCCAGTCATCAACTGTGACCACTGCGGGGCGGTGCCCGTGCCCGAGCAAGATTTACCCGTCATACTACCCACCGAGGTTGCTTTTCAAGGTGTCGGATCACCGCTGAAAAAAATGCCCGAATTTTATGCGGTTGCTTGTCCGACCTGTGATCAGCCAGCGAGTCGAGAAACCGATACGTTTGATACCTTTATGGAATCATCCTGGTACTACGCTCGCTATGCTAGCGCCAACAATCACCACAGCATGCTCGACGATGAGGCGAATTACTGGTTAGAAGTCGATCAGTATGTGGGCGGGATAGAACATGCAATTTTACATTTACTGTACGCGCGGTTTTTCCACAAACTCATGCGTGATGAGGGCTTGGTGACGAGTAGTGAGCCGTTCAAACGATTACTCACCCAAGGAATGGTGCTCAAAGATGGCACCAAGATGTCCAAATCGAAGGGGAATACCGTCGATCCACAGGCCCTGATTGATCGCTATGGTGCCGATACCGTGCGTTTGTTTAGTATGTTTGCCGCGCCCCCCGATCAATCCTTGGAATGGTCTGATTCCGGGGTCGAGGGAGCAAACCGGTTCCTGAAACGCTTGTGGCGTTTGGTCCATGATCAGATAACACTGGGATCGGTACCCGAGCTTGACCCTGACCTACTGACGCAAACCCAGCGAGATCTGCGTCGTAAAACCCATGAAACCTTAGCCAAGGTGGCCGATGACTACGGCCGCCGACAAACCTTTAACACTGCAATCGCCGCGGTGATGGAGCTGTGCAATGAGGTCAGCAAATACTCCCCGCAGGCGGACAATGATCGCGCGACGATTAACGAAGCTCTGCGCGCCGCGCTGCTGATGCTGTGTCCGATTGTGCCGCACATTACCGCCGATCTTTGGTATACACTGACCAAAGAATCTATTCTTGATGCTGCCTGGCCCGACGTGGATCAGCAGGCGCTACGTCGTGATGAATTGGAGATCGTCGTGCAAGTCAATGGCAAGGTGCGCGCCAAAATGCTGGTCGCCGCAGACGCGACCAAAGATACCCTTGAGGCAGCAGCACTAGCCGAATCTAATGTTCAGCGTTTCATCGATGGCTTGACAGTCCGCAAGGTCATTGTGGTGCCGGGCAAACTCGTGAACGTCGTCGCCAACTGATGGTAGCCCACCGGTCAATGGTTCCTCTGCTCCTGCTGCTGAGCCTACTGGTGTCTGGCTGTGGCTTCCAACTCAAGGGCAGTGTCGCCACTAGTCACTCTACTATCCAAGGCCAAAGTATTCGGCTGATCAGTAATGAACCGCGCAGCGAGCTGACGGTAGCCCTGAGCCAGGAGCTTCAACGCGCCGGCGCGCTGCGCCTGGACACCACTGACGCGTCACTCATCCTCCAGCTAGGACCTGAAATCGTTGCCCGCCGTAATTTGTCCCTCACCGTGCAAGGACGCTCGGCCGAAGTTGAGCTGACGATGAGTAGCGACGTCAGTCTCACTCATAAGGCAAGCATGACGACGACAGAGAGTACCGCCACTGTGGTTCGTCAATTTCTCAATGATCCGAATAACGTGGTAGGAAGCACTGAGGAAATGCGGCTGCTCCAACATGAAATGCGCGCTGACCTTGCCGCGCAAATCGTTCGTCGACTCAGTTACCGCCTCAACAACTGATGTTAATTCGACCCGAGCAGCTCAGCCAGCATCTTCAACAGGGCTTGGCGCCGTGTTACTTGCTCAGCGGTGATGAACCACTGCTCATTCAGGAATGTGCCGATACCATACGCGCCGGGGCGCGAGCGGTGGGCTGCACTGAACGTGAGGTCATCGATATAGGCGCGGGTAGCGGCGACTGGCAGCAACTGATTCAAAGCGCGGCGGCAATGTCGCTGTTTGCCGAGCGTAAAATGATTGAACTGCGTTTACCCTCCGGAAAGCCCGGCACCGAGGGTAGTAAGGCACTGCAGGAATATCTTGCTATGGACAGCGACGACATTCTGTTAATCGTAGCCGGTAAAATTGACAAACAATCTCAGCGAGCCAAGTGGTATACCGCACTGGAAAAAGCCGGCGCGGTCATTCAAGTGTGGCCGGTGAAAGCCCATGAGCTCCCCCACTGGCTTGGCCAGCGTTTAAAGACCGCGGGATTGGCGATTGAACCCGAGGCCTTGGCACTTCTGTCGGAACGGGTGGAGGGTAATTTACTGGCCGCTGTACAGGAAGTAGAGAAATTAAAACTGCTCGCTAGTGGCAATACGGTGACGATCGATACGGTTATTGCCAGTGTGGCTGACAACGCACGCTTTAATAGTTTCGCTCTGGCCGATATCGCTATGGCCGGGGATACTCGAGGGGCGCTTCGAACGCTGCGTGGACTCCAAGCTGAAGCCTGTGCACCGCCGGCTGTGTTGTGGACCCTCGCTCGGGAGGTGAAGCTGCTTGTCCAGCTCCATGAAGATCTGCAACGCGGGTTAGCGCTATCCCAAGCGTTGACTGACAGAGGCGTATGGCGCAACCGCACCGGGCTGGTCCAAAAAGCGTTGGCGCGGCAAAATGGAGAAAGCCTGATGGCACTTCAGCAACAGGTTGTCGCTATTGACGGGGCAGTCAAGGGCTTTAGCAAGGACGATCCCTGGGTGCTACTTGAGCAGCTGTTAGTGCTAGTCGCCCTCGGCGATTACTCCAGCACCCGCCGACGCAGTGCATAAAGGCCAGCCAAGCAGACCATAGCGACAACGCCCACCACCCCCAGTACAGTAGCAAATCCTAGCTCATCGGAGAGTGCGCCGTATAGGGCCGATCCCAATGCAGGAGCCCCCATGGCGAGCAACGTCCACAGACTGATGACCCGACCCCGATAGGCCTCAGCCAATGACAGTTGGATGAGTGTTTGACTGCCGGTGCCGGCCATGGTGGTCGACAAACCTAGGACCGCAACCACAAGGCTGAGACGGACAAGATCTTGTACCCAACCCATGCTCATCAGGAGTAATGCGGCCATAAAAATACCCAGGCTGACCATAAAGAGCAGGCGCTTTAGGTCGGCGCTCTGGCGGCTAACGATGAAGCCACCAACAATGGAACCCGCACCAGCACTTGCGGTCAGCGTGGCTAATTCGCCAGGCCCACCGCCAAGGAACAACCCCGATAGCGCAGGCAACAACTCGATAACCGTTCGTCCCACTAAGCCGTTTAATGCCGTTAGTACAAATACGAACTGGATTGCGCGATGGTCACGCACATAGGCCAATCCAGCATTAAATTGTTGGATAAACGGCTCTCTTGGGCTCGGCGCCCGTCGACCAACGCCTCGGAGTGTTGCGAGAATAGCACCTGATGCAGCGAACATAAGGACCGCGAAGGCGAACGCCTCAACAGGACCAACTGTACGCAGTAACCATGCCCCGAGCGCCGGACCCAAGATACGGGCCACATTAAATGTCATCGCTGATAGCCCTACCGCACTGGGCAAGGCTTCACGACACACCAGTAGGGGAATGAGCGCGAGTCGCATGGGACTATGACCCGATGTCACTGCACCCATAGCAAGCGCAAGCCCCAATAGAACCGCGGTGTCATACACTGTAAAAAACAGTGTCAAGGATCCAACGAGGCCAATAACACCATGAACCACCATGGATAGAATGAGTCCATGGCGGGGGTTTACGCGGTCAGACAAAATGCCGAAAAAGGGTGACAGCACAAAGGCAGGTGCCAGCATTAAAGCAGCCACAATACCGACCCAGGTGGCGGACTCAGTGAGATCCCAGGCTGACCAACCCAACAAAAAGCGCAGCATCCACGAGCCCAGACTCGAAAACCAGCTGGCTGGAAAATAGCGTTTAAATTCCGGTTCTTTTAAGGCCGATCGTCTTATATGTCGCTTTTCACGACGCTTCAAAAAAAACCCTCTTGATTTCAAGCCCAACTAATACTACTGTTTATTTATACAGTAGTTAGCCGGGCGTTTATTGCTTGCCATAAATAGTCATAAATAAGCGCGGCGGATAGCGAGTTATCACTACACAATACACCACCGGAGCACACTATGAGCGATCCACTAGAACACATCATACGCCGACCCGATACCTGGCGCGGCTTGGAAGTCCCTAATAACGTTAGGCACTTGAGCCATCCAGCCAATAGTGACTGGCACGGTGTTGACGCACTACCCAGCGGTTTTGCTGAACTCGATAAGCAATTGTCGCTCAAGGGCTGGCCCCAGCGCGGCAGTATTGAAGTCCTCAGTGACAGCTGTGGTATGGGCTCTATGGGATTGTTCTTACCCGCCATGGAAACCCTGAGCAAACAAGGTCGCTGGCAAGCATTTATTGGTGCGCCGCAACTACCCTATGCACCATTATTAGCTGCACGAGGTATCGATACACGCCAAATACTGATGGTCCACCCAAAGCACCGTGAAGATCGCTTATGGGCCACTGAGCAGGCGCTGCGCAGTACCACCTGCAGCATTGTATTTAGCTGGTTAGGCGCTAGCGAGTATCGCTATGCCGAGTTACGCAAACTACAGCTCGCCGCCGCAGAAAATGACACCTTAGCTATTTTATTTCGCTCTACCGACGCCATGCAGCAACACACGCCTGCGAGCCTGCGCTTGATGATGAGTGGCTACCGAATAATCGATATTGTAAAACAACGCGGCGGCCAGCAAATACCGGGCATTACATTAACTCCCGACCACGATATGTCCGAACAACCACAACTGTGGGAACTGCCTGTGGACCTGTCAACGCCATTAGCCACACAGTCATCCACCTATCAATAGCGGCAAAGGCGAACGCAGGTGGCTGATTACCTGTCACCTGGCGTTCATCGCCTAGCGGGCGGCGGCTCCACAGATATTCAGAAATAAGACTAGGACAGCCCCGTTTGGAACGGCTAAAATACGCGTGTTTACCACGATGCCTATTTTAAGGACGTTTAGATTATGGAAGCATTTCCCCATCATTATACAGTGACTGCCCAAGGCAGCGCCCATGAATCGTCAGTGATTGTCAGCGGTGACGGCGTCAGTGACATTGCCACCGATGCACCCGCCGCTTTTGGCGGCCCTGGGGATCAGTGGAGCCCAGAAGATTTACTGATGGCTGCGGTGGCTGACTGCTTTGTTTTAAGTTTTCGAGCTATCTCGCAGGCATCCAAGATAAACTGGCTAACGATCAGTTGCCAAGCCACCGGTACCCTTGAGCGTATTGATCGAAAAAACCTATTCACTACCATTGAGCTCAAAGTCAGCCTGTCAGCCCCCGAGGGTTCGCAGGAAGATAAATTAATGAAAGTGCTCCAAAAATCTGAAGAAAGCTGCCTAATCACTAACTCTATGACAGCAGCAATAGCGTTAACCACCGACATCCATATTGGCTGATTAACCGTTGCGTCTTCGCTCACAAAATACTACTGTATATAAACACAGTAGTATTTGCCGCTTATTATGTCGCTTTGGTTATGCATCCGCTTTCCTCAACTGCCTCTCGAATCCTTATCGAAGGAACATGAACGCCCTGTAGTCATCATCGACCGGCAACGGGTCATTGCGGCTAATGATGCGGCTTTCAGCAAAGGCATTCGTACCGGACAGAGTCATCAAACCGCCAGCGCACTGTTAGAACGTCGACTATCTGAACCGGCGTTCAACATTCCGTTAATCAACAATAGCGTACAATTTATTGAGCGTGATAACCAAGCCGAGCAGGCTGCTATAGAGCGATTACAGTCTTGGGCCTATAGCGTTACCCCTACTCTAGAACTCTGGCATAACGACTGCTTACAGCTTGAGCTAGGAAGCTGCTTAACGCTGTATCGTGGTATTGATGATCTACTCACACGTATTGAGCAAGACCTGATTTATCGTGGTTACTACCCGCGTTTTGGGGTAGCTAGCAATCGCCGTGCGGCATGGCTGCTCAGTTATAGCGATAGTCAGCACGCCCTCGACTATCATCAACCTCTGGACAGTCGTCTGGCAGCACTGCCCATTGATCTCATTAAAGAAGATCCTCACTACAAAGCGGCGCGTGTTATTGATAATTTGCACAAAGTGGGCATTCAAACATTTTCGGCGCTGTTGCAGTTACCCAGCAATACCCTTGGCCGCCGCTGCGGCAAAGGCATTATTGACTGGTTAAAAGCCGTACGTAGCGAGCATGATGACGCTCGACGTGACTTCATCCCACCGGCAGAATTTAACGATACCGTGTGGTTTGGCTTTGCCATTCGTAACAACGTAGAACTGCAACCAGCGATAAAGCGCTTACTTGACAGCCTTCATCACTACTTGGTTAATATTCAGCGCGTTTGCGATGTCATCGAATGGCATTTACTGCCTGTACGGGGTGAGGCACTACCTTTGCGAGTGCTCAGCAGTGAGGCTCATCGCTCTGCCCAACGCTGGTCAGAATTGTCATTGTTGCAGCTTGAACGGCTCACTATTCCCGAGGATATCGAAGGCTTGGGCTTATACGTCAATGATTTACAAGAGCCATCTGGACAAGCGGATGACTTATTCAGTGAACGACTGGCTACCGAGCCTCTTCATAACATTGTTGATCGCATACGGAGCCGACTAGGGTTGCAAGCCGTCAACCAGCTGGCATTAAGAGACGCGCATTTACCCGAGGATAGCTTGTATGCCAGCTATAGCGTCCCAGACGTTAGTCCATTTTATAATCAACACGCCCAGCGTCCCTTCTGGCTTATGGCTGAGCCTCAGCCCGCTCGACAACAGCAAGGGAAACTCTATTGGAATGGTTCCCTCGAACTCCTACATGGCCCTGAGCGCATTGAAGATAATTGGTGGCAACAACCGGTAAGTCGAGACTATTACATTGCCCAACAGGAGAATGGTCAGCCGCTGTGGTTGTACCAGGACCGCCATACTCGCTTGTGGTATGTCCATGGCATACTGCCTTGAGCAAACTCACTGGCTAGCGCTCAATCCCAGACACCACACCGGTAGTGGCTGCTTTATTGCAAGGGGATAACCACTGCCCGTGCTCACGCGCTTTTATCAGTTATTAGAGGGTACAAGCCAAATTAATTCATCGATATCGAAACCCAAACTGTCAGCCCGTGCAATAAAGCGCTCACGCAGCGTCTCTGACACACGGGGCGTTCGCGCTAGCAGCCACAAATAATCGGTATTGAAACCAGCGACAAAGGCGTAATCATAGTTTTTGCCTAGCTCAAACACGATGTAACTCCCATAGAACGGGCCAAAAAAAGACACTTTTAAATGGGCGATATCGTCTACTCCTACAAATACAGCTCGCCCTTCAGCTATCCTTCGTTCACCTGACTCGCTGTCAGTACCGCTGTTAACTACCCGAATACTGCCATCATCATTCAAGCTGTATTCTGCGGTCACATCAATCAAGTTACCTTCAAAACTATGATCGAGCCGAGCTACTTCATGCCACTTCCCTAAATAACGTGAGGCGTCAAAACCACGCACAGGCTCAACGCCGTCTGGAACACCCGTGCAAGCGCTGAGAACAGTCATTACCGCAAGGACCAGCGACGCAGCGCGTACCCTAGAGTAACGACACCACACCCGCCGTTTACTCATCTGAATGTCATCGCTCATACATACTCCGTGATCTTCCATGGTTCAGCGTGTACAGCGATTGTCTCATATCGCGACAGACAGACCGCTGTCATCTTTGCTGCGCGTTTCGTCATAGAAACCGTATTTTTCCATGTCAGTTCCATCGAAATCTATTTATACTGTATATACATACAGTATAAATAGATTTGCCCGTGTCCTATGCCGAACTCCACTGCTTAAGCAATTTCAGCTTCCTTCGGGGTGCTTCACACCCTGAAGAGTTAGTCGTACGCGCCGCGCAATGTGGCTACTCAGCCCTAGCAATCACTGACGAATGCTCTTTAGCCGGAGTCGTCAAAGCCCATGTTGCCGCTAAAGAACATGGGCTACACCTTATTATTGGTAGTGAGTTCAACGTGACAGAGGGTTTACGCATCATTGCCTTAGCACCTAGTCGAGCAGCCTATGGTGAACTGTCTGGACTGATTAGCCGATCTCGACGACGCAGCCCCAAGGGTAACTACACCACACATTTGCGCGACATTATTTTTCATTTAAAACGCTGCCTACTGATTTGGCTACCAGACGATAGCGAACAGCAGCGTCCTTTTGCTATGCAGCTAGCACGCCTTTGTCGTGACCGTGTTTGGATTGGAGCATCACGCTTGCTCGGCAACGATGAAATTCGCCGTTTCCGCCAGAGGTGGCAACTAGCTCACGAGTTATCAATGCCCATCGTCGCCTGCGGTGACGTACATATGCACTGTGCGACCCGCAAACCGCTCCATGACGTGCTTACCGCGCTGAGGCTTCATACAACGGTAGAGCGCCTTGGCCAGCGACGTTTGATTAATAGCCAGCAGCATCTACGCCGCCTCGACAAACTACTGCCGCTTTATCCACCTTCACTGATCAGTGAATCACTGCGCATCGCTCAACGCTGCCAATTTAGTTTGGACGAGCTACGCTATGAATATCCTGAAGAAGTCATCCCCACAGGGTACGATGCCAATAGCTATCTACGTGAGCAGGTTGCACTAGGGGCGGCAAGTCGCTGGCCCCAGGGTATAGCCGACGCCATACAAAAACGTATTGATGCGGAACTAGCGCTGATTTCAGAGCTTCAGTATGAATACTACTTTCTTACCGTATTTGACATCGTTCGCTTTGCGCGTGCCCAAGGCATTCTCTGCCAAGGTCGAGGCTCGGCAGCTAATTCTGTCATCTGCTATTGCTTGGGCATTACCGAGGTAAACCCAGAAGAAATCTCGCTACTCTTCGAGCGATTTATTTCTAGGGAGCGAAATGAACCACCGGACATTGACGTCGATTTCGAGCACGAACGGCGTGAAGAGGTCATTCAGTACATTTATAAAAAGTACAGTCGTCGACGAGCGGCACTGGCCGCCACCGTGATCACCTATCGATCTCGAAGCGCCGTACGCGATATTGGCAAAGCCCTCGGACTTGACGCTGTTTTTGTCGACGATCTCGCCAAATCTCTCGCTTGGTGGAATAGAGAAAGAGAGCTTAAACAACGATTTGAACAACAAGGACTTGCCAGTCATGGCCGGCAGGCTGAGCTATTCCTGCAGTTGGTGCAAGAGATTCTGGGCTTCCCGCGGCACCTCTCACAACATGTGGGCGGTTTTGTTATCAGTCGCGGGCCGCTTTCCCATTTAGTACCGCTCGAAAATGCCAGCATGGAAGATCGAACAGTTATTCAGTGGGATAAAAATGACATCGAATCATTAGGGTTGTTAAAAGTCGATATTTTAGCGCTAGGCATGCTGTCTGCGATTCGTAAAACACTCGCATTGGTGCACCGTGACCATCCTAAAATACGCTCGGTGCAGTGCATTCCAAGAGAGGACCGAGCCACCTATCAAATGCTACAGCGTGCAGATTCTCTGGGGGTCTTTCAAATCGAATCTCGCGCACAAATGTCGATGCTGCCACGGCTTAAGCCAGCACGCTTTTATGATTTAGTTATCGAAATAGCCATTGTTCGACCCGGTCCAATTCAAGGCGATATGGTACATCCCTATCTACGCCGTAAGCATGGCCAAGAAGCCGTTAATTACCCCAATGACGCCATTCGTTCAGTTTTAGAGCGCACATTGGGTGTACCCATTTTCCAAGAACAAGTCATTCGACTCGCCATGGTGGCCGCGAGCTTCACGGGTGGCGAGGCTGACTCACTACGTCGAGCCATTACCAATTGGGGCCGCGATAGCAAACTCCTCAGTTTTGAAAAGAAGCTAAAAGACGGCATGCTAGCTAATGGTTACAGTCCATCATTCGCCGAACGACTCTTTGAGCAAATCAAGGGCTTTGGTGGCTATGGCTTTCCCGAGTCACACTCGGCAAGCTTCGCACTGCTCGCTTATGTGTCGGCGTGGCTTAAGTGCCATCACCCAGCGGCGTTTTATACGGGCCTGCTCAACAGCCAACCTATGGGGTTTTATACGCCTTCTCAGCTGATACAAGATGCTCAACGCCATGGCATCATCGTGCTGCCCCCAGATATTAATCACAGTCAGTATGATCACCTGCTACTCCCCATGCCGGATCAAGGACAGCCACCGATTCGCTTAGGTTTACGTATCATCAAAGGCCTGACTGAAGCGGGCATACAACGTATTAGCCAAGCACGCCAGCAACGACCCTTTACGCGTGTTAGAGAGCTACGAGATCGTGCACAACTTGCACGTGGCGATATGGAGGCCCTGGGCGCTGCAGATGCATTGGCGAGCCTCAGTGGCAATCGCTACCAAACACATTGGCAAATCATGGCAATGGAACAGCCTACAGCACTACTTAATCAGACCCAGTACAATCAGGCCAATGATTTAAACGACGGCGTTGAGCTGATACCACCGTCCATTGCCGATAACGTCCTTGCCGACTATCAAACCACCGGGTTAAGCCTGCGTGAACATCCCCTTGCGCTATTGCGCGATCGAACGCCCTTTAATCGCTGCCAATTACAGCGTGACGTCGCTACCCTTGGTCATCACCGCTTTGTCCGTATTGCCGGACTTGTCACCTGCCGTCAACGACCCGGCACAGCTTCTGGAGTCGTTTTTCTGACCCTTGAGGACGAAACAGGTAATCATAATGTGGTGGTTTGGCCCAGCGTACAAAATCGCTGCAGACAGGCCTTAATGACCGCCCGACTACTGGTCGTTAAAGGTACCGTGGAAAGCCGCGATGGCGTGACCCATATCATCGCCGGAGCCCTTGAGGATCACAGTGATGCCTTACAGCAACTGAACGTGCAGTCACGGGATTTTCATTGACTACGTTCACCTCATCTCAGTACCCACCGTGTTAACACCTCAACTTGAGCGCTGTGACATTAGGGCAGACACTAAAAAAAAGCCGCAGCATCATGCGGCTTTACAAGGGGTGCCGTGACAGCGCTGCGCTTAGCCTTCAAAGGCCTTGCGCGGCTCAGACACCGCGGTCTCTTCCGCGTTGCTACCCCGTAAATAAGCCAGCATGGTATCCGCATCCGACACCTCAAAAGGGTCCGTCGAGCAGTTATCCGCAAACCCTGCTTCGGCAAATACTTTTTCAATATTGCCGTCATTGACCAGCATGGAATAGCGCCAGGAACGCATACCAAATCCCAGATTCGATTTCTCAACTAACATACCCATCTTGCGTGTGAACTCGCCATTGCCGTCGGGTAATAGAAAAACATGGTTATTGCCCTGCTCTTTACCCCACTTGAACATAACAAAGGCATCATTCACTGAAATACAAATGATCGTGTCGACACCTTGCGCCTTAAACGCGTCGTAGAGTTCGTCGTAGCGTGGCAGGTGATTTGAGGAGCATGTGGGTGTGAAAGCCCCAGGCACTGAAAAGACCACCACTTTCTTACCCGCAAACACCTCGGCGGTGGTGATATCCTCCCAGCGGTAAGGGTTAGCACCCTCTACTGATTCATCTCTTACCCGGGTTTTAAAACTTACATTCGGTACTTGCGTCGCTGTCATTTTCTTACCTCGTTGCGTGGGTTTAGGAACCGCGCGCACGATAGCAAAACACCAACGAACTATAAATTGAAAAATAAAACAATAATCAATCGATTTTATAGATTACAATAGCTACTCAGAATCAGTCCGTACCTGCACCAGCAAGTCGCCTAAGGCTCCTTCACTGACCGACATTTCGATAGGGCGACAACAGACCTGACAATCCTCAACGTAACCGAGATCAACGTCCTCTGGATTGAGCAACACGGTAATACTTTCTCCGCAATAGGGACAACCAATCGCAGTCTCCTGCAAATCACCGCTATCGGAATCACCTAGCCAAGAATCAGAATTCATTGCTCAAGCCACCTGACCCTCACCATGACTCGCGTCCTGGGTGTCACCTTGCACGGCTATCGATTCAAAAATCAGTGCTCCATCTTCGATAGGAGCGTCTCGGAACAATTTGCGATCTTTGCGGTAATTTTGAGGGTTGATCCAAGGCTCACGATCACCTTGCTTCGGGAAGTGGGGTAACGCTCTTTGCATATACCCCGCCGGAAAGCCTTCTATCCATAAGCGTTTTGGCATACTTTGCGCAAGGGGCGCAGGGCAGCGCGGCGTCGCACTGGTGTAACCATGGGCGGTCATATGCTGAAGGAGGCGACACACCCAGCCTGCAATCAAATCGGCCCGCAGCGTCCAAGACGCATTTACATAACCAAATGTCTGGATCATATTGGGTATGTTTGAACACATCATCCCCTTGTAGCTCCATTCCTTGGCGAAATCGACTTCCTCCCCATCAACACTGAAGGCCGCCCCACCCAATATCACCAACTCCAATCCGGTCGCCGAAACAATGATATCCGCCTCTAATGAGGATCCCGACTGGAGCTCGATACCGGTGGCGGTAATGCGTTCGATGTGGTCGGTGACTACCTGGGCCTTACCGGATTTTATAGCAGTAAACAAATCATCATCGGGTACCAAGCAGAGGCGCTGATCCCATGGGTTGTAGCGAGGGGTAAAGTGCTTATCTACGTCGACAAACTGGCCAATCTCTTTACGCACCTTGCCCAATAACATGCCCTTGAGCACGCCGGGCGCGACCCGCGACAATTGATACATCCACTGCTGCCATAGGGTGTTGCGCCAGCGGGTGAGATCATAGGCAAATTGTTTGGGCAGCTTATCGCGCAGCCAATTGGCAAATCGATCCACCGATGGCGATGAGATCACATAGGTGGGCGAGCGCTGGAGCATAGTCACCTGGGCCGCCGTGCGGGCCATATTGGGCACCAATGTCATTGCGGTTGCCCCCGAGCCTATCACTACCACCCGCTTGTCTTTAAAATCCAGCGCCTGTGGCCAGAACTGAGGCTGTATCCACTGGCCTTGAAAATCGGATTTGCCGGGAAAATCTGGCTCATACGCCTGATCGTAGCTGTAATAGCCTGAGCACATCAATAACACACTGCAGCGATACTGACGCAAGCTGTTCGGCCCAGTCTCAACACTCAGATGCCATTGCGATTGCTCACTGCACCAGTTGGCAGCCACAAGGTTGTGCTGAAAACGAATATGCTCGCGCACGCCATACTGATCTGCGGTTTGATTGACGTAGTCTCTTATAGAATCACCGTCCGCGATAGATTTCTCGGCTATCCACGGCTTGAAGTCATAGCCGAGGGTGTGCATATCGCTGTCAGAACGGATACCCGGATAACGAAACAAATCCCAGGTGCCGCCAATGGCCTCGCGCCGCTCAAGCACAACAACGCTGTGATCCGGGCAGTCACGCTGTAAGCGGACCGCGGCACCCACCCCGGACAAACCGGCTCCGATAATGATGACATCAAACAGCTCAACAGCAGCATCCTGGCTCTGAGCTTGGTCATTAAACGCGTTCATTCTGACTCCCCTAGTAGCTTCGTTGGCGACTACTGTTGATCACGCCCTTTACCCGCGGCGATCCGTAAGCGCAAGGCGTTGAGCTTAATAAAGCCTTCCGCATCTTTCTGATTATACGCACCCTCATCTTCTTCAAAGGTAGCTACAGTCTCATCAAATAGCGAGTCACACGAGCGACGACCCGAGACTATAACGTTGCCTTTGTACAGTTTGACACGAACATCGCCATTCACATACTGCTGGGTATCATCAATCGCCGCCTGCAACATACGCCGCTCAGGGGACCACCAATAGCCATTGTAAATAAGCTTCGCATAGCGTGGCATGAGCTCGTCTTTTAAATGGGCCGCCTCTCGATCCAAGGTCAGTGATTCAATCGCACGGTGGGCGCGCAACATGACGGTACCTCCTGGGGTTTCATAACAGCCACGAGACTTCATGCCCACGTAACGGTTTTCCACCAAGTCGGCGCGGCCAATACCGTTGGCACCCGCGCGTTTATTGAGCGTTTCGAGCACGGTAGCCGGGCTCATAGGCTCACCGTCAATCGCGACAATATCGCCACGCTGATAGGTCAATATTAACTCCTCTGCTTGGTTTGGAGCCGCCTCGGGACTCACACTCCAACGCCACATATCCTCCTCAGCTTCGGTCCAAGGGTTTTCAAGGATATCCCCCTCATAGGAGATATGCAGCAAATTGGCATCCATGGAATAGGGGGATTTTTTCTTGGCGTTAGCGAAATCGACGGGGATGTCACGCGCTTTGCAATACGCCATAAGCGCCTCTCTAGAATTGAGATCCCACTCGCGCCATGGCGCTATGACCTGAATCCCCGGTTTCAATGCATAAGCACCCAACTCAAAGCGAATCTGATCATTACCCTTACCCGTCGCCCCATGAGATATCGCATCGGCGCCAGTCTCATTAGCAATCTCTATTAGCCGCTTCACAATCAGTGGGCGGGCTATAGATGTCCCCAGTAAGTACTCCCCTTCATAGACGGTATTGCCTCGAAACATAGGAAACACGAAGTCTCTGACGAACTCTTCACGTAAATCGTCAATATAAATCTCCTTCACCCCTAAAGCCTCAGCCTTGGCCCGGGCCGGTTCAACCTCCTCACCCTGACCAATATCGGCCGTAAAAGTGACCACCTCTGAGTGATAGGTGTCTTGTAACCAGCGGACAATCACCGAGGTATCAAGGCCGCCAGAATAGGCAAGCACCACTTTTTTCATTGATGACATAGCTGAAAAATCCGTAAAGTTGAGAAAAATGTGCCAGAAAGGGCTAAGTTTACCCGTCCAGAACAACGTTGCCCAGCGCCGCCCTGTTAGACTGTAGATTCACATGAGGAAATGACACCATGAGCACCCTCACTATTACTCGTCCGGATGATTGGCATATCCACTTTCGGGACGGGGCCGCATTATCGCGCACTGTTAATGATGCCGCTCGCTGGGCACGGCGCGCGGTTGTTATGCCCAACTTGGTACCGCCGGTGAGAACGGTTGCCGAGGCCCATGATTATCGGGAGCGATTGCTGGGCGCATTAACGGCTAACCATCGCGATTTTGATCCACTGATGACATTGTATTTAACTGACGAAACCTGCAGCGAGGAAATAGCGCGCGCTGCCCAATCAAACCATGTTTACGGCGTCAAGCTCTATCCGGCTGGCGCAACGACCAACTCCGCTGCGGGGGTCAATGACCTCAAGGCACTGTATCCCACCCTTGAGGCCATGGAGAAACATGACGTGCCGCTACTGATACACGGCGAGGTGACCTACCATGATGTGGATATTTTTGATCGGGAGCGACTATTCATCGAGCAGCATTTAGCGGCGCTGGTTCAACACTTCCCCCATCTTCGCGTAGTCTTTGAACATATCACCACCGCCGACGCCGTCGATTTTGTGACCAACGCCAGAGATGGTGTGGCGGCCACCATTACAGCCCACCACCTGCTCTATAACCGCAACGATATGCTAGTGGGTGGTGTTCGACCGCACTATTTCTGTCTACCCATCCTCAAACGCAATACCCATCAAGTAGCATTACGGCAAGCGGCCACCTCGGGGAATCCGCGCTTTTTCTTGGGCACTGATTCTGCTCCCCACGCGCGCAGTGAAAAAGAGTCGCCCTGCGGCTGTGCGGGTTGTTACACCGCACATGCCGCATTAGAAATGTACGCCGAGGTCTTTGAGGACGAGGGGGCGCTCGATAAACTGGAGGGATTTGCCAGCCACTTTGGACCGGATTTTTATCGCCTCGCCCGCAATACCGACACGATCACCCTGGAACGCGAGCCCCACCGGGTGGTCGATAGCTTAACGCTGGGTGATGAATCTCTAACGCCGCTACGAGCCGGCGAGACGTTACGCTGGCGGATTCGCATATGAGTGGCAACGATGACAGCTTGATCTGCCAGCGATTTCGCGGCTTTCTACCTGTTGTGGTCGACCTCGAGACAGGCGGCTTCAACGCCGACACCGATGCCCTGCTCGAAGTTGCCGCGACCCTCCTTGTCATGACCGGTGACGGTACGTTAACCCTCGGTAAAACGCTTAGTTTTAACGTCGACCCTTTCGAAGGCGCCAACCTTGAGCCCTCTGCCCTAGAATTTACCGGTATTGACCCGGATAACCCCCTCAGAGACGCTGTCCCTGAAGCCATAGCACTGGGCGATATTTTCAGTCGCGTCCGCAAAGAGATTCGCGATACTGGCTGCACTCGTGCGGTCATGGTGGCACACAACGCACATTTCGACGCCGGATTTATGAATGCCGCCGCTACCCGCTGCGACATAAAGCGCAATCCCTTCCACCCTTTTTCATTTTTTGACACCGCCACACTGGCGGGCCTCGCTTACGGTCAGACCGTTCTAGCGCAAGCTTGTAAGCGAGCCGGCATCGATTTTAGCAACGCCGAAGCCCACTCAGCGATCTATGACTGCGAGAAAACCGCCGAGCTATTTTGCACCATTGTCAACCATTGGCAGGCACTGGGTGGCTGGCAGTGGCCGGAGCCGGACGCGGACCCCGAATAACCCCACCCGGAGTCGCGCGCTGAAATTGACCGTTTTTAAACGTCACCACACCCGACTTCACGGTCGCACGATAACCCTCGGCTGTTTGTAACAGCCGCTTCCCACCCGCGGGTAGATCCCGGGCAACCCACGGCTTATTCAGCTTGATGGCAGGGAGGTCAATGATATTTATATCTGCCAAATAGTCAGTGGCAATCAAGCCGCGATCGTTAAGCCCATACAATGAAGCGGTATCATGGCATTGGCGTTTGATGGCGTTTTCTAAGGATAGGCGCCCATTTCTACGGTCGCGAACCCAATGCTCGAGCATGAAAGTGGTGGCCGCTGCATCACAAATGGTACCGCAGTGGGCACCGCCATCAGATAAAGAGTTCACGCAATCATCGCTGGCTAGTACAGGCGCCAAAAAATCAAGATTGCCGTCAGTATAGTTGAGAATCGGAAAGTAGATAAACGCTGACCCGTCAGCCCGCATCATGACATCATAGGCATACTCAGCAGGATCCATCCCCAATGCCGCTGCTTTGGCGGCAATGGATTGTTCGTGTGTCGGCTCGTAATCAAAGCCCTCACCCATTTCGTATTGCATGGTGAAAGCGGTCGCTAACAGGTCGGCGAGCAGCTGCAGATCACCCGCCATTGGTAGATTATCCTCCGCTAATAATTGCGCTTTGAAGTCAGGGTCTTTTAACCGGCTATATTGCTGCGACCAGGGCTCATCTTTGATAGCTTGCCAGCTAGGTTTATTGAAAAAAGGGTTGAAACTTGCCTGCCAGTTAAGCAGTAACCCCGTACCCCGCATGGCAATCTGCGCGATGATGTTGGCGCCCTTGGCATTCTCTGCGCGCATACTGGCCAACTGTTCATCAAAAGGTAACGCCTTTAGGGGCGACTGCAGGGCAGTAAAACTGACGGGCATGCCAGTTTCCCGACTCAGCTCACCCATCCACTCGAATTCCTTCCACTCGCGCTCAAGGTCACTGGCCATCTCAAAAACGCCATAACCGACTCGACCCATGGCTCGACCAATACCGATTAATTCGTCCTTGGTCGCCGTTGTTCCCGGGACTAACTCCCCGTCGATGGATTTATGCAGCGCGGTGCGCGAGGTCGAAAAACCCAGTGCACCCGCGCGCAAACCTTCCTCAACAATAGCCGACATGCGAGCAATGTCGGTATCTGTTGGCGCTTCATTAGCGGCGCCTCGGTCCCCCATGACGTAAGCACGCACAGCGCCATGGGGCACCTGGGTAGCGACATCTACGCTGCGAGCCAATCCCTCTAGGGCATCGAGATATTCGGGAAACGACTCCCAGTTCCAGGACATTCCCTCTGATAACGCTGAACCGGGGATGTCCTCAACCCCTTCCATCAGTCCAATCAACCACTCATGGCGATCGGGTGCTGCGGGTGCAAAACCCACACCACAGTTACCCATCACCACCGTTGTCACGCCATGCCAAGACGAGGGCGCCATCTCTTGATCCCAGGTAGCTTGTCCGTCGTAGTGGGTATGAATATCAACGAAGCCGGGCGTGACGTAGCAGCCTGAAGCATCGAGGCGTTCCTTCGCCGCTCCTAAATCTTGGCCAATAGCGACGATACGGTCGCCGTTGACCGCCACATCCGCGCAGTAAGTCTCACCACCACTGCCGTCAACAATGGTGCCACCATGGATAAGTAGATCGTACATTTGGTTCTCCTATGACGTATCGCCTGTCGCTGATCTCGGGGAGGTCAATCTTGCACAACCCCCGCTAAAAGCCAGCCGTCAGTCCTCCCCGCTAATCTGATTCAGTAAAATATCGAGCTCGCGTACCAAGACATCCACCGAGGCCACACCGAGCAACTCGTACTTAACCGACTCTTCAAAGGGTAGCAGCTGCACCAGCGTAAATGCCACCTGCCAGGCATCGTTGTAATCAATATTAAGATTCATCCGCTGTACGTGAGGATGCCCTTGTAAGCTTTTAAGGACCCGAGTGAGCGAATGCCAATGGTCAAGCATCGGCTCAATGCCAAAGGGCTCACCCATCTCTACCTGAGCACGGATCAAACCATCATTTTCACGCCAGACATCAACAATGTCGAAACGCTCGCCACCGTGCAAAGTAATACCTAAAAGCCCATTGGGTAGTTGATCAAAATCGACAATACGTCCATAGGTACCGTAGTCTCCCAAGTCAGGCGTAGTGATACCTTCCCCCGCCACTTCAACTCCGCGACGCATCCACACAACCCCAAATCCGGTGCCAGTCTTCATGCAATGGGATACTAAATCCAAGTAACGCTGCTCAAAAATTTGCAGGGGCATGAGGCCATGGGGCATCAGTGTGGTGGACAGAGGAAATAAGGGGATGTCAGTCATCGCGATACTCCGGGTGGCTGATAAGGTCTAGTTGTTGAATACGTTGCAGCGCGTCATCGCGGCTGACCCCACAAAACGCGATCTCAGGCCTAAAGGTCGCGCACACTGTCGGTCGACGGCTGTCGCCAAAGATGGCACAGGTATAGCTCTCCGTTAAGTGGACGCAGGGTAAACCGGCCGGTTTACCCTGAGGCATGCCCCAAAACCCTTCCGTGATAGACGGTGCAATGCAACACGCACCACAACCGTCACGACAGTCCATTGGTCAACCCAGCACTCGGCCCCAGTGGTCGGAACACCAACAATAATTTCGGTAGAAGCAGTAAAGCGCCGGCCACTGCGGCGGCCATCGCCATGACGGTCAAAGCACCAAAGTACAAGCTGGGCGTGAAATTTGACAGCGTTAATAGGGAGAAGCCAATGACCACCGTCACGGTGGTGTAGTACATCGCGCGACCAATGCTGGCATGACTACGGTACATGGCCGCCTCATAATCACGGTCTTTTTTAAACTCCACTCGAAAGCGGTGGATGTAGTGAATGCAATCGTCCACCCCAATGCCCACCACAATCGCCGCGATCGTAATCGTCATAATATCCAAGGGTATCCCGGCCAAACCCATGGTACCTAGCACCAGCGCAGCGGCGAGGATATTGGGAGCAAGGGCCAGTAATGCCAGTGATAAGGAGCGAAACAATACCCAAAACATCACGCCAATGGCTAAAAATACCGCGCCAAGGGTTAAAATTTGCGAAGAGAACAGGCTCTGCAACACGTTGTTGTACAGCACTAACAGGGACGTGAAGCGAATTTGCTCAGGGGCCAAGTCAAGTTCGTCCAGTAAGGTCCTACGCAACTCTTTCAGAAATTGATCCCGACGCAAACTTTTACTGGTTTCCATCGCACGCACGGAGATTCTGGCCTCGTCGTGGTCAACGGAAAAATACGGCAAAACCAAGGTGTCATTAACATCCTTCGGCATACTGTTTTGCACCAACGCCATTTCAATGGCACCAAGGGGCGCACCGTATAAGCCATCCATTACCTCAAAGGCCGTCGATAGTGACAGCACTTTTCCTGTTTCTGGACGAGCATCAATGATGGCATGCGCGCGATCAAGGAGCTCACGCCCCTGCACGGTAAACCAATAGCTCGGCTCACTATCGTCAGCGCCACTAAAAACATCCGTCGCAAAGGGGTCATCACCGAAACTATCGTCAGCAAATGGATCGTCGCCAAATCCTTCCTCTACAACGGGGTCGGCTCCTGAGACATCACTGGCACTAGCCTCGCTAATGGAAGGAGTTGGCTCCGGTTGATTGCTCTCCTCCGCCGAAGCGGTGGGCGGGTAGAGAATAATATCGAGAGGGATTGTGCCCCCAAGGCGAGCATCAAGGAGCTCCATACCTTGGTAAATTTCGGTGCTGGGTTTGAAGTAATCGATAAATCTATTTTCGACCTGCAATCGACCAATACCTATGATCGCGGCGAGGGCAAGGCCCGCAGCTACCCACAACACGATCGATCCAAAGCGCTGTACGTAGACGGCAAGATAGCGGGTGAATGCCGGATCCGGCGCTAATCGTCTAGCGCGCCCAGGCTCGGGCATCAGCGCCATGAGTGCAGGAACCAAGACAAAGGTACACAGGAAACCGACCAAAATACCCACTGTCATCATCATGCCAAAGTCGATCACCGGCTGAATCCCAGCCACCATAAGTGATGCAAAGGCCACAATTGTTGTAGCCGCGGTATACAGACACGGCACCAGCATGAGCGTTGCAGCGGCTCCCGCACGGTCGATAGTGCTGATATCAGGCTCCGAGTGCTCCAGCTCCCGATAACGAACCACAAGGTGTACCGACAGAGACAGGGTGACAATTAACAGTACGGCAACAAAGTTAGATGAGATTACGGTCATCCGCCAATCCAAAAAGGCCAATAACCCGAGCATAATAATCGCCGTGGCAGCGCAGTTGCAGACCGGCGCCATTACCCAGCGCCAATCCCGGAAAATAGTACCCAGCACGACGATCATAATACCGATGATTGCGAGACCAAAGGTGACTAAATCCGACTCAACAAAGGCCAGCATATCGGCGGCTATCATCGGTACACCGCCGACAAATATTTGGGCGTAAGGCTGGAAGCGATCTGCAATCAGGCGCACTTCAGCGACGAGTTGTCGACGCAGTTCAGTCTCCGCCGCGAGCACGTCGTCATAACGCGCCTCCACCTCATCCAAACGCTCACCGTCACTCGGCACTGGGGCCTCTTTGGATTGCGCACGCAACGTCTCTCGTTCGGACAGCAGGCCTTCGAGCTCAACGTTGCGCTGCAGTACCACCTGAATTGCCGTTAGGTCACCCGCCTCGCCGGTCAGCAAGTTTTTATAAATAGGGCTTTGGGTCAGTTCCTGCAAGGCGAGGACCCGATCAACCGATGGATCCCGGAGCGTGGGTAGCGCCTCGGCACGCGCAATAGCCGTCAGCGATAACGGCGGACTCTGTAAAAGCGGCACATCTAACAGACTGGTGACCGATCGTACGCCGGGCAGTGCGCGCAGTTCCTCCACCATAGCGGCCAGTGGTGCTAGCGAATCCTCGGACAATAGCGGCCCATCAGGCTGCCAGGTGAGAATGAGAAATTCATTGGTTTCGTAATGACTGCTCACCTCTCTGTAAAAGGCTAAGTCTGGATCGCCCTGAAGAAGTAAGGCGTCTGAAGAGGCGTCTAACCGCAACTGACTCACCTGACTCAAGGCCAAACAGACCAAGAGCAAGACAGCTGCCACTGCAGACAGCGGGCGTGCTAGGACAACATGACGAAAAAAGCGATTCATACTTACTACCCTCTACCTGTCGGGGGCGTTGATGCTGCCAACCTAGTCAGCAACAACTCGTGGAAGCCGCTGAAGCCGCCGTTACTCATAATGACTACTGCATCACCGGGCGTCGCTGCGGTCGCCACTTTTTCGGTAAGCACGTGGATGTCCGCTACCATTTCCGACGCAGTGGTGCTGGCATCGAGTATACGCTCAAGGGTGTCATGTAGACCGGGTGACTGGTACCAAAATACCTGGTCCGCATGACGTATGGCGTCCGGTAACTCATGGGCATGAAACCCGGCCCGCATCGAATTAGAGCGCAGCTCAATAACAGCAATGAGTCGACCCTCATCCCCGCGCAGCGACAGCGTCTCTAGCGTGCAGGCAATAGCCGTGGGATGGTGCGCGAAATCATCGTAGACCGCGACACCGTTAGGCTTGCCCCGCAACTCTAAGCGTCGCTTAACGCCAGAAAATGTTGCCAAACCCTCGCCAATAACAGCGAGGGGCACCCCCACGTGATGAGCCGCTGCCGCGGCTGCACACGCATTGGCCACATTGTGGGCGCCCAACATACCCCAGCTGACCGTACACCTGTCACCGCTGGGGCTACGTAATTGAAACGACTCTCCCGCTGGCGTGAGGGTCTTAAACTGCCAATCAGACTCGTCACTTACCGAGTCAAAAGTCACCACAGGCGTCCATACGCCTAGCGCCAATACACGGTCAAAGGCTTCACTCAGGGTGGGTCTAATCACCTGCCCGTTGCCGGGCACGCATCGAACTAAATGATGAAACTGGCGCTCAATGGCGGCAAGGTCTGGGAAAATATCCCCATGATCAAATTCAAGATTACCCAATACCACCGTTCGTGGGCGGTAATGAACAAACTTAGAGCGCTTATCAAAGAACGCCGTATCGTATTCGTCGGCTTCAATAACAAAAAAATCCGACTCCCCAAGGCGTGCGGAAAGACCAAAATTCTCTGGCACACCGCCCACGAGGAAACCCGGCTTCATGCCAGCATAGTCGAGTAACCAAGCCAATATGCTCGTAGTGGTCGTTTTGCCATGGGTTCCAGAAACCGCTAACACCCACTTATCGGCTAACAATTGCTCACCTAACCATTGGGGCCCTGACACATAGGGAATCCCGCGATCTAGCACCGCCTCAACCGCGGGGTTGCCGCGACTCAAGGCGTTGCCGACGACCACGAGGTCAGGGGCCGGATCAAGCTGTTCGCAGTCATAACCCTCGTACACTTGAATGCCCGCCCTCTTCAGCTGAGTACTCATCGGTGGGTAAACATGACTGTCTGAACCGGTCACCCGGTAGCCTTGTGCCTGGGCCAGCTGCGCTAGACCACCCATAAACGTGCCACAGATACCCAAAATGTGAATGTGCGTAGCCACGAGCCACACCTCTTATTGTCGACGCCAGCTAACGTCCAGATTTGCTTTACTCACGCGCTCAGTCTACCGTATGCAAAGCCCTGCCACTAATCTGACGACCTATTTCATGCCAAAAGCGAATGCCTTCTACGCCCAGTCGGGCGGCGTTACACCGGTTATCAACGCCTCTGCCTGTGGGGTTATAGAAACGGCCGCCACATACAAACAACAGATCAATAAGGTGTTTGCTGGGCGCAATGGCATTATTGGGGCACTGCGGGAGGACTTAATTGACACCAGCAAAGAGAGTAAAAAGGCCATTCGAGGTCTGATGACCACCCCGGCGGGTGCTTTTGGTTCCTGCCGCTATAAGTTGCGCAACTTGGAAGAGAATCGAGCCGAATACCAGCGACTTATCGATGTCTTCAAGGCGCATAATATTCGCTATTTTTTCTATAATGGCGGCGGGGATTCGGCGGACACCTGCCTGAAAGTGTCGCAATTATCCGAGCTGCTCGATTACCCTCTGCAAGCCATTCACATTCCTAAAACCATTGACAATGATCTAGCGTTTACCGATAGCTGCCCGGGATTTGGCTCAGTGGCTAAATACATTGCTGTGTCGACGAAAGAAGCCGCCCTGGATGTCAAATCGATGTGCGAGACGTCCACTAAAGTCTTTATCCTTGAAGTCATGGGGCGCCATGCGGGCTGGATTGCCGGATCTGCAGGGTTGGCTGCCGATAAAGCCGGCGACGCGCCGCACATTATTTTATTTCCCGAAGTCGCATTTGATGAAGCGAGGTTTCTGGCCAAAGTAAAAAACACCGTTGACGCGCAGGGCTATTGTGTCATTGTCGCGTCCGAGGGCACTCAAACTGCCGATGGTCGCTTCCTGAGCGATAGTGGCATCCGAGATGCTTTCGGTCATGCCCAGCTGGGTGGCGTCGCACCCATGCTGGCGCATTTGATCCATGGACACCTGGGCTACAAATACCACTGGGCTGTCGCCGACTATTTGCAACGCGCAGCGCGGCATATAGCCAGTCAGACCGATGTCACTCAAGCTTATGCGGTCGGCAAGGCCGCAGTAGAGATGGCCGTCGCGGGTAAAAATGCCTTGATGCCCTGCATCGTAAGGGCCAAAGGTGAGCGCTACCGCTGGACCGTGGGGGAGGCACCACTGGCTAAGGTGGCTAATCGGGAAAAGAGACTGCCCAAAAGCTTTATTAGTCGCGATGGCTTTGGCATTACCCCAACGGCACGACGCTACTTCGAGCCGCTGATTCGCGGTGAAGCTTATCCCCACTATAGCCGCGGCTTACCTGTCTATACGTCCCTAAAGAACCTGTCCGTTCCTCGCAAGTTAAGCGACGGTTTCGACTACTAGATACCCGCAAGATCGTGCTGAGTATCGGCGTTCCTCCGGATACGATCATACGAGTGACCGGCTTGCCCACGTGACATGATGCTTATGACACCACGTAACGCATTAACAAAGCATCAATTTGGGGTCTAACAATCGTCAACAACGCCAAGGGCTCGGTGACTGGCGGCTCAACTGACTGAACGAATGAGCCAGACCAGAGCGGCTCAAGCACCTCCCTCGTTTGCCGCTCAGCCAATCCGGCGGCGTCCGCTCGGTAACTCAAATGCCAAGGCTCGGGAGCGACACCACCGGTATCTGTCGCATAGGGTAAATAGAATCCCTCAGCATCATCAGCATCAACCCTTGCCCTCAACCAGGACGAAAATTCACCAAACGGACCACTAGGGGCATACTCAGCCATGCTGAGTTGCAGCGAGTAATCCGCGGCTACAGCCGCAGCATTCCAAACATCAATATCGGTGCCCCAATGATGCCGTGAGGTTCCGGGAAGTGCTGAAAAGCGCAAAATGGCCAGCAAATAATCCTGTGGCGATAGCGCACTGGGATCAACGAGGCGGTCATGGTCATCCGTCACTGGGCGTTGTCCACGTGCCTTGGCATTGAAAATCCGCAGTTGATGATGATAATCACGAAAACTGGACGCCACCCGCATGTCAAAGCCCTGGCGCTGCGCGCGACGCTTGAGCTTCCCAAGTGCCTTGCCAGTCTCGGGCATCAATAGGCCGTCAGCACCACAGGCTTGCAAACCGAGGGCGGTCAGCCCACACGCTCGTCGCGTTTGTTCGTCAAGCATCACGACCTGCTGTGCTCAAATGGGATGGGCGTATGGGCCCTGATATGTCCGGTACTTATCTCAGTACCCAACGCATAAATTTCTACGCCAACACGGCTAGCTTCGACCAGTGCCCTCGAGTACTCAGGATCGATGCGATGCGCTGGCGCCACGCGGTCAATGCCTGCGTGCAGGGCACAAAATACCATAACGCCGCGCTGACCTTGGCATACCACCTTGGCGAGCTCCTGGACGTGCCGGCGCGCGCGCTCGCTGATTGTGTCGGGAAATAAACCCCAACCGTTATCTTCGTATAACGTCACCGCCTTCACCTCTACGAAGGTTGCACTAGTTCCATCACCCAACTTGAAATCGGCCCGAGAGTTATCGCCGTAACGTACCTCTGCTTGTATAGGAATGATGTTCGCTAATGAGGGAATAAGCCCTGACCGCAATGCCTCACCCACCACGGGGTTCGCGCGCACCGAATGCACACAAATAAGTCCACTAGGGGATGCTATCAACTCAAGCGTCCACGCTAGCTTACGTTTAGGATTATCACTGTGCGACAGCCAAACATCCCAGCCAGGCTCTACACAGCCTGTCATCGCACCGGTATTAGGGCAGTGTGCCGTTATTTGACTTCCATCGGGCATCATTACATCGGCTAAAAAGCGTTTGTAGCGCTTGATGAGTGTCCCTCGCTGAAGCGGTGGTAGCTGCATAATGCCTCCTCTATCGGGCGTTAGTGTAGCAAGTTGACTCGGACTAGGATGACTGGAATCTAAAAACAAAAAGAATACTGGTTAACTGCGTCATTATCTGGTAGCGTCCATCGCCCGAAAATGACCGCACAGGTTAGCTGTAACGACCATTGTATCTCTGAGGCTCACGGATATTAGGGAAAACGCTATGCCCACAAAAAAGACACTACCAACACCATCGGGTGCCAAGAAAAAAGCGCCCGCTAAAAAAGCTGCCGTC
>DGPA01000045.1 GCA_002389505.1 Halieaceae bacterium UBA4452
ATCATACTTTCATTCCCACTCAATAGTCGCAGGGGGCTTGCCACTGATGTCGTAGGTCACTCGGGAGATGCCGGAAATCTCATTGATGATGCGGTTAGATACTAGCTCTAGCAACTCATAAGGCAAATGCGCCCAACGGGCCGTCATAAAGTCTACCGTTTGTACGGCACGGATAGCGATAACGTACTCGTAGCGGCGACCGTCCCCCACCACGCCCACAGATTTAACCGGTAAAAATACGGCAAAGGCCTGGCTTGTTTTGTCATACCAGCCGCTGTTACGTAGCTCTTCAATAAATATCGCGTCAGCGCGACGCAGGAGCTCTGCGTACTCTTTTTTCACTTCGCCCAGAATCCGGACGCCCAAACCAGGCCCCGGGAATGGATGTCGAAACACCATATCTCTGGGCAAACCTAGCTCCAAGCCGATTTGACGCACTTCGTCTTTAAACAGCTCCCGTAATGGCTCAACCAACTCAAGCGCCATATCTTCCGGCAGACCACCGACATTATGATGCGATTTAATGACATGGGCCTTGCCCGTTTTTGAGCCCGCTGACTCTATGACGTCAGGATAAATCGTTCCTTGGGCTAACCACTTCACGTTCGTTATTTTATTGGCTTCTTCATCGAACACGTCGATAAAGGTGTTGCCAATGATTTTGCGTTTCGCCTCAGGGTCGTTCTCGCCCTGTAACCGAGTCAAAAAACGCTCTTCCGCGTCGGCACGAATCACTTTGACACCCATATTTTTTGCAAACATGTCCATGACTTGATCGCCCTCATGCAGTCGCAGCAAGCCATTGTCAACAAAAACGCAGGTCAGCTGCTCGCCAATAGCACGATGCAACAACGCAGCAACGACTGAGGAGTCCACACCCCCGGATAAACCCAGTAACACCCGGTCATTACCGACCTGAGCACGCACACGGGTCAGTGCATCTTCGACAATATTGGCAGGGGTCCATAGCGCTTCACAGCCACACAGCTCAAGGGCAAAATGCTCAAAAATACGCGACCCTTGAAGGGTATGCGTCACTTCAGGATGAAATTGAATACCGAACCACGGTTTATCCCGATGCGCCATCCCCGCTATCGGGCAACTATCGGTGGCAGCAATGAGGTCAAAGCCCTCGGGCAACTGTGACACTTTGTCACCATGGCTCATCCAGACATCCAGTAATAAATGCCCATCGTCATCACAGTGATCGGAGATATCGGCCAGCAACCCGCCCTCGGCAGTGCGTCGAATTTGTGCGTAGCCAAACTCCGAGGTCGTCGACCCCTCAACGCTCCCCCCCATCTGCATGGCCATTGTTTGCATACCGTAACAAATACCCAACACAGGCACGTCGAGCTCAAAAACAATGTCAGGTGCCCGTGGCGAGTGTTCAGCGGTGACGGACTCAGGCCCCCCTGACAAAATTATTCCGCTAGGAGCAAAGTCCTCAATCACGTCCCTCGGCGTATCCCAAGCGTGAATCTCGCTAAAAACGCCCACCTCACGGATGCGTCTGGCAATCAGCTGGGTGTACTGAGAGCCAAAATCCAGGATGAGGATACGGTGCTTATGTATATCGGCGTTCACGGTTCCCTCAGCGGTCAATGACGTGTTCAACGAACCGGATAATTAGGTGCTTCTTTAGTAATCGAGACATCGTGGACGTGCGACTCAGACACTCCCGCTGTGGTCACCCGAACAAACTCGGGTTTAGTGCGCATGCAGGTCATATCCGCGCAACCCGCATAACCCATTGCTGAACGCACACCGCCCATCATTTGATGAATAATGACGCCCACTGGACCCTTATAGGGTACTCGACCTTCAATACCTTCGGGGACTAATTTTTCTGAACCAGCACTGGCGTCCTGAAAATAGCGATCTGATGATCCCTGATTCTGTGCCATAGCGCCTATCGAGCCCATGCCACGGTAAGCCTTATAGCTCCGGCCCTGATAGAGCTCCACCTCTCCCGGCGCCTCTTCGGTGCCCGCCAGCATACTACCCATCATGACTGCATGCGCACCGGCTACGATCGCCTTAGCAATATCACCGGAAAATCGAATTCCGCCATCGGCAATAACGGTAATGTCTCTGTCACCTAGCGCTTCGACGACATTAGAAATAGCGGTGATTTGTGGCACACCCGTACCCGTGACGACACGCGTCGTGCAAATAGATCCTGGACCAATGCCGACTTTGACCCCATCGGCCCCCGCGTCGAACAATGCCAGCGCCGCGTCACCGGTGGCGATGTTACCGCCAATAACATCGACGTCGGGATACATCGCTTTAATTTTACGCACCCGTTCTATGACATTTTTCGAATGCCCGTGAGCAGTATCCACCACCAAAACATCAACACCGGCCTTCACCAGAGCGTCAACTCGCTCATCAGTATCGGCACTGGTACCCACCGATGCACCAACACGAAGCCGCCCCAAACTGTCCTTGCAGGCTAGAGGAAAGTTCTCGGCTTTGTCGAAATCTTTCACCGTAATCATGCCGCACAAGTCAAAAGCGTCATTGACCACCAGAATTTTCTCGATGCGATGCTGATGCAGAAGACGCTGCACCTCGTCAGAAGGGGCGCCCTCAGCGACTGTCACCAACCGCTCTTTCGGGGTCATAATGGCGGCCACTGACTGGTTAAGATCCGTCTCAAAACGCAAGTCACGTCGAGTAACAATACCCACCAAATCGCCGCCGTTGAGCACGGGCAAGCCAGAAATGCCGTTGGTTTGTGTCAAAGTGAGCAGGTCATTAAGCGATGCACTGTCCTGAATGGTGATAGGGTCTTTCACCACCCCGCTCTCGAATTTTTTTACGCGCCGGACTTGCTCTGCCTGTTCGATAATCGTCATATTCTTATGGATTATCCCCACACCGCCCTCTTGCGCTAAAGCTATGGCCAGTCGGGCTTCGGTAACGGTATCCATGGCCGCGGAGGCCAATGGAATATTCATGGTGATGTTGCGCGTTAGACGAGTTGCTAGCGACACGTCTTTTGCCGTCACCTCGGAGTAACCCGGCTGCAGCAATACGTCGTCAAAAGTCAGTGCTTCCTGAGCGATTCGGAGCATGATGAACCTCATTCACAATATATTCTGGTAAACTCCCCACTATAGCTGAATTATAGTGCTCAGTAAATAAAAAGGTAGTAATTTCAGATGCTTGGCTCGCCTCAACCCCATACCTCCCTCAGTGTCAGCGAGCTGACGCGGGACGCAAAAAACCTACTGGAGTCTCACTTCGATCAAGTTCGGGTCGAGGGGGAGATTGGGGACTTCACGGCAGCCAGCTCAGGGCACTGGTACTTTACCCTCAAAGACGCCGATTCACAGGTTCGCTGCGCCATGTTTAGAGGGGCCAATAGCCGAATCAACGTGCGACCAAGCAAGGGGGACAGCGTCGTTATTCGCGCCCGAGTCACTCTGTATGAGCAACGTGGCGAATTTCAACTCGTCGTTCAACATTTGGCATTAGCTGGCGATGGCGCTTTACAACTTGCTTTTGAGCAACTCAAAAACAAACTGCAGGCTGAGGGGCTGTTCGATGCCTCGAGAAAAGCGACGCTGCCCTCTGCCGCACGCCGCGTCGGAGTGATTACATCGGCAACAGGTGCAGCTCTGCATGACATATTGAGCGTGCTCGGGCGCAGAAGCCCGATGACCGAAGTCGTGCTTTTCCCCGTCCCCGTACAAGGCATCGAAGCGCCCGCTGCGTTGTGCCGCGCAATTAAACAAGCCAATTCGCTACATGCCACAGAGAAACTTACATTAGACGTTCTTATCATAGGGCGCGGTGGAGGCTCACTTGAAGATTTGTGGGCCTTCAATGATGAGCAAGTCGCCCGTCATATTGCAGCCAGCGACATCCCTACGGTATCCGCCGTCGGGCATGAAGTCGACTTCAGTATTGCAGATTTTACAGCGGATCAGCGTGCGGCAACGCCCTCTGCCGCCGCTGAACTTGTCAGTATTGACCAGTCGGAGTGGATGCACCGATTTGACACGATAGGCCGACGCCTGACACAGACCATGCTGCAAAGAATACGGCACCGCCGCGAGGGCTTAGAACACATTTACGCGCGCTTGCGCAACCCGGCCTCAAGCTTGCAACACCAACGCAACAAAGTCAGCGAAAGCCAGCGCCGTCTTACGGCAGCAGTTGAGCGTAGACTTCAGCAGCACCATCAACAGCTCAACACGCTGAATTCACGCTTGCGTCGCTGCCACCCGGTAGACACTGTAAAGCAGCGCAGACAGCAGCTCGATATGCAGCGTGGGGCGCTCACCCATGCAATGAGTCAGCGGCTAGCCCGGACACGTCAATCTGTCGCACAAGATGCACGGCTCTTACAGAGTTTAGGGCCTACCAATACTTTGTCTCGCGGTTATGCCATTGTGCAAACAGAAAGCGGAGATGTTGTAAGAGATGCTACACAGCTAGCGCTTAGTGAGCGCCTGAATGTGCGGATTCATCGAGGAGAGGTTGGAGTGCGGATTGAAGACATCACACCCAAAGAAGAATAAACGAACTACGAAAGTGCTACGCTGAACACCAACACCGACTGTTCTGGCAAACAACTGGCTTAGTACTTCGCCGGTAGCCGTGTATTGATAATAATGTGCCGACCCTCAAAACGAATGTACTCGCCGATGGTCAAATCTTTCAAAATGCGAGCCACCATTTCGCGCGAAGCGCCAACGCGATCAGCAATATCTTGCTGGGTAAGCTTTTCGGGTATACACAAGGTGCCATCCCCGCGCTCTTCTGATAAATCCATGAGCACATTGGCCACACGTCCGTAGACATCTTGCAACGCCAAGCTCTTCACATCGGCAGTCAGCTTACGAACTTGGGCAGCCAAGTTACTGATGAGCTGCCGCGTAATGTTGGGGTGGGTATCGAGTACCCGGTTAAAGTCTTCTTTTAACACAATACGAAATGACGATTTTTCCACCGTCCTCACCGACGCCGATCGTGTAGCATCGTCAAGCAACCCCAGCTCACCAAAATAATCACCGGCACCCAATGTGTTCATGATGAACTCTTTGCCATTTTTATCACTGCAGTACACTTTGACTTTGCCACTTTCAATAACAAACAGTGAATCTGCCGGGTCATTTTCATGGATGACGACCGTGTTTTTGGGAAACGAACGCGTGGTGCTGCTAGCCTCTAAGGCCTGTAATTCGTCGGCGCTAAGGCCGTGAAATATTTCCACTTGGTCGAGCATTGCTAATGTGTCCTTGCAACCGCACTATTTACCGCGATACTACCGTAAAGACACTGACTCGCCTATCCCCAAAAGCGAGATAGTGGCAGACAACAGTTTAAGGGCATGTTCTGGCACAATGGCGTGGCGGTGGGCGTGAAAAGGACGGCACATTGACAAATAACACTGACAATATTGGCACCTGGTCGACGCGTGTACTTGCCGCGACAGCTCCACTGAAAGAGGCTGTGGGTAGATCTTCCAGCACCAAAAAAACAATCTCCACGCAAACGGTGACGGGAAACGACATAAGCGCGCTATTGGTCGCTGCGGAAAAGCTGATCGAATTACGGGCATCTCCCGGTCCGCACAGCGATCATGATGCGGTGAATATCATTGGCGCCATACACGGCTACGCCGAGATATTATTTGAGGATAGGGACATGCTACAGCCTGCTATTGCCAGCACACTGCAGGCAATTATCACGGCGACCTCTGAGGCATCAGGTGAGCACGAAAGACCATCGGGCAATCCCACGGCCATCGCCACCATGCAGGCCCGTATCGATCCGGGGGTTATTCTTGCGGTCGATGACATGCCAGAAAACCGCGATTTGGTGTCACGATTACTGGGTAAATTAGGCCACACCGTAATCACTGCCGAATCTGGGGAAGAGGCGCTAGAACTGCTCAATACTATGGCGGTCGACGTCGTACTCCTTGATCTGATGATGCCCGGCATTGGTGGCGAAGATGTCCTCCGGCACTTGAAGGATGACGATCGACTGCGCGCGACACCGGTCATCATGATCAGTGGCCGACAAGACATGGATCAAATTGTCGACTGCATTGAACTAGGCGCTGACGATTATCTTTTGAAACCTTTTAACCCCGTGTTACTGCAAGCGCGTATCTCAGCAGGTATCGAGCGCAAGCGCTGGCATGACCGCGAGGAGCGTTACCGAGAAAAATTACAGCGGAGCGAACGGTTTATTCGAGCCACTTTCGGTCGCTATTTATCCGATGACATCGTCGATGAAATTTTGGCTAGCCCCGAAGGTCTTGAGCTCGGTGGCGACCTCCGGGAAGTCACAATCATGATGTCAGATATCCGAGGCTTCACCACCCTCAGTGAGCATCTACCGCCGCAAAAGATAGTGCAGTTACTCAATCGCTATTTGGGTAAGATGACTGAAATAATAATGGATTTCAGTGGCACTATTGACGAATTTTTAGGCGATGCTGTTCTCGCAGTTTTTGGCGCTCCCCGCGCCGGAGACGACGATGCAGAACGCGCCGTACAGTGCGCTATTGCAATGCAGCGGGCCATGGCAGACATCAATCAAGAAAATGTCGCTGATGATTTACCCACACTGCATATGGCCATCGCCATTAATACCGGCATGGTGGTGGCCGGCAACATCGGATCGGAGCGCCGCTCAAAATATGGCTTTGTGGGTCACGAAATGAACGTCACTTCGCGCATAGAGGATGTCGCCAAGCCTGGTCAAATATTAATCTCTGCTAGCACCTTAGATAAACTGCACACCAAGTATGATGTCGAAGAAGGCCAGTTAATTAGTGCAAAAGGCATCAAAGGCGATGTTGTAGTCCATGCCGTTAGAGGACAAGCCTGTGAATGACACTAACGCCACCAAAATACTCTTGGTAGAAGACAATGAAATTAATCGCGATATGCTAGTGCGCCGCCTGACCCGTGCCGGGCATACCGTCATTTGTGCCGCTGATGGCGAACAAGCACTGGAAATAATGCGCAACGAACAACCAACATTAGTCTTGCTGGACATGAATTTACCCATCAAAGATGGCTGGACAACCTGCCGCGAAGCACGGGCTGATAGTCTTATCCGCCACCAACCCATTATTGCGCTAACCGCCCATGCCATGGAAAATGATCGTCAAACAGCCTTGAACATCGGTTGCAACGACTATGCGACCAAGCCCATCGACTTTCCCGAGCTTCTGGGAAAAATCGCAAAGTTTGTATCTCTGTGAAAACGCTGCGAGGTAAGTTCAGTCTTAGGGCTCGCCTCTACCTATTTTCAGCAGCCATTATTACGCTGTTTGCGGTCAACGTGGCCACACATGTATGGGGTAGCTTTGCTCGAAGTGAAAGCTTGGTAGCGTACCGAGATGCGGTAACCGCCTCCCAGTTGATTACCGATTTGGAGCAGAGCCTAGAAGCGAATCGTCAGCAGATTTTGGTGCTTGCCACGCTGAGAGAGACCACTGAGCAACCCCTCGGTGATCAAGAGCGACTATCGGCGCTGGAGGAAATCGATGCCATCAGCCAGCGTCTTCGTAGACTTGGCGGCCTTGACGGTGGTGGCACCGACGACTATTACCGCCGCTTGCATAAAAGTGCGACTCAACTCATCGATGAATGGCAGTTTTTTTATAATAACTACAACCGCGCGAGCGCCCGCTTCGACGTTGAATCATCTGTCAGCTACAACAATTCTCGTCAACGCCTTCAAGAACTCGATAAACGCCAAGAATACTTGGCGGTACAGCGCTCCGAGGCGATTGATCGAACAATCAATCTCACCGACCGTATTACCGTCATAGGTTTTGTTACCACAATTGCGGTCACTATGCTCTTGGTCATCGCCCTCATTCGCAGTACTAACGCCAGCTTGCAGCGCTTGAAAATAGGCGTCCAGCGTTTTGGCTCTGGCGATCTTACCCATCGCATGGATACTCGCAGAGATGCGGGTGAAATTGGCGAACTGGCAAAGACCTTCAATGATATGTCGAGCAAATTACAAATGGCCATTGACGATGTTCGGGCTGCAAAAGCCGATGCCGATGCCGCTAACGCTGCCAAGTCCATGTTTCTTGCTAACGTCAGTCACGAATTACGCACTCCGTTAAATGCCATTATTGGCTACAGTGAAATGCTCCAAGATGAAATAGGTGACCCTCAGGCGGTCGACAGAGATCAATTCAGCCATGATCTGGGTACCATTATTTTTTCAGGCCGACAATTACTGTCTCTCATCAACGATATCTTGGACTTATCCAAAATAGAAACCGGCAAAATGCACGCCAGCAACGAGTGGTTCAACCCGGCTGAACTTATCTTTCAAGTCTGCGACTCTCTGTCCCCACTGGTATCTCAAAAAAATAATACGCTCAAGTTGTGTGTCGACATTGATGGCATGGGCGATATTCATAGTGACCGCAGCAAGCTGCAGCAAATCGTCACTAACTTGTTTAGCAATGCTTGTAAGTTCACCGAGAAGGGCGACATACGGGTCACCGCCAGCAAGCAAGGAGACTATCTACACCTTATCGTGGCAGATACCGGCATTGGCATGACCACCGACCAACAAGCACGCGTTTTTGACGCCTTTGTTCAAGCTGAAGTCACCACCGGAACAGAGTACGGAGGCACTGGCTTAGGACTCGCTATTGTTAAAGATTTTTGCCAAATACTCGGCGGCGACATTACCTTGACGAGCACACTCGGCGCCGGATCAAGCTTCGAGGTTATGATTCCGGTTGACCAAGAGTCAGATCACGCAAGCGCTTGAGCGCTTCCTCACGCTTTTCTAAATCTTTAGATAGAGCCTTATTCAGCGCGACAAGGGCCTGCAACTGATCGTCTACGGTTTGCACCGCGGCCAGCGCCAGCGCCATAAGTTGTGCGCGCTCATCGAGAGTTAAACCATCTGATGGCGTCTCGCTCGTTAAGACTTGATCCATGAGCGTGACAAAAGCCATACCGACATCGACTTCCCGTTGTGCCTGCTCAGCACCCTCTTTACGATGACGATCGAAATAGTCGCCAGCACGCTTATAGTCACCTGCCACTACTGCCTGAATACCGCGGTCAAAGTAATTGCTAGAACTCTCCGCCACCGCGTCGCAGTTGCAGGAACCACCGGGTTCGGGCAGGTTTAGTATGAGCTGAGGCTCCGATGCAGGGGGTGCCTCAGGCGGCTGCTCAGGCGTGCCGGCACATCCGGCAACGACTGTGGCCATGGCCAGTGGAAGAATAAAATGCGCAAATGTGTCGCGATGCACGGCTTGACTCATTATGGTTTTCAGGAGCATAGCATCGCTCGCACCTTGCCGCCAGACCGATCACTCTGGGCGCATATGAGGGAACAGTAAGACATCTCTAATTGAAGCGGAATTAGTCAATAGCATGACCAAACGATCTATTCCTATTCCCTCACCGGCGGTCGGGGGCATACCGTACTCGAGGGCGCGCACGTAGTCATGATCGTAATGCATAGCCTCCTCATCGCCCGCTTCTTTTTCTGCCGCCTGGGCTTGAAATCGCTCTGCCTGATCCTCTGCGTCATTGAGCTCGCTAAAGCCGTTCGCTATTTCTCTACCTCCAACAAAAAACTCGAAGCGATCGGTAATAAAAGGGTCATTGTCGTTACGGCGCGCCAGTGGTGACACCTCAGTAGGGTAGGCGGTGACAAACGTGGGGTGTTCCAAGCGGTGCTCCGCGGTGGCTTCGAAAATTTCAATCTGAACCTTACCCAGTCCCCAACTTGACTTGACCTCAATGCCCATATCGTCGGCAACCCGCCTCGCGTTTTCTAGCGTCGCAATACTGCCTGGAGAAAGTTGTGGATTGTGCTTGAGTATTGCTTCCACCACGGTTAGTCGCTCGAAAGGCTGGCTAAAATCAAGGGTTAAATCACCATACTCGACGACGGAGCTCCCCAGTACATGCTCGGTGACATCCTTTAACATCGCTTCTGTTAGATTCATCGCGTCGCGGTAGTCCGCATAGGCCCAATAAAATTCAATCATAGTAAATTCAGGATTATGGCGGGTGGATAAACCCTCGTTACGAAAATTTCTGTTGATCTCATAGACCTTCTCAAAACCACCCACAGTCAGTCTTTTCAAGTACAACTCCGGCGCAATACGAAGGTACATGTCCATCGACAGCGCATTATGGTGAGTGACAAATGGCTTGGCTGCGGCACCACCCGGAATAGGGTGGAGCATGGGTGTTTCGACTTCCATGAATCCACGGTCATCGAGGAATCGCCGAATACGACTGACCACCGCAGAGCGCACCCGGAATACTGCTCGGCTTTCAGGGTTAACAATAAGATCAACATACCGCTGTCGATAGCGCATCTCTTGATCAGCTAGACCATGGTATTTGTCCGGCAGCGGACGCAGGGCTTTAGTGAGTATTTGCACCTCTTCCATAGTGATATACAAATCACCTTTGCCGCTTTTATGTAAGGGTCCGCGCGCAGCGACAATATCGCCTAAATCCCAGCTTTTTATGTACTCCAGAGCGTCGGCATCTAAGCTCTTGCGATTGATGTACAGCTGTATCTCCGCCGTATCGTCCTGAATGAGCAAAAAAGCACCGCGATTACGAATAAGCCTGCCTGCAACGGCAAACACCTCGCTGCGCTCCTCCAAAGCTTCTTTAGTTTCCTCACCGAAGGTGCTTTGTAATTCCCCAGCCTTCGCCGTGCGCCTGAAGTCACTCGGAAAAGCGTTGCCTCGCTCTCGCAAGCTCGCTAACTTAGCGCGCCGCTCTGCAATTAATTTATTCTCTTCTATGGGAACGGATTTTTCCATATCGCTCATAAAGTTCTCCGTCAAAGCCCTTTTTTCAGCGAGGCTTCGATAAACATATCAAGGTTGCCGTCTAGAACGGCTTGCGTGTTACGGTTCTCAACATTGGTGCGCAAATCTTTGATGCGAGAATCATCGAGAACGTAGGATCGAATTTGGCTGCCCCAGCCAATATCCGCCTTGCTATCCTCCATCGCCTGCTTTTCAGCGTTGCGCTTGAGCATCTCCATTTCGTACAGCTTCGCCCGGAGTTGCTTCATGGCGTTGTCTTTATTTTGGTGCTGCGAGCGCTCTGTTTGACAACTCGACACAATCCCCGATGGTTCATGAGTGATGCGCACTGCCGAATCGGTGGTATTGACGTGTTGCCCACCTGCACCACTCGAGCGATAGGTATCGATCCGCAGATCTGAAGGGTTAATGTCAATGTCGATATCATCATCAATTTCCGGCGAAACAAAAACGGAGGCGAATGAGGTATGGCGTCGACCGCCACTGTCAAACGGTGACTTGCGCACCAGCCGATGCACACCCGTTTCAGTGCGTAACCAACCAAAGGCATAGTCACCTTCAAACAGCACTGTGGCACTTTTCAGGCCCGCCACTTCCCCCGCAGAGGCTTCAACAACCGTGGCTCTGAAACCTTTAGTTTCTCCCCAGCGCAAATACATCCGGAGCAACATTTCTGCCCAATCTTGAGCTTCTGTGCCGCCGGACCCTGCTTGTACATCTAAGTAAGCATTATTGGGATCCATTTCACCCGAGAACATACGCCGAAACTCAAGTCGCTCGAGTTGAGCGAGTAACTGATCAATATCTGACGCCACCTCATCGGCCGTCTCTTGATCGACTTCGGCAACCGCCATTGCCAACAGATCATCAGCATCACTGACCCCCAGGGCCAAATCGTCGATCGTCTGCACAATAGTCTCTAACGACGAGCGTTCCCGGCCTAGTGCCTGAGCACGCTCAGGATCTTCCCAAACGGCGGGCTCGGCGAGCTCTAGCTCTACCTCAGCCAGCCGATCTTTTTTATCGGCATAGTCAAAGATACCCCCTGAGCACATCGGTGCGGGCTCGGATGTCTTTCAGTGATTGGATCAAGGGATTAACTTCCAGCATGGTGTCTCGTCTTTGTCTCAATGTCAGTGGCGCAGTCTAGCGGACCGGTTATCAAGGAGCCAGTTCTCGCAGGCACTAGGTTTCAGGCCACAAGCTGTCAATCAACAATTGCAGACGGCGCTCGCCTCGATAATCATTAATATCGAGTTTGTAAACCGCGCCTATGGATAGAACTGACTCATCGGGCCATTGATCCACATCGACATTGAAGGCAATCGCGTCAAAAACCATGGCGTGAGCCTCTAGCACCAGTTTTAAATGTTTTTCACCGACAATACGCTGACTTCGCACGCGGAACACGCCGTCAAAAACAGGGACAGGAAAATGCTGCCCCCAGGGCCCGGCATTGGTTAGGACTTGGGCAACCTCTAGAGTCATCTCTGTCGCCTCGAGTTCGCCATCAGTCATGAGCGTCGACTCCGGGGCTTCGTTGTCAAGGGCTTGAGCCACTACTTTATCGAACGCCTGCGTAAATAAGGCCAAGTCTTTCGCGGCGATGGTCAATCCTGCTGCCATGGCATGGCCGCCGAACTTGGACACCAAGCCTGAATAACTGGTCGCGATACGATCGAGTACGTCTCTGAGGTGCAAACCCTCAATGGAACGACCAGATCCCTTTAGCGTGTCATCACCGGCATCTGCAAAAACAATGGTGGGTCTGTGGTAGCGCTCGCGTAAACGCGATGCAAGAATGCCGACAACGCCTTGGTGAAATTTCGAATCGTACAGACAAAGCCCAAAGGGTAAGTCACTGACACCCAGCTCAATTCCTTCGAGTTGAGCCATCGCCTCGGTTTGCATAGACGCCTCAATATCGCGTCGTTCCCGATTGAGATCGTGGAGCTTCTGCGCCAACGGCCGGGCCTCGACACTACTCTTGGCCAACAGGCACTCGATACCGATCGACATGTCTTCCAAACGCCCAGCAGCGTTAAGACGCGGGCCTAGCACAAAACCCAAGTCAGTGGCGGTAATCGACGCCGCATCGCGACCAGCGACTTCCAGCAAGGCTTCGATGCCAGGACGAGCGCGCCCACTGCGCATTCGTGCCACCCCCGCTGCCACAAGGATTCGGTTATTTTTATCCAGGGGCACGACGTCGGCAACCGTACCCAGCGCTACCAGATCGAGCGTATCGGCTAAATTGGGGACTTCTCGACCCGTTTCTTCGAACCAACCTCGTTGTTTGAGTTCGGCCCGTAAGACAGTGAGCACATAAAACATGACGCCAACCCCAGCGAGCGCTTTACTGGGGAAACGGCAACCAAACTGGTTGGGATTAACAATAGCGTCCGCAGGAGGCAAATCTTCTCCGGGTAAGTGGTGGTCGGTTACCACGACACTGATTCCTAATCCTTGGGCGGTGGCAACCCCAGCATAGCTGGCGATACCGTTATCTACCGTCACAATCAGATCAGGTTCGCGCTCTGCTGCCAGAGCAACAATTTCTGGCGACAAGCCGTAGCCAAACTCAAAGCGATTGGGAACCAGGTAAGACACTTCCTCTAAACCCATTTGCTGGAGTACCGACACCGCAAGCGCGGAGCTTGTTGCGCCGTCTGCGTCAAAATCACCAACAATGACTACCCGGGCTTCCCCCTCTATGGCATCAGCGAGTATCTCTGCGGCCTCTTGCACGCCTTTTAGGGCGGTCGGGGGAATTAATCCTTTCAGGGTTAGCTCTAACTCATGGGGAGAGCTGACACCTCTATTGGCATAGAGGCGCTTTAACAACGGGGGCAACGACGCCCCTCTTAACGCTGCACTCATGTCACTCGATCGGTGTCGAATCGCCGCTCGCATCAGACGCTGACAGTCGTTGCTATATGCTGCTGCACACTGTCTAGGTCGTTAGCTAACACTGTAAATCGCTCCGGCAGTGTCATTAGATCGCTGAGATGCGCCGGTAGTGCAGCAGTCGTAGCAACGCCACTACGAGCAATAGCATCTGGAAACTTAGCGGGGTGAGCGGTCGCCAACGTCACCATGGGAGTAGCCACATCGATGTTCGCCTTCACAGCCGCCCTGGTGCCAATGGCGCTATGGGGATCGAGCAAGTAACCCTTGTCTCGCCAGACTCTGACTATCTCCTCGCAGGTAGCGTCGTCAGACACTCGCTCACTAGCAAATAGTGGCTGTGCCTGTGCCATCGCTGAATTAGATAAACTGATAGACCCCGAGGAAAACTGCACCATAAGGTCAAATAGGGCGTCTCCATCCCGTCCATAAAGATCAAACAGCAGGCGTTCAAAATTAGAAGACACCGTAATATCCATACTTGGCGTCATTGACTGTTCCAGCTGCTGGCGGGTGTATTGTCCAGTGGTTAACGCCCGGTGCAACACATCATTTTTATTGGTGGCAATGACTAAACGGTCAATAGGCAAGCCCATACCTCTGGCCAGGTAACCGGCAAAAATATCGCCAAAGTTGCCTGTTGGCACCGAAAAGTTAACCGATCGATCAGGACCACCTAGGGCGAGGGCCGCATAAAAATAATAGATAATTTGCGCCATAATTCGCGCCCAATTGATTGAATTGACCGCCACTAGCGAACGCCCTTCAGGTAAAAATGAGGGCTCGACAAAACTGGCTTTCACCATCGATTGGCAATCGTCAAAATTGCCCTCAATAGCAAGGTTATGAATATTATTGCCCATCACCGTGGTCATCTGTCGGCGCTGCACATCGGACACCCGCTTGTGGGGGTGTAAAATATAGATATCAATATTGCTGCAGCGACGACAGCCCTCAATGGCTGCCGATCCGGTATCTCCCGACGTCGCACCGAGAATGACGACGTTTTGATCGCGCTTTTTCAGAACGTAATCCAATAACCGGCCTAATAACTGCAGCGCGAAATCCTTAAACGCCAACGTGGGCCCATGAAACAGCTCCAATACCCATTGGTTATGATCGAGTTGTATTAGAGGCGCGACAGCTTCGTGTCTAAATACGCTGTAGGTGTCATCAATGAGAATTTTCAGATCGTGCTCTGGAATACTGCCATCAACAAAAGGTTTAAGGATCTCAAAGGCCAAGGCGTTATACGGCAAACCGCGCAGTGATTTAATGTGCGCCTTATCAAATGTAGGCAGCACCTCTGGGACGTAGAGTCCACCATCTGAAGCTAAGCCGGCCAGCAGTACCTCCTCAAAGTTTAGTCGAGGCGCCCTACCCCGTGTACTGATGTAGCTAATAGCCACCGCTCAATTCCCTCCCAAAGCTCTCTACACGCAAAGCAACGACATGCTCGCCGATAGCCTGTAATTTTTCTATTTCCCCCAAGGCTTTCTCAATGCGCGATCCCGCAGCGTGGTCAGTCAAAATGACAATCTGTACGTGCTCGACACCCGCCTCTGGTGGATGCTGGATCAGTGACTCAATACTGATTCCTTGGGAACCCAGCAGGCGAGTAATCTCTGCCATGACCCCAGGTTTATCCGAGGCTAATAATCGCAGGTACCAAGCGCTGACGACGTCACCCTTACTAACACGCTCAATGTCAGTGAGAGCGGCCTGAAGAACACCCAAAGCGGGTATTGGACACCGTTGTCCACGGCCCAATTCACGGCAGAGGTCAACGACATCACCCCACACTGCCGATGCCGTAGGCAATGACCCGGCACCAGGACCCACGAGCACCAATTCACCGACCGCGTCGGCTGACACCATGATCGCATTCAATACACCATCGACATTAGCTATTTGCTTGTCACTGGGCACCAAAGTGGGGTGCACTCGAAGGTCAATTTTCTCGCCAACCCGTCGTGCAATACCCAAGTGCTTAATACGATAGCCCAACTCTGCAGCAAAGGTGAGATCGGCAGGTGCAATACCATCAATGCCTTCGGTGAACGGGCCCGTTACATTGAGCGGCATACCAAAGGCGATGGAGGCGAGGATGATCAGTTTATGGGCCGCGTCGGTGCCATCAATATCAAAGGTAGGATCTGCCTCTGCATACCCTAGTGCCTGTGCCTCAGCCAATACATCATCAAACGTTCTATTGGCGCTTGCCATTTCGGTGAGGATAAAATTACCTGTGCCATTGATGATGCCAGCAACACTGTTGATCCTATTGCCCGCTAGCGATTCACGAAGCGTTTTGATAATGGGAATACCCCCGGCGACTGCAGCTTCAAAACGCAGCGCCACGCCTTTGCTTTCAGCCAAGGCAATCAGCGAGTTACCGTGCTCAGCCAGCAGGGCTTTGTTGGCGGTGACGACGTGCTTACCGTTTTTAATGGCAGTTTCCACCAGGGTCTTCGCCACCGTGGTGCCCCCGATTAACTCTACAACCACATCGATTTGAGGGTCCGTGGCCACGGCAAAAATATCCCTGCTAACGGTGAAAGCACTAGTATCACAGTCTGGGTTATCACGACGGGCGCCTATGTGAGTGAGCGCAATGCCAGTCGCTGCTCGATCGCTAAGCAGCGATGAATGGCCTTGATAGATAGCCACCACACCACTAGCTACCGTGCCCAACCCACAAAGACCAATACGAACTGAATCATTCGTCATAGGGCGCCACTCATTACCGGCGCGCCGTCACGCAGCATTTTTTTGATGCCCCGAACAGCCTGACGGGTGCGATGTTCATTTTCGATAAGACCAAAGCGCACATAGCCCTCACCATACTCGCCGAAACCGACCCCAGGAGAGACGGCAACCCCCGCTTCCTGTAAGAGCAATTTACTGAACTCTACCGACCCCAGATGCCGGAATGCTTCTGGAATCTGCGCCCAAACAAACATGGTCGCCTTGGGAGGCGTGATCGGCCATCCTGCTTCGTTTAGGCCGGCACACAACACATCACGTCGGCATTTGTACATCTCACAGATGTCAGTGACACATTGCTGCTCCCCTTCTAACGCGGCAATGGCCGCCACCTGTATAGGCGTAAAAACGCCATAGTCTAGATAGGATTTAATACGCGTGAGCGCGCCAATCAGCTCTTGATTACCACAGCAAAAACCGACGCGCCAACCCGGCATATTGTAGCTTTTAGACAGGGTGTAAAACTCCACTGCCACATCTCGAGCGCCCTCGACCTGCAAAATACTGGGTGCCCTATAACCATCGAAACATAAATCAGCATAGGCTAGATCGTGCACCACCCAAATACCAGATTCTTTTGCAACGGCAATCACTTTTTCAAAAAAATCGAGTTCTACACAGTGACCCGTTGGGTTTGATGGGAAATTTAACACCAGCATTTTAGGTTTCGGATAGCTATTGCGAATGGCCTGCTCGAGTTCGTCAAAGAAAGTCTCTTCATCCACCATCGGGACATGGCGTATGTCCGCCCCCGAGATCACAAAGCCATAGGGATGAATTGGGTATGAGGGATTGGGAACTAAGATGGAATCACCGGTGCTCGTCGTCGCCAACGCTAGGTGGGCCAGCCCTTCCTTAGAGCCCAGCGTTACAATAGCCTCCTTGGTGGGGTCTAGGGTGACGGCATAGCGACGCTGGTACCAATCACAAATGGCTTTGCGTAACCGTGGAATGCCTTTTGACTGGGAGTAACGGTGGGTATCGTCGCGTTGGACGGTCTCGGTCAGTTTGTCAATAATATGCCGCGGCGTGGGTTGATCGGGATTGCCCATACCAAAGTCAATAATGTCTTCACCACGGGCTCTAGCGGCCGTCTTTAATTCGCCAATGATATTAAAAACATAGGGCGGCAAGCGCTCAATGCGTTGGAAATGGTGGTTCACGTCGTCAAACTCCACACCAGGTACGCCTGAGCGTATCCCTAAGTCTTTGAATTAGTTCAAGCCAAGCATTTGCGCTATGTCAGCAGCGGGACGGTACCCCGGTATCATCTGTCCACCGCTGGTAATAATAGCGGGAGTGCCACGAACCCCCAAATCAACTCCCAGCTGGTATTGAGCGGCTATTGGTGCCTCTGCGCAGTCATCGACCGGTAGCACTGTGCCCGCTTTCAACTGAGTCAGGCTATCCTGCTGATTATCTGCACACCAGGCGGTAGCTAACTTCTTGGCCCCATCAGAATCAAGGCCAGCGCGGGGATAGGCCAGGTAGCGCACCTCAATGCCGCGATCATTCAAATCTTCAACTTCACGATGAAGCTTCTGGCAATAGAAGCAGGTCACATCGGTAAACACCGAGATGTAATCCCGAGTCTCGCCTTTTGGTGAAAATACAATCATCTGCGCCAGCTCGACATTATCCATAACGGCCTTGCGATCGATCTCGCGTTTTTGTTCCGCCAAGTTCACCAGCCCACCCCCACGGATGGCATACAGGTCGCCCACTACAAAATGGCCCCCCGACTCTGTCGCGTAAACCATCATCCCGTTACTGAGCGTTACCTCGAGTAATCCATCGGCCTCAGTTTTTTCAACCGCGGCAACGCCGACAGGATTACCTGTACCGCCGCTCAAAGCCTTAGACAGGCGGTCCTCAAGGGCTTGATAGGGATTTACCCCATCGTCGTCCGCACGCGCTGCTACCGCCGCGGAAAGTAGCACGATCATGGCTACGCAGACGATCTGTGTGGGTACAACGGCGTGCAGCCACCGTCGTGAAAATCGGTTTTTTCGTTTCATAGATTACCTCCGTCACCTCTCAGCGTAGTTTACCTCAGCCGCGTGGATGGTGCTGTGCATGTAATTCTTGCATCCGCTGCTTCGCCACATGAGTATATATTTGAGTGGTTGATAAATCGCTATGGCCCAACAACATTTGTACCACGCGCAAATCGGCGCCATGGTTCAATAAATGGGTGGCGAAGGCGTGCCGTAAGGTATGCGGCGAGAGATGAGCGTGGATTCCAGCGCGCGCTCCATAGATTTTAATACGATACCAGAAGGCTTGGCGAGTCATTGTCGTGCCCCGATTGGAAGGGAACAGAGCATCCACACCCCGCCCCCGGGTCAACGTTATTCGTGCATCGGCCAAATAGCGTTGGAGCCAATCCAGCGCCTCCTCCCCCATGGGTATCAAGCGCTCTTTGCTGCCCTTACCCAGAACCCGCACCACCCCTTGATTCACGCTGATTTGACTAACCGTTAGCCCAGTCAACTCAGAAACCCGCAAACCACAGGCATACAATAATTCGAGCATCGTTCGATCCCGAAACTCAATATCGCTCTTTAAGTTCGGCGCATTCAGCAGCCGTTCAACGTCGTCCTCAGACAGGGATTTGGGCAATGAGCGCCCTTGCCGTGGACTCTCAAGATGCACTGAAGGATCGGCATTGATAACGCCCTCGCGAAGTAGCCAGCGATAAAAACAGCGCACACTTGATAAAAATCTCGCTGCTGATCGGGGCGCTTGCCCGCCACGGAGACGCTCGCCAAGATAGCGTTGTAGATCGGCAGCTTCCACCGCCAACAATGGCAGGTTTCGCGATGCCGAACACCACTTTTCAAACTGTTGTAAATCTCGACGATAGGCGCTGAGCGTATTGGCGCTGAGACCGCGCTCGAGCCACAGACTGTCGATAAAGCGTGTTATCGAGGCGTCGCTCATTTGCATATCCGTCGTTGACAGCCATTGCCCACTAACAACGAAAAAACGCAGGCAACACCTGCGTTCTTGAAAACCATGGCGAGCATACGCAACATCGTAGCTGGCCTACCCTCAACACACCCTCAACGAGAGAGTTTTTCCTTAATGCGGGCTGCCCGACCGCTGAGTTCACGCAAGTAGTAAAGCTTGGCTTGTCGTACATCGCCACGGCGTTTGACGCTCAAGCTATCGATCATAGGGCTGTAGGTTTGAAAGGTTCTCTCAACGCCAACCCCGTGAGAGATTTTGCGTAGCGTAAAGGCCGAATTCAAGCCACGGTTACGCTTGCCAATGCACACTCCCTCGAAGGCTTGAAGCCGCTCGCGATTGCCCTCCTTTACCTTGACCTGAACGACCACTGTATCGCCCGGTGAAAAATCAGGAATTTCCCTATTCATCTGCTCTGCATTAATCTCAGAGATAATTTTGTTGGTGTTCATGACACTCTCCAGTTACGCCTGACGCCCTTGGACGCTGTCGCGACATATGTCGCTATTTATTGCCATTTTTTTTCACGTGACCAGCCGCATAAACTGCTCACTCTACTGGCGCTGTTAAGACCGCTTTATAACGTGCGCTCAGCGCGCTGTTCGCCGTCGATTTCTCACTCACTGCTTAATCGAGCCCCCACAATCGCAGCAAGGCCCTGTCTTCCTGACTTAACGCCTCAGCGGTCATTAGGTCAGGCCGCCGCGCTATTGTACGCCATAATGCCTGCGCACGACGCCAACCGGCAATTTTCCCATGGTCACCGCTCAGCAACACCTCAGGCACCTGCCGACCACAATATGCCTCTGGTCGGGTGTAGTGGGGATAATCTAATAACCCCTCACTAAAAGAGTCCTGAACCGCGGAATCCGCGTGTCCCAACACCCCCGGCAGCCATCGGACGATAGCATCAATGGCCAACATTGCCGGCATTTCGCCGCCACTAACCACGAAATCGCCAATGGATAATTCCAAGTCAACGGAACGCTCAACAAAGCGCTCATCCATGCCTTCATAGCGCCCCGCCACAAAAATAAGCGCGGGGTGCTCAACCAAGTCTTTCGCCATCTGGCTGTCAAACACCGCCCCTTGAGGCGTCATTGCAATCACGAGGGCATCTGCCCCTGCTCGCTGCCTGGCATGGTCGACGGCACAATCTAACAGTGCGGGCTGCATCACCATACCTGGGCCGCCACCATAGGGCCGGTCGTCGATCGACCCGTGTATGTCCGTCGCGTAGTCCCTTGGATTGACTAGGGACAGGTCACACATACCCTGTTTGAACGCTCTTCCCACTACCCCCCAATCTGTGAGGGCTGCAAACATCTCGGGGAACAATGTCACCACGCCCACATGGTGCAAACGAGGCTCAGTCATCGAGATACCAATCCACCCTAATAGTGCCTTGCTGCAAATCAACGGCAACAATGACGTCATCGGGAACCCAAGGTATCAGGGTCTCCTTATCACCGATGCTATCGGACGTTGGACCCACCACCAATACATCGTTGGCGCCGGTTTCAACCAACCGCAGAACTTTGCCCAATAACACGTCGCGGTCCCTATACCGACAAAAAACCGCCAGCCCCACCAGATCCCGCCAATAAAAGACGCCTGCCTCAGCGGGCGGCAATTGCGTGGCGGGAATTTCAATGATCCATCCGCGCAAAGTCTCGGCCATGGTGCGATCATTTACGCCCTTGAGCGAAGCGATGACGCCCTTACCTTGAGGCTTAACCTCAACTATCTGCACTGCCCTTGATTCACCGCTACTGGTGTTACCCCCCGGTGACACCATCACATGACTCAGTTGGGTAAGCAGCTTGAGGTCCTCTACATAAGCGCGGATTTTCACCCAACCCTTTACACCGTGGACCCCAACAATATCGGCCAAATGTAACTGCTCAGTCACACCGAGCACCTATGGACCTGCCGATCAACGCTTTAAGCAGCTTCGCTGGCTGCTACCGCTGACGCTGCGGCATCTTTCATTAAACTAAGAACGCGAGGTGATACTTGCGCACCCTTGCCTACCCAGCGCTCAATGGCGTCAAGATCGAGTTTGAGGCGTACTTCTTGGCCTCGAGCAACAGGGTTAAAAAAGCCGACCCTCTCTAAAAATCGACCATTGCGTGACTTGCGACGATCGGCCACTGTCACTTGGTAAAATGGGCGCTTTTTTGAGCCGCCACGAGATAGACGAATAACTACCATGTTGTTGATTCCTCAGTAAAATTTTCAGCGCGCCAACCGCCGAGCCGGTTTGCTAGCAAATAAAGGAGGCGAAGCGTACATGAATACCCGCTAGAAGAAAAGCGTACTAACACCCTAACGACCCCCGGGAAAACCGCCAGGGGGCATGCCGCCACCGGGGGGCATGCCCCCCAAACCCCGCATCATTTTCTGCATGCCCCCGCCTTTCATTTTCTTCATCATTTTTTGCATTTGCTTGTGCTGCTTCAGAAGGCGGTTCAATTCTGGCACTTGGGTCCCTGAGCCTGCGGTAATGCGCCTTTTGCGCGAGCCTGAAATAACATCGGGATGACGGCGTTCTTTACTGGTCATTGAGTTAATCATGGCCTCCATGCGAATGAATTGCTGAGTATCGACGTTTTGCTGCGCCATCTGCGCCATATTGCCCATCCCCGGCAACTTATCCAACATGTTGCTAATGCCGCCCATGTTGCGCATCTGTTGTAGCTGATCGCGAAAATCCTCGAGGTCAAAGCGCCCGCCTTTTTGGACCTTCTTTACCAGTTTTTGCGCTTTTTTCTTGTCAACCGTACGCTCGGCGTCTTCGATAAGCGATAACATATCGCCCATACCCAAAATGCGCGAAGCGAGTCGATCGGGATGGAAAGGATCTAGCGCCTCAGTTTTTTCGCCAACGCCCAAGAACTTAATGGGTTTGCCCGTCACTGCGCGGACTGATAAGGCGGCACCACCACGCGTATCCGCATCGACCTTGGTCAAAATAACCCCTGTTAAGGGCAGCGCATTGCCGAACGCCTTGGCTGTATTCGCCGCATCCTGTCCAGTCATCGCATCGACGACAAAAAGGGTTTCGATAGGATTAAGCGCTGCGTGGAGCGCTTGAATCTCGTCCATCATGGCCTGGTCAATCGCCAAGCGTCCAGCGGTATCGACAATCAAGACGTCAGAAAAATCAATCCGCGCCTGCTCGATAGCACGATTAACGATATCCAGCGGACGTTCATCACCCGTGCTCGCTGCAAAACGTGCACCGACCTCGGCAGCCAGGGTCTCCAGCTGTTTGATGGCCGCCGGACGATAGACATCGGCACTGACTACCGTGACTTTTTTCTTCTCACGCCCTATGAGATAACGGGCCAGTTTAGCCACGGAGGTTGTCTTGCCCGCACCTTGCAGGCCCGCGACCAATATGACTGCGGGCGGCTGTGTCGCGAGATTAAGGCTCTCATTGGCGCTGCCCATGGTCGATTGCAGCTCGTCTTGAACAACTTTCAGAAAAGCTTGCCCTGGGGTTAAACTCTGCCCTACTTCCGCCCCTATCGCGCGCTGCTTAACCGCCTCAGTAAACTGTTTGACCACCGGCAGAGCCACATCTGCCTCTAGCAGCGCCATACGAACTTCGCGCAAAGTGTCCTTAATATTGTCTTCCGAGAGTCTAGATTTCCCCGCCATTGCCTTTAGGCTGGAGGATAGCCGTTCACTGAGACCTTCAAACATGTGCAATTCCTGAATAACTGCTGAAACCCACCAATGTGGGCTTACTGAACCGAATAAAAAGCGTAGTATACGTGGGTATAGTCTCAGACCCAATCGTCAGCAATGAGAAACTGAAAGTGAATGATGACCCTCAACTCCTGCACGCTGGTTTAGCCATTATTGCTGCGCTGTTGTATGTGGGAACCAGCGCACGCCAGCTCATCTGCCTCGATCGCCAGGGCGGCGCGCAGCGTGAGCCCAGCGTCATTTACTTGGCCGTCGGCTCAGTGGCATTTCACGCGATACTCGCTTGGCTGGAGCTCACAAAGGGCGGGGTAGACTTAGGCTTTTACAAAGTAGCCTCGTTCATTTTCTTGGCCATTTCAGTCCTGAGTATCTTGGCGCTGCTCGTTCGCCCCTTACACATGATGATTATCGCTACTTTTCCCTTGGCAGCGCTGTCAGTGCTGCTCAATGTTTTTGCCCCTTCCACCGGTCGTCCCATGGTGGGATTAGAGTCGGGGCTGATTATTCATATTTCGCTGTCACTCACCGCCTTTGGCATTCTTACCATTGCAGTTACTCAAGCCGCCGTCGTGTCGGCTCAAGCCCGAAAACTGCGTCAGCATGAGATCGGGGGCTTTATTCGACTGTTGCCGCCGCTAGATCTTATGGAGACAATGCTGTACGAACTGCTGACCGTAGGCACCGTGGTGCTGAGCGTCGCAATTGCTACCGGCATGGTGTTTGTCGATGATTTTTTTGCCCAACATTTGGTCCACAAGGCGGTATTAACGGTCATAGGCTGGTGTATTTTTAGCGTTACCCTGTTCGTACATTGGCGCTCGGGCTGGCGGGTCGGTACCGCGGTATCACTGGCATTTACCGGCTATTCATGTCTGCTGCTGGGATTTTTCGGCTCTAAACTGGTGCTCGAACTTCTGCTCTGACCCGCTGAGACACAATGCCTACAATCAGCGCTTGTCAGCGGCGGTTTTTTTCTCCACCATCTACCGTCAACCCTAACAGTCTAAAACCTCTTTGAACGACGCCCCGCTGGGACTCCTCTTTACTGCATTGCTGTTTCTGGTCCTGATCTCTGGATTTTTCTCGAGCTCAGAAACCAGCATGATGTCGCTTAACCGTTATCGCCTCAAACACCTGCGTAATCAGGGTCACAAGGGTGCCAGTAGAGCCAGTAAACTCCTTGAGCGGCCTGACCGACTCATTGGCCTCATTCTTATTGGCAACAACTTGGTCAATATTTTAGCTTCCGCCATTGCCACCGTGATTGCCATTCGACTGTATGGCGATGCAGGTATTGCAATAGCCACGCTGTTGCTGACGGTGGTAATTTTAATCTTTGCAGAAATCACACCGAAAACTATTGCTGCGCTGCATCCAGAGAAACTGGCGTTCCCCTTTAGCTTCGTGCTGCTACCCATGCTGAAAATATTCTTGCCCTTAGTAATGGCCATTAACAGTGTCACCAACGGTATCCTTCAATTGCTGGGGTTTAGAACCGAGCAGCAGGAGGGTGAATCGCTGTCACGAGAGGAGTTACGGACCATTGTTAACGAGTCTGGGTCTATGATTCCCACTCGGCACCGGGGGATGCTGGTCAACATACTCGACCTAGAGCAGGTAACGGTTGACGATATTATGGTGCCCCGCAACGAGGTCTATGGCATAGATCTGGATGATGATGACAGCGTTATTATGGCGCGCCTTCAAGAGAGTACTCACACCTTACTGCCGGTCTGGAACGAAGACATTAATGATATAAAGGGCGTGCTACATATGCGCAATTTAAGTCGCGTACTCACCGGTGAGGGGCTGTGCCGAAAGGCCTTGGAAGAAGAGCTGGACAAGCCCTACTTCATCCCCGAAAACACTCCCTTGCATACGCAACTATTGCAGTTTCAACAGAAAAAACTCCGTCTAGGCATGGTCGTTGACGAATACGGCGATTTGATGGGTTTGGTTGCGCTGGAGGATATTCTCGAGGAAATTGTCGGCGAGTTCACGTCTAACCTTGCTGACGACAATGAGGAAGTCAGTGCCATGAGTGACGGGAGTACCGTCTGCTCGGGCACGGTCAGCATTCGCGACCTCAATAAGTCGCTTGGCTGGAGCCTCCCCACCAATGGCCCGAAAACAGTCAGTGGTTTAGCGCTGGAGGCCCTTGAGGCTTTTCCCTCTGGTCAGGTGGCGGTCCGGCTGCCGGGCTACCTGCTTGAGGTGGAGGGCATTGAAGGGAATTTAATCAGTAAAGTGCGCATTCAGCCACTCGAAAGCGACTAAATACAGGGTCGAATCACTTCAACTCAACCGTGTATTTCTGACTGCGACGCAGCTCTCCCGCCGCTATAATCTCGCGCTTGCGCAGGTCGGAAGCCATGAACCAGTCGGTAATTTCATCACCGGTTCGAAAGCACCCCAAACAGATGTCATTCTCGTCCAAAGCACACACGGCTATGCAGGGTGACTGGGGGCTGTCACTATTCATCACACTGCTCTCTCAGCTCGCCGGCAAACCATAAAGCGTTACGTACATAATGCGCAGCGCCTGCGTGCATAGCCGCAATGTGGGCCTCCGACAGGGTTGATTTGACCTTGGCCGGCGAACCGAGCACCAGGGAATTATCGGGAATTTTCGTACCGCTGGTCACCAAAGCCCCGGCGCCAATGAGACAGTTTTTCCCCACCACCGCGCCATCTAAGACCACTGCATTAATGCCCACCAAGGAGCCCTCACCAATTGTGCAGCCATGGACCATGGCATTGTGGCCGACCGTGACGTTTGGACCAATAATACAGGGGGTTCCAGGGTCTGCATGCAGCACCGCGCCGTCCTGAATGTTAGCGCCCTCTCCAATTTCAATGTACTCAACATCCCCGCGAATCACTGCCGAAAACCAAATACTGACATGGGCTTTTAACAGCACATCACCAATAACAGCCGCATTGGGCGCAATAAAATGGCCTGTACCCTCCACGCGAACGCGCTTATCTGCCAGTGCATATTTCATTGTTTGACTCCTCGGTTGACAGTACGTGCGTCAGGGCTCTGGGTGGGCTTGACGCGCATAAAAATCAGCGGCAAACGCCTCAAGCTGCCCAGTCTCAATGGCATCGCGAATAGCGCGCATATGCCGTTGATAGAAGCGCAAATTGTGGAGCGTACACAGCTGAGAACCCAAAATCTCATTGCATTTATCCAAATGATGCAAGTAGGCTCGAGAGAAATGCTGGCAAGTGTAGCAGTCGCAGTCCGCATCCAGTGGCGCAGTGCTCATTTTATGTCGGGCGTTACGTAGCTTGACAACACCACGGCTGGTGAACAAATGACCGTTTCGGGCATTGCGAGTGGGCATAACACAGTCAAACATGTCAATGCCTCGCTGCACCGCCGCCAACAAATCCGCTGGGGTACCCACCCCCATAAGGTATCGAGGACGATCGGCAGGCAGTTTGTCGGCGACGGCGTCTAGGACAGCGAGCATCTCCTCTTTAGGCTCGCCCACCGACAACCCTCCTATGGCATACCCGTCAAAGCCCATCGCCGTCAAACCATCCAGTGACCGCTGTCGAAGATCGGGGTACATGCCGCCCTGCACAATGCCGAATAAGGCCGCTGAATGATCACCATGGGCTGATTTACTACGAGCCGCCCAACGTAGCGACAATTCCATAGACAGCCGTGCTTGTTCGTGGGTTGCAGGATAGGGGGTGCATTCGTCAAAAATCATAACAATATCACTGCCCAAATCCCGCTGGACCTGCATGGCTATTTCAGGATCAAGAAACACCCTGTCACCGTTGATCGGCGATTGAAAGGTAACGCCCTCTTCCGCGACCTTGCGCAATTCCCCTAAGCTAAATACCTGAAACCCTCCGGAGTCCGTCAAAATAGGTCCCTGCCACTGCATGAAATCATGCAGGTCACCGTGCTCACGAATGATGTCGGTACCCGGTCGCAACCACAGATGGAAGGTATTACCCAAGATAATCTGCGCACCAATTTCTTCAATATCTCGAGGCAACATGCCTTTCACCGTGCCATAGGTGCCCACGGGCATGAACGCCGGGGTGTCGACCACGCCACGCGCGAACCGCAGTTGACCCCGACGAGCTCGGCCCGCCTGTCCCTGCAACTCAAACTCCACTCGTTAACCCTCGATGGGTCACAGCAGAAACAACCGGTGTGATAAACATGGCATCACCGTAACTAAAAAATCGGTAGCGCTCCGCCACCGCTTGACGATAGGCCTCGAGCACAGATTCGCGTCCAGCAAAGGCAGAAATTAACATGATCAATGTCGACTCAGGTAAATGAAAGTTGGTGATCAACGCATCGACCACGCGAAATGGCTTGCCAGGGTACAAAAAAATATCGCTGTCGCCACGAAAGGGGCCGAGAGACCCGCTTAGTGCCGCGGATTCTAGTGATCTCACTACGGTGGTTCCCACTGCCACTATGCGTCCTCCCCGGCTTCGAGCGGCAGCAACGGCGTCCACCACCGCCTGAGGCACGTCAATGAACTCGCTGTGCATGGTGTGATCGATCAGTTTATCTACCCGCATGGGTTGAAAGGTGCCTGCTGCCACATGCAAAGTCAGTTCAGCCATCGCAATCCCTCGCTGTCTCAGGCCCGCCATGAGTGCGTCGTCGAAGTGCAAGCCCGCGGTGGGTGCCGCCACCGCCCCTTCCTTTTTTGCAAACACTGTCTGATACCGCTCCCTGTCCTCGGGGGTATCAGACCTCGCTATGTAAGGGGGCAGCGGCATGTGGCCAAAGCGATCGATAATGTCAGACCAGTCGCTGTGGGTTGGGGCAAGCACAAAAAACGGGCCTTGGCGGCCAGCGACGGTTAACGACAACTCAGAAATCGGAGCCTTCTCATCAGCAGCCAGCCACAAAACAGTTCCAGGTGTGGGCGCTTTACTGGCACGAATCTGGGCCAAAGCTGAGCCGTTGGCGAGCATTCGCTCGAGTAACACTTCGACCCGACCGCCGGTATTTTTGGCGGCGAACAGTCGGGCGGCAATAACGCGCGTATTATTAAACACCAGCAAATCTTCTGGGGCCAGTAGATCAATAATGTCTGTAAAGTGGCGGTGCATCACCCTACCGCTGTCACCATGGAGTACCATGAGTCGAGATGAGGCACGCTCGGGCAATGGAGTCTGTGCAATGAGCTCCGAGGGTAACTCAAAGAAAAAGTCCTGACGCTGCATAGTCACTACTCCACGGCAACGTAATACGTCATAAAAAAGCCGGCTTACGCCGGCTTTTGACCCGACCGCGGTGAGCGGTCAACAGTCTTTACTCTGCCGCCTCTTTAATAGAGTCGTCATCAGCTTCAGGGGCTTGTTCTGCTGGTTCTTCTGCTTCGGAGGCTTGTTCTGCTGGTGCTTCGAGAGCATCGTCAACGGCTCCTTCGGGAGCTTGTTCTGCGGTTTCTTCTACCGCTACTTCAGGGGCTTCATCAGAGACAGCCTCAGCAACTTCCTCAACGGCAGCCTCTGGGGCTTCTTCAGCGACAGCCTTGGTCGAGGGCATGGTTTCTTTGATCAGATCTTCAGCCACCAGTGCTCGGACTTTTTCCTCGCCATTGACCGCCTTACCCTGCGCATTTTGAACCGCAAACCGCCCGTCGCCACGTTTGAAGATTTTATACTCTGCGGTTTTTTTTATGAGTGTCATTGCCATGTCTTTTCTCCCATTGAGATACTCAGAGAGGTGCGCGCGGATAACCCAGCCCTCGATTGAAACGCCAGTTTACCTCATTTACGTCTGCGAATCAGCAAAGTATTGCCGTGGGCGCTGCAATTGTTATACTTCGCCGCCTTCGATTCACTGCCGGAGTGGTGGAATTGGTAGACACGACGGATTCAAAATCCGTTGCCTTTAAAAGCGTGCCGGTTCAAGTCCGGCCTCCGGTACCATTTTATATAACCCCACTTCGACACTAACGGGCAGCTCAGCAGTCAGTGAAGTAGCGGCCATTTTTTGGTTTGGGCAAGCACATTGCTGCCAAAGCGAGTCGACCAAACCGACCAGTGGGCTACCTCAGACCGGCTAACGCGGGTCAGATTAGCACCAGTCCCGTTACGCATAGCATCATCACGGCGGCGATACGATTCAATAGCAACAAGTTGTGGTCATGCTTGAGTAAGCCGCGTAACCATCGACCGCCACTCGCATATAGAGACATTGATAAAAACTCCGTTATCATCATGACCGCCAGTAATACCGTCAGCTGCGGCGCAATGGGCTTGGTGGCGACAATAAAACCAGGGAGCAAGGCAATCATGAACGCCCAACCCTTAGGATTCATCACCGCGGTCGTAAAACCCAGTAATAGTAGAGCCCAGGGCCTTAAGGTCTCGCTCTTATCGCCGGCAGCAAAGTGCTCTTGAGCATGCCATAACTGCCAGGCAATCCACAGTAAATACCCCGCACCGATTAGACTGAGACCTTGGAAATAATGTGGCTCTAGAGCAAGCAGCCAGGCGAGCAACAGTACAGTTGTTGTCACGACCAGCGCCACACCCAGTAACTCACCCAGCATCATCGGCAATGTACGTCGATAACCAATGCTCAAGCCGAGGGTAAAAGCCAGAGTCATACACATGCCCGGCGTCAAGGACACCGCGGCAATGGTGGGTATTAGAATCAGCAGTAGTTGTTCGCTCATTAGGGGCAGCTCAAATAAGGCGGTCTAGGTTTGCTTAAGTGGTTAAAATCATTGAAGCTCGGCGTACTGCTATCGTCAAATTCATCAAAGACCGGCGGACCGTAGCTGGCACAGTGAACTGGCTGTCAAAGGAGTACTACCACCATGGAAAATGTCCGCAGTTTGCTACTCACAGTGATCGAAATTAGTACGATGGTCCTAGCATCGCTGATCTTATTGGGTTTACTCGCCATTGGCATCATTTTCATACTCGACGTATCGCAGCGTCAGCAAGCTATTCGGCGTAACTACCCAGTGATTGGCAGACTACGCTATTTAATGGAGCACTTAGGGGTATTTTTTAGGCAGTATTTTTTTGCCATGGACCGAGAAGAACTTCCGTTTAATCGCGCCCAGCGCTCGTGGGTAGCACGTTCAGCAAAAAACATCGACTCAACGATCGCTTTCGGCTCCACCAAGCCACTCAATACGCCAGGCTCAATTCTCTTCTTAAACAGTATGTTCCCGCAATTGGAAGATGAACAAACTGAGGTGCAACGCCGTCCCATCGTTTTTGGCGAAGGGTTTGCTCAAAAACCCTACGCCACGTACTCAGTATTTCATATTTCGGCAATGAGCTACGGCGCACTATCAGCACCTGCTATTAGAGCCCTATCGCTCGGCGCCTCCAGCGCCAATATATTACTCAACACTGGCGAGGGTGGATTATCACCCGATCACTTAGCCGGAAACTGTGATCTTGTCTTTCAGATTGGTACGGCCAAATACGGTGTTCGCGATAGCCACGGCGATTTATGTGACATCAAGCTCGCGGAGGTCGCTGGGCAAGACGCCATAAAAATGTTCGAACTCAAGCTGTCTCAAGGAGCTAAACCCGGAAAAGGAGGGATTCTTCCCGGCAAAAAGGTGACCCCCCTCATAGCCAGTACTCGGGGTATCCCAATTGGCGAAGATTCCATCAGCCCAAATAGACACAAAGATATCGCCTCGATCGCTGACTTACTCAAGATGATAGCCCGAATTCGCAGGGTGACAGAGAAACCCACCGGCATTAAGTTCGTGCTAGGTCAGTCAGATTGGTTGGATGAATTTTGTCGGGAGATTCATCACCTTGGACTTGAGTTTGCACCCGACTTCATCACTCTTGACAGTGCCGATGGTGGCACCGGTGCCGCACCCCAAAGCCTGATGGACAACGTGGGCCTGCCCGTTGAGTTTAGTCTGCCGCTGGTAGTGGATAAGCTAACCGAGTATGGGTTGAGAGCGAGAATACGACTATTTGCGTCGGGTAAAATGGTGACACCATCTGGGGTCGCTGCAGCACTCTGCCTTGGCGCCGATTGCGTTAACACCGCCCGGGGCTTTATGTTTTCACTTGGGTGTATTCAAGCGTTGCAGTGCAACAAAAACACCTGCCCTACCGGTATTACCACCCATGATCAAGACCTCCAAAAAGGCCTCGATCCGACATCAAAGTCCACGCGGGTCGCCAGCTACGCCACCCATATGCGCCGGGAAGTCAGCGTTATGGCACATAGCTGCGGTGTAGTAAACCCACAAGATCTGGATCGAGAGCATGCTTACATTGTCAGCGATGCAGGATTGCCAGAACCACTGCTCAAGCGCTATCCCAAGGTAGAGACCAACGCAGACTTCGACATGACTGTTGCAAAACCATGAGCGTGAGTGAACACTATGGTATCGTTTACGGCTGAGAACGGTACTCTGTACATGGCGTTTATTACGACCGGCAAGCCGCATATAAAGAAATCATCGAGGCCGATAAACGAGCGTAGCTATCTCCAGCCGTAGGCGGCTAACACACGCGGGTTGCCGCTCGCCATCAAACCCTTGTGATAAAGCGATACCTTTTGCCAAACCTTTGTCTCATCCTACTGGAATGAAATATGGAACAATTTATATTGCCTACCCTCGGCGGCCTCTTAATTGGTATCGCGTCAGTACTACTGCTTGCCACGCTTGGTCGTGTTGCTGGCATTTCGGGAATCGTTTGGGGGGCAATAGCGGCGCCTGACCGGCATTGGCGATGGCTATTTCTCATCGGCCTCGTTGCTGGCACAGCCCTCATGCACATCACAACGGGTATCGCCATACCCGCTGAACACACCGATGCACCACTTCTTCTCATCACCCTAGCGGGTGTACTAGTGGGCCTTGGAACACGAATAGGCAATGGTTGCACCAGTGGCCATGGGATTTGTGGCTTGGGTCGTCTATCCGTTCGCTCACTGGTGGCCACCAGCGTGTTTATGGCTACCGGGGTCATCACCGTAGCCGTTGTTCGACATCTCTTTGGCAGCATAGTATGAGAGCATGGCTTGCGCTGTTAATGGGACTGGTGTTTGGGGCGGGATTGTCGCTCTCCGGGATGACCAGTACGGTCAAAGTCTTGGGGTTTTTGGATGTGCTCGGTGACTGGGATCCAGATCTAGCCTTTGTTATGGGCGGCGCACTGCTCGTATCACTGAGCGCCACCCCATGGATTATCACCTGGGTTCGACCCTTACTGGCGGACGCGTTTAGTCTGCCGGCAACCCAGTCGATTGATCGGCGGCTAATCACCGGCGGGGCATTATTTGGTGTTGGCTGGGGTTTGTGGGGTTACTGCCCGGGACCCGCCGTAGCCTCTCTGGCCTACGGCTATCAATCGACACTTATTTTCTGCGTGGCCATGGTGCTCGGCATGTGGCTAGCAGGAAAGCTGCACCTCATTACCTCTCGCCTCAATGACTGATGGGTATAAGGTAACGAGGTCGCCACTATACCCGCGGGCAAGTCTTTAGCCCTTGGATGCTGGCCGACAGCCGAATGCTTCTAAAAGCTTGGCCTAACGCGGCTACGACAAGTCGAGCGCGTAGGGCTTCAGTGTTTCCAGAGGTATGAACTCAAGGCTCTTAATATTGGTTCGACACAAATAGACCCTGGGTGCATGACCCGCTTGGTGAGCATCCAACCATCGAGTCGCACACAGGCACCATTGATCCCCTTCTTTTAGCCCTGGAAAGTTGAACTCCGGTCTCGGCGTGCTCAAGTCATTGCCTGCACGCGCTGAAAACGCCAAAAATGTTTCGGTCAGCTCTGCACATACCGTGTGTGTACCCACATCCATAGGCCCGGTATTGCAGTAACCATCTCGGTAAAAACCGGTTATCGGATCGGTGCAGCACGCAGATAGTGGTTCACCCAATACATTTAGCTGGCGATTAATTTCACCCTCTCCCATGGCTGTACTCCCTTAATCGTCAATGCCATATATGGCGACAGTTTTTCGACCCGTTGCATCGATACTTGCGCGATACATGCCCTCGGTATTGAAAGGCATGGTAATGTTACCCTCAGTATCCACTGCCACCACACCGCCTTCCGCACCGGCCGAGGGCAACTCATCGTGGATAATAGTGGATGCAGCTAAAGTGAGGGGTATTTTTTGGTAAAGCATTCGAGCACAGATATCACTCGCGACCTGAAAACGAATAAAAAATTCACCGTGGCCAGTCGCAGACACCGCGCAACTGGCATTGTTAGCGTAGGTGCCAGCGCCAATAATAGGCGAGTCACCAATGCGCCCCCAGCGTTTGCCGGTCATACCACCCGTTGACGTCCCTGCGGCAATAGTGCCACTGGCGTCGAGCACTACCACCCCCACGGTACCAAACTTATGGTCTTTGGGCGGCATAAGCCCGGCTGATTGCATCGCTTTATGGCGCTCCAATGCCCGTTCCCGTCGGTCAGTGGTGAAGACACCGTTATCTACAGGTGCAAGCCCTTGCGCCTCGGCAAAGGCCTCGGCACCGGCACCAGAGAGCATGACATGCGGTGAATGCTCCATGACTGCTCTCGCCGCGGCAATAGGACTCGCCACAGTAGTTACGCCCGCGACAGCTCCCGCATTGAGGTCGCGACCAGACATAATAGCGGCATCCAATTCATGTTTGCCCTCCCATGTCATGACCGCGCCAATACCAGCGTTAAATAACGGCGATTGCTCAAGCATTTGAATAACATCGACAATCACATCCACACCGTCGGCGCCCTGTCGGAGTTGTGCGTGTCCGCGCTCTACTGCCGCAGATAAGATCTCACGATACGCAAGGTCTTGGGCCGCAGTCATTGCGTCGCGCGTAATTGTGCCGGCCCCGCCGTGAAGCGCGATGGCAATTTTGTTGACCTCAACTGCGCCAACTGACATTGAGGCCAGAAGGGAAAAGAGACCATAACCGGCCATCAGCGCCTTCAGCGGGGTAACCATTGGGTTATTATTCCGCATGTGTTTTTATGACGATGCCATCTTTCATAACAAAGTCGATGTGCTCCAGTTCAGTTATGTCCACCAAGGGATCGCCAATGACAGCGACAATATCGGCGTAGAATCCAGGCGCAATCTGACCTAACTCATCGCTAGCGCGAAGCAGCGTAGCGGCGTTGACGGTAGCAGCGCGAATCGCTTCCATCGGAGGCATACCGGCCTCCACCATATAACCAAACTCTAGGGCGTTCTTTCCATGGGGTGAAACGCCGGAATCGGTGCCAAAGACAATGGGAACCCCTGCCTGCCATGCCTGCTTAAAAGTACCTTGTATTAAAGGTCCGACCGCGGCAGCTTTCGGCCGCACCACGTCAGGTAATTTTCCGTCCTGCTCCGCCAACTTCGCCACCCATTTCCCCGCGAGAATCGTCGGCACATAAGCTGTGCCCCGCGCTTTCATCATGGCCATAATGTCGGGGGTCATGTACGTTCCATGCTCCACCGAATCGACACCCGCCTCTACGGCTCGTCGCATACCCTCAGCACCGTGGGCATGCACGGCGACCACGAAGTTATAGTCCTTGGCTGCTGCCACAACAGCATCGAGTTCTTCCGATGTGAATTGCGGGTTATCGCCACTTTTGGCCAAGGACAACACCCCTCCCGTGACCGTGAGTTTAATCACATCGCTGCCGTCCTTGTAACGCTGACGAATCGCCTTATAGGCTTCTTCAGGGCCATTGATGACGCCCTCTTTTGGGCCGGGATCACCGCGTAAATTTTCTCTTAACCCATTGCTTGGGTCAGCATGACCGCCGGTGGTGGCAATTGACTTCCCCGCCGCAAAAATCCTAGGGCCTGGGACAATACCCTTGTTGATGGCATCGCGAAGTGCAAACAACGCGTCTTTGTCGCGAGCGCCCAGATCCCGGACGGTAGTAAATCCGGCTTCAAGAGTTCTGCGCGCGTAGGTGGTTGCGCGCAAAGCAAAATCAGCCGAGTTCATATAATAGGACTCCGAGTAGCTCATGGGCGGATCAAGTTCATGATCGAGGTGCACATGGGTATCGATTAATCCAGGCATGACTGTGGCATTGGACAAGTCAATCGTCTCGTCGCCTTCTCGAATGACAAATCCGTCCTCTATCGCCGCTATGCGGTTACCGACAATCACCACGGTCTTATCACTGCTTACTTCACCGCTGGCAACATCAATCAACTGGCCGACGTGGAGGCGGGTCGCAGCGTGTGCAGAGCAGGTTATAAATACACTCAGTATTGGCCCAGCTAACTTCATAACAATGCTCTCTCTGTAAAATATTTCGGAATGGAGGGGTGACCCACTAGCTGTACCATTATAATGACTAAACGGCTACCTAACAGTGCCATCTATCACCGCTGAGCGTCCTTTTTATCGCTCACCTTCAGGATGATTGGTACTAACGATTCACTCCTCACCTTAAACCCGACTAGGCAATAGCCGGCTCACGGCAGCTTTTTGACAAGAGCTATCCAACGAGCAAACAGACCATCGCGTTATTTGCCTAATGGCGCCAACACTCCTCGCTGGTTTGCCCTGGGTTAGCGCCTGCGCCGCGCATGGGAGGCGAGCGATGCGCTGCTGAATCTTCATCGCAGGTACCCCCTTGTTCACCAAATTAAGATTGGTTTACTATTGGAAAATGACATGAACCAAACGTAAGGAGAACAACCCATGAAGTATTTACTGAGCTTATCGGTGCTAGTCCTGGTTGCCTGTGGGGGTGAATCCAGTGAATCGGTGGTAGCGGCTGAAGAAGCGGTGCCGGCTGCCGTAGAGGAAAGCCCCGCCGAACAAGCAACACCTAGCATCCCGAGCCCTTATATGGTCGAGTATGTTTGGCATAAGGCCGGCGACAATTTTACTGAAGAGGCCCTGGCAGCGCTTACAAAGCAGTGGGCGGCCTACCCAGGTGAAGGTGGCTGGGACCTTATGTATGCCTCCGTGATTACCCCACGGTTTGCGGACGACAACTTTGATTTTATTTGGGTCATGATGTGGCCGAGTCAGGAGGCTCGTGATGCGGCTTGGGCCAGCTGGGCAGAGAATTTCGAACCTCAATGGCTAAAAGACAGCGAAAGTATTTTCACCTATAGCGCCGACGGTGTCTTTGGCTGGGCCCCAACGACAGTAAGGCAGCCGTCGGTGATGAACAGCACCGGTCAGGGTATCAGCGACTATTCGTTCTGCACGTTCAACGAAGGCCATGATCAATCCAGCTTGGATCGTTTTGTCGACGCCCACAACGTGTTCATGGATAGCTTTGAGAGCACAGATGGCGCTACGGGTTACTGGGCTGCAACGCTCACGCCGTTTTTTGAGCCACCCGAAGACAACCCCTTCGACTACATGTGGTTTAACGGCTTCACCAATGATGCCGAGCGCGCGGCCGGGTGGGAAGCTTATAATAATGCGCCGCACGCTGACGGCTATGCAGCGATGTCCACCTGCACCGACCCAGCGGTATTTGACTCCAGAGTCATTTACATGCCCGCTTCGTAAATCTGGCCACAGCGTTAACGCCCGGTGAATCCATCGGGCTTTTTGCTCTGCCCCAGCTCCTCAATGCTCAGTTGCTCGTAGTTAACCCTTAATGGAGACGACATAAATGACTCGGTTTATTTTTGGCCTTATTATGCTAGCGCTAGGATTGGGCCCAAGCGCCCTAGCCGATCATCACGCGGACGATGATGGTGGAAAGCCCTTCGTTTTAATTGCCCGACTGCACTCACTCGCTGAGCAAGCCGACGCTGTCCTAGCGTTGTCTCAAGTAGCCGATCAAAAAGTCTATGCCGGTGAGCCGGGTATGCTCTTGCACACCTTTGACCGGAACCCAGATGATCGCTTGAGCTTTGTCTGGACAGAGGTCTACGCAGATAGTGCTGCGTTGACGTTTCATCTCAACAATCCAGATCTCATCGCCTATTTGGACGCGGTTTCACCGCTACTAGACAGTTTTACTATTGAGCTTTACGGCACTGTATCGGAAGCAGTCGTCGCGGAGCTGCGAGCTACGGGGACTCCGGTCACCCATTATAAAACGGCTCTAGGCTACATTCGCGACTTAACGCCCTAAGTACATCAACGCGTGACATCCACTGGGACGCCTCGCTGATTAGCTGTCTGCCAAAGCTTGCTCTTCGTCGTTCATCTCAGCCGGTATAGACTCGAACAACGGCGTGGAGAGATAGCGCTCCCCGGTGTCGGGAAGCATAACTAGCATAACCGATCCAGCAGGCGCGTCCTGCGCCACGTCCATGGCAGTCGCTAAAGTGGACCCCCCCGAAACTCCAGTAAGAATACCTTCTTCGGCCGCCAAGCGAGACGCCCATTGCATGCCCTCGTTACCATCCACCGGCAACACCCTATCGAAGCTCTGGTTATCGATGCCCTCTTGCAACACTTTGGGAATAAAGTCGGGAGTCCAGCCTTGAATGACATGAGGCTCCCAGACGGGATGACTGCCGGCGGGTGAGTCATCAGCGTTGCGCGCTTGTGGCTGGCCAGAGCCGACAAGCGCCGCATTGTGCGGCTCCGAGAGAATGATTTTGCAGTCAGGCAATTGCGCACGTAGCACGCGCGCTACTCCCACGACCGTACCCCCTGTTCCATAACCTGTAACCCAGTAATCTAGACCCGTCTGAGCAAAGTCCGCGGCAATTTCACGGCCAGTGGTGCTTTCATGGATATCGGCGTTATCTCGAGACTCAAACTGGCGCGCAAAAAACCAGCCATGCTGCTCGGCTAAGGCTTGGGCTTTGCGATACATCCCAATGCCCTTCTCGGCGCGCGGGGTAAGCACCACTTTGGCGCCTAAAAATCGCATTAATCGCCGACGTTCAATCGAGAAACTATCGGCCATGGTGATCACCAAGGGGTAGCCCTTAGCAGCACACACCATTGCCAAGCCAATGCCGGTATTGCCTGATGTCGCTTCAACAACGGTTTGCCCAGGCGCCAGACGACCCTCTCGCTCCGCGGCTTCGATCATACTGAGTGCCAACCGGTCTTTAACGGACGACAATGGATTGAATGATTCAACCTTGACGTACATGCTGACATGACTGGGCGCGATGTGATTAAGACGCACGCAAGGCGTGTCGCCAATGGTCTCTAAGATGCTGCTGTAAAGTTGCCCGCGGCCCGACGTGGTGTAGCGATCTTCCATGGCTGTCTCCTTGCATACTCGTGTGCTATCAAAATGTCCTACGACTGTTTAGCGAATAGAGTACCACTATCTGCCGTTCCACGGCGTCGGCACGATGGCCACTGTGTGGCGTCGACCTATAGGGTACCAAATGATCGGATTCACTAAGAGAGACTTCTGCTACTTTTAAACTGAACTAGAGAAATATCACTGTGAGCATGTCAAATACTGAAAAAACGGTCAAGGATATACGCCGCACCACTCGCCGTACGTTCTCCGCCGACGAGAACATCCGTGTTGTTATGGATGGCCAAGAAATCTTCAATATCCCGATAGCTGAGATTGGTTCGCTAATAGAGCCAGGGGGCGTAGCTGATGATATCCGGCGGGAATCGGTGAGGCTGGTCAGTATTCATCAACCCGTTCTAGAGAAAACGGCCAGCTCAGCTGTCAGTACCAACAGCATAGACATCATGGATACCGTGATGGTTTCAGTGGCTGTTGCTCTGCCCGGGCTTGTGCGCTCGGAGCAAGCTACTCAAATATCCTGCACGTGCAGCACCACTTTACCGCGGGTGCGCCCGGCCTCAGATTGATGATGAGCCTGTACCGCATCTTCTAAATGCATGACCTTTATTTCGGGCAACTGCAGGACACCCTGTTCAAACAAGCTTAGCAATTCAGTGAGCATAGCCCCGTCAGCACGGTGATGAAGAAACTCGGCCTTAATATGTCGCTGGGAGATTTCGGCCATTTCAGGAGGCTCATTATTCATATAGGCAACTGCACCACCGTCCTTTGCCAGACGTATTGCGTCTTCGGCCACGTCCTCACCCAGCAGACATTCCAGCACCAGGTCAACGCCATCAGGTTCGTGACTGCGGATCACCTCTCGGTAATCTTCGACGGTGTAGTCAATCAGCACATCGGCACCCAGGGATTTCGCATATTCAAAATTTGCCTGACGTGTGGTGGTGTAGACTTTGGCGCCGATATGCTTGGCAATGGCAATGGCGATACTACCCACACCGCCTGAACCCGCTTGAATCAAAATACTCTGGCCGGCCTTGAGTTCACCGAATTCGATCAGCGCCTGCCAGGCGGTAAGACTCACCAATGGCAACGCACTGGCCTCATCGAAGCTTAGATGCGCGGGTTTTCGAGTAATGGCAGTAACATCGATCGGGGCATACTCAGCGTAACTGCCGTGCTGAATCGACCAAGTGAATGCGAGACCCAGAATGTCGTCACCCACCTGCCAGTCGGTTACATTTTCACCCAGCTTGACGATACGGCCCGCCATATCCCAACCCGGAACAACCGGAAACGTTCTGCTGATGTACTCCGTCAATTCACCCGCGCGCAAGCGACGATCGATGGGGTTTACCGAGGTTGCACCGACTTGCACTAACACTTGATCTGGACCCGGCTCAGGCATATCCAGCTCGCCTACCTGAAGAACCTCAGCAGGACCATGCTGCTGATAAAAAACTGCTTTCATAATCTGCTACCCTAGCGCCCACTTTCAACATAAAATAACTATAGACCAAACGCACACCGCCTGCTTTATTTCATTACAGCCATCGGGTTCAACATCGCTGACTTAGCTGCGGTAAATGCGGCAGGCGTGCTCTCAGAATACCCGCAGTACCCCAACAGCGGAAGTACACTTCGCAATAGCCTTTTCGAGCTCCTTTGGATGGTAGTAGTTCTCCAGCTTGACCACGTTCTTCATCGAGCGATGATACCGGTCGATCTTGCCTTGGATCTGCGGATGATAGGCGCGCCACGGGTGTCCGGCATGCTCTGATGCTTCAGCTAGGCCTTTAGTTCGCCACCCATGACACGCGGTCCGCTGCCTAACAACCTAAAGAAGCAGTTTATGACGTAGCATGCGCCAATGGGTTGACTGTTGATGCTAGCAGTCATCGTTGGTTACGCTAGAGTGCTTGAAAATCCCGTGTGCAGATGGTCAACACGGGATGCAGTTAGCGTTGGCGAGAAGCCTAGATCAGATATACCCGCAACAATTCAAGAGAGAGCTGGGTCTTGACCCATTTGGTTAACGTAAAGTGAAGATAAATACATAATGAAGACATCTACAAATAAGGTTGCATGGGTGACCAGTACAAAGGCAAAAAAAACGGCCCAATGAGAGCCGCTTAGTGCCTATATTCAGTTAAATACTTGATTTAAAAGGATTTATTTGGTCGGGACGGCAGGATTTGAACCTGCGACCACCACACCCCCAGTGTGGTGCGCTACCAGGCTGCGCTACGCCCCGAATCGCGCCAAAGTATACACAAGGTGCTTAGCAATGCGAAGGCTTTCAGTCATCGTGCGCTAACAATGCCCGAGCCATTTCCAACGCTTCAATGCACTGCTTCAAGGCGGCCTGAAGCTCGATCGGTGTCAATGCCTCGCCATCATTCGCTATACGTTGACGAGCGCCGCCAATAGTGTACCCCTGTTCATACAACAAACTACGAATCGTTCGAATAACCTCAATATCGCCACGCTGATAATAGCGGCGATTGCCCCGACGTTTTACCGGCTTGAGGTGGGGAAATTCTTGTTCCCAATAACGCAAGACGTGTGGTTTCACTGCACACAGCTCACTCACTTCGCCAATAGTGAAATAGCGCTTGGTCGGTATTGGTGGCAGCTCACTATTATGCGTAGGTTCAAGCATCGGTTTCTTTCACTTTCGCCGACAACACATCGACCCGCGCCTTTAGCTTCTGCCCAGGCCGAAAAGTCACCACCCTGCGGGCCGATATCGGAATTTCCTCGCCCGTCTTGGGGTTGCGACCGGGCCGCTGGCGTTTATCGCGCAAATCAAAATTGCCGAAACCCGAGAGCTTGACCTGCTCATTATTCTCCAGACAGAGTCGAATCTCCTCAAAAAATTGCTCGACCAGCTCTTGGGCCTCGCGCTTGTTGAGGCCGAGCTCTTCGAACAGCTTTTCCGCCATGTCTGATTTGGTGAGTGCAGCCATGAATAGGCTCAGCTCCTGAGTTTAGCGCTTAATTTTTGTTTTAGTGAATCAATGACTTGTGTCATCGTACCAGCGATTTCTTCATCGGACAGGGTGCGCGACTGGTCTCGGAAAGTCAAACCCAAGGCCAAACTTTTTTGCCCTGGCTCAATACCTTTACCTGCATACACATCAAACACCCGTAAATCTACCAACTGCGGACCGGCCGCCGAACGGATGACCTCAAGCACCGTCTCAGCCGGCACCGCCGCGTCAAGCACAACCGCAATGTCTCTGCGGGTTTCGGGATACCGGGAAATATCCTGATACGCAGGCAATTGGGCAGCCAAAACAGTATCAAGCGATAGTTGTGCGACCATGGTGGCCGCCGGTAAATCCATGGCTTCGGCGGTCAGAGGGTGAATGGCGGCAATCAATCCCACTACGGCATTATCCAGCACCACCTCAGCGGTCTGCCCATCATGCAACCCAGGGCGTATCACGGGTCGGAAACTGACAGCACCTGTAGCAGCGGTCAGCAGTTGTTCCACCTCGCCTTTGATGTCAAAAAAATCAACCGCTTGCTCGACCGATGCCCAGCCCTCCGTCGTTCGAGGACCCATAATTATTAGCCCCAGCTGCAAACGCTGTTCTACGGTCGGTCCAGGGAAGAAACACATGCCCGTCTCAAACAGGCGGACCCGGGGGCTCTGGCGCTTGGCGTTATGGGCCGCCACCGCGAGTAGCCCCGGTATCAAGCTGGTACGCATAACGCTCAAGTCACTGGAAATAGGATTGCGTAAACTAATGGGCGCGACGGTCGGATCGAAGCGCGCCTGCAAGTCCTGCGAGACAAAACTGTAGGTAATGGCCTCCTGAAACCCGCGGCTGACTAATAACCCACGAACACTCGCTATTGATCGTTGCGACTCGGTCTGTTCGGCGAGGGAGACATCACCCTTGATACGGCTAATCGGCAGGTGGTTATAGCCGTAAATACGCGCGAGTTCCTCAATCAGGTCGACTTCCTGCTCCATATCAAAGCGCCAGCTCGGTGCAGTACACGCCCACTCGCCGGGAATGTCAGAGGTCACGTGAAAGCCCAGCCCTAGCAAAATAGCCTCAACCCGCTCGGAATCCATAGTAAAACCTAACACCCGGGTAATACGTGATGCCCGTAAGCGAATGGGCTGTGGCTCGGGTAAATGGGCACCGCTGCTCACCTCGGTTAACGGCCCTGCTCGGCCCCCAACGCTATCTAGCAGCAACTGTGTCGCACGCTCAATCGCCCGCTGCTGTAATTGTGGATCAACACCTCGCTCGTAGCGATGCGAGGCATCGGTATGCAGACCATAGCCCCGTGCCTGACCGGCTAGAGATCGTGGCGTGAAAAACGCGCTCTCTAAAAATAACCGCGATGTCGTCCCGGTCACGCCACTATTTTCTCCCCCCATGATGCCCGCCAAGGCGAGCGGCCGGGTGTGGTCGGCAATGACCAAGGTATCTGAAGCCAAGGCAATATCGCTGCCATCGAGCAGTGTCATGGTCTCGTCAGCATTTGCATTGCGCACCACAATGCCGCCTGAGAGAGTGTCAAGGTCGAACGCGTGGAGCGGCTGACCTAATTCCAACATGACGTAATTGGTAATATCAACCGCGGCGTCGATAGAGCGCAGCCCGGCGCGACGCAAGCGTTCGGCGACAAACACGGGAGTGGGGAGGGATAAATCAACGCCGTCAATAACTCGACCAATATAACGCGGGCATTTTTCGGGCACCTTAACCTCAATAGCAAAACTAGTCTCTGTGGCGACTGGCACCGGATCAATGATTGGGGCACACATATCGCTGCTGTTGAGCGCTGCTACATCACGGGCTACACCCGCTATGCTCAAACAATCGGCACGATTTGGGGTTAAACCAATCTCAATAAGCGCATCATTCAGCTGTAGGTAATCACGCAGGTCCTGGCCTACTGGCGCATCCCCGGGAAGTTCCATGAGTCCGGCGTTTTCATCAGATATCTGTAGCTCTGCCTGCGCGCACAGCATGCCTTGAGACTCCAGCCCACGCAGCTTGGCTTTTTTAATCTTAAGGTTTCCCGGTAGTTGTGCGCCCACTTGGGCCAGCGGCGCCTTCAAGCCGGCCCGCGCATTGGGTGCACCACAGACAATTTGTACCGTTGCCGCGCCGGTTGACACCTCGCAGACCCGCAATTTATCGGCATCAGGATGCTGCTCCGCGGTGACTATCTCAGCGACAATCACCCCCGAAAATTCACCCGCTGCAGGTGTCACCCCATCAACCTCTAGGCCGGCCATGGTCAGCTGCTCCGCTAATGCCTCGGTGGTTAGCGCCGGGTTAACCCATGATCGCAGCCACTGTTCTGAAATAATCATATTAAAGGCCCTTAAATGAACTGCCGTAGGAAACGAAGATCATTTTCAAAATTAAGGCGCAAGTCGCCAATACCGTAGCGCAACATTGCCAGACGCTCGACTCCGAGCCCAAAAGCGAAGCCTGTATAACGTTCCGAATCAATGCCACTCATGTCAAACACTTTGGGATGCACCATGCCCGAGCCCAAAATTTCCAGCCAGCCCGTGTTACTGCAAATGCGACAGCCGTGGCCACTGCACTTTACACATTGAATATCGACCTCGGCAGAGGGCTCGGTGAATGGAAAATACGAGGGTCGAAAACGAACCGCAAGATCATCACGTTCAAAAAACGCATGAAGAAAATCTTGCAACAACCCTTTGAGATCACCAAAGCTCGAGGTCTCATCAATTAACAGCCCCTCCACTTGGTGAAACATGGGCGAATGGGTCAAATCTGAGTCACAGCGATAGACTCGACCAGGGCAAATAATGCGCAACGGTGGCGCCTGATTTTCCATGGTGCGCACTTGCACCCCGGAGGTGTGGGTGCGCAACACATGGCTATCATCCACATAGAAGGTGTCATGCATGGCTCGCGCCGGATGGTGAGCGGGAATATTTAAGGCCTCAAAGTTATGGTAATCGTCTTCAATTTCGGGCCCTTCTTTGACTTCAAAGCCAGCACTGCGAAAAAACCCTTCAATACGCTCAATGGTTCTAGTAATGGGGTGCAGGCCACCGGGATCTACGCCTCGGCCCGGCAACGTCACATCCAACTTTTCGTGACTGAGACGTTCGGCTAGGCCAGCGTTTTCAAGGGTAGCCTTGCGGGTGTTAATCAGCGCTTGTAGCTGCTGTTTGACGTCATTAATCAGCGCGCCCGCTGCAGGACGCTGTTCCGCTGACAGCTGCCCCAAGCCCTTTAGCAGACCTGTCAGCTTGCCTTTCTTACCTAAATAATCAACCCGAAGCTGCTCAAGGGTAGGGCCGTCTGCAGCGTCATTAATGTGCGCGATGGCGGCGTCTCGTAACTCATCCAAGGACTGCATGTTTCAATCTCAGTTATGTAGCGTAACGCGTTATCGACAACGCGGCCGCGAGTTTTCGTCATTCGACACTCGAGGACTGTCAGTACGTCCAGCCTACCCATATTGCCGTCATAAAAAAAGGAAGAGGCGCGCGCCTCTTCCTTTTCACTGACTGATACCCCCCGCCTGCGCGCGGGCATCAACTAGGCGGCGAGGGCGGCGCGAGCACGTTCAATGACCGCAGCAAACGCCGCTTTGTCATGTACCGCCAAATCAGCGAGCACACGACGGTCCAGAGCAATGTCAGCTTTCTTCAGGCCGTTGATAAATCGGCTATAAGTCAGACCATTGGCACGTGACTGCGCGTTGATGCGCGTGATCCACAATGCTCGGAACTGACGTTTGCGCTGTCGGCGATCACGGTAAGCGTATTGTCCCGCCTTGGTCACCGCCTGCTTGGCCACACGAAAAACACGCGAACGTGCCCCGTAGTAACCCTTGGCTTGTTTTAATATTTTCTTGTGACGACGATGCGCCGTCACACCACGTTTTACGCGAGGCATATGCTATCTCCTAATGATTATGACGGTTTATTTGGCGCGCAACATGCGATCAACCAGCACGGTGTCTGACTGATCGATCATGGAGGTACCGCGCAGCTGACGCTTACGCTTGGTCGTCATTTTGGTCAGGATATGGCTCTTATAAGCACTTTTACGCTTATAACCACCAGCGGTTTTCTTAAACCGCTTAGCTGCCCCACTGTGAATTTTCGCTTTAGGCATTGGAAAAACTCCGCATTGGGTCCCGATGTTCAGTTCTATCGAGACAACATTAATGATCAGGTATTAGGGCATTCACGGGCCACTAACCCCGTTTCTTTGGTGCAATAACCATGGTCATCTGTCGACCTTCCATTTTTGGAAATTGTTCGACAGCGCCCAATTCGCTCAGGTCGGCTTCTACTCGCTTGAGTAACTCCATGCCGATCTGCTGATGAGCCATTTCACGCCCGCGATAGCGAAGCGTCACTTTGGCCTTATCGCCGTTTTCAAGGAAACGTACCAGGTTGCGTAGTTTTACCTGGTAGTCACCCTCGTCCGTCCCTGGACGAAATTTCATTTCTTTCACTTGGATACGTTTGGCTTTCTTACGCTGCGCCGCCTTCTGTTTCTTGGCTTCAAAGATGTGCTTACCATAATCCATGATCTTACAAACGGGTGGATCACTGTCTGCCATCTGCACTAAGTCCATGCCTGCGGCCTCTGCGGCCTGCTGGGCCTCTTCATTCGAGACAATGCCTACTTGGCCACCCTCAGCATCAATTAATCGAATATTGGCTGATGTAATCTGCTCGTTCGTTAGTGCCTTTTTACTCTTGCTTTCGCTCTTAATACTCACATTCTCCTACATTGTCACCGACACAACGTCCCGTGGCCAAAACCTACCTGCTGGCCAGTGACGTGTGACCGTTAAACAAGAACCGGTGGCTGCAAACTGTCGCTCTGCGCCATGGTGGACTTGGCTTACCCCGGACCGGTCCCATCTAAGGGCGCTGATAGTACAGGTATGAGGCCCCAAGCTCAAGCCATCGTCAGTGCGCAAAATTGTTGTTTTTCAATGCTTTCAGCCGGTTAACTGCTCATTTATTGGGAGGTCACAATAGCGCTGGACCCTAACGCTGCGCAGCCACTTCATTCCCCGGGCTGGGTCGATTCAGCCACCCGGCCATACTTGCCGGCCTCAGCTGCCAAGAGGGATGTCATAGCCTCAACGTCGAGGACCCCTAGGTCCTTACCGTGTCGGCCTCTTACCGCCACGGTGCCCGCCGCCATTTCTTTGTCCCCTACGACTAAAATAAACGGTACCTTGGCTATTTCATGCTCGCGAATTTTGAACCCAATTTTCTCATTGCGTAGATCGGTCGCGACCCGAAAACCGGCGGTACTCAGTTGCGCGGCCACGCCTTGAGTGTAGTCAGCCTGTTTGTCGGTAATTGGGGCAATCACCACTTGCTTAGGGGCCAGCCAGGTGGGAAATTCCCCCTCATAGTGCTCGATAAGAATCCCAATAAAGCGCTCAAAGGAACCCAGTACTGCTCGATGAAGCATAACCGGCACCTGTCGACTGCCATCCTCGGCGACATATTGCGCGTCCAAGCGGCCCGGCATGGAGAAATCCACCTGAATAGTGCCCAGCTGCCATACCCGTCCTATGCAATCCTTCAAGGAGAACTCAATTTTTGGGCCATAAAAAGCACCTTCGCCGGGCAGCTCTTCCCAAGGCAAGCCTTTAAGATTGAGTGCCTCTGCCAGCGCCCTCTCTGCCCGATCCCAGTCGCTGTCGCTGCCCACTCGCTGTTCAGGGCGGGTCGATAAGCGGTAAATGACCTCCTCAAAGCCAAAATCTGCGTACACTTTGTGGAGCATGTCGATAAAGTCAGCGACCTCGGGTTGGATTTGTTCCTCGGTGCAGAAAATATGCGCATCATCTTGGGTAAAGCCCCGCACGCGCATAATGCCATGCAGTGAGCCCGAGGGCTCATTGCGATGGCAGCTTCCAAATTCAGCAAGTCGCAACGGTAGATCGCGATAAGACTTCAATCCTTGGTTAAAAACTTGCACATGGCAGGGACAGTTCATGGGTTTGACCGCAAACTGACGATCATCCGCCTCGAGGGTGAACATGCCGTCAGCAAATTTGTCCGCATGCCCAGAGCGCTGCCACAGGGAAATGTCGACCAACTGCGGGGTGTTAATTTCCTGATAGCCAAATTGTCTTTGCTGGGCACGCATGTACTGCTCAATGATTTGGTAAATCGTCCATCCTGAAGGATGCCAAAACACCATGCCCGGGGCCTCTTCCTGCGTGTGGAATAAATCCAGCTTCTTGGCGATTTTTCGGTGATCGCGTTTTTCCGCTTCGACAATTCGATTCAAGTAGGCTTTCAGCTGTTTTTTGTTAGCCCAGGCGGTGCCGTAAATACGCTGCAACATGGGGTTGTTGGAGTCGCCGCGCCAGTAGGCGCCGGCCACTTTTGTCAGCTTGAAGGCTTTGAGCTTGCCGGTGCTAGGGACGTGTGGTCCCCGGCACAGGTCCATCCATTCGCCTTGCTGATACAGAGAAATGTCCTCTCCTTCCGGTAAGTCTCCAATAATCTGTACTTTGAAATGCTCGCCCATGTTGCGAAATAGCTCAATGGCCTCATCCCGAGAGCACACTTTTCGCTCTACGGTCAGATCGCTGTCGGCGATCTCCGTCATGCGCGCCTCAATCTTGTCGAGATCGTCGGGCGTGAAATGATGCGCAGAGGCAAAATCGTAAAAAAAGCCCTCGTCGATTGTCGGCCCAATAGTCACTTGAGTACCGGGAAATAATTGCTGAACTGCCTGTGCCAGTAGGTGCGCGGTCGAATGGCGGATAATGTCAATCCCAGCATCATCCCGATCAGTGATAATACTGAGCGCCACATCTTCTTCAAGCCAATACGACGTGTCGACCTCACGGCCGTTGACGATGCCAGCCAATGCTGCCTTGGCCAGCCCAGCCCCAATATCGGCTGCCACATCGTAAACGCTAAGTGGTTGCTCGAAGGTGCGCTGGGATCCATCGGGGAGAGTAACAGTGGGCATGGCATAACTCCTCATCAGTGGCGACCCCTACTCTGGGCCGCGTGGAAAGCTGAAACGCAGTGTCGCAGAAGCAACAAAAAAACAAAAGGAGCACCCGGCTCAGCGGGCAACGTCCGCGCTAGTGAACCGTGCAGCGTACTGGTGTGATTGCAAAGCCAGTGCTGACTACTTACCTACACTGAATATCGGGGTGTCGCCATATCGATGCACGCAGACTCGCTCTTTCTTACCACTCGCTACCGTAACCCCAATGTTGCACAGTAGTAGGCTGGGACGCCGTTAGTATCAACGACCCCTGTCAGTTAGGGGGTGTCCCCATAAATTACTTGCGTTGGCTGCACAACAACGCGGCGATTTCGTGCCTTGCCACCCTCAGTCAAATTCGATGCCCAAGGATTAGTCTCCCCATCGCCCCTCGACGACATAATATCTTCGGGGATACCTAGTTTAATCAGCTGATCGACCACTGCCTGGGCTCGTCGTTCCGACAGCGCTTGGTTGTAGCTGGCCGCTCCCGTGCTATCAGTGTGTCCAATCACTTCGAAACGCGTATTAGGGTACTTCTCTAAGTACAGCAGCGCCGGTTGGAGTACCTCTGCTGCGTCAATCGCCAATGTAGCGCTATTGCTTGCGAACTGCATAACTGCGCTGTCAAAAATAAACGGTCTGTCACATCCATTGTATGTAACATCTACACCCTCTGGGGTCTCGGGGCAGGCGTCTTTATCATCGGTCACTCCATCGCCATCACCATCGCCCGGCGGTCCATCATTAACCACCATGGGTACGATGGGCTGATAAATACTTGTAAGCTCCACTGGCTTTTCAGTGTCCACTGCCTCCGCCGGTTCAAAAGACCATAAGGTAGAGATGTCCTTAGGCGGTTCACCGTCTTCTCGGCACATTATGTACCCAGCGATACCGCCAGCTGCTGCTCCCGCAACAACTAGCCCTGTGCCGCTGCTGGCGGCTCCAACACCTATGCCGACTAAACTATGGCCCCAAGCGCATAGGTTGTAGTTATCGGTGCTCTGCGTAGAGCATCCACCCACCATGACCATAACCAGCACCAACATCACTCGTTGTGTCACTGTAGTTTGCGTTAGACGCAATAGTTTATTCATCATCATCTCTCGGAGACAGGTAGCGTTGAATCTTATCATTTACCAATAAAAAATACTCCAATTCGTTCAAAAAAGTTGCCCCACACTTTACAGCAAATCACCCCACCTTATCCTATAGGAATAAACCCTTGAGCTAGCCGCTTATGGGTGCAACTATAGGGCACTGTTAGCTCGCTCTGGCACTGTGAAATAACTTCATGAAACAGCATATCGTTATTGTTGAGGACGAACTAGCACTGGCGGAAAACTATCGTGACTTGCTGGTTAGCCAAGGCTATCGGGTCACTATCTACACCAGTGCAATAACCGCAAAGGAAGCACTAGAAACCCAATGGCCAGATCTGGCTATTCTCGATATTGGACTGGGCGATGACGCTGAGGCGGGCTTCACCCTCTGTCGTGACTTACGCAGCCAACAGCCGCTCTTGCCCATCGTATTTTTGTCGGCGCGCGATAGCGAGATCGATATTATTTCGGGCTTACGACTAGGCGCCGATGATTATTTGACCAAGACTATTTCTCAGCCGCAACTGCTAGCGCGTATTACTGCACTACTGCGGCGCGTTAGCGCTTTACGCGCTCCCGAGACTAGCGAACAAGTGTTACGTCGGGGTGCTCTAGCATTAAATACTGAGCGGCTAACGGTTCACTGGCAAACCCAGGCGATCGAGGTGACTTACACGGAATTTTGTATGCTGCATGCCCTAGTACGCCACCCCGGCCACATCAAAACCCGCAGCCAGCTGATGGATGCGGCTAATGTGGTGCTCGACGACAGCACGATTACGTCCCATATTCGACGGATTCGGCGGAAATTTGAAGCGCAGGATGCCAAATTCGAACACATACAAACCGCCTATGGCGTCGGGTATCGCTGGAAACCAGAGGGGTGAAACTCCGAACTCAGCTGCTGCTTTTGTCACTGATCTTTCTTGGCATACCTTGGACGGGCTGCCAGTTTCTTCGAAGCAACGAACAGGCCTTGCTGGGAGTACAGCAGCAGGGATTGGAAGCCACCGGCCGCGCCATTGCTAATGGCGTAAACCAGCGACTCGACCTCCTGTATACCCACCGGCAACGGCTCAACGATTCACTTGACGACAATAGTCTCCACGCGGTCAATAGTGACACTGCCCCCATCCTGGATGGTTTTTTTGATGAATGGCCACCACTCAAGAGCCGCCACTTCGGTACCACCAGGCGTGGCTTCACGGTAACGGTGACTGCCGTTGATGACACCTTGTTTCTAGCCTTGGCGATTACGGATCGGTCAAAGCGGTATAACCACTCAGTCAACATGGAGAAACCTAGTGGCGATCGGATGGTGTTGACTACATGGCAAGATAATCGGCGGGAACCAATAGTCATTGCCACATCTGCACCGGGGTCAGTACGCGCGCAATCGATGAATCCGCGCCAGCCAAGCGACCCAGCCCGTCGTATTCGCGGCGTCTGGGCCGATGTCAGCGACGGCTATCAGATAGAGCTAGCCATACCCTCGGCTGTGGACATCGAGTATCTGGGCGTTCACTACGTTGATGAAGACGAAGGGGGTATGAACACCTGGGGAAATATTGATCCCTTGGCGGCTAGCGCACCACCGCATCTGATTCGCACGCCCAAGGAACTGATCGCCCTGCTCAACAATTTCAGCAACAGCCCCACCAAGGTGAGTGTTTACGATCGCTGGGGCTGGCTCCTGGGCGCGTCAGACTGGTCTAACCCTGAACCCGCCACTGGCAGTCACGGATTGACCCGGTGGCTATATCGGCAGGTGTTACAGCCGCCCGCGGCTGATAAGCCTGCGCAGCAGACGCCCAGCGGTCGCAACGTCAGTGCAGTGATGAGCTCAGCACTGCAGGGGGTGGGCAGCCACAGCGTCTTTGAAGCCAAAGGGAGCTTGTGGTCGCGCTACGCAGCACCCTTGCGCATTGATGCAGCCGTTATGGGCGTAGTGATGGTTGAGCAACCCCGAGAACAGTATCTCTCTTTCACCGATCCCGTCTTCGAAGGCCTACTGGTGAAAGGGGGACTGACGAGCCTGTTCATTGCGGCTGGATTATTTGCTTTTGCCTCGCTACTGAGCCTACGCATTATCCGTCTACAGAAACGTCTAGAGAGTGCTGCCCACCACGACCGTGGCCGAGATCAGTCTCTTCCCGTCAGCCCATGTAATGACGAGCTCGACCAGCTGGCACAACAATTCAACTCGCTGCTGGCAGACACTCATCGTCTAGAAAACTACTTGCGCGCTCTACCTAGAGCACTGGCCCATGAAATTCACACCCCAGTAGCGGTTATTGGCTCCACTCTCGAGCACTTAAACAACCAGCTAACGGCAGCAGATCACACTGTCCTCATTGCCCGCGCACAGACCGGCCTGCGACGGTTAACCGATCTGCTCAATGCCATGAATGAAGCCAGTAGACTCGAAAACAGTCTCGGCGTCGAACCGCACCAATCGACTGATCTGTTCGATCTGCTGAGCGAGCTGGCCAGTGCCTATGGTATGACCTACCCAGGGTGGGCATTTACGCTGGATGCGACCCGCGAACAGGCCATAGCTAGCGTTGCACCCGACCTCATTGTTCAAGCCCTCGATAAACTCATTGCCAACGCCGTGTCCTTTGCACATCCGGACAGCGTGATAACAGTCAAGCTTCGGCGCCGGGGTTTGTGGTGGCGGATAACGGTTATCAACCAAGGTCCGGCGCTCCCAGAAATACCCGAGCAGCTGTTCTCGCCCATGCTCAGTGACAGGACTGGCCAGTACGGCGCGGACGCTCATTTGGGGCTGGGGCTTTATGTTGTGGCGCTAGTGGCAAAACACCACGAGGGCGAGCCTTGGGCGCGTAGCATAGACGCACCCTCTGGTGCCGAGATAGGCTTCACTGTCAAAGCCTGAGCATGAAAGGCGAGCAAGGCTAGCCGACAAACGCGAGCTGTTTGAGCTCAGCCACCTGATCACGCATCCGTGCCGCCTCTTCAAATTCAAGATTTTTGGCGTGCTCCAGCATCTGGGTCTCCATTTTCTCCAATTTGCGCGCGAGGGCTGCGGGCGTCAATTTGGCTACGTCATCACTGAAGGCGGCCCGCTCTTCCGCAACCCGGCGCTCTTTGGCACTGCGGGCTTTAGTCGGCATACGCCGCGCGCCTTCCATAATATCTTGAACGCTTTTCTCGATACCCACCGGGGTAATGCCGTGGGCTTTGTTGAAGTCCAGTTGCCGCTGCCGGCGGCGATCTGTCTCGGCAATCGCGCGTTCCATGGAACCGGTCATTTTATCGGCATACAAAATAGCGCGACCGCGCAGGTTTCGAGCACCGCGACCAATCGTTTGAATCAGCGAGCTCTCAGAGCGTAAAAAACCCTCTTTGTCCGCATCGAGAATGGCGACCAGGGACACCTCGGGCATATCGAGACCTTCTCGAAGCAAATTAATACCCACCAGCACATCAAATTCGCCAAGGCGTAAATCTCGAATAATCTCGACCCGCTCAACGGTATCAATATCTGAGTGCAAATAGCGCACACGAATATCGTGTTCGCTCAGAAACTCGGTTAAATCCTCTGACATACGCTTGGTTAACGTGGTCACCAATACTCTGTCACCGCCATCGACCGTCGTGCCGATTTCGGCGAGCAAATCATCCACTTGCGTGCGTGCCGGTCGAATTTCTATCTCAGGATCGACCAGACCAGTGGGCCGCACGACCTGCTCAACGGTTCTATCTCCATAAGCCTTCTCATATTTTCCGGGCGTCGCCGTGACATAAATCGCCTGGGGTCGCATGCTCTCCCACTCTTCAAATTTCAAGGGTCGATTGTCAAGAGCGGAAGGCAATCGAAAACCATACTCAACGAGGGTTTCTTTACGCGATCGATCACCTTTATACATGGCCCCAATTTGCGGAATGGTCACATGAGATTCATCCACTAAGATAAGAGCGTTATCGGGTAAATACTCAAATAATGTCGGTGGCGCCTCACCGGGCGCGCGTCCCGATAAATAACGCGAGTAATTCTCAATACCCTGACAGTAGCCAAGCTCGCGAATCATCTCTATGTCATAGCGGGTTCGCTGCTGAATTCGCTGAGCTTCTAAGAGCTTCTCCATGTCCTTGAACTGCTTGACACGCAGCTCGAGTTCCTCCTCGATGAGATCGACCGCGCCTAACATAGTGTCCCGAGATGCCACATAGTGCGTTTTAGGGAAAATAGTCACCCGCGGTAGTTTTTCTGCTACCGCACCGGTCAATGGATCAAAGGTCGCTATATTTTCAATTTCCTCGTCAAACAGCTCTATGCGCACCGCAAGATCTTCTGAGTCCGCGGGAAAGATATCGATGACATCACCGCGAACCCGATACGTGCCTCGACGAAAGTCAATGTCATTACGCGTGTACTGCAGCTCCGCCAATTGTCGAAGAATACCGCGCTGATCAATGATTTCCCCCCGAGACAGATGCATAATCATTTTGAAGTACGACTCGGGATCACCTAGGCCATAAATGGCTGACACCGTGGCCACCACTATACAGTCCTCTCGCTCCAGCAACGCCTTTGTCGCCGACAACCGCATCTGTTCAATATGATCATTTACCTGAGCATCTTTCTCAATGAACGTATCGGACGAGGGCACATACGCCTCGGGCTGGTAATAATCGTAGTAAGACACGAAGTACTCGACCGCATTATTGGGAAAGAACTCTTTAAATTCACCGTATAACTGGGCCGCCAGAGTCTTATTGTGAACCATAACAATGGTCGGACGCTGCACCTGTTGAACAACATGAGCCATCGTAAAGGTTTTACCCGATCCAGTAACACCCAACAGCACTTGCGACGCGAGGCCTGCATGAATTCCCTCAACCAGCTGCTCGATGGCCTGAGGCTGATCCCCCGCGGGCTGATAACTAGACCTCACTTCAAATTGACGAACCATGGTGTTCCAAAATATAAAAAAATGTCGGCGCACAGTATTGCTCTTTTTTAATGTAGATGACACTCGCCGCTACGGGGTGTTGACTTTAAAAAATTCGATCCTGTATAGTCCGCGTCTCTCAATAGAGACAATTCCGCCTTAGCTCAGTTGGTA
>DGPA01000018.1 GCA_002389505.1 Halieaceae bacterium UBA4452
ATGGCACCCGTGCACATTGCGCTTGCCGTTGAGCCTCCAGCTGTTGTCGCCGCTATTGTTTTCAGTAATGTATTGATGGTCTCGGGGGTTGACTGCGTGGTTGGCAAGCGCGGTCTGAGCCGAACCCTTGCGGTGTCACTGATATTGGGCGTTGTGGGTCTAATCTTGGTGACCAATATACCCAGTGTCCTTGCTAACCGCGAAGTAGACAACACACACTACGGTGTATTCTTGAGCGTCCTCGCTGCCGTTTCTTGGGCAGTAGCAACCCTGCTGTCCAAGCGACTTAACATCAGCGGCGGGTGGCACTTCAACGCTCAGCAAATGATCTTTGGTGCGGCACTATTAGCTGGCGTAACGCTGCTACTTCGCGGTCCAACCCTTTGGATGCCCCAAACACTCAGCGAGGGGCTGTGGTTTTTCTGGCTGGCTATCCCCGCCAGCGTGATTTCGTTTGGCCTTTGGTTTCGTGCCTTATCGCTGCGAACAGCCACTGAGGCCAGCGCGTGGCTTGCCGCCGTGCCCGCGTTCGCTGCGGCCATTGCATGGTTTAGTATCGAAAGTACATTGACAGTGCTTCAAGGCGGCGGGATGCTCTGTATCGTTGTGGCGCTTTTTCTGCAGTCTCGGACAGCCATCGAACCTTAATAAGCTCGCCTTGCTTTTTTGAACCAGATCGACCGTGGTAAAAAAGCTAAATGAGGAGACCTGAATCATGCCGACGAACCCTTACCATGCTGAAGAAATCCTTCACACAGTCCGCGAGGCTGGTGTATTGATAGCGCATAGCAGGACTGTCACCAAGACATACAGACAGCTGGGGATAACGGACCACATCGACTGCCGCTGGCGCAAGGACTACCGCGGGATGAATCTGGACCAAGCCAAGCGGCTGAGGGAAAGGGAAGCGGAGAACCCCCGCCCCACAGTCGACGCGCCCACGTTTACACCGCGAAACACAGACTGTAATTTGACTAAAACCAAGCCATCTGAGAAAAAACCATGAAAACATCATTACCCAATGAACTCGAGCTCGACCTAATGACCCCCAGCGAGGTAGCAATACTCCGGGAATGGGCTGTCTCCGAAGGCTGGAACCCAGGTATTTCTGACATAGACATCGCCAGGGCTTACGATCCAGACGCCTTCATTGCTCTTCGTCGTGGTGGCGAGTTGTTAGGGGGCGGCTCTATTTTCAGTTACGAAGGTATTTGTGGGTTCATGGGTTTGTTCATCATGCGACAAGACCAAAGACAGCAAGGTTTGGGAAACGTACTCTGGCAGCACCGCCTAAACCGTCTACGAGACAGGCTGCGATCTGACGCCTTGGTGGGTATGGACGGTGTGCTCCACATGGTGCCCTACTACAGCCGTGGCGGCTTCGAGTATCTCTATGAAGACGTTCGCTTCCAAGGCGAAGCCGCAGGTCATGCGAGCGTTCACTGTAGACCAATGGCCGCCGAGGACTTCACTGATATCATGGCACTGGATAGATCATGCTTCCCCTGCGATCGGAGCGGGTTTCTGAAGCGCTGGCTGTCAGCACCGGGGATGAAAACCGCTGTACTCAAGGATGGCGACAATCTCGAAGCCTTTGCAGCACTGAGACCCGCGGAAAAAGGAGTCAAATTTGGACCTGTTCTGGCCTACACCCCCTCGGGTGCTAGAGAGGTGGTGTCACACCTCATGTCTGCCGTGCAGGGCGAGCTGGTTCAACTGGACGTGCCTGAGGTGAATAAGAAAGCGGTGGCGCTTGCCGCGTCATTTGGCTTAGAAGATGTTTTTCGCTGCGCAAAAATGTACCTCGGTGCGCAACCCACCTTGGAGATGAATCGCGTATTTGGACTGACATCATTCGAGTTTGGATAAACAGGTAATGAACACCCCACGCTGCTAATAGTTAAGATTGATACCTAGTGTCAGAAAACGCCCAAGGGCATTGTGCGAATGTGAGTCAACCATGCGATCGCCATAGACCAACGGCGGTTCTTCATCGGTTGCGTTAATCACTGAAAACACCAGCTTATTTTCGGCGCTTGAGTGGCGGCGGCGTAAAAGAGTCAGGAGCACCTTTAGGGATATTTGGCTGCAGCGCCAAACTTTTTTGATAACCCAACAGCACATTAACACCCGGATATTGAGTCCAGGCATTGTAGGGTTCTACCGCTTGTCGCTCTTCGCGGGGATCTTGAATAAGATTGACCACTTTAGCGACCGTGGAGTACTCCTTTTTCGGGCTATATTTTGTGGTTTGCCAGATAAAATGGGCTTTCCAATTGCGCCATTTCACCGCATACAACTCATCGCCGACAAATATAGGAAACCCTTCTCGGGGTGATTTTTTGGTTTTACCCTTCATGAATCGGATCATGGACTTGCCATCGATCACTCTGTCCACAGGAACGTTAACATTCGCAGCTTCAAGCATGGTCGGAAATAAATCGACTAGATGTACAATTTCGTTACTGCGGGTTCCTTTGGGAATTTGCTTTGGCCATTTGGCGATAAATGGCACGCGCAAACCGCCTTCCAGTGCTGTGAAGTAACTGCCTGCCCATGGCCCGGTCCAGCCAGTGAATTGCCCTCCTCCGTTTTCCGCTACCTCAGGCCCATTGTCCGCAGTCACAATGAATATTGTATTTTCCTCAATACCCGCTTTTTTTACCGCATTCGATATTTGCCCCACGTAGTGATCGGTCTGCATCAGCAAATCTGCGTAAATACCATTGCCAGATTTGCCGGCAAACTCGTCACTCGGTAACGTTGGAAAATGCATGGCTGTCAGCGGGACATAAGCAAAAAAGGGGTTTTTCTTTCGCGCCTGCGCCTTGATATAGTCGCTAGCCATAGTGATTAAATCGCCATCAATGCTGCGCTTGGCATCCAGATCAAACTTTTTAACCCGGGTGGGTTTTTCACCCATCTTGGCGGTTTGAATCCAGGGATATTCATTCTTCGGCAGAGATTGTTCCACATCGGCCCGAATAGAGTATTGATCGATCCACTCTGAATAGCGCACCGCGTCGCCGGAGCTATCTTGAATCCCATACCACTGATCAAAACCCTGGTCGGTGGGAAAGCGCCCTTGGGTTTTACCCAAGTGCCATTTTCCAAAAATAGCGGTTGCATAACCTGCGCTCTTAAGCCGTTCTGCAATGGTTTCTTCCCAGGGCAGCAGGCCGTAGTAAGGCACACCAATTGGCACCGACTGCGTGCCGCTACGAATGGCAAAGCGCCCGGTCATGAGTGCCGAGCGACTAGGGGTACATTGCGGTTCGGTATTGAAATTGGTGAGCGTGAGGCCTTCAGTGGCCAGTTTGTCGATTGATGGTGAAGGTGCCCCGCGGAGCTCGCCACCGCCATAGGGGCCAAAATCTCCCCACCCGGTATTGTCCAACAGTATCAATACAATGTTGGGCCGCTCTGAATTGGGCCCCAGTGGATCAGGCGCCCCTGCAGGGTTTTGTTTGGCAGCCATGGCCATGCTGCTCATCGCAACACACGCACAGAGGCTGACCAAAATGGCTAGCTCACGCCGGTGCGCGCAGTTTTTTGCCTTTTTTTTGATCATAGTATTGCCCGCTCTAGAGAACCGATTTGCACTCTTCACTGGTGTTAGCAGTATAGGACAAACAAAAGGGCTGTTGGCAGCAGATCTGTTAACGAATAAGCGTTACTTTGAAGACCTATATCGTGACTAGTCGATCTATCTCATCACATGCCTGCCGGTGGCAGTGATCCTGCTCTTCAACTGCGTTTATTGATTAAAGGAGCACCCAAAACCGTCGACTGTGTGGCGAAACGAGCGCCCGCAGGCTACCCAAATCAACACCATCTATTTTGGCCAGCAGAGCGAGTAACAAGAACGCGCTTACCCGCTAGCCGCTGTTAACTTATAGCTTGCTCCTGCCATAAGAATTTAGGATTAGGACTGGGACCAGAATTATTATTTTCTCCGCTATGCGGGTTGTGCCGTAGCGTGTCTATGCAGCCATGCCAATACGATTTCGTTAACCTCATCCGCCTGTTCACGGTGTAAGAAGTGCCCTGCTCCGGGTATTACTTTTACGTCTAAGCCTGCGGGAAAGTCTCCGGACACCATCAGGTTTTTAAATACCTCGGCATCAATACAACCTTCATTGGCGCCGGTAAGACCCAGGGTAGGTACAGCTACGCTATAACGGTTAGCAGCCCGTCTCGCTGGTGTAATAGGTGCCGCACCTGGCCCCAATGCAGCGCGATAGTAGCTAAGCGCAGCATGTACCACACCGGGCTTTCGAAATGCGTCGCACAGCTGCTCAAACTCCGCCACTGAAAACACCCAGTCCGGACTCCACACCTTCCACAGTCGCCGAAGGAATTTGAAATTCTTACGCGTCACCCACCAATCAGATAGGCCGCGCAACTGAAAGAACATCATGTACCACGACATCACAGCCTGCTTGGGTGTGAAGAACGCTTTGTTAGCGAAGTTTCCCGCATGAGGAACCGCCATCGTTGTCAGACTATTAAACCGCTCGGGAAAAAGGTACGCCGCACGATAAGCAATCGCAGCGCCCCAATCATGCCCCACCAAGTGCGCAGAGGTCGCCCCTAGTGCGTCCATAACATCGACAACATCTTGAGCAAGTGCTGTATCACTAAAATCGCCATTTTGCGGCATTGAGGACGGCTCATAACCTCGAAGGCTCACTGCAACCGCCCGAAACCCATTGTTGGCAAAAAAGGCAATTTGCGCGACCCATGTCTCCTTCGTGTCGGGAAAACCATGCAGCATGAGCACTAAAGGGCCAGAGCCCGATGATAGCGCTGATATCACGCCCAGTTCGGTCTGTATTTTTATCGTTTCCATGCTCATCTTCCCGTCCAATTAGCGGTCATTAATCCTGCGAATCGTGGATTGCACTCGCATTTCATCCGCGTCCAAGAAGTCGGAATACTCAACGGGGTATGTGCACCAGGCCGATACGATTACTACTACTTTGATGAATCAAGAGGTTTTTATCTTTGGTGACCCAAACGTGACGCACGATGCCAATACCCGAGGGGATCGCCCAGCTCTGAAAGCGCTCTGCAGCCGGATCAAACCGAACTAAGGTATCTGGTCGCATACCCGACTCGTTGTACCAGATTACGTCATCAATGACAGCGATCGCATAGGGGTGAGATGAAGGTCCGCTCGGAGAATCCCATTGCTTTACTGCACCTGTTTTAGGATCGAGATTGCCGATTTTACCCAGAGAAGAATTAACGAACCAGATTGATCCATTGCTGGCGATATCGAGTCGCCGAATACGAGTGCGCGGATCAGGAATGTCAAAATACCGAATACTCAGTGTGTCCGGGTCCATTTCAGCGATGGCATTGGTGCCGTTGTAGGCCACATAGAGCATCCCGTTTGACCCGACTTTAATACCGTAAGGTCGGGCGCGGGTCGCTATTTCAGACAGCTCACCCGTTAACGGATCGAGTCTTCCGACTATCCCCGAATGCTGTGCGGTAAAATAGAGATTGCCGTTGGGATGAAATACGCCGGTATGAGGGTCCTTTGCATGGGTCGGATACTCGTTAATGATGCCCGTAGTCGGGTCTAAACGGCCAATCGTGGCATTGCTGTTACCCATATACCAAATATAGCCATGTGCACCGGGCACAATGGAATGCGGGCGCGCGCTTACAGGTAGCTGGTACTCCTCCATCTGCCCCGTTTTCGGGTCCAAGCGTCCGACAATCGATGCCCACATCCCCGTCCACCAAATCGAGCCGTCTAGTGCCTCAATCGGGTCTCGTGCGCGCTGCCCCAGAGTAGGTACGACCCATTCGCTGATCTCTATCGGAAAGTCACCAGCCACTAAATTGGGCCGTCGCTCAGGTTTTGCGGGGAAGTGCTTAGCCAGATACTCGCTAATGGTGCGGGCTTGTGACGTCGGCAAGCTAACCATAGTGGCCATAAGCTGGCGCCAAGCTTCTGGCGAATCGTATCCTTGAGCACGTTCGAGATAGCTCACAGAATGGCATGTGCCACACACAGATTCCGTTAACGCTGCCCCATCATCCGCTGGCAATTTGGCATGGGTTATTGAGCTAAGCAGTAAGCCACACAGAAAAATCACTGTCGTCACGGATTTGTCTCGCGCAGGTCGCAGTGTCATCAGAGCACGTCCTTTTAGGCAGCTGGATTAACCTCAGTCTATTACAACCATAGCTGAGTTGAGAGATGCCATGTAGTTGGCTTGTATTTAGCTGGCGAGTTAGTTGCATCAACAACCCAAGAAGGGTTAATGCGAGTACATAAGTAGCTGAGCAGTTGCGCTGCAGATCTTGCGAAATCCGCAGCACTGCCTTTGTGTAAAACTACTTCTTAGGAAATGCTAAGTGAATCGCCCCGAGGTTGATGTTCCTTGTTCGTTTGTATTCGGGCTATCAGCAAGCTCAAATACAAAAACTATACGCGAAAATACTGATGTGTATGTCGTCAGATGATTTGGGACCATTCGCCTCAAAAACTAAAGGAGACATTTGCAGTATAGCTTTCAGTTCCGATTATGGGAAAGGGGTATTCGTCCTCTTTACCGGGCGTCTTGGCATCGTTAGCCTAGCGTTCAGATTGATTGGGAGATATTCGTGGTTTCACAGAGACTCAGCCTTGAGCTTTTTCGCCATTGCGGCCAAACAGGCGACCTTTTAGCAAGAACTGCGGCAAGTTTGTTGATGGCGCAACTGTGTCAGCCAGTATGGGCCAGTACTGAGGCGTCGGAGCTGACATCTGAAGTGATTTCATCTGAGCGCAGAGAGTCATATGTAGCGCGAACGGCTCGACAATTTGCAGAGTCGACAATTGAGTTCACTCGCAGCGTTAGTAATGCACCGATACCGCCGTTAGCGTATTTGGGGTCAACTTACTACGGAGAGGCAATGGTGCTGGACCCGGAGAGTGGCGACGAGATTGAAAATTATAGTCAGCAGTCCACGACTCAGGCTGCCGGCGTGCCTTTTCTGTTGTCGTCCACAGATGCCATTGTGCTCGGTGAGTACGTAGGCCACAGTAACTTCAAAGTAGATGATGGAGACGATTTTTCTGTCACGTCGGTTGGCGTCGGTGGCGCTTGGTTGACCCAGTACAGCGATGATGTCCAGCTTGCGGCCTTTGTGATGCCTGTTTGGCACCACAGCACACAAGAGCGTGGCAGTGATTATTGGCAGACGATGGGTGGGGCTTTCGCCCGTTATACGGCGTCTGACGATGTCTGGTGGGCATTTGGGCTTTTTGTCGACGCGTCAGAATTCAATAGCTATGCATTGCCTTACGTTGGCGCTTCTTGGCAATTGTCTTCCGAGTGGAGTATCAGTGCCATCATGCCCTGGCCCAGCGTCAACTATGCGCCGAATGACGATGAGTTTTATTCTTTTGGGGCAATTTTTTCTGGTGCAGCCTGGGCGCTCGATCAGGAATCGGCCCAGATAGGTCTGGATTTAAGTGGTTTTGACCTAGGTTTTACCGCGCAACGTCGTCTTTTTGGTGTGCTCTGGGGTGGCTTGTCTTTGGGCGTTGGTGGCTTGCGCGCTTTAGCTATTTATGGCGACGGTGTCGAGTTACCGTCTTTTGATGTGTCTCGCAGTCCTTATTTTAATATCAATTTGACCCTGCGACCCGATGCAAATTTGTAAGGTCTTTTAGGCACGATGAATTTGTGGCTGCTCAGATCTGTGCTTGGTGATATTGTCGATTATCGTGATCTGAGGGAAGTAGATTAATGAGCAGGCGCACTGGTGTTAATCGTAGGCAACTAATCAAAGGGATTGGCGCGACACTGGGCTTTCGTGCTATCTAGCCATGCACTTTGATCAACAGCTAACCCAACAGAGCGACACGCCCCGCTAACTGCAGTTCGATCAAAACTACCGTGGTGTATTACCGTAGCAGCAGATATAAGCTCTGCGACCTTTTGCCACACACCCAAAAAGCTGGGCTTACCCCGGACTGTTGACTCAGAAATGCCATGACTAGCCATAAGGCCTCCTTATTGTTTGTGTTTATATACCTTTCACCACAATTTTTCGGGCTAAGAACCTCCAACGTTTTTCTTTATCGATATGTTTTATTTCGATACTGAAATAAAAAGCATACGCGCCAAGGAGTATTGGCAATACATGCCAACTGCTTAGCAATTCACGACAACTTCGCGAGTAGATACTGACTCACACTAGTTTGCTAGACGCCTTTCAGTCGCACACAGTAGCGACTAGAGAGGTGGAATGATGAGCAGAAAGCGATACACCGAAGAATTTAAGATTGAGGCGGTTAAACAAGTCACTGCGGCAGGTTATCGTGGCACACCATTCGTTCGCGCTTTCGAGTGTCAGAAGGGGTGAAGCTAGATGCTCGCACGGTAACGCCGGAGTGAGTAGCTGCTATTCATTTGCTATTCGGGATTTAAGCCTGTGACTAACAGTTTCTTAAATTATTGATAAATAGATGAATTATTGGAGGCTCGGGTCGGAATCGAACCGGCGTTGACGGATTTGCAATCCGCTGCATGACCACTCTGCCACCGAGCCTCTGGAACGCTTGCTTAGACAATCAGCACACCGCTTTAATGGGCGCAGATCGAGGTCCGCGCCGGGCGGCAGTATACACAGAAGGATTGCGGGTTGCCAAGTTGCTCGCGTAACCAGCAACTCAAGCGCGTTGATAGTTCCATTCGCAACGAAAAGACAGGCGGGTATGGGGGTAAACACTGCCGACCCTCTTGGGCGTATTCACCCTAAAGGCTGCATTCGACTACCCATAAATCAACGATCCTGTTCCCTTACCGCGACCGCAAAAGCCTGCAGGTAAATGACCATTGACCATAAAGTCAACGCCACTGCAGCGAGGAGGATGAGCTGCGCAAGCCAATAGTAAATGGCTGGCACCGAGTCAGGCAGCAACAGCAGCAGCGCGATAATAGCGACCATTTGAAAGCCGGTTTTCCACTTGCCAAGCCGGGAGACTTTAAGAGTGGCACTTCGACCCAATTGAGCCATCCATTCTCGTAACGCACTGACCACGATTTCGCGCCCTATGATGACGCAGGCGCACAATGTCATGAGTACGTCGTCAAAGCGATCTACTAACAGCACCAGCGCCGTTGCTACGATAAGTTTATCGGCCACTGGATCGAGAAACGCGCCAAATGCCGTCATTTGCCCGGCCCGTCGCGCCAACCAGCCGTCCAGCCAGTCAGTGACTGCTGCGGCTGAAAATAATAACGCCGCGCCCCAGCTTGAAAAAGGCGGCGGTAAATAAAACAGCAGCACCATCATCGGGATGGCAGCGACCCGCAACAATGTGAGCAGATTGGGTAAATTAATAGGCACCAGCGCTTTCCTTCTTCAACTCAAACAGTGTCGCATAGTTTGTGGTCAATCACTCACACTGTGTAGATGATCATAGATAGTATGCGCCAACGCTTGGCTCACCCCCGTCACTTTACACAATTCTTCAATGCCAGCGCCGGCCACACCACTGGCGCTGCCAAAATGGCGTAGCAGTTCTCGACGGCGCTTTGCACCCACTCCAGGAATGGTCTCCAAGGTCGATGTCTTTCGCGCTTTGGAGCGGCGCGCTCGGTGCCCAGTAATCGCAAATCGATGCGCCTCGTCACGTATTTGCTGGATCAGGTGCAGCGCCGGATTATCGCCCCGCAATTGACTCTCACGTCCGGTATCCCCGTCAATCAACGTTTCGAAACCCGCCTTTCGCGTGGTGCCTTTAGCAATGCCCACAACCCTTACTGACGTAATATCAAAGCTCGATAAGACTGACATCGCTTGACTGACCTGCCCTTTACCACCGTCAATAAACAAAACATCCGGTAACTGACCTTCCCCTCCCGATAAACGTTTGTAGCGTCTTTCTAATGCCTGCTGCATAGCGGCATAGTCGTCCCCCGGCGTAATGCCCTCGATATTAAATTTCCTGTAATCCGCCTTGCGAGCCCCTGCCCCATCGAACACCACACAGGAAGCCACCGTCGCCTCACCCGAGCTGTGACTAATATCAAAGCATTCCATTCGAGAGGGCAAGCTCTCAAGCTTGAGCTCCCTACGAAGAGATTCGAGTCGGCCTGCTGTGGTGTGTTTGCCATTGACGTGCGCAGCCAAATTGGTCTCTGCGGTCTGCAGGGCGAGTTGTAGCCATCGTGCGCGCGCATCACGAACATTGTTTCGTACTACCACTTTGCGCCGCGCTTGCTCTGTCAAGGCGAGGGCCAGAACCTCGGCACTTTCTGGCATAGTATTGACAATAATTTCCATCGGTATGGTCTGGCGCCCCGGCAAGTAAAACTGAGGAAGAAATGCCTCCAATACCTGTTCCGCGGTTTCATCCAACTTGGTCGGCGGATAAAATGTTCGGCTGCCCAGCACCCTGCCCTCACGAACAAACAGGGCTTGCACACAGGCGCTACCCATTCCTGTGGTGGCAGCGAGGATATCGATGTCTCCGGTGGCACCTTCAATGCCCTGCACGGATTGCACCTGCTGAAGCTGTGCTAACTGATCTCGACGCTCGGCGGCCTCCTCATAGTTGAGTTCGCCGGCAGCACCCTCCATCTCATCAGCCAAGCGATTCATGAGTTCCTGAGATTTGCCCGACAAAAACATGACCGTTTTTTCTACCTGCTCAGCGTAGGCCTCGTCGCTAACCAAGCCGACACAGGGTGCCGTGCAGCGGCCAATTTGGTATTGCAGGCATGGCCGTGAGCGGTTTCTGAAGTAGCTATCTTGACACTGGCGAACATTGAGCACTTTTTGCAGCAAATGCAGGGTTGAGCGGACGGCCCCCGCACCGGGATAAGGGCCAAAATAGTCGCCTTTACGACGCTTAGGCCCTCGGTGAAGTGCTAATCGAGGCCAACGATCTTGGCTTGATAAATAAATATAGGGGTAGGACTTATCATCCTTTAGATCAATATTGTAAGGCGGTCTGTTTTCCTTGATGAGGTTATGTTCGAGCAACAAGGCGTCGACCTCGGTGCTAGTCACAGTAATTTGAATCTCACTGATGCGATTGACCAAAGCCATTGTCTTGGCCGTGAGCCCGCTGGCGCGAAAATAACTGGCGACTCGATTCTTTAGATTTTTTGCTTTGCCTACATACAACAGCTGACCCGCGCTATCGTACATCTGATAAACCCCTGGTCGAGGAGTCAACGTCTGCAAAAAAGCTTTATGATCAAAAGTAGCCACAATTTAGCTCGTCAATCTGTTGGATTACCGATGATACTAGGCTCCATTTCCAGTGTAATGGCAAACTCGGCCTCGACTGACGCCACAATAGCCGCGGCCAAGCTCAGTACGTCCTCGGTATGCCCGCAATCGTGATTCACCATCACTAATGCATGTTGACTATAGATGCCTATACCCGTTTGCCCGGTAGCCTCGCGCCAGCCCAACTGATCAATCATCCACCCAGCGGATAGCTTAACCCTATCACTTGCCGTCGGATACTGGGGCATTTCAGGCCACTCTCGACGCACATGCTGCGCCTGTTCTGAGGACACCGAGGGGTTTTTGAAGAAGCTGCCGACATTTGGAAGTATCTCAGGATCCGGCAATTTGCTTCTTCGCAACGCAACCACTGCATCAAAAACATTGCTCGGGGTAGGCGTCGTGTCGACTAAGGCGCGGGCAAGTTCAGGGTAGTTCAGGATGGACTCAGCACTGCGATCGAGCATGAAGTCCACCGATAGGATAATAAACCGTTTGCCGTCTGTAGACTTAAACCGACTGTCACGATAAGCGAACTGACAATCCTGTGGAGATAGGTTCGACACCTCGCCGTTGGTTAGATCACACACTCGCAGGCCGCGAATTCGACTCGCCACCTCCACCCCATAAGCGCCGATGTTCTGTACCGGCGCCGCACCCACCGTACCGGGAATTAAGGCCAGGTTTTCAAGGCCATATAATCCCTGCTCGATCGTCCAACTGACAAATACATGCCAGTTTTCACCTGCTGCTGCGCGTACAGTCAGTTTGCACCCATCATCATGGAGAAGTTTGAGGCCTAACGTGGCGATTTGAATCACCAGCCCTCTCACAAAGGGATGCGCTACGGTGTTACTTCCCTCTCCCACCACGGTGACCGGCAGGTCTCGGGATGTCGCCCAAACTATGCCCTCAAACAGTTGCTGCTCGTTGTCCACCCGCAAAAAATACTCAGCGTGCGCGGGCAATCGCAAGCCATTCAAGTGGGCAATAGACACCTTCGGCTTAGGGTCGACCACGTTATTGCTCAATAAGCCGTCGAACACCATCAAGATCGGCTTGGGTATCTACACCTATAGGCGATGATGCCTCCGCGGCTACAACCCGTATGGTTTGCCCATGGGAAAGTGCACGCAGCTGTTCAAGTTTTTCAAGCTGCTCAATGGCAGAGGGTTGCCAAGTAATATAGCGCCGCAAGAAGCCGCATCGGTAGGCATATAAACCCACGTGTCGACGGGCAGTAGCCAGTATGTGTTGCTCACAAACCGCGCCATCCCGGGGAAAGGGAATGGCTGCCCGAGAGAAGTACAATGCCCGCCCCTCGTCAGACGCAACGACTTTTACCACTGCCGGATTCGAGAGCTCGTCAATAGAAGAGATAGGTTCAGACAGGGTGGCCATCGCAGCATCAGGATGACTCAACAGCTCACGGGCAACCTGATCAATGTTTACTGAAGGCATAAGGGGTTCATCACCCTGTAAATTCACAAGCACGTCGTCATCATGCCAGCCCCGCTGACTCACCACTTCCGCCACCCTGTCGGTTCCTGAGTCGTGATCACTCCGAGTCATCACGACGTCAGCGCCATAATCGCGCATGACCGAGGCAATGGTCTCGTTATCGGTCGCAATAATCACCTCGCTAGCATCACTTTCCCTAGCACGGCACCACACCCAATACACCATTGGGTGGCCGGCAATATCGATCAATGCCTTTCCGGGTAAGCGCGTAGAATCTAGGCGAGTGGGGATTACGACTCGGTACATAGGCCCTCGTTGTCGTCTAAAAATAGCGATAGCAACTTCGTCAGCAGTGACTCGGGTAGGCTCGCGTCAATAGTCAGCACCCAGACACGCTCATCGACTACAGTACCCAATTTGATGGCATCTTTTTCTGTCATAATAATCACCTCATCGGCGATGGCATCGAGATCTTTCTTTGTCAGGGCATAGTGATCCCCAAACGCATAGTTATTACTTTGGATGCCCATTGAACGTATTGAATCGAAAAACTGATCTGGTTGTCCAATTCCCGTCACCGCCGCAATACTGCTCACCGTTTGCCAGCGAGTCCGCGCCTCTGCCGCGGCTAGTACTTGTCGAGACTGTCTATGCTGCAAACCACGAATAGTATAATGGAAACCACTGTCAACCCCCTTGCCATTACGCTCGAGAATCCAGTCAACCGTATCGAGACGATCTGGCGCTTCTCGCAAGGGTCCCATGGGTAACAGCTGGCCATTTCCCAAGCCTCTCGCTGCATCCAACACCGCTATTTCAAACTCTCTGTGCATGCGGTAATGCTGCAGGCCATCATCGGACAAAATAATATTGGGCTTCGACTGCTCGGCAAGGCGCACCGCAGCCACCCGATCGGGCCCGACAACGACGGTGCAGTGACAGCGCAGATAGATTACTAACGGTTCATCACCTACCACTGAGGCCGGCGACTTCTCGTCAATGACTTGAGCTTGGCCGCTAATCTGCCCACCATACCCTCTGCTGACGACCGCGACGGTAAGGCCGTGTCTGCGAAGGGCATCAACCAGTGCAATGATAAGGGGCGTCTTACCGGTTCCACCCACGGTGATACCACCCACTACAACGACTGGAACCGACCCCACAGCCGGGGGATGATTGATAAATCGCTGGCGTCTGTTTGCCACGACCTTGCGCACAATGAGTGTCAGTGGCCACAGCAACCACAACCAGCCCGCCCCGGTGTACCAAGCGCTGGTAACAAAAGCCTCAAGGCGCTGCTTGAAATTAACCCGACTCACCTAAGCCCTGCCGGTAAAGGTTTGCATACAGTCCCGCCTGGCTGAGAAGCTCAGTATGGCTGCCAATAGCATCGATACGGCCTTCATCAAGGACAATGACTCGATCAGCTTTTTCAATGGTCGACAGACGATGGGCGATGACCAGCGTGGTCCGATCCCGGGTAATGTCTTCGAGCGCCTGTTGAATCTGGGTTTCAGCTTCGGTGTCCAAAGCCGATGTCGCTTCATCTAAGACCAAGATTGGCGCATCTTTTAACAGCGCTCTGGCAATAGCAATCCGCTGGCGTTGACCACCCGATAGCCCACTGCCGTCGTCGCCTAAATAACTGTCTAAGCCTGCGGGTAATTGTTCAATAAAGCTCATCGCTTGCGCACGAATACAGGCTTCTCGCAGGGCATCAGTAGAGGCTGACGCCAAGTCACCGAAAGCGATATTGTTCCGTATGGTATCGCTGAACAACTGAATTGACTGAGAGACAACAGCGATCTGGCGACGATAACTGGCTAGTTCATAGCGGTGAATAGCCTCACCATCGAGGCTGATAGTGCCCGAGCTCGGCTCGTGAAAACGCTGAAGTAGCTGTATCAGCGTTGATTTACCACTCCCGGAGCGGCCCACCAGGGCTACGGTTTCACCAGCGGTAATGGTGAGATTTACACCCTCTAGAGCCAGCTCTGAGCTCTGTGGGTAACAAAAAGATATATCCTTGAGGACAATGTCACCCCTCGCTCGACCAATCCGCAGCGTACCCGTGTCCATTTCGGGTTGGGTATCGATCTGTAAAAACACATCTTCCGCGGCAGCCAAACCCCGCTGAACAACGCTTTGTATACCACTCAGAGTTCGAATGGGCTTGCCAAGTAGTGCCGCCGCGGTAATAAAGGCAACCAAAGAACCCGCGGAAAACCCCGCCAGAATGGTTGGGTCAAGTGCGAACCAAAATAAAATACCTAGGGCCAACGCCAACAGCGTTTGAATGACGGGGGTCGATACAGCTTGCACGAAAGCGAGCTTTAAACTCTGATTGCGGTTAAAGCGACTAACTTCCTCAAAGCGCTCACTTTGTTGCTGTTGCGCCCCGTAGCTTCTAATGGTGTCAACGGCGCCAAGGGTCTCATGACTCACTTGGGTGACGGACCCCATCGAATCTTGTATGCGTTGGCTGTAGCGACGAAAATGCCGGCCAACAATAGCCACCACCAGAGCAATAGCGGGAGCCACGGCAAAAAAGACAAGGCTCAAGCGCCAATTTAAGTAGAGCATGTAACTGACGAGGGCCAGAATGGTGAGCCCTTCGCGCAACATAGTCTTGAGTGCGTCGCTCGCTGCCGCCGATACCTGCTCAACATTGAACGTCAACTTGCTGACCAGTCCACCCGTCGTGTGCTGGTCATAGTAGCGCTTGGGCAGGTGGAGCAGACGATCAAAGAGTTGAGTGCGCAGCGTATGGACGACCGAACGGGCAACCACATTCATGTAATAATTGCCGACAAAGAAACCTAGCGCCCGCCCCAACGATAACACTACCGCCGCGATCGGAACGGCAATGCGCGCATAATCAAGCGCCGTTTGATGGGTGTTCGGCCATATGGCATGGGCAGCACTCTCGACAATGCCCACCGAGTGTTCCTTCGATTCGCCCAGCGAATCAAGCAAAAATTGCAGCAAATCTGCCAGCAGTACATTACCGGCGGAATACACCAAGAACCCAACAATACTGACGCTGAAAGCTACACTGTAAGGCCCGATGTAAGCGAGTAGCCTGCGGTAGAGAAGCCAGTCACCGTGCTTATTGTCCATCGTCGAGCTCCGGCTCAGGCTGCAAACTTTGTGCAGCTATACTCAGCCGCTGAAAACCAAGAGTATGGGCTGCATCAAGCGCCGTCACCACATGACGATGGGCCGCATTACCGTCCGCAGCAATGGTCAGGGGCAGATCACGCCGTTGACCTGCCTGCTGCCGTAGCGCTGTGCGGACTGCCTGCGCGGTTGAATCAACCCGCTCACCATTGAGCCGAAATTGGCCATCGGCACTGATCATAAGATTTAATTGCCGCGGACTGTTCGAAGCAGGAGAACCATCCGCTTGGGGAAGATTGACCGCCAACTGGGTTTCTGAGGTAAAGCTGGTTGAGACCATAAAAAAAATCAATAGTAAAAAAACCACATCAATCAACGGTGTCAGGTTGAGCGCAAGCTCATCTTTACGCTGTCGTCGAAATTTCAAAGATCGTATTCCGTTTTTCGACCGGTATGCAAGGCATCCACCAATTTGATGGTTTCCTGCTCCAAACCCACCACGATCGAATCGATCTTACCGGTAAAATAACGGTGCATCACCAGCGCCGGAATAGCCACCACCAATCCCGCTGCGGTGGTAATCAATGCCTCTGAAATACCGCCCGCCAACGCGTTAGCATTGCCCGTGCCTTGCACGGTAATTTCTGTGAATACACGGATCATGCCAACGACCGTTCCCAGGAGTCCAAGCAGAGGCGTAATCGCCGCTATCGTCCCCAATGTATTGAGAAATTTCTCCAAATCGTGGACCACATGCCCCGCAGCTTCTTGGATACTTTCCTTCATGACATCTCGGCCTTGCGAGCGATTAGCAAGCCCCGCGGCGAGAATCGCGCCAAGGGGTGATCCCTGCCGCAATTGTTTCAATCTTTGCGCATCTAATTCCCCGTCTTTCAGCTGCTTCCACACCGTCGCCAATAAGTGCGGTGGCGCAATGCCTCTGGCGTTGAGTACGACCCAACGCTCAATCGAAATAGTCAGTGCAATGACTGAACACACTACAATGAGGGGCATAACCCAGCCCCCGGCGGCAAGTAAATCAATCACGGCGTTACCTCATCTCAAGGGCATAGTATACCTGTGCAACCGATGTCGCCCAATCATGGTGTCTTGAGCCAAAATGGCGTCCAGCGAGTACGCACTACCGACAGCTTACTAGCCCCTTGCTCATCAACTGACCATCGCACTGCGCCGGCCCTCGCCGTGTCAATTACCGTGGCGCCCGAAGCTTGCAGCCTGTCAATCACCGCCTTATGAGGGTGACCAAAAGCGTTCGCGTAGCCGGTACTAATAATAGCTCGCTGAGCTCTAACCCACTTCAACCAGGTCCACGAGGACGAGGTCTGACTTCCATGATGCGCCACAATTAAGGTATCAGCGGCTAACTGCTCCCGCCAAAAACTGACCAAATCCCGCTCGCGAGCACGACCGATATCGCCGGCGAGGACAAACCGCTCGCCCCGATAATCAATCATCAGTACACAGCTACTGTCATTGCTATCGTGCAGATCCAGCCCTGAACCATTGAGCACCGTAATCTTTGACTCACCTCGCCAGGGAAGCCGCATGCCAGTTCGGCAGGCGGAGCCGCCATACCCCCAGTGGTCGCCAACGGTGAGGGTGTCCTTTAGCGCCTGTAGTCCCCCACTATGGTCAGCGTCCGCGTGGCTGATCACCAACTGCTCAAGGTGTTTTTTGTGGCGTGAGTGCAGATACGGCAACACCACCTTTTCAAACTGAGTAAAGCCACCATCGATCCCAGCACCGGTATCGTATAAAAGCCATTCATCGGCCTCCTGCCAAAGGACCGCTAAACCCTGTCCTACATCGACCACCAATAGGCTCGCGTTGTTGTTAGCGCTAGGCCACCCTAAGACCACGACCAACCCTATCGAGATCAGTAAGCGCATTGGGGGCCGACGAGCCATAGCGATCAATCCCGCGCAACACAGCACCATGAAAAATTGCGCCACTGTCAGAGTCGCATCAATAAATCCAATGGCCGGTAAGTACTCGAGCAATTGATCCGCTGCTGTGAGGAATAGGGTGAGGCCCTGTGCGGCCAAATGCCACAGTAATAGCCCAGAGGGCGCAACGGTCAGTTCAACAAGCGCGGCGAGCAACAATAAAGGAATGACCCAGTAGGCCATTATGGGCACCAACAAGATATTAGCGACGATCGCCACCACACTGGTACCACCAAACCAAAATACCGTTAACGGCGTCAGTAAAACCGTAAGGCCTATCTGCATAAGCACTAATTTGAGCACTAGCGAACGGTTTTTGTATCGCTCATTTAATACCAGCAGGACACCGGTCGCTGCAACACTCAACCACAATCCACTGCTGAAGATGGCAAAGGGATTCAAGGCGACGATTAGCAGCAGGGCGAATGCGAGCAGCCAGAGAGGCTGGGTCCGCCAGCCCGTGAGGGTGGTCAATGTTAAGCAAGTGATCATCAGTAGCGCCCGTTGTGTGGGTATCGACAACCCCGCGAGTAATGCGTAGAGAGCGGCTGCCGCTAACCCCACTAGCGCGATTACGCGTCTGTCGTTATGCCGACTCACTGGCCTTAGTGCCAGCATGTAGCCGCCGACTAGTCGCACCAAGCCGTAAACGAGCCCAATATGTAACCCGCTGATCACAAGGACGTGACTCAGCCCTAAAAAACGAAACTGCCGCCAATCATCTTGACTCACCTCGCCAGAAGCCCCGACAATTAAGGCTGCCATGAGTCCGGTGATGCGCGTCGAGTAAGGCAGATCTGCAACGTGCGTAGCCAGTATTCGACGCCATAGTGTCGGCTCCTTGGCCATGGTAGTAGGCAATACCTCAACACGTTGCGCGGTGCCTCTTGCTACTACGCCCCTCGCTATGGATCGCGCTTGGTCGGGTATCTGCCCCCAATTCCACTGACTGGCTACTGGGCGTAGCCGCAGCGCTAGCCGCACCTTGTCGCCTAGCTGAATAGTGGGAGTCGCATGCCAATACTGCACGTTTACACGCCTTGCAACACCACAGGGATGCTCAGGCGCAGATGTTGTTTGAACAATGAACGACTGACGGTATTGACCCGAGGCAAATTGTTCGCGGCTAGGAAAGTCGATGACCGAGGCATTTTGATGCACTGTCACCCGTTCGCATTCTGGCGGTAAGGCCTGCAGCTGCCATAGCCCAGACGCTACGCCGGTAATGACGACACCCATGAGCAACCCGACAAAGGTTCGACCCCACAGCCGTGCCGGCTTCCTATTCCGAAAGAACCTGCGATAACGCCAGTCAATGAGTAAAAGTGCCAGACAAAAAGGGATGAAAACCCATGGGGTTATCGGAGAAAATAAAGGGGCGATTAATCCCAATAGGAACGCCAGCCGAGTGGCATAGCCACGAGACTTTGTTGGCCTACTGGCGGGCATGGTATTTCCGCGGCATAATTCACTGATCGGCAATGGTTGTCGACGCAGTCAAGCAAAGCCTGTGATAGCTGGCTATAGTTGTGCCTTAATACAACCGAATTTAGCCACCAATGACTGCCCACCACGAACCGAGAATCGAATAAGTCGATGTCACGAAAATTTTTCAGGCACTTTGCTCCCTCTCCAGAGAGGTTGCGTCGGGTGAGATCGCTACGGCCACTGGGCCATTGGATCTATGAGCCTAGCCTGTGGCACATCACTCGCAGCTCTACAGCCATGGCCTTCGCCATCGGTTTATTTTGCGCCATGATCCCCGTGCCCGGGCAGGTTTTTTTGGCGGCTTACTTGGCGGTGCGTCTCAGTGCCAATCTACCCCTCAGCCTCACACTCGTTTTTGTGACTAACCCCTTCACCATGCCGGTGATCTATTACGCCGCCTATAAGCTCGGTGCATTGCTGCTTGACGTGCCACTGCAAGCCGTCGAGTTTTCCGTCAGCTGGCAATGGCTTGGATCAAAGCTCGGTGAGATATGGGCGCCTTTCCTATTGGGGTGCGCCATTATGGGTATAGTGGCATCAGTGCTGGGCTACCTGACCATAAGCGTTCTTTGGCGCTGGCGGGTCAGTCAACACTGGCGTAAGCGGCAGGCTCAACGACGAGGCACATAGCGCACCGCTAACGTATCTGGTTGGCCAGTATAGTGGCCACGGGTAATGCGATCGCACGGCGCGCTGGCAGCACAGCGGCCAATACACACAGTAGCACCGACACCATCCACAGCAACAACGCATCACCTATCCGCAGATCAACGGGTAAAAATGACAGTGGATACACATCAGTCGACAGCAGTTGAATGTTGAGCGCTATCTCAAGTCCTCTGGCGAGATAGGGCGCCGCGATAGCGAGACCTGCACCTATAAGTAACCCAAGCGACGCACCGAGAACGCCGATAAAACCACCCTGTAACAGATAGATAGCAGCGATATCTTGGCGGCTCGCGCCCATGGCCCGTAACATAGCAATAGCACCTTGCCGATCTTTCACCACTAGCACCAGTGACGATATGACGTTAAAGGCCGCCACCGCAATAATAGAGAGCAGCAATAGCATAATGAGATCTCTGGATAATTGAATCGCACTGAAGAGATTTCCTTGTTCAGCTGTCCAGTCGGTGACGTAAAAATGCTTGGGAAGCGTCCTCGACAATTGCCTGCGTATTGCTGACGCAGCAAATAAGTCGTCTAGCTGCAGTGCTAGTCCGTTGGCAATGGGCGCTTCGCCAGCCGCTGAGGCGACGTAGGTGAAATCTCCCAAAATCAGTCCCTCATCCAGCTCGGTACCCGACTGAATCAGCCCGACAATGCGTGCCGACAGCGTGGCTGCTCTCAGTGTCCCTGCTGGCCCGGAGCTGTCTCTGGGCGTAATGAACCGGAGCTTATCGCCAACCGCGACCTGCAATTTTTTTGCCAAGGCCTGGCCTATGGCAATTTGACCTGCGCCGAGGGACATAAAGTCTTTGCCAAGCGTGGAGCGCCATCGATCGACGCTAGTGGGCTCCAGCCCCAGCCATCGAGCAGGGGAGACGCGATGTCCTCGAACCACTAACACGTCGCGCTCGTGGAAGAGCGTTGCGTGGCTTGCTGACGAAGCGGCCACCACCTCATCCTGCACTGCCTGCCATTCAGCGTTATCGGCGAGCCCTCTGATGGTGACATGGGGTATCAACGCCAATATTCGCTGCTCCAGCTCACGTTCGAAGCCATTCATAACGCTCAGTACTGCAAGCAATAAGGCCACGGCGAGAATCAAGCCGAGCACAGAAAGGCGTGAGAGGAAGCCGGATAAGCCTCGCCCGCGATCCAGGGTTTGACGATGGGCAAACTCTACTCGCTGTGGCCAAGACATACTCATGAAGCGATCAACTCGCCCCCTTGTAGGGTCAGCGTTCTGTCCATTCGCTGAGCAATTCGATCATCATGCGTGACCACAACAAAGGCCGTTTTTTCTCTCTCCAGGGCGATCATCAGATCAAGCACTTGCTCGGCAGATTCGGGATCGAGATTACCCGTAGGCTCGTCCATTAAGACACAGCCAGGGTTATTAATTAAAGCGCGTGCGATGGCAACCCGTTGACGCTCTCCCCCAGATAGCGCATGGGGCCGATGGTCTAATCGATCGGCAAGTCCCACCTGCGTTAGCAGTGATGCGGCTTTTCGCAGTGCCGCCTCCCGCCCTAAACCACCCATTCGCGCCGGCATAGCCACCGCCTCAACGGCGGAGAACTCGGCTAACAAATGATGGAACTGAAACACAAAGCCCAGCTGCTGATTACGCCAGCGACAGCGCTCACCCTCGTTCATCAGCGTTATGTCTCTACCCAATAAATAGACGCTGCCGCAGGTCGGCGTATCCAGGCCTCCTAGGACATTCAGTAAAGTCGATTTGCCGGAACCCGAGCGCCCGACGATGGCCACTGACTCCCCCGGATCTAGCGTGAAAGTTAACGCCGAAAGAACATCAACAATTTTTTGTCCATCCCGATAGGTTTTACCGACCGCTTGGCAGGCGAGCACTGGTTCAGACATGGTTGAGCACCTCTGCGGGCTGAATTTGCGACGCTCGCCACGCCGGATATACGGTGGCTAAAACACTGAGTAATAACGCGATAAACGCCGTGGTGGCAACATCAGACCATTGCAGCAGAGAAGGAAGTCGCCCGATGTAGTAAACTTGAGGATCAAATACCGGCACCCCCAGCAGCTGCTCAAACCAGCCCACCCAGTCACTGATCTGTAATGACACTACAACACCGATACAAGCCCCTAATAAGATACCGATGCCTCCAAGAACCACGCCCTGTCCCATAAACACCAGCATAATATGCTGCGATGACAAGCCCATCACTCGTAATACGGCAATATCGCCGTGTTTTTCAGTCACCGACATCGTTAACGTTGAAATAATATTAAACGCGGCCACCACAATCACCACTAATAACAACATCGCCACCGTCAGTTTCTCCATACGCACCGCACTAAACAGTGAGCCCTGGGTTGTTCGCCAATCGTTTACCGAGAACCCGTCACCTAAGGTTTGCGCCAGCACCGGTGACAGGCTTGAGTTCTGACGACTATTGGCGTACCGCAACTGCAGGCCATCCACGCCAGGGCGGCCAAAAAGACGTCGCGCAGTCTCTAGAGAAACATAGGCCTGTTTCGCGTCAAGGTCTGCTCCCACCTGAAACAGCCCCTTAACGGTGAGCGTTTTATCTCGGGGAAAAATCCCTGCGGGGGTGACTGTCAGTGTCGGTAAGGTGGCGTGCACGGTATCGCCGACGCTGACTCCCATAAGCCGGGCCAGCGTGACTCCCAGTACTACTGAAAAGGGTTCGCTCTCCAAATCCGCAAGGCTCCCTGCGATCAACTGCTCGCCTAGTCCGCTCACCTGTTGTTGTGCTTGTAAATCAATGCCTGTCAGTACAGCACCCCGCTTGCGCCCCCAGCCCTCCAACAACACCTGGTCGGCCATGTAAGGCGCTACACCCTCCACTTCGATACGCTTTCCGATGAGCGCGGCCTTAGATTGCCAGTCCGTCATCTGACCCTGCTCGGGAGTTACCGTAGCATGGGCTAAGAGCGACAAAATTCTTGACTCTAATTCATTGGCAAAACCATTCATCACCGACATCACCGTAACGAGGCTGGTCACGCCTATCACCATGCCGAGCATAGACATCCACGCTACCAGTCGGGCAAAACCATGCCGCCTGCTGCGTAAACTGTAGCGTATGATGAGATCGACTATCAGGGGCATAGTTATGTTTCCAGATCGTCAGTGATGGAGCTCATACGTCTGCACCAAACCATTCTCCGGCGAGTAAATCGAGGCGCCAACCGCGAATGCCGCCTGCGCCGACGTGCAGAACAACGGGGCGCGTTAAACATCGTCGGCCGCACTCGACAAATAACGCTCGAATGTCGATGTCCACGAGACAGTCAAATCATCGCCTAATCGACTCACCATATACGCGGCGAGGCCAAGGTCCTTAGCGGTTCTGTTAGCTTGCTTAGAGCCCATGACCAGTAGCGCTGTCGCCCATGCATCTGCCAATGCCGTCGACGAATGCACCACCGTCACCGACACTAAATCATGCTCTATAGGATAGCCACTCCTAGGATCAACAATGTGTGAATACCGCTGGCCCTCGTAGTCAAAAAAATTCCTATAGTCGCCCGATGTGGCAATACCCACATCGGTGGCTTCTATTACTGCCTGAATGGCGCGTCCACCCAGCTCAGGTCGCTCGATAGCGATACGCCACATACCACCGCGAGCTTTCCGTCCGCGTAACTGAACCTCACCGCCCACCTCCAGCATAAAGTGTTTTAGACCTAGCTTATCCAAGGCTGCAGCGCCCAAGTCAACGCCATAACCCTTGGCAATGGAAGAAAAGTCCAGGGCGACCCCTTCAGATCGCTTGATTAAGATCCGCGTACTGGGCGACCAATCGACGTGATGCAGACCCACCTTGGCTTGAGCCGCCTCAATCATGTCATCGCTAGGAAACGCCGTTGGTCCAGTAGGTCCAAAGCCCCATAATTCAAGCAAGGGAGTTACGGTGACGTCGTAAGCGCCACCGCTCAGACCGTGAATCCGACGCGCGGCGTTAAAGACAGTACTGAAATCAGGATCTACCTCAAAGCTGATATTCGAATCCAGGGCATTGAACTGACTGATTACCGAATTCGGTTCGTAACTGCTCATGCTCTGATTGACGATGTCGAACGCTGACAGTAACGCCATCTCTATTTCGGTCGCAGGCGGCGACGCCTCGTCGGGCACATAAATGACACTCCAGCTCGTGCCATATATGGACCCCTGCAAGCGCATAGCGTCTGGTCCTGCCTGACCACACCCCGGCGCCGCAATTACAGCCACAAGAACACATACCAGCCCAAACACCGGGACTAACGGGTTAGCCATCAACAAAAACCCTGTCGGTATCGCCCGTTTTTGCACAACACTCACCAAAAAGCTCTAAAACCAGTGCCCATATCCCCTACTCGATAATTCATCGCTTCCGCTTCCGGTAGGGGCAATACCGAAACAGTAATAAAGGTGCAGCATTGTCATTAGATTCGCCCGTGCCTGACCACTGCTCGATAGGGTGATTGTCGCTGGGGTGGCAACAAAAAGACCGAATGCTTACTGCACTCCCTCAGTCGAGCGCGCAGCGTATGGCAAACCGGAGCCCCGCTGACCGATCGTTTACAGGGGCCCGGTATGATCAGTCGGGTAGGTCAAGTACTTAATCCCCGCCATTTGCTCCAAAACGCGATACACCTGACAGCTGTAACCGTACTCGTTGTCATACCAGAGATAAAGTACCGCCTGCCTGCCATTTACAATCGTCGCCTTGGCATCAAACACGCAGGCAGCTCGAGCGCCCACAAAGTCGCTGGATACAACTTCCGGGGATGAGGAAAAGTCAATTTGCTTGCGCATGCTGGAATTCAATGCCGTGTTACGCATGAACTCATTGAGGTCGTCCTTGGTCGTTTCCCTTGCCAAATTTAAATTGAGAATGGCCATAGAAACATTCGGTGTGGGCACCCGGATCGCATTCCCCGTTAATTTCCCTGCCAATTGCGGCAGCACTTTGGCCACAGCCTCTGCGGCTCCCGTTTCAGTGAGCACCATGTTTAGCGGTGCGGAACGACCTCGACGTTCTGCCTTGTGGTAGTTATCAATCAAATTTTGATCGTTGGTGAATGCATGCACGGTTTCCACATGTCCTGAGAGAATAGAGTATTCATCGTCCATCGCCTTCAGCGGTGGTGCAATCGCATTGGTCGTACAGGACGCGGCCGATATGATGCTGTCGGTAGGGGCGATCACGTCGCTATTGATACCCGCCACGACATTTTTTAATTCGCCTTTACCGGGCGCGGTGAGAATAACTTTACTCGCGCCTTTTGCCTGAAGATGGCGGGACAGCCCGGCCTCATCGCGCCAAGCGCCGGTATTGTCAATAACAATACAGTTATCAATGCCATAAGCGGTGTAGTCGACGGCTTCAGGGGCGCTCGCGTAAATCACCTTAATCTCGTTGCCATTGGCAACAAACGATTGACGCTCCTCATCGACGCGAATGGTACCCTGAAAGGCACCATGGACCGAGTCTCTACGCAGCAAACTGGCTCGCTTGACGAGATCGTTAGGGGCTCCCCCTTCGCGCACTACAATCGCGCGTAAACGTAAGCTGGCACCCCCATCAGTTTTGTCAATCAAAATACGGGCCATTAATCGGCCGATTCGGCCAAAACCAAACAAAACAACGTCAACGGGTTTTTCAACTGGCTTCTGGTTGGAGTTGACCAAAAAGTCTAGCTGCCGTCCGACATAGTCCTCTAGGGATTGACCATGGGCTTGGCCCTTGTCAAAATACTCCACCGCTAAGCGACCGACATCAATGTGGCTCGGGCCCAAAGCCAATGTGCGCATAGCATTGAGCACAGGGGCCGTTTCAAATTCCGATAGTTCATTGTGCTCGATCTGCCGCACGTAGCGGTGAATCTTCATCAAGTCAGTCACCGATTGATTCACCAGTGAGCGGCCGTAGATATAGCACTTTACGTTACTTTCACGCGCAAACTGTCCCACCTGAGGAATCATAGCTTCAGCGAGAGCTTCTCGCTGCTTCCAATCGGCAAAATAGTCCGCTGGCCGCTCTCGTTTACTTTGCTCGGTCACTCTGCGCTCCTGATGAGTCATGGGTGGGTGGTATTCTCGTCCTGCATTGCAGGTGGCGTCATTATCCGTGCTAGTAGCGTCGGAAGGCAAGCTTATCGAGGAAACTGGAGAGAGATTGCCAGAGCCCGTAAACTAGGGGCGTCGTTGAGGTAGGATAGGTCATGTTTCATTCACTGGTCACTTCATTGCCATGGCCGCAAACGCCAGGGTCTCGCTCGGCTGTTGGCCCCTTTCCGGGGTCCAGTGCCGCATTAGCGATAGCAGAATTGGCCCCCAAGGGCGGACTGCTGGTGGTCATTACCCCCAACACAGCAGCTGCTTTAACGCTAGAGCGCGAACTGCCCCTGTTTTTCGATCAACCCGTTGAAGTACTCACGTTACCCGATTGGGAGACGCTGCCTTACGATAACTTCTCTCCCCATCAAGATATTATCTCGGAGCGTTTGAGCACACTGCATCGCCTCCCTTCAATGACGGCAGGCGTACTCATTGTCCCCGTTAGCACGCTGATGCACCGAGCCCCGCCCACCCATTACATCGCCGGCAATAGTTTAGTGTTAGAGCGTGGAGATTTTTTTGACAGCGAGGCATTTATTCGCAACCTGACCCTTAACGGGTATCACTCGGTGGATACCGTGTATGAACATGGTGAATATGCCATAAGGGGGTCATTGCTTGATATCTTCCCTATGGGCAGTCGCCTCCCTTTTCGCATCGATCTGTTCGATAACGAAGTGGAAACACTGCGCACATTCGATCCCGAGAGTCAGCGTACGATTGCCAAGGTCGATAGTATTCGCTTGTTGCCGGCTCGCGAATTCCCACTGCATGATCAGGCCATTCATCGCTTCCAAATGAATTGGTACCAGCGCTTCGATGTCGATCCCGACAACTGCCCCACCTTTACCGAAATCAGCCAAGGTCGTGTGCCCGGAGGGGCAGAATATTATCTGCCATTGTTCTTTGATCGGTGCGGCAAAGTCTTTGACTATCTCCCTGATAATGCTGCCGTCATTACGCTTGGCGATCATTATGGGGCAAGCCAGAGGTTCTGGTCCGAGATTACAAACCGATATGAGGAATATGGCGTTGATCCTCGCCGACCACTACTGCCTCCATCGGTGGGCTTTGTGCCGGTTGAAGAGCTGTATGCGGATTTGGGACAGTACGCGGTACTGGAATTACGCGACAGTCCCGATGCGCCGGTACATGCGCATACGGGCTTTGAGCCGGCGCCCGACTTGACCACTGCGTTTAGCGGCGCCACGGCAATGGAGCGCTTTGAATCCTTTCTCACCCAGCACAATGGACCACTGTTACTGTGTGCTGAGAGCGCTGGCCGACGGGAAATCCTCCTTGAGAGTTTGGCCCAGCACCAGCTGACGCCGACGCTCTGTGATGGATGGCAGGCCTTTATCGACGCTGGCATCGCTTTTGGCATCTGTGTTGCACCCGTTGATCGCGGCTTTTACCAAGGCGAAGGTGTAGCCACGCTGGTGGTTGAAAGTCAGCTGTTTGGCGAGCGCGTGGCACAACGACGGCGACGTAAGCAAACTGAAGAGACCGACGCAGCGGCCGTCATTCGTGACCTGACAGAGCTGCACTTAGGCGTACCCGTAGTGCATCTAAGCCACGGCGTCGGACGTTATCTGGGATTGCAGATCTTGACCATTGACGGCGATCCCGCTGAATTTTTGGTGCTGGAGTATGCCGCTGATGACAAGCTGTATGTTCCCGTTGGATCACTGCACCTTATATCTCGCTATACAGGGTCTGATCCAGATTCAGCACCGCTTCACCGTTTGGGGAGCGAACAATGGGAAAAGGCACGTAAACGCGCGAGCAAACGCGCATCAGACGTTGCCGCGCAGTTGCTCGAGGTGTACGCCCGTCGGGAGGCGCGCAAAGGCTTTCAGTCAGTGTTAGAGCTTGAGGCGTGGGAGCAATTTGAGGAGGGCTTCCCTTTTGAAGAAACGCCTGATCAAGCCGCAGCCATTGATGCTGTCCGTGATGATATGTGTGCCCCAAAAGTCATGGATCGGCTGGTCTGCGGCGATGTGGGTTTTGGTAAAACGGAAGTCGCCATGCGGGCGGCTTTTATTGCCGTGCAAAACGGCAAGCAGGTCGCTATTTTAGTGCCCACTACCCTACTCGCCCAGCAACATTACAATAGCTTTCGTGATCGTTTTGCCGAATGGCCTGTGAACGTCGATGTTGTATCGCGATTTAAGTCGGCTAAAGACATTGCGGCGGTCTCTCAGCGCGTAGCGTCTGGGGAGGTCAATATTTTAGTGGGCACCCACAAGCTTTTACAAAGTGATTTTAACTTTGAAGACCTAGGTTTGTTAGTTATTGATGAAGAACATAGATTTGGGGTGAAACAAAAGGAGGCCATTAAGGCCCTGCGTGCAGAAGTTGACATATTAACAATGACCGCGACACCCATTCCACGAACCCTCAATATGGCGCTGGGTGGTTTGCGAGATCTATCCATTATCGCAACGCCTCCGGCCAAGCGCTTATCCATCAAAACCTTCATCCGGGAGCATTCCGTCGCGTTGATCAAAGAAGCCGCTCTGCGTGAAACGCTTCGTGGTGGACAGGTCTACTACCTCCACAACGAGGTGCGAACAATTGAGGAGACGGCACGTAAACTGCGCGAATTGCTGCCAGATTTATCCATAGGGATCGCCCATGGGCAACTGCGCGAAAGTGAACTTGAACGGATCATGTCTGACTTTTATCACCAGCGGCACCACATTTTAGTCTGCAGCACTATCATCGAAACCGGTATTGATATACCGAACGCTAACACCATCATCATTGATCGGGCCGATAAATTTGGCCTTGCACAATTACATCAACTTCGGGGGCGGGTTGGGCGCTCCCATCATCAGGCCTATGCCTACTTACTCTGCCCACCCCGCTCGGTATTAACCGTAGATGCAGAAAAACGGCTCGAAGCTATCGAAGCCGCCGGCGCTTTGGGATCGGGCTACATGCTGGCCACCCATGATTTAGAGATTCGGGGCGCCGGGGCGCTACTTGGCGATGAGCAGTCGGGACAAATACACAGCGTAGGGTTTTCGCTCTATCTAGAAATGCTCCACAGCGCGGTGTCGGCTTTGCGGCGCGGCGATATTCCAGACATTGACGCCCCCCTAGACAAAGGGACAGAGATCAAGCTCCATGTCCCCGCATTGATACCCGAGGATTATCTGCCGGATATTACTATGCGATTGGTACTGTATAAACGTATCGCCGCTGCCGATACCCGCGAGGCATTGCGCGAAATCCAGGTAGAGATGATCGATCGCTTTGGACTTTTACCCGAGCCCATCAAAAACGTGTTTGTTCAAGCCAGTGTGCGCATACAGGCCCAGCGACTGGGTATCAACGATATTGAGGTCACGGCTGTTGGAGGGAGTATAGAGTTCGCGAACCACACCACTGTCAGTCCCCTCAGTCTGGTAAAGTTGATCCAAGCAGATCCGAAGGTTTATGCCTTAGCTGGCGCCAATAAACTACGTTTTCACAGCCCCTTGCCTGATCTCCCTGCCCGTCAAGCATTCATCGAGAGCTTGCTGCAGCAGTTCAGCGCAGAAGCGGAGGAAGAAAAAGCGGCATGATACCCCTGCGTAACAACCCATCGCAGAAAGCGTCTACTTGGCGACTGGTGCTGAGCACTCCGCTGTTAGGCGTGACTAGCCTACTCTTAGTGCAAGCACCGTTTGCACAACAGGCACCAACGCAAGCGCCGGCTACTCAAGCCAATACTGAACTCGTCCAGCGAATGCCCGAAGATGACAAGTCTGGGTGGCTCAGAGTGGAGTTGGCCGTCGTGGTGGATGCCAGCGATGAAACGCTCACCAGCGAGCGCTGGCCGCTGTTCCCAAGGGTTGAGTATCCACCGACTTATCGTTGGCTACTGGACCCACAGTACGTGGACGAATTACGTGTATCACATCCTTATCCGATAATTCACCAAGAACCCCTCGGCACTATTATCCTCGCCTATCCAGATCCCCAGGTACTGATTGCCGCTGAGCGTGAAGCACAGCTTGCTGCTCAGGCATCGGATGACCTGCCCATTGACGCTATCAGCACTGACGTACCAACGAACGGGGCTATTGACGAAAGCCAGGATCAATCCGCGGTTACCGTTGTCCTCGAGACAGCGATCGATACCCGCATCAGCGTTGATTCGTTGAACGACTTACCTCAATCGCAACCAATACCGAGTGGCGTTGCTGTCACATCCTTACCACCGGACCAAGACAGTGGCGAAACAGCGGCGTTAGCAGAGCCCCTTCCACCCCCGCTGCTACCGAGAGCCTTTCAAAAACGTTCCCTCGAGGACTTAGCGGTGGGTATCTCCTCACTACTGCGTGACACTGGGGAGCAACTCGTGGTCGATATCGCGTGGTTACAGCCCCCGGAAGCCTCAAATATTCCTATTTTGCTCGATACTTCTGGGGATACCGAGAGCTGGCCACCCTTACAGGGGTTTGTGGACATTCGACGAGGGCAGGATTTGCGGTTGGGCATCAACCTTTGGTGGAACACTCTAGCAAGCCACCGGCCCGCTGGATTGGCTACCCAAGGGCCGCCAAGAGCCGCTAGCCAATTGCGCCACATTGATGCTGATTCAGCCAGACCACTCACCATAGAGGAAGCCAATGCACGGCAAGAACAACTGCAGAGCTATAAGCGTAGTCTAGCCAGTGATCTGCTGGAGCCTCTTCTCGATGTGGACACACTCGCGGTGTCAGATTCTCACAACAACCCGGGGACTCCAGATACCCCGGAGACACATACAAACTGGCCTTGGGATCATCTCATTCACCTTGCTGATACTAAGGCATTGTCCGAGGGTACGGTTCGATACTTTGACCACCCCATCATTAAAGTCTTCAGCACCTACCGGGAACTCACCTGGGGCGAAGTCTACAGTCAAGGTGTTTTAGACCATGGGCACGCTGCCTTGGCCCCTGGGGAAGGTGCCGTCGGTGAGGGACAGGATGTGCTGGATATAGACCGAGATGGCAGCGGCGGCAATGACGACCAAGCCCTGATACCTAGTGGCATACTGCCCCCGGAGCAGAGGTCAGTCGAATAATCATCAGGTATCGGGGCATGACAACCTAGGGCTCGGGTACGACCGCTGACTCCATGCCCTCAGCCAGATGCAGGGTTTGGGTGGGAAATGCTACTTCAGCGCCATGGCGCTCCACGATAGTCAGTACCGACAATAAGATCCTTTGTTTTATTCCATGAAACTCGACCCAATCGGTGGTTTTCGTAAAGGTGTAAATGAAAAAATCAAGCGACGATGGGCCACAGGCAACAAAGTTGACCATAAGGGTTCGATCGCAATCGATCGCCTCATCAGCTTCAAGCATGGCTTTGACCTCGGTCACGATACCCTCAATCGAGGCGATATCTGAATAGCGAATGCCAATGGTTTCGTAGATACGTCGATTGCGCATACGCGACGGATTTTCCAAGGCCACCGTGGAAAAGACGGCATTGGGAATATACAAAGGCCGCTGATCGAAGGTACGAATACAGGTCATGCGCCAGCCAATATTTTCAACCGTTCCCTCAATCTGACGATCAGGCGAGCGTATCCAATCCCCCACGGCAAACGGCCGATCTAGGTAGACACTGAGCCCACCTAGAAAATTAGCCAGCAAATCCCGGGCGGCAAACCCGACGGCTATGCCGCCGATACCACCAAAGGCAAGAAGCCCTGAAATAGAGACACCCATGGACTGCAAGAGCATCAACACTACCGATGCCCATAACGCTATTCGGACCAAACGAGCGCTCGCGCTAATCGCCGCCCGATCATCAGAGTTGCGGGGGCCTCGATAATCACTCAGCAACTCGCGTTCAACATTAACTGCAGCACTGTGTAGAAACCAACCGAGAAGCACGATAACGCCCGTATCGGCCGCGTGTCTCATCGTACTCTGCAGCGCCTCAAAATCCCCCGCCACACCCAATGACAAATAAACGATGACCACCCACAGCGCCCACTCAATCGGTCCCGCTGCGGCGTTGACGATGACGTCATCCCACGGCGTTTTGGTCGCATCCGTCGCCTCGCGAGCACGACGGGTGAGCCATTGAATAAGGAAACGTCCAGCCACGCCCATGAACAGCAGCAGCGCCAGCATTATCAGAGGAACCGGTATGCCCATGGCTTCTGCCACTGGTGCAAGCCAGCTCACCAACAGCGCGTTATTTGGATCCAGTTCGTTCATGATGGGTGCATGGTCCGATGGCTCTTAGGAGACGGAATGCTACCGCGTATAAAGTATTGGCGCGACCCACAATAACTGTATAAAATAACAGCTGTATATATATACAACAAAGGATTGACACATGATCAAGTTAACGGAAAGGCAAGAACAGGTGTTGGCTGTCATACGTCATCATGTCGATCAAACGGGTTATCCACCGACTCGAGCAGATATCGCCAAAGCCATGAATTTCCGCAGCGCGAACGCTGCGGAAGAGCATTTAAAAGCACTGGCAAGAAAGGGCGCTATTGACATCATTCCCGGTGCGTCAAGGGGGATTCGTCTGACCGAGGACCGAGGCCTGCCACTTATTGGCCGGGTGGCCGCAGGGTCTCCCGTGCTAGCCCAAGAACACATTGAAGATTATGTCAGCCTGCAGGCAAATTTCTTTTCTCCCGCGGCTGATTTTTTGCTGCAAGTGACAGGAGACAGCATGATGAATGTTGGTATTTTAGATGGCGACCTACTCGCGGTTCACCAATGTGTAGAGGCTAGGGAGAACCAGATTGTTGTCGCGCGTATAGACGATGAGGTGACTGTCAAGCGGCTGCGTAGACCCAGTCCAAACGTAGTGGAATTGGTCGCAGAGAATCCTGCCTATGACCCCATTGTGGTTAATCTCGCCGAGCAGCATTTTGCCATTGAGGGCGTGAGTGTCGGAGTGATTCGCCGTTAAACACCTCAGCGGCCTAGTTGCACTGCACGCAGCTCAGTCCACCGAGCTTGCCCACCTCACCGAGTACACGGTCAATGCAAGGTCCGTGGCGACTCGCTACTGTCCTCTGAAGACTCAACCTCAAGGTTAGTCATTTCAGCCAGCTTGGCGGCCACTTGAATACCCGCTTGGATCATGGCTTTAGCGACTTCTAAATTGTTCTCCAGTAGATAGGCACTAGTCTCTTGTGAAAATTGAATACTGACCAAAGGCTCGCTATCGTGTTCATCTGCCCGCTGCAACACGACTTCGCCATCACCCAGATCTACGATTTCTAGTAAAGCTGTAGACATGCATCTTCCTCGCGTTCATTAATGGGTGTTTGGTCACTCTAACCAGCCCCGCTCGGGAAAACAACCCGACCACGACGCTTGCCGCTGTATTTTCAATTCTCATCAAGTGAGTCAGTCATTCGGGCAAACAGGTCGCTAAACGCCCCACGCCACTGCTGATACTCTTTAAGATGGGGATAGCTCGACGCCATTGCAAGGATATTTGGCTTATTTTCTGGCGCGATACCACTCGGCAATTGCGCTTGTAGTTGGCTCAGCCATCCCGCTGACTCCAGTGCGCGATACTCCTCAAGCTCAGGCGGCTCGGCAATCCCGGCACCGAGTTCGGGAAGGTCACGACTGTGATGTGGGGGCTTATCGGGTAATCGAGTAGCGCGTAGCGTGGCCAGCAAAAACCAGCCGTAGGCATCCAGTAAATGCAGGCGCACCGCGGGGGCAAACGCCGACTGAAGCGCTTCACGGCTGCCACGAGCGCCCTCGTGCTCCCGTCCCCAGGCCTCGAGCAGCAATGTGGCCATATACAGCGAGTGATTCGCTAGACCCCGCGCACTAGTCAAGGAATGAGTCTCGTGCCCGCCGCGGCCTATCTTCGCTATGGGCTAATGACGGACGTCGCTGCAAGCAGCTATTTGCCAGCGACATTTTTTTCCACGACCTTTTTTATGGTGGGCTTCTTTGCCGGTGACTTTTTCTTTGCCGATGCCTTCTTTGCCGCCGGTTTCTTTTTAGCTACCGGCTCTGCTGACCCCTGCTCAACCCACGCACCGTTTTCGAAGGTGGCTTTCCAACCCGAGGCCTTGCCGTCGACCTCGCTGGTGACAAACTGCTCTTTTGCCTTGCGGCTGAAACGAATTTGGCTTCGATTGCCCCTATCGTCGGTGGTAGGAGCATCGAAAATAAAATGGTACTTAGGATCAATCTCACCCTGATGGGGCAGCAATTCATCGACGAACGGTGGGCGAGTTTCACGATTTTTGGGAAATTGGCTAGCCGCCAAAAATAAACCCGCTGCACCATCACGCAAAATATAGTGGTCATCAACCTTAACGCACTGAAGTTCGGGCATGGGAACAGGATCCATTTTTGGTGGTGCCGCCTCACCATTGCGCAATAGCTTGCGCGTGTTTCGGCATTCGCCGTTTGCACAACCAAAGTACTTGCCAAAGCGGCCCGTTTTTAACTGCATATCGGTACCGCATTTGTCACATTCTATAATAGGCCCGTCATAGCCCTTGATGCGAAAACGTCCCTCTTCTACCTCGTAACCCGAGCAATCAGGATTATTGCCACAGACATGAAGCTTATGGCCTTCATCAATGAGGTAACTATCCATAGCGGCGTTACACAACTGACAGCGACGCTTGGTCAACAAGAGCCGCGATTCGGCTTCCTCGTCGGCATCGGCACTAATGACCTCATCACCGGATATCAGGTTAACGGTACTCTTACACCGCTCTTTGGGTGGCAGGCCGTAACCCGAGCATCCTAAAAAAACACCCGTGCTGGCTGTTCGTATTTGCATAGGCCGGCCGCAGGTGGTGCAGGCAATCCCGGTGGGCGTCGGCGTATTTGCCTGCATGCCTCCGGGCTCAGGGAGTTCAGCTGCCTCCATGTGGCCTCGAAATTGCTCGTAGAAACTGTTGAGTAATGCTTTCCAATCTAAATCCCCGCCAGCGACTTGATCGAGACGCTCTTCCATGGCGGCCGTAAATCCATAATCAAGCAAATCACTAAATGCCCCCTGCAACCGCTGAGTGACAATATCGCCCATTTTCTCTGCATAAAGCCGACGATTTTCCAGGCGAACGTAACCCCGATCCTGGATTGTCGAAATAATCGCCGCATAGGTCGATGGCCGACCAATACCCCGCTTCTCTAATTCCTTTACTAAACTGGCTTCACCGAAGCGTGCTGGCGGTTTAGTGTAATGCTGTCGGGGGTCAATCTTCTCGGCTATCAGCACATCCCCCTCAGCTAGCGGCGGCAATACCGCGTCTTCTCCTTTTCGGGCTACGGGTGTTAGGACTTTGGTATAGCCATCGAATTCCACTATGCGACCGCGGGCTGTCATCTCATATTGTGCGGCACTGACAGTGATCGTGGTCGATAGATAGCGCGCGGGGAGCATCTGTCCAGCGATAAATTGCCGCCAAATGAGTTCATAGAGGCGCTCCGCGTCACGTTCCATACCCTGTAGCCGAGCTTGGTCAATAGTGACATCAGACGGACGAATTGCTTCGTGAGCCTCCTGTGCCCCCTCTTTTGACGAGTAGTGCAATGGTTTTTCTGGTAGATAAGAGGAGGAAAATACCTGCTCGATGTAGCTACGGCACGCAGCGACCGCGTCATTGCTCAAATGGGTCGAGTCAGTTCGCATGTAAGTAATATACCCGGCCTCGTATAAGCGCTGGGCCATGGTCATGGTTTTTTTAACACTGAATCCCAAGCGGGTGCTGGCCGCTTGCTGCAAGGTTGACGTGATAAAGGGTGCTGGAGCTTTTGATGACGTTTTGCGTGACTCTAGGCCTGCCACCCGAAAGCTGGCAACAGTCAGTGCCTCGACGGCTGCCTGGGCCTCTGCTTCGTTTTTAGGGTCAAATTTATGCCCGTTAAAACGCTTCACATCAAAGCGCACGGGCTCGTGTCCACTAGGCCGTAAATCCGCATGCACCTCCCAGTACTCTTCAGGAAGAAACGCTCGGATCTCCCGTTCTCGCTCGACAATGACCCGTACCGCGACTGACTGAACGCGACCTGCCGACAGGCCTCTGGCGACTTTAGCCCATAACAACGGTGATACCTCAAAACCAACAACGCGATCCAAAAAACGCCTTGCCTGCTGCGCGTTGACTCGATTGGTGTCTAAATGTGACGGTTTATTGAAGGCGGCCTGAATAGACTTTTTGGTAATTTCATTGAAAACCACCCGCTGATAACGGCTCTCATCACCCCCAATAACCTCCTTTAAATGCCAAGCAATGGCCTCCCCCTCGCGATCCAAATCGGTGGCGAGATAAATTGCATCGGCGTTTTGGGCCAGTTTTTTCAATTCGCTGACCACTTTTTCCTTGCCCGGTAAAATTTCGTAACGGGCCGCCCAATCGTGCTCCGGATCAATGCCCATCCGACGGACCAGCTGTTCGCGTTTTTTTTGCGTTTGGTATTTTTTCTTTTCGTCAGGGGCCATTTTACGGGTCAATGCCGCTTGAGCCGCACGCTCTTTGGGATCGGAGCTCCCGCCACCGCCCGAGGTAGGCAGGTCGCGAATATGCCCGACACTGGACTTCACAATAAAGTCGTTGCCAAGGTATTTATTAATTGTTTTCGCTTTAGCTGGCGACTCAACAATGACGAGAGATTTACCCATAACCGCGCTGCCAATCCTGTATATTTTCGACATGAATGTCGCTAGATGCTTCCTCAATGAAGCCTGAAGGTAGGCATGTATACGGGTTTATTTGCGGTCGGGTCAAGAGATACAGTGCAATTGCTTAGGACAAGGACTGATTTTTTATTGCCCCCGGATGCCAAGATTGAAGCAAGGCAAACACTTTTTGCAATGCTTCATCGCCCCCTTTTTCGTTCCAATAAATGGCGATTTCCTCCCAATTAACCACAACTATCTCAGCATTTTCAGGCAGGACATCGAGTTCGGTTGGTGGGGGGTTAGCACTCTCGGCTTCCCAGCCATGCCGAGAACGCACGTAAAGATCGCGCTTTACCAGCGCTGCCTGAGCCGGCGTTAGATGCATCCCATAGCCCACAAGGGGCTCGTCCGACAGGCGCTGTAGACGGGGGGGGATATTGGCCACGCTCTTCAACGTCACCCGGACACCCGCACAACGGGCACGCTCCCTAAAATCCGCCAACTGTTTTTGTCGCTTACTGGGTAGAACGGCCATTAACGGCCCCAGTACCGCAGCCATCGCAAGAAATATAATGAAATAGGCCAATTGTCGTCCTTTGGGTTAAGCTACCATGGGTCAGATGTTAAGCTTGAGGCAGAAACCGTCAGAGGGGAAGAGTCAATGGCCTATAAAAAAATACTGGTTGCCGTAGATTTAGGAGAAACCTCAACAGGCGTGCTAGAAAAAGCGCATGAAATTGCTCAGGGACAAGGTGCCATACTCCATGTGTTACATGCGGTGGAGCCACTGAGTATCACTTATGGTGGCGATATACCGATGGACTTCTCATCCATTCAAAACGAAATCTATGATCAAGCGAGAGATCAGCTTGATCAATTTTGTACCGCGAGGGACATACCCCAGAGTCAGCGGCACCTCGTCGTAGGCAGGCCTGAGGCTGAAATTGCCGCCACTGCTGCCGATCTGCACGTCGATTTGATTGTGGTGGGCAGCCACGCGCGTTTCGGGCTAGCGCTACTACTGGGCTCAACAACTGACGGCGTCCTGCACCACGCCGATCGAGATGTGCTAGCTGTTCGAGTCGCAGCGCCAGCATGACGTCGCGGCTAGCTATTGAGATGTTGATACCCAATGCTTTAAACCGCTGGAGTCAAAGGGCCAACTCAATTCACGTCCCATTTCATCTGCAACGACAGGAATGCGCACCCCGTAGCGTTTAATAAGATCAACATCATCGGCAATATCAATAGATCGAAAACGCGTGGCAGTCTCGTATAAAATCTCCTCTGCTTGTTCACACAGGTGGCAGCCAGGCGTCGTATAGAGCACTACATCGGCCTGTTGCTTAGCCATCATTTAGGAACCTCTCATGCACGCAACGCCTTCTTTGGAAGAACGAGCGAAAACACTGACAATCTTCGGCCGCAAGCCAGTTTTAGAGGCCCTAAGCGACGACTCTCTGAGTATAACAGCACTGCATGTAGCCAGCAGCAATAAACCCGGGGGTATCCTCAATGCTATCCGTCAATTAGCGGACGCTCGCGGCATAAGGATTCGCGAACATGACCGAGATAGCTTGTCGCGGATTTCAAAAAACAAAAAGCAAGACCAAGGCGTCGCGCTCGATATCAGTTGCCCGAACTTTGGCCAGATAGATTCTCTCTATGCCCACGCTGATCGGAAGACTTTCCGCGCCCTCGCCCTCGACGGCATCACCAACCCACAAAATGTCGGCATGATCATCCGCTCTGCAGTTGCCGGAGGCATGGATGCCATTATTTATCCCCAAAAAGGCGTTGCGAGCCTGGGCGCACTGGTTATTAAAGCCTCAGCCGGCACAATATTCAAAGCCCCAATCTGCTTCTGCGAGACCTTAAGTGATGGCCTAGAGGACTTGAGCCGCGCCGGCTTCTGCGTGGCCAGTCTCGAGGGCGGAGCAGAGGACTCTCTGTTCGATTATCGTCCAGAGCGCGGGACGCTTTTTGTTCTAGGAGCCGAAAGCGACGGTGTTAGTCAGAACACATTAAGGCTTGCAAGCAAAACACTGCGTATCCCAATGCGCCAGGGAATCGAATCGCTCAATGTCGCGGTCGCAGCATCCCTAGTTGCCTATGCTCCCCAGCTAGGATGATGTACCCCCGTCGACGACTACTTTGACAAAAACGCCATGCCGTCCTCTAGACCTCGAAGTGTTAAAGGAAACATGTTGCCTTCCATGATTTGATTAGTAATGCCCACCGATTGGGTATATTGCCATTCATCCTCGGGCGTGGGGTTGATCCAGATACACTTTTCATACGTTTGTCTGAGCCGACGCAACCAAACCTCTCCGGGCTCTTCATTCCAATGCTCCACTGAGCCTCCCGGCTGCACAATCTCATAGGGTGACATAGCGGCATCGCCGACAATCACCACCTTGTAGTCATGTCCATATTTATGCAGTAGATCAAAGGTCGTGGTTCGCTCATTTTGTCGGCGGATATTATTCTTCCAGACGCTCTCGTAGAGAAAGTTATGGAAATAGAAATACTCTAAATGCTTGAACTCTGTTCGAGCGGCAGAAAATAGTTCTTCACACACCCTGACGTGGGGGTCCATTGATCCACCCACATCAAGAAACAACAATACCTTTACGGCGTTATGTCTCTCGGGAACCATTTTGATATCGAGAAGACCGGCATTGCGTGCCGTTGAGCTAATCGTGTCATCAAGATCTAATTCATCAGCGGCACCGGTACGGGCAAATTTCCGCAATCGACGCAGGGCCACTTTGATATTGCGGGTACCCAGTTCGACGCCGTCATCATAGTTCTTGAAATCTCGACGGTCCCACACCTTCACCGCCCGCTTATTCTTACCCTCGCCACCGACCCGAATGCCCTCTGGGTGATAGCCGTCATTACCAAACGGCGATGTACCTCCGGTACCGACCCATTTATTGCCACCCTCATGTCGCTTTTGTTGCTCTTGTAGCCGTTTTTTAAATTCTTCAATGAGTTTTTCAAGTCCCCCTAAAGACTCTATCTTGGCTTTTTCTTCCTCGGAAAGTTGTTTCATGAATTCTGAACGGAGCCAATCATCGGGTATCAATGCTTCTATGACATCGTCAAGGCCCTCTAAATCCTTAAAGTGTGAGCCAAATGCTCGATCAAAGCGGTCATAATATTTTTCATCCTTCACCATGATAGCTCGCGACAGATGATAAAAATCATCCATGTCGCTAAACGCCAGTCGCTGCTTCATGGCCTCTAAAAGGTCCAGGAGTTCTCGCGTCGTAACGGGTACTCCGGAGTCCTTTAAACTATGGAAAAAGTTCACCAACATGCGAATAACTTCAGCGGGTTTCGCGACGATGCATGAACGCTAAGCGCTCGAGTAACTGCACATCTTGCTCGTTTTTAAGCAGTGCCCCGTAGAGAGGCGGGATCGCTTTTGACGGATCTCGATTGGCCAGCACCTCCTCAGGAACATCATCGGACATGAGTAATTTTAGCCAATCAATCAACTCTGACGTCGACGGTTTCTTTTTCAAGCCCGGTATGGAGCGTAATTCAAAAAAGACTTCCAGCGCCTCTGCGACCAGCGTTTGGGCAATACTCGGATGATGCACATCGACGATTTTACGCATGGTGTCGCGATCAGGGAAGTTGATGAAATGGAAAAAACAACGGCGCAGAAAAGCGTCAGGCAGTTCTTTTTCGTTGTTAGAAGTGATGATAATAATCGGTCGATGCTTAGCCTTGATGGTTTCGCCGGTCTCGTAGACAAAAAATTCCATGCGATCAAGTTCCACCAGTAAATCATTGGGGAACTCAATATCAGCTTTATCGACCTCATCGATTAACAGCACAACCTGCTCATCCGCAGTGAAAGCTTCCCACAGCTTACCCTTTTTTATATAGTTGCCAATGTCATGAACGCCGCTATCACCAAGCTGGGAATCGCGCAAGCGCGACACCGCATCATACTCATACAGACCCTGCTGGGCCTTGGTGGTTGACTTAATATGCCATTGCAACAGCCGCTTTCCCAGTCCCAAGGCGACCTCCTCTGCTAGCATCGTTTTACCAGTGCCGGGCTCACCCTTGATGAGTAGGGGACGCTGCAAAGTGACGGCAGCATCCACTGCCATGCGTAGATCATCAGTAGCGACGTAACGCTCCGTGCCAGTAAATTTCATAGCTCTACTCGTTTCCTTTAGTGGTTATTTATGTACAGGTGGGGTTTACGTTATCACTTGTCAACTGGGTCATTCGCGGCAACACGTATGCGCCTGCTCTTTAGGGGTAACCAACTTGACGCTATTGCCAACAGTACTGCTACACCACTGGATAAGCCTAGGAGCACCACCGCCTGACGCGCGCTAGCCCACCCATCACCGAACAGCGTATTGAAAACAGCAATCACCAGCGCGGGGGCCAGTGTGTCTGCTCCCGCCGCGGGTTGTGCGGGGGTCACTAACCACGCCAGAAGCAGCGCCGAAATGACTCTGGCTACAGGCGTAGACAGCACTGTAAACCACCATCGATGGGCTAAACCCACGGCAATCAAAGCCGCGCTCACATAAATACTCATAGCTACCCAATAAGCGGTAGGGGTCAGCATGGTGGTTCGGCCTCTGGGCGAGCGCTATCGCAGTGCTGCGGTGGGAGCTGTAAAAAGAAACCTTGGCTGTCAATGGCAGCAAGAACCTCAGCACCGGTGTAGCGGGCAAGTTGACGATTGTTCGTAAGTGACAGTGACAGCACGCGTTCAGGGGCGCCAAACACTTCTCTAAGAACGCCTGGAAGCTCTGCCAAATCGCTGCCTCGCTCAACGTATAAATAAGCCCCCGGCTTACGTGAGCTCTTGTACACTTCAACTAGTTTCATCGTTGATCTCATTCATGCGCGACGCTTGTTGCAAGAGCGGTCCAATAATCCATTCACCACGCCAACCGGACCAACTGCTGGGTCGAACAATCGGCAGATTCAGGGCGTCACTAACAATCAGTTCAAGTTCCCGATTGGGCACGGTAATTTCAACATTCATCCCTAGCTTACCAGCAAGCGCTTCGGCATGAGCGCCCAGAGCCTTGGCCCGGGCTTTGATGTCGCTGGTAGGCGGCTTCTGAAATGCACTGATCGCAGCAAGTCGGGCCTCCTCCGAGGGGTTATTAATGAGTGTAATCATGGCTTCACCAGCCCGCCGAACTAGGCCCTGAGGGAGTCCCGTAATGGTCTCCAACTCCCGGGAATGTTCAGGCATTTTTCTAGCAAGCTCAGTAATCACTTTGTCGTTCAGAACCCAGCCTCGCGGTTTGTCTCGTTGCTGCGCCTGCCCTTCCCGCCACTCCACCAGAGCGGCAATAGCCGCTTGCTGAGCGGCACTGAGCTTCCAGGCAGATTTAAATTTAGCCAGTGGCCCACGGCCGCCGGTTGCCGCCTCTCGACCTTCTTCAAGCACCCAATCTAAGCGACCCAGAGCCGCTACTTTTTTCAGTAGCTCTGGGAACAGCTCGGCCAAATAAATGACGTCCTGAGCCGCATAGGACTCCTGATTGTCTGTTAACGGTCGCGCCAGCCAATCTGACTGGGTTTCCTCTTTGTCCACCGTGATACCCAGCATCTGCTCAACCAATGCGCGATAGCTGAGACCAAAGCCCATATTCAGCATGGCCGCTGCTTTTTGACTGTCAAATAACGGCTGAGGAAGCACCCCTAGCCAGCGTTCAAACACTTCCAAGTCCTCACTGGCACTGTGTAAGACCTTAATAACGTCGGGGTTGAGCAACAGCTGCTTAAGGGGTGCTGGGTCGGACAGCGTGAGGGGATCAATTAACCAGCATTGGCCTTGGGTCGCTATTTGAATTAGCGCCACTTGGGGATAGAAGGTGTCTCTGCGGCGAAATTCCGTATCAATGGCCACCGCGGCCTCCCCCATCAACGCGTCAATGGCCGCCCGAAGTGCTTCATCGGAGGTCACCCACTGCCACTGCCGATCACTCATCGGTCACCGCTGTGCGCCCGCTCAGAGCGTGAGCCAACGTCGTAGAGTCGATATATTCAAGCTCGCCCCCAAGGGGAACGCCATGCGCTATACGGGTCACGCGGATCGCTGCGGCTCGCGCTCGCTGAGCAATATAGTACGCGGTCGCCTCGCCTTCCACCGTCGGATTGGTGGCCAAAATAATCTCTCCAATGGTCCCCTCGTTAAGCCGCGCCTCCAGTTGGTCAAGGCCAATATCCTCCGGTCCGACCCCGTCAATGGGTGATAAATGCCCCATAAGCACATAATAAATGCCGCGATAACCACCTGATTGCTCAAGCGCCATAACATCACCGGGATTTTCGACAATGCACAGTAGTCCATGATCACGCCTTAGGTCAGTACACAATTCGCAGGTGCTGAGCTCGGTGAAATTACGGCATTGAGCGCAGCGACCCACTTTTGTTAATGCTGTCCGCAAGGACTGCGCCAACGCCACAGCTCCCTCTCTGTCGCGCTCAAGCAGGTGCAGCGTCATCCGCTGGGCAGATTTTGGCCCGACCCCTGGGAGACAGCGCAGCGCCTCGATTAGCGCTTCAATTGATGGACTTAAATTCAACTAAATCAGCCTTTTAGAATGGCATATTAAAGCCATCTGGCATATTTATTCCCGCCGTCAGACCGCCCATTTTTTCCTGTGCCAGCGCTTGCGCCCGGTGTACGGCATCATTAACCGCGGCGGTCAACAAATCTTCCAATACGTCCTTGGTTTCAGTCAGTAACGAAGGATCTATGTCAACGCGAAGGACTTCCATGGCGCCCGTCATGCGAACCTTAACCAATCCGGCGCCAGCCTCACCGGTCACCTCAAGCGTCTTAATAGCCTCCTGCGCTTGGGCGAGCCCCGCTTGCATTTGCTGGGCCTGTTTCATGATATCGCCTAGTTCCATATTACTCCCTCATGATTATCGCACCGCATCGTGCAGGGGCCGAATGCTGCCGTCAATGATTTCGCCATCAAATCGCTGTAACACCGAAGCCAACACGGGGTCTTCGGCAATCGCTTGCTCGGCTGCCTGCTGGCGTTGCTGGGCTAACCGTTGAATGCGCTGAGCCGCCGTGCCCTCGCCGACTTCTCCGATATCAATGAACACCTCAACGGTATGCCCCAGTAGCTGCTCGAATGCGGCCTCCAGCGCCCGGACGTGTTTAGCTTGAAACAGGTTGGCGTTGTTGTGATCCAGAACAAAGCGCATACAACGGCCTTCGACGGCCACTAACTCACAGTGGAGGGCGATAGTATAGGTAATACCCACCAGCCCTAATCGATCAAAATATTCAGGCCAGCTATGGGTCGTGGGTAAATCGTCTTCCCCTCGATTGTTGACCTCCAAGGCCTTCGTCGAGGCGCTGACCTCTGCCGATCGGTTCGCCCCAGAGGTGGCGTTAGTGAGCGCCTCAGTGCTGGCACTCTCCACCACAGGGCGCTCTCCCTCACCCGCTGCCGTACGCGCCGAGCTATCAATGGGCTGGCCCGAGGGCTTAATGGACCCCTCGACATCCGTATCAGGCGCTAGATGTTCACGGGCAGCGCTTTGGTTTGGCGCGTCTGCCTGGCCCACCGGTCGCGCCGGTGGCTCAGACTTTTTTCCAGGACCCACCCCGCTACCGACGAGTGTCTCACCACCGCCCGCTGCCCCAGGCGGCATAATGATGTCTGCAGGACGAAAAGCAATCATACGTAGCAGCGTCATTTCAAGGCCGATGCGGGGGTCCTGGGTCACGGCTAAATCCCTACGGCCATTGACTGCAAATTGATACCACAACTGACTGTCATCAAGGCTGCAGGTAGCCGCTAAATCACTGATGGCTTGCTGCTCTGACCAGGTAGTATCAGTGGCCTCGGGCACCATCTGAGCAATCGTAATCTGATGAAAAACCGCAATTAAATCGTCAAGCGTCGCGCCATAGTCTGGCGCATGCTCGGCAATGGCCTGTACCCCAGTGAGCACCTTCGCTGGATTGCCCTCGATAATCCCCGCCACCAAGGTCAGCACCCTGCCTCGATCGACAGTGCCTAGCATGTCTCTTACCTCGGCCTCTCGCACGGCACCGGAACCAAAGGCGATCGCCTGATCCGTTAGGCTGAGGGCATCACGCATTGATCCCTCCGCGGCTCGGGCGAGTAGCCCAAGAGCCGGCTGATCGAAGCCTACACTTTCCCGCTCCAGAACGTGGCTTAAATGCTCGACAATTTGCTCAGGCACCATATTCTTCAGGTTAAATTGTAAGCA
>DGPA01000047.1 GCA_002389505.1 Halieaceae bacterium UBA4452
ACGGCGTTTAAATCATGGCGTATAAGCACAGTCATTCGGCACCTTTATTTTTGGAATCAAATGGCGTTACACGCGCTGCATGACGAAGAGCGTTTCAAAAAAGCCATTGCGCCGGCAATGGAGGCAATGCAGTCGGGAGTGAATCTCTCTGATTACGAGGCCACAGCGGTTCCTCAGTCGGGTAATGAGCTGGTTGGACTGTGGCAAACATCCTACTTGGCATTGGCCGACGCTTACCTTCGGGCTGACCCCTCACAGCGGTGTACTTGGGTGGGGCCCAGCATGAGTGCTCGGTCATGCATAACCGCACGGCAAATGGAGACCTGGGCCCATGGACAGGAAGTCTATGATTGTCTGGGAAAAGATCGAGTCGATACCGACCGTTTGATAAACGTTGTCGTGTTAGGCACCAATACGTATGCTTGGACGTTTCAGGTGCGCGGTGAAGCGACTCCCGATCCCAAGCCCGCCATCGCGCTTATAGCTCCTTCCGGCGCCCTCTGGCAGTTCGGCGAACCGCAAGAGAACAACAATATTAGTGGTGATGCAGTCGCCTTTGCCCAAGTGGTGACCCAGACGCGCAACCTTGCCGACACCCAGCTGGTTTGTCGTGGCGACATTGCCACGCGCTGGATGCAAAGCGCCCAGTGCTTTGCTGGCGGGCCTAGCGATCCGCCGTCACCGGGCACACGGCACAAGCGCGAGACATCGCTAGTCGAGGGCGTTTGAACGATTAGCGATGCGCTGAAGAGCAAACCAAAACAGCTCATCGTTAGAGTAACCTGTGATGCGGTCGAGCTCTTTACATTGATGCACTTGTATAAACGTAGGGGTCACCAGGACTGGATCAATCTCACACGCGGTGGCGGTATGCTTTCCTGTTTGCCAGTCCTGCAGTGACACTTTGATTAATGGGAGTGCGCGCGCTTCAGCGGTTTTTGGATAAATAGGTGCTATTTCAGCTTGCCATTTCATGCAGGCTCCACAGTAGGGGCTGTAGACATAAATAAGATCGTCAGCAGTGCTATTAAAGGCGATGCTCAGCAATGCGAGGGTGATGATCCGTCGGGGTTGGCGGCTGGATAGGATCATAGTTTTAGGTAAGCAAAGCCCAGCTCGAACTGTAATCTGCCCAGCTCGGCGATACCGGAGGGTACCGTTTCGATGCCAAACGTTAAGTCGTCAAGGCTTTTATTAAAGCTCCTTAGCGTGTTTTCACAGGCGAATATTCGGACGTTCTTGGCGAGTAGCTGCTCGAGTTGGGCGCTGAAGAAGCCACCGTTGGGGTCGCTTGCTCCATCGAGCACCGCTCTGACCCCCCCAGCAATTAAAATCACCCGCACTGGAATGCTAGGGTGTGCTTCAATGTGGCGGGTGATTTGTCGCAGTTTTTGGTTCATGTGGTCGTCACTTTCGATATGAAAAGCGACGGCAGGATGGGTCTGTGTCCAGCCAACGAGGCTGATAGCGACGAGGCTAACGCCTATCGCCGCCAGCGCAGCTCGTCGGCGGTGCTTTGCGGAGGGTATCACTGGCATTACTATAGGCCTCTCAAGCTATCGGGTTGGCAAGGATTGTTTTGATCCCCCACGCGGCGCTAGTGTTCTGAACGGGTAGGGTGGTGCTCATGCTAACGTATTGAGCAATCTCTGCACCCCCAGTCGTTACAAATAGTCGACAGGTACTGGCAAAAGATATTGCAGACTAAGTTATAAGCATATACTATAATGTAATATATAGCCACACAATCGGCGGTAGGCCCCATCGTTTAGGCATACTGCCTTGATCGGCATACCTAACCAGCGTGCGCCAAGGTATGACCACCACAGGGGAAGGAAATGCGGCAATGACTGACAGCAACCCAGAGCCCCGCGGTCAACTACAAGCTGCGCCTGAATCCTTTATCCCTGCGGATCTGGTGTCGGCTATTTCGGCTAAAGGCATTAATGCCGAGCGTCGTGGGCTCATTAAAGGGGCTTTCGCCTCGGCGTTAGCGACAATGGCGGGGGTCACGACGGCGGCTGGCGGTGACCCTAACATTGTAACCTTGCCTGAGTGGAGCACGACGCTTGGTAAATCTGTCGCCACCCACCCCTACGGACAGCCCTCTCGGTACGAGAGCAACATCATTCGCCGCCAGAGCCCTGGTCTCACACAAACTGATCAGGCAAGCGTGGCATTTACTCCCCTGCAAAGCCTATTTGGCATGATGACACCCAGCGGTTTGCACTTCGAGCGACATCATCAGGGCTGGGTAGATATTGATCCCCGACGGCATCGTTTTATGATTAATGGGCTGGTTAAAACCCCCACCGTCTTTACCCTCGAAGATATTTTGCGTCTGCCCAGCGTGTCGCGGATGCACTTTCTTGAGTGTGGCGCCAACACCGCGTTGGAGTGGGGGAACTCCGCGGTGCCCACTGTGCAATATACCCACGGCATGTTGTCGGGCTCTGAATGGACCGGGGTACCCCTGTCATTGCTTCTTGAGCGGGTGGGCATCGATTTATCCAAGGCCAAGGTCATTTTGGCTGAAGGTGCCGATGGTTCCAGCATGACGCGGACCATCAACATCGCTAACGCACTTGATGACTGCCTGGTGGCCTATGGACAGAACGGCGAGATGCTCAGGCCCGAGCAAGGTTATCCCTTGCGACTGGTGGTGCCGGGCGTGCAGGGCGTTTCCTGGGTCAAGTGGTTGCGGCGAATTGAGGTCGGGGATGCGCCCTACGCCACTAAAGATGAGAGCAGCCATTACGTCGACTTAATGCCCGATGGGTTGCAGCGACAATACACCGCCATACAAGAAGCAAAATCAGTCATCACGAGTCCCTCGGGGGGTCAACGACTGAAAAATTCAGGCTACTATTGCATAACAGGATTGGCCTGGTCGGGCCGCGGGTCGGTCAAGAAAGTTGAGGTGTCGGTGGATGGCGGTCGCAACTGGCGAGAAGCACAAATACAGGGACCGGTATTACAGAAGATGACCACGCGCTTTACCTTGGATTGGGTGTGGCGAGGTGAGCCGGCTCTACTTCAGAGTCGAGTGACAGACAGTACGGGTTATGTGCAGCCCCAGCGCGCGGCCCTGCTAGAAGTGCGCGGTGCGCGATCGATCTATCACAATAATGCCATTCAAACATGGCGAGTGAATCGGGCCGGGGAGGTTGATAATGTACAACTGGGCTAAGGCACTGCTCGTCAGCCTGCTCATCTATTCATCGCTGGTTCAAGCCAGTCCCTACCCGGATGCATGGCAAGACATTGGCCGTCCCGCGACTGCAGACGAGCTTGAGGCCTGGGATATCGATGTGCGTCCTGATTTTACAGGCCTGCCCGAGGGTGCCGGCTCAGTGGCACAAGGTGAGGGGCTGTGGCTCGATAAATGTGCGTCATGTCACGGTGACTTCGGCGACTCCAATGAGGTGTTCTCCCCCATAGTGCTCGGCAACATTACCCCAGAAGATATCGCATCAGGTCGCGTTGCTGCGCTGACGGATTCTGCGGTAGTGCGCACCACCTTGATGAAAGTAGCCACCTTGTCGACGATTTGGGATTATATCAATCGTGCTATGCCTTGGAACGCGCCTAAATCATTGCAAACCGATGAGGTCTACGCGTTGACTGCCTACCTGTTAAATCTTGGCTATATCGTCGACGACGACTTCGTTTTGTCGAATGACAATATCCATGCGGTGCAGGCGATGATGCCCAATCGATATGGGATGACCACCGATCATGGCCTGTGGTCAGCAGCGGGCCGTCCCGATGTGGTAGGGTCGCGTTGTATTAGTGACTGTAATGCGGACACGACCATTACCTCTTTTTTACCTGACTATGCCATGAATGCACATGGTAACCTCAGGGATCAAATGCGCGATTATGGTCCCTTCCCCGGTATCCAAACCGCGCCAGAAGCGAACGTTATCTCAGCGCCAGTGCCGACGAGCACCGCGCCGGATGCGCTGCTGTTAGCCAATGGTTGCAGCGGTTGTCATCAACAAGCGGGACCGCTATTGGGCCCGAGCTTCGACGACATCATGGCCAAATATAAAAACCAAGATGCGACAGACTATTTACGCACGAAGATTAAAAATGGTGGATCAGGGGTATGGGGAACTATGGCGATGCCTCCCATGCCGCACGTCGATGAGGAGGCCCTGCTAGCAATCAGCCAATGGTTGGTGGCCGGGCGTTGACTCAACTAAAAGAGGAACAAGCTATGAAACACTCGATACATCCTCAAGGAATGGCCCGTAGAGGCTTTTTATGCTTGGGTGCAATAATCGCTGCAACCGCCGTGTTGCCTAGCAAGCTGTGGGCTGCAGTCATCCGCCCCCAGACGACGTTCAGTGCGACAAATTTGACATTGACCTTCGCTGAGCTGGGGGGCGTGCCCGAGCTACATGAAGGCATTATTTTCTCGACGCCTAACATCGCCGAAAATGGTGCCGTGGTGCCGGTTGAAGTTGAGGTGGATGCCAGTAGGCTCGCCAATGTTGAGAAAATTTATGTCATAGTTGAAAAAAATCCCAACCCATTGGCTGCGATGTTCACGGTCGCGCCAGGTACTAAACCCGCGGTCGAAACC
>DGPA01000031.1 GCA_002389505.1 Halieaceae bacterium UBA4452
GCGCCGCTTGAACTCGCTTCGTTGAAGCCAGAACACCGAGAAGCCTTGACCGAAGGCTATCTACATATTTTTAAACGCGTGAGGCAATACATCCGAGATGGCATCACGGCTGGCACCATAAGACCTTGCCACACCACTACCACCACGCGTGCTCTCATAGGCGCACTCGACTGGCTGTTTTATTGGCTCTACGAGATTCCAAAGGAAGAGGCAGCTAAAGCGTCGTTTGCGGTCGCCGATATTTGCGCCAACGGGCTGCTGTCATTAGCCACCACTTATGAACCCAGCAATCGACCGATAACAGCAGAGGCATTACCCCCTGCAAGGGGATTCGATCGTGAAGTCCAGAACCGACTCAAGCAAGAGGCTTTCTTTAAGGCGGGCACGCGCTTTTTCAATCGCAAAGGCTTCACCGGCACCTCACTCGATGAAATTGCCGAGTTCCTGCAGGTGTCCAAAGGCGCGTTCTACTATCATTTTGCCAACAAAGAATCGCTTCTCACCCAGTGCTATGACTACTCTCTGGATCAGTTGCAAGCCATTCACAATGAAATAATAGATAAGCACGAACCCGCTTCCTATAAACTCGATGAGGCCTGCAGACGAACCTTCAACTTGCAAAATTCCGAACTTGGCCCACTCATTCGCTACAACACGATTACCGCCTTGCCACCGCCAATCCGACGCCGCGTGCTCGCTAGAACCGAGAAAATTAACAACCATATCGGTGATTTCATTCGCGAGGGCCAGGCCGCAGGAACGCTCAGAGACGCCAATGTCTTAGTCGCGCAGAATATGCTTCAGGGGGCTATCAATGCATCTATGGATATCGCGTTGTGGCGCCAGGTCGAGGACATAGATGCCGCCGCGGTAGAGTACTTCAACGTCTTTTATTTCGGCCTGGCGGTCGATCGACAGTAATATTGCCACAGGAGATATTCGTGGAAACTTTTCAAGAAGTACTGGATTTTATTGAGCCCGAGCAGGTAGGGCGCTATTGGTTTAGTGGCCAAAGCATTACGCCACAATCGCGGATTTTTGGCGGCCAAGTACTCGCACAATGTCTAATGGCCGCCAATAAAACTGTGCCCGAAGCAATGACAGCCCACTCAATGCACGCCTATTTTTTACGCGCTGGCGATTCAACCGCCCCTATTGAATTTGAGGTCGACCCCATTCGTGACGGTCGTTCATTTGCTACTCGACGGGTCGTTGCTCGACAGCACAATCAGGCCATTTTTAATACCTCCATCAGTTATCAAGTCCACGAGGATGGCATGCGCCATACAGACCGTATGCCCGACGTCTCCGCCCTGGCGTTTAAGCATGAGCCGGAGCTAACGAGCGAGGGTAAACTTCGCTACCCGCTGCTAGAACGCTATGGCGTTGAACGCATGCGCGCAGACGATCCCGCAGGAAGTGCCATGAAGGTCGGGCAAAATAATTGGTATCGCGGCAAGGGCACACTCGTTAATGAACCCCGCGTCCACCAAGCGGCACTAGTACTTATTTCTGACTTCTCCTTACTGAGCACCGCGCTCAGGGCTCACAAAGAGATTGATTGGTGGCGAGATTTTATGTTCGCCAGCCTTGACCATTCCATTTGGTTTCATGAACCCGCCGATTTAAACAAGGCCGTGCTCTATCACTGCGACAGCCCATGGTCCGGCAATGCCAGAGGCTTCAATAGAGGGCAGTTTTGGAGTCAAGATGGGGTATTGCTCGCATCCACTACTCAGGAAGGATTGATGCGAAAAAAAACCCGCTAATTTATGCGCGTCGGCATTTCTTGACCTAAAGACACCAGCTGCAACCCTTGTTTATTCACGACAAATTCGTGGATAGAACCATTATCTGGCCAGAATTGAACGGTCGCCGAGTGATCACGTAGCGCGGCGACAACGGCGTTAATCACCATAAAGTGGCAGAATATTATCGACGGTGTCTGCACAGCTTCGAGTCGCTTTATAATGCCGTCACGCCAGCTGAGCACCTCCGCGGACTGCTCGTGCCACGTCTGACCCATAAAGGTCGTCAACCAACGCGGCCGATCCGCCAAGGCTACCGGAGAGACCAGTTCATCAAATACCGGATCGATGGCTACCGGGCACTGGAAACGCTCAGCGAGGGGCCGGGCGGTTTCCTGTGCACGCTGTTTTGGGCTGCTGATTAACTGGGCGTTCTTTGGGATACTAGCGACTAATGACAAGGCGCTAGCCTCGGCTTGCTGATGCCCCAAAGAACTCAATCCCGGATCTGGGTGCTCCCCCCAAGAGGCACTCGCCTCGCCATGACGCACCAACCAAATAGGGGTAGTCATCGGTAAGTCACCAATGATTCATCTAGTTGGGCGCCCAACAGCTGCAAATGGGCTACGTCATTAAAATTTGATAATGATATCCTTGCTCCACTGTAGAAAAATCGGGTAATTGAGCAGTTCATGACGGGCTCATAAAATTGGTAAAAACCATCGGCCGACACGTGCAAAACGAGCCCAACTACCGTTGCAATCGTGCCTCCTGAGGTAAAAACAGCCGTGCTTTTCCCGCCACCTACCTCAAGCATAATATCCTTCATAGCCGCCCTCACTCCATCACGGTAGGTCGCCCAAGGAACAATATTGGCGACCTCACAGTCAGGGCTCACCCAAGCATTAAACACCGCATCAATTATTTTCTGATAATCCCTGCTAGACTTGCTGTCGCGACTAGCGATCTCTGCCAGCGCTTCATTTCCCGCGCACAGCCCAGGCAATAGCGCCTTCACCTGCTCGTCGTTATTCACTTCATTAAAGCGCCCATCGATTTGCAACTCACAAGCTGTGGCTTGAGAGGCTAAAATGCGCTCACCTGTCTCCTGCTGACGGGACAATGTCCCGGCATAAGCCGCATCAAATTGTACGCCCACCTGCGCCAGAAATTGCCCGGTTATATCGGCTTGTCGCTGCCCCAATGCCGATAGCTGATCATAGTTAGCGGCGCCAAAAGAGGCTTGCCCATGGCGGATAAAATAAAGTGACGCCATCAGGCAGCTCCCCGCTCATCGTTTATAAATCGCAGCTGACGGGGGTAGGGATAAAAATCTTTAATCACACCCTCGCGTAGGCGCTCCTGCAAGTCCACCCAGAAACCGGCTTCATAGAGATCGCTGTGGCGTGCATCAAATGCTTTTCTCGCGCGCTGATTACCCGAAAAAAACAACCGAAATTCCTCGGGAAATACATCATTAGGACCCACTGAGTACCAGGGTTGGTCGGCCATTTCTTCAAATTCATCTCGAGGCGCGGGAATTCGACGAAAGTTGCATTCCAACAATGGTTGAATTTCATCATAGTCGTAGAAGACAACTCTGCCGTGACGAGTCACACCAAAGTTCTTCAGCAACATATCACCTGGGAAAATATTCGCTGCGGCTAACTCCTTAATCGCCTTACCATAGTCATTCATGACGTCAACGACTTCCTCATCCGTGGCCTTCTGTAAATATAAATTGAGTGGAATCATTCGGCGCTCGACGTAACAGTGCTTAATGATTAGCGCGGTGCCACTAATCTCAATCTGTGACGGGCAGGTGGCATAGAGCTCCTTCATCAACTCGTCAGAAAAACGCGCCCTCTCGAATACTAAATTGGTGAATTCTTGGGTATCAGCCATACGGCCAGCGCGATCCCATCTTTTTACTAACTGATACTTATCCTTGACTATGGCGTGAGTCACTTCCTTGGGCGGCGTGAATTTATCTTTAATAATTTTAAACACAAACTCATAGGAAGGTAGTGTAAATACCGTCATCACCATGCCCTTAATACCCGGAGCGACAATAAATTGATCCTCCGTTGCACGCATATGGCGGTATGCGCAGCGGTAATAATAGGTCTTACCATGGCGATGGTGGCCAATGCTGCTATAGATTTCAGATATCGACTTTTTGGGCATCAGCTGCTGGAGAAACAATACATACTGGGAGGGTATAGACGCATCCACCATAAAGTAGGCTCGGGTGAAGCTAAACAACAAACTCACCCGGTCAGAGCCAAACAACGCTGCATCAATAAATAACGCCGGTGGTTGTTCAGCGGACCTGTGTAACAGTGGTAAGACTATGGGCATCTGCTGATCTTCCGCCACGACACGACCAACAATATACGTAGCTTTGTTGCGGTAAAAATGATGCTCTAGCATTTGAAACTCAAAATAGGGGCTGTCTAGATCAAAGGTCTTTGGCAGTGCTTGGCGCAGCGCCCGAACAATATTTTCAACGTCATGGTCAATATTGGCGTAGGGAATTGACAGGGCAAAGTAATTGAGGAGTTCAAGTACTGCTGTCTCAACACTGCGCTCGCTACGGAAGCGCCTGACGACCTTACTGACATCGACAGGGGGCATGTCTCCTTGCGGCGAAAACACAAATGCGTGCTCATCACGAATACGGCGATGCTCGAACACGGCATTATAAATGGAGTTGTAAAACGTCTCGGCAATTTCAAAATTGGTCATTCCACGCACTAAATCGGCATAGATAGTTCGGGTTTCGGACCAGAATGACAGCTCCTTCAACTGCTCATCGGCTATATATTCAACAAATTCCAAGGTTTCGAGGACCTTGGCTTTATACAAATCAATGCGTCTAATTGAGGCATCATGCATGGCTGGCCACTCGGCATTCTCAAATCGAGTACGCGCGGCAAGCGTTATATTTTCAAAATCTGCTAGATAGGAATAAAAGCCATTTAAAATGGTGCGGGCCAGGCGAGTTTGTTTATCCACGTCAATGTCCTAACGATTACAGCGCTCAGTGTATGTAGCCTGGCGCTTAGGTGCAATTTTCCATCCCCTAGAATCAGAAAACCCGCCGGAATAGGGCGGGCCTCAGTTGACTTAGCAGGAGAGGTCATCTACCCCAAACTTCTTTAGCCCTGCTTAGGCGGCGTAAGACTTATTGGCGTAATGATTGCGATGATACGTGACATCCCCAAAAGTCGTATTAATCATCATCAGTCGCTTGGCATAGTGACCAATATCGAGCTCATCGGTAATGCCCATACCACCATGGAGCTGAATGGCTTCGCCGTACACCAGTTTAGCATTCCGATCGAGAAGTACTTTCAATGCGTGCACAGTCACGTCCGCTTTCACCAGATCTTCCTGAAATTCACACATCGCCCTATACAACAATGACTTGGTTTGCTCGAAGGCCATCATGGTATCGACCATTCGATGCTTGAGCGCCTGAAATGACGAGATAGATACATCAAACTGCTCGCGTTGCTTGGTGTATTCCAGTGTTTTTGTGTTCAGAACGCCCATACAGCCCAGCGCTTCAGCGGCAATGGCAATAGTCGCCTCGCGGATCACGGCATCAACCGTCTCCATTGCTTTGCCTTCCTCACCGAGTAACTCACCAGGGGTATTAGTAAAGGTCAAATTTGCCCGGCGTTGCCCGTCCATCATGGCATAGTCAAAGCGCTCAACCTCCTCAGCCTCTAAATCGACCACAAATAACGATAGGCCTTCTCGGTCAAATTGCTCTCCCGAGGTACGCGCCAGAACCACCGCCTTGTGGGCGTTCGTCGCATTTAATACCACGACTTTCTCACCGGAAATACTATAGCGCTCGCCCGCTTTCTGGGCGCTAGTTTTGCAGTCAGTTATCTCAAAGCGACTCTGGCGTTCGACATAGGCAAACGTACCCAGCGTAGAGCCATCAATAATCGACGGAATCAAAGCGCCTCGCTGTGCCTCGTCACCCGCTTTGGCAATGAGATTGCCGTATAACAGCACTGTGGCTAGGTAGGGCTCCACAATGAGTCCTTTGCCTATTTCTTCCATAATGACCGCGGTATCAACAATACTTCCACCGAAACCACCCACCGCTTCGTCAAAAGGAATAGACAACCATCCCAGCTCAGCAAATTGCTGCCAAGCGCTGTCACTCATGCCTTTATCTGAGGCAACGATTGCTTTACGGGTTTCCCAGTCATAGTCATCTTGCACAAAGCGCGCGATAGAGTCGCGAATCATTTGCTGCTCTTCGGTAAAATCAAAGTTCATTGTCGTGCTCCCCTGTTACTCTAGCCCAAGCACAAACTTGGAAATAATATTTTTCTGAACTTCATTTGACCCACCATAGATAGTTGATGCCCGCCCATACATAAAACTGCGACGAGCTTCTGAACCAAAATCATGGCCCAATTGCTCGGGATCTAGATCGGTCGGCAAAACCCCTTGGTAGTGCGCCGCCACTTCCATACGCAACGCCTGAGTCGCCTGCTGCAGCTCTGTGCCTTTAATTTTCAGCAATGACGATTCTGGGCCAGGAAACCCACCCGCCGACATGGCAGCAAGGGTACGCAGCTCCGTGAATTCGAGGGCCATCAACTCAATTTCAATATCGGCAATGCGGCCTTGAAAACTCGGGTCGTCCAGTAACGCCTTCCCGCCGTTGATCTCTTTGGCTGCCGCCTCTTTTATTTGACGAATGGTGCGTTTGCTTTGAGCGACGTCAGCAATTGATGTGCGTTCATGAGCCAGCAGCGCTTTTGCTACCGTCCATCCGGCATTAATCTCACCGACCACATTTTTAACAGGCACACGAACATTATTGAACTCAACTTCGTTCAAGCTGTGCTCATTATCAATTGAGATAATGGGATTTACCTTAATACCTTCAGACTTCATCTCGCATAGTAGGAAGGTAATACCCTCTTGTTTTTTGCCTTCGTTGCTAGTTCGCACTAGTACGAAGATCCAATCGGCATACTGTGCATAGGTCGTCCAAATTTTTGCACCATTAATGATAAAATCATCGCCGTCGCGTTCAGCCTTGGTCTTAAGCGCCGCCAAGTCCGAACCGGCCCCCGGTTCTGAGTAGCCTTGGCACCACCAGTCTTCGCTCTTGAGCACGCGGGGCAGGAAGTAATCTTTTTGCTCTTGATTACCAAATTGGTAAATAACTGGTCCCACCATACTCAACCCAAAGGGTATGGTGGGGGGAATGCCCGCCTCAGAGCGCTCGGTCTCGTAGATATATTTTTGAGTGGCGGTCCAACCTGTACCACCAAACTCCACCGGCCAGTTAGGGGCGATCCAGCCTCGATCGTAGAGTTTTTTCTGCCAATCTACGATCGCAGCTTTAAAATCATTTGAGCGCATCCGAGTTTGTAGCTCGGGCGAAAATTGTTCCGCAAAAAACGTCCGCACGTCTTCGCGAAACGCCAAGTCCTCAGCTGAAAAAGCAATATCCATAGCAACCTCGATCGTTAACTTAGGCGCACAACTCACGTTGTTACACCAATTTTGAACCTTGAGTATGTTTTTCTAACTTAGCGAATGTAGGTTACTTGGCGGCGCTTTGCAAGCCTCTGCGCGCTAAATTTTTCCACTAAACTCAGGGTGCAACCCACAATAACGCCTTAGGAAAACGGGCGCTCAATACATGAGTGAGAACAACTTACGCTGGTATTCCGCCGCCAGAGGGTCACCCTTGCCCACAGAGGCTATGGTGTCCAGGTACAAACGCTTGGCTTCACCGTTGTTCCAATCACGATCGGCACGCAGGACAACCAACATATGCTCCAATGCCTCACGATAACGGCCATCGATGGACAGCTGCGCCGCTAATTTGAGCCGCGAGCTGTGATCATTGTCATCAGTAGCCAACAGTGCTTCAAGAGCCTTAATTTCAGGGGAATCGGCGGCTTCTCGCTTCAATTCAATTTGTGCTCTCAGCTGCTCATAAGTGGCGTCCTGATCGACCATACGGACATCATCGAGCACGGCCTCTGCATCATCTAGCCGGTTGGCGGTCAGCAGTGCGCCGGCATAGGCCAGAGTCACATCATGCAATTTGTTTGAATCTTCCCAAGCAGTGCGAAGTAATGCCACTGCCTCTGAAACGTCACCTTGCTCGAGCAATAAATTCGCCTCGGTGATTTTAGCATTCCACGGAGAGGGTAAATATTTCTCTAATAATTCGCGGATAACGGATTCGGGTTGGGCCCCTGAAAAACCGTCCACAGGTTGGCCATCTTTTATCACCATAACGGTGGGTAAGTTGCGAACCCCTAGCTGACTGGCGAGCATCTGTTGTTCGTCAGCATTCACTTTAGCGAGTAGGAAAGCGCCCGCGTATTCATTAGCCAGTTTCTCGAGCAAGGGCATTAGCTGTTTGCAAGGAGCGCACCAATCAGCCCAGAAATCCACCACCACTGGGCGCTGTTGGGACTCCTCAATAAGCCATTGCTGCGCGTTGCCTTCATCAATATCAACTATATGTGCACTTGCGTTCATCGTACGCTCTCCGCCGCTTCTCTAAACCCCAGGACATCCTGCATGTCATAACACCCCGGATTCTGTTGCGCAGTCCACTGGGCAGCACGCACTGCTCCACGCGCAAACGCCACGCGCGAACTGGCCTTGTGAGTAATTTCTAACCGCTCGCCATCCGCCGCAAAAACAACCGTGTGATCGCCAACGATATCTCCTGCTCGAATAGTGGTGAAACCGATGGTCTCGCGTTTACGCGGCCCTGTTTGCCCCTCTCGGCCATAAACCGCCACCGTCTGCAAATCACGGTCAAGCGTGTCAGCGATCACCTGCCCCATGCTCAGCGCTGTGCCTGAGGGAGCATCAATTTTATCGCGGTGATGCGCTTCGATAATCTCGATATCAACATCGTCCCCCAGTACCGCCGCGGCCTGCTCGAGCAACTTAAAGCTGAGATTAACACCCATCGAGAAATTCGATGCTTTACACATGGCTATTTTGGCACTACGCGCGAGTAATTCCTGCTCTTGGTCAGGGGTGAAACCGGTGGTGCCAATCACCATGGCTACCCCATGGGCGGCACACAGCTCGGCGTTCTCAAGAGAAGCTGTCGGGCTAGTAAAATCGATAAGCACGTCAATGCTATCGATCACCGATGCCAGCGCATCGACAATGACAACACCACTGGCGTCTACACCTGAAAGCGCTCCGGTATCGACACCAATAAGTGCACTACCAGGGCGCTCTAAGGCGGCGGTTAAGCTAAGGTCTAAGGCGCTGTTTACCAAGGTGTCTATGAGCATGCGACCCATGCGCCCCGCAGCGCCAGTCACGCCGACACGGACTGTCATCCTCTTGTCACACCGTCGAAAAATGACTTAACACCCTCAAACCAGCCATGCTGCCTTGGAGATTGGCTATCGCCCCCTTCTGATAGGGTGGCGCGCAGCTCCTCGAGGAGTTGCTTTTGCCGCACACCAAGGTTCACGGGTGTCTCTACGACCGCGCGGCACATAAGGTCGCCCACTGGGCCACCGCGAACCGGCTGCACGCCTTTGCCGCGTAGCCGAAACATCTTTCCTGTTTGAGTCTCAGAGGGAATTTTGAGTTTTACTTTACCGTCAAGGGTGGGGACTTCAAGGTGCCCACCTAATGCAGCATCAACAAAGTTGATGGGCACCTCACAAAATAAATGGCGCCCATCCCGCTCAAATAGTGCGTGTTGCTTGACGGACATTTGTACAAACAGGTCTCCCGCGGGTCCACCCGAAGGTCCACCCTCTCCCTCGCCAGTCAGACGAATACGATCGCCCGTATCGACACCGGGTGGGACTTTTACTGATAACGTTTTCGTTTTTTCTACTAAACCCTGACCCTGACAATCGGCGCAAGGATTTGAAATAGTTTTCCCTCGACCGCGGCATTTTGGGCAAGTTTGCTGCACCTGGAAAAACCCTTGCTGCATCCGCACTTGACCAGCTCCCCCACAGCCAGCGCAGCTAATAGGACTGGTGCCCGGCTTCGCGCCACTGCCATCACAGGTGGAGCAGTGCTGTAACGAGGGGACTTTAATCTCGGTGGTGGTGCCCCGCACCGCTTCTTCCAATGAGATATCTAGTGTGTAACGGAGATCTGAGCCACGCTGAGGACCACGCCGGCCTCCACCGCCACTACCGCCAAAGATATCGCCAAACACGTCGCCAAAGATGTCGCTAAAACCACCGCCCTGGAAGCCACCTGCCCCTCCCCCCAATTGATCCACGCCCGCGTGACCAAACTGGTCGTAGGCAGCGCGCTTTTCTTTGTCCATGAGGATGTCGTAAGCTTCTGTCGCCTCTTTGAATTTATTATCCGCATCCTTATCATCCGGGTTGCGGTCAGGGTGATATTTCATCGCAATACGCCGGTAGGCTTTCTTTACCTCCGGTTCGGAAGTGGAGCGATCAATCCCTAGTACTTCATAATAGTCACGCTTGGACATAATAATCTGGCCTGCCTGCGCCATCTGGCGAGCGCCAAAATGCGCGCTCTAAAAACACTATGCGGGCACCAAGCGCCCGCATCACATCGACATTTTAACCCATGACTTGGGCGTTGTATTGTCACTAGGCGGAGGTTACCCCGCCCGTTGAGCTGTCATGGCTTGTCGTCGCCTTTGACTTCTTCAAATTCAGCATCGACGACATCGTCACCCATATCCGCCTCCTCTGCCTCAGCGCTGGCCGCATCGGCCTGGGCGCCCTCTGCCGCTTGCTCAGCAGCGTACATCTTTTGAGCAACCGCGCCTGTAGCTTCAGTGATTTTAGTGGTAGCCGCCTCTATGGCGTCTTTGTCATCACCCTTTAACGCCGCTTCCGCTTCTTCAATGGCAGCATCAATAGTGGCTCGCTCCTCGTCAGAAGCGTGCTCTCCAGCATCCTCTAGCGTCTTACGGGCAGCGTGGATCATGCCGTCGCAGGTATTACGCACAGTAATCAGCTCTTCAAACTTTTTATCCGCCTCCGCATTTGCTTCAGCATCACGCACCATGTTCTCAACCTCTTCCTCCGAAAGACCGCCCGACGCGGTAATACGAATCGACTGCTCTTTGCCAGTGGCCTTATCTTTGGCTGAGACATTGAGAATACCGTTAGCGTCGAGGTCAAAGGTCACTTCAACCTGAGGTACCCCACGCGGGGACGGTGGAATATCGGCCAAGTCGAACCGCCCGAGGGATTTATTCTCCAAAGACTGCTTTCGCTCGCCTTGAACCACATGAATAGTTACCGCAGTCTGATTGTCTTCAGCGGTCGAGAACACCTGTGATTTTTTGGTCGGTATCGTTGTATTTTTCTCA
>DGPA01000012.1 GCA_002389505.1 Halieaceae bacterium UBA4452
AGACCGCCAGGGCCGAAGCACCTGGAAGGTGTTACAAAGGGCTACTTACGCAGCCAGTTGTGCACCATAGTTGTCGTCATTGGCAACTAATTGTTTGCAGCTTTGGATTTACGTGATTGGCTACCATCACGGCATGCACCGCAGGTTTCGTTACCGTCGTCGAATCCATAACGCCCCCAGTGATCGTCAGTATAGCCCATTGGGGTGTACCTCTTACAGCGTCATTTTCACGCCCTATGACATGTTTATCGTTAAGTGATAGGGTCGGGGTTTGTAGCGATACTGACTCGAACGCTACTGACCATGCCACAGTTCACTTTAGGATACGTGCTATGCGCTATGCACTGATAGCTTTTTGTGTCGCCACCGTTGGTTTAGCTGGGTGTGAACCATCAAACCAGCCAGCTAGCAATAGTCAGTCCCATCTGCAAAATAGCGTTAAGAGGCCTGCAGAGGGGTCGCAAAACCCGCTGCGCAACGCCTATTTTGGTGATCTCCATGTCCATACACAGAACTCTTTCGATGCCTACGTATTTGGCGTCCGTCGTACCCCTGACGATGCCTATCGGTTTGCCAAAGGAGAATCGATTGCCCACGATGGTGGTGGGAGCGTTGCATTGCCCAGTGGCCGTGCACTGGATTTTTATGCAGTGACCGACCACGGCGAATATCTCGGTGTAACCCCCGCTTTGAACGATGCAAGCCATCCGCTATCCAAGACGGCAACAGCCCTAGCAGCCTTTGGAAGCAATGCTGCAGAGCAAGAGGACACTTTTTTTAACATAGGCTTGTCGATCGTCACGCAGAACCCTATTGCCGATATTTATGATCGGGATTGGGTAAGAAAAACGTGGCGTGAAACAATAGCTGCGGCTGACGCCCACTATCTGCCGGGGCAGTTCACTACCTTTGCTGCTTATGAGTTCACCGCTATGCGGGTGGTGGATCTCGAAGCAAGTGGGGCAGCTAACTTGCACCGAAATGTGATTTTTGCCGACGGTGCGCCTAACGATATTTTCACGACGTTGATATCGAGTAACCCCGAGGATCTTTGGTCGTGGATGGATGAACTGCGGCTGCAGGGCCTTAACTCAATGGCAATACCGCATAATTCCAACGGCTCTAACGGTATGATGTTCTCGTTATTTGATGAGTTGGGTAACCCTATCGCTAACGAGGCAATGGCTAGCCGACTGCGAAATGAACCGTTGGTGGAAATCACCCAAATAAAAGGTACGTCGGATACACGCCCCGTGTTTTCACCAGACGACGAATGGGCAGATTTTGAACACTACCCCTACCTCATCGGCTCAACGGTTGCTTCGCAAGAAGCCGAAGGCAGTTATGTGCGACCGACGTTAGGTCTTGGACTGAGTACTGGCAAAGCGACGGGTGTGAACCCCTTTGCTTTTGGCCTCATTGGCGCCAGTGATTCACACATTGCGGCGGGTAACTACAGCGAAGAACATTACTCAGGTAAGTTCCCTGCCGATGGGTCGGGACCTGCGCAGCGTGGCTCTATACCTAAAGGCGATGCGTGGGCAGTCGACGGCGAACAGCTCGAAGGAGGGCACGTGGGAGCGACCGCAGCATCCTATAGCGCCGGCGCACTCGCTGGCGTTTGGGCAGAGAACAACACTCGCGAAGCGATTTTTTCGGCCCTAGCGCGCAAAGAAACCTTTGGTACAACAGGCCCCCGAATGAAGGTGCGCTTTTTTGCGGGGAATTTTCCGTCCGATATTTTGGCTGACGCCAACCTAGTGGCAACAGCCTATGCGCAAGGCGTACCTATGGGTGGTAAAATAACTGCCCAAGGCGAGGCACCCGCTATGCTGGTTTGGGCGATGCAAGACCCCCACTCGGCCTCCCTCGATCGAGCACAGGTCATAAAAGTCTGGCGCACCCCTGAGGGCGAGCATAGGGAGCAGGTGTTTGATGCGGTTTGCTCGGACGGTCAGGCGCCCAATGCAACGACACACCGCTGTGGTGATAACGGCGCCACCGTTGACTTGACGACTTGCGCTATTACTCACGGACAAGGTGCTAGCGAATTGAAGGCGGTCTGGTCTGACCCCCAATTCGATAATAAACAGTCAGCTGTTTATTATGTCCGCGTCCTGGAAAACCCAACGTGTCGCTGGAGCACGTGGGACGCAATGCGCAACGGCACGCCACCCAACCCGGCCTTGCCGGTTACGCTTCAAGAGCGCGCGTGGTCGTCACCTATTTGGATTAATTAGGCTAGCAAACCCATTGACGAGGAATCGATTGATGATAGATACGACGCAAAGAAGAGCGGTTTTTTCAACGGCGGCTGCCCTCTTTGGCTTTATCCTTGCGGCGAGCGTCGGAGTACTAGCCGATAATACCCGCGCCCCGCTGACAAAAGCCTCAATTGCCCAGCAAATGCAGGCAGGGGAGGCTGAGGCTAATCCATTGTTTCAGACTCAGGCTCAGCGCCGCATCGTATTTGCCAACACCGCCTACTTTGCCCCGGTCAATACGCTTGAGCGCAGCGCGACGCCTTTAATTCTGGCTGACAATCTGCGTGATTTCTCTGCTCTGACCTACACCGTCGAGGGTGAGCGCTTTGCGTTCACTGATTTCTTGGCCAGTGATTCATTAATGGGCTTGATCGCAGTGCGCGGACAAGACATCGTCGTTGAGCACTACGCCGAAGACCACGGCCCTGCTAGCCCTTGGATCTCGTTTTCGGTCACTAAGTCGGTATCCTCAATGCTTATTGGTGCAGCGATACACGAGGGGTACATCCGTAGCCGTGACGATAAGGTGGCTGATTATCTGCCCAGATTAACGGGGACAGCCTATGGCAATGCATCCATCGAAGATTTGTTGCATATGGCTTCAGGTGTGGCGTGGAATGAGGACTACGAAGACCCCAAATCTGACGTCTCTATTGCTGGAGCGCTTAACGGGATTGCTCTGACAAACCATTTGGCGACGTTACCGACGCTGGCCGAATCTGGAGAGCGCTTTAACTATAATACGGGCGAGGCGAATTTAATCGGCGAAATCTTACGATCTGCTATTGGCATGAATGCTGCGCCTTATCTTGCCGCAAAGATTTGGCAACCCTTTGGCATGGAACATGACGCCACTTGGCTACTCGATGTCCCCAATGGCCGTGAAACCGGTGGCTGTTGTATCAGTGCTTCGGTCAGAGATTATGCCCGTCTGGGCTTATTTGCCCTGCGTGATGGGGTATTGCCCGACGGTACCCGTGTGCTGCCCGAGGGTTGGATGGCGGCAAGCACCATTCCCTTCTCGGACGAGCCTGAGTATGGCTATATGTGGTGGCTAATGGGGGATGGTCGTTTCACAGCCAGTGGTATTTTTGGCCAGAAAATTTTTGTTAACCCCGATAAACAATTAGTGATTGCAGTGCACAGTAACGCGGTGACAGCGGTGGACAGTGAGTATGCACAGCATCTTGAGGCTGTGTTGGAGGCCATCGACACAGCAATAGAGCCTTAGGGTCGAGCATGATAAAAAGGCCTAATCCGTTAGATCGTTATGCCCGCTACATGGGTTCTGGCGTGGTGCAGTGGATTGGCGTTCGACCCATGCGCCGCGAACCCCTGCAGGCGGTAGAGGCGGTGTCGGCTGTCGCTGAGTATGGTTTGTCGGGTGATCACCGGATGGGTAAAACCCCAGGCTCTGGTCGACAAGTCACCCTTATATCGGCTGAATTTATTACTCAAATTGAGCATTTTACAGGCCATGACAGCATCGATCCGGCTCTGCTGAGACGCAATATTGTTGTTTCGGGCATTAATCTTAACTGTCTGCGCCGGCAGCAGTTCCGGGTAGGCACTGCGCTGTTTGAAGCGACCCAGCTGTGTCACCCTTGCGCCCGAATGGAAGAAGTACTCGGTGTCGGGGGCGTAGCGGCTATGATCGGTCACGGTGGACTGTGTGCGCGCATTCTTGAGGACGGTGACATTCGTTTGGGCGATGCAGTTACCGTGGTAGACGTTACGAAGGAATAAATCATGGCAGAGCAAAGCATACGGCGGATTGAATTTACAGGCACAGGGGTATTCAACCCAACAACCCTGGGGTGGTTGCACCGTCAGCTCGATGAGGTCATGGCCAATGAGTCGGTTACTGCCGTTTTTTTACGCGGAGAGGGTAAGAATTTTTCACAGGGCCTAGATTTAGAGTACCTCTCGGCCCATCAAGACGTGTTTAGTCAATTTGTCACCGAGACGATGCACTTGGCGGCACGCCTCATGACCTTGCCCGTACCCGTAGTAAGCCTTGTTAACGGCCACGCCTTTGGATTGGGTGCCATGTTGGCATTGGCATCGGATTATGCTGTCATGCGCGAAGATCGAGGGTTCTTTTGTTTGCCTGAGATTACTATTGGTATGACCCTAACCGTGCGCATGAATGCGCTGGTCCGTGAGCGGATGTCAGCGGTAGCGGTACGCGAGTGTCTCTATACCGGTGCGCATGTGGCGGCTAGCCAGGCGCTACAGCTGGGCATTGTTGATGCTATAGGCGCCCTTGATGAACTTGAGTCACTCGGTACTACGGTTTGTGAGGGCATGCGCGGAAAACCCAGACATCTCCTTGCGGACCTTAAGTACGGACAGAATCAAGGATTGGTCGATCTGCTTTTATCCGATGCGCCGGATGCGCCGTTGACATGGAGCAACGTGTGGCCGGCAAGCACTGACTAAGCTAGTCACATTTTTTAGCCTATTCTGGCTGAGTATTTTTAACTATTTTCGACGGATTTGAGGTGCTGGCTTCGTATCACTGACAGCACCGCCCGCGCATGGGCACAATGGAGGTAAAGCTATGCAGCAAATAGTAAAGCGAAGAACGGTCCTCACGGGCGTAATAATCGCCGCGTTATCAGTCGCATCAATCGCCGACGACAACCGTCGAGCCCCGGGGGGCAAACTAATGGATCGATTAGATGTCGATGGTGATGGACAGCTGAGTGCTGAGGAATTTACATCCCCACGCGATCGTAAGCGAGGGCTGGTCGAACAGGCCGATGCCGATGGTGACGGTAAGGTCACTCGCGACGAGTTTGACGCCATGTTAGCCGAACGTGCTAGCAAAAGTCGCGACCTATTCGAGAGTATGGATAGTAATAGCGACAGCGTGATTACTGCTGACGAGATAAAGTTAACGTTGTTTTCGCAGATTGATACCGATGCTAGTGGTTACATCAGCGCACAGGAATTAACCGTGCATCAGAAGCAACGCCGAAAAGGCCGGCGGGGCGACTGAGCAGGCGTTTTGTGGACGAAGCAAGTGAGGTACGGCGCATTGCTAGCGGAGATCAACTGGCTTTCAAACGACTGGCGCAGGTGTACTTACCAGCCATTGAGTTTTACGCACTTCGACTGACGAGTAATCGAGCCCTGGCTGAGGATGTTGCACAAGAAACGCTACTAACGCTCTGGTTGAAGGCGGCAGACTATGATCCTAAAAAGGCCAGACTGACCACTTGGTTACACCAAATAGCGTACTACCGTGTCATTGACGCCCTTCGAGTGGCACAGCGTTACAGCTCCGCTGATGCTGAGGTGCCCGATACCACAGCTGAGGACGCGACAGACGCCGAGCGAGCGAGCGCCGCTGGAATTAAAAACGCCTTACTCTCCCTTCCTGAGCGACAGCGCAATGCGCTGGTGTTGACCTACTACCAGGAGTTCACCAATCGCGAGGTAGCAATGTTAATGGGGATCAGTAGGCGAGCAGTAGAGTCACTGCTGGTCAGAGCTCGGCAAGCAGTGCGGCAGGCATTGGAGACGGCTAACGGGAGTCATCTATGAAAGCGGTTATCTCACACCATCGCGTGGCGCAAATTTTAATGACTTACGGCGCTAGGCCTGAGCATTGGCCGGCAGAGGAGCGACAGGCGGTGCAGGCTAGCATTGAGCTAAGTCACGAGTTGCGTGCGCTTCTACAGGCGGAAAGCGCAGTAGACCGGGCGCTCTCGAGTTACCAACTGCCCAGCACGGCGTCATTGAATCACTTGCTTAGTCGCGTTGACTCATTAGCGAGTCCGGGCAGCTGCGAAGTCAACAGATTTGAGCGGTTTATCAATAGTCTGATCCCGGCTGAGCTCAGTGGCGTCTGGCGCCCCTGTGTTGTTGCGCTGACTTTGTTTATCGGGGGCATTTATTGGGGCTGGGAAGTGTCCTCACTCACTGATACTTGGGCGGACACAGAGCACTACGCTTTTGAAAATTATTTGGAGACTGACTCATGAAAACAGATACGATAGTCAAGACGCTATTGTTGGTGTCCTTGGCTACCAATTTACTGATCGCTGGTGCTGTCGTTGGCCACTGGCAAGCGGGTGGCTTTGGTCCACCCCCACCGCTGGCCTGGTCGGTGGGCGACTTATCTGATGCTATGCGTACCGACATGCACCATCGGTTCAGGGATCATGGCGATGAAGTCGGAGGGATTCGATCTGAGCTTCGAGACGCTGCACAGCAAATCCGTCGAACCGCACTCAGTGAACCCTACGACCCAGAGGACGTTCGTGCTGCATTAACGCAGTTTCGAGAGACGAGTTTTCGCTATCAGAAGCTGGTTCATCATTTGGCCGCTGACGGATTGGCGAGATTGCCTCCAGAGCTACGACGTAAGGCACTGAAGCGTCTTTTGGAGCCGGGGCCTCGACGGCGACCGCCGCAATAGTTGGCGACTAGCGTTGACTATTGCTTGACGTTGTCACGCACCACGCGCGCTTTCTGGCGCTGCCAATCGCGTTCTTTTTCGGTGTCGCGTTTATCATGTTGCTTTTTGCCTGCGGCCAATCCCACCTTAGCCTTCACCAAATGACCTTTCCAATAGAGCACGGTGCACACACAGGTTTGTCCTTTCTGAGCGATGGCTGCGCTAATTTTAGCCAGCTCTTTTTTGTGCAATAACAGTTTGCGCGTGCGCGTCGGCTCCGAGACATAGTGGGTTGAAATGGTGTCTAGGGGGGTAATGTTCGCCCCGTAGAGGTACGCTTCGCCCCGATGCATCTGAACAAATGAATCGGTTAATTGCACCTTACCAGCCCGCAATGATTTGACCTCCCAGCCAGCCAGCGCAACGCCAGCCTCGAAAGTATCGAGTATTTGATAATCAAAACGAGCACGGCGATTCTGTGCAATTGTATTGTCTGACGTTTTTTTCTTGGATTTTGCAGGGGCCATAGCTGTCATTATACGTTGCTAAACCTGTGCAAGGGTCAGAAAAATGATTCTTTGGCTGCGATGCCACCGCAACGAGGGGTAAACTAGTATGCACGGACGTTACGGACCTTATAGTAACGGCTCCGGTTTGCTTGGGGACAACCATGCTTGACGACAACGTTCCACAACCATGGCAAGGACAAACGACGTTAGTCTTTGCTTTGGCCGCCGTGGCAGTGGGCTTAGGAAATGTCTTTCGTCTACCCTATCTCATGGGGGCCAATGGCGGTGCGCCCTTTTTTATTGCCTATGCGCTGACAGTGAGTCTGGTGTCTGCCCCCTTGCTGGCTGCCGAGGTCATGCTTGGCAGCAGTGGCCGTGGCTCACCGGTGGGCGCGTTGCGCTGGGCGGGCGATCAATCGGGACGATCAAATGCTTGGAGCTGGATAGGCGGACTGCAAAGTGGGTTGGCGATCTTGTTGGCAGCAAAGTTAGTCACCGTGGCGCTGTGGGCTATAGAGCTTGCCCGGGTGCTCAATGCGGGTGAACTCGCCGCAGCCAGTGGCGTGGATGTCGCTAATAGTTTTGTGGCGCTGGTCGGCAGTGACGACAAATTTCAGCACTTAGCGATGTGGACAATGCCGCTAGTTGCGCTACTCGTGGCCATGGGGCCAGCCTACGCTATGGGCCTTATAGGCTGGCTCGGATTGCCGATGATGGCTGTGGCGTGTGTAGGTTTGCTCGGCTATTCCCTTGAGGTTGGCCATCTACAGGAAGCCGACGAATTTTTGTTTGCCCGCGATTATGGCGCCTTGGATTTCCCGGCTGTGATGCAGGGTGTCGTTAGCGCGCTTTTTACGCTCGGTGCCGGCCTGGGCATGGGTTTGTGTTTCGGAGGACGTGCTCCCAAGAGCTTACCACTGTTGCGTGCGACCTCTGCTGCCATGATCATTGATACTGCCTTTGCTCTTGCGATTGCCGTCATTGCCATCCCCCTGCTCTTTGCTGCGAACGTCGAGCCCAGTGAGGGCCTGTCTTTCGTTTTCGTGAGTCTTCCCTATGCGTATGCAAATTTACCTTCGGGTGATGTTTACGGGGCCCTGTTTTTTAGTCTCCTCGCTGGGGCTATGTTTTTTGCCATGATCGCCTTAATGGAACCGGCGGTCATGATCATGCGTCGAGACTTACAGTGGCATAGAGGGGTGTCTGCCATCATTGTCTCAATCCTTGTAGTGGGCTTGGCCGCAGTCATGCGTGAGCCTAGTGGTCTGTGGAGCGGTATCATTTCAAAGGGCATTGATATTGGTGTACTGACCTCGCTGTTGTTACTGGCTATTTTCGTGGGGTGGCGGATGCCCCGTCCCATTGTTCGCGGCGAGCTTTATCGGGAGCCGCGATGGTTGTTTCTATTGTGGTGGGAAGTAATACGACTGATAGCGCCGGTTGTTGTCATTGCAGCAATGCTCTGGCTGTTAATTCTGCCGTCTTCTCTGGGTTAAGGTAAGCTATTGTCATGACGACTATCGACCGCAGTGCCTTGTTATCGCACCCTGCTGAGCAGATTTATGCGCTGGTAGCTGATATTGAGCGGTATCCCGAGTTTCTCAATGGCTGTGTTGACGCACAGATTTTGGCATCGACTGCTGAAGCGGTAGAGGCGCGATTAGCCCTATCTAGAGCCGGATTAAGCCATAGCTTTGTTACCCGTAATACCATGCATCCCCATGACCAGATTGAGCTCACCTTAGTCGACGGACCTTTCGAGCAGTTCGTGGGCGAATGGCGCTTTAAGGCCATTGGCAATGAGGCATGCAAGGTGTCTCTGAAACTCAGTTTCCAGCTACGTAGCGGCCTTATTCATGTAGCAGCCGGGCGGTTGTTTGACAAGGTAGCGCTCGACTTAGTGGACGCGATTGTCAAGCGAGCGAATGCGATTTATGGGAGGCATTCCGCATGAGTGAATTAATAGGGGTAGAGGTGGTGTATGCGCTGCCCGACATTCAGCGGATTGAAAGCCTTGAAGTGCCAGTAGGTACCTCGGCCTTTGAGGCGGTAAATCTATCGGGTATTGATCAATATTTTGAGGATTTAGAACTTAGCGATGCCATTAAGTTGGGGGTGTTTGGTAAGCCGGTTGCCCTTGATTACGTCCTCCGCGCGGGTGAACGTGTGGAAATTTACCGCCCTTTGGTGATCGATCCTAAAGAGGTGCGCAAACAGCGAGCAGCAAAAGCCAAAGCTGAACGATCTAACCCCCAGCCAAAGGGTTAGCTTTTACTTGGCGGCACCCTTACTCGACGGCGGGGGCCGGCTCTTCGCTTTGTGCCCAGTCTGGCAGCAATGTGCCGGTGACCTTGACCAGCTCATCGCCGTCAAAAAAAACGGTGAGCCGATTTTCCTGTACGGTTTCCAGACCATTACGAAGCGTGTAGCGGTAGTCCCAGCGATGCTCGTGAAAAGTATCCTCAATCAGGGGGGTGCCTAAAATGAAGCGCACCTGCCGGCGCGTCATGCCTGGCGCCAACTGCTCAACCATGTCAGCGGTCACTATATTGCCTTGCTCAACATTAATGCGGTAAACGCCAGGAAAACCGATGTTGGTGCCACAACCGGCAAGAAATAAGGACAAACACACCGAAAAAGAGGAAATAAAGCGCTTCATTGGAGTAATTGGCATCAGACTTGGGTTCCACAGGTTTGCTAACACTGGCATCATACCTTGAATTACTGACTGACGAGAACTACCCCATGCCCAGCGAAAATGTTGAACTACGCAAGGCCGGTTTAAAGGTGACGTTACCACGCATTAAAATACTGCAAATGTTGGAAAGCACCTCAGAAACATCGGAGCATTTGAGCGCAGAGGATGTCTACCAACGGCTTCGAGATTCCGGTGAGGATGTGGGCTTGGCCACGGTTTATCGGGTGCTGACCCAGTTTGAGACCGCAGGCTTGGTCGTTCGCCACAATTTTGAGACCGGTCATTCGGTCTTCGAGCTCGCGCCTGAGGATCACCATGATCATATGGTCGACGTGGAAACCAATGCGGTGACCGAGTTTTTCGATACGGTCATCGAGGAGCGGCAGCGCCAGATTGCTGCGGAACGCGGTTTCGAAATTATTGATCATTCGCTGGTGCTTTACGTTCGTAAGAAATCATGAGCTATTAATGCCCATTAACGCGTTCAAGCATGTCTTTTGCATGCGCAAGTGAACTGTCGGTAACATCTATACCTCCGACCATGCGGGCGATTTCGTCGACGCGCGAGTCGGCCGTTAGCTGCTGCAGCTCTATCGCGGTGGCTTTATCGCTTGAGCCCTTGCTGACTTTTACGTGTTGCTGACCCTGTGCGGCCACCTGACCGAGGTGCGTAACACAAATAACCTGCACCGATTGAGCCAGCTTTCTGAGTAGGGTGCCTACGACCTCTGCCACGCCCCCGCCAATACCGACGTCGACTTCATCAAAAATCATCGTCGGCACGGTGACACTCTCGGAGGCGGCAACTTGAAGGGCAAGACTGATGCGTGATAACTCACCCCCTGAGGCTATTTTAGCCAAGGGCCCTGCGTCACTTCCGGGATTGGTGCTAATACTAAACGCCACATCCTCGGATCCTCTCGTACTTAACTCGTTGCCGGGGATGCTGGGAAATTGTACTGAAAATTGACAGCGCTCCATGCCCAACTGGCTCAGTATGTTGACCACGTTAGTGGCTAGCTTTTTCGCCGCTTGCTTTCGTGCCTTGGAGAGCTTTGCCGCGGCCGTCTGGTAGTCGCGGCGGAGTTGATCAAGTTGCTGTTGAAGATCTGCCAACAGGGCTTCGCCTCCAGAGAGCGCTGCGAGTTCTTCGCTGAGCGCCAAATGATGTTTTGGTAAAGCCTCTGGCAAAACGCGGTGTTTTTTGGCGAGCTTATTCATTGTGTCGAGCCGAGATTCCACGATATTAAGACGCTGGGGATCGAGGTCGAGGCCATCACTGTAGTGACGCAATTCTTGCTCCGCCTCTTCTATTTGGATGGTGGCGGATGTCAATAAATCGCGCAGGTTACCCACTCGCCGTTCATCATGGCGGTCGTCATCTATCAGTTTTTTCAGAAGGCGAATTCGATCCTGTGCCACTTCGCAGCCCTCGATGGCCTGCCGACTGCTATCGAGTAAAAAATCGGCATTGCTGAGCGCCTTATACTCCATTTCAAGTTCGCTAAACTCGCCATCACCGATGGCTATTTCATCCAGTTCGGACACCTGATAGGCCAGTAAGTCGCGACGGGCGTTATCTGCGTCAGATTGGCCCGTGATCCGAGCATAGTCGTGGGCGAGGCCCTTGTGGTTAGTGGCAATGACTTTAACGGCGTCGGCTAGTGGCTCGGCGCCGGCGTAAGCGTCGAGTAGCTGACGTTGCGTGGCGCTCCGTAACAGTGATTGATGGGCATGTTGGCTGTGTATATCGACGAGCAATTGACCCAGGGCGGCGCAGTCGCTCAGAGTCGCTGGCGAGCCGTTGATAAACGCCTTTGATCGTCCGTCAGCGCTGACCACGCGTCGAAGTAGGCAATCACCGTCCTCGGTGTCTAACGCCCGTGCCTGCAGCCACTGCGCTGCTGCCGGGGTGTCACGCAGGTCGAAGCTGGCAGAGATATCCGCTTTTTTTGCACCGGGTCGCACGGTTCTGGTATCTGCTCGATCGCCCACACATAAACCCAGCGCGTCGAGCATGATCGACTTGCCCGCGCCAGTTTCGCCAGTGATGACGGTCATGCCGGTGCCTAGTTCCACCGTCGCAGCGTCCACAATGGCGAAATCTTTGATAATAATTTCTTTGAGCATAAAAGGCCTTCCTAAGAGCACCTTAATCTATATCGTAACGGCTGCCTTGAGCAAACGTCGAATGTCGCGCTTTGCCGTCCGCATGAGCTATGCTACAACGTGTGTAACGAGAGTGCTTTGGATTGTTATGGATAACGAAATCTCCAGCCGGGCGACCGATTTATTGCGAACCCTGGTCGAAATGCATATTCACGACGGCCAACCAGTGGCATCCAAGTCTTTGCAAGCGGTGAGTGGTATGTCAGTCAGTCCTGCTACCATTCGTAACATTATGGCTGATCTGGAGGATCGTGGTTATCTTGTCTCGCCGCACACGTCGGCTGGTCGGATTCCCACCGCTCAAGGATATCGGCTATTTGTCGACTCGCTGTTACAAATACAACCGCTTGACGCGAGTGCTTTCGAGGCGTTGAAAGAAGAGTTAAACCCCAATCGCTCGACCAAAGAATTAGTCTATAGCGCCTCAAACCTATTGGCACAGATTACCACTCAAGCGGGCATCGTCACTGTACCGCGACCCAATGCCCAGCATCTGCGGCAAGTGGAGTTTTTATCCCTATCCGAAAACCGCGTCCTCGTGATCTTGGTACTCAATGAGCGCGAGGTACAAAATCGCATCATCGAGCTGCCACGACCTATGTCCGAGGCGCAGCTAAAGGCGGCCGCGGACTTGATCAATCGTCGCTATGCGGGCTGTGACCTTGTCGATGTGAAGGCGGGTATCGTCCAGGAAATGCGCTTAGCACGTAGCCAAATAGACGAATACATGACCGTGGCACTCGACTTGGCGAGCCAAGCAATGGAGGATCAAGCCACCGATGACGACTATGTAATGACCGGCGAGAACCATCTGCTGGGTCAAGCTCGTCCCGAAGATTTCACTAAATTACGCGAGCTGTTTGACGCCTTTGAAAGTAAGCGTGATGTCTTAGACCTTCTCGACAAAAGCGCGCGCGCCGATGGAGTACAAATTTTTATTGGTGACGAGTCGGGTTTCGACGTATTTGGTGACTACTCGGTAGTGACAGCACCCTATGCACAGGGCGCTCGAACACTCGGCGTCCTCGGGGTCATAGGCCCTACGCGTATGGCCTATGAACGAGTGATTCCCATGGTCGACATGACCGCTAAATTATTAAGTGTTGCGCTGTCGCGTTAACAAGCAGCGGTTATCTGGACGTATTTAGTCCAAAAATCTGTCACTGACTCCCCGTTCAGGGCCTTTTGCCCCTTGAAAGCCGCCCATGCTGACCCCATTTCTCGCCTGACACCTTTTTTACGCCCACTTTGAGGCGCAACCATCAGAGGAAAGCCCATGTCAGATGACAACCATGAGACCGTCGAGGGAGATGACCTCACTGCCGTTGACAGCAGCAGCGATAGCACCCCCGATAGTAGCCCCGACGGCGCCGAGAATAGCTCAAATGACGGCGAGGCGGATGCGGAGTATGCAGCGGCCCTTGAGGAGTCCGCAGACGCTATCATTGCAAAATTGGAGGCTGACCTTCATGAAGCGAGGGATGCTTCGCTGCGCGCTCAGGCTGACGCAGTGAATGCGCAGCGGCGCGCAGAGGGGGAAGTCGATAAGGCCCGAAAGTTTGCCCTAGAGCGGTTTGTCGGTGAAATGCTCCCCGTCGTGGATAACCTTGAGCGAGCGCTGACCGCCGCAGACGAAAGTGACACCCCAAAAGCCATTATTGAAGGCGTAGAATTGACGTTGAAAAGTCTAGTTGATGCGCTGGCAAAAAACGGTGTGGATAGTGTTGACCCCTTGGGTGAACCCTACGATCCACAAACAGCGCAAGCCATGAGCATGGTGGAGAATCCCGATGTGGAACCCAATACGGTGACGGCGGTTATGCAAAAAGGCTACCGCCTGAACGGCCGTTTAATACGCCCTGCCATGGTAATGGTGAGCAAAGCCGCAGAATAAATCCTGGTCACAGACCTTGAAATAGCGTCAATGACACCCATCTAAAGAAACAAGTAAGCACGCTAGGTGCGACCTAGCTGAAAGGAGAATGTAATGGGCAAAATTATTGGTATTGACTTGGGAACCACGAATTCCTGTGTCTCTGTTTTAGAAGGTGGCAAGCCGCGAGTTATCGAAAACTCTGAAGGCGGTCGAACCACGCCCTCCGTGGTGGCTTATACGGACGACGGAGAAATCCTTGTTGGTCAGTCCGCCAAACGTCAGGCCGTGACCAATCCGCAAAATACGTTGTATGCCGTTAAGCGTTTGATTGGCCGTGGGTTCGACGATGATGTTGTCCAGAAGGACATTAAAATGGTCCCTTACTCAATCGTTAAGGCCGACAGCGGTGACGCCTGGGTCAAAGTCAAAGACAACAGCATGGCGCCGCCACAGGTATCTGCTGAAGTACTGCGTAAAATGAAAAAGACGGCCGAAGAGTATCTCGGCGAGCCGGTAACAGAGGCGGTGATTACGGTCCCTGCCTACTTCAACGACTCCCAGCGGCAAGCCACCAAAGACGCCGGCAAAATTGCGGGTTTGGAAGTAAAACGCATCATAAACGAGCCCACGGCAGCGGCATTGGCGTACGGTATGGATCAAGCGAAGGGCGACCGCACGGTCGCGGTTTATGACCTGGGCGGCGGTACCTTCGATATTTCAATTATCGAGATAGCTGAAGTTGACGGCGAGCATCAATTTGAAGTGCTAGCGACTAATGGCGACACGTTTTTAGGCGGTGAAGACTTCGATATGCGTCTCATTGACTATCTTGCTGGCGAATTTAAAGCCGAGAATGGTATTGATTTGCACAACGATCCGCTCGCCTTACAGCGATTAAAGGAGGCAGCGGAGAAGGCTAAGATCGAACTGTCTAGTTCGCAGCAAACCGAAGTAAACTTGCCTTACATAACCGCTGATGCCACGGGACCAAAGCATTTGGTGGTGAAATTATCGCGCTCAAAGCTTGAATCTTTGGTAGAGAGCTTGGTGAAGCAATCGCTCCAGCCAGTAAAGATTGCGCTGAAAGACGCTGGTCTATCGCCTAGCGAGATTGAAGATGTCATTCTTGTTGGTGGTCAAACACGCATGCCCATGGTTCAGTCAGCAGTTTCTGACTTCTTCGGAAAAGAGCCCCGGAAAGATGTTAATCCGGACGAAGCGGTGGCGATGGGTGCCTCCATTCAGGGCGCCGTGCTGTCTGGTGATGTGAAAGATGTTCTGCTACTGGACGTGACACCACTGACCCTCGGTATTGAGACGATGGGTGGTGTGGCAACACCGCTTATTGAGAAAAATACAACGATACCGAC
>DGPA01000044.1:0-81368 GCA_002389505.1 Halieaceae bacterium UBA4452
CGACTTTGGTGGCTGGTGGTTCCCATCGATTTTTGTGTTTTTAGCGTGGGCCGCCTTGTATCATGGCATTAAGTATCATCGTTTACTGCAAAGTGAGCACGAGCAGCTGTTGATATTAGAATCGCGTCAACGTCATGACGCCTTAAAACGAGTAGAAGCTGAATCGGCGGCTAGAGAATCTCAACTGCAACTATTAAGGTATCAGCTTAACCCACATTTTTTATTCAATACCCTCAATGCAATCAACGCCCTTATCTCGGCCGAACGCGCGAATGATGCTAAGCCTATGTTATTGAAATTGAGTAATTTTCTGCGTTATTCCTTAGAGTCCGACGAGCAATTGACTGTCGAGCTAAGGCAAGAGCTAGACGCCGCTTCACTTTATTTGGAAATTGAGCAGGTGCGATTTTCGGATCGCTTGATACTGCATTCTGACATTGACGACGGAATTGACGATGTTCAGGTGCCTAGTCTGATCCTGCAGCCTTTGCTTGAAAATGCCATTAAGTACGCGATCGCCCAATCAGAAGAAGGCGGTGTAATTAAGCTCACAGCGAATGTGGATAATAACACGTTGGTATTAACCGTTGAGGATAGTGGCTCTGATGCAGTTCCATTGTCTAAGTTGGCGGACTCAGATTCAGACTTAGACGCGGGCACTGGCATTGGGCTCGCCAATATAAAAGCCCGTCTAAGCAATCTCTACGGTCGTCAGAGCAGCGTTGCAGTTGACCGTTCTAACCTAGGGGGTAGGCGAGTCGCGCTGAGCTTGCCTGTACATCGCAACACATTCGCCTTAGGAGAGCAACGCTATGTCGGATAGGCTTCAAACGCTGCTTGTTGATGATGAACCATTGGCGCTGGATTATTTGCGGTCGTTATTGAGCGCCGAGTCCGATATTGACATTGTTGCCACCTGTCGTAACGGTAAGGAGGCGCTCGATAGCTTCAGAACCACTTCCATTGACCTAATTTTTTTAGATGTGCATATGCCAGTAATCAATGGGTTAGAAGTTGTTGCGCAGTTACAAGCAGACGTATTCCCGATGATTGTTTTTGTTACTGCCTTTGACAAATTTGCGCTCGAAGCCTTTGAATTAAATGCAGTAGATTATTTGCTGAAACCTCTGGACCCTGCCCGTCTGCAGCTAACCCTTGAACGGGTTCGACAACGGCAGCTTACTGAAACACTATTGCATGATAAAAGTGCTGTTGTGAATGCAATGGGACACATGCAAGCAGGTCGTGTAGGCAACCTATCCGAGGGTCCTACAACGGAAACAAAGAAGCTCCCGATTAAAGATGGCAGCGAAACTCATTTGGTTGATATTAAGGATATCGACTGGATTGATGCTGCTGGCGACTATATGTGCGTTCATGTTGCTGGTGAAACGCATATTCTGCGTTCCACGATGAAAGAATTAGAGCGGCGTTTAAGCGGGCAGTTTGCTCGAATACATCGGTCGACCATTGCCAATATGGACAAGGTTCAGCGAGTTGTTTCGCTGCCTAAAGGGGAGAGCCGACTCTATCTCTCAGGTGACGTTACCCTCAAGGTGAGCCGTAATTACCGGGAGGCTATACGCCATTTACTCACTTGAAAATATGCCGATTCCTCGCCTGACTTGCTAGCGCGGTGGTGCCCCTCGCAACTGGCAACTCGCCTCCTGTGCCACCCGCTTTAACGCGGGGCTCAACCTGTTGGTCGTAATCCACTGGAGTCGATCAGCCGTGTGTTCTATCGTTGAAGGAGTCCGTGATGTGCGGACTGCCCCCGATCTGCCAAGAGATAGATACTGCTATGCGGCGCTCACACTTTGTCACGTTAATCGTCTTTTTAGGCTTGCTTAGCCTCAACGCATGCGATAGTCAGCAGGCCTCGGCCCCCCAGGGTGATAACCAAGTGGTTGTCAATCTCCTAAAGCAAATGACCCTGGAACAAAAAGTGGGTCAAATGCTGCAAGGCGAGATTAAACACGTTACCCCCGACGATGTGCGTGAATACGGTTTGGGCAGTGTGTTAAATGGCGGAGGCTCGTTCCCTGGGGGACAGAAATTAGCCTCTCTCGATGCTTGGACCGACCTTGCCGATAGCTATTACCACGCTTCAGTAGACAGCAGTGCCGGTAACGCAGGTATTCCCATTATGTGGGGTAGCGACGCCGTGCACGGCCATAACAATGTGATAGGCGCAACGTTGTTTCCGCACAACATTGGTCTGGGTGCGGCCAATGATCCCGAACTAGTGGGCAGAATCGCGGCAGCCACCGCTAAGGAAGTTAAGGCGACCGGCATTGACTGGATTTTTGCACCGACAATTGCGGTAGCTCAGGATCCTCGCTGGGGACGCACTTATGAATCCTTTAGTAGCGATACTCAGCGAGTAGCGCAGTTCGCAGCGCCTATTGTCAAACACTTTCAAGACGAAGGATTAGTGGCGACCGCCAAACACTTTATCGGCGATGGAGGCACACTGGGTGGCGTTGACCAAGGCGACACTCGATTGTCGCTAGAAGCCCTGTTGGCGGTGCACGGGGGTGGATACTACGAAGCCCTTGATGCGGGTGTCCTCAGTATTATGGCGTCGTTTAATAGCTTCAATGGGGACAAAATACACGGTAATCGCCTGTTATTAACCGAGGTGCTCAAGGAGCGTTTAGGCTTTGACGGTTTCGTTGTTGCTGACTGGAATGGTATTGGTCAGGTCGAGGGCTGCACTAATGCAAACTGTGCTCAAGCCGTTAATGCGGGGGTTGATATGCTCATGGCTCCCGAAGACTGGAAAGCATTGCACGCCAATATTGTTAAGCAGGTGCGTGACGGCGATATTTCCGAGGCACGCATTGATGACGCCGTGTCACGCATATTAAAGGTTAAAGCGGCGGTGGGTTTGCTTGACCGAATGACTCCTTCGGAGACAGCGGCCGATTATAAACAGACAGTCGGATCAACCAATCATCGCGCCATCGCACGAGAAGCCGTCCGTAAGTCTCTGGTTATGCTAAAGAATAAGCAGGGTGTGTTGCCTTTACATCCCGCTGGGCGCTATCTCATAGCCGGTCCGGGCGCCGACGATATCGGTATGCAGTCGGGAGGCTGGACCATTAGTTGGCAGGGTACGGGTAATGCCAACAGTGATTTTCCAGGGGGTACGTCGATTGCTGCGGGTCTGAGGCAGCAGATTGATTCGGCAGGTGGGCAGTTGCTCACGCCTGAAGAGTACACCGAGGGCGACCCACTCGACGCAGTGGTCTATGTGTTTGGCGAAACACCCTATGCCGAAGGCGTGGGAGATATCAAATCTCTGGCCTGGCAGCAGCGTAGCCAACGCGATAGACAAGCGATGTTGAAGTGGCGAGCCCTGGGCATACCTGTGGTGAGTCTCTTCATCACGGGTCGACCTCGGTGGGTTAACGCTGAGTTGAACGCCTCCGATGCTTTTGTGGTGGCATGGCTGCCGGGATCAGAGGGTAGTGGGGTAGCTGACGTACTACTGACGGCGCCTACGGGGTCGCTTCAGCATGACTTTGTCGGTCGCCTGCCTATGCCATGGCCGGGTAGCGATCTCAATGCTTCAGACCCAAATCTTCCCGTAGCGGAGATTCTCTATCCCGTTGGCTTCGGCCTCCGCGCGTCGGAAGCGAGTCCGCATAACCGGTTGTCTGAGGTCGCTGTCGGCCAGTTAAGCAACAACGCTGAAATCATTTTTGAAGGCGGCGAGCGCTGGCCTTGGATGATCTACTTAGGCGATGACAAAGATCCCGCATTAGCCGCGGGTCCGGGCAATGCCAAATCAGCGGATGCGGGACTGTTAATGACGGTAGCTGATCGCTGGGTTCAAGAGGATGCGCGGCGCTTAGCATGGACCAACCTCACCGACAGCGCTTCGGTCTTTTTTGGGCGTGGTCAAGCTTGGGACGCTTCGGGTCTCATGAGGAGTGGTGGCGCGTTGCAGGTCGAGTGGCGTTGGCTTGAGGGCGATATGTCTACACTAAACCTGTTGGTCAACTGCGGCCCCGATTGTGGCGTTGAAATCCCTTTGCTTGCCCTTACTGCGGATATCATTCGTGGCGAGTGGGCGACATTTACACTGCCGCTGCGTTGCCTTGAGGCTCAGGGCGTCGATGTGAGTGCGCTTAGATCACCTTTTGGATGGCAAGCTAGCGGCCCATTAACGATCGAGGTATCGAAAGTGGTGGTGAGCAACAGTCCGTCAGACGAAAGCTCTGAGGGGTGCCCGGTTAGTCTTCAGTAATAGCGAGCAGGGTACAGGATCCACGGTCGCCGCCCGTTGGGTCCTATAAGAAATCACAATGGCTTCACTGACGAAGGAATGGGTATGTCGAATACACGTGGACAGCGGATGTTATGGAGTCTGTTGATGTGCGCAATAAGCTCACAGGCGGCTACCAGTGACTGTCGACCGATCTGGCAGCAGGAATTTGATACCCCCCTCGACACGACCACTTGGAATATCATCGAAGGTGATGGGTGCGACATTGGTCTGTGTGGCTGGGGCAACAATGAGGAGCAGTCCTACCACGCTGACTCGGTGGCGGTGCGCGATGGCATATTAAGGATTACCGCATCAGTGGACGATACTGGACAGATTGTCTCGGGTAAGCTGACCACAAAAGGACATTTTTCCCGGCAGTTTGGTCGATTTGAAGCGCGTATGAAATTGCCAGCTGGACGGGGTCTGTGGCCCGCATTTTGGATGATGCCTGAAGGTCAGAAGAAACCATGGCCCCACGAAGGTGAGATTGATATTCTCGAATGGACTGGCAATGAGCCGCACCGGGTTATTGGTGCAGCACACTTCGGCGAAGATTGGCCAAATAATGTCCACTACAGTGAAACCCTGCTGACACCCTCAGATTGGTCAGGGGAGTATCATGTTTATGGCATTGAATGGTCGCCGGGCAGTATACGCTGGATGGTAGACGGCCATATTCATGGCGAAGCTACCCCCAAAGCTATCGCCCCTTGGCGCTGGGTGTTTGACGATATGCCTTTCCACCCCATTCTGAATATGGCAGTGGGCGGCAACTTGGGCGGTGACGTGGTTCGCGAGGATTTGCCTGCTACCTTAGAAGTCGACTGGGTGCGTGTGTACGATCAAAACTGCGTAATGTGAGGGCTACTGACCCACTGATTCACCCCATTGTCCTTGACTCGTGCTCTGCTCAGCCTTAGGATGCCAGCCTCTCCGCCCGTAGCTCAGCTGGATAGAGCACCAGGCTTCGAACCTGGGTGTCGGGAGTTCGAATCTCTCCGGGCGGGCCATCAATAACACAATCTCCAGTCGGGAGTTTTGTTGGTTTATGGGGAGGTAAGAAGTGCCAAAGATCGAGTACAGCAGCGTTGCAACAGCGTAGCTGATCCGAGTATCGCCTCACTGTCAGTGCGGTGATGGTCGAAAAATCGACGCGATTAATCGAGGTGAAAAGATTCGCTACTACCCCAATCAAGTCATCACTATTTTCATCAGGGGCTTGTACGGTTAATCACCTTATAACCAGCTACACTCTGTAACCGTCGCTAAGCGCTTTGCGTCTGTGAGTGAGGATACCGACGTTAGTGTGATGTATCGATGTGACTCAAGAGGGTGTTTTATGCGTGTATTACAGTTAAGCAAATTTGGTTCTGAGCATTTATCCGTCACCGATAGCCCGTTGGCTGAACTGGGCGACCAGGAGGTTTTGGTATCCTTGGAGGCGGCGTCAGTCAATCCCCGTGACAGTCAAATCATTGCCGGGCAGTTTGCGACGAATGTCCAATTTCCTCTCATCCCCTTGTCAGATGGCGCGGGAACTATTACCCGTGTAGGCAGTGCGGTGACACGGTTTGTTGTCGGCGATCGTGTTACCCCCTTATTTTTCCCCAACTGGCTTAGCGGTGAGGCCATGGCAGGTGAACGAGCGGTATCCACCGGGTTAGAGGCACCCGGCGTAGCGCGAGACTTAGGTATTTTCCACGAGCAATCATTGGTCGCCTTTCCTAAACATCTCTCTGCGGTTGAGGCGGCTTGTTATCCCTGTGCCGGTCTCACGGCTTGGTCTGGATTATTTGTTAATGCTCAAATCCGTGAGGGCAGCTGGGTGTTAGTGCAGGGGACCGGTGGTGTGGCCACCATGGGCATCCAGCTTGCAAAAGCGGCTGGCGCCAAGGTTATTTGTATTTCGTCGAGTGACCAAAAACTGGAGCAGGCACAATTACTCGGAGCCGATCATACGATTAATTATAGCGATACCCCCAATTGGGGTCAGCGTGCCTTCGAGCTGTCTGGACAGGGCGTTGATGCGGTGCTGGATATTGGTGGAGGGGGTACGTTAGAGAACTCGCTAGAAGCGATTCGTCATGGCGGGCATATCAATATCATTGGCTACGTGGCAGGGATTGATATGGGCGTTACGGTTTTTCCTCTGATCATTAAGAATGCGCATTTGCATGGCATTGGTACCGGTAACAGAGACAGTTATGAGCAACTCATGAGCTTTGTTGATCGACACCAGCTTCGCCCTGCGGTAGCGCAGACCTTTCCTTTAGAGCAGGTGAAGCACGCCTTAGCGGCGCTCGATAACGACCGTCCGTTTGGGAAAGTGGTCATCGATTTCGCTAGCTAACAGGGCTGTCTATTGACAGCTGCGGGTTAGTTGTCAGCGACGCACGCCCTTGTGCGGTATTCATGACAGTCCATGGTCAGGCCTCATCCTCATCCTCATTCGCCCCAAGCTCAGCTTAAACAGCTCATCTTTAGCTGTGAATGCCGATGATAGCGATAAGACTCAGCTGTCAGACCAGTCAGGCGCGCGTTTTTCAAGAAAGGCATTGATCGCCTCTCGGGCATCCGAGGTCATTGCCAGAATGGTTTGTTGTCGATCTTCAAGCGCCATAGCCGCATCCAGTGATGGTGCATCAGTACTAAAATTAAGCCCGTCTTTGGTGAGTCGAAGCCCTAGGGGGGAGGTGCCTTGCATCTCAGTGATATACGTCTTTGCGGCATCGACTAAATTGCTTTCGGGGACGACCTCTGATACCAAATGGGTGCGTAAGGCGCGTTCTGCATTAATGAACCGTCCGGTGAGCATAAGTTCACTGGCAATAGAGACACCCACCAGTCGTGGTAGAAAATAACTGCAGCCCATATCACAGGCGGACAGCCCCGCCTTTATAAAGGCTGCATTCATCTTGGCATTATCAGCGGCAATGCGAATATCAGAGGCCAGCGCCAAACTAAAACCACCTCCGCAGGCAGCTCCTTGGACTAACGCAATAATGGGTTGCGGGCAGCGTCGCATGGCACGATAGACATCAGATATGCTGCGCTGAATTGTGAGTAATTGTTGGGGTGTAGCACCAGCGCCCCAACCGCCATCGGTGAGATCAAGGCCGGCACAAAATGCGCGGCCGTTGGCTTTCAGTACGACAACACGAATGGCCGTGTTGGTGTTTAGTTCGGTGAAAGCTGTCATCAGTTCATTGACGAGATCTTTGCTCAGGGCGTTCAAGGAGTCCGGACGATTCAATGTCAACCAGAGAACACCGTTTTCAACGGAATGGATGAGCGTCTTTTGTTCCATAATTTCCTGTCCTTTGGCTGATAATCGAGCCATTTGGGCTGTGGGTGCTATGTGTGATCATTGCCGGGCTGCGAGTTCAAGCGCCCGCATCAAGACAGCCCCGCTGCATTGCGCGCCATAGCCGTCAGTAAGGTATTATCTCCCTTGACCGCTTCGAGTTTCTTGGAAAGGGCTTGAAAACCTTCTCCATTCAATGTGTCCATTTGCACACCCGCCGCATGATTTTCCGCAAGCCGTTGCTCTAACTCCGGCCGAAAAGTATCTTCAAAATGCGCGAGTATGGCAGTGGCATCTGCTTGTAGAAATCCACTGGCTAATGGCTGTAACAATTGACGTAATTGCTCCGCTACGCGAAAGCATGTGTTCATGCCCATACTTCTTGCGGGGTGCATGGCATGAGAGGCATCACCGATAAGTACCGCCGGACCAAGCCCTCGCCACGGCGCCGTACTCAGAGAGACGGGCGGGTAAATGGCGCCAAATTCGGCCTCAGTCAGATCAATCGCACTGCTCCACGCTCTAAGCGTCGCACAGATATCAGCGGAGCTTAGCGAACGCCAGTGAGATAGCTCACTCGCGTCGATGGGGAAGCCAATTTTGGATCCACCTTGGACCCGTGGGATCAATGACACCATGCGGTCTCGCGTTAAATGAACGTCGAGAGTTCGTTTCTCTGGGAGCTCTCTGGCCTTTCCGTACAACACGGCAATGGGGTATTGATAGTGGTGTCGAGTGGTCTCGATGTGTAATCGAGTTCGCATCAATGAGCCAGGGCCGTCGGCGCCTACTAGTAACGTGGCCCGCCGCGCTATGCGCGTACCGTCGGCTAGGTCGAAATTGAGCAGCCATTTGTCGTTGTTACGCTCAACGTGCCAGCGCTGCACACCTGACCAACTCTGTAAGCGGCCCTCAAGCGCTCGTTGCATAAGGACGTTACCAATCAACTCATGATTGAGAAACAGAAACCAGGGATGGCGAAGTTCGCCTTCTGGCACGGGCACACTAAGGATTTTATGGCCAGCAGCGTCAAACCAACGCGTTCCATGTCTTCGCTCTGCTCCCGCTTTGATTAATCGATCAAGCACGCCCCATTTTTCAAGAACGTCCAGCATGGAAGGCTGAATATGATCCCCTCGGGCAGTGTCCAGTGGGCTGTTTCGCTTGTCGATCAGTACCACCGACAGGCCTGTATCTGCTAACGCCGCAGCGAGAGCGGAGCCTGCTATGCCCGCCCCGACAATGGCTAAATCGACGTTGTCCAATACGGCCTCCGCTGCCAGTTGATTATTGGCTACCCTTAGCCGACCGATTATTATATCGTCTTAGCCGTAGATATCCGAGACGCTAAGTATGCCCACTATCACTGACAATAATAAGCAACAGTGGACCGTACTCAGCGGCTTATTTTTCATCTATATGGCCTCCAATGGCATCGTTATGCACACTCTGCCGCTTCTCTACCCAGAGTTAATCGATAGCTTTGGTTGGACAGAGGCCGAGGTTACGCTGCCAGCGACCGTTTTTTTCGTGATTGGCGCAATTACTTCACCTCCTGCGGGATGGATTCTGGATCGTTTCTCTCCAAGGGTTACCATTTTAATCGGTAGTCTAATCTTGTTGGCCGGACTTCTGTTTTATGGCCGCGTTACTACGCTGTGGCAATTGGTGGCAATATACGCAATTCTTGGTGCAGGCCTCTCTTTGTGCGGACTGGTATCCAATATGGTTGTCTTGTCGGGCTGGTTTGACGGTGGACGTGGACGTGCGACTGGAATCTTGTTGATGGCGTCCAGCTTGGGTGGCACCGTGTTTCCATTGATTGTGGGAGCAGGTCTACTGGCCTGGGGATGGCGAGATACCGCCACGGCCATGGCTTTAGGTACCGGCTTGATCATGCTGTTCAGCGCATTAGTGTTGCTAAGAGACCCAAAGAAGCGAGTAGTTGCCGCCACCGATACGTCCCCAAGCGAGAGTCTCGGACCTACGGTAATGGCTGCCCTGGCCGATTCCCGATTCTATCGGATCATCTTGGCAACGGGAGCGCTTTGGTTCGTCATTATTGCGCTAACGCAGCATCAATCTCTTTACTTGGCGCGTGATCTTGGGCTTTCTAGGTCCAGTCTGCCTGCCGTATTTAGCGTATTTTTTGCTTGTTCGGTAGTGGGTAAGTTGGGCTTTGGGCTGCTGTCAGACTATTTCGATTTACGTCGTGTAATGGCGGGCTCCGTATTACTACTGGGCGTGGCCATTGCCATACTCCAGCAGCTGAACGTCACATCAACGCCCATGCTCTACACGTATGCCGTATTGGCTGGCATCGGGTTCAGTGGAGCATTCACTTGCATTCAGCTTCTCATTGCCTCTTTCTACTGGGGTGCGGCTTACGGTCGTATTCTGGCAATTCTGGTGTTGATCGATACACTGTGTGGTGCTCTGGGTACTCGTACCGTAGGTCTACTGCGAGCAGCTCAGGGGCACTATCACGATGCGCTTCTCGGCATGGTAATTCTCTGTGCCATTGCCGCAGTGACCATACTCACCCTACCAAATACTCAGCAATCGGGAGCGGCTAAATGATTTTAATAACGGGAATATCTGGACGTGTGGGTTCCGCGGCAGCTAGACACCTGCTCCACAAAAATGTAGCCGTGGCAGGATTTACGCGTGATCGCTCTAAAACCGGCATTCTTGAGAGTGAGGGAGCTAACATTACGCGTGTAGACGGATTAGAAAAATTGAAGCCGGAGGCATTTGAACATGTCGACGCGGTCATTTTAGTGACCGGCAATGGACCTCAGCAAAAAGAGCATGAAATAGGTCTTGCTCAGTGTGCGAGCGGGGCAGGGGTGAATCGGATCATCAAAATTTCGTCGCTTGAGGCTTCTCCACATGCAACAGCGCCATTTCCAAAAGCGCATTATGATATTGAACAAAGTATCGGTGCTATGCCCGTTCAGCTGCAATGCCTCCGACCTAACTTCTTCATGGAAAATTTATTGTTGTTTGCTGTTGGCATCAGTAAAGCCAACGTCCTCTCGCTACCGCTGGGCAAGGCAAAGACGGCGATGGTCGCTGCTGAGGACGTAGGGGTTGCGGCGGCAGAAATGGCTATAAACTCGGATTACGATAAGCCGATCTACACGTTATGTGGTGAGAATTTATGCGATTTCTATGAAATTGCGGCTCAACTTTCACTAGCACTCGGGCGCAAAATTGAGTACGTGCCTCAGTCTCTGCAGGAGTTCCACGCTATGCTTAGCAAAGCTATACCCAGCGCCTGGCATGTAGACGCAGTCACTGATTTGTTTGCGGAGATAGCTGCGGGCTCACTGGATGTAGCAAGTCCCGATTTAGAAAATCTGCTGGGACGCAAGCCGACGTCGATGAAGGCTTTTATTGCAGCGAGGGCCGCGGCTTTTGCTTCGCAGTGAGGGGTATCAATCCTAACTCTGGGGTCGCGACTGCAGACATAAAGCACCTATGAGGCTGGGCTATGTTGTCCTTAAAGGCTCTGCGCAATTAACAGCGTCATAATTTCAGCAGTGCCGCCGTGGATAGTGTCGATTCGGGCATCTTTATATAGTTGGGCAATAGGGTAGTCATTTATTGATTATTACCCGCACTTCAGCGTAGATGTGTCGGGTGCACGGTTACGGAAGGCTTTTTTATTTCGCGGCTACGAGCATCGTGGCGTGGTGTGCCGCTGGGATAGTGCTCAACACGGCGTTTGAACGCAATGTAGGTTTACACCGACGTTAAATCAGTATCACCCTTGCCACCCATCTCTTAGGCATGAGTCCAATAAACGCCCGCGCGGCGAAAGCCCGCGACCATGACACTTAAGATGTTGTCGCGGCATTGAAGGCGCGCCGACAACGCCCGTTGCGGGTCTGCTCGATAGACTGTCGAATCAATCCATCAGTAGCGTGCGTACGTCATTGACGATGGTATCGGTGTGTAAAAACGAGGTGCTATAAATATTGCGAATCTTCTTTTGCTCATCAATAAGAAATACTCTGAGGATATGAGACATGGATCCCATGTAGTTACCCTCACCGTCATAGTCGCGGAGGACCGACTGCCCATAGGCATCAAGGGTGGTAGCGAGATCGATGTCCGTGGCTGCCGTAACAAAATCCCAGTGGAAGTTTGGATCTCTGAATTTACCCCCGTACTCTTTTAACACTTTGGGGCTATCATTTTCCGGGTCGAAGCTGAAACTGATAAAACGAACTCGGTCGCGCATCTCAGGTCTGTCCAAAAGAGCTCTTTGAACACCGCTGAGAACATAGGCGGCTAACGGACAACCGTTGACGTCTGTGCAGGTGGTGAAAATAAAGCTGAGCACCGTAATGCGATCACCCATGACGTCATGAAGCGTTGACCGTTTATTCTGGTCAGTGAGAATACGGCCATCAGCGGCCAACCCCATGGGCGGTAAACCATAGCTGCCCGCCGCTGGGGGTACAAACTCCAGTGCAGAGTAACCTGGAGCGAGCACAACCGGTGGCGCATGGTCATGGGGTGCGGCGAGAACCGACCCCAGTGGCAGTAAGCAGATGAGTGCAAGGAGAGAGTGTCGCAACGAATCATTCAGCCGCTGCGGTTTTCAAGATTGTGTTTTCGGCCCGCGGCGTTGGCGCCTGGCCATAGAGTGCGTAGGCACCGAAGCGCATTTGGTGGGGTGACCCTAGACCCATCTGGACGAAGTCGAGATTAAAATCTAAGGTCAGCTTTTCACCATCCCAGCCAAACAGCTTAAAGTACTGGACGTCTTTTCCGTCGGATGAGCCGGTCTTATCCCAATTCGCTAACAGCGAGGAGGTGAAATAAACACGCTCGCCGTCCCAGCTCTGGGACACCATATTGATTTGCTCGCCAATCTGCTCTTCAAACACTTGCTCGGGATTGTGTGGGTCTGATATGTCAAATAATCGTACTTTGCCGTCATTCCAGGTGTTTACCCACAGGTGCTTGTCATCCGCGGAAATGGAGATGTCGACGGGCAGCGGAATTTTGCTCGCATCGCCAATATCCGCCACCGCTTTACCTTGCCATTCCCCTGCGTCGTCTTCATAGAGCAGCCAAATTTTTGACGTGAGAGCGGTGGTGGTGAAGCAGTAGTTGGATTGTGAGCCCCAAGCACAGCGAAGTTCTAGGGGTGCACCGGGAACGTCAATGATTTTTTTCGGTGTACGCGCATGCAAATCCCATACAACAACGGTGTTGCCAAAGCGTTGCATGGCCTCTGGATCGCCCAACAGCTTGCCCAGATTCATCATGTAGTTGTTCCAGCCGGTGAAAGACGAGGTCAACAGAACGTTACGACGGGGAAGCGCACGCGCATCATAGCCATAACCATCGGCGTAGTTGCCCGATTTCACGGCACCTTGCAAGTTGTCATCGGTTGGCATCCATACGCTGGTTATGAACTCACCCCCGTTGGTGTACTCGGCCATACCTGTTCGACCACCGTGGTCACGATTATTGGAAAGACCGGTAATAAGCATGCGTCCGGGCAAGGCATAAGTCGTATGTGGTCCAACAATACCGCCGGTTTTTGCAACAAAGTCGTCGATGGTTTTATGGAGTACGGGTTTGGCGGGGTCAGTATGAACATCGAAGATAAAAATCTTATTAGTGTCGAGGGTAGCCGCCCAAAGAAAGCGTCGGTCATCGGTCAAGCCCGAGTGGTGAGCTTCGTTTCTTCCACCCACAGATACCGAATGGACGACCGTGCCATAGTCAGCGGAGTCGGGGTTGACGTCGACAGTCACCAGCTTATCTTGGCCATCGCCGACACCTTCTAGACCCAGGGTCCAGATGTAGACGAAATCCTCTTGACCCACAATTTTAGCCATGTAGGGTGACATGCAGGTTTCGTCTGCTGAGCTGGTTTGCAACAACATGCTTGCCAGTAACGCTACTGCTATCATTACCTGTCTTATCATTACCATTACTCCGTTTATTCGAGATGCTCAGCATGCTAGCACTGAACATTCGCTTTTCACATGGTTCCGACGCTATATTTATGGGCGTGCGCTCGCTACTGTGTGCTGTGCTTGTCATGGCCCCTACTACCAGTGGCGCCGGGGAGCCACGGCACGTGGTGGGTTTGGCCGATGGCCGGGAGGGCTATGACAACGCCTCCTTCGCGACGCGCTCCAAAGCAATAATAGAAAGCTCGGGAGAACGACTATCCCTACAGCAACTCAGCCAAGGTGCTAGCCTCGGTCTGCCACCGCTGACCGTCAGCTTGCGCTCTGCCGAGGTAGATTTGGGTCGGAAGCTATTTTTTGACCGTCGACTATCGGCCAATGAAACCCTCTCTTGCGGACTGTGCCATATTCCAGAGCAGGGATTCACGCAAAATGAATTAGCGACACCGGTAGGTAATGAAGGCAAAGGCGTTCGTCGAAATGCGCCGTCGCTCTACAATGTCGTCTTTGCAAGGCACTTGTTTTGGGATGGTCGGGAAGCGTCGCTTGAGGATCAGGTCTGGTCGCCATTACTGGCGCTCAACGAAATGGCTAACCCGTCGAGGAAGGCTGTTATCGAACGTCTCCGACAGCACGGGGCCTATTCAGATGAATTCTCTCTGGTCTACGAGCAAGGACTGACCCAAGCCACCTTCGCGAGCGCATTAGCAGCCTATCAACAGAGCCTAGTAGCCGGATCATCGCGCTTTGATCACTGGTATTTTCCTGAGGCCAATCCAGCAAATCAACATCCGAGCATCCTGTTATCCGAGGAAGCCAGGCGGGGTTTTGACGTCTACCAGCGCAGTGGCTGTGGAAGCTGCCACACATTGGCTGAAAAGTACGCCCTGTTTACTGACGGACAGTTTCACAACACCGGGGTCGCTTATCACAGTGCTGTTCGCGGCATCAAACTTGAAGTCGTGCAAGTGGCTCCGGGACTATTTATTGAACCAACGGTAGAGGTGGAAACTGAAACGTTTGTCGATAATGGGCGGGCCGAGGTCACCCGTCGACAGCAGGACCACTGGCGATACCGTACACCCACGCTCCGGAATGTCGCCATAACCGCCCCTTATATGCATGATGGCTCTTTCCGAACCCTGTCGGAAGTGCTTGATTATTATGAACAAGGGGGCAGTGGAGACCCGCATCAAGATCCCAGAATTCAGCCTTTTGTTCTCACTGCAGCTGAACGACTTCAACTGCTCGCTTTTCTACATTCGTTGACGTCGGATGGGGTGGACGCGCTTGTTGCCGATGCGCGCAGCGTCCCTATTGGGGAACGTGGCACCGACGGTTGAGCCATCGGCGCGCTTAGGCCCCATGGCCGGCTAGCAAATGGGTTGGCGCGATCCCCGTCCATCGAATAACAGCCGATGTAAAAGTACCAGGGTTGTTGCACCGTCAGTGAGCGGTCTATAGCCTCTGACCATGGCGGTTTGGCAGAGTTTTTTGCTTGCCGGCTTTATATGTTGCCAATGTTGGCGGTATGATGAAGGCCCATTCCTAATCGAGTCATGTCTATGTGTGCAGCCCATCGATGGTTAACGGTGTTCCTTATCGCGCTGGTCCCCGGTCTCGCAAAGGCTGAGCTCTCAGGCGCTGTAGAGCAAGAGATCGCTGACGTCATGCCGTCTGTGGTGGCGTGGCGTCGTGATTTTCATCAGCACCCTGAGCTAGGCAACAGCGAATTTCGTACTGCCGGCATCATCGCTGACCATTTACGGTCACTCGGTATGGACGTTCAAACCGGGGTGGCACACACCGGAGTGGTGGGCGTACTGCGGGGAGGTCAAGGCCCGGTCGTCGCATTGCGCGCCGACATGGATGCGCTGCCGGTCACGGAGCTAGTGGATTTGCCCTTTGCCTCTAAAGCCACAGGAGAGTACCAAGGCCGGGAAGTGGGCGTCATGCACGCCTGTGGGCACGATAATCACGTAGCCATACTGATGGGCGTTGCGGAGGTGCTGGCGAAGCAAGGTGCTGAGTTGCGAGGCACGGTGAAGTTTATCTTTCAACCGGCGGAAGAGGGCACTCCCGATCAATCGGTTGGGGGCGCGGAATTAATGCTGCAAGAAGGGGCCTTTAATGATCCTAAGCCCGACGCGGTCTTTGGTTTGCACGTGTTTCCTTACCCGGTTGGGACTGTCGCAACACGGGCCGGCGGGCTTATGGCGTCATCGGATTTTTTTCGCATAACGGTACAGGGTAAACAAACCCATGGTGCTGTGCCTTGGGCTGGCGTAGACCCCATTGTGACGGCTAGTCAGATTGTTTTGGGGCTGCAAACTATCGTATCCCGTCAGCTGGATGCGACGCTGACGCCATCGATCGTCACGGTGGGCAAAATAGAAGGCGGCGTACGCAATAACATTATTCCTGAGTCGGTGGAAATGGTCGGAACCATTCGTACATTCGATGCTGACACTCGACTTGACATTCACGAGCGCGTTCGTCGAATCGCGACCCAAACCGCTGCCGCCGCTGGCGCAACGGCAGAGGTTGAGATCGACTTGGGGTACGGTGTGACACGCAATGATCCCGCCTTGCTTCGACAAATGAGCCCTACGTTGCGCTCGGTGGCAGGCGATGGCTTCATTGAAGCCCAGCAGACGACGACCGCAGAGGATTTCTCTTACTTCGCAAATGAAGCTCCGGGCTTATTTCTTTTCCTAGGCGTCGCTTCTGAAGACCCTGCTCTGGTCTACCCAAATCACTCCCCGCGGTTCTATGCTGATGAGGGCGCTTTGCCCGTTGGCGTGCGCGCCCTTACTGCCTTGACTCTTGACTACATGGCGGACCACAACGGCCGCTAAACCCCACAACAGGAGCGCATTGCTTGGTATCCCACGATAATCGACGGTTCGACATTGTTTTGTATGGTGCGACGGGTTTTACCGGTCAGCTGGTGGCAGAGTACTTGGCAACTGGCGCCGACCCGGGGACACGCTGGGCCATCGCGGGCAGGAGTGCCAAAAAATTACAGGCCGTTCACACGCGATTGGGGTTGGGGAGTCATGTGGCTATGCTTGTTGCGGACTCTCATGATGCGGACGCCTTAAAGGCATTGGCCATGCAGACCCGGGTGGTTTGCAGTACCGTTGGCCCCTATGCCCAGCTAGGTACTCCCTTGTTAGCGGCCTGCGCAGCCGCCGGGTCCGACTATTGTGACCTCACGGGCGAAGTGCAGTGGATGGCTGAGGTTTTTGATACCATCAATCCTCAGGCGGTTGCCTCAGGCGCGCGCTTGGTTCATTGCTGTGGCTTTGACTCCATTCCCTTCGATTTAGGCGTCTTTGCCGTCCAGCAGGCCATGTTTGAACGCCACGGCGTGTATGCCTCTCATGTACGCGGGAGAATGGGACCCGCTAACGGCGGCCTCAGCGGTGGCACTGCGGCGAGCATGCTGTTTATGATGGAGCAAGCCAGCCAGGATCCCCTTGTTCGACAGCGGCTTGGGGACCCTTATGCTCTTTATCCCAGAGAGACTAGCTCGGGATTGGACGGCGCTGATCAGCTGGGGGTCCGAAGAGATGATGTGTTTGGGCAATGGACGGGGCCGTTTTTAATGGCGCCTTGTAACACCCGCGTCATTCGACGCTCCAACGCGCTATCAGGCTTTCCTTACGGCACTCATTTTCGTTACGACGAGTCCCAGTTGTGTGGCAACTGGGTTAAAGCCTGCGGGCTAGCGGTAGGACTGGCGGGTTTTATGGGCGCCTTGTTGTTACCGCCGTCCCGCTATTTGGTGAAAAAGCTCTTGCCCGCTCCAGGGGAGGGTCCCGATGAACAAGCCCGCAATGATGGCTATTTTCAGTATTTCGCCCACGCACACCACCCAAAGGACCCGTCCGCTGATATAAGACTGGCGGTGAGGGGCAAGCGAGATCCGGGTTACGGAGCGACTTCTCGTATGCTCGCCCAGTCGGCGCTGTGTCTAGCTCATGATGAGTTGCCAGTGGCCGGCGGCGTGTGGACACCGGCCTCTGCCATGGGTAACAGCTTGATAGCGCGACTTAGCGCTGTCGATATTGACTTCACAATAGAGTAGGGCGATGCCAGAAAAAAAGCCCGCGTGCATAAGGGCACGCGGGCTTTTTTGTATCACCACCCTCGTTAGGCAGCGATAGCGGTCATATAAGGGATAGGTCTCCTAGAAGACCATGCGTCCCTGTAGATACCAAGTGCCGCCATTGAAGCCAAATGGGCTGTCTTCGGGGTACAGCTGGCCCAGGCTGCCAGGGTTCGGCGTTTTGTCCGGATACTCGTCGAACAAATTCTCCACACCGACGACCACTTCAAGTGACTCGGTCAGCTGGTAGGCCACTTGTGCGTCAACTAAGGTAGCTGCGTCGACGTCATAGCCGTTACCCGTAGACTCCCAAGGCCCATAATAGTTGGCGCGTAATAACGTACGCCACTTACCCTGGGTATGTGACCAGGCTACATTGCCCTTGATGTTGGGCAATAAGTCCTCTAGCGCCGCGACTCGGCCACTGTTGATAGGGTTAATTGTTCCGCGATCAGTGACTTCGGTGTCGTTGTAATTAAACGCCACCGTCACGGCGGAACTGCCGCTCATGAAGTCGAAGTCCATGTTACCCACGACGTCGATACCTCTGGTATCGGTGCTAAAGCCATTAGTAAAAAACCGGAACTCCGCCAGATCATCCAAGCCAACGAAGTCTTGGCGGTCGATGACGCCCGAAGAGTCCAAGCCAGTCAATGCTTCCGATACCGAGCCGTAGCTTGTGCCGCCACCGGCAAAGTTGAGCGCGTCGAGGAAGTCAACATTTGCACCTAGCGCGATACGATCTTCTACTCTGATGTCATAGTAGTCGATAGTCCAGCTTGCGTTACCAACGTCAAAGGCCACCCCGATGGAAAAGTTGTCGGCTTCTTCTGGACCGAGCTGAGGACGACCATTGCCCGCGCTTTCAACGAAATCTGCCGCCAATTGCCCGGCCGGAGAGGACAGCGGGAGCGTTCCCTGGTCAACTAACACACCGGCAACGCTTTGGGTGGTAACGTTAGTAATGTTGGCCTGACCAGCGGTCGGTGCGTGAAAGCCTGTGGAAAACGCCGCGCGGATACGAAACCAGTCGGTAACGTGGAAGATTCCGGCTAACTTATAGTTGGTGGTACTGTCGAAGTTGCTGAACTCTTCCCGGCGTACTGCGGCCTGGAGGGTCAAGCTGTCAGAGACGTCGGCCTCAAGATCGATATAAATGGCCGTGTTATCTTGCTCGGCAGAGGTGTTACTGGGGAAACCACCAAAACCGTTTGAGCTCGACGAGAAGCCCTGGTCTGCGAGTGGGCCCAGCGCATAGGATGCCGGATCACCCGCGTACAGATCGAATTCTTCTTCACGGTATTCAGCACCGAAGGCAATACTCAAATCCGATGCGAAACCGACGTCAATGCCGTAGCTAAAATTGGCGTTATAGACGGTTTCAGTCTGTTTTTGGCCGCCGGGGGTGAAATCTCGAGGGGTTGCTGGACCTAGAGAGGCGTTGATGGTGTTGCGGATGGAGAAATCGGTGCGGTTTGAGCCGCGTTGAGCGCTGAGATCATAGTTGAGCCCGGTACCCATGGCTACTTTACCGCGAATACCGACGGCAAACGCGGAGTCTTCATTGTCACCACCAAAGCGGGGCACGAAGCCGGCTGGGATGGTTTCAATGAAGGAAAAGCAGTTGTCGCTAGCGGTCACATCGGCTAGGAAAGTCGGGTTTGGGTTGACACCACCGGCGCCGCCTAGGGGGATACCGTCAATGCAGCTGCTGCCGCCGTCGAGATCGCCCACGAGTACTGAGGGTACGCCGCTGCTGCTGGCTAAGCCTGTCAAGGGATCCACGGTGGGACCCTTGTAGACTCCGCCCCGTTGACCGCTTGGGCCGCCGACAACATTGCGGTAAAAGAAGCCGCCTTCCACTGACCGCTCAGCGTAGTTACCAAAGGCGTACAGTTCAGTGCTGTCATTGAGCTCAATGGCCGCGTTAAACAGTAGTTTACCATCGTCTTCGACGTCGGGAGAGCCCCAATAGTGTGGTACCTCGCCCGTGTAGCTGTTGATCGCTTGATAATCACTGACCGGTGAATAACCATTGGCTTGAGCAAAAGCAACGTCGTTACGCACCACCGAACGGACAGTGCCCTCGGCATCGCGCATCTCGCCAGTGATATTTAAAAAGCCGCTATCCCCCAATGGCAGTCCAACATTGGCCGAGATGAGATAGTTGTCGCCATCGCCTTCGAAGGTCGATGCGTGACGGGCAACAATTTCGAAACCCTCGGCGTCGTCACGAAGAATAAAGTTCAGAACCCCCGCAATGGCATCTGAACCATACTGTGATGATGCGCCATCGCGTAGAACTTCGATTCGCTTTAATCCCAAGGCGGGAATAGCGGCTAAATCGACCCCCTGAGAACCATCAGAAATGCCACCGCCTAAAAACGCAATAATTGATCCACGGTGCCGGCGCTTGCCGTTGACCAGAACGAGGACGTTGTCTGGGGAGAGGCCGCGTAGATTGGGTGGACGTGAAATAGTGGCCGCGTCGCTAATCGGTTGGGTGTTGACGTTAAAGGAGGGAACTTGGGTTCGCAACATATCTTGGATGTCGGTTGAGCCGTTAATACGGAAGTCGGCGCCACTGATAACATCGACAGCTACTGGAGAATCCGCCGCCGATCGATCGGACAGTCGGGTACCGGTAACAATGATTTCTTCGAGTGCCTCGGTTTGCGCGATGGCCACTTGAGCCATTGACACGGCCAGTGCGAGGGTGGTGACGCTAAAACCGCGTCGGCTTACTAGGTTTCTCATAGGTGGATTCCTTCCATGCAGGGAGCTTGATGTTAGCGGCTAGCAACGCTTGCCAAAAGGGGAAAAGGCAGTACGCAACACCGGACAGGATTATCACGTAAATGGCCCCAGGGCGGTGTAGTAAACAATGGTAATATTGCGCCGTCGTAGGCTGTGAGCTTGCGGGGGTAGTAGATGACAGCGCCGTCGTCGTCGATGCGCGACTGTCCCCCTGAGTTGCCGTACGGACAACCCGTGAATTGACAGCCTACAAAGTGGTCAGCCTGCCGGATCGCCTGACTAAACCTCGACGAGGGCGGGGAGGCAGCTCGCTCCCTAGGGAATGACAACAGCGTCCGGGACGTTCGAGCTATTGAGCGCTGTATGAGCAAAGGACGGCGGTTATACGATGAGGCGACCCGCAGGGCTATTTTGGCAGCTGATGAGTCCCGCGCTCATACACTATCTCGCCGTCAACCAGCGTCATGAACACCTGCGTCGCTAGTAGTGACGGTTCGGGAATGGCCATAATGTCTTGGGTGAGTACGGTCATATCGGCACGTTTACCTTTGGTAATGGACCCGGTTGATTGTTCAGAGAAGCCGGCGTGAGCGTTCCACAAGGTCATACTCGCCAGCGCTTGTGCTCGCGTCAGGCGTTGAGTCGCTTCGAATCCGTCCCGGGGCTGCCCGGCCAAGGTTTTGCGCGTCACTGCCGCATAAAAATTGGCAATTGGGTTAATGGGTTCTACCGGCACGTCGGTCCCGTTGGCCAGCGCGACACCCGCGTCTAAAAAGCTGCGCCACCTGTAGGCCTCGCGTTGAATCCGCGCTTCACCCAAGCGATCAATCGCCCATGGCCGGTCAGAGCTCAGGTGGATTGATTGAATGGAGGCCGTGACGCCTAGATCGGCAAAGCGCTGAATGTCGTCGGCCTGTACATGTTGCGAGTGCTCGATTCGATAGCGATGATCCTGGGCTGGCGCGCTTATCGCCTCAATGGCGTCGAGGACCTCAGTATTGGCTTTATCGCCTATGGCATGGGTGTTTACCTGCCAGCCGTTGGTGGCCGCCCTCGACATTAGCTGGGTGAGGCGCGCGGCGTCGTAGGTCTGTACCCCCAATGTGCTGGGATCATCAGTGTAGGGAGCGTGCAGCCACGCTGTGCGGGAGCCGAGAGCACCATCCATCACCACTTTAAAGGACGCTAGGGTGAAGCGGCTATTCCCAGACGCAATGATCGGTGCTTGTGCCAGCCAGTGGCTGACCAGCTGCGTGTCCTGAGCATTGACCATGGTATACAGTCGTAATTTTAACAATCCCTCTTGATCAAGGGCTCGCTGAGCGGCTATTTCCACGGCCCCTGCGCCCGCATCGTGAAACCCTGTAATACCCCAGGAAAAAGCATGCTCCTGGGCGGTCAGTATGGCTTCCCGTGCGCTCGCCTCAGTCAGTGCCGTCAGGGCTGAGGTCAAGCCGACGGCATTTTCGTGAAGTATCCCGGTGGGCTCGCCATCCGCGTCACGGACGATGACGCCGCCCGCAGGCGCTGTTGTCGCCGATGTTATGCTCAAAAGTGCCATTGCAGCAGCATTGACCAGCGCGGAGTGCCCGTTCGCATGACCGAGCACCACCGGATGATGTGGGCTGATCTGCGATAGTGCATGGTGGGTGGGGAAACCGTTGATGTTGGGTGTTGGTAGTTCCGACCATTTACTCTGATGCCATCCGCGACCTTCAATGAGCTTGCCTGGCGGTGCTTTCTCGACCGCCCGCGCGACTTGCTCAATGACATCTTGATAGGAGTCGGCGACGGTTAAGTCAATATGATTGAGCGCGCGACCCAGGCTGGCGAGGTGGCCATGCCCTTCAATGAACCCCGGGTAGGCAATGTTAGTTCCGAGCTCTATGCGCTGGTGTTCGCCGCCCACTAGATCCTTGGCGGTCTCCAAATCGCCCGTGTAATGAAAGACACCATCGCGTATCACTACAGCCTCTACCACTTGTGGCGCTGCGTTGATGCCGTCCATCGCCTGTGCACCGGTGTAAATAGTGCCGGAGATGAGCCACTCTTGGGCGTGGCCAACGGTAGTGATGCTACTCGCCAACCCGAGGATGAATAACCGTTTGACGGCTTTGCATTTTTGGCTAATGCCCATAGTGATGGTTCCACAATTAAAGACGGTGTAACTATAGCGGTTAACCGCGATGCAAGGCGAGTGCCCCCATTGGCCTAAAATTGTTGTTTAATAACAAGGGGTGTCATCGGGATGACCTGTCTCGCGGGGCTTTTATACAGGAACGTTTACAAGGGAACGTTTTTTGAACACATACTCGGCACGAGTGGCAACGGCGGTTGTCATTGCCAATATGGTGGGAACGGGGGTGTTTACCTCGCTAGGTTTTCAGCTATTAGCCATTGACTCCACCAGCGCCATTCTTTGGCTATGGGCTATTGGTGGACTGTGCGCGTTATGCGGCGCGTTGTGCTACGCAGAGTTGGGCGCCCGTCATGTCGGTTCGGGGGGTGAAACCCATTTTCTTACCGAGCTGGTGCACCCTTACGCGGGGTTTGTATCAGGTTGCGTGTCGGCGACCGTTGGCTTCGCCGCGCCCATCGCTCTGGCCTCACTGACCTTTGGCGCTTATTTGGCAACCGCATTTCCAGCGCTACCGGCTCGGGTCAGCGCGAGCTTGCTTATTGGCACGCTCGTGCTTTTGCACAGTCGGAGTCGACGCGAAAGCGCGCAAGGGCAGTTTGCACTGACGGTGCTGAAGCTAGGTTTGATCTTGGTTTTTATTGCTGCCGCGCTGATCGCGGGTGGAGACTATTCCACACAGCTGACGGGTGATCCGTTTACAGGATTACGTGACATGACGTCGGCGTCTGGGGCAGTGGCACTTATCTATGTGATGTATGCCTACTCGGGTTGGAATGCAGCGACCTATATCGCGGGGGAGCTAAGTAATCCCCAGCGAGACTTACCGCGAGCGTTGATAACGGGGTGCCTGACAGTCACCCTTATTTATGTTGCACTCAATGCGGTATTTCTCATGGCGGCCCCTGTCGAAAAATTACGGGGGGAAGTTGAAATTGCTTATATCGTTGCCGATTATGTGTTGGGCGATCAAGGCGCTTTTATTGTATCGATATTGCTTTCAGGTATTTTAATTTCGACGGTCAGCGCAATGATTATGGCAGGACCCCGGGCTTTACATCGTTTAGGCGAAGATTATCCAGCGTTTAGTTTACTGGGCCAATCGAAGGCAGGCGGGGTTCCTGTCAACGCGATCATTTTTATGGGGGTAATGGCGCTGGGTTTTTTATGGAGTTCAACCTTCGAAAAAATACTGTTGTTCTCTGGTTTTGTCATGGCGACGAACACGTTTGTGACAGTGCTCGCAGTATTCATTAGCCGGCGTCGGCAGCCGAGCAGCCCAATATTTGGCATGCCGCTATACCCTTTGCCCGCCATTTTATTTTTGCTGATCACGGGATGGACTCTTGCCTATACTGCGATGCAATTTCCCTCTCAGGTGTTGCTCGCTTTGCTGGTGATGGGCGTGGGGTATCCGATTTTCGTGCTATTCAAAGACACACCACCCAAGGCGTAGAGGGGGTCGGTTGATGGCTTGGCGCTGTCTCGCTCAAGCTCACTCAAGGCTATTCTTTTGATACGTGACGTTGCCTGCGACCAAGGTGAGCAGTACTTGTGCTTGCAAAATGTTGCTAGGCTTGTCGGTCATGAAGTCTGTATCGAACACGCTAAGGTCTGCGGCTTTGCCGACAGCTATGGATCCGCGCTCGGCTTCTTGAAATGCACCGTAGGCAGGCCACAGCGTCAGCATACGCAGCGCGTCAGCTCGAGACACCGCGAATTCTGGATGCCAGCCGCTATCTCGACTGCCATCGAGCCGAGCCCGACTGATGGCGGCATAGAACTCGACGCGTGGATCACCCGCTTCAACAGGGGCATCGGACCCAGCAATGATTCGCAGACCCCGATCTAACAAGGGTTGCCAAGGGTAGGCGTAGCGGAGGCGGCGCTGTCCTAGTCTGCTCGGCGCGAAATTTAAATCACCGATGGCATGGCTGGGTTGCATGGAGGGGATCACTGATAGCGCCACTAGTCGCTGTTGATCTTGCGGAGGAATGATTTGCGCGTGTTCTAAACGCCACCGCAGATCTTGCGAGGCCCAGTGTTTTTGGGGCAGCTGCGCCCAGCTTTGCGCGTACCAGTCCAGTGTCTTGCGTAGCGCTCTATCACCGATGACGTGAGTCATCACTTGTAGCCCCTTGCGCAGTGCTTGATCCAGCACGGGCATTAGCTCTGCTTGGGTCGTGCGACCCATGAAGCCGAGGGAATCGTCATCGGCGTACGGCTCCAATAGTGCCGCACCTCGAGAGCCTAAAGTGCCATCGATAAAGACCTTGATGCCCCGGAGCTCAAATAGCCCATCGTCGCTTCGTTCGGGTCCTTGTTCGATCAGCAGCTGCGCCTCAGCAATGGGCACAGCAATGTAGACCCGGTGGGCCATGTGGCCCTCCCGATGCAGCTCGCGTAACAGAGAAACCTCCCGCCAGGTCATGCCCGCATCGTGGGTTTGAGTCCAACCCATCGCCGCATTGGCTGCCATACCCAGACGCAAGTTTTCTTTTATATAGGGATCGGTTTCTGAGGGGAGTATGTCGCGAAAGCTGTCCATCGCGCGAGCCAGCACATAACCGGTCAGATCGCCGTTTTCATCTCGCTCAAAGCGACCCCCTGAAGGATCGGGGGTATGTCGATCGATACCTGCCAGTTCCAGCGCTTTTGAGTTTACCAGCGCTGACACGCCGTCGGCGCGGGGTAAATAGAGTGGCTTGTTCGCAGTAAAATCATCGACATCATGGCGAGAGAGAAAACGCTGCTCGTCGCGCCACTCTCGTTCAATCCAACCACGCCCTAAGACCCAGTCGCCCTCAGGTAATGTTGCAGACCATTGCTCGATGCTGGCGAGCGTTGCTGCTAAAGTATTGATACCGAATAGGCTCAAGCTGCGGGTGCGTCGACCAACGCCCTCGAGATGCTGGTGGCCATCGGTAAACCCTGGGTACACAAAGGCGCCGGTCAAATCCCAGTGCTGTTGTGCACCGCACAACCAGGGTTGCGCATCTTTATGACTGCCCACAAAGGCGAATTTACCGTCTTTAATGGCGATGGCTTCAGCCGTCCACTGCACCTCATCGACGGTGTAGACGGTAGCATTGGCGATAAATACGTCAGCCTGTAGACAGGCTTGGTCAGTATTGCCGTAACTATTATGGGCGCTGAATAATGCCACCCATCCCAGAAGGGTGATAGGGAATTTCATGGGCATCGATATCCCCGCAGAGCCATCAGTCAACAGTGGCAATAGCCTCAATTTCTATCATGAGCTCAGGTAGCGCTAGCGCTTTTACTTCGATAATAGTATCGGCGGGGTAGGGCGCTGAAAACCACTGGCCGCGTAGATCAACAATTTTGTTGAAGTGGCTCATATCGGTGAGGAATATGGTGACCTTGATGACCTTGGATAGATCGGAGCCCGCCGCCTGTAAGGTACGCTGCAATGATAAAAAAGTCGCTTCCGCCTGGGCGTCAAAGTCGTCGATACCGACCAATTCACCCGCTTCATTAATGGCAGCATGGCCGGAGAGATAGGCCAGCCCGCTCACCACAAAGCCTGGGGATATTCGGTAAGCGCCGAGTGGATCGGGATCAAGATGGATGGGCTTTGCTGTCATAAGATCGATACTCCATAAGTAGGGGTAATGAGCTGGACGATAATGGGACTCATCGCTCAGTGGTCTGGCTGCTGGTGGCGATAGCGTAGCAGAAATGCCACGGGCACAACGAGCAAGGCCAGCTCAAATACCCCTCCATCGCTCCTTCAGCGGTCTTTAATGCGCAGGGTGCTACCAGAATCAGGCCGGAAACCTTCCGTCGAGTTGCCAACGGCTGTCATCGACAGCATGGTCAGAGATTATCGGCGCTCAGTGGATCTGACTGGCCCCAATTGTCATATTTTTGTCTATGATATTCAGCAACGGGGTGCTTTGGAGGCAATGGTTGTTTGACTGAGCGAGGATAACCGGTAATATGCGCGTCGGTGGTATCCGCCGTGCCCTTTCAACCATAAGCTTGTCGATCATTCGTCTAAGCCCCGGCAAGTCAGAGGGCTCAGTCATGATTGACAGCAGGGACCGAAAAGGAAAAGGATTCACGTGGTGAAGGTCGGTTCGCAGTGCAATCGCTAAAGGGAATGGGCGACTGGGCAGGGTGCAAACTCAGCGGCCATTGGATAGGATGCCAGTTCATTTAGGGGGGGGTTCATGACTGACAGTTTTATCTGGCCGTTTCTTGTTTATCTAGCGGCAGTGTTGGGCCTAGTGATCACTATGCTGGCGCTGTCCGCCGTGCTGGGTCAGAAGCGTTTAGATCCAGCAACACTTGCACCCTTTGAATCAGGTATTGTCCCGGCCGGCGACTCGAATATGCCGGTGTCAGTAGAGTTTTATTTGGTCGCTATCTTCTTCGTGCTATTTGACCTAGAAACGGTATTTGTGTTCGCTTGGGCTGTCGCGTTCTATGAGCTGGGTTGGGCCGGATACGCGGCAATTTCGGTGTTTACTTTTGTGCTGATCGTGGCGCTCATTTATGCCTGGCGTCTGGGTGTGCTTGAATGGGGACGCAAGACCCGTGTTGGCTTAGATGAGGAGAAAGACTTGTGAAATGGAGTTTGACAGGTACGGATGAAGTCATTGCTAGCAGTGACGATGCAGAGGTCCAGGAGCAGATCCGTAGGAGTCTATTCTTCGCGCGATTAGAGGACATGCTTGCCTGGGGTCGCTCGAACTCGCTGTGGCCGTTTAATTTTGGTTTGTCCTGTTGCTATGTTGAGATGGCGACATCGTTTACCAGTCGCCATGATATTGCACGGTTTGGCTCCGAAGTCATACGCGCGACACCTCGGCAAGCCGATCTCATGGTGATTTCAGGGACCGTGTTTAGAAAAATGGCACCGGTAGTGAAGTATCTTTATGATCAGTTGCTAGAGCCTCGCTGGATTATTTCCATGGGCAGCTGCGCTAACTCGGGTGGCATGTACGATATCTATAGTGTTGTGCAGGGAGTAGACAAAATCATCCCCGTTGACGTCTATGTGCCTGGCTGCCCGCCACGACCCGAGGCACTCATGCAAGGTCTGGGTATGTTGCAGGCGTCAATAGCTAAAGAGCGGCGACCACTGAGTTGGGTGGCCGGTGATCAGACCATTGTTAAGCCCACGTTTGAACCGAATCGCGACCAGTTGCTTCATGACCGCAGTCGGCAAACCTTCCTCCGCTCGCCGGACGAATGCTGAGGGTTTTACGCGTGAGGTATGTGCTATGAACAGTATTGCTCCACTGCGCCCGGGCGTATTTTCGCATCCGACCCCAGAGGCGATAAACCCCTACATCAAGGCCGTACAGAGCATCTCTGATGGCGTCCCGACATTCTGGGTAGATGCCGGCGTTATTGTTGAAGTCATGCAGACGCTGAAATCTGATTATGCGCTGTTACATGATCTGTTTATCATTGACGAGCGCTTGCGCCAACATCGGGATGGTCAACCTGAATCCGATTTCACGGTGGTTTATCACCTGATGTCATTCAGCCTCAATGCCGATGTCCGTATAAAAGTAGCGCTGCTCGGTGATAAACCGTCCATGCCCAGTATTTGTAATGTCTGGGCCGCGGCCAATTGGTACGAACGAGAAGGCTGGGATATGTTTGGCGTGGTCTTTGACGGGCACCCAAATTTACGCCGAATCTTGCTGCCGCCGACGTGGAAGGGGCACGCGCTCAGGAAAGAACATCCGGCTCGAGCGACCGAGATGGAGCCCTATTCCATCGATCAAGATAAACTTGATTACGAGCAGGAAGCTCTGCGTTTTATTCCCGAAGAGTGGGGCATGAAGCGCAAAGATGATGACACTGAATTCATGTTTCTCAATCTGGGCCCCAACCACCCCAGCGTACATGGTGTGTTTAGAATTGCCCTGCAGTTAGATGGGGAGGTCGTCGTCGATGCAGTGCCTGATATCGGCTATCACCATCGTGGTGCCGAAAAAATGGCCGAGCGGCAAACATGGCACTCTTTTATTCCATACACCGATCGGATTGATTACCTTGGTGGGGTGATGAACAACTTAGCCTACGTGCTGGCGATCGAGCAAATGGTGGGTATTACCGTGCCGCCCCGTGCTCAGATGATCCGCGTGATGATGGCTGAGTTATTTCGAATATCGAGTCATTTAGTGTTCTACGGTACTTTCGCTCAGGATGTCGGGCAGATGTCGCCGGTGTTTTATATGTTTGCTGACCGCGAGCGATTATTTGGCATTGTCGAAGCCATTACGGGTGGGCGCATGCACCCGGCGTGGTTCCGAATTGGTGGCGTTACTCAGGACTTACCGGAAGGTTGGGACACCATGATGCGCGACTTTATTGATTCCATGCCCAAGCGGTTAAAAGAGTGGGACAGCATGGTCATGCGAAACTCTATTTTGAAGAATCGTACGGTCGGTATCGGACGTACCACCCTTGAAGAAGCTGTGGATTGGGGAGTAACAGGGCCAAACCTAAGAGCGTGTGGCCTAGATTGGGATCTTCGCAAAAAACGGCCATACAGCGGCTATGATCAGTTTGATTTTGAGGTGCCGACCGCAGAGAGGGGTGACTGTTACGATCGGGCTGTCGTTCGTATCGAAGAAATTTGGCAGAGCCTAAACATCATTCGTCAATGTATTGATAATATGCCGGAAGGGCCCTACAAGAGTGACCATTCGCTAGCCGTACCGCCGGTCAAAAACCGAACAATGAAAGATATCGATACGCTGATAAACCATTTTTTATCGGTGAGTTGGGGCCCTGTTATGCCAGCGGGGGAGGGGTGCTTTCCTATTGAAGCCACAAAGGGGCAGAATGCTTATCATGTGATTAGTGACGGCGGAACGATGTCTTATCGTACCCGCATACGAACACCGTCATTTCCTCATTTGCAAACTATCCCCATGCTATCCCGCGGCCTGATGGTGGCAGATTTAATCGCTATTATTGCGAGCATTGATTTTGTTATGGCAGATGTGGATCGATGACAATGACTGATCTTATTCCTGCGCTGAGCCCGGAAGAAATCGCTGAGATTGAGCACGAGGTGTCGCTTATCCCTCGGAGGGACGGCGCCGCCATTGACGCCTTAATGATTGTCCAGCGCCATCGCGGTTGGGTATCCGATGCCAGTATCAAGGCGGTGGCGGCATTATTAGAGATGTCCGCAGAAGAACTGGACGGGATCGCGACGTTTTACAACTTAATTTTCCGCCAGCCGGTCGGCGAGCAGGTCATTCTGTTTTGTGACAGTGTGAGCTGTTGGTTGCGTGATGCTGACTCGGTTAAACAGCGGTTGATCGACACGCTGGGTATCGATTATGGCCAAACAACCCAAGACGGTCGCTACACCTTGCTACCGGTTCCGTGTTTGGGTGCCTGTGATCGAGCGCCTGTAATGATGGTAGGAGACGAGCTGCATAGCCAACTCCATGATTGTGATTTGAATGCGTTACTCGCGCCGGGAGAGGCTAGTGATTGATCGCCCATTGACTCAGCATTTGCGTCAAGACGGAAGCCCCGTTTTTATGACTGACTACCGGGGGGGTGGGGGTTATGAAGGCTTGCGTCGAGTACTTGCCGATAGTTCCCCAGAGGACTGTTTGCAACAAGTAAAAGATTCGCGCCTACGGGGTCGAGGTGGTGCTGGATTCCCCACAGGGATGAAGTGGAGCTTCGTTCCCATGGGTGAGAAAGCCGGGGTGGGCCCAAAATACCTCATTGCCAATGCCGATGAGATGGAACCGGGAACCTTTAAAGACAGAATTATTTTAGAGCAGGATCCCCATCAGCTCATCGAAGGCATGATACTGGCGTCCTATGCGCTGCAGGCCAACGTCGCTTATATATTTTTGCGCGGCGAGTATACCGTTGCCGCTGAGCGCATTGAAACGGCGATCAAGGAATGCTACAGCGCAGGTTACCTGGGCGAGAATATCCAAGGCAGCGGGTACTCTCTGGAGTTGCATTTGCACCGGAGTGCGGGTCGCTATATCTGCGGCGAGGAGACGGCACTGATCAGTGCTTTAGAAGGCAAGCGTGCCAACCCCCGACCTAAGCCGCCTTTCCCGCAGGTCAGTGGCCTCTGGGGCCGGCCAACTATCGTTAATAATGTCGAAACCCTGTGTAATATCACTCACATTCTGACCCACGGTGCACAGTGGTACCAGAGTCTCGGTATTGGGCAGGACAGTGGCACCAAACTTTTTGGTGCGAGTGGCAATGTCAATAACCCCGGCTGCTGGGAACTGCCTATGGGGACACCGATTCGCGAGATTTTGGAGCAGCATGCGGGCGGGATGCGTGAAGGTTATACGTTGCGTGGCTTTTTACCTGGCGGGGGATCGACCGACTTCCTGACGCCAGATCACCTCGATTTAGCCATGGATTACGATGTGATCGGTAAAGCGGGTTCGCGCATGGGAACCGGTACCATGATTATTTTAGATGACCGACATTGTCCTATTGCAATGGTGCGCAATCTGTCTCATTTTTTTGCCCAAGAGTCATGCGGCTTTTGTACGCCGTGTCGCGATGGCATACCGTGGATCGTACAGTTACTTGACCGCTTTGAGTCAGGACAGGCAACCGAAGCCGACCTGGCATTATTGGAAGAAAAAGCACGCTTTATTGGTGGTATGGGCAATACCCATTGTGCATTGGCCCCAGGTGCCATGGAGCCAGTGACTAGTGCATTGAAGTATTTCAGAGACGATTTCGAGCGGCACATACACGATGGCCGATGTCATTATCACTCTGACGTTGGAGGGCGTTGAAATGGCCACGATCACGATAGATGACACGCTTTATGAGGTAGCCGACGGAGCTAATATTTTAGAGGCGGTGTTGAGCCTCGGGCTTGATTTGCCCTATTTTTGCTGGCACCCCGCGCTGGGCTCCGTGGGTTCGTGCAGACAGTGTGCAGTTCTGCAATTCCAAAATGAAGAAGATGAGCGCGGCCGCATAGTCATGGGCTGCATGACCGCGGTTTCGGATGGCATGCTGCTGTCATTGTCCAATGACAAAGCGGTAGATTTCCGAGCTGACGTTATCGAATCGCTAATGACCAATCACCCCCACGACTGCCCGGTATGTGCTGAAGGTGGTGAGTGTCATTTACAAGATATGACCGTCATGTCGGGCCACCGTAACCGGCGCTATGACGGCTTAAAGAATACCCATGTCAATCAGGATCTTGGGCCATTAATTAATCATGAAATGAATCGTTGTATTGCCTGTTATCGCTGCACGCGTTACTACCGAGACTATGCCGGTGGCACCGACTTAGCGGCGATGGGATCCCACGACCATGTGTATTTTGGTCGACACGAAGACGGCACCTTAGAGAGTGAGTTTGCAGGAAACCTCGTGGAAGTCTGTCCCACCGGTGTTTTTACTGACAAAGCGCTGGTAAATGATTACACCCGTAAGTGGGATCTGCAATCTGCACCATCAATCTGTGTTGGCTGTGCCGTTGGCTGTAATATTGCGCCGGGGGAACGTTATGGCCGGCTCAAGCGTATCCACAATCGCTACAACCATGAGGTGAACGGTTATTTCCTCTGCGATAGGGGTCGGTTTGGGGGCAGCTTCGTCAACAGCGATAAGCGCCTACTCAGTGCAGGCTGGAAATTAGACGATGACGTTTTTTCCCCGCTTAATAGCGAGCAAGCGCTAGCGCAGCTTCAGACCCTCTGCCTCAGTGGTGACGGGTTATACGCCATTGGTTCTCCCCGGGCGTCACTGGAATCTAATTGGATGCTACGCACCCTAGTTGGGCGTGATAAATTTTGCTCGGGGTTTGGTGCTGAGGATGCGGCGTTACGGGCCACTGTCAGCGCAATAGTAGAGGGCGGTGTCCACACGGCGACCCTGCCAGAGGTGGAGGCTGCAGATTTGGTGATCATCCTCGGTGAGGATGTCACGCAAACAGCGCCCCGACTGGCATTGGCATTGCGCCAAACCGTGCGTAACGTGGGTCTTGAGCAAGCGGCGACGATGGGCGTGCAGTATTGGCAAGATACCGCCGTGCGAAATATTGCCCAGAATACGCGAACGCCGCTCATCGAATTGGTCACAGCATCGACTCGATTGGCTGATATTGCCAGTGATACCGTGACCTTCGCGCCTGCCGACATAGCGCGTGTAGGCTTTGCCTTAGCGCATGCTTTGGGCGCTGGGCCAGAAGTAGACGGATTGAGCTCAACGGACATTGCGCTGGTGGCGCGTCTGCAAGCCTTAGTCGACAACGCTGAGAGACCGCTCATTATCAGCGGATGTAGCAGCCATAATGTGAGCGTGGTGGCAGCGGCCCAATCAGTAGCCGCAGCCGTAGCTCAGAAGCACGCCAGCACTCGGGTAGTGTACGTTGCACCGGAGGCTAACAGTGTGGGCCTAGGACTACTTGACCCCAACGCGCTGTCTCTCGAGGAGATCGGCGCTGCTGCGCGTAACGGCGAGATTAAAACACTGGTGGTATTGGAAAACGATCTTTACCGCCGCGCCCCTAAAGCACAGGTAGATGCGCTATTAGGCTCGGTGGCGAACCTTGTCGTATTAGACACCATGGAGCATTTGACCGCCGAGGCTGCCCAATTGGTTCTGCCAGTGGCGAGTTATGCTGAGTGCGAGGGCACATTGGTTAACAATGAAGGCCGAGCCCAGCGATTTTATCCGCCCATTACGGCTAGTGAAGACAGACCTCCAGCCTGGCATTGGCTACGCTCGCTCGCGGGCGCTATGAAGCACTCATCGCTGGCTGAACTCACACAGATTGACGATGTTATTGATGCCATTGCAACCGATGTTCCGCTGTTGGCTGGGGTAATAGACGCGTCGCCAAAGGCCTCCTATCGTGATCGAGTGGGCTTGAAAGCGGCTCGTCAGCCTCATCGTTACAGCGGTCGAACCGCTATGTATGCGAATAAAACCCTCCATGAACCGAAAACCCAAGCAGATGATGACTCGGCGCTTGCCTACAGCATGGAAGGAGAGAGCCAGTCATTGCCTGGAGCACTACGCTCTTTCGTATGGGATCCCGGCTGGAATTCCAATCAGTCCTTGCACAAGTTTCAAGATGAAATAGGCGGATCGTTGAAGGGTGGTAGCTCAGGGGCGCGCCTAATCAATGCCACAGGTCACCCGGTGTCGGGTCGATCAGATGTTCCTGACGCCTTCGAGAGACGCCAAGGCAGCTGGTGTTTAACCCCTCAGTATCGCTTGTATGGCAGCGATGAAATGAGTGCGTATGCGACGCCGGTCGCCGAGATGATGACGGGAGCACAAATTACGCTGTCTCCAGCGGATGTCGAATCGCTTGCTCTAGGCGCTGAGGATGGTGTCAGTATCGTAATCGACGAACTATCCGTCGACTGTGCTGTGATCATTGACCCCTTGTTGCCAGCAGGCACGGCTGGTTTTGTCGTTGGTCATCCTGAAATGCTAAATCTGCGAGCAGGGTCCTACGTAGCGCTAGAGAAAAAGCAGGATTTTATGAGGGTGCCTGAGGTTATTGTCACCGATGGAGTTCGCGCACATGGATGAGCTGCGGGTCATTTCCATGATTTTTATTTTGATTGGCGGCGCGGTTGGCGGCGCAGCTGTCATGACTTGGTTTGAGCGGCGGATGTTGGGTGTTTGGCAAGATCGACTGGGTCCAAATCGTTTGGGGCCGTTCGGTATTTTCCAAGTGGCAGCTGACATGCTGAAACTGCTCGGTAAACATGATTGGGTTCCACCCTTCGCAGACCGACCAGTGTTTATCTTTGCGCCAACCGCTATTGTGATAGCCATGATGCTTGGTTTTGCCGTTGTCCCCTTTGCCCCTGACCTTGTGATCATTGACATGAACATCGGGTTACTGTTTTTCCTGGGGATGACGTCCCTCGCTGTTTACAGTGTGCTGCTCGGCGGTCTGGCCTCAAAAAATAAATATGCGTTAATGGGCGGTCTCCGCTCTGCTGCACAAATGGTCAGTTATGAGGTATTCATGGGGCTGTCACTCATGGGCGTCGTTATGCTGACGGGCAGTTTCTCACTACCCGCCATCGTTGAGGCCCAAAGAGATTGGTGGTTCATTGTTACTCAACCCCTGGGGTTGTTTGTGTTCTTGGTGGCCGGTCTTGCGGAGAGCCATCGTTTGCCTTTTGATCTTCCTGAAGCTGAGCACGAACTAACGGCAGGCTTCCACACTGAGTACGGTGGCATGAAGTTCGCGATGTTCATGCTTGGAGAGTACTTAGGTTTGATGCTGATCTCCTGCATGATCACTACCTTATTCCTCGGCGGTTGGTTAGGCCCCTTCTTGCCTCCCCTCGTGTGGTTTTTCCTGAAAACGGCGGTCGTCATTTTATTCTTCATTTTGCTACGGGCAGCTATTCCACGGCCACGCTATGATCAGTTGATGTCTTTAGGGTGGAAAGTCATGTTACCGATCACCCTGATTAATTTGATGCTGACGGGCGCCATTGCCTTATGGCAAGCGGAGGCGACCCTATGACGAGTGTTTGCGATTGGATACTGGAGGCCCGCGAATGATGTCCTTACTCGAATCCTTGTGGAGTCAGCTGGAAACAATGTGGCGGGTTTTAGGACACACATTCACCCGTTCAGAGACAGTCCAGTATCCAGAGCAAAAACCCTATTTAGCGCCGCGATACCGGGGCAGAATTGTACTGACAAAAGATCCTGATGGAGAGGAACGCTGCGTCGGTTGCAATCTGTGTGCGGTCGCATGCCCGGTAGGGTGTATAGCGCTGCAGCAGGGAGTCAAAGATGACGGCCGGTGGTATGCGGAATTCTTTAGAATAAATTTTTCGCGCTGTATTTTGTGTGGCATGTGTGAAGAAGCTTGTCCCACCTACGCTATCCAACTCACCCCTGACTTTGAAATGTGTGAATACGAGCGCCCGAGCCTGGTCTATGAAAAAGAGCATTTGCAAATAGATGGGCCAGGCAAGTATCACGACTATAATTTTTACCGTGTTTCGGGTTTAGAGATTGATGGCAAGCACAAGGGTGAGGCGGAAAATGAAGCCCAGCCCATTAACATAAAGAGTCTCTTACCATGATCCCCGTCCTGTTTTATGTCGCCGCAGCTATTGCTGTTGGAGCAGCTATTTTAGCTATGACGCGCAGCAACGCCGCACACGCGCTTATTTTTCTGATCGTGTCGCTACTGGGGATTGCGGTATTGTTTTTCCTCTTGGGAGCGCCTTTTGCGGCAGCATTACAAGTGGTGGTGTATGCGGGGGCCATCATGGTGCTCTTTGTGTTTGTCATCATGATGTTAAATCTGGGCGGCAATTCTCAGGAGAAAGAGCACGATCTGTTGTCTTTCGAATACTGGTTAGTGCCGGGTGTCATGGCGGGCATTTTATTGGGCGAACTGGTGATTGCCATTAATCAGACGACCAATCCATTAGTATCCGATCCAGTACTGCCCAAAGCCGTTGCCCTGTCGCTATTTGGCCCCTATATGCTGGGAGTGGAGCTAGCATCTATGTTGTTACTGGCCGGATTGGTGGGGGCCTATCACCTCGGCCGTGATTTCCTTGTCCGCAACAGAGAGCGTTCATCATGATGCCTGAAGCGACAGTACCCATGGAGCATGCGCTTATCGTGGCTGCTCTGCTTTTTGGTATCGGCTTATTTGGTTTGATGCTGCGTCGAAACATTATTTTCATGCTAATGGCCCTAGAAGTGATGCTAAACGGTGCAGCGTTGGCGTTCATTGCCGCCGCCGCACATTGGGGCAATCCCGATGGGCAAGTCATGTTTTTATTCATTCTCTCTATTGCTGCGGCTGAGGTCTCTGTGGGCCTAGGGCTTGTGCTGCAGATGCGCCGACAAATTCGGTCTTTAGATATGAACGATGCGTCTCAGTTAAGGGGGTAGTAGGGGTATGCAGTTGTTGTTAACACTTGTCCCAGGTCTGCCATTGCTCAGTGCAACCCTGTTGTTGCTAGTGGGTAGACACCTGCCCAAAGCTATGGTCACCGCATGTGGCGTAGGCAGTATAGGATTGGCCGGTATAGCGGTAGCACTGTTGCTCAACCAGTGGTTAATTTCCCCGGAACCCTTTTCAGTGACACTGTGGCAATGGCTTTCAGTGGGAAGCTTCAGGGTCGATATAGCGCTGCATCTCGATCAGCTGTCAATTATTTGGTTATGTACGATCACCGGTATTGGATTTTTAATCCACCTCTATTCGAGCGAGTACATGGCGGAGGACAGTGACTACTCACGCTACTTTGCCTATTTAAACCTCTTCGTTGCTTCCATGCTCGTTCTGGTCCTGGCTGACAACCTGCTGTTATTATTTTTGGGCTGGGAGGGTGTGGGTCTTTGTAGTTATTTGTTGATTGGGTTTTGGTACCAGGACGCGGCCAACGGTGCCGCGGCTCGCAAAGCGTTTTTATGGACTCGAGCAGGTGATGCCGCCATGGCGGTCGGTCTCTTTTTGCTGGTAGCCGAGTTTAGTAGTCTAGATATACACGAGGTGGTGGCGGGCGCTCAGCTAGCCTGGGTAGAGGGCTCTTTTCTACCCAATGTAGCGTGTGCGCTGATTTTTGCCGGCGCGGTGGGTAAGTCCGCTCAGCTGCCTCTGCAAACGTGGTTGCCCGACGCGATGGCGGGACCGACCCCGGTCAGTGCCTTGATCCACGCGGCCACCATGGTGACGGCGGGCATCTATTTACTCGCGCGCTTAAATGGCCTGTATATCTTGGCACCTGCCGTACTCTCAGTCGTCGCCATGATCGGTATGATAACTGCCGTCGTAGCGGCGTTTGCGGCACTTGCCCAGCACGATATCAAGCGTATTTTAGCCTACTCCACTATTAGCCAGCTCGGCTATATGTTCCTCGCTTTAGGGGTGCAGGCATGGGATGCCGGGATTTTGCATATGATGACCCATGCGTTCTTTAAGGCTCTGCTTTTTCTCGCGGCAGGCGCGGTTATAGAATGTCTACACCATGAGCAGGATATCCGCCGTATGGGAGGCCTTCGTTCCCGACTTCCCGTCCCTTTTTGGAGTTTTCTTATCGGCTCAGCAGCCCTCGCTGCTCTACCCTTTACGGCGGGATTTGCCAGCAAGGACCTCATTCTATTAAGAGTGTGGTCCTCAGGGCCAGAGGGCGCGTTGCTGTGGTCGGGGGCAGCCGTAGGAGCCTTCATCACGGCCTTGTACAGCTTTAAACTTATTTTTGTGGTGTTCTTTGGGGATATAAACACCGAGCCCACAAGACAGCCGGGCTGGCGTATGGCTATACCGCTAGGTGTGCTCGCTTTTTTCTCAATCGTTGGGGGCTTCATTTCGCTGCCCCTCGATAGCGTCGTGCCCTTGGCGAATGAAGAGCCCCCTCATGGCCTCATTGCTATGGTCACCGCAGGTATCCCTATTGTTGGTGTGTTGGTGGCCTATTTGCTATTCGGAAGGCAATGGATACGTGATTTAGCTGGGCCAATGCACTCCACTGTCGGAACCTGGCTTGCCGCTTTCTGGCATGGAGGATGGGGCATGGATACCTTATACCGTCGCACCCTGGTACAACCGTACACGGCCTTGGCCCGTGGACTCCGCAACGAGCCGATTGACGTATTGGTGAACCTCATCGCCTGGATAACGACCCAGTTTCATCTGGGTTTAGCTGCGACACAGAATGGTCAACTCCGTCGCTATATTGCGATTATGGTGGTGGGGTTAATTCTGATGCTGTCACTCGTTGATGGGGGCGCTTCATGAGTTATTTATTGGTGGTGCTGTTACTGGGCGGAGCACTCGCCTGGTGGTCTGAGCGATATGATTCAACGCTACCCGCTAAGATCACACTGGCAACGCTGACCTTGGTATCAGGTCTGTTTATACGTTTGGTTTATCCGCTAGTGACAGAGCAAACACCCTTTGCAGAGGGATCTAGCCTTTGGTTAATGACGGAGGCGTATACTTGGATACCGCGTTTTGGCATTCAATTCAGCTTGGCGATGGACGGCATGAGCCTGTTGCTGGTCGGCTTGACCCTGTTGCTCGGTTTCGTTGCTGTTGTCGCCTCCTGGTCGGAAATTGAACATCGCGCGGGATTCTTCCAAGCGAATTTATTGTGGACATTGGCGGGCACGGTTGGGGTATTCCTCGCGGTCGACCTCTTTTTGTTCTTCCTTTTTTGGGAAGTCATGCTGGTACCCATGTATCTTTTGATTGCAATCTGGGGGCATGAAGATCGATCAAGAGCGGCCATGAAATTTTTCATCTTTACTCAAGCGAGTGGCTTACTGATGCTGCTGGCTATTCTCACAACGGCGGTCGCCTACGTAGAGCAAACCGGGGAGTGGAGCTTTTCCTACATGGATTGGTTAGACCAGCCACTGATTGGACCCACCGCCAGCTTGGTATTCCTTGGCTTTTTGTTGGCATTCCTCGTCAAGTTACCAGCATTTCCTTTCCACAGTTGGCTACCCGACGCACACACTCAAGCACCCACAGCGGGCAGTGTCATTCTTGCAGGTGTTCTACTGAAAACCGGCGCCTATGGCTTGTTGCGTTTTGGGGTGGGGTTGTTTCCCGAGGTGGCGATAGCGTTTTCCACGCCCTTACTGGTGGTCGGCGTTGTGGGTGTTCTGTATGGGGCAGTACTGGCTTTTGGGCAACAGGATTTCAAACGCCTGGTGGCTTACAGCAGCGTTAGTCACATGGGCTTTGTCTTGATCGGTGTCTTCGCCTGGAATCCGCTGGCTTGGTCGGGTGCAGTATTACAAATGATTGCCCACGGGCTGAGCACGTCCGCGCTATTCATGATTGCCGGAGCGTTGCAGCACCGCCTGCATACCCGGCAGCTGGAAAAAATGGGCGGCTTATGGCGCGCGATGCCGCGCATGGGTGCTATGGCCATGTTTTTTATCATCGCTTCTGTTGGAATGCCCGGGTTGGGCAATTTCATGGCTGAATTTTTGATACTGGCTGGCTTGTTTCAAGCGTGGCCGTTAATGAGTGCGCTGGCAGCGGTAGCTCTGGTCACTGGCGCGGTATACAGTTTGTCGTTATTGCAACGCGCTTTCCATGGACCTCTGGCCGACGAGCACACAACGCTGCGTGATTTCAGCACAATGGACATGCTCGTACTGGGCGTGCTGGCGTTCGGTCTGCTGGCGCTGGGTATTTACCCCCAGCCTGTGTTGGACCTTGTGACCCCAACGCTAACCGCACTGTCGACTATGGCCGGGAGCTGAATTAATGAATGTAATGATTTTTAAAGCTCTGCTCCCGCTTATCATTATGGGTGCTGGCATTGTCGTTCTTATGCTACAGATAGCCATACGTAGGCACCATGTGGCCACCTTTTATGTCGGCATAGCCGTGATCGTGCTATCTCTGGCAGCCGTTGCCGGGTTGTCACCAACGACGACGCTTGATGCGACGCCGTTGCTAATTGTCGACAACTTTGCCCGATTGTTTAGTCTACTGATTTTGCTGGCTGCGCTGGTAACTCTAATGGCTTCTGATCAGTGGTTGCGATTTGAAGGTGCTGAATCGGGCGAGTACACGTTATTAATTTTGTTGGCGACCTTTGGAGCAATGGTTTTGGTCCATGCCCAGCACGCCGCCGCCTTCATATTGGGTTTAGAGATTTTAGGTGTTTCGGTGTATACGCTAATAGCGTATCCCCAGCGCCAAGCTGTTTCCGTAGAGGCGGGCTTGAAGTACCTGGTATTGAGCTCAGCGTCGACCGCCATACTGTTGTTCGGTGTCGCACTCATCTATGCTGCGACGGGAACCTTAGACTTTCAACAGATGGGCGCAGGTGTCGCTGGCGCCAACAACATCCTTATCTCTTGCGCCGCCATTTTGATTCTTGCTGGCGTGGGCTTCAAGCTTTCTCTTGTGCCATTTCATATGTGGACCCCCGATATTTATGAAGGCGCCCCGACGCCAGTTACTGGTTTTCTGGCGACCGTATCCAAGGTGGCGATTTTTGCCTCGCTGCTGCGTTGGTATACCGATGCGCGGTTGGGAGAGTATGAGGCGGTGCTTGTGGCCCTGACGTTTGTAGCGATTTTATCGATGGTAATGGGTAATTTATTGGCCCTGAAACAAGATAATGTAAAGCGTTTATTGGGCTATTCATCGGTAGCTCATATGGGCTACCTGCTGATTACGGTCATTATCTTTACCGCCCCCGGAGTGGCTGACTTAGCCCGAGAGGCATCTGTTTGGTACCTTATTGCCTATACGGTATCTACACTCGCTGCGTTTGTCGCTTTAACCATGGTGGCTGATCGAGGGGCATATCCCGACTCGACTCACCGCGAAAAATTACAGGGATTGTTCTGGCGTCAGCCCTTAGTGGCGACGCTACTGACTGTCGCGTTGCTCTCGCTGGCCGGGGTACCGTTAACGGCGGGCTTTATCGGTAAGTTTTATGTTGTTGCCGCTGGCGTCGATGCGCAAGCGTGGAGCCTGCTCGTAGCGCTGGTGTTAGGCAGTGCTATTTCAATATTTTACTATCTCAGAACAATCTACAGTTTCACTGGTCACGCAGAGCTAGACGGGGGGGGAGCTGTGGCGATGACGCTTATGTCCAAGACCCTGGCGGTCATATTAATCATTGGTGTATTGCTCCTCGGAACAATGCCTAACCAACTCATAGATCAATTCTCTTGGATCTTATGAGGTAATCTCTCGGGAGGGTTGCCCATGTTAAGAGAGGTAGAATCGAAACACTACATGGTGCCTAACCCGGTGGCTATCAGTCCTGAAGCGAATGTGTTCACCGTCATTGCCCTCATTGAGGCGCACACATTTCCCGGGCCTCGCGCGGTGGTAGCTGCTCAGCAGCTTATCGACGTACCCTTTTTTTAGGAGGGGGTCCATGGAAGGCCATCCAGTTTCTTACTCACTGACAAAGATCATAGAGTTAATGGTTCCGGCGTATACAAACTTTGGTGGCAAAGTGCACGGCGGTACTTTGATGTCAATGATGGATAAAGCCGCTTACGTGTGTGCTAGCAAACACGCTGGAACCTATTGTGTCACCGTCAGTGTCGATGCAGTGGAATTTTTGCGTCCCGTAGAGGTGGGGGAGGTGGTGTCGCTGCTGGCGTCGGTCAACTATGTGGGCAACAAATCCTTGGTCGTTGGCATAAAGGTCCTTGCTGAAAATATCCACACAGGCGCGGAGCGTCATACCAACACCAGTTACTTCACAATGGTAGCGAAAAATGAAAACGGCGATGCGTCGATTGTACCCCCACTCATACTGGAGTCAGAAGATGACGTAAGGCGCTATTGCGGGGCCTTACAACGTAAGCGCTTGCGCGATCACGCGCGCGCCTATATGGATGATTATCGGAGCAATTTTGCTCTAGATAACGACGTCCAGCAGTTTCTAGACAAGCAGCGCTGCATTGTCGAGTTGACGCCAGCAAAGGACGACTAGCTGCTTTGCTGGTGCAGATTGAGTCGTGCTGCTTATACGGTGACCGCGTTACCTCGAAAGATCTTTGATAGATAGCGACTCTCTTTAGGCGACGGCGCCGGCACGGAACATTGCATGACGGCAGCGACGAGTCGTTCCATCTCTTCATTGAGCTCCTGTTCATTCGACGGCTCTTCGGTGTGAGCACGTCGAGTCAACTGCACCTGATTGACTGCCGGTACCGTCGGTAATCGCTCACCTTCGACCCCTAAGGTGACGGTGAATGCGTGCAAGGCATTCTTGACGAACAGGGCGAGCGCAAACTCCTCGCGCGTGGAGGCGAGTGAGGTATCGGGCGTTAGCAAGACGATTTGACAGTTGGGTACGAGTGCAGCGATTCGCGCTGAGCGGAAGTGATGGGTTAGCTGGTCGTGGACGAGCTGTCGAAATTGCTCGTCTGACAGTACTCTATCCCAGCTCTGATTACGGCCGCCGGCCAGAGAGTTTTGTGGCAGCCGTTTAAACGGACTGCTAACAACGACATCAAAACCCCCTTCGTCACGCAGGAGTCCGTCAAGCGCCGCTTCTAGATTTCCCTCGATACAACGAATGTCAGCACTGAAATCTCCCAGCTCAATTTCATGGTAAAGGTGGGAGGCCGCTTCTTCGGTATGGGTCAGTATCCACAGCTTGGCGACACCGTTGTTGGCGAAGCCGTGTGCGACTTCGAGCATTTCACTTTGCATGCAGTCGCCAATCATAACCACACGTTTCCCTTGCAGCTTGGCTAAATCCTTCTCACTCGGCGAGAGCAGCAGCTCCCCTTCGGTCACCGAGCGATCAAATTTTAAACCGCCGGAGGGATGGAATGTTTCGCCGCTGACAATGTCATCAGCTAGGTGAAATATTGTCGATAACCCGACTTGTTCATCGGTGGGCATTTTATGGAGATGAAGTCGGTTCAAAATTCCAGACTCAATCTGGCTTGCAGATTTTTTACAGGCTTCTTCGTCAAAGAATGGGGAGGGGGCGTCGACAAAAGATGCTAAAAATTGCTCCTTGTCCTCTTCAGTAAATAATCCCGCATTAATGAGTCGTTCAACCAATTTGACCGCCATACCCATATGCATCAGACAACGACTAGCACTACCCGTTCCCTCGGTATCTTTTACCTGCGCGTATAGTCGCGTCAGCGCACGTGGCAGATTTCGAGTGGGAAGCACGTGCAAGGCATTCGCCGCCAAATTTTTAATCTCTGCTAGAGGATGCCCTTCTTGTAATGCGGCAATAATCGCCGCATGCACTTGGTTGAGACGCTTGTTCTCCAGTACTAGCCGCCCTCGACGATCGAACAATCCTGGCGCATCTCCCAGTCCTCGCAGACGTGCACCATCGACGGGACCGGGTGCGAGGGCATTGATCTGTATTTCGGGTCCCAAGTGTCGAGACAGTATTTCTGCCAACACGCGTTGGCCGGCCTTGGAGACGGCGTAGTCAGCTCTGTTGGGATAGGCAACCGCAACATATTTTTCACCGCCAAAGTAGCTAGATACATTTAAGATGGATCCCTTTCCTTGATTCTTCATCATGGGGCCAAATTGTCGAATCAGTGAGTAGTTGGAGATCAGATTCGCTTCCATGGTCCGGTCCCAATCTTCCAAGGACATATCGACGACCATTTCTTCGGCGCCTGAAATACCCGCATTGTTGATTAAGAAGTCGACTTTGGGAAATAGATCGGTGGCGCGTTGGTAAAGCGTATTTAATGCCGCCGGGTTACCTACATCAATATCTGCGAGGATATGTACTCTCGATTCCGGACTTGGGTAGCCGATACTGCGAAGCTCTTCAATAATCTCCTCCCTCGCCTCTATGAGCTTTGCTTCACTGCGAGCACTCAATAAGATTCGCGCGCCAGCAATAGCAAAGAAGCGGCCCAGTTGGAGACCAATGCCGAGACTTCCACCCGTGATAACGGCTGTTTTCCCTTTATGAAGACCGGGAAGAACGCGCATTAAAGACGAGGGCATCGCTCGCTTACCTGTCGCCCGCTGTATATTTTTGGGGATCCATAGATTGATGGGATCCATTTGCCTTACCCGATTAGTTAATGTCGCCGCCCAATCGGCAGCAAAGGGAAGGGCGTCTTCATCGTCAGTGTCATAGCGCACCAACTGGTTAGGCTGTACGCTCCAAGGCAACTCCTTGGCGGCGGTGAGGGTCTCGTCCTCATGTCGCCAGGCACGAATGAGCGCTTCGTTGGAGGCGCGTATGACTTCGTTGAGCAAGTTGCCGTGACCATCGGTTGGATTGGTGACATAGGTGATGGCTGGAGGCGCACCGTTACCAAACCATTTCATTAAATTGGTGCCTAAGTACGACGCAAACGCGACCGGCGCCACCACTTCATCCAGGACAAAATTTTCTACATCTTCATCGGAGGCGCTGCACAAAGAATAGCCATACTGGCCATTCTGCTTTTGGGGCATGACTACCACGCCATCAATACGACCAAAGTGGTCATCAATGAAACGCATTGTTCGATCGACTGACTCTCTACGTAATGGATCTAGGTGCGTCAATTGAACGCTATTAAGCTCCTCGGCTTGCAGGATTCCTCGAGCATTGCCAACGGCTTCGAGGTGCCGGAAAGCCAGTACTACCTGTGCGCCACTTTCAGTATGTCGCTCGGCAAAGGTCACTGCCTCTTTATAGTCAGAGCCACCTAAGACCAGCACAACATTGCCGGTCAAATCTTCCAATCGCTTGTCGGGCCATGACACCAGCTGCGAGCGACTTTGAGCGGGCACTTGCATGCCGTTGGTTACCTCAATGTGGTGCCCCGATAATGCCGCTGATTCCTCTGAAGCCAGCCAAGTAATCGTCGACGCCACATCTGTGGGGGTAGGATAGCGATACTCGAGCCCCTTGCCCCCGTCGCGAGTGGTGATCATTAAGTCTCGGAATTCTTTGCCAGTACTGCCCGCATCTAACCCTTGTAGTTCGTCCATGCGTGCGAAAACCGTATCGATACGCTCCGATTCAATAGGCCCGGGGAAGACCGTGTTAACCCTGATGCCGCGCTCCTCCCCTAGCTCCAAAGCCAGTCCCTTTGACAGTGCGTTGAGACCTGACTTTGGTACGACGTAGGGAATACGACCATAGTAATGGGTGCGAGAAAAGATGGTTGAAATATTGATAATTGAGGCGCCGTGAGAAAAGAAAGGTGTGGCGGCGCGGACCATATTCCAGGGAGCACCTAAGAGATTCATTGCTGAGTCAAACATCGTTTGGTCCGAATTTACCGCGCGCATTTCGGCCTCAGTAAACGGAATATCTCGAAGCGTAAATTTAGGGCCGGCGGCACCAGCGTTATTGACTAAAACATCAATGCTGCCCAAGTCATTGACAGCTTGTGCAACGATGCGCCGGCAAACGTCAGGATCAGCGCTGTCGCCGGCAACGATAAAGAGTCTATCTTTGCTGAACCCCTCGTCACATAACAACTCGACAAATGCACGTAGTTTGTCAATATCGCGCCCGGTCATTAGTAGCCGGGCTCCCTCGCTCAATAGTTGCCGGGTGACGAATTGTCCGATGGATCCGGCAGCACCGGTCAGTATGATGTTCTTGTTTTCGAGTCGCCGGCCATTGACTGTCCGCTGGGTCAAATCGCTGTCGGTGTTTACGATGTCATTCATTGTAGCGCTCCTGCAGATCCAGTCTCAACCTGTGTCATCTCTTCGCCGCGTTGTTCGGCGTCTCGTATTGCCCAGGCTCGATAGAGCTCTTCTTTGGTTTTTAATCCCGCGCGCGGCAGGGCATGAAGTGCGACATAGTTCGCTCCCTCATGCTGGTTCTCCCACATAGCCTGGTGTGCTTGGGGTAGCTCATCCATGGTGACCGCCACCGGCGGAAGAACACTGAGTAAGCCAGATGCAATTTGCTCCTGCATTTCGGCGAACTCTCGGGATGTATTGAGGTGAGTGCCACGAATTTCTGCACTGGGCATCAGTATTCTACGTTGCCGTGTCCACACTTGCGGGGCATAGAAGCTCAATCGCTGTCCCTGTAAGTCCTCCGAGTAAACGATCCGCCCGGTGTTGGGTTTGACCAACGCCGACGCAAGTCCCAGTCCATCACGGCCGGGTCGCTCAAAGACGACATCAGGCAAACCTCGCTTATCTAGCGTATTACGGAGCGCTGGTGCAATCGCAGAACCAATCGGCTTTAACGTTTTATCCGAGAATTCTCGTATAGCTTCCTTGAAGGCACTGGGTTCTGTATGGGGGTCGGGTAAGACGGGGAAGGGCCCTGGCGGCACGAAGTCATCACCGAGCCGTTTTGCCAGCTCTTCTATGCTTACCACACCTCGCAAGCGTGGCCCGAAGCCGAGGGAATTGACAAACTCGCGTTGAGACACTGTGTCAACCAACACGGCTACTTGGCAGCCCATCTTACAGGCCACCTCAACCGCTTCAATGGCGATTGTATCGACAATACCGTCGTCAGCTACCCCCGGACCGTACACGACCAAGAGCGTCTTGCCCGCCCGCAAACCGGCTTTGCGGAACATCGCCGCGGGTGTTGAGGTGCCGGATTTGCCCATAAAGGTAAATCGGTAGCCGGACGAGGCGCCATAAAAAGCCAGCGTTCCGCCCTCGCCCAGTAATTGGAACGTTCTGGGGAAGGCGGTCTCGCCGGCATGGGATACGGCATAGTGAATATGGCCTGATAGTTTGCTAACCGCTTCATCCACAAAGACCTGTCCAGCATCTTCCCATGCTTGCCATTGGCTTGGATCCTCGGGGACGGCGGTAAATATGTTTCGCCAGCGTTCGTCTTTGCGATTAATCGCTTGGCCTCCAGCAGTCTCGACCCGAGTTACTCTTTCATTACTGGAGACCATACCTAAGCACTCCAGGCCACTAGCGCTAGCACTGCGAAGGCAGTCATAGCCCGTACCGGTAGCGGCGCCCTCTACAAAGAGTCGCTTTGCGGGCTCAATATCCAAGGTAGTAAACAAACAGCGTTGAATCGTTCCCATTGTGAGTCCATAAGATCCCGCTTCCTCAAGGGCGAGAGAACCGAGTTTGGGGTGCAGCTGGGGACCCTGTACGGTCAAAAACTGGGCGTGGCTGCCATCGTTGCGCTCATAGCCCTGAATTCTGAAGTCCGCAGCCATGGGGTCCAGTCCTTGGTCGGGGGACTGCAAATCACTCTGACCGGCGTAAATAGTCACCAAGTCGCCGACATTGAGCCGCCCTTGAGTCGTCAGCTCGGCGCCTAGCTGGACGACAATGCCGACTCCGCCGGAACCTGTAACTTGGACATCGGCTTCTCTCGCGTCGAAGGGCGATACTGGAATGCCGGTAATGGCCCAAATATCATTGAAGTTGACCTCTGATGCCAACACATAAACTAGGGCTTCCGTGGCCAATGGTTTGGGCGTCTTAAAGACTAACTGGCGTTCAGCATCAATGGGCTGTCCATGTTCCGGTGCACCATCGATCTGTGAACGCGCTACGCCCAAACCGTACTGATAGTCGGGGATGACGGTTACCCCGGGGAAGAAGCTGGCGCCCATCGGCAGCAGACGGCCTTGTTCAATGAGTGTGTCTTGCAACTGCTCGCTGGGGTAGGCAGGGACGTCGGTGACGTTTGCAGGCAAGGCAGCGCTGCGCTTCTCTAAGAAGGCAGTGATGCCATGGGGACCTGATGAGGGATCACACATGGCCTCGGCAAATAGCCGTGCTTCCTCATGAAAACCTGCGTCACTGCCTTCCCGAAGACCGACTGTGACCGCCGTGAGAATTCTTTCGGCCGTCGACTGCCGGCCACCGATAGCCAGTTGTTTCAACAGCGTCTGAATGGCTGCGGAACCGTCGATGGCTGGGATAATATCCAATGGTTGGTTACGCTCGACCAGTTCGGCTGCGCGCGCGCTCTGTATCGGAAGCAGCGGGCCTGACCCGGCGAAGTAATCCCGCAATCGTTGGATTGCTCGCTCGATGGTTGATTCGGATTCAGCAGGGAGCCGCTCTTCGATAAGTCCCATGGCTAAGGCCGTCTCTGAATCAATTGGGCGACCTCGTAACATCAACGCTATAGCGTCGAGTGCACCGCTTTCCCCGCGAGCGGCGTAGAGCTTTCTCAACAGCCGCTGGGTACCACCGTAGCCAGGCATTAAATGCAGGTTAATTTCGGGTTGTCCAAACGTTGCGTGTTCCGCACCGATAGCATAGCCGCATGACAGTAATAGCTCGTTACCCCCGCCCAACGCAGGGCCGTTAACGGCTGCGACGACCGGGATCGGCAGCTGCTCAATAGCATCAAAGGCGGCGTGCGCTGCATGGGGAAGGGTCAATGCAGATTCCATATCGCCGACTTCGCCAATCTTTAATAATTCTTTCACATCGGCACCCGCCACAAAGGTGCTGCGGTTGCCGGTAATAATCAGCGCATCGAGGGTAGCTTGCTGGCGAATTTGCTGAACGACCGTGTGTAATTCATCGAGTGCTCGCTCATTGAGGGCATTCACTGGGGGATTTGAAATGAACAGCAAGCCGACGTGCTTATCAGCGGTCAAAGGATGCGTTTCTAGGCGTATATAACGCCAGGTTTGAATGATTTTCTTCGCTTGAGCCAGCGCACCGTGATCACGCCACTGACTTATCGCTTCTCTAATAAAGTCGACGACCTCGGGATTTCTTAGTGTCGAAAGATCGCCTAACGGTGTACCCAACAACAGCGCGCGTAGGGTACGGCGCATATATTTTCCCGATCGAGTTTCAGGGAAGGCTGGAACCACTAAGAAGTCAGAAGGCACTGCGGTTGAGCCTTTTTCGGATCGAACCAAGCCTTGCAGGCGGGCAAAGTCCTCGTCAGATAATTTACGGCCCGGTGCAGCGATGAGAAAGGCAATTGGGGTCTCGCCTTTTTCATCGTGGGGTGCACCGACCACGACAACATTGCCTACCGGGGAATCTTCCCTCAGCGTTTTGTCTCTGAGGATGGCACCTTCTATTTCTTCGGTGCCGACTCGGTGTCCCGAGACATTGATGACATCATCAGAGCGACCATGGAGGGTAAAGCCACCATCGTCGTGGCGTCTGGCATAGTCGCCTTGAGTATAGCTGTAGCCACTATCCCATCGACTAAAATACGTTTCGGTAAAGCGGGCAATATCTCCACACCAATCGGGTTGTCCAAATCGATCATTATCGCCCCACAGGGTATGGGCAAGGTAAGGATAGGGTGCAGTAATCACGAGCTCGCCTTTCTCGCCGACTTCAGCTTCGCGATGGCGCTGAACGTGCCCATCGCTGCCCATGTCTTCTGCTACGCGCACCTGTGCCTGAATCCAGGGCAATGCCCATGTTTTCGCATCGGCTCGTAGATCCTTATAGTCTCCTTCCGGACAAGAGAACACGATGCCGCCATGTTCGGTGGCCCAATAAGAATTAATATACCGAGCACAAATATTATTCATGGCGAATTGTTGTACGGCGGGTGATACCGGTTCCGCGCAAAATGTTGCGGTTCGCAAGGACGACATATCATGCGCTGCCATTTCGTTGGTACTCGCTGGGTCGGTCATTACCGCCTTCAGGAATGTGGAGCCCGCCTTGAAAAGCGTCACCTGGTGTCGCTCTATGGTGGAAGCAAAGCGCCCGGCATTCGGAAACAGGGGTGACCCCTCGCAGACTACCGTCGTCATGCCAACGGCGAGCGGCGCGGCGATTAAGTACGACTGACCCGTGATCCAGCCTGGATCCCCTATCACGTAGAGGGTGTCATCGGATGTGGCGTTGAATACTGCGCCCATAGAATGTGTGACGCCGGCGAGCCACCCGCCGTGCGTATGCACCACACCTTTTGGTTTGCCAGTGGAGCCAGAGGTGTAAATAATAAACAGTGGCCAGTTAGCTTCCAGCGCTTCGGCACCTTGAATGCTGTTTACAACAGACCAAAAATGCTGATCTGAGTCCTCATCGAGCGTGTCGAAACTCGCTATGCCGATGTCAGTCAAGCACGCGTTTCGCGTGTTGTTGAGACACTCGGTAGCGTCGATATCCCGCTCATAACTCACCACTTCCTGGCCGGTATATCTGACAACGATGACCTTTTCTATGTTATGTCGGACGTTGGCAAGCGCTATAGCGACATCGGTTCGCAGTTTGGCGGCTACGTCCGCGGGCAAGTGCGCTCGCTGACTGAGACAAATGCCGAGCTCGCGCATAACATCAGCGCGTTCGACGGTGATCTCACCATGGAGGGCAGCGCGGATTTGTTCGGTGATCGATGATGCATCGGTGAGCTCATCGTTACTGGCCAGCACTGCAGCTAGGGCTTTAATGCCTTTGTCGGCTGGTATGTAATTATCCAGAGCAGGATCGGTATATTGGCTCTTGAAAGGCACCATTTCGGCATTGCGATAGCCTCCGTCCGCGGTAATTACCATGCGAGCGCCCGCATCATGCAATCGGTCAGACAGGGTTTTAGCCGAGAAGCCGCCAAACACCGGGGTATATATGACCCCTAGCCGTTGTGCGGCGAGGATATAAAAGATTTGCTCAGCAATATTGGGCATATTGAGGGCAATACGATCGCCTTTGACTAACCCCAAATCCTTTAACATTCGAGCTCGGAGAACCACTTCTAGCAGCAATTCTCGATAGCTAAATGTTTGCTCGACAACCGGACCGCCACGGCCATTATTTTTTGCGGGATCCCAACGATCACCCTCGAATATGAGGGCTTTATTGTTGCCGTGGCCAGATAGAACATGCCGATCTAGCAAATTAAAGCAGCTGTTAGTTTGTGCGTCGACAAACCAACGAATATAGGGGGAGCGCGAGGCATCGAGTACCTCAGACCACGGCTGATAATTGTTGTTAAGATCCTCTCGGACTACTGCTTCGCCAGTCTGATGACAGAAGCCATGCCAGCCCGCGTGTGCTGTGTTAAACGTAAGCCATTGTCCAGAAGCGGCGTCAAACCAGTGAATACATGTCTCACCCAAGCCGGAAAAATAGGTCTGGGGTGCATCAATGATAGATCGACGAACGTCGTCCTCTCCCGACTGGGAGCGGATGTGTTCACCTTTGACACCAACGTTCATTGAGATCTCCATAAGAAGCGGCCAGCCGCTTCGGTAGCAGGCACCCCCTGTAACGGAACGTCCGTTATAGCAGTGCGCCATAGGGTGGTAGAAGCTAGTAGGTTCACCCGTAATCACCCCTGCCAGCAACGGCTCAGGGCGGTCGTAACTGTGTTTTCCACATTACGGTTAGCCAGGGGGTCCGGATCAACCGAAATGCCTAATAGTTGCGCCGTTTTGGTTGTTTTAGTGTTAAATCGGTCGCGTTGCGCTCTCCATGGGTGGTAGATGATTGCGCCAGTCGCCGCTGTCGTCAGGGTGTAGTATCGTAGCGGCTCTTTTTTAGCCTTTAAGGAAGTCAGTTATGCACGCCGTTCACGTACAGGCCCCTGGGGGGCTAGAGAAATTATCGATTGCTGATAGGTCAGCGCGAGCGCCAGGAGTTGGAGAGATTCAGGTCGCGCTCAAGGCGAGCTCGTTAAACTTTCATGATTACGCGGTGGTCACAGGCATGATCCCGACGACTGATGGACGTATTCCGCTATCTGATGGATCGGGCGTTGTGGCTGCGGTGGGTGAGGGCGTTAGCGCCTTTGCGGTCGGTGATCACGTAATGAGCTATTTCTTTCCCGCATGGGTGTCGGGCCGTGCCAGCAGCGCAGCGCTACAGGGTGTGCCCGGTGATCATGTCGATGGCTTTGCTGCGCAAACGGTGACCATGCCGGCTTCTGCCTTCAGTGGTATACCTCGATCCCTTAGTTTCGCTGAGGCTGCGACCTTGGGATGCGCAGGCCTGACCGCCTGGCGGGCCTTGGTGGTTGATTCGCAGTTGAAGGCCGGCGACTGGGTTTTGGTACAGGGAAGCGGTGGGGTCTCTGTTTTTGCGCTGCAATTTGCTCGATTGATGGGCTATCGGGTCGTAGCCACATCGTCCAGTGACGATAAGTTGGATCGACTGGGTGCTCTGGGCGCTGAGCACTTGATAAACTATCGGGAAAATCCTGACTGGGGAAAGACGGCTTTTGAGTTAACCGGCGGACGTGGGATAGATCTGGTCATCGAAGTAGGGGGGCCGGGCAATCTTCCCCAGTCCATCAATGCGCTGGCAGTGGATGGCTGTATTAGCTTAATTGGCGTCTTGACCGGGGTTTCCGGTGAGGTTCCCACGGCCGCTTTAATGACAAAAAATGGTCGGATTAGTGGTATTACGGTGGGCAGTCAGAGTGATCAGCTGGCAATGAACCGCTGCGTTGAAGCACAGGGATTGAAGCCCGTTATTGACTCGGAATACCCGCTGATCAACTTAGCCGACGCATTTCGGCATATGGAGTCACAAACGCACTTTGGGAAAATTTGCGTCACTATTTGAGACTGTGGCATACGCCCCCACCGCTGCCTGCCTGTGTCATGCGCGGTGTTAAGGCGGATATCGATTTTTTGGAGGACGAGTTATGTCACACCTGACCGTGACTGAGCGAGAAGACTACACAGAAATTCATATGGATGACGGTAAAGCTAATGCGCTGGGCTTCGCTCTGATTGAGGCATTACATAGTGCGCTAGACACGGCGGCACAGCGTGGTGGCGTTATCGCCCTGGTGGGGCGAGAAGGAAAGTTTAGCGCCGGCTTCGATCTTAGCGTTATGCAGCGCTTTGACGCAGAGTCAACACGACTCCTGCGCGAAGGTGCAGATTTGATCATACGATTGTTAGGCTTTGACGGTCCGGTCATTTTAGGTGTGTCAGGGCATGCCTTGGCATTGGGTGGCCTACTGTGTCTATCTGCCGACCATCGAATTGGCGTTCAGGGCGCGTTTAAGCTGGGTTTGAATGAAGTGGCGATAGGCATGACCATGCCTTGGTTCGGGGTCGAGTTGTGTCGGGCACGACTGACTCCCAGCCACAGAGATCAGGCCCTCGGGTTGGCGCGTCTCTACAGCCCCGATGAAGCCATTGGTGCAGGGTTCTTGGATGAAGTCGTAGCGCCAACGGCATTGTCAGAGCGAATTGCTGACGTGGCCTCTCACCTTGCCAAGCTCCACATGCCCTCCCACGGAGCCACCAAAACCCGTTCTAGAGAGATTCTCATGCAGCGTTTATCGTTAGCTATTGACCGGGATTTTGCAGAGGGAGCCAGTCTCAACGCTCGAGCGTAGCGTTTATTTGACCGGGCAGCGCAAGCGCTAGGGCTTCGAATCCTTGAATTTTTCGCTCATCGTCGCATTGTTGCGGGTCAACTTTTTGATCGTGACTTCTTGTGCCTTATTGTTAGCAAGGCGAAGGTTCCGGTCAGTCCCTAGCAGGGCATCTTTAGTTTTCTGCAGATGATCGATGGACTTGTCGATTTCATCGATGGCCGTTTGGAATTTTCTCGACGCTAGGTCATAGTTTTTCGCAAAGGCACTCTTGAAGCTTTCCAAATCATTTTCAAAATTTGTCACGTCGACCGTTTGTGCTCTAACGAGTGCTAGTTCGGATTTATAGGTGAGTGCATTCAGCGACGCATTACGCAGTAGCGTGATAATCGGTATAAAAAACTGCGGCCTGACCACGTACATCTTTGGATAGCGATGGGATACGTCAACGATGCCGCCATTATACAGCTCGCTGTCAGTCTCCAGCAGGGAGATGAGTATGGCGTATTCGCATGCTTTCGCGGTCCGGTCTTTGTCTAGCTCTTTCAAGAAATCCTCATTGCGCTTCTTTGTCGCCGTGGTGTCGGCTTCGTTCTTCATTTCAAACATGATGGAGACGATCTCTGTCTTGTTGTCGTCGAAGTCACGAAAAATAAAATCCCCTTTGCTGCCAGACTGAGCGTCGTTGTCTTTCTCGAAATAGGCCTTTGGGAAAGCAGTAGCGCGTATTTGGTTGAAGGCCGTTTCGCAATGTTGCTCGAGGGTCTCGCCGAGCATTTTTGTGGATAAGCGCGCCTTCAAATCTTTCAAGCGATCAATGGCATCATCCCGATCTTTGATTTGCGTCTCATATTTATCTTTGAGGGCTTGTTCGGACAGCTTTTTCTCTAGCGCCGCGCTCTGTAGCTGGTTACTCACTGCGTCGTATTTCTTTTCGACCGCGTTGACCGCTTGCGATACAGCCAATTGTTGTTCAAGCGCAGCGGCTGCAATTTCTGCCTGAAGCGCCTGTACTTGTGCGTCTTTTGCGGCGCTGTCAGTCTGCGCCTGACGTAGAGTCTGGCTTTTTACGAGTTCAATGGCATCCTGCTTTTCGCGCTCTGCAAGGCGCAGACGCTCCTCAAGTTGCGAGTCAAATTCGTGATCACGCACTTGTTTTACGATATCCGCATAGCCTGTCTCGTCCACTTTGAAGGCTTTGTCACAGTGTGGACAACGAATATCGTGCATGTAACGTCCTCGGGTATGTCGATGCTAGCAGGGTGTCTGTTAGCTATTCTCCGTGCCAGTCCGGCATCGGCTGTTTAGTGATAAATGCATCGATACCTGCTTTGGTATCGCCGGCCATCATATTATCGGCCATCACTTGCGCAGTCTGAGCATAGGCTTGCTCCAAGGTGAGGGTAGCCTGATCATAGAAGGCTTTTTTCCCCAGTCTAAGAGCAACGGGCGATTTGCTGGCGAGTGTTTCTGCCAGTTCCATCGTCGCCGCACTGAGCGACTCTAGTGCTACGTGCCTATTGATGAGACCTATGTCCAGCGCCTTGTCCGCTGATATAACCTCACCGGTCAATAGCATCTCTAACGCTTGTTTTTGGCTGACGTTCCGACTCAGAGCTACCATGGGCGTCGCGCAAAATAGGCCAATATTGATTCCTGAAGTGGCAAAGGTGGCATCTGTGGCAGCAATGGCAAGGTCACAGGTGGCGACCAATTGACAGCCTGCCGCCGTTGCAATGCCCTGTACTTGGGCGATGACGGGCTGTGGTAGACGGGTGATAGACAGCATCATTTCGGAGCAACGATCAAATAAGTCTTTAAAATACTGGCGTCCACCATCCGCATCGGTACGATGTTCAGTCATTTCCTTGAGATTATGACCTGCGCAAAAGTGGGCACCTGCGCCAGATACGATGACCACCCGGACGGACGTATCACTGCTAATAGCCTTGAGGCGCTCACACAGCGCTGACATCATTGCCTCCGACAAGGCGTTGGTTGTCGCCGGCGCGTTGAGGGTTAAATGGGCGATCTGCCCGTCATCATGCCTCGTTACCAGATTATCTAACATCATAGTCTGCTGATCCTACTTCATTGGTTGTCAAAGACCGCCGGTGGTTTCAGTGCCCATGATGTGACCGCTACAGATTACTAAGGTCGATGTAGTTTACCGCCTATAGCGCCAGTTTGGGCAATTCTATTTTTGGGCAGCGATCCATGACCACCGTCAACCCGGCCCGTTCCGCGAGCTCTGCCGCAGCATCATCGTAAATAGCTAGCTGCGCCCAGAGCACCTTGGCACCAATGGCAATCGCCTGCTGGGCCACGCCGAGCAGCTCGCCGCTGGGTCTGAACACATCGACCATGTCGACGCGACCCTCAATAGCCCCGAGGGAGGGAAACACTGTGGCCCCGGCAATATCCGTGGCAGATGTGCGCGGGTTCACGGCAAATACCTCATAGCCATAGGCTTGCAAATGCATGATGACGCTAAAACTGGCTTTATGGGCCTGCTCACTCGCGCCGACAACAGCGATCGTTTTGACGCTACGGAAAATCGTCGCCAATACCTCAGGTTCGTAGTGATAGGGGGAGGCTGATGTCGGCATACAAAGCGGCCTGCTGTCAGATAAAGGGTGTTGCGGCCCGGTGCTTAGTCTGCAAAGCGATCGGTCGCGGCGATTAGGGCGCGCGTATTCGCACTGTCCAGGGCTGAGTGTCCGGCATTGGCGATCAGCTGAAAATCCGCTTCGGGCCAGGCACGGTGTAGCTCCCAAGCAGTAATGGGGGGACAGACGACATCGTAACGTCCTTGAACAATCACGGAGGGTACGTGCCGAATGCGATCAATATTGTCAAGCAGCTGATTGGGTAGGGCAAAGAAGCCATTGTTGACAAAGTAATGACACTCTATGCGCGCCATGGCCAGGGCTGCATCGGGTGCATCAAGTGCGGTCATAAAGTCGCTGTTTTGAATAAGAAAGCTGGTAGACGCTTCCCATACTGACCACGCCCGCGCTGCCGCTAGGCGGGTAGCAGCATCATCACTAATCAATCGGCGATGGAAAGCATTGACCAGATCATGGCGTTCGGGTTCAGGGATAGGTGTCACATAGTGCTCCCAAGCATCGGGGTAGAGTTCACTAGCACCGTGCTGATAAAGCCATTGTATTTCTTTTGGTCGGAGCAAGAAGATGCCTCGCAGCACTAGGGCATTGACACGCGTTGGATGGGTCTGGGCGTAGGCTAGACTCAGGGTGCTGCCCCAAGAACCGCCAAAGACTAACCAGTGCTCAATCGCCAGCGCTTCGCGCAATAATTCCATATCCGCCACCAAGTGCCACGTGGTGTTGGCTTCTAATGAGGCATGGGGCAGGGAGCGACCACAGCCTCGCTGATCAAAAACGATAATGCGGTATCGCTCTGGATTGAAAAATTGTCGGGCTTGAGGCGTAGCGCCACCCCCTGGACCCCCGTGGACAAATAGACAGGGCTTGCCCTGTGGGTTTCCCGACTCCTCAAAGTACAGCTCATGGCCATCGCCGACCTCCAGCCAGTCAGTGCGGTAGGGTTCAATGGCGGGATAGAGACAATCCATGGGGGCATCCAAGTCCAAGCGTGCTGGAATGTTATCACCTTGCGAGAATATTTCCCTGATACACTCAACGGGGTGTAGATCCCGCTGTAAGCCTCTCGGCGACTAGAAGGCGTTATGGCCCTTTAATGACCAGTATGAATGGAATAAATTATGACCTATGACCCAGGCAGCGACTATCGGTTAGACCGTCGTAATCGCGCGTTTTTAAGCGCGATCGAGGAACCACTGCTAACACAAGCAAAGGATGTTAGCTCTCGGGAGGAAGCCCTTGCTGTGGCGAGTACCTCTGAAGCGCTTGCCGCTGAGGCGGCGATGGAAGCCATGCTTGAGCCGCTTGACAACGAGCTGGTAACGCCTTCAACAGGGCTCCGCATTGACCGGCAAGAGATCACGTCCTCGCCCGACGGGAATACTATTCACTTGCAAATCATCCGCCCAGACAATGACGAGATCTTACCCTGCGTGTACTACATTCACGGTGGCGCCATGATGATGCTTTCGTGTTTTTCTCCAAACTACAGGGCCTGGGGCAAGATGCTGGCGCACCAGGGTTTGTGCATTGTTATGGTGGATTTCAGGAATTCACTTCGACCCTCGTCGGTCTCCGAAGTGGCCCCGTATCCGGCCGGGCTGAACGATTGCGTCTCGGGGTTTTTATGGACACACAATAACGCCGACGCGCTCAGTATCGATCCGCAACAGCTGTTAATTGCTGGAGAGAGCGGTGGGGGTAATTTGGCGATCGCCACGACGATGCGTTTAAACACTCTAGGTGAGGGGCACCGACAGTTGGCGCTGTATGCACTGTGTCCTTATATTTTAGGTGACTGGCCTTCCGCAGAGCATCCGTCAAGCAGCGAGAATGAGGGCGTATTGATCAGTATTGCCAATAACCACGCTACCATGGCGTACGGTATTGACGCCTACGAATCCAGAGATTCCATGGCGTGGCCTGGTTTTGCTAGCCTCGATGATGTGAAAGGATTTCCGCCGACCATGATTAGCGTCAATGAATGTGATCCTTTGCGCGACGAAGGCATTGCCTTTTACCGGCTGTGCAACGAGGCCGGTGTCAAAACGCAATGCCGACAGGTCATGGGCACGGTCCATGCTAACGAGCTATTTGCTGCGGTGTTGCCGGATATTGCTCGGGCGACCGCGAGGGATATTCGGGGTTGGATTGACGAAGCGCAGCTCTGACGCCAAGTGCCTATGGGGCCGCCCGAAGCATGTTGGCGGGGTAGGGGGCAACGGGCCCGCAATAAAACCAGTGACATGCCGGTCTCGTGCCACTGCCCTACGCTTACTCCCGGGGTTTGAGCTTGAGCAGCCGACCCGGGCTGCCTCGGCGTTCATCTTCTAGTACCCACAGACTACCATCGGCGGCTTCAGCCAGTCCGCGGATACGGGCATTCAGCGGGTAGCGTGCCACCTCCACGGCTTGTTCACCGTCAATACGAACGCGTACAATGCCTTCAGCGGACAGTCCGGCAATCAGCGCATCGCCGCGCCAGTCGGCAAACAGATCACCCTGATAGAACACTAAATCAGCGGGGGATATCACCGGTGTCCAGGATGCGGCGGGTGCTTGCAAATCAGGACGGGTGCTATGCTCCGGGATCGGGCGGCCGTCATAATGATTGCCGTTCGATGCCAAAGGATAGCCGTAATTGGCTCCGCGTTTAATGAGATTTAGTTCATCACCCCCTGCAGGACCCATTTCCACGACCCACAGTTGGCCATTTGAATCGTGAGCCATTCCCAGCGGGTTTCGATGCCCCAAGGACCAAATCTGCTGGAAGATCGATTCCCGATCTACCAGTGGGTTCTCTTTGCGATAATTAACGAAGGGGTTATCAGCGGGAATTGAGCCGTCATCATGCAATCGGATTAGTTTGCCCATAGTGCTTTGCATGTGTTGAGCCGGCGTAAACTTTTGACGGTCGCCTGACGAAATCCATAAAAAACCCGCATCATCAAACGCTAAGCGGTGGCCAAAATGGCCGCGGCCAAGCACCTTGGGATATTGTCGCCAGATGACATCGACTTCATCTAAGTAGGGGCGGCGACCCTGCAGAGACAATTTGCCTCGAGCGACCGCGGCACCCCGGGTATTCGCGGTGCTCGCCTCAACATAACTGATGTAGATGAGTTGGTTGTTACTGAAATCGGGGTGGAGTACCACATCACCTAAGCCACCTTGACCCCCGTAATCCACATCAGGTAGGCCAGAAATTTCACCAAGCCGCTCGCCCGAGGCTGAGAGCCATTGCAGCGCGCCTTTTTTTTCGGTAACGAGTAAACTGGTATCGGGTAGGACCGCCAGAGCCCAGGGCTCGTGAAAATCGGCGATGACGGTGCTTTGAAAAGGGAGTTGAGCGTTGGCAGCCTGACTTGATAGCCAAAACAGCGCGGTAAATAACCATCGAGTCACGTGAATATCTCCAACTTGAGTAATAATATGCGAATGATTCGCGTGTGTAGCACGAGTGGATCACCCCGCATTGATCTTTTATACAATAGATGAGTGATGAATGCTCTGCTACCGGGCTAGGAATTCTGCTATTGCCAACAGTTGAGAGAGAAATATGACCGCAAAATCAGTGACAAATCGTGTGACAGCGTTGACGGGCACCGATTACCCTATCGTACAGGCACCCATGGGCTGGATTGCACGGGCTCAGTTGGTGGCCGCGGTCAGTAATGCCGGGGGCCTGGGTATCATTGAAACCGCCTCCGGTGAGTTTGAGATTATTCGCGAAGAAGTTAAAAAACTTCGCGACATGACCGATAAGCCTTTTGGCATGAACGTCTCGCTTGCTCATGTAAAGGATTCGAGCATTATCGATTTTGTTGTCGAGCAAGGCCTCGGTTTTGTTACCACCTCCTCGGGCAGTCCCGCTGTTTGCACGTCGATTTTTCAAGCGGCGGGAATCAACGTTTTTCATGTAGTGCCAACCCTTGATATGGCACTGAAAGCGCTCGATTGCGGCGTCGATGGTTTGGTGGTGGAGGGCGGTGAAGGGGGTGGCTTTAAAAATCCGACGCCGGTATCGAGCATGGTGTTGCTGCCGCTGATACGCTCCCGCACGGATGTACCCATTATTGCTGCCGGCGGAATGTGTGATGGATTGTCGATGGCGGGGGCATTTGCGATGGGGGCCGAGGGCATTCAAATGGGCACACGCATGCTCAGCTGTGTTGAATCCCCAGTTCACGACAACTGGAAGCAATCGGTAGTCGCGGCTAAGGAGACCGACACGGTATTCCTCAATCAAGAATCCCGTCCCGCTTTGCGTGCCTTACGTACGCAGCGTACCGCCGAGCTGTTGCCCTTGGGCGCTTTTAACGTCTTGGAACATTTTGCCGGGGTGCAGGCACTGTACTTCGATGGTGATATGGAAGCCGCAATTCCACTGTCAGGGCAGGTGGTGGGTCGAATAGACACGGTTGACAGTGCCGTTGATATTCTACAGGGCACTATGCTGGGCTTTTATCGGGAGCTGGCACGCTTGGGAGAGCAATACGGGACATAGTATACCCGCTGCGCCATCGTAGTGATGGCGCCTGTGCGAGCATGTGAGATGCGATGAGCTGGGGTCATCCCATGGCCAATAGACGGCGTATAACCTAGCATCTGGCCTGGCACTTGGAGGTGTTTCTGTTATGCGTAGGTGGTTAAAATTTTTACACACCATCGGGGGTATAGGCTTGCTCGGATCGATGGCCGCGCTATTGATATGTCATAGCGAATTACCCCCGCCTAGCGACGACATTACCACCTACGTCGCTGTACGGCAGATAATGGACGCACTGGCACAGACCGTTCTTTTGCCTGCCCTTGGGGTGACGATCGTGGCAGGATTGCTGTCGATGGCCGCGGTGCCCGCTTATCACGGGGCGGGGTGGGTCTGGGCAAAGCTTGCCACAGGCGTGCTCATGTTTGAGGGCACGTTACTGGGCATTCAAGGTCCTCTCGAGCGGGAAGCCCTCGCTGCGCAGCGGGTACTCAGCGAGGTCGGAAGTATTGAGGAACTGGCTTTAAATATCGGTGCCGAAGTCGGTTCTATTTGGTTGCTTGGCGGCGTGGCAGTGTTCAACGTCGCGATGGGCGTTTGGCGGCCAAAGCGCAAGCAGCACGTTGAAGAAGCCGGTTAAGCCAGTTTTCGAAACATTAAGGCCAATCGAGCACCTTTACTGAGTTGAGTCAGAAATTCTCGTGGCTCGTGACTGTGCTGCATGAAGTCGGAATAGCTTTCTAGCAGCCTAGGATCAATACCATCGAGGTCGACAAAGCCCATACGCCAGTCGGCGTATTCTCGGTGTTCGAGCTCTGACCTGTCTAGAATTTCGATTTGGTGGTGACGCGGGTCTTTTTTAATCGCTTCAAAGGCGGGTAAAACCTGATTTTCAGGGCCTTCTAGTACCTGAAAAAAAGATTGCTCCTTGTGTAACAGGAGCCCTGTGATGCCTCGACTGCTATTGGCGACGCGAGCTTCCTCCAGGAGGGCCAAGAGATCCCGGGTGTTCATAGAGTGAGTTTGAGTGCTGACATAGGCCAGCTGAATCATACGATCCGCTATCGATTCTCGTGTTGTGGCGTGCCTTCCTGAAGCCTTGTGGTCATTCGTCATCGTGCGCTCCGGTCGTTGCTTGGGGGCGTGGTGTCGGGCTCATGGCTTCATCATTGTCTCTAGGGAAAAGACACCATATTAGTTTACTTAGTAAATGTAAAACAAAATTGACACAAACGTGAAAAGCGCACATTATAGGCTTTGAGAGCGACATTATTTGTTTAGGGGGCCTCTTGACCACAGCAATGACCATGGAATTAAACGATTCGACGCGCCAAGCGCTGGACAATCGGCCACTCGCACCTAAGTTTTACCGCACCGACTACAAAGCGCTGGAAAAACTTGACGTGTCTTTGGTCCGCGAAGAATGGGATGAACTGATGTCAGCCTTTGATGCTGACCTCAATCGGGCCCATTTTAAACAATCCTTTGAATTTGACCCGACGTCGCTTGATGATCGCCCGGCGTTAAAGGCCGACTTTCTAGATTTTCTCGTCAGTTCTATTACTGCGGAGTACTCAGGATGTGTGCTCTATCAGGAAATTCAAAAGAAAGTCGATAACAAAGATATCAAAAACTTGATGCGTTGCATGGCTCGGGACGAGTCTCGCCACGCTGGCTTTATCAATAAAGCGCTCAAGCAACTCGGCGTTGCAGTCGATTTAAGTGTCCTTAAAAATAAGAAAGATTATCAGTACTTTCGACCTAAATTCATCTACTACGCCACCTACTTATCTGAAAAAATTGGTTATGCGCGCTATATCACCATTTACAGGCATTTACAGCGACACCCTGAATATCAATTCCACCCGATATTCAGCTGGTTCGAGAACTGGTGTAACGACGAATATGCGCACGGGGAAGCGCTGGCATTGCTAATGCGCGCTGATCCCAAATTACTGCGTGGACATAACAAATTATGGATCCGGTTCTTCTTGTTAGCGGTCTACTCAACTATGTACGTACGTGATCATTCGCGTCCATCGTTATATGAAGCCTTTGGCATGGACATCACCGAGTTCGATTACAAGGTGTTTGACATTACCACAGCGATTAGCTGTCAAGTTTTCCCCCTGTCCCTCGATACGGACAGCCCGCGTTTCCGCGAGGGAATGCAAAGAATGCTGCACCTGAGTCGGCAAATGGACGCAGCTAGGCAGCGTGGTGGTGTGGTTGGATTGCTGAAGCGTGCGGGCCTTGGTGTGGCGACAGCTGCCACTTTTGCTCGTCTCTATCTCCTGCCTACCATGACTAATAGTCCTCCCGAGCGAGTCACCATAGCGCCGGTTTGGTAGTTCAATGCTGGGATGACAAGCGTGACCTTCTACGAGGGAGGGCGGATTTCACTGTCGCCTCATTGGCTCCGCGACGGCTTAGGTGAGTCGCAAACGCCCATACAGGTCCACACAATGCGCCACCAAAGCTAGGCTGAGGGTTGCGGCCAGTAACAGCCAAGACGCGTCAATAATGGCGAGTTTTACGGCTAACATGAGACTAGCGCCAGCCAAAAGATTGGGTAACAGGCGCAAGGCCTGTCGCTGTTGACCTCTAGACAGGCTCCAGATAATCAGTAGCAGCGCTTCTACGGCTATGGCGATAAGCACCCAGTCGAAAAATGTGCCGGACGTAATCAGTTGCTCGAGCGCGCGCATCAAGAGCCAGCGAAACCCATTAGCTGCTGCAAATCCTTGACGACGACGCGAAAGTGGGCGGCTTTTCGTCGCCGCACTAGTTTTTTTGTCGTGTAGGATTGCCACGTCAGCTCTTGGACGTCTTTATCACGGCACATGGAAACAAACTTTTCTCGTCGCTTATCACTGCCGTACCAAAATCGTTGCAACAAGCCTAGCGCCCAAAATACCCGGCCATGTAGTGCCATGAAATCTTTCCGAGCTCGTCGCAGATCTCGCGCATCATTACTGACCAGAAATCGATTCATCGCCACCGCAGCGATTCGACCACACAGCATGGCATAATAAATGCCCTCTCCTGAGGCCGGTGCGACCACACCTGCTGCGTCGCCGGCCAATAATACGCCGCGTCCGTCGTCCCAGCGCTTGAGTGGTTTCATGGGGATGGGGGCCCCCTCTTTGCGTACGGTGGTACAGTGTTCTAATCCAGTTTTTGCCCGTAATTTGGCTACCGAAGCCGGAGCAGAAAAGGTCTTTTGCTCACTGCCCACACCAATACTGGCGTGCTTGCCATGAGGGAACACCCAGGCATAAAAATCGGGCGACAGGTCACCTTGGTAGAACACATCACACCGCTTAGGATTGTAGGCTTCGCTCGCAGGTGCCTGTGGTGCCTCCACAATTTCATGGTAGGCCATCACCCATTGCAACTTCGCAGAGCAGGGGATTGTTTGCTTACCCACTTTAGATCGAGCGCCGTCAGCACCAATGACACATCGTGTGGTGACTGTTTGTAACCCTCTCGCGCCTTGTTTCGATTCAAAGGCAAGGTGAACAATCCCGCTGTCATCATAATGGAGCCCTTTAAAGACGCCAATATGTAGGTCAGCGCCATTTTTTTGAGCGCGTTCTCGCAGCCATGGATCAAACGCATCGCGGTCAACCATCCCCACGAAGGTGTTGCTGATGGGCATATCAACGGTTCTGTCTGTCGGCGATATCATGCGCGCTGAATTGATTTTAGCCACCACCAGCGAGTCGGGAATCGAAAATTCGTCAAGGAGGCAAGGGGGGACAGCACCGCCGCAGGGCTTTATGCGAAAGGCGCGTTCGAGAAGCAGTACTTTCCTTCCTTGCATAGCCAACTCGTTAGCGGCTGTGGCGCCAGAGGGTCCACCGCCCACCACAACGACATCATATTGGGCATCGTTCATGAGGTACCTCCTTCCATTATTTCTTGCAGTGCCACATCACCAAAGCCAATAGGCTGGGTGTTGGTGGACGCCGGTTCGTTACTGAGTGAGCCTACTGCTGAGCCTAGGTAGGCAGCGATAAGAAATAAGCCTGCTTCAAAAAGGAAAACCAATCCATACGCATGAGCAGGATCGGCCACCCATAGACGGCAAACATCAACAGCCACAGTGCCCAGAAAGCCGCCGGCTGCGAAGGCTATAGCTTGAGCCGCACCCCATAGTCCCATTCGTAGACCCTCTCGTCCGACTTGGCCTTGGCTGGCGAGGGTCATCATCGCAGCGATCGCAGCGACAGCAAAGGCGCCATTTGCGGCTCCCAAGAAGAATACATTGGCCGAGAGGTTCCACTGGTCGGGGTGGGCTCCGCCCCAGGCGATACCGATGAGGGCCAAACCCGATGCGATGCAGCCTCCAACAATCCATCGTTTAAGTAACTGAGCAGCGTGTCGCTTAGCGAGTGAACCACTGGCTGCGACTGCCAGCATGCCAAGTAAAACGCCGCCGTGTTGCGTGCCCGATAATTGCGTGGACTGTCCCGGAGACATGTCGAATGCCAAGCCAGCAAAGGGTTCTAAAATTAAATCTTGAAAGCTATAGGCCAACATCGATAGGAAAACAAAGACAGTAAACCGACGAGCGGCTGACTCTGCCCATACATCGGCGAGTGCCTCGCGGAAATGCACGGTGGTGTGTTTGTTTTCACTAGATGGAGGACTAGCGATGACCTGGTGACGAATTTCAACGCCGCGAATGGCAAATCCGGTGATAAGCACGGCCAGCAAAGAGACTATGGCAGTGACACTAATAAGCCGCTCTGGTGTGTAGGGATCAAGAAAAGCCCCCGCGGTTCCAGCGGTGATAGCGAATCCAGCAATCATCATGAACCACACGATCGTTGCTGCTGCAGGTTTTCGGTCGGGGCTCACTGTTTTGGCTAGAAGTACCAGAAGCGATGTGCCGGTCGCGCCCGAGCCCAGTCCAATGCCGATGAAACCCAGTGCGCACACCACAGTGCCCCAGGATGTTGAAAGGGACATCAAGGCAGTGCCCGAGGCGGCAATAACGCCGCTGGTCGCCAAGAGCAGCATGCCGCCTACAATCCAAGGTGTTCGTCTGCCACCGACATCCGATCCATGACCGATTCTGGGTCTAGCTAGCTGTACCACATGATGGAGCGCCACAAGGAATCCTGGCAGCATCGCGGGTAAAGCCAGTTCAACGACCATGACTCGATTCAGGGTTGACGTGGTTAATACGATGATGGCACCCAACGACGCTTGGATGCATCCTAGTCGCACTATGCCCGCCCATCCTAGGCCCTCAAGGGAGGTCTTCACAAGGTGGCCCCCGGTAGTGCTGACGCCGAAATCATCATTCCAAGAACATAGGCGGTTACGCCAGTACCATTGTACCAAGGCGCTCGCTCTTTGGGTGCTTGGAGCATGTGCCTCATGGCCAAGATTTGTCCCATAACCAGTACGCCAATCGCCCCAGCCTGCCAATAGCACGCCCACGTGAGGAGCAGCGCAAGAACGACTAGCTGAGGAAGTAGCATAACAATACAGGCGAGTCGCGCTGCTCGATCTGCACCTAATTGGGCTGGCAACGATCGAATGCCCAATTCTCGGTCACCAGCTATGGACTTGAAGTCATTGAGCGTCATAATGCCATGAGCGCCGATGCTGTAGAGCAAAGCAACCAGCAATACCGGTGCTGCTGGTATTTGCCCTTGAAGCAGCAACGCCGCTCCAGTAATCCAAGCCAAGCCTTCGTAACTCAGTCCAACCGCCGCGTTACCTACCCAGCCATTTAGCTTCAGCCGTGTGGGCGGTGCGCTGTACGCCCATGCCAATATCAATCCGATGAGCGTGGCGATAAACACCCAACGACCAAAAGTGGCGCCCCAGGCCAAGGCCAGGCCAGACCACACAATGGCGAAATAGAGGCCGATTTTTCCGGGAACCCTTCCCGAGGGGATGGGCCGGTGCGGCTCGTTGATGGCGTCGACATGGCGATCAAACCAATCATTAACGACTTGACTAGCGCCGCACACCATTGGGCCCGTTAGCGTGATGCCCCCGAGTAGCAACCACTTGTTCTCTAGCAGGTTCGCGTCCACCGAGATTGCGCCACAAAGAAAGGCCCACATGGGGGGAAACCAGGTGATGGGCTTAAGCAGTTCAAGTAGCGCGGGGAGCGTTGTTCGGCCCGCAGCATATCGATGTAAAAGCGTCGCGCGTTGCATCAGTTGACTATAGACAGCGCTTCCCGAGCCGTCAATTAAATTTGACGATTTATCTGTACAATTTTTTAGCCAGTCTCCGCTTCAATCTCGGTTTCACCAATGCCAAACCGCCGCAGTTTGGTATACAAGCTCTGACGACTGAGTCCAAGCAGTTCGGCAGCGGAGGCTCGGTTGTTGCGAGTGAGCTTTAATGCCGACTCAATACACAGGGCCTCAATAACGTCTGTGGATTCGCGTACCAGGTCCTTGAGAGGCGTTTGTCCCACCCGGCTGGTAATCTCCTCTATTGATGAGGGTAGCGCTTCCACAGTGGTTTCTCGGTGATGAATGCGCCGGGATGTATCTCTGAGAAACAGCAGGTACTCATTGTCGGAGCTGTGGCTGCGTGAGGATCCTGAAATTTCAATATCGGTAAACCCTTGGGCTTGCGTACGTAACGTTGACGCGAACCTTGTGACGACGCTACGTTGGCTCAAGTTGTCAAGCAACACCTGTAAATCGACGCCTGTGCGGCCAAGCCAGTCATCGGCATTTCTGCCGAGCACATGACGATCAGAAGGCTCCTGGATCCATTGCAGGAAGACGCCATTGGCGGCCGTTATTCGACCGCTGTGATCAAGCTGGAGCAAGGCATCTGGGACGCGCTCAAAATAGTGTTGCTCGGTAGCTGGCAGAGTAGCGTTAGCGGCTTGGCTTAGTCGGACAAGTAAAATGGCCCCAGTTGTTTGGCTCAGGTGGTCAATAGCGACGAACAGGGCATGACCATTGGCCAAGGTGCTCAATGCAGCCGACGCCGACCCTTTGATTCGGGCGTCATCGATCATTTTACTTAGCTGATGTTTGGACGCATCGTCGATATGGCTTGGGAAGGCTAGACCGACGATGGATTGATCGACTATCTGCAGCAATGGTCCCGCTGCTTGGTTACACTCGACGATGCGCTGACTACTGTCATCAACGATAATGAAGCCATCGCTCGACATATCTAATAAGCGGCGATAGCGCGTTTCGGTTTGTCGCAATGACCAGTAGTCCCGCTCCATGGCGAGCTGTGAATTGACTAATTGCTGTTTTGCGCTGCTGAGCTCACCTTTGTCCTCGCCCACCGCAATAAGACGTTGCTCATCTGCGCTGTAAAAAAATACGTAGCGCAGCGTCGCCGTGGTATCGCTGCTGAGGTTTGGATGAGATAGGGTCACGGTCGTGGTGGCGTTGGGATGCGCTACACACCAATCGATCACGTTGGCGACACGGTCCCTCTGGCTGCCCGAGACTAACGCGTTTAGTGCTTTGCCCTGCCATTGAATCTGCCGTAAATCCGTGGCGTCGACGCGGTTGACTTGCGCTTCCAGTACGAGGCCGTCCGTATCAAGCTTGAGAGTGACGTCTGCGAGAGCGTTTAATACCTGATTCGCGGTGACGGAGCTTAAATCCATTGCCGTGACTTTCCTTTAATGCTGCCGCCGTAGGCTGTACGGCAGCGGTCATTGATCGTGGTAAAAGACGCCAATCATGGCATAGATGAGGTAATTCGTCCAGCTGTGATGACATGGTAATAGTCAGCATTGTCAGGCACTTAGAGCAATCCAGCGAGTAAAGTCCGGTCTTAGTAATAATAAAAAGACAAAAAAAACGTAATATAAAGTTGACATAGTGCCCATGCGATCAGTAATCTGAGTCAATGTACTCGGGTCGAGTGTGACCAGAGGGGCAGTAGCCATGAACACGATGGGATAGCAATCAAAGCTGGGGGTGGCTGAGATTTATACGTCAGAGCAAAAGAAACGTCGCGATGAATCAAAGTGGACACTGATACAGGGCATCCTTGCTCCCTTGCAGTTCCTTGCCTTTGCCCTGTCGCTAGCGTGCATTATTTATTACTTCACGACCGGCGACGGCTACTGGGTGGCAACGGTGTCGGTGCTCGTTAAAACCGGCTTCCTCTACGCGATTATGGTCACTGGCGCCATTTGGGAGAAGGTCGTTTTTGGTCGCTACTTATTTGCCCCCGCCTTTTTTTGGGAAGACGCCGTTAGTATGGTGGTGATTGCACTGCATACCGCCTACGTCATAGCACTCATCGGCAGTGGCCTGACACCTGAGTCACTCCTGTGGCTTGCCATTGCCGCCTACGTTGCCTACGTCATCAATGCGGCTCAGTTTTTAATAAAGTTTAGTATCGGCCGATCGGATGCTAGCCACAGCGTGACTATCAATCATTTATCGATGGAAGCGGGGCGCTAATGGAATCTGTTCTCGCTTCAGACGTTGGCGCTAGATCAAGCGAGTTAGACATTACGGTTGAACGTGGGCAGCGCGCCGTTTTTTGTGGATTGACGTCGATTGTTTGGCTACATCGAAAGATACAAGACGCCTTTTTTCTGGTGGTGGGCTCTCGCACCTGCGCGCACTTACTGCAGTCCGCTGCGGGGGTCATGATTTTCTCTGAACCACGCTTTGCGACCGCGGTTCTCGAGGATCGGGACCTGGCCGGAATGGCTGATTGCGCCGAGGAAGTTGAGCGGGTCATTGCCCAAGTTTTAGCGCGTCGACCGAATTTAAAAACGCTATTTTTGGTCTCCTCCTGCCCCTCAGAAGTGATAAAGATTGACCTCGAAAATATCGCACGCCGTTACCGAGAGAAGAGTCAGGGATCGCTGCGCGTTATTGCCTATTCGGGTAGCGGTATTGAGACGACATTTACTCAGGGCGAAGACAGCTGTCTCCAAAATCTTGTACCCGAGATGCCGGCCGGTACCGACGAGCAAAATCAGCTGCTAATTGTGGGCAGTCTGCCAGATATTGTTGAAGATCAATTTATGCGTCTGTTTGCCGAGTTGGGCCTTGAGAATGTCGCATTTTTTCCGGGTCGGCGCTCGGAAACATTCGCTGCTATAGGGCCAGGCACACGCGTACTGTTAGCGCAGCCCTACTTAGGTGAGACTGCCCGAGCACTGATCGCTAGGGGCGCTACCTTACTCAAAGCACCGTATCCTTTGGGTGCAGAAGGCTCGTTAGCATGGTTTCGCGCTGCAGCTAAGAGTTTCAATATTGCCGACAGCCTTTTTGACGAGACCATGCGTGCACCCTATGAGCGAGCACAGCGATCTCTTGAGGGATGTAAGCGGGAGCTCGAACATCGGCGAATCGCTTTTTTGCCAGATTCCCAACTCGAGATTCCTCTTGCTCGTTTCCTCGCTCGGGAGTGCGGCATGATCCCTACTGAGGTGTCAACGCCGTTTTACGATGCCATGACAATGGCGGAGGAAACTCCGCTGTTGCCCGATGGAATTGACTTATTTGAAGGGCAAGATCTTGATGCCGCCCTCGATAGAGTGAAGCTTTCGCGGCCCGACTTAACGGTCTGTGGACTAGGTATTGCCAATCCCCTAGAGGCAGAGGGTTTACGGACCAAGTGGTCAATTGAGTTGATGTTCTCGCCCATTCAAGGTTTTGATCAAGCCGGTGATTTAGCGGAGTTGTTTGCGCGGCCACTGCGCCGTAAAGCGCGATTGGAGGTGGGTTCATGGAACTAACCCTCTGGACCTATGAGGGCCCGCCTCACGTGGGTGCCATTCGGGTCGCTGCGTCTATGGAGCGAGTGCATTTGGTATTACATGCCCCGCAGGGGGATACCTATGCCGACCTGTTGTTTACCATGATTGAGCGAGATGGCAAGCGCCCTCCGGTGACTTACACCACGTTTCAAGCGCGAGATTTGGGGGGTAGCACGGCCAATCGATTCCTCGATACCTTACGGGCGGCTGCCGAGCGATTTAAGCCACAAGTTTTGCTAGTGGGTGACTCCTGCACAGCCGAATTGATTCAGGATCAGCCCGGCTCTTTGGCATCGACTGCGGATCTTTCCATGCCGGTTATTCCCTTAGAAATGGCGGCGTATTCTCGTAAAGAGAACTGGGGAGCGAGCGAAACGTTTTTCCAATTGGTGGCGGGGCTGTTGCGAGCGGCTCCCAAGCCCGAGCGTGGGGAGCGATCACCATCGACCCGACCTAGCGTTAATTTGTTGGGGCCCACCAAACTCGGATTTCGCTGCCGAGATGACATCTTAGAAATTGAATCACTGCTCAATGGTGTCGGTATTGACGTTAATGTTGTGGCACCTTTGGGCGCCTCACCGAGTGACTTACTAAAAATCCCAGCAGCTGATCTCAATGTCTGCTTGTATCCAGAAGTCGCTGCATCGAGTTGTCAATGGCTCAAGCGCGAATTTGGTATGCCTTATGTCGATATCGTACCCCTGGGCTACGGTGCGACCCGTGAATTTTTGACGGCCCTCGCCGAGCAACTTAATCATCCCATTGATGTCGACGCTATCGATCATTGCCGCCTACCGTGGTATTCGCGGTCCATTGATTCCACCTACCTCACCGGCAAGCGAGTATTTATTTTCGGCGATGCGACCCACGCCGTCGCTGCGGCTCGGGTCGCTTCGAAGGAGCTCGGTTTTGAGGTGGTGGGGCTTGGCACCTATTCCCGAGAGCAAGCACGCGATGTGCGAACGGCAGCTCAAGCATTGGGGTTGAAGGCACTGATTACTAACGATTATCTTGAGGTAGAAGCCGAAGTAGAAAGACTGGGTCCTGAGTTGGTACTGGGCACCCAAATGGAGCGCCACATCGCGAAGCGCTTGGGTATTGGTTGTGCCGTTATATCGACACCCGCCCACGTGCAAGACTACCCCGCCCGTTATTCACCGCAGATGGGTTTTGAGGGTGCCAACGTCATGTTTGACACCTGGGTGCATCCATTGGTAATGGGTTTGGAAGAACATCTTCTGACCATGTTTAGAGACGATTTTGAGTTTAATGACGATGCTGTCCCTTCGCATCTGGCAGAGGAGGGGGGTGGTAAGCGCCCCGAGGAAGTCGTGGTTGATACTCCTGAGGGAATCGCATGGGCCCATTCAGCCGAGAGCGAGCTCAAAAAAATACCCTTCTTCGTCCGCGGTAAAGCTCGCCGGAATGCCGAATTATTTGCCATCGAGCATGGCTTAAATAGGATCGAAGTGGAGACTTTGTATGAAGCCAAAGCACACTTTAGTCGATAGCCAAGGCTTAAATAGTGTGGTCAACGTGGTGTTGATCACTCTAGATGGCCATGTGGGTGGCGCCTTTAATCGCGCTCGATCGAGATTGCAAAAAGTGATGCCTAGTCTCTCTTTGGCGGTACATGCAGCCTCTGATTGGGATACTCAGCCAGAGCGTCTGAGCCACTGTATTGAGGACATTGAAGCCGCTGACGTCGTTATCGCCAATATGCTCTTCATGGAGCCACATATCAACGCGGTACTACCTGCACTGAGTGCTCGACGAGACCACTGCGATGCGATGGTCTGCTGTATGTCAGCTCCCGAGGTTATGCAGCTAACCCGCATGGGTCGTTTTTCTATGAGTGGCGAGGCCACGGGCGCAATGGCGCTGCTGAAGCGTCTGCGTCCCAAGCCAAAAAGTAGTAAAAGTGCCGGCGCGCAGCAGCTGTCGGTTCTGCGTCGCTTGCCCCGGATTTTGCGCTTTATCCCGGGTACCGCCCAGGACCTGCGGGTGTACTTCCTCACCTTGCAATATTGGCTGTCGGGATCCGATGTTAATTTAGAGAATATGGTGCGCTTACTGGTGCAGAAATATTCTCAGGGTGAGCGGGAATCATTGCGAGAGGCGTTGCCAGAGCCACCGCCACCGATCGAGTACCCAGAGGTGGGCCTATACCATCCCAAAGCACCTGATCGCGTAGTCACTGACTTAGGCGCATTACCGTCGACCAAAGGTAAGGCTGGAACGGTAGGTGTCTTATTAATGCGCTCTTATGCCCTCGCTAAAAACAGTGCGCATTACGATGCGGTCATCAGCGCTTTAGAAAATCGGGGGCTGCGCGTCATTCCGGCCTTTGCCAGTGGCCTCGATGCCCGACCTGCTGTCGAGGCTTACTTTATTCGGGACGGTAGACCCATTGTTGACACGGTGCTATCGCTGACAGGTTTTTCTTTGGTGGGTGGCCCCGCCTACAATGACGCTGAAGCAGCCGCTGAATTACTCAGTCGTCTCAATGTGCCCTATGTCGCGGTCCAAGCTCTCGAGTTCCAGAGCCTAGCTGAATGGCAGGAATCGCACTTGGGTTTAACGCCCATCGAGTCGACTATGATGGTATCGATACCCGAACTTGATGGCGCCACGGGGGCTATGGTGTACGGGGGTCGCAAGGGTGAAAAAGGCTCCGATCACGAGGAGATGCAAGGCCATGCGGAGCGCATTGAAACCCTAGCCAGTCGCGTTCAAAAATTGGTGACCTTAAAGCGTAGTAAGCGCGCTAAGCGCAAGGTGGGCATTGTGCTATTCAATTTCCCCCCTAACGGCGGCAGTACCGGCACAGCGGCACATTTGTCGGTTTTTGAGTCGCTGTTTAATACGCTCTCGGCGATGGCCGACGATGGCTATACGGTCGATTTGCCCGCGAATGTCGATGCCTTGCGCCAGGCAGTGCTCGAGGGCAATGCGTCCCAATTGGGTATGGATGCCAATGTGTGTGCACAAATCGCAGTCAATGATCATGTGGCCAGAGAGCCATGGCTTGACGAGATTGAGCAGCAATGGGGGGCTGCACCGGGCAAGCACCTGACCAATGGGCAGGCGCTGTTTGTGCTTGGGAAACAGTTTGGTAACGTGCTGGTGACGGTACAGCCATCGATGGGTTACGAAGGCGACCCCATGCGGCTACTTTTTGAAGGCGGCCATGCACCCACCCACGCTTTTTCGGCGTTCTATCGGTATTTGCGTGAAGATTGGAATGCTGACGCAGTGTTACATTTTGGTACGCACGGCGCCCTAGAGTTTATGCCTGGCAAGCAAGTGGGTTTGTCGGGCAACTGTTGGCCTGACCGACTTATTGGTGCGCTGCCCAACTTTTATCTCTATGCCGCCAATAATCCCTCGGAAGGTTTGATCGCCAAGCGACGCTCAGCGGCCACTTTGGTTAGTTATCTCACCCCTTGCGTGGCGAATGCAGATCTGTATCGAGAGTTACAGGATTTAAAAGAGGCGATCGATCGCTGGCGCCGCCGTGATCATGATATGAGCGCCGAGCAACAGCAAGGACTACTCGACTTAATAAAAGCATTGGCTGAGTCGTCAGATCTACTGACGGCTGAGACCGATTCCTGGGCCGTTGTCAATGCTGATACTCAGATTGACGGCTTGCGCAACAGGCTGCTTGAAATTGAAGAATCCTTGGTCCCCTATGGCTTGCATGTTGTCGGCGAAGACGTTCCCCCAGCCCGGAAAATGGATTTACTACGGACTCTCGGTCGCTCGACGTTCGATGTAGATTTATCAGAAGAATTATTGGCTAAGATAACCGCAGGCAGTGACCTACAGGATTTACCGGCCGCGATTCACGCTGCAGAAGAATGTCGGGCTATTGAGCCTGATCGTCGACAGGCGATGGCGACCCTGTTTGAGCACACCCTCGCGGCTCTCGATGCGGGTAATGAAATTAAAGGCTTGTTAAATGCCCTTGATGGGGCCTTTATCCCGCCCGTTGCCGGGGGCGATTTACTCAAAAATCCCGACATGTTGCCCACTGGAAGGAATATTCACGGGTTCGATCCATTTCGCTTGCCCAGCCAGTTTGCTCTAAGCGAAGGTGCGCGACAAGCCGATCAACTGATCGCCCGTCACGTGCAAGATACCGGTGAGCAGCCACGCTCCGTCGCCTTGGTGCTATGGGGAACCGATAACTTAAAAAGTGAAGGCGTGGCTATTGCCCAAGCGCTGGCATTAATCGGTGCTCGGCCACGAATCGACAGCTACGGTCGAGTAGCGGGTGCTGAACTCATCGATCTAGCGACTCTCGGGCGCGCTCGAATCGACGTCATCATGACCTTGTCAGGCATCTTTAGAGATTTACTGCCGTTGCAGATTCGTTTGTTGGCAGAGGCTGCCTTCCTAGCCGCTTGCGCTGATGAACCCCTGAACCTGAACCCCATCCGTGCCAATGTGCTGAAAACCCAAGAGACCGACGGCTGTGATGTCGAAACGGCAGCATTAAGAGTCTTTAGTAATGCCGAGGGCACCTATGGATCTAACGTCAACATGCTGATTGATAGCGGCGCCTGGCAAGAGGAAGACGAGTTAGCGCATACCTTTACCCAGCGAAAGGGCCATGCCTACGGCAAGAACGGGGCGGTGACTGCTAATCCGTTACTACTGACCTCGTTACTAGGGCGAGTAGATTTGGCGTATCAGAACCTCGATTCCGTAGAAATGGGCGTGACCACGGTTGATCACTATTTTGACACGCTGGGCGGTATTAGTCGTGCGATTCAAAGTCAGGGCGATAAAGACGTTCCCGTCTATATTGCTGACCATACGGGTGGCGCTGAGCGGGTGCGTACGTTGAGCGAGCAAGTCGCCCTAGAGACCCGAACACGGACACTCAACCCCAAATGGTACGAGTCCATGCTCGACCATGGTTATGAGGGAGTCAGAGCGATTGAGTCCCACGTGACTAACACCATGGGCTGGTCGGCAACGACGGGTAAGGTGGCTCCCTGGATCTACCAACAACTTTCAGACACATTCATCCTTGACGATGCCATGCGGCAACGTCTTGCAAAGCTCAACCCAAAGGCTGCTTCAAAGGTCGCTAATAGACTGCTTGAAGCTTCTGAACGTCAATATTGGCGACCTGACGCTGCGTGTCTTGAAGCACTGCAGCGCGCAGGAGACGATCTTGAAGATTGGGTTGAGGGTATTTCAACTGAGGCAGCACTATGAACGTCAGACAGCACATACCACTCACACAACTGGGTAACAGCGCTAGCGGTTTAGATGGCGAGGGCAGCGTACAGGTTCATTTGGAACCCGATGTCCAAATTGATAAAGCGAAAGTCTTTGCGGTTTACGGCAAAGGAGGGATCGGCAAGAGCACAACATCATCGAATTTGTCGGTCGCTTTTTCAAAGCTGGGCAAGCGGGTTATTCAGATTGGTTGCGATCCGAAACATGATTCGACCTTCACTCTGACTAAATCGCTAATACCAACAGTGATCGATGTCCTAGAGTCAGTGGAATTTCATGCTGAGGAACTGGGCACCGAGGACTATGTGGTGGAAGGCTACAACGGTGTGATGTGTGTCGAAGCGGGTGGTCCACCTGCCGGCACCGGTTGTGGTGGCTATGTCGTCGGCCAAACCGTGAAATTACTCAAGCAGCACCACTTGTTAGACGATGCCGACGTCGTGATTTTTGATGTATTGGGCGACGTGGTGTGTGGTGGTTTCGCTTCACCCCTCCAACATGCGGAGCGAGCCTTGGTGGTGACTGCCAACGATTTTGATTCTATTTTCGCCATGAATCGTATCGCTACGGCCATTAACGCTAAAGCGAAAAATTACGGCGTGCGGATTGGTGGCGTCATTGCTAATCGCAGCGCTGACACTGACGAAATAGATCGCTTCAATGCGGCAACGGGTATGCGTCGGCTGGCACATTTCCGTGATCTTGATGTGATTCGCCGCAGCCGCCTACGTAAATCGACACTGTTCGAAATGGATGATGCGCCGGGGCTGCAAGCTGTTCGGGATGAATATCTGCAGCTCGCTCAAAATCTCTGGAACGGTACAGAGGCAGTGCCCGTGACGCCAATGCGTGATCGCGACTTATTTGACTTCCTCGGGTTTGATTGATGGATATGTTGAACTACGAACGCCGTAGAGAAAAGATTGAACACTACTTCGACCGTACGGCAGCCGATACGTGGGCTAAGCTGACATCAGATGAACCTGTCAGTGGCATTCGCCAAACGGTGAGAGAAGGGCGCGATGAAATGCGCGCCACATTGATGAGCTGGCTGCCAGAAAACCTCAGCGGCAAACGTATTCTCGATGCTGGATGTGGCACTGGCGCGTTATCCATTGAGGCGGCTCAACGTGGCGCCGAGGTGATCGCTATTGACCTATCGCCTAACTTAATTCGTCTCGCTAAGGAGCGGGTGTCAGAGCAGATCGGCTCCGGAAGCATCGAATTTATCGTTGGCGATATGCGCCAAAACGCACTCGGTAACTTCGATCATATCGTAGCGATGGACTCGCTAATCCATTACGACCCTGTTGACGGCATGCAAACGCTGGAGTCAATGGCCGAGTCAGTGACGAGCAGCATTATTTTCACCTTTGCACCACGAACGGCGTTATTGGCCGTTATGCACGGAGTGGGTCAGTGCTTTCCTCGTAGCAATCGATCCCCCGCAATTGTGCCGATTGCTGAACGAAAATTACAGGAGGAGATCGGGGCTTCAGCTAGGCTAAAAGGCTGGAGTCTCCATCGCAGTGCACGGGTCAATCGCGGATTTTATATTTCACAGGCACAGGAGTTGGTTCGCCAGTGATCATTTCTCGACAGCGTTTTGTTGCCTCGATTCAGGGAGTGAGTGTGAGCTGGCTGCCTTTTGCTGATGCGGCGAGTACGGATTTGTCGTTGGCTCGTTTGCTCCGCCTATCACTATTCCAAGTGTCTGTTGCCATTTGTATCGTCATGCTCAGCGGCACGTTAAACCGAATTATGGTGGTCGAATTGGCCCAACCCGCTTGGGTAGTATCGTTGATGGTCGCACTACCGTTGCTACTGGCGCCTATCCGCGCGCTCATCGGTTATCGCTCAGACCATCATCGTTCTTATCTGGGATGGCGTCGAGTGCCTTATCTTTGGTTCGGTACCCTGCTGCAGTTTGGCGGTCTTGCCATTATGCCATTTGCACTTATCGTCATGACCGAGGTCCATAATGGCCCCGCTTTTATTGGACCAGCCGCCGCTATGCTGGCGTTTATCCTAGTTGGCTTGGGTCTACACACGACCCAAACGGCTGGTCTGGCACTGGCAACCGATCTAGCCACGCCTGAGACCCGCTCAAAAGTGGTGGCTTTGCTGTACACCGCGCTGCTGGTAGGAACGATCGGTGCCAGCGTGAGTTTTGCCTGGCTGTTGACGGACTTTGATTACTTGCGACTCATTAAGGTGCTGCAAGGCGCAGCCATGGTAACAGTAGCCTTGAACCTCATTGCCTTGTGGAAGCAAGAGCCTAGGCGTCCGGAAATGACGCGACATGACCAAATTAGGCCGAAATTTACGACGGTGTGGCGGACCTTTACTGAAAATCGGCGCAGTACCCGGTTGCTGATGGGTATGGGTGTTGGAACCATGGGATTCAGCATGCAAGATATTCTGTTGGAGCCCTATGGCGCACAAATTCTTAATATGAGTGTTAGTGAAACCACCTCGCTCACGGCCATCTGGGCACTGGGCATGCTCATTGCCTTTTTAGTCACTGCACGACTCCTCAGTCAGCAGCGGGATCCCATACGTGTGGCCGCGCTCGGCGCTGTTATGGGTATTCTAGCCTTTGCAACGGTGATCTTTGCGGGCCCGCTTAACAGCATTTTTCTTTTTTATGTGGGTGTTTTTGGCATTGGCTTGGGCAGTGGCTTTTTCGCAGTGGGCACGTTAACGGCCACTATGAGTCTGGGCAGCGTTAGCGACGCGGGTTTAGTACTAGGGGTGTGGGGCGCTATCAACGCTACTGCCACTGGTCTTGCTGTGTTTGCGGGTGGAGCGCTGCGCGATCTTTTCGCCTCGCTCGCTAGCCATGGTGCTATTGACCCTTTGCTCGCCGATGGGGTGTCGGCGTACGGAGCCGTCTACCATATAGAGATTTTATTGTTATTTATTGCCCTGATCGCTTTAGGGCCGATTGTTCGTCAATCATGGCAGCAACCTCAACACACTCAACCATTTGATTTGGCAGATTTCCCCGTATAACGGGTAACAAAGGAGGCTTTATTATGGGCACGGGAGCAATTACAGAATACATCGATGTCGCCCAGCTGGCGCTTTACATCTTCTGGATTTTCTTTTTCTTTTTGGTTCGCCACTTACACCGAGAGGGGAAGCGAGAGGGCTGGCCCCTGGAACTCGATAGCCGCGGTGAAAAGTTTGTGGAAGGCTATGCGGGCATGCCGGCGCCGAAAACGTACCACCTAGCTAACGGCCAAGGCAGTAGGACATTGCCCGGACCTGCCGTAGAAGGGTACGCGTTACAGGCTGTGGATACCGGTAGCTCCCCGGGTGATCCGATTCACCCTACGGGAGACCCAATGGTAGATGGCATTGGTCCTGCCGCCTGGGCAACTCGGCCCGAGAAGCCAGATCTCACAGTAGACGGTGAGCCACGAATTGTGCCGCTTAGGGTTGATCACCATCACAAGGTGAATAGCCGTGACCCCGACCCACGTGGACAGAGTGTGACAGGCTGTGATGGTGAGGTCGGCGGCACCGTGGTGGATCTTTGGGTTGACCGAGCCGAGCCGCATTTTCGCTATGCCGAGGTCGATGTTGGTGACCATACCGTGCTGCTCCCCATGACCATGGCACGGGTCAGTCGAAGCGGCGCTGTACAAGTTAAATCGATCCGTAGCGACCAGTTTAAGCAAGTACCAACACTGGCGAATCCGGATCAAGTGACCCTGCAGGAAGAGGACAAGATAACGGCCTTCTACGGTGGCGGCACGCTGTATGCCATGCCAGAGCGAATGGGACCGCTGCTATGAGAGAGCATGAGCGAGAACCTATCAAAGGGTTGCCTGAAGAACTTCCCCCGGGTGAATTTATGGTCTGGCAGGGAGAGCCTCGCTGGCAGGCACTGGCGCGACGGGCGTTCCACGTCGACACCCTCGCCATCTATTTCACCCTGTTAATTGCAGTGCATGCTGTTTTTCTGATGATGGATGGTGAGGGTGGCACGGGCATTTTGGCAGCGATGAGTTGGCAGATTCCGTTGTCGCTAACGGGGATAGGACTGATGGCGCTCGCGGGTAAACTGTATGCGCGTGGCACTGTGTACACCTTGACCAATCGACGACTGGTCATACGCTCTGGTGTCGTGACGCCTATGATGGTGAATTTGCCCTTGGAGGGGATGGCGTCGGCAGCGGTCCGCTACTGCAGTGATGGCACTGGAGACGTAGTTTTACATGTCAAGCCGGGTACTCGCCAATTATTTTATACGCTGCTGTGGCCACATGTTCGACCATGGCATTTCAAGCCTGTTCAACCGCTGCTGCGGGCAATAGAACGGCCAGACGAATTGGTTCGAGCGCTACAGCGGGCAATGGATGAACTCAACCTCAGTGATAATACGCCTCGTGTTGTCAGCGATCAGGAGGACAACACTAGGCACCATGAGGGCTTTAGCCATGGGAATCCCGTCCCAAACAGTTGACGGCCAACGGTCGGCTGCGACGGTGAGGCGCGTCAATGACCGCCTCATGTTTGTCATTATGGCGGGCCTATTGTTTGTGGTTGGCTTTGTTAGCTTGGCAACCCAAACGGATACCGTTGTCACCGCACCCGCGCCCCTAGGCGGCCTAGTAACGAACAAACTACTGCAGTTTGTCGACGACAGTGAGGGTAGCGTTGTCGCTATTGATGGGTCTAGTGGTGAGGTGGTCACTCGTTTCCCCAGTGGAGAGGGCAGCTTCGTTCGCGGTGTGTTACGCAGTCTAGTGCGAGCGCGCAATGCTCAGGGACTCCCTCAGGCGGCGACATTTAACTTAGCATTGTACTCAGACGGTCGTTTAATTTTATCGGATCCTGACACTACGCAGAGTATTGACTTAGTCGCCTTTGGTGCGACTAATTTCCAGTCATTCAGTCAGCTTCTTGAAGATGAATAAACGTCAACATACACAGAGTCGGCAAATCATAGGCAAAGCCCTGGAGCCCCCCTGTGTTTGAATTCTGGATGGCTATACTGGTTGCAGTCGCTGGATGGTGGTTTTTTACCGGCTTGATTCTTTGGAGCGTCCACGTCGTCAAAGGTCGGCAACCGTTCATTTTTGCCCTGGCGACTCTGCTATTCCTTGTGGGCTTGTTCTTGGTGCCGAGTATTAGTGCACTCGATTCCGTCACTGGCGTGGTCTTGAGTTTTACGTTAGCGATAGTACTTTGGGGGTGGCTGGAAATGGCTTACCTAATGAACATCATCACTGGCGTGCACCACATGCCGTGCCCTAAGAATGCGACGTTAACTTCCCGTTTTCGTTTAGGCCTAGGTACCTGCCTGTACCATGAGCTGGGGGTTGTCTTCACCGGAGCATTAATCGTTAGCCTTGCCGAAGCGGGGGCTATGTCCGTTATTTTCTGGACCTACAGCACCCTCTGGATGATGCGCTGGAGCGCTAAGCTGAACCTGGTCTTAGGGGTTCGCAATTACAATCGCGACTGGTTACCGAGCGATTTGCAATACGTTGACAGTTACATTAGACGTAAGCCTATGAATGGACTATTCCCGTTGTCGTTGGTGGTTGCGGTATCTGTCACGGTGTGGGTCTTTTTACTGTCGTTAGATCCGCGTCCGATCCCAGAGCAAATTGGACTGACCCTTGTGGCCACTCTACTTGCACTAGGCGTGCTGGAGCACCTGTTTTTGATGCTTCCGTTAGGGGAAGGACGCCTTTGGGGTTGGGCCTCACCCGCAGAAGAGCCCCTCGCGCAACATCCAGCGGACCCTTTGCACAGCGGTCTGCCCAGCCAAACGTAGCACCGAGCCTATGGGGTAGGGGTGCAAACACATGCAGGCGGATGTGCCGCAGCTTGGAAGGCCTCTAACAGAAATTCTGGGTCCGTTGTAAAGTGTTTGAGACTGTTTAGTTGTAAAAAATATAGGTTAATAATAAACGCGTCTATAACTCTGTTTGACCCGATAGATTCGTCGATCTACAGTAATTGGCATCAGGTTGTTTATATGCCTGTGCACGAGCTGACTGGTGGATGGTCAACCGGACCCGAGCGTAATGACTGGCCGG
>DGPA01000044.1:81374-182466 GCA_002389505.1 Halieaceae bacterium UBA4452
GGGGGGGGGGGGTGAATATCCAAACAAGCCAATGAGCTCGATTAAGTCAACGGGGGAGTGGTGTAGTGGCGCATAGTAATAAGAGCAACATCCATCTTGGCAGCCATGGGAAGGCGGGTGCCTTTTCGAGGTCTTCGACATTATCTTTTGACAAAAATGCCGCTGATCTCAGCGCCGATCACTACTGGCGGGCGGTGGGAGACTGGGCAAATTCATCGAAAAATGACGAGGGTGTGCCGATTTATGTGCACATACCTTTTTCTTCTACCCGTTGTGGTCAGGGCACGCATGTAGCTGAAATCACTGATAGCGTGCCCGCAGTCGATGACTATTTACAACTACTCGACAAAGAAATTTCGACGGTCACTGCGAAAATTGGCTCGGGCCGGAAGGTGTCTCAGCTTCATGTCGGTGGCGCCGCCCCCAATTTTCTCTCCAATCAGCAGTTGATTCAGCTGACCGATACCATTGACGAGCACTTCAATGTTGCAGAAGAGGCTGAACGGACCATAGAAATTAACCCCTACCGGGCTAGCTTTGCCCAGTTAGGTTTGCTCCGTGGCCTAGGATTTACCAACTTACAATTTGAGCTTAGAGAATTGCTGCGCGGTGATAGTGCGGGTCTCGACCGACCCTGTTCGCCAGATTTACTGGCGGATGTTTTTGCCAATGCGCGTGCGGTGGGCTTTAAAACCATCGCCGTAGACATTACTTATGGATCACAGCGTCGCGCTGAGGATGATGTATTACAAGAGCTCGAATGCCTACTGGACCTGAAGCCCGACAGAATTCTCTGCCATGCGGCGCAAAGTAGTTTCGCTGAAAAAGAAGCGCATGATTTTGACCAAGCAAGTGAGGGCCTGAGTCATGCGGCTAAGCTCGCTATGTTTGTCAGTATGGTAAATGTGTTTGAACAGCGCGGTTACGAGTGGGTGGGTGTGTCAGGATTTGCATTACCCGGTGATGCTTGGTGTGATGCACAAGCCGAAGGCCGGCTTTATCGTAATTGGATTGGATATACTACCGAGCCAGCCTTTTCAGTCCTCGGCTTCGGCTTAGGTGCGGTTTCTGAACTTCCTGGGCTGATTTCCCAAAGTCACGAAAACCTTCGTAGCTGGTCGGCGGCAGTCGCCAAGGGTTTGCCGCCTATCGCCAAGGGAGTAGAGCTCAGTGCACTCAAGTCTAAGGAACGCCATCTGTTGACACTCTTGTCTGCGAATTTGAACGCGCAAGCTCCTGAAACCATGGATCTAGACATTGTTAGTGAGTTAACGGAATCGGGAGTCATAGAAGCGGATGCTGGACGGGTGTCATTGACCCCTTTTGGTCGTGCTTTCTTCAGTCAAGTTAACGAGTGGGACCGTCATCATAGGGCCATTGTCAACTAACGGACTGGCCAAGCTGCTTTTGTACTTGTTGCCATCGGTTCGTTGTTAATTCTAACCACTCAAGTAAAAACCAAGGTGTGAGAGACTCGGGTTGCTTCGCAACACGGGTGTCTATGTCTTGGCATGTAAACCAACGACAATCCATGATCTCTTCAGGATGTGGCGTTAGATGATGGGTTTTATTCAGGCTGCCCACATACACCGAACACACCTCTCGCTCGCTACCCACCTGTAGATAATGTGCGCTGTACTCAAAGGTATACAGATAGTGCAGAGGACAACTGACCCCGAGTTCCTGATGTAGGCGGCGTTGTGTCGCTTGTGGGTAGCTTTCTCCTTCACGTGGATGACTGCAACAACTGTTTGTCCAGTATCCAGGCCACAGGCGTTTTGTCATTGCCCGTTGCTGCAGTAATACCTCCCCGCAGGTAGAAAAAAGAAAGATGGAGAAAGCGCGGTGTAACGTGCCATCACCGGTATGGGCGTCGGCCTTGGAGATGGTTCCCAACACTTGATCTTGACTGTTTACACGTATGAGTCGCTCTGCCTCACTTGACACCGAGGCAGGGGTGGATCCAGAGTTGGTCATAGTGTGGAATCCAAAAAAAAAGGACCCGCCCCTGGGGAGGGGTGGCTGGGTTCACCTGTCTTTCCCAGTGTCGGGGGTGACGCCTGGAAAATGGTAGTGGGTTCAGCCTCGGTAATGGTTACCGACGGGTCGGGAAAACAAGCCTGCTAGATAAGCCTAGCAGGCGTGTGGTGCGTCACTGTCGTGAAGCAGGCATAGCTGAACTGTGGCTTACTGCTGCAGATGCAGCGGCATTAGGGCCATCAATCCAGTTATAGGTTGCTGAGCTCAGCAGTACAAAGTGAATAAACAGCGCCAGTACAAACAGGAACGCTGCGTTAGCCACGAGTACACGTCTTGGATCAAAGATCATCCACATACGATGCATAGTGCTACTCCTAGTAATGAAGTAATTGGGCTTTGGACCCAACTACCGGGTTTACAATGATTGCCAGAGTTCCTTAGAACCAGGGCCGCCACATCCAGACGAGGATATGAGCTACCACCGCGATGGCAGTGAATCCGAGAAATCCTTGCACATACGCACTGTGGAATTCCTTGGCTTCATTGCTTGTCAGCCCTGATGGGCTTCCGCCTTGATCACTCATGGTATTACCTCCCATGTCGTTTAAGCGAATGCCGCAATGATGCCCGAGGGCGTCGGTGCGACGGTTAGGTAAGGTGTAGAAGGTTCATTGCCTACACCTTGGTCCCGGTAAACATCGGCAAATGCCAACATTACTGAGATAGGGTATCCGTCCTCGATAAAAAGGCGATCGAGGACGGCGTTAGTAGCGTTACTCAACGTCATCGACGTACACGGCTTTGGTAGCGTCGTCATAACGGGTGAGTGTTGGATAATCTTTTATCATTTCGGCGCCAAGGAGCGGTTGATAAGCGCCCTGATGACAAGTACCGCAATTGACTTTCAACGGGTCGCCGAGGGGACCTTTTCTGTGCTCGGGCAACCAGTCAGTCGTGCGATTAATAAAGTTATTGTTCATCTCCCGAACCATGCGGATGCCGTGCCATGCCCTCACACGTTCCGGGGAGCTTTGCTCCCAGTCATAAAATGCGCGGGTGTTATGGCAGTGAGTGCAGTTCACCCCGAGTGAGTCAGAGAAGTGCATCATTAAGCTGTAGATCCATTCGGTATCTTTAATGTTCGCGGGATTATTGCCTTTTGGTAATGCTGTATTGCCTGCCACCCGCCACGGTAAGTCCTTTGCCGTAGCCTCATCGCCCTCTAGGTACATAGAGAAGGGATCATTCGGCAGCGAGCTGTAAGCCGCGTTTTTAGACGCTATATTTTGACCTGCAGTCATGATGCCCGGCGCGTGCGGACGACCAGGATCGTTCGTCCAAACATACTCGGGGACGTTCTTACCTCTATGGCAGGTATAACAGGTGACACCCACATTGCCGACATGATCGCCCCAGTCTTGGTTTGCGCGTTGGGTCATCGCAATCATCACCCGTGCCACTTTCTTGGTGTACTTGGTATCGAGATGAAAACCTTCAGCGACGTGGCAATAGTTACAGCCCTCTTCAGGTGACACCCATTCGGTAATCGACGTCATCAGGCGCGTGAACTGACCAATACTTAAGTCACCCAGAACTTCGACATTTTGATAAATGTCGCCTGCTTTAGGACCGGTAGCAGGTAATTGTGGCGATGCCTCAGGCGCTATGTTGTTAGCGATAACGTCGCTGAGATCGTCACTGTTGTATACCAGCGCCATACCGGTGCCCGCCGGGCCACGTTGAACTGACTCGGGTGGAGGCGCTTCGCAAGCCACGAGGAATGCAGTGCTCACCCATGCGACGGCTGCGCTGCTGAGTAATTGTTTAATGTTCATTACTGTGCCTCCGTCATGAGTGGGTCTACTACCAGCGCTGCGTCAACGGCAGGGTAGGCGGGTGCGATGCCATGCTTAACACCCCATAGGTACCAGTTTTCAACCACCGTGCCGGTAAGCAGAATGCCGATGCCGCCGGTAATCACGGTCAGCACTGCAAACCACCACGCCCAACGGTGAATGGATTCCATGGACGCGTTGAAGCCCATGCACCAGCGCCAATAAAGCATTGACCGCTCCCCTGCCGTACCGATATCGGTGACCTGGTCGATCTCGCGATCCCCGCCATAGCGGCTCACCGCTAAAATAGTTGCGCCGTGCATGGCGAATAAAATGGCCGAGCCATAAAGGAATGCAATGGACAGCATGTGGAAGGGGTTGTAGAACAGGTTGCCATACCGGAGTGAAAAGGCTGCCGTCCAATCCAAGTGAGGGAATAGGCCGAATGGGACGGCTTCGCTCCAGCTGCCCATGAGAATGGGGCGGAAAAATCCTAGTACCAAATAAAGCCAAATAGCGGCACCAAAAGCCCACGCTAGGTAGTTACTCATGCCCAGTTGCTGGGATAGTCTAAAGGTTCGCCACCACCACAAAAGGATGGCTGCGGTAAGGAAAAAGCCGGCCAGTAACCACCAACCCCCTTCGTTTAGGGGAGGGATGCTCAACCCATATTGTGGTGCTGGCGGCTCTAGTGCGAGCCAGGGGAGCTGACGAATAAATTCGATGGGGTCCCAGTTAACCGAGGCCCACATATTTAAGCCAATAATCTCAAAGGCCATGAAGCCAAAGATTAACGACAGTACGCCGAAGGGCCCAAGGTATATGGGACCAATTTGTGCATCGCCCAGCTTGCCCGCTAACCAAGAGTGGGTGATACCACCGATGCGATTATACTCATCACGACCAATCGGCACGCCCGGGTAGTCGGGGGCGTCAACCTGAACCTGTGTGAAGATATTTTGATATTCAATCATGTGTCTGCTCCCGCTCAGTTCCAGATGGGCAATTCAAGCCACCAGTTCCACCATTCTGGCCATCCCTTGGTCCAGAAAGGTCCACTTATTACGATACATACGGCACTCCAAAATCCTGCACTCAATGCGAGGAAGAGTCCCAGACGATGAATGCCCAGCGCGCCAATGGAGTAGCCGATATCGTCTCGGAAAAAGGTGTTTTCATGCTCGCCGGTCTTCACGGTTTCACCGTCCCGTGGGTCGGTGGCCATAAGAATCAGTGATCCATGCATGGATAGCGCCATAGCGTTGGTGAAGAAAAACGTTACTGCCAGCATATGGGCTGGGTTGTAGTGGAAATGCAGATACTGGTAGCCGACGTTGGATACCCAATCGAGGTGGCTTAAAATGCCGTAGGGGAAGCCGTGTCCCCAAGCGCCCATTAACACCGGGCGGATGACGACCAAAGTGAAGTAGGCCAGTACCGCCACACTAAAGGCGAAAGGCACATGCAAGCCCATACCGAGTTTGCGCGCGATCTCTGCTTGCCTTAACACCCATGATCCAAAGGCGCCCAGTGCACACAGAGTGATGATTTGCCACAATCCTCCCTCCTGTAGGGGCGCGAGTCCCAAGCCATAAGAGAGATCCGGTGGGGCGATGCTTATCTGCCAGATATTCCAGGTGTCGCCCAGTGCAGCACCGTAAATAATCAGCAGCGTTCCCAAGATGGCAAAAAAGGCAGTTGTTACGCCAAAAAAACCAACGTAAAACGGCCCGATCCAGAAGTCGAACAGGTCACCGCCAAGCAGTGTCCCTCCGCGAACCCGGTACTTCTTTTCGAAACTCAGCAATGACATTGAATCCATCCCCTTGGTAATTCAGCGCCCTTCGTCCCTGACATTGGCGCTGTTAATGTTGCACCGTCTTCCCGACGATGTTACTGATTAAATCCGCATGAACGCGTAGGGCACCACGCTGTAAGCCGAGCGCTTGGCTGTTTGGTAACAACTCTCGCCGACTATCGCCTCATCCGGGATCCGCAGTGTCAGTCGACACAGCAGTGCGTGAGAGAAAAACCACAGGAATGCCACCCCAAGTAGCAAGCGGAACTGGATGGTTTCGGTGGCATGAATTTTATCTAACTGCTGTCGAGATCTCTCCGTCATGGTTCGATCCTCCTGAGGTCATTGTTAATAGCATCATTGGCTGAAACAGCCATTACCGCGCGGCGTACGTGCTCCCGAACGACAGTATTTTCTTTGTGCTCTCTGGCCAGTTGTTCTGCTGTATCACGCATGTGTTTGGCAGCAGAAATGCGCACTAGCACCGGCTGTTGGGCGACAAGACGGTTGAGCTCCTGTTCCGCCTCAACGCTCCAATTCAGCTGATGTTGAGCGAGCGTTGGCGCAACGTTGTCGAGTTCTGTGCCGAGCGGTAGGACGTTGTAGAGTGCATCAAATAGTGCGTTGCAGACTTCTTGTAAGACGTACGCCGCACCGCTGTAACCCATGAACGGCGTGCCGGTGTGCCGGCGTATAATGGTGCCGGGCAGAGAGGCTGGTATATAGATTGACTGACCGCCACTCTCGCTCAAATACATTCGCTCGTTGTAGCCGCCAAAAATGATGAGCGGCTTTAACTCATGGATCGCTTTGCGTACAGCCGCGTTATCAGTTTTCTTCCCTGCTCGTCGCTCGAAATGAAAAGCGCAGGGCAGTCCGAGTTCGTCTTCGAGGTAATGTCGTAGGCCCCGAGTGTATGTCTCCGTTGCACTCACGCCGAAGCTTGCGGTACCAAAAAAATCTTGAGTGACAGAGCGCCAAAGGTCCCAAATCGGTTTAATAGTGGTGAGTTTTTCTTGAGCAATAAAAGGTTCGGGATCAATACCCGTGAGTTCACCTAGTGTTTGCAGAAACTGCGTGGTGCTGTGTAGCCCAAACGGCGCTTGTAAATAGGGCTTATCAAGTTGTTCACACAGCTTTCTGCCGTGCTCCCGGTACATGCAGATGTTAACGTCCGCGTTGGCCAGCGTGTGGATATCATCCAAGTGGCAGCCCAGGGGGAATATGACATTCAGCTCAAGTCCTATACCCTCAACGAGACGCTGAATCTCAGCGAGATCGGACCAGGTGTTGAAGTAGCCATAGGCGGGACCAATAATATTCACTTTAGGACATGCATTGACAACAGGCTTACGCTTAGCCGCCTTTTTTGCGCCATACTGTTCCCATAACCAGACCATTGCTCTATCAGCGCTCTGCCATTGATCTTCATCAATGGTGCGTGGCAGAAACCGTTTGATGTTGGTGTCTTCAGGGGTGACCCCACCACCGATCATTTCCGCAATGGATCCGGTGACCACCACACTCGGTTTTTTGGTATCTAAGGTACTGTGCGCGCGACGCAGCGCACCTTCAGTGCCATGCTGTCCGAGTTCCTCTTCGGCAAGCCCCGTCACAACAATGGGTAATTCATGAGGTGGCAAACCGTCGGTGTAATGCAGTACCGACGTGACCGGCAGGTTTTCGCATCCCACCGGGCCATCAATAATAACTTGTAGGCCACGTACCGCGGTAAAGACATAGACTGATCCCCAGTAGCCTCCAGCGCGATCATGATCAAGCACTAGCATTACACAGCCTCCTTTGGGGTTAATAAGCCAGCAGTGCGTGCGATCTCCGGGGTCCATATACCCGCACTGTCATTTTTCCCTACACCCTCAAAAAAAGCTTCCATGGTTTCAAAGCGATGTTTGTTTTCGATGGCGCCGTTGACGATGCCGGCGAGGGAGCCCGCCCCAGCCGGACCCATCAGTGGGCGAGCAGATATAAGATTGGTGAAATAAAGTCCAGGAATATGGTGTTCTTTGGCATGTTGGACCACGGGTGTGGTGCCAATAGCCAAGTCTGGCTTTAGAAAATCGATGGCGGATACATCATCCTCTAGTGACGCGCGGAAGCGAATTTCAACGCCTCGGGCTTCGAGCCACGCTCTGTCTTCTGCAGACCATGGCGTGCTGGCACAAGCCGTCCCGACGTAGGGTACGTCAGCGCCACATTCAATCAGTAGGCGTGCGACGAGCAGTTCAGAGCCCTCATAGCCGGATAGCGTAATCCGAGCGTTGATCGGGTGGTCTGCAATAACGGCACTGATACTGTTGCGGAGTTCATCACAATGCTTGCTCAGTGTTTCTTTGTTGAGGTTCAGGTGTTCCGCCACCTGTTCCAACCAGCGTACGGTGCCCTCAACCCCCACGGGAGCACTACCAATAGTGGCGCGCCCTGCCTTGGAAAATTCACGCTGACTGGCGGTGTAGTGGGGGTGCAATGCGGCAACCAGATCACAGTTTAGAGCCGCGTAAAGTTCCCGCCATTCGCGTGTAGGTACCACTGGGCCCGCACTGGCGCCTAAAGGCTGCAGTAATCCGTTAATAGTAATGGCGTCTACGGGGAAAATTTCACCGAGGAGAGCTACTGATGGCTTGTCGCTGTTGATATCCGCACTCGCCGGGCGCGCAACGGGGCCTTGCTCCGCCTCACTTCGCGCGTAGCGCAGCATGGCTGCCGCTAGAATATCTTTAGCTTCCGCATGGGTTGGCACGCCAAAGCCGGGAACATCGATACCGATGACGCGTACGCCATTAATTGCCTTGGGTAACAGATCAAGCGGTACACCGGATGCGGTCGGCACACATAAATTAATGACTACGATAGCGTCGTATTTGTCTGGATCCGCTAAATCATGGGTGGCATCGCGAATATCCTCAAATAACTTTCCGGTGACAAGCGTCTCTGAATCAAAGGGAACGTAACCGACGGTCCGTTTTGCGCCATAAAAATGTGAGGTAAACGTCAATCCGTAAACACAGCAGGCCGAACCACTGAGCACGGTAGCTGTACGGCGCATCCGTAATCCGACACGCAGTGAGCCAAAAGCTGGACACATGCTTTGGGGCTGATCGTGTGGGCCCTGGGGATAGTCTTTAGCATACTGCTCAAGCGTCTCAGATTTTCCCGCCGCTTGGGCCGCTTCATACTGCTCGCTGCTGTTGTGACAGCCAGACTCTACTGACTGCTCAAGGGTGGTCAGGGGGATCATGTCCTCTGCAGCGGTCACAGCTTGAGACTCAGGCATCGTCATAAATTACCTCAAGAGAGGGTTTATTCAGTGTGGTTGTATCGCAAAGGTCGGACAGAGTCGCCGGTTCGAGTGTGACATGACGACCGACCACATCGCCGTCAAATAGGCCGAGTAATTGGTCTTGTGTCAGCGTGTTGGGTTGATGAGGGGGTGCCTTGGCTACGTTTTCTGCAAGACCCGCAAACAGGCTTCCCCACTCGCTATCAGGGTGTCCAATGATTTCATAGTTAGCGCTTTTTTTACGAATATCGTCATTAGCGGGAATGGAGGCTAGTTCGGGGATGCCCACGGCTTTACAAAAGGCCTGTGCCTCCCCCGAGCCATCGTCTTTATTCGTTACCATGCCGGCCACCCCGACGTTGCCGCCCAGCCGACGGAAGTACTCGACCGCCGAGCAAACATTGTTGGCGACATAAAGGGACTGTAGGTCGTTAGAGGCGACGACGATCACTTTTTGACACATGTCGCGCGCAATCGGCAGCCCAAATCCACCACAAACAACATCGCCCAAGAAATCTAACAGCACATAATCAAAATCCCAGTCATGAAAGCCGAGTTTTTCCAGGGTTTCGAAGCCGTGAATAATCCCGCGACCACCACAGCCCCGGCCCACCTCGGGTCCGCCGAGCTCCATAGCAAACACCCCGTCGCGCTTGAAGCACACGTCCTCAACTCGGACTTCATCGCCCGCAGCTTTCTTGGCTGAGGCCGTTTCAATAATGGTGGGGCAAGCTTTTCCACCGAACAGTAACGACGTGGTGTCACTCTTTGGGTCACAGCCAATGAGTAAGACTTTTTTTCCCTGCTGGGCCATCATGTAGGAGAGATTTGATAGGGTAAAACTTTTACCAATACCGCCTTTTCCGTAAATCGCGATGACCTGTGTTTTCGGCGCATCAGCAGAAACGGTTGCCAGCAGGTCAGCCCGATCACCTGACTCAGCGAGGCCAGGGTCGTAGGTTTTTGGGGATTCTTGTGCGTTCATAGGACGCTCCAATCGAGTACGGTTTTAAGGCAAAGAGGGTTGGTAAAGGCCTCTTGGTAGGCACTTGCCGCATCGAGCGCAGCAAAGCGATGAGTGATGAGATCATCGATAACCAGCAGGTCATCGGCGAGCAGTTGAGCCGCCAAGGTCATATCGGTGAGCTGCCACTCTGCGGCGATGCGAACATCGAGTTCACGCATAAAAGCCGGTGCGAAATCGAATGTCACTGGCAGATGATAGAAGCCGGCAAGGACCACGGTGCTATTGGGGCCCATGTGAGAGACTGCCTGATTAATGATGCTGACATCGCCACTGACGTCGATAACGGTTTGGTAATCTCGGCGGGGGTCATCTTGTTCACGGACTACCTCGCTAACCGCGGAGGTCATACGCTCCGGATGATGCTCCCACTGCGTCATCTGCCGGGCTCCCATTGCACTCGATACTCGGGCTACTAGCCGGCCCAACACGCCATTCCCGATAATTAATTCTGGGGTGCGCTCTGCTCCCAGCCTACGCACTGCATGTACAGCAGTGGCGATGAGCGCAAGTAGCACCGAGGCTTCCCGTGGCTCTCCAGGGAGGACGATGAGACGGCTCGTGGGAACCATTAGATATTTGGCGGCGCCGCCGAATAATCCGGCGACATCGGTGAAGCCTCGAGAGCCGGGAATAAATACCGCTTGACCCGGCTTGAGATCACCGGCGCTACCACACTCAATGACCCGTCCAACGCTCTCATACCCAGGCACCAGCGGGTATTCTAGACCGGGGAAGGCTGGCATATCACCCGTCCAAAGCAGTCGCTCGGTGCCGGTACTGATACCCGAATGAATGACTTCAACTAAACAGTCTTGGTCCGTTAACGCTGGCAGCATGACGTCGCGTACCGAGAGTTGCCCCGGGGCTTCGAATACAACGGCTGTCGACGCATGAGGCATGATTTACCAGGCTTCCAGCTTGTTGTGTGAATGACATTGGCGCATCAGCATGTCCGATTATTTTTACTGTATCTCTGTCATTCTACTTAGACAGTCGGTGGTGTCAATAGTTTTTAACCGTATTTACCGTGCCACTGATGACTCTGACTAAAACGGGCATATTGCTGCGGTGTTCGGTGACTTCGCTAAAGCCGCCAGCGCGCAATAATTGGCTGATTTCGCTAGCGGTACGGGGTCGGCCCGAGCCCATAGCCCACAAATACAGCCCAAAATAACCGTGCCCAATGGCTTCGCCACCGCGGGTACCCGCCATGGGTTCGGCAATGATGAGTTGGCCGCCCTCATTCAAAGCCTGCCGGGCCGCCTTGACGATAGCCAAGGCTTTATCGTCATCGTGGTCATGGAGAATGCGCACCAGAGAAATAACGTCAGCACCCAATGGCAGCGGGGCGTTAAATACATTGACGCCAGTAAATGATAGTTGCGCGTTGTCGGTGGCGCGCGCTGTAGCCGCCGCTGACGCCACTACGTCGGGTAAATCTGCGACGACCACCTTGAGGTGTGGATAGCGATCAATCGCCGCAGCAGCAAAGGCACCGGAGCCACCCCCGACATCCATTAGCGTGCCGGCGTGCTGCAAACGGCACGCGTCGAGAATGTGGGTGCTAATAATGGCCAGTGACTCGGCCATTAGATCACTGTATTTGGCGGCCGCTGCTGAATTGGAGGTGCCCTCGGCGTAGGGCCAATAGGCGGACAAAGCCGTTGATTCGCGGGTCATTAGCCGTTTTACCGGTGATTCTAGATCGTGATAAAGCAGTTTATGGTGATCCACCATGGCGGCAATGCCGGGATAGGCGAGTGTGGCCGTTCCCAGCTGCCCTAAGCCCCACAGCTCGGTGTCGAGTTGATCAATAAGCTTTAAGCTGGCTGCGCCTTTCAGTAAGGTGAGTAAGCCATCCCGGGATAAACCTACACGAGAAGCGATTTGATCGGTTGATAAAGCGCCGTCACGCAACGCGTCGAAGAGATTGAGCTGTACACAGGCTTGCAGGATTTGCGAGTACACAAAACCCGCCGTTATATGATGGAGTGCCACTGCCTGGCGATTGGCAATGCGCCGGATGAGCGGCAAGCGAGCTGCCCAGCGTTGAAATATTGGATTCATCAACAACTGATTACGCCACTGATGAAGTCGTAATGTAAGGGATTGCTTGCCGCGGTGCTGTTTGGCAGCCGTAGTCGATGGACGGTTCACGCTAACGTCATTCAGGCCGCACAGCGCGCAAAACCAGTGGGGAAAAAGCGCTCCGATTGTTTTTCAACGAGGGAGACTAATAGCGCCTTACCCGTGCAGTCGGGAATGGAGGCAATACCCTCGTTGAGCAGCTGGTTTAATAGCTTGATGGCGCCTTCGAGACCGAGTTCATGCACGGCGTTGGGTCTGCCCAACACGGCGTCGCGCCCAGAGGGCTTGCCCATTTGTGCGCTCACGCCAACACAGTCTTGAATGTCGTCGGCCACCTGATAAGCCTGACCAATAGCTGAGCCCAGCATTGCCCACGGGAGGTGATCTTGACCGGCAGCAGCAGCGCCAGCACAGGTAGCGGCGACGAACAGTGCGCCGGTCTTACATTGGTGGTAAGTGGCGGTATCTATCGAAGGCTCGCACTCCCAGGCCTGTCCTGCACAGATGCCCTGAGGTGCCCCGACTCCGGCGGTAATAATCTGACTGACCGTCGCTAGGCGTTTCGGGTCCTTGGTATGGAACCCGCACACCGCGAGTTGCTGCAATGCCGAAACGATGAGGGTGTCGCCCGTGAGCACCGCAATTCTTTCGCCGAAGGCTGAATGCACGGAAGGCTTGCCGCGTCGTGCGGTCGCGTCGTCGAAGCAGGGTAGATCGTCGTGGACCAGGGAAGCACAATGCAGCATCTCAATGGCAATGGCGGCTGCCATGCCTAGTCGGGGATCACCATCACCGTTGGCCATTGCCGCGGCTAAGCACAATTTTGGGCGCACTCGCGCACCGCCGGGGAACACGGCGTAATCTAGTGCTCTCGCCAATTGAGGTGGGCAGGGAGGTGTGGTGGCTGCCTGGATGGCCATGTTCAGATGGTGTTCACAATCTAGACGTTCGTTAACCATAAAGAACTCCTCAATCTAGAAACCTGTTATTATGTAAATTACAATAGACATCATAACTGTTCAAGATAAATTACAGTCAGTGTGCAGAAGGACCGCTGGCGTCGGACGCTTGTCAGCGCCCCACGATGCTGTAACGAGGAGATATCCCGTGAACCCTGTCGTTGACATTCAACAGCCACTTGCGCCACCGGGTCTGCGGTTTGATCCACTGATTCCTAGTGGCGGCTATCAATGGTGGTATGTCGATGCATTTTCAGATGACGGGCAGTCGGGTCTCACGGTGATTGTTTTTATTGGCAGTGTTTTTTCGCCGTATTACGCGCGTGCCCGACAAACCGGTAACCCTGATGCGGAAAATTTTTGTAGCGTCAACGCCATTTTTTATGGTCCAGACCGTAAGCGCTGGGCTATGACTGAGCGAGGTAAGGGTGATGTAACGCGCAATCGCCATTATTTGCAGTTAGCGAGCAGTGGTATAGACCTAAAAGAAAGCGTACTCCAGCTCTCGATTGATGAAGTCTGCGTGCCGTTTCCCAGCCGCTTACGCGGTGTGGTAAGGGTTGACTTGGGCACCTGTACTGATCAGTGTTTTGCCCTTGATGAGCAAGGTCAGCATCGGTGGTGGCCTGTCTCGCCTAGAGCCCGGGTATCCGTTGAACTCGATCGACCTAACCTCGCTTGGCAGGGGTCGGGCTATGTAGACTGCAACGCCGGTACCGTACCCTTGGAAAGCACATTCTCGGGGTGGCATTGGACGCGCACCGATCCCATCAACGGTGAGAGCTGGATCTTTTATAATCGGGAGAGCGTGTCGGGGGCAAAAGAGGGCCTCACGCTTCGGTATACCGATGGCGGTGGTTTACAGCGTGGCATCGCGCTCGATGATGGCCCACCGGTGAAGCCGACACCTATCTGGCGATGTGCAAGACCGGTTGCCAGAACTTCCGGGCCATCACGGATTATTAAGACATTGGAAGATACGCCGTTTTACGCGCGCTCTAAAATGGCGGTGGAACATGCAGGAGAGCAGTATACTGCCATGCATGAATACGTCGATTTGAAGCGGTTTAGTCGTCCTTGGGTGCAGCGATTGCTGCCTTTTAGGATGCCCCGTCGAGCTCGTGAATAAGCCGATTACGATTTTTGACGTTGGCTACTATCAAGGTGGGCGAATAGGTCGAGCATCCATGTCATTCGCTGGTAAAAAGCACGCAATGGCGTCAAGCCTAGATAGGAATCGCTGCGTTGTCCCGCGTCGGCCGATAGCTGGATTAAATACCGACACTCATCGAGAGGGGGCGCATTCAACGCCTCTGACGTGAGCGCGGGTGTTTTTGTCGCGAGCGCAAGCAGTCGTAGCTTAGCACTCGCACTGACCACCGCGCGCTGATCGACAGCGTTGTGCTGGAGGCCAGATAAGGTGTCACCAATCGCCGCGTAAAGTAATCGCGCCGCATAGATGCCGCCACGGCAACTTTTAGGCAAGGCCTGAATACCCACATCGGCTCGGGCATACAGGGTTTTTGCGGCGAGGAGTAGATCGGCTATTACGCTACCCAAGGCGTCGGTGTACTCCGGACATTCAAGAAATGCATCAGGATCGATCCCCGCGGCTAACAGCGCGTTAATGGGTAGATAGATGCGGCCATTACGCGCATCCTCACCCACATCACGAGCAATATTGGTGAGTTGCATCGCCACCCCTAAGTCGGCTGCCCTTGCCAGAGTTGGCGCCTCTCTGATTCCCATCAGTAGCGCCATCATGACGCCAACACTGCCCGCTACCCGGGCCGAATAGTCATACACCTCCGATAGATTTTGATAGCGGCGACCCGTGTTGTCCCAGGCAAACCCTTCAAGTAAGGCATCGAGTAATGCTCTAGGAATGTTATGGTCTTGAATGATGTGAGATAACACGCGATCAACGGGATTATCACTGACTTGGGTACTGTAAACACAGTCCAGACGGTGCTGCAGGACCACCAGGGCTGCGCTGGGGTTGTCCCCTTCGTCAATCAGGTCATCGGCCTCCCGACAAAAAGCGTAGAGGCCGCTCGCAGCATTTTTTAGCGCTGGTGGCAGTAACTGTGAGGCCAGCCAAAACGAGCGCGAACCGGTGCTCAAGGAGGCTCGGCAAACCGCTAGGTCGGTAAATGGTGTGGGTAGACTGGTCACCCGTGGGCCGCCTTAGAGGTCGCAATAGTCTCTGGCGCGGGCACAATTCCATCTAAGACTTTCGCAGAGGAGATAACGCCGGGTATACCCGCGCCAGGATGAGTCCCGGCGCCCACTAGGTACAATCCTTCAATATCTTCACTTCTATTATGCGGCCTAAACCACGCACTTTGGGTGATCCGCGGCTCAAAGCTAAAGCCGGCGCCCTTATAGGAATTGAGCCGATTCTGAAAATCCAGCGGCGTTAACATTCGCGACGTGACAATGCGCTCGCTGAGGTTGGGCAGCACGGTCTGCTCGAGCCGCTCAACGATGGCGCGCCGAAAGGGCTCGGCGTGTGTTTCCCAGTCTATGGGAGCATCCAAATGGGGCACGGGTACCAACGCGTAAAAAGTATCGCAGCCATCGGGTGCCATCCCTGGGTCAGTGGCGGTGGGGCGGTGGAGGTAGAGACTGAAATCATCGCTGAGGTGTTTGTGTTTAAAGATATCTACCAGCAGCTCTTTATACCGCGGACCGAGTAAAATCGAGTGGTGGGGTACCTCTGGATACTGACCCTTGGTTCCAAAGTACCAGACAAACAAGCCATTGGAATAGGCCGCTTTTTCGATCTTTTTATTGGTCCAGCGTTTGCGTTTACTCGCATCAATAAGATGGCGATAGGTCCAGGCTGAGTCGGCGTTGGAGATCACCACATCTGCATTAAGGATGTGACCATTTTGTAGCGTCACACCGGTAGCACGCTGATTATCGACATTAATTTTAGCGACCTCAGCGTTGAGTAAAATATGATTACCCTGGCCTTCGATTAACTGGCTCAAGCCCTTGACTAGGCTCGCCGTGCCGCCCATAGCCGACCAAACACCAAATTGCTGCTCAAGGTAAGAGATCAGTGAATACACGCTTGTCACCGAGAACGGATTGCCGCCGATGAGCAACGGGTGAAAACTCATGACTTGACGTAAATAGGGGTCTTTGATGTGACGGGAGACCAGGTTGTAGACGCTGCGGTCACTGCGCATGCCGATGAGATTGGGTAAAAACTTAATCAGCTGCCAGAGGCTGTCGAAGGATTTAAAGCCGAGTTTTTCAAAGCCCACGCGGTACCGTTTTTCACTCGCTTTTAAATACCGTAGGTAACCGTCCACATCCGCTGGATTGAAGCGGCGTATTTCATCGAGGGTTCGCTGCCGGTCACCGCTGTAGTCAAAGGTCTTGCCGTCGTCGAAGACAATCTGGAAGAAGGGGTCCATAGGCCGCAAGTCGACATCGTCCTGCAGTTGCTTGCCACACAGCTGCCACAACTCCTCGAGTAAAAAAGGTGCCGTAATAATGGTAGGGCCGGCATCGAAAATAAAGCCGTCTTGGTGATAGGCATAAGCACGTCCGCCTGGCGCATCGAGTTTTTCTAACACGGTGACGCGATAGCCCCGGGCCCCTAGGCGTATGGCCGCGGCGAGACCACCAAAGCCGCTACCAATCACAATCGCGTGAGCGCGCGGATCAGTCAGATCGACCGAGCTGGGCAGTTTGCCGTGAAGGGTACTCAATGTGTTCATATTTTGCGACACTCAGCCTGTCCGCTAAAGTTGACAGTGTAGCAGGACAAAGGGCTCAACACTACATCATTACTCCCCCCTGTGAAGGCCATCTCGAATCAGTGCCGCGAAAGTCTCCGGGTCTTCCTCGTGACCCAAGTGACCGAGCTTGGGTATTTCTATGATCTGCGAGGTGGAAACCCTCTCAGCAAGGTGGACCGACTGCCGCGGCGCCACCGTTTTGTCGTTGAGACAAACCACTAAGTCGATAGGGGTATGGAGATTAACCAGCTGCGAGGTTAATGGCTCGAGATCCCAGCCTGCCATCATGTGCAGGGTGCCACGGATGTGCTCTGGACGCCGCAGTAGTACTTGATAAGTGCTGATCATTGCGTCATTGGGTAGCGAGCCGGTCTCTTCGAGTAATTTGCGAACGGGTCGGCGGAAATAGCCGTGCAGTGCCGTTGTGAGTTGCAGGAAGTGCGCACGCGCCAGCCACCCCGCGGCTTTACTGAACCATGGCGCCGCCAGTGATCCAAAGGGTAGAAAAGCGCCATTGACGCTCAATAAATGCGCAGGCGGTGAGGGGGCGTTAAGGGCCATTTGCACGGCAATGGCTGATCCCGCAGAATGCCCAGCGATCAACGCCGGCTGATAATCCAAGGCGTCCAGTAAAGCTTGCAGCGCACCCCCGACAGCGGGCAGGCTGACTGTCGATTGAGCCAAGGGACTACTGAATCCGTGCCCGGGTAAATCAGGAATAAGGCATTCGAAGTCCGCCATCAGCCGCTGGGCGACGGGTGCCCATGAATGAGCCGATGCGCCGGTGCCGTGAAGTAGTAACAGTGGTGGGCCGCTACCGATACGCTGAAAATGCCATTCCACCCCACCGGCATGGCATCGCTCACTGCTCTCTGCCAAGGGCCAATCTGGGGGAATCGTGTACCGGCCCACGGGGTTAACGAGTCACTCGCACTGCGTTGTACAGCGTCTGGGCATTGGCATGGGGAAGCGGTAGATAGAGAGAAGCCAACGCTTCGGCAAGCTTCTCCGCCCTAGGCTGGCCTCGAGGAGAGGTATCAATAAGCACACAATTGATGGCTCGAGATCTGAATTGTCGCGCGCTGGCCAGTGCATCATCAGCAGCTTGTGCCCTGCCGGGATGACCCATGCGATCGATATTGGCGATACCGTCGGTCAGCAATACGATGCTGGGGGTGCCACCGGCACGCTGGATTTGTTCGGCAATGACTGTCGCGGTATCGATCGCCTGAGCGAGCGGTGTGCCCCCCCCTCCCGGCAGACCCGCAAGCGCCCGTTTAGCGCGTACAAGAGAGCGAGTCGGGGGCAGTAGCAGTTCGGCTGTAGTCCCTCTGAAGCTGATTAATGCCACGCTATCTCGACGGCTGTAGCAATCGGCAAGCAGTAATTCTACCGCGCCTTTAGCTTCGGCAAGGCGATGCATCGCCGCGGAGCCTGACGCATCGACAACAAACACTGAGGTGCTTTCACTCCGCTGTCGGTAGCGCGTTACCCGCAAATCGTGTTTTCGTATATCGAGCGCCGTCTTTTTTTGCCTGCCGATGGCGTCACGCTTTCTCAGAGCTTGCCATGGGGCTGCCGCTCGCAGTGTTGCAATGAGCTGCAGCTTCCCTCCGCGTCGAGGGTCTCCCGCCAGTGTTCCACAGGGACGACCTCGTTTTAGGCTTAACTGCTCAGCCCCTGACTTACCTATGGAGCGTTTATTGCTCCCCTGGGTGTTCCGGTGACTGAGTATCCGCAAGAGATCGGCAGGGATGGCGGCTTTCGCAGCATCTAACAGCTGATCACCCGGCGGTTGCTGGCTGTGTTGGACCGATTCTTGCTCGCTAACATCATCGTTATTGTCCGCATCCCCGGGATCATGGTTCTGCTCCGCTTCACTCGGTTGAGCGTCAGATGCTGTTTCCAGAGCAGGAAGTTGGGTGGCGCGATGACCTAAAACCAGTGCCATTGCCGTGGCGACATCATCGTCAACCGCGGCATCTCGCTTGTGCAAGGCAGCCAGTGCCCGCAGCGTATCGAAGGCAAACTGAGTGGCTCGACTTGAACCCACTCCGAGGGCGACGGACCCGACCACCAGCTGTGTGAGCAGTGTCTCGGGTACGGTGACATCCGCTAGGCGCTGCTGTGCACCGATGATGTCAGCACGGTCAAAAGTGCTGGCGCTGAGGCAACTGGGCGCAAGTTCAAACAGCTGTATTTGAAAGGCCAGCCGCTCGCCAAGACTTGCCTCGAGCTGCTCGTCGTCTATGCCCTCGTTCAAGGCAATGACGCTCAATTCGGCGGGCAGTTCTTTACTAAAGCCATCGCGTTGTAAGCGGATCGACCGGTTGTCTAAGGCCTGACAAATATGCGCAACCACCCGGCGCTCCGCGCGCTCTGCCATGGGCATGACCAGTACTTGTTGATGACATTCACTGAGTAAGCCCTGCTCCAGGATGGGTTTGCCTGCTTGGGCAGTGGCTGTAAAATTCAGACCTCCCAGTAAGCGAGCTTCACTGACATTAATGGGTACTCGACGCAAACGCTCCTGATCAAGCAATCCGCTTAATTCTGCTAGCCAAGTATCTCTGACGGGTCCGGGAAACGCCTTCACATCGATTCCGCCCAATCGATGGGGATTGACGGCAAAAACCGCAGCAGCGAGCAGCGCGAGTTGCCACGTCGGTTCGGCGCTCATTAGTCGAAGACTTCGGCAATCATACGTGTGACGCGAACCTGTCCGCCCGCTTCATCTAAAGGATCTCGACGGAGCCTGTGACAAAGTACCATGGGTGCAACGTGTCGAAGATGTTGAAGGGTCACTGCATCGCCGCCGGTTAACGCGGCCAGCGCTCGAGCAGCACGGATCAAGGTGAGCTCGCCGCGCAGCCCATCGGTACCCAAAGCGAGACAAAGCTCTGCAGCCTTCTCTAACATAGTGATCGGCGTATCGATGGTGAGAACTTTGCCCCGTGCGGTCTCAATTTTCTTACGCAACGCGCGCTCTTTCCGGCGCGCTTTTTTTATAAAGGCGTCTGGATCACGCTCGAATAAATCGCGTTGTTGAATAATTTCCACCCGCGATTTGACGTCCTGGGGTGTACTGACTTCCACAGATAAACCGAAGCGATCGAGTAATTGAGGTCGCAATTCGCCTTCTTCTGGATTACCGCTACCGACGAGGACGAACCGGGCAGGGTGCCGCACGCTCAGACCCTCGCGCTCAACAACATTTTCGCCCGATGCTGCGACATCCAAGAGCGCATCGACAATGTGGTCTTCCAATAAATTGACTTCATCGATATAGAGAAAGCCTCGATGGGCTCTGGCCAATAGACCGGCCTCAAAGGCTTTCTCACCGGCGTGCAGTGCTTTTTCAATGTCGAGTGAACCAATCACTCTATCTTCTGTCGCTCCCAACGGTAGATCTACCACCGGTATGGTGTTCTTTTCGGTGGGTCCACTTGGGGCGGTTTTTTTATCGCGGCAGAGATCACACAACCCAATAGATTTTCCCAAGGGTGCGCAGTTATAGGCACAGCCAGCGACAATTTCGATGCTCGGCAACAGCGCAGCCAGCGCGCGTATCGCGGTAGATTTACCCGTGCCTCGATCTCCCATGACGAGGACTCCACCAATATCTTGATCGACGGCGGCCACCATCAAGGCCTGCTTCATAGCGTCTTGGCCGACGATGGCGGTAAATGGAAATGCTGTACTCATAAAGACCGTTCCTCGTGATTAGGGGCATAGTGTAAACCAAGGTGAGTCGTTTTTCTGTTTCCCATCATAGACAGCATTCTCCCTGGCCAGTACTGTAGTGGTGCAATCGGGAAAAGCACATAATGCGCCTCTGTCAGTGGCTGCCATTACACGGCGGTCAGCTTTTCTTGTTGAGTATCATTGGGAGTGCGTTTGTATGGCACGATGTAGACTATGACAGCGAACAAAGCATCCGAGAGAACGGCTGGACGTGGTGCAAGCAGTCTCGATCGCGCACTCGTTTGTGATACCGAGACGCTGGTGTGGGAAAATGGCGCCCCCATGACCTTTTACGTTGATCGAGGGCATACCGGAAGACCCTTATTGCTCATTCACAGTATAAACGCTGCGCCGAGCGCCATGGAAATAAAACCATTATTTGATTATTTTCGCACCTCGAGACCGTGTTACGCCCCCGATCTGCCGGGTTTTGGACTGTCAGCTAGGGACCCAATTAACTACACCGTCGAGCTGTTTAGCCACGCCATTGCTGAGCTCATCAATAGCGTCACTGATGAGCATGGACTGAGCCCCGATATCGTGACGCTGTCTTTATCTTCCGAATTTGCTGTCAGAGCTATTGTTGAGAGGCATGCTCCGTGCCATAGCCTCACTTGCATATCACCCACCGGCCTAGGTCGTCGCCCGCCACCAGGGCCAGATGTTGGAAAAAAAATTAACGCGTTAACAGCGACGCCATTGCTCGGCGCGTCGCTGTATCGCTTACTCACCACTGCCGTGTCGGTGCGCTATTTTCTCAACAAAGCATTTACCGCGGAGGTCCCCAAAGAACTGGTGGATTACGCAGTACGAACCACGCGTCAACCAGGCGCTCGGTTTGCTCCCTTTGCTTTTTTATCGATGCAGCTGTTCAGTGCCGATGCGTTGAAAAATCTGTATGGCGCGCTGACATCGCCTACGTTGATACTCTATGATCAGGACCCGAACATAGATTTCGACCGGTTGCCTGAGCTACTCAAAGGCAATCCGCGGGTTCACGCTGAGCGAATCAGCCCCAGTCGCGGTCTGCCTCACTGGGAGTTGCCAGAGCAGACCGTTAATGCGCTGATGCGTTTTTGGACCTCAATAGCAGAGGCAGAGTAAGAGTAAGACTAATGGGGGTGCGCAGCGTCTTCGATAATCGCTTGGGCAGCGAGGCGGCCTGAGAGTGTAGCCATTGGCACTCCAGGGCCGGGATGGACAGTTCCACCAGCCAGATATAGCCCCGCTAGCGCGGTGCGCGAATTACCCCGGGTAAAGCTAGACATCATGCCGTGGGAGGTCTGTCCATAGAGGGAACCACCACTGCCTGGAAACAAGCCATGAAAATCGATCGGCGTAGTGACGACGCTGGGCGTGCTTGGGGTGTTAATGTGGCAGCCGCTGCGTGCAAGTACGCGGGTGGTGCGTCGCCATAAAGCCTCGCTGTCGAAGTCGGCATCAATGGCGGTGTCGCCGATTGCAGGCGCGTTGATAAGAATAAGCAGGCGCTCGGCGCCACTGGGTTTGTGACCACCTACTCGATCTTGTGCGCAGACATAGACGGTGGGGCAGTCAGTGATAGTGCGATCGTTAAAGATGGCGTCGAACTCGTGTTGGTAATGTTTGTCAAAAAAAACATTGTGGTAGTCCAGTTCAAATCCTTCTGTCTCCGCGCTAAGACACCAGGTCATCGCCGATAGACCTCGCTGCGCTTGAGTTCTGGGCTTGATGTCAGTCGTCAAATGAGGGCCCAGAAGACCTTCCGCAATGGCATTACAATCGCCGGCGAAAACCACGTTATCTGCACGCAGTGATTCACTCGTATCGAGTGTCACGCCGCTGATTCTTGCGTTGCTCGTCGACAAGCTTTGCACATGACTGTTGAATCGGTAGTCGACACCATGGGATTGGCCTAACCGCATTAACGCATCGGCGAGTGCGCGCATGCCCTTGGGCAGTTGCCAAACACCCTCTTGCTCGACATGGGCAATCAACATTAGTGTGGCGGGGCATTGCATGGGCGATGAGCCAACATAGGTGGCGTAGCGAGCAAACAATTGTTTCAGGCGTGGGTCCTGAAAGTAATGATCAAGAGCGCGCCATAGGGTTTGGTCAGGACGCGTTGCCGCTAGCGCGGGTAATTGTTTAACACCCACTCGCGCAGCCAGCGCTAGCATCGACGGTTGCTGTGCGGTCATGAAACTATCTTTGAGTACGCGATAATTATTTTCCGCTCGCTGGCAAAAGCGATCATAGCCTTGCGCATCGCGTGCTCCCGCGAAGGCGGTGATCGCCGCTCGGTTGCTAGCGTGGTCGGCGTATAAATCTAGCTGGCTGCCATCGCTCCAGCCGTGGCGCGCCAGTCTGTCTGCGGGACGCATATCAAGCGCTTCGCTAAAAGAGCTATTGGCGTCAGCAAATAGCGCGTCAAACACCCAGCGCATTGTGAATACCGTGGGTCCCGCGTCAATGAAATGTTGGCCGTCAAACACCTGGCGCATTTTTCCGCCCGGCTCGCTTGCCCTATCAATGACCGTGACCGTATGACCGGCGACCGCAAGATCAATGGCTGCTGCTAGACCGCCGGCACCTGCGCCGATAACAATAGTGTTGGGTACTTTCATGGCGATTGACTGCGCTGACCTTGAGTGACCGCCCGTTGATGATAAATAATTAAGCCCAGGCCAATGATAAGTGGAATAGCCCACAAGCCGGGCGCGAGTGCCAGTTCCGGTAGGATCCGGACGGCACCGAAAGCGAAGAAGGCCGTGTAAACAGAAATACCTGTACCCACTAAACTCTTGATGTGTTCCTTTATACGATCAGTAGCCTTGGGTGCGGGCTTGTAAATAAACCATAAGTTGGTCGCCACCGTTGCGAAACCCACGATTGCAATGCCGATCATCATGGGTTGCTCAAGTAGTATTCCCTGCATAACGCAATTCATAGCGGCAGCGGTCAGAACGCCTTGCAGCATGAGATTGTGCCACGCACGATTGGCTCGGTGGTTATGGCGGTTACGCAAACAGAGTTTGCCCTGCCACGCTAAATTCACGGTCAAAATGGCCAGATAAAGCATCATCCAACCAAAGATACCGCTGATAAGTGCAGGATTTCTAAACATGGGATGGTCGCCGAGGTGAGGGTGGGTGCCCGTCGGGTCGTAAAGCGTCGTCGCAGCGATGCCAATGGCAAACAATCCGGTAATCAGCATAACGGTAATAAAGCGCTGACCGTAGCGTCGATGCGATCGACCGCCCTTACTGCTGACGATGGGTATCCAAAAGATGATCAGACCCATGGCGCCCGCGACAATATGGCCCGTTACTAACACCTCAAATAGAGTGAGACTCGACACGACCGCCTGTTCCTCCCATACTCATTACCACTCAAAACAGTCGACACTGAATGTGATTAGCAAGGATTACATACCCCCGCGACCAATGCCACTGCCGGCGTTAGCAGCACTGGCTCGAGCCCTCTGGCGCGGCGATGGTAATTTATTGGACCTACTGCCGGCCAATGCTTATCAATTCGATGTCGGTGATCTGGGCTATTCCCGACGCTCAACGGTGATGTTCAATGACCCTGTATTAGTGAGAGAGATTTTACGAGATGAGGCGGGGGTTTTTCCAAAAAGTGACTTGATGGTCAATGCCCTTGAGCCACTGATTGGTGACTCCATCTTTGTTACCGACGGTGATAAGTGGCGACGTCAACGCGCAATGATCGATCCGGCCTTCAGTCAACTGCGAATCGCCGCGGCTTATCCGTCAATGCTTGATTCAGTGGCCGCCTTCTTAGACCGAGTTGAGGGTTATGCACGGAGCGGTGACGCTTTTTCACTCGACGCACAAATGAGCCACTTGACCGCTGATGTGATTTGTCGGACGACGTTTTCGACCCCACTCGACGGCGCCATTTCCAACGATGTTTTTGAGGACTTCACCGCCTTCGAACGATCAGTCGCTCAAGTGGATATTATTCGATTAATTGTTAAACCTGCGTGGTCTGAGCTCGAGCAGCCACCCCAAGTGCTGGCAGCTTGTGAGCGGATCCGACGTCACCTAGGTGCGCTGGTCGATTTGCATTTGGATGAAAATGCCGCCTACGATGATATTGCCAGCGCCGTCATTAATGCCCGGGATCGAGACACCGATCGTCCCTTCACTCGGGCTGAATTGATTGATCAGTTAGGTGTTTTTTTTCTTGCTGGGCATGAGACCAGTGCTAGTGCCCTGACCTGGGTGTTCTTTCTTTTGGCGGAACAGCCAGCCTGGCTGGCGCGTTTGCGTGATGAGGTGGATCGAGTAGTGGGTGACCAACCAATAACCTTGGATCATTTGCGCGAGTTGCCATTAGTGAAAGCTTTTTTTAAAGAGACACTGCGGCTTTATCCGCCGATAACGTTTTTACCGAGGGTGGCCCTGTCAGCCATACAAGTGGGTCGACGTCGACTTCGACGTGGCGCCCTAGTCATGATCTCCCCATGGACGTTGCACCGCAATCCACGGTATTGGACCGACCCTGACGTTTTTCGGCCCGAGCGTTTTACCGGCGATAGTGACATTCCTTCTGAAGCCTATATTCCCTTTGGGCAGGGACCACACACCTGTGTGGGTGCAGGATTCGCTCAAATGGAAGCCCTGCTAATCATTGCAAGTCTGGTGAGGCGCTTCGATTTGTACCGGCTCGATAACAAGCCGGTGCGCCCGGCAGCGCGTCTAACCACGCGCCCTGCGCAACAAATTTTTGTAACGGTCGCCAGCCGGCGCTAAGGGGAGGGGCTTTACTCGCGATGCCAGTGGGGGGCGATATCGCGTTGGCTGGCTTCTCCCAGCGAGATGCCCTCGCGTATAGCGGGCCAGAGGATAGGCCATGACAGCGGCGTCATCAGCAGAAAAGGCAGTGGATCACGCCACGAAAAGACAACGTCTTTTGCGCTGAATAACTGTTTTAGGTGCCTGATGAACTCTCGTGCCTGCCCTTTAAATAGCTGCGAATAGGCTTCAGTCAGCGTACTGTAGGCCCACTGATAAACGCCGTCTAGTTGCGCAATAGTGGCGGTGTCCTCGCGATCCGAAAGCCAACGGCCAAGCGCCCTAGGCTCAAGGAAATGTACCCCACTGGTGAGTCGGGGGTTACATTCAATCGCCCAAGGCACGCCTGATTTATCGACAATGAAATCAAAAGCAATAAAGCCCGTGTAGCTCAGCTCGCTGGTGAAGCGCCCAATCCACTCCTCAATAGCACTTGTGTCTTGCACTCGCCGAAAACAAATGGCCACAGATCCCGAAAAGACGGCACCTTCATACACCGCTGTTGACACCAGATTGCCGTGTACCAAAATGCTAAAGCTGCTCATCAATTGGCCTTGGACCGCGGCCTGTACAATGTCGCCGTCGCCCGTCGCAACAATGGGTCTATCACTCACTGCGTGACGTCGGACTCCGACGCCTGAGCATCCTCCGGTGGGCTTAATAATGGTTTCGCGTAATGTCGCCAAGCGTGTGGCGCGCACACTACCCAGCATATAGGTCTCAGGTACGGGCAAGGCCAATTTTTCGGCGCGTTCGATAAAGCGAAGTTTGTGGTGTAGCTCTCTGTAGGTGTCCTCATCGGGACCCATCACTAGAACATCACCGGCTACCCGCTGAGTCAATGCGCTAACGTAATGACTTTCTTCGGAAATGGGTAGGACGAGGGAGATATTTTCTTGGTTGATGATGGTAAGCAAGTCATTAATAAAGGCGTCAGCGTCTTCCGTTGGCGGCGTCACGACGATACTTTTTGCGACGGCGTTTGATGCGCGACAGAGATGCCATTTAAACGGATCAGCGACGATCACTCGCCAGCCCGAGGTCTTAAGTGCCCTGGCCAGCGTGAGTGCCTTGGGAAATCGCCCTAGCGTCAGCAGTGCCACTTTTTTTATCACGCCGTGGCGATCCACGGGTGGGGGTTGTACGCTTGTTCATAAACCCGCTGAGGCGCGTCACCACGGAGGGGTACCGATTCCACACCGTTACTAGTCGATATAAACCCGTAGCCACCGAGTGCACCGGTCATGGTCGTTCTCCAAGCCAATGATGTTTGTCTACCCGATTCCTAGGTAGCGCACGACGAACCGTTCGGGAGAGACTCATTATCAACAGAGTAGTGTCCGGCGAGTGCGAGGGCAAGCTATTGTCTACCTATAGCGTCTGCTAATCCTTAAAAGCGGGTCAGCTAGGAATCTATGTGCGTTAATCCCTCAGGTGCTGTGCGTGAAAGGCAAGGTGCTCACCAATGAAACTGGCGATGAAAAAATAGCTGTGATCATAGCCGGGCTGCAATCGGTGTTGCATAGGGTAATCACTGTCAGCGGCAGCGGCTTTGAGCAGTTCGGGTTTCAACTGTTCCTCGAGGAAGTTATCGGCATCACCCTGATCCACCAATAGCGGTACCTGCTGGGTGACGCTGGCGATCAGGTGCGCACTGTCATGGCGCTGCCAAAGATTGCGATCTGACCCCAAGTACTGGCCCAGCGCTTTTTCGCCCCAAGGGCAACGGGTGGGTGAGCTTATGGGTGCAAACGCCGAGATTGAACGATAGCGATTGGGATTGTTGAGGGCGAGTGTTATCGCCCCGTGACCACCCATAGAGTGCCCACTGATGCTTGCTCGCTGGGTATCGAGTGCGCTAATGCTGGCGATAACGTGAGGCAGTTCATCAAGCACATAGTCGTACATGCGATAATGTCTAGACCAAGGAGATTGGGTGGCATTGACGTAAAAGCCTGCCCCCAAGCCAAAATCATAGGCGGCTTCAGGATCGTCAGGTACGCCATCGCCGCGAGGACTCGTGTCAGAGGCGACCAAGGCTATACCGTGCTCTGCAGCATAGCGCTGGGCGCCGGCTTTGGTAACAAAATTGTCGTCCGTGCAGGTCAGTCCCGACAGCCAATACAGCACAGGAACGGGGCCTGATACTGCTTGGGGTGGCAGGTAAACAGACACCGTCATGGTACAGTCGAGTACCTCAGATGGGTGACTAAACCTCAGTTGCTCGCCGCCAAAACAGTGATTGGCGGCTATTGTTTCGAGGGCCATCAGTACACCACTACTGAGCGAATGCTCTCGCCTGAGTGCATGAGATCAAAGGCCTTATTAATGTCATTGAGTGGCATGGTATGGGTAATGAGATCATCGATATTGATACGGCCATCCATATACCAGTCGACAATCTTGGGTACATCCGTGCGACCGCGCGCGCCGCCAAAGGCAGTGCCGTGCCAAGATCGACCGGTCACCAGTTGAAAGGGGCGCGTCGATATTTCCTGGCCAGCACCGGCAACACCAATAATGCAACTCTGGCCCCAGCCTTTGTGCGTGCATTCCAGCGCATCGCGCATAACAGTGACGTTACCAATACATTCGAAGCTATAGTCGACACCGCCGCCGGTCATTTGCACTAGGGTATCCACGAGATTGTCATGGTCGTTCGGGTTGACGAAGTCGGTCATACCGAACTGTCGCCCAAGGGCGTCTTTTGCAGGATTCATATCCACACCAATAATGCGGCTAGCGCCCACCATTTTCGCGCCCTGAACCACGTTGAGCCCGATGCCCCCTAGGCCAAAGACCGCTACGGTTGAGCCCGGCTCAACTTTCATAGTGAAGGCAACCGCACCTATGCCCGTGGTGACACCACAGCCAATGTAGCAAATCTTATCGAAGGGCGCGTCTTCCCGGACTTTAGCGAGTGCGATTTCCGGCAGGACTGTGTAATTAGAGAACGTTGAACAGCCCATGTAATGCAGTAGCGGCGTGCCATCTAATGAGAAACGACTCGTGTGATCGGGCATCACGCCTTTACCCTGCGTCTCTCTGATAGCTTGACAGAGATTGGTTTTAGGGTGCAAACAGTACTCGCATTGACGACATTCAGGCGTGTAAAGGGGAATGACATGATCACCGGGTTTGACACTGCTGACGCCTGGACCCACCTCCACAACGACGCCAGCGCCTTCATGTCCGAGGATGGCCGGGAAAGCGCCCTCGGGGTCATCGCCAGACAGAGTAAAGGCGTCAGTGTGGCAGACTCCAGTCGCTTTGATCTCGACCATGACCTCACCCGCTTTGGGGCCTTCCAAGTCGACATCACAAATTTCCAGGGGCTTTCCTGCACCAAAAGCAACAGCTGCGCGTGTTTTCATAAGAGTCCTCGATAATCATCTACTGCGACAGGGGTCATTTCTAAGCGATCAAGACCCTAAATGCCAGTGTAAGTGTAAAAAAATTAGCCGCAAAGCCAGCGATTAAGCAGTGCAAACGCCGCTACCCTGATTGATTCGCTCTGGTTTTCAACTGCTGTAAACGCGCCTCCATTGACGCAAAGTCTACCCCTTTGACATAGGCCGAAGCCCGATCACCCTCGAGTCGCAGTGCATCGCCGAGGGTTAGCTCCCAGCCGTCGGACATTAGACTATTCAGGGCAGGAACGGTGGCCTCATCGGCATCGGCAATCTGTCTCGCCACGCGTTCAGTGTGGGCGAGTAAATCCTCATCGGGAACGACCTGATTCACTAAACCCCATTCGCAGGCTTTCTCTGCGGTAATGAAATTGCCTGTTAAACTCATTTCTTTGGCGCGATTTAAGCCAATGAGTCTAGGTAATTTTTGTGACAATCCCCATCCAGGCAATAGCCCTACCCGGGCATGTGTATCGGCGAAGCGCGCTGACTCCCCAGCGAAGAGAAAATCGCAGGCGAGGGCGAGCTCAAATCCACCGGTAACAGCAGCGCCGTTGACGGCGCCAATAATGGGTTTCTTGCAGCGATCTAGTGCCACGACCAAAGGGGAATCAGTCCCCAAGCCGTTCTCTGTCAGCATGGTTGGCGTGTGAGTCAGTTCTTTCAGGTCGACACCGGCACAGAAAGCCTTTCCTGCACCGGTGAGAATAATGACCCGTATCTGGTCATCCTTTGCCAGGGCGTCAAAGGCATCGATTATTGCGTGACTGAGCGTCTGATTGAGTGCGTTGTAGGCATTTGGGCGGTTAAGTGTCAGCGTAGCGATCCCATCCTTCGCGGTCTGGGTCAACATATCACCGTCATTTGTTGTCATGCTGTTAGTCATGTCGATCTCCTGTGTGTCGATAGATTGTCTGGTCATGCCTGTGCCTTCAGTCCCGCGCAGCGCGTAGGGCGCTACGCGTGATCTTCCCGGCTTCGTTACGGGGCAGTGCAGGGACAAACTCAATGTTGCGCGGCACCTTGTAGCGCACCAACTGCGTTTCGCAAAGCCTGCGTAGATCATCGGCACTGACCGCCTCAGACTTGTCATACAGCTCGACGATAGCATGGACACGACGTCCCAGATCCGGGTCTTTGAGGCCAATCACCGCCACGTCTCTGACTGCCGGATGCTGACTGATCACTGACTCCACTTCGGCTGGGTAAATATTAGCACCCCCCGATATGATTAAGTCAGTACGCCGATCGGCCAGATAGAGATAGCCCTCGTCATCTAGCCAACCCAAATCACCGACGCTGGCATAGCCATCCTGTACGGTTTCTAGGGGATCAGCACCCAAATAGTGGTAATTGGCCGCCTGGCCGGCAAATCGCGTAAAAATCTCCCCGATTTCCCCGGGAGGAAGCGGTCGACGTGCCTCATCGACAATAAGAATGTCGGTAGCCACCGATTTGCCGACACTGCCTCTATGGGTGAGCCACTCATTACCATCGAGGGCGGTCATGCCGGTCGATTCCGTCGCCGCCCACAGTTCAAGAATTTTTTCGCCGCCTAATGCATCGATAAAGCCCTCCTTGGCCCAGGCTGGACATGGCGCAGCGAGGTGCCAAACAATACGCACTGAGGACCAATCGACATGATGCCACAGCGGGTCATGCAGCATGCGTTGCATCATGGTGGGAACGAGATTGAGGACGGTCGGACGCTGCTGTTCAATAAGCTCTAGGCAACGGTGCGCATCAAAGCGCTCGTTGAGTAAGATGCCACCTCCGCTTAGCAGCATGTTGAGTGAAAACCAAAAAGGGCCATTGTGGTAGAGCGGGCCAGGTGAATATTTCAGATCGGACGCTTCAAAACGCAGCGCGAGCCCAATCGGGTTCTCCCCCAAAGGAACCGTAAAAGGCCCGCGCGTTAAAATAAGCTTGGGTTTACCGGTTGAGCCCCCTGAACACAACGCCTTAATGGGGTCACTGGCTACCCTGTGCGCTGCAGCTTGCTCTGCTGCGGCGCCCTGTGTCTCAGCGCTGGCAGCTGTCGTCATATAGACTGACGGAAAGCCCCAATCTCGCTGTGCAAATACGACCTTGGGCTTGGCTAACTCAAGCAGCCGCTGACACTCACTCTCGGGTAGGCGATGACTGACGGGCATTGGACTGCCCCCGGCTTTATAAATGGCAGTGGTTGCCACTAAAAAATCAACGGATGTGGGTAAAATGATGGGAACTAGGTCACCAACAGCGACGCCCTGCTCGATGAGTAAACCCGCGAGGGCATTGGATTGTTGCCGTAACTGCGCCCGGGTCAGCGTAGCGATACTACGATCAATGTGGGCGCAGCTAATGACAACTTGCTCCGGATGGATGCTCGCGTAATAATCCAGCGTCTGGCCAAATGTTAGCGCTTCTCCCAGCATTGATTGATCCTTTTTGAGTTAGTTGTCGCGTGTTTTAGCACAGGGGTAAACGAATGGATCCAGTCAGTCAGGCAGTCGTTGGTGCTATTGTTCCCCAGAGCATCGGTCGTCGTCGGCCACTGGCCGCCATTGCTCTAGTAGGCGGCCTCGCGGGCATGGCCCCGGATCTTGATATTTTTATTCGCTCCTCGACAGACCCGCTGCTGTTTCTAGTTTATCACCGACAATTTACGCACTCACTGATTTTTATCCCGATCGGGGCCTTACTCTGTACCATGGCCCTGTGGCCGCTCATGCGGCGTTGGCTGGAGCTCAAGACGGTATTTTGGACGGCGCTATTGGGCTTTGGCAGTCACGGCGTACTCGATGCGTGTACCACCTATGGCACCTTGTTGCTGTGGCCATTTTCAGATGTCCGTGTCGCCTGGAATAACGTCAGTGTCGTCGATCCACTATTTACTTTGCCCGTGTTAGTCGCGGTACTGCTGGCGGCGCGGCTGGATTCGCGTCGCATTGCGCAGTGGGGGCTAGTATGGGGACTGAGCTACTTACTGCTGGGGTTGACGCAAAATGACCGAGCAGAGTCGGCCGCCTATGAGCTTGCTCATGCTCGTGGGCACTTGCCGGTACGTTTATCTGCCAAGCCAGGCTTTGCCAATTTGCTGCTGTGGAAAGTCATTTACGAATACGATGGGCGGTTCTACGTTGACGCTGTGCGTGTGGGCTTAGCGACGACAATCATTCCAGGCGATTCTGTCGAGCGGTTATCGAGGGCTAAACATCTGCCATGGCTTGATGCTGACAGTCAGCAAGCGCGAGATTTGGCGCGTTTTCAATGGTTCTCCAACGATTATTTGGCTCTCGATCAGCACGATCCACTGCTGGTCATCGATATGCGCTACAGCCTGTTGCCCAACGAAGTTGACGGCCTTTGGGGTATTCGCTTCAACCCCACCGCCGGCGTGGACGAGCACATTGACTATCGAACTCAGCGCCGTCCTAGTCGGGAGCGACTCGACCGGCTGATCGACATGTTGGCCAATCCCTAGCGCTGCTGTAGCGCCTCGTAGTAAGCGATTAATCGCTCCGCCTGCTCAAGATGCAAGCGCTCTGTCATTTGTCCGCCTACCTTGATAACCCCAAGATGGCAATTCTCCGGATCAGAAAAAGCATCAATAATGGCTTGTGCTTGGTTTATGGCTTGGGGGCTTGGTGTAAATAGACGATTGGCCGATTCAATTTGTTTGGGGTGTATGAGGGTTTTGCCATCGAATCCGAGCTGTCGCCCCTGGGTGCACTCGTCAATTAAACCGGCTGCATCGTCAATATCATTAAAGACCCCGTCTAAGACATCGAGGGCGTAGGCGCGTCCCGCAGTGACGGTCTGACTTAATGCATGGAGTAGAGCCTGTCGATCGGGAGTGACATCAAGGCGTAAGTCTTTGGCGAGATCGTTGCCACCAACAATCAAACCAGCGAGTCGGCTGTCGGTACTCGCGGCGGCAATACGAGCAAGATTGAGAATGGCCGCTGGACTTTCAATCATCGCCCACAGGGCAATAGCGCTCGACTGATCGGCTGCGCAGAGTAGGGCATTGGCGCGCATAATATCGTCGGCGTCATCCACCTTCGGTACAATAATAGCGTGCGGGGAATGTTTAGCAACGCGCCTTAAATCAGTCTCACCCCAGGCAGTATTCAAGGCATTGATGCGAACCCACAGCTCACGATAACCGTACCCCCCGGACGTGAGTGCCGCACAAACAGTATCTCGCGCCTCCTTTTTTTTATCCGCGGACACCGCATCCTCAAGATCCATAATCACCACATCACAAGGCAGTGAACGGGCCTTATCGAGGGCCCGGGTGTTAGTGCCGGGCATATAAAGACAAGAGCGCCGGGGGCTAAAGGCGGGTGGCATAGTGGTCTCGAGCGTTAGCTATCAATGGATTGATAATAATCCATCAAGATCTGTGCGACTTCAGGGCGTGAAAACTCGACCGGTGGAGCGATCCCTTGGCCAAGCATGTCACGGACTTTTGTACCTGAGAGTACAATAAAATCATCCTTTTCATGATCCGGAGCCTCACGCATCATCACGACTTTATCGAGCTTTTTAGACCAAGCGGTGTGGTCGGCTTTGAAAATGGCAATGTCTAGCGCATCGGCAGGTACGCGATCATCAAAAATGGTTTGGGCGTCGAAGGGCCCATAGTAGTCACCGACACCTGCGTGATCACGGCCGACAATCAAGTGAGTAGCCCCCATGTTTTGTCGAAATACGGCATGTAACACTGCTTCTCGAGGTCCCGCATACAGCATGTCAAAACCATAGCCGCTCACCATGACACTATTGGGTGGGAAGTACAGCTCGACCATTTTTCGAATGCTGGCGTCGCGCACCTCCGCAGGAATATCGCCAGGTTTGAGCTTGCCGAGCAGCATATGGACGATACAGCCATCAGCATTGAGACGCTCCATGGCCATACGACACAGTTCTTCGTGGGCTAGGTGCATAGGATTACGGGTTTGGAAGGCGACGACTGTTTCCCAGCCCCGTTGCGCAATGTGCTCGCGAATCTCGTAGGCCGTTTCGAAGGTGTTAGGGAAGTCAGCTTGGAAGTAGCTAAAGCTCAAGACGTCGATGGGGCCTGACAAAGCGATATTGCCGAGCGATGTAAAGGTCGCGACACCGGGGTGCTCTGGGTCTAAGGTGCCAAAGATCTGTTCAGCCATAGACTCGACATGCTGTTCGCTCAGCTGATCGACGCCAGCTACATGCATCAAGGCAATAATCGGATTGCCATCAACATTGGGGTCTCGTAGTGCCAGTCTATCGCCTACTTGAACGGTCGAATCGCTGGTGAGATTGAGCACGGGCACCGGCCAAAATAGGCCGTCGGTGGTATGCATGGTCTCGGCGACAGACAGCGCGTCAGCCAAATGCATAAACCCGGTGAGCGGATTAAAGTAACCCCCGCCGAGCATGACGACATTGGCGGCTGCGGCGGAATTGAGTACGAGTGAGGGTAAGCGTTCTGCCTCACTCATGAGCGCGGCTCGCCGCTGCTCATCCCGTATGTACAACGGGTTTAACTGCTCTGAACCATGTGGCTTGATCAATGCATTATGCTCCTGCTATTGCCGGGGCCAAAAACCCCTGTGCTTCAAGGTAGTTAATGACACTCTCTACTTCCTCAGCGAGGGTCATCATGTCGGTGTGCAGATGAATCTCAGGCGCTGTTGGCGCTTCGTAGGGATCGTCAATGCCAGTGAAGTTCTTAATTTCTCCCGCGCGGGCTTTCTTATACAGACCTTTGGGGTCGCGTTTTTCTGCTTCCTCAAGCGAACAGTCAACAAACACTTCAATAAAGGGCATGTTAGCGTCCGCATGAAGCGCGCGCACTTGATCGCGGTCTGCCCGGTAGGGGCTAATGAAACTCGTCAAGGCGATCGTGCTGGCATCAGCAAACAATTTAGCAATCTCGCCGATACGACGGATGTTTTCAGTGCGATCCTCAGCGGAAAAGCCTAAGTTTTTATTAATGCCTAGGCGAATGTTATCACCGTCCAGTCGATAAGAGAGGTGGCCACGCTCGTAGAGCGCTTCTTCTAGGGCAACGGCTACGGTACTTTTGCCACTTCCCGATAAGCCGGTGAACCATAGAGTGGCACCTTGTTGGTGCAGTAGACGTCCCCGGTCTTCCCGAGATATCTCGCCATCATGCCAGTGGACGTTGGTGGCTTTTTGCTCAGTCATTGCAGACTTCCTTGTGGGGTTGATAATCAAACGCGAGAGTGTAGTGATTGGTAAGTTAACTGTAAAACAGCGTTTTTACGTTGGGTTGTTCCCTTTACGATGCCATGACTTCGCTTATCGGTTTGCAAGGATTCATCCACCGGCCACCGAGAAAGGCGGGAGTTACCGTCAAATTCTCTGTGGGCAAGCGCTCAGTGGCGGTAGTCAGACGTTCCTCGGCCAGTTGATTTTCCCTGTGGCAACCATCAGTGAATCTCTGGTGCGCACCCATCTTGCTATGGATTGGAGCTGGGTTTGAGGGTTATTGTGTAGCGACAACCGAGTGTATCGCGCCGGTCGGTGCATCCGCGGCGTCGAGTGTACTGATGTTTGGACCTAATCTAAAGCCCTACGTCGCTACCTCTGAACCACCGTTGCTATCGAACGGCCCGCCCCATTGGCTGCTGACCGTACTCGGGCACTTGCATCACAATGGGGTCAAGCCGCTGGCTGCCCTGTGCATTTTGCAACATCCGCTGTTCCTAGCAGTGCGTACTGTTAGACAGATACCTTGTTGGAGAAGAACGAGTGAAACGCCTGTTATGCCCTTTTTCGATGCGACTGTGCCTAGCCTCGCTGCCACTTATGCTCTTGGTGAGCTGCTCAGTGCCCACGTTGCAGCCGGTACCCGGCGCGGACATCATGACGGAGTCTGGTGAGGCGCGAGGCGTCACTGGCGATGAAAGCGTCGTTCGCTGGTTAGATATACCCTATGCACAGGCACCGATTGGCGAACGCCGTTGGCGAGCGCCTCAGGCCATCGAGCCCACCCAAGTGGCGGTAGTGCCCCAGGTGGCAGATATCATGTGCCCTCAAATGCCTAGCGAAACCGCCGGCGTGTACTCGGAGGGCCCCGTGGGCCAGGAGGATTGTTTATATCTCGATATTGTTGCCCCGGCAGATTTTGCAGAGCGAAGCTATCCGGTCATGTTTTGGATTCACGGCGGTGGTAACACGTCGGGCCGCAAGGGAACCTATGACTTCAGCGAGTTAGCTGCCCGGCAAGGCGTGATCGTGGTGACCTTCAATTACCGACTGGGCCCGCTGGGTTGGATGACCCATAGGGCATTGCAACATACCGCCAGCGGATTGGATCGCAGTTCTAACTTTGGCACCCTCGATATACTCGCAGCGCTGCAATGGGTCCATCGTAATATTGACTCGTTTGGAGGAGATGTTGGCAATATCACACTGTTTGGTGAAAGTGCGGGAGGGCATAATATTTATGCATTATTGGTGTCGCCGCTGTCTGAGGGCTTATTTCACAAAGCGGTGGTCCAATCGGGTTACACCACTGATGTATCGCTAGATCAAGCGGTCAATCATCGCCGTGAGTTTGCACGGATTGGCCGAGGTAGTTGGGAGCTACAGCAGGCCTTAGGTATGGCTGATGAGGCTGTCGACGCGGCTCGCCTGCGTGACGTCCCAGTGCGGCAATTGGTCGAAGCTTACTATGGCATTGAGGAGGATGACCTCGCACCCTTGACGACGGCGGATGGCATTGTCATTCCTGAAGAGGGCATTGCGGCTGCTCTGGGCAATAGCGCTTATGCGAAACAGGTGCCGGTACTGGCCGGTTCAAATCGTGATGAGGTCGCTCTGTGGTTAGGCTTGAGCCGCTATTTCGTGGAGGGTAGAAATGTCTCCTTGGGTCTATTGCCCCCTAAAATGACCGTTAGAAACCCCTTGGTATATGACCACTGGGTATCACTGCGTTCCCAGGGATGGAAAGCTCGGGGTGTTGATACCCCCTTGCGCGCTCTGGAGTCGGCAGGGTATCCAGCGCTTTTTGCTTATCGGTTTGACTGGGATGATCAGGAAGATAACTGGCTGGTTCCTTTTGCTGACATTCTCGGTGCTGCCCACGGTGCAGAAATTGCTTTTGTCATGGGTAGGCCTATGTACGGCTCCATCGGCAGTTATATGTACCCAGATAACCCCTCAGCGGCAGATATGACTGAAAAGATGATGCGTGCTTGGGGACATTTTGCACGAGAGGGCGCGCCGGGCCCGGTCGGCGACGAGGCATGGCTACCCTTTAGTACCGAAGCACCGCACACGATGGTCCTTGATAGTGCTGATAGACACCGACTTGAGACCGAGCAGGTCTCGTTAGCGAGCGTGTTGCAAGGGGCGAGTCAACCCTCCTCGCTGTCGGCAACAGAGCGATGCTTACTGGTCTGGGAGCTGCTCATCAATATTGGTCGTCCTCTTTATGACCAGTATCCTGCCTGGAATAACGGTGAGTGTGTTGATGTCGATCCTCGCCTTGAAAAGGACAGGATAGATGCGCATTTAGTGAGGCAATATGGCTCTTCGACACTACCTTAATTAGTAGCTACAAAACGCTGTTTTTATTTAAATTTTCAGTATTTTTTCGGCTCTACCGGTCTGTTTATGACCGAGTTCGAGGGGTTGAGGCAGGGCCAATCATGCTCAGTTGAACTAGGGGGACTGACGCTCACGCTGCTTGGCTACCCAGGCAAAATGATGGCTGAGATCGTCATCGGCCAGCAGCGCTTCTAGCGTAGCAAAGCGCTTCCCTAGGGCCATTTCATCGTAGCGTCTATGAATACCTACGTGACAAGGACGACAAATCAGCACGCCTTGGTTGAGCGCAAAGCGATCATAATGCTTTTTGAAATGTGCTCGGCGATGACATTTTTTTGGAATTAAGTGGTGAAACGTCAGCGCCACGCTGCGGCCACAGCAGGGACAGGCTGCCCTGCTTGCCAGCGACCCCATTAGCCTCAGAGAAGAGCGTTAATGGCGTCGCGTAATTCTTGGCTATCGGGACCCACCCGACTACCAAAGTGCTCAACGACCTCACCCGAGCCATCGACCACGTATTTATTAAAATTCCAACTGGGATAACCCTTAGCCTCGCCAAGACCTTTGTAAACCGGGTTTGCGTCGGCTCCCTTCACGCCGCTGGTCGCCATAACAGGGAAGGTGACCTCATACTTGTCATAGCAGACCGCTGCCGCATCTTGTTCATCGTTTTCTTCCTGAAAAAAGTCATCGCTGGAGAAACCCAATACCACCAGCCCTTTATCAGCGTACTCCTTGTGCAGGGCCTCTAGCCCATCGAACTGCGGGGTGAAGCCGCAATTGCTTGCGGTGTTGACAATAAGCATAGGCTTGCCCGCATAAGCCTCGCAGAAATTAATGGTCTCTTTAGAGCCTAGCATGCGCATTTCATGGTTGAGGTAGTCGGGACAGCTGGCAAAGACACTGGTGCTCAGCATGGTGCCAATGAGACCGATGGTTTTTAAGGCAAATTTAAAAGACATAGAACGCTCCACAAGAGTTAAGGATAAAAATGATAGGTTAATGATACGCCATTGATCGCCCTTTGGATGGCTCGGTCGGTCGCCCCGAATGTGCGCTAAAGCGCCAGGCCCGTGATGTAGCGATTGATTTCAGACAGGGTCCAAGCGTTATCACATTTAAATGCTGCCACATGACTGCCCCAGCGGCCCTTATTTTGGATACAGCTGGCGTGAGCGGGTACGGACTGGGCGATGGCCAACTGCACGTGATCATTTGCTGCTGCAAGCGCTTGTGCAAACGGTAGGCGAGTCACGGGGTCGTCGGGATCTTGAATGAGTAACAGGGGCTGCTGAATTTGCTCAGCTAAACGAGCGGTATCGGTATCGCCTGTGGGCAATCCATAAAAAGTACTGGTCGCCCAGGCAAAGGGCAGAAATAGGCTGGCGGGCAGATGGGTGGTGACTTTAGCTCCGTGCATGAGGCTGTCCACAGTGTTCAGAGCCGGATCAAGCAGGATGATACCGGACACCTGTAGGCCTTGAGCCAATGCCTGAATGATGGTCGCGCCGCCCATTGATGCACCCATCACCAGTCGGGGGAGAGTGCGGGGAACCTGGGCGTCAAGCCAGCGACTCATAGCGAATACATCACGAGACTCGTTAATGCCCATGGTGAGGTAGCCGTCGGTCTTCGGTGCATTGCCGTGATTGCGTAAATCGACGGTGAGCACGCTGATACCCTCATTGACCAAGGCGGCATAAAAATTCAGAGAATCAATAAAGTGAGAAGTTCTATTTGATCCAGCGCCGTGGACAAACATCAGCGCAGCTCGAGGGTTTTCCGCTGGCATCCACCAGCCGGGCAGTGCGAGTTCGTCGCTAGTAATAGTGACGTCGTCATAGTGAACACCCCGTTCAAGGGGCGTTTTAGTGACGGGATTATCACCGACAGTAGTGGCGTAGCGAGGCAGATACAATACCGAGATGCCCAACCAAAGCACAACAATGGCAGTGATGAATGTTAGGAATGTACGAACCATCGGTACCTCTCCATGGATAGGTTTGAGCAGATGTTTAGACGGAAAGTAGGCGTCGCAGTAAGCCGTCTTTATGGCGCCGACGCTCACGCAATAGGAGCAGATTTTTTATTTCAGCCTCAAGACTATCCTCAACCTTTTGGCGTAAATTTTGTTGCTGGCGCCGGCTAATCGCTTTGCCTTTGTAGGCGTTTAAGGTAATGGGTTTGCCAAAACCATAATACGTCGTTTTGGGTTTGGGTAGGGGCGAGCCCAACAGCCCCGCGGGTAGTGGCGGTATTAAGTCACTGCGGATGTCTGCGGGCATTATACCCATGGCTATAAGCCATTGAACCAGCTGCGTCTGTTCCATCTCTGCGCCCGAGAGGTACTGATCGAAATACTCATCGGGACCCACCGCAGCCACCGGTACAATCGTGTAGCCGTTCATAGCGGCTAGTCGAATGAAGCCATAGCGGTTGCCCCACATCAGGCTATAGCGCTGCTCAGGTGATTTGACCGCTTCTAAGGTGCCTCCGGGGTAGAGTAAGAGGTCCTGCTGGTGCGCCATAAGTTCGGTCACCACGTCTGGATGGCCTAGTACGGCCCCCAGCTCGACCACGGTATTTCGGTATTGTTCGTTAGCAAAAAGGGTCCGATCACCCAATGGCCGCAGGAATCGCCCATAGTCGTAGTGCATTAACAAATGAAAAATGAAGGCATCCAGCGCCAGCAGACTATGATTGCCGACAAATAGCGCAGGCTGATGGCTTAACCGCTCGAGACCAGAAAACGTAGGCTTAAACCAACGTCGCGCAAAGGCCGCCCCCGCACTCACCGCAGGTCCTGTTGGCGCACGCACTTGCAGCACGCGCTCCACATGGGCGCGTAATTCAGGACTGAGGGCAGGCCGATCTGTCATACTGTGGTTCCTGCTGCGTTGCGAAGCGCCACAGGGTAGCAGATCTGATGGTTTCTCGTCGCCAGCGGACTTCGCTTTGTTAATTTGGAATCCATTGATGCAATTACCGACCCGACGCCATTGGTTGTTATTAGGTTACCTTGTCATCACCTGGGGACTCGCTTTTTATCTGATTGCTATTGCCTTGACGGCGTTTCACCCAGTAACCATTGTCTGGGGAAGGTTGACCTTAGGTGCAGTGGTGATGCTGGCGCTGCTTGGACGGCGCGGTGGCCACCTACCGCGCGGTTGGCTGTGGTGGCGCTGGCTGTTGGTGCTGTCGCTGACCGGCAATGTGGTGCCCTTTGTCCTCGTGGCATGGGCCGAGCGAAGCGTGCCTAGCAGTGAGGTCGGCCTGCTGATGGCGTTAATGCCCATTATGGTGTTGCTGATGGGGCATTATTTTCTCGATCACGAGCGAATGACCGTTCTGAAAATCAGTGGTGTGCTGCTGGGCTTTTCTGGGGTAGCCCTGTTGTTGGGGGAGAACCTATTCAGTCATATCGACGGCGTTCGGCTCACCGGACAGCTGGCCGCGGTGGTCGCCACTGCTTGTTACGCGGTCAATGGTATCTTTACCAAGCGCTTGCCTGCCTTTGACACGGTGTCTGTCTCTGCGGGTTCGTTGCTAGTGGGATCAGCCATCTTAGTCTGGCCAATGTGGCGGTTACAGGCCTGGGCGCCACCAGCAGAATTCCCCGGAGCCTGGATAGCTGTGGGGGTACTGGGTATTTTTGCGACGGGTGTGGCCACATGGGCTTACTTTACGGTGGTCAGTGAAGTCGGGCCTGGATTTCTATCCACCATTAATTACATGATTCCGGGCGTCGCCTTTACCGTTGGCGTCCTACTCCTTGGCGAGCCCGCGGGTGGCATACAGCTTTTTGCCTTGGGGTTGATTCTAGCGGGCGTGTGGTTAATCCAGCCTAGAGCAGCTAAGGCCTTAAGTTAAAGCGCTGGCGTAAGAAATGCGCAATGCCGTCTTCGTGGTGATGGCCGATGACCTGTTTGGCTAGGGTCTTTACGTCGTCATTTGCATTGCTCGGTGCGTAGGCTTCATCAGCCACTTCAAACATGCTGATATCATTTTCACCGTCACCGAAGGCAATGATGCGATCGAAGCCACGTTCTTGTTTCAGCGTGTTGATGGCATTACCTTTGCTGCCCCGGCGGTGATGAATATCCATCCAGCAGAGGTTTTGTCCCTCAATCGCGGTCCCCGTATAGGCCACTAACTGTGGTTCGTCACGAATACCGTCAGTCAGCGCTCGAATCGCTAGCTCGGGACCCATTGCACTGACGTTTATCACACGAGCGCCATGAGGTATGGCGTCCAGTGGTTCAACGGGGAGATGGCGTTCATCCTCAAACAGCTGAGCGAGCTTTTTTTCAGGGCCGCTTTTCAAGCGCCCGTGGTAGACTGCGTGTCGACCGTCATCTTCCAAGGTAAAAACAAACGGTGTGACGTCTTGAAGGGTGAATGCAGTCAATACCTGTGCGACCTCGTCTTGCGTCAGCAGGTGGCGATGGCTATAGTCGTTTTGATCAGGACACCAGATAACAGCTCCGTTTTTGAGGATGTGCGGCAGCGTAAATCTATGCTGCTTCAATACCCCTGTAGCGGCTTGCAGTGTTCGCCCAGTAGCGACCGTGTAGGCAATCCCCGCTTGCTCAAGCAGTACCAGCGTTTCGGTCGTGTAGGGTGTGATGGTGGACTGGCCGTTAAGTAACGTCCCGTCGAGATCAAAAACAACGAGCGTCAGCATTGGCCCCTCCTAGTTGAAAGGGCAGTGTAGCGTAATCAATGCTGTGTCGGGGCAAGATCATTGGCTAGCGAGTCGCGAATAACCGCATTCACCGTAAATTTTTCGATCGGATAAGCTGTGTGCTCAATCCCCGCACTCAAGTCCGCCCCTTCCCTCATGGCATTCACCTGTTGGGGAGTGAGCTCAAACCGAAGGAAGTGAACCGACGAGGTCTTTTCTTCCGTGGCGCGCTCAAGATCTTCATCGGCGATGGGTATAATGCGAGCTCCGTCACCGACTTGCAGCCAAATTGCGTTTTCAATACCAATCATCTGCGCTAGATGTTTAGCCCGCTCCTCGGGGTCCCCAAATTCGACCATAAAGGTCGCTTTCCAATTACTGCCGTCAGGAATCAATGGGTTGTAGGCACTCAGCTCCTCTTCAATCCCCTCGGCCTCAAAGGTTTTTTCGATGCGCAACATTTCTTGGACTTGATAGCGGATTGTCATTTCATCTTCGAAATACAGCCGGGCATTTTCCCCAAGCGCCAGTTGCCGAGTGCGTTTGTGTGCCATGACTTCAGTTCGAAAGGCTATTCGCCGCTGGGCATATTCTTCCAGGGACCAGAGATCTTCGCGGGTCAGCTGAGGCATAAGTAAACTCTCCATTTGTCATTAAATTCCATAGGCCATACGCAATAGCGTCATGGGATGTTCGGCTTTATCCACTTTTTCCGATAAATGTGCGATCTGTGTGCCCGCCATGGGGCAATCGCTAATGAAATGATCGGGGTTCTGCGCGTCTACTTTACGCACTGTTGGGCGGGCAATTTTAACGGATTTTTCCCGAGTTTCTTTCTTCACAGCATAGGTACCGTCGTGCCCGGAGCAACGCTCATGGGCGACAATGTCGCTGTCCTGGACTAATGCCAGTATATCCCTCGTTTTCAGACCAATATTTTGGACACGCTGATGGCAGGCGACCTGATAGGCCACATTGCCTAACGCATTGGGGAAGGTGGTGTTGAAGGCCTGTCCTTTGTGCCGCAGCCAGAGATATTCAAAGGGGTCGAAAAAGGCCTTTTGTACTTTTAGGACGTCAGGGTCGTCCGGATACATCAGCGGCAGCTCTTGTTTATACATGAGCACACAGGAGGGTATGGGCGCGATTAAGTCGTAGCCATCATCGACCAGTTTGGCCAGTACCGGAATATTCACCGCTTTGAGTGCATCAACCGCATCGAGATCGCCCAGCTCAAGCTTGGGCATGCCGCAACATTTTTCTTTGGGCACGAGGTCAATGTGAATGCCGTTATGTTGGAAGACTTTGACAAAATCTTCGCCTATTTCAGGACTATTGTAATTGCCGTAGCAGGTGGCATAGAGCGCCACTTTGCCTGAGGTGGCGCCTATTGGCGTGGCGTCGAGCGCTTTGATCTGGCTTTTTACTCGCTTGCGCAGCGTGTTGGCGTGAAATGTTGGAATGGGGGCGTCATGGTGGATATCTAGGGTCGTTTCGAGCGCCTTTCTAAAGGTGTTATTACTATTGAGTGCATTGACGGTGACGTCAATGAGTGGAATTGATGTCATGGCAAACACGGTGTCGGTGCTGGTCAGCGTTTTGTCTCTGAAGCTGGCACCGTGCTCTTTAAACTTCGCCGCTTTCGCCCTCAGCATCAAATGTGGGAAGTCCACGTTAAAGTCATGTGGCGGCACATAGGGACATTTGGTCATGTAACACAAGTCACACATGTAGCACTGATCGACGACCTTGATGTAATCCTCTTTGGCGACGCCGTCCACCTCAAAGGTGTCTGATTCGTCGATGAGGTCGAATAGGGTTGGAAAAGAATCACACAGGCTGACGCAGCGACGACAGCCGTGACAAATGTCATAAACCCGTGCGAGCTCATCGTTTAAGGCATCTTTATTCCAAAAAGCCTCTGTTTTCCAAGCGATAGGATGACGAGTGGGGGCTTCGAGACTTCCTTCGCGCATAGGGACTCCTTGCTACGGACAATGATGAGGTGGTGTCGATAGGGGCTTGCGAGTGTCGAAAAAAAAGGAGCGCGAGGCGCTCCCCTTCATGGGTCAGCCGTATTACGCGTCTAAGGTATCAAGGGTCTTCTGAAACTTATTAGCGTGGCTGCGCTCAGCTTTTGCTAGGGTTTCGAACCAATCGGCTATTTCATCGAAACCCTCGTCACGTGCAGACTTCGCCATGCCCGGATACATATCGGTGTATTCATGGGTTTCACCGGCAATAGACGCTTCCAAGTTCTTTTTGGTGTCGCCCATCGGCAGGCCCGTTGCGGGGTCACCCACAGCCTCGAGGTATTCTAGATGCCCGTGAGCATGGCCTGTCTCACCCTCAGCGGTCGAGCGGAATACCGCCGCTACGTCGTTGTAGCCCTCTATGTCCGCCTTGGCGGCGAAGTAGAGGTAGCGTCGATTTGCTTGCGATTCGCCGGCGAAGGCGTCCTTCAAATTCTTTTCTGTTTGGCTACCTTTAAGTTCCATGGTGTTCTCCTGTTGTCGGTTCAAATAAGTGGCGCAGCGATTGCCACACCGCATTGGGACTCCACTACTATACGCAGAAGTTGGCACTTGGTTTTTACGGTTTTTTCTGTAAAGTTAATCGATCGGATCGATGAATCGTTAAATGATTCTCAATTAGGAAAAGCGATGAGTAGACAGCCCACGTTAAAACAACTGAAATACCTATGCGCGGTGGCGGATCGACAACATTTTGGCCATGCCGCAAAATCCTGTTTCATCAGCCAAAGTACCTTGAGCGCGGGCATACAGGAGCTCGAGGAAACGCTGGGTGTGAGCCTTGTTGAGCGCAACAATCGCAATGTACTGCTGACCAGTCTTGGCCGAGAGGTGGTCGATCGAGGGCGCCAGATACTGGTTGACATCGAAGATTTGATGTCTTTATGTGATGCCGCGGGGGATCCGTTTACCGGTAAACTGCGATTGGGCGTTATTCCGACGATTGCACCGTTTCTGCTGCCGCGCATGCTGCGATCGCTGCGTGAAGTACATCCGAATTTTACGCTATTTATTCGTGAGGACCAGAGCCAACGACTCGTCAATGCGCTCCATGCTGGAGAGCTTGATATATTGTTTTTAGCGCTGCCATTCCCCGCGGAGAACGTGGATATTATGCCCCTGTGCCAAGATGATTTTTTATTGGCCTGTCTACCGAGTCACGCGCTCGCCAAAAAAAAGCGCTTGTGTAGTGCAGATCTGAAGGGAGAGGGCATGTTGTTATTAGAGGAAGGCCATTGCCTGAGAGAGCATGCACTTGAGGCCTGTAATCTTCGAGATAGTCAAATTTCAATTCCCTACCAAGCCAGCAGTTTGACGACAATCGTGCAAATGGTGGCTAATGGAATTGGTATTACGCTGCTGCCAAAAATTGCCGTAGATGCAGATATCACCGCAGGAACCCAGCTAACGGTCGTACCCTTTGATCAGTCAGGCGTGTCGCGTCAGTTAGGATTGATGTGGCGCAAGAAAACACCACGGCAAACGGAATTCCGGTTGCTCGGCGAGTTTATTAGCGGCTGCTTGTAGTGCGCAGTCCTAGCGCCCCCGTCGCATAAAGAGCCATGCACGTTACAGGGGCTTGCTACCGCTTCTTGGTTGGCCGTCTTCGACCCGGTAAACCTGTATGCTGAGTCGCAAAAGGACTGCTGCTGTCGCTCACCACTTTATGTCTTTTTGGGGGCTGTCTGGACGGCACAAGGTGCATCTTGCCGTTACCAATGAGATCTCTTCGGCCCATTTTTTTGAGCTCATCGCGCAGTAACGGCCAGTTATCCGGGTCATGATAGCGCAGGAATGCTTTGTGTAGTCGCCGCTGACTCAGTTTGCGAATGGCAGGCACTGATTCGCTCTGTCGGGTAACCCGCTTCAGGGGGTTCTTACCTGAGTGGTACATGGCTGTGGCGGTGGCCATGGGTGAGGGATAAAATGTTTGCACTTGATCTGCGCGAAATTTATGGCGCTTTAACCACAGGGCAAGATTCATCATGTCCTGATCGGTGGTGCCCGGGTGTGCGGCAATGAAATAAGGGATAAGAAATTGTTTTTTCCCCGCTTCGCGAGTGTATTTCTCAAACATCGCCTTAAAGGTGTCATAGCTGCCAATGCCGGGTTTCATCATTTTATCAAGCGGGCCACGCTCGGTGTGCTCCGGCGCTATTTTTAAATAGCCTCCCACATGGTGAGTCACCAGTTCTTTGACATACTCAGGGGTTTGCACCGCTAGGTCATAACGCAAGCCCGAGGCAATCAATACTTTTTTTATCCCTGGTAAGGCTCGAGCGCGTTTATATAAGTGGACCAATGGCGTCTGATCGGTGTTTAAATTCTTACAAATACCCGGGTAAACGCAAGACAGTTTTCGACATTTGGCTTCGATATCTTTGCTTTTGCAGGCGAGCCGCCACATATTGGCCGTTGGTCCGCCTAGATCAGAAATGACCCCGGTAAAGGCCGGGCTAGTATCTCGAATTTTTTCGACTTCGCGGATAATACTATCTTCTGAACGGTTCTGAATGATGCGACCTTCGTGTTCAGTGATCGAACAAAAAGTGCAGCCACCGAAGCAGCCACGCATAATGTTCACTGAGTGTTGAATCATGTCGAATGCGGGAATGTTAGCGTCGCCATAACTGGGGTGGGGTAGACGTTGGTAAGGTAGCTCAAAGACCCAGTCAAGCTCATCGGTGGTCAGGGGAATCGGGGGTGGATTGAGCCATATATCACGATCCCCGTGACCTTGAATGAGTGGCAACGCATTGTAAGGATTGGTTTCTTTATGGAGTACTCGTGATGCATGGGCGTACAGTACTGGATCTGATTGCACCTGCTCATAGCTCGGCAATCGAATGACCGAGGAGTCGGGAGTTTTGGTAACGAGCAGGCGCACAGGCTCCAGCGCAATATCGCCGTCTGGCTCACCCTCTGCCGCATCGCATTGCTCGGGTGCCATGCCCTCGTAGGGATTTGGATGGACGTCCACCGACCCGACAACATCCACCGAGGTGGAATTGATCTCACGGAATCCTGATTGACAGCCTCGGGTTATAAACGCCGTGCCGCGGATATCTCGGATCCCCCGGATATCTTCACCTCCAGCCAGCCGATGAGTCAGTTCAATGATGGCTCGCTCAGCGTTACCAAACAGTAAAATATCAGCTTTGCTGTCCAATAACACCGAACGACGAACTTTTTCACTCCAATAATCATAGTGAGCAATTCGACGCAAACTGGCTTCAATGCCCCCGACAACAATGGCCACATCCTTGAATGCCTCCCGAATGCGCTGACTGTAAACGGTGACTGCACGGTCAGGCCGGCATCCGGATTTATCGCCAGGTGTATAAGCGTCATCGTTGCGCCGTTTACGGTCGGCGGTGTAATGATTGATCATTGAATCCATGTTGCCCGCGGCAATGCCAAAATACAGATTGGGTTTGCCCAAAGCGGTAAAGGCTTCTGCACTGTGCCAGGCGGGTTGGGAAATGATGCCCACCCGATAGCCTTGCCCCTCCAACACTCGTCCAATCACCGCCATACCAAAACTGGGGTGATCAACATAGCCGTCGCCAGTGACGATAATGACGTCACAGCTGTCCCAACCTAGCTGGTCCATTTCGTCGCGGTTCATTGGCAACCAGGGTGCCGGCCCCAAGCACTCCGCCCAGAACTTGCGATAATTGAAAATTGCCTTCGGCGTTGAATCGTTAGTGCTCATCTAGCATCAGCTCGTCAGTGGCTTGGCGTAGTTCGGATGGTACGTCGAGTTGAGCCCCACAATGTTTACAAAATTGCGCATCGATAGCGTGCCCACCCAGCGCGCACACGGGACAGTTCCAGTTGAGCAGAACTTGTTTTTTACTGTTTAGGCGCTCCCACAGCTTGGTGCTGATGATCGCGGTGGGTACCGCTAATATAGAGTAGCCTACTAGCATGCCCAAGGAAGCAATACTTCGACCCAGTACCGTTTGCGGGACGAGGTCACCATAACCCACGGTGGTGATAGTCACAACGGCCCAGTAAATGCTCAAGGGGATACTAGTAAAGCCATGTTTTGGCCCTTCAACGACGTAAATGAGGCAGCCAAAAATAACCACGACGATAATGACCATGATAAAAAAAACAAAAATGGATTTAGAAATGGCGCGCAACAGATTGACGATTTGGCGCAACTCTGAAAATAAATCAAACATCCTCAATATTCGAAAAATCCGCATGACTCTGACCAGACGGACAATCAGGAGGGGCGCTGCTTGCGGTACAAACAGGGCAAGGTAAGTCGGGGCGATGGACAGTAAGTCGATGATGCCCCAAAAGCTGTACGTGTACGCTTTGCGATGCTTCACGCACCAGATTCGAAGCATGTATTCAACGCTAAATACGACGGTGAAACACAGTTCGAGCCAGTGCAAACGAGTACCGTAGCGGGCATGCATGGCAGGTATTGAGTCAAAGATAACGACCGTCACACTGGCCATAATGATGGCGAGCAGCAATAGATCGAAGCCTCGGCCGCCTCGGGTGGTGGTGCCAAATATGATCGCCTCACATTTGGCTTGCAACGGTGTTTGGTCTCTATCATTCATGGGCGATACCCTCTGGGGCTGAATCATCTAGCAGGGGGAGCAGCGAGGGCCATACGTTGTCAAGGATCAAAGGTTGTGCTCCTGCCGTGGGGTGAATCCCGTCGGCTTGCATGAGGCGGTCATTGGTAGCAATACCCGCCAGGATAAAGGGTGCCCAATGCCCCCCAGTCTGGTGGGCAGCCCACTCGAAGCACTCACGGAATTGGGTCGTATAGCGTGGGCCGAGATTGGGCGGTATTTCCATCTGTAAAAAGAGTACCTGGGCACCCTGTACGCGGGCAGCATTGCCCATGCGCAGCAGGTTTTGGCGTAACTGTGTCATCGGATAACCCCGCAGCCCGTCATTGCCCCCCAGTTCAACGATGACCAGATCGGGTTGGTGGCGCTCTAACAGCGGCGGCAGTCTAGCCCAGCCCCCAGCGCTCGTTTCACCGCTAATACTCGCATTGAGCGCTCGGTAGGCGATACCCTCAGCCGCAAGCTTGTCATTGAGTAGAGCCACCCAGCCTTGCTCTAAATCCATACCATAGGCTGCACTGATACTGTCCCCTAGTACCAAAATCGTGCGAGACTCCGCCACGGCGACTGCGCTTGTTCCCATCAGCATCGCTACGAGCAAGGTTACCGGTAATCTCTCTAGCCAAAACGATCCGCTCGCTGTGCGCAGGCGTACTAGTGTGCGGAGGAATAAGCGAATGATCACAGTCAATAATCTCCTAAAAAAAGTCCCGGTGGCCGATGGCGAGCTGGAAATCCTGCAGGGGATTAATCTCGATATCAAGTCCGGAGAAAGCCTGGCTATTGTAGGCGTTTCTGGCTCCGGAAAGTCGACACTTTTAGGTCTTTTGGCAGGTCTTGATGTCGCCTCAGGGGGCGACGTGGTGATTGACGGGGTGGCCCTGTCCACTCTGGATGAGGACGCGAGGGCTGCTTTGCGGGCGCAAAAAGTGGGCTTTGTTTTCCAGTCCTTCCAACTATTGCCGGCATTGAACGCATTAGAAAACGTCATGCTGCCTCTGGAATTGGCCGGTGTGGCAAATGCCTCGGCTAGGGCGGAGGAGTATCTCGAGCGGGTTGGGCTTGAGTATCGCCTCACGCATTACCCAAGTCAGTTATCAGGCGGCGAGCAGCAGCGGGTAGCGATTGCCAGAGCGTTTGCCTCACGTCCCCGTATTTTGTTTGCCGATGAGCCCACGGGTAATTTAGACACCGCTACGGGCGACACGATTATTGACCTGCTCTTTGAGCTGAATAGAAGTGAGGGAACCACGCTCATTTTGGTGACTCACGATAACCGCCTCGCTCAAGCGTGTTCTCGCCGAGTACAGTTGGTGAATGGTCGATTGGAGACATTTCTTTGAGCGCACCCGCCCAGACGCTGACAGCGCGTAAGTTACTCTGGCGTGATTGGCGTGGCGGTGAGCTGGGCATCTTGCTGGCGGCATTGGTCCTCGCCGTCGGTGTAGTCGTCGGCATTAGCGCCTTCGTGGCCAGCCTACAGTCAGCCTTGGAAAATGAGAGCCGGCGCTTTTTAGCGGCGGATCAGGTGATATCGAGTCGCCAAGCGATACCTGAGGTGTGGCGCGATAAAGCGCGGCAGTCCGGGTTGGCATCGGCGTCTTTGGTGGGATTTCCTTCCATGGTAATGAATGACGGCGAGGGTATGACCCTGGCGTCTATTAAGGCAGTCGAAGCCCCTTACCCCTTGCGAGGCACGCTGAAATATAGCGAGGCGCCCTATGAATCAGCTATCGCCACTGAACAGGTACCGACACCCGGAGAGGTATGGTTGGCGCCGCGACTATTCGCGTTGCTTGACGTCAATGTCGGAGATCCCGTGTGGGTGGGCGAGGCGTCGTTAACCGTTGCTGGAGCGATTCGCTCGGAACCCGACAGCACCACTGCGATGTTTGGTTACGGCCCACGGCTATTGATGAACGTGGCAGATCTAGCGGCTACGGGGGTGATTCAACCGGGGAGCCGAGTCAGCTACCGATTGCTGCTAGGGGGTAGTGACGCTGACTTAGCGACTTTTGTGACTTGGGTTGAACCACAGATGGCACAGGGTCAGCGACTGTTAGGCAGTGGCGACGGACAGGCGAGTGTCAACCGCACGCTGCAGCGCGCGCGTGCATTTTTACTGCTCGCGGGCAGCCTCGGGGTGGTACTGGCCGCCGCGGCGATTGCCCTCGCCGCGAGACGCTTCAGTGAGCGCCATACCGACTATGTAGCTATTATGAAAAGCCTCGGGGCCACGAGTGCTACCGTCAATCGTCTGTATGGCAGCAGTTTATTGCTCATGGGACTCATTGCGGGCGTGCTGGGCTGCCTGGTGGGATGGGCAATACAAGCCCTGTTTTTTGCGCTATTTGCCGAACAACTCGGGGTAGCGCCGGGCCCTATGGGGGTATTGCCTTTTGTCATTGGCGCGACAACCGCCATGGTCTGTTTGCTGTTCTTTGCTTGGCCGCCATTACGGCGCCTGGCATTGGTATCACCGCTGCGGGTTTTGCGCCGCGAGGAAGACGCGGGCAGTGCACAACAGATCCAAGATTATGTGTTCGGCGTCCTAGCCATGACTGGATTGATGTGGTGGTACTCCGCGGATATCTTGTTGACCGCGAGTGTGGTCGGTGGCTTGCTGGTCACGGTAGGAGTCGGTTTTCTGCTGGCTAAAGCCTTGCTATCGGTGGGTCGTGGTGTCGGCAGTCAAGCGGGCAGCGTATGGCGTTTGGCCATGTCTGGTCTGCTCCGGCGCGGTAATGCCAATGCCCTACAAATGGTCATTTTTGGTATCGCCATTATGCTGATGTTGGTACTGGTCATGGTCCGCACCTCACTCATTAGCCAGTGGCAGGCTCAACTTCCCCCGGGCACACCCAACCACTTTGCGTTCAATATTGGGTCGGAGCAACGGACCCCACTGGCCGCACTATTTTCTGATTTGGGTATCCGAACTGAGCCTTTGTTCCCCATGACCCGAGGTCGAGTCATGGCCGTAAACGGCCGATTACTGACTGAAGATCGAGATGAATTAGGCGCCAATGAGGGCCGTCAACGGGAATCAAATTTCACCTACGCACAGGGTATCCCCGAGGCAACCCGCGTCGTCGCTGGACAATGGTGGGGTGATACTAGCGCTGAGGAGGTGTCGCTTGAGGAGGAATTTGCTGGCAGTGTCGGTGCGGCAGTTGGCGACACCATTACTCTGCGAGTCGGCGCTGACTCCTTCGATGCCACTGTGACCAGTATTCGAGCGGTAGACTGGGAAAGTATGAAGCCCAATTTCTTTGTTATTTTCCCGCCCCACGTCCTTGACAAGTTCCCGGCCATGTATATCACCAGCTTTTTCTTAGCACCGGACAGCAAAGGGGCGCTCAATCAAATCGTTAGAGCCTTTCCTACGGTGACCGTTATCGAACTAGACATTGTCATTGAGGAGGTTCGCAGCATCGTTGCGCGAGTGGGGCAGGCCATTGAATTAGTGCTGGCCGTCATATTATGTGCAGGGGCACTGGTATTAGTGGCGGGGGTGCAATCAAGCGTTGACGTAAGAATCCGTGAAAGTGCACTGCTTCGAGCCTTGGGAGCACGGCGCGGCTTACTCATGGGCGCCCTCGCCATTGAGTTTACGGTATTGGGACTCTTTGCCGGATGTCTCGCGGTGATGGGGGCGGAAGTGGCTGCCTGGGGATTGCAAACGCAAGCGTTGCAATTGATTTATGCGCCCACGTTGTGGCTTTGGCCCTTGGGCGTGGTGTCTGGCATGGTTATCATTGGGGGGGTCGGCGTGGCCAGCTGTCGCAAGGCGGTCAACGTACCGCCGTTAGTGGTGCTCAGAGAGCTTTGACTGATCGCCGGAGGTCAGTTAAGGCGGGCATAGCAGTGGCGGCATCGTGCTAGTTTAACCGCCGCGCCAGGGGGCTAGCACGGTCATCACCCCCATCATTAACGATTGATAATGCCGGTATCAACCGGATAAATAACCGGCGATCCTAGCCCAAAAGGTGAGCTACCGCGTCACGCTCTTCGCTGAGCTCTGCGGCTGTCGCGTCCATTTTGGCTCGGCTAAATTCACCGATCTCTAGCCCTTGAACAATCGTCCACTCGCCCCCTTCGCAACGGCATGGGAACGAGTAGATAAGGCCTTCGGCAATGCCATAAGAGCCGTCAGAATAAACGCCCATTGACACCCAGTCATCACCTTCGGTTCCCAAAGCCCAGGAGCGCATGTGATCGATAGCGGCGTTGGCCGCAGATGCCGCGGATGATGCACCACGGGCGTTGATAATAGCGGCACCGCGCTGTTGTACAATGGGAATGAAATCGTTTTCAAGCCAGGTTTGCTCAACGAGCTCCATCGCCGGTTGACCATTGACTTTGGCATTGAACACATCGGGGTATTGAGTCGCGGAGTGATTCCCCCAAATGGTCATTTGGCTGACATCATTGATGCTGGTGCCTGTCTTGTTAGCTATTTGTGTCATTGCGCGATTGTGATCAAGGCGGGTCATTGCTGTGAAGTGACGTGGATTGAGATCGGGCGCATTACGCTGAGCAATGAGTGAGTTAGTGTTAGCGGGATTGCCTACCACAAGCACTTTCACATCTCGGGAGGCATAGTCGTTCATCGCTTTGCCCTGCACAGAGAAAATGGCAGCATTGGCCGCTAACAAATCTTTGCGCTCCATGCCCGGGCCACGAGGTCTGGCGCCCACCAACAGGGCATAGTCGGTATCGGCGAACGCGACATTGGGGTCATCGCTACAAACGACGCGATTTAACAGCGGAAAGGCACAATCATCCAGTTCCATTCGCACACCCTCGAGTGCTGCCATTGCTGGGGTAATGTCAAGCAGCTGAAGGATAATGGGTTGGTCGTCACCCAGCATTGCGCCAGAGGCAATACGAAACACGAGAGCATAACCAATTTGACCGGCAGCGCCGGTGACGGTGACACGAACAGGAGCTTTCATAAAACGGTCCTTTGGGTAGTTAAAGCGCGCCAGTCACATCAGACTGGGCAGTGCGTACTGACGAGTGCGGGATCGGATTTTCGACTGCTAGCAATAAAAATACAAGACACTAGATTAATTAAGTCACCCAGGGCGTGCCACATTGAGGGCGACAGTCCCTGGCGAGGCCACTGGAAAAGACGGGAATAACTGACTTTGCGCCGGGGTACCGAGTTTCTATATCATGCGTCTACTTTCCCAGCGAGATGGCCCCGACGAATGACCGACAACAATGCTTCAGTGTCACAGGATACTCGTCGCGAGAAACATGAATTTGACAAGCTGCGCAAACGTCTACGCCGTAATGTAGGCAGTGCCATTGCTGATTTTACTATGATCGAAGAGGGCGATCGGGTGATGGTTTGTCTGTCGGGGGGCAAGGATTCCTACGCGATGCTCGATATCCTGATGCGACTGCGCGCTAGCGCACCGATTGATTTCGAGCTTATCGCGGTCAACCTCGATCAAAAGCAGCCGGGTTTTCCAGAGGACGTGCTACCTCACTACCTTGAGAACCTCGGTATTGGCTACTATATCGTCGAGCGCGATACCTACAGCGTGGTCAAATCGGTCATACCCGAAGGAAAAACCACCTGCGGGCTATGCTCGCGGCTGCGGCGGGGCACCCTCTACGGTTTCGCCCAACAAATTGGGGCCACCAAGATTGCGCTTGGGCATCATCGTGACGATATTGTCGAAACCTTATTCCTCAATTTATTTTTTGGCGGTAAGTTGAAGGCCATGCCCCCAAAGTTACTCAGTGATGACAAGCAAAACGTGGTTATTCGACCGCTCGCCTACTGCAAGGAGGCCGATCTAGCCCGTTACGCGCAAGCGATGGAATTCCCCATCATTCCCTGTAATCTTTGCGGTGCCCAAGACAATCTTCAGCGACAGGAAATCAAGACCATGCTCAGCGGCTGGGAAAAAACCTATCCGGGGCGGGTGGAGACCATTTTCCATGCGCTGGCCAATGTATCACCCTCGCAGTTAGCCGATCAAAAATTGTTTAATTTCAAGGATTTAACTATAGAAATTGATAAAAAATCTCACTTCCCTGAATTGCCAGTGGTGCAGCTGTAAGTGCCTGAACTGCTGCTTCATGCACAATCTGTGTGCCTAGAAAGAGGCTACCGCTGCCTACTCAAGGACGTCAATTTCGCCGTACAAGAGGGTCAACTGTGGCAGCTTGTTGGCCCCAATGGCGTGGGCAAAACAAGCTTTCTGCGGGCGCTAGCGGGGCTTGCCAAGGTCGGTGTGAGCGGTACGATTCAACGGCCGGAGACTGTCCTTTATCAAGGCCATCTGCCGGGTTTAAAGCCACTACTTAGCCCCCTAGAAAATCTTCGCTGGCACCCCAGTGGTCTGGGTACAAAAGAGCTGGATGCGCTGACTTGGGCTTTAGAAAAAGTGGATCTCGCTGGCTGTGAACACCTCCCGGTCAACCATTTATCAGCGGGCCAGCAGCGGCGGGTGGCACTGGCGCGCCTATGGTTGTGCGACGCGCCGTTGTGGTTACTCGATGAACCCTTTACCGCCATTGACTCAGCCGGGGCGGCGTTACTGGGGGCGCGTTTACTGGCCCACGTTGAGGCGGGTGGCTCGGTGGTCTTTACGAGCCACCAACCGAATCGATTTGCCGAGCAGTTGCAGGCCATGGATTTGAGTGAATATGCCGTCTAATCGCCCGACATCCAGAGATTTACCAGGGGATAACGCGTGGGAGGGTGCGCCATCCTCTGGCGCCCTTGCGTATCTGGGCTCGCAGTTCAATAGACATTTGCGCGCCAGTCTGCGTCGCCCTGGGGAGCTGCTCAATCCTCTGGTCTTCTTTCTGATGGTAGTGACGTTGTTTCCCTTGGGACTGGGGCCCGCACCGGAACAACTCAGTGCCATGGCCCCCGGCATTTTATGGGTTGTGGCGTTGTTGGCTAATTTAACCGTCAGTGGCCGCTTATTCGTGGCCGATTTTGAGGATGGTAGTTTGGAGCAAATGCTGTTGGCGAGGCACTCACTGGCGTTGACCGCCATGGCGGAAGTGATGGTGCACTGGTTGCTCAGTGGGGTGACACTCGCCCTCGTGTCGCCACTATTTGCTGCCATGCTAAACCTCCCCAGTGCCGGAATTCCCGTTCTTATGGTCAGTCTATTGCTGGGCTCCCTGTGCTTATCGCTGATCGGTGCCATTGCCGCGGCCTTGACGGTCAGTTTGCGTCGCGGAGGGTTGCTCATGTCGCTGCTCATCATTCCTTTAAACGTGCCCATACTCATTTTTGGTGTCGCCGCTGTCAGTGAGGCCGCTAATGGCTACAATGCCAGTGCGTGGCTGGCACTGCTGGGTGCGTTTGCCTGTGGAGGACTGGTGCTTGCTCCGCTCGCCATTGGGGCGGGTCTTCGTATTTCCATGGATACATAAACGGATATTTTTTATGCCTTGCATACGGCTATAATCACGCCATGTGGTCAGTGATTCATAAAATGGGCTCGCCGCCTTGGTTCTACCGTTTTGCCGGTGTCTTTTTGAGGTGGTGTCTTCCGCTCGCACTGGCAGGCCTGTTGGTCGGCGCGCTGTGGGGGCTATTTATTGCGCCACCCGATTTTCGGCAGGGCAATAGCTACCGAATTATTTTCATTCATGTCCCGGCAGCGGTAGTGGCACTTGCCGGCTATTACCTTATGGCCTTCGCCGGATTGGTAAGCTTGGTATGGAAGATCAAGATGGCGGACACGGCTATGCGAGCGGTTGCCCCCGTAGGCGGCGCGTTAACGTTTATCGCATTGGCCACCGGTGCTATCTGGGGCAAGCCTACCTGGGGTGCGTGGTGGGTGTGGGATGCGCGGGTCACCTCAATGCTTATTCTATTGTTTCTCTATCTTGGCGTTATTGCTCTCTTTGAAGCTTACGAGAATAAAGCGGTGGCGGCCAGAGCCTGCGCCGTACTGGCCCTGGTGGGTACCGTCAACATACCCATTATCTATAAATCAGTCGATTGGTGGTACAGCTTGCATCAGCCTGCTTCAATTAAGTTTACCGGTGAATCGGCTATCGATAGTTCCATGTTGTATCCGCTGTTGCTCAACATAGGGGCATTTTATTTGACGTTCGCGTGCGTCGTGGTACTCAACATGCGGGCTGCATTGATGAATATTCACCGACAATCGGCGTGGCTAACGCAGGAGTTGACGCATCCGTGATGGCCTTTGACAGTTTTGAGGCGGCTTGGCAGATGGCCGGACACGGGCCCTACGTGTGGGGAGCCTATGCGTTGACCTTCGCACTGCTGTGCTATCTCGTTGTCAGCCCGGTACTGCAAATGCGCCAAATTCGACGGCAGATAGTTGCCCAATGGCGTCGCCAAGGTTCCACTGATTTAGCTGTCGCTGAGTCAGGTGACGCCAAGCCGGCTGCTGCGAACTCACCGGAGGCGTCCAATGCACCCTAAGCGTCAGCAGCGACTCATTATCGCCCTAGTCATTGTGCTGTTATCAAGCGCTACTGTCGGTTTGGTGGCTTATGCCCTGCGCGGCAATATCAATTTGTTTTACCCCCCCTCAGAGGTTGTTGCCGGCAAGGCGCCCTTGGGAAGGAACATTCGAGTGGGTGGTATGGTTGTCGACGGTAGCATCAAGCGCAGTACCACGGATCTTACAACGACGTTTATCGTGACCGATTATGCGGCTGAAGTGACCATCACTTACACGGGGATCCTGCCTGATTTATTTGCCGAGGGCGAAGGTGTTGTGGCGGCGGGCGTGCTCGATACAGCGGGTATCCTTGTAGCCAGTGAAGTGTTGGCGAAACATGATGAGAATTATATGCCTCCGGAAGTCGCCGCGGCGCTAGAGGGCAAGCAGCCCCGGACTGGCACCGCTAAAATCTACCGCAATGGAGAAGTGTAATGATTGCTGAGCTCGGCCATTTTGCACTGATTCTTGCCTTTGTATTAGCCTGCGCGCTGGGATTTATTCCCCTGTGGGGCGCATGGCGCAATAACCTCGCTGCGATGAATATGGCACCGACACTCTCGGTGGGTGTCTTCGTCTTTTTGGCGACTGCTTTTGCGTTGTTGACGCAGTCGTTTCTAGCCGATGATTTTTCTGTCAAGGTGGTGGCCAGTAACAGCAACAGTCTATTGCCGGCCATCTATAAATTTTCAGCGGTGTGGGGCAATCACGAAGGTTCTCTGCTCCTGTGGGTGCTCATTCTTTCACTGTGGATGGTTGCGGTAGCCGTATGTAGCCGCGGTTTACCGCTGCAAGTCTTGGCTAGAGTGTTGGGTGTGATGGGCCTGGTGGCTATCGGTTTCATTGCCTTCACGCTGTTCACCTCGAATCCATTTGAGCGTCTGTTGCCCGGTATCCCCAGTGACGGTGCTGATTTGAATCCGCTGTTACAGGACCCTGGCCTGATTATTCACCCGCCGTTGTTATACATGGGCTATGTGGGATTTTCAGTGCCGTTTGCCTTTGCCATTGCCGCTCTGTTAGGCGGACAGCTTGATGCCGCCTGGGCGCGATGGTCTCGACCATGGACCAATGTTGCATGGGGCTTTTTGAGTCTGGGGATCATGCTGGGAAGCTGGTGGGCGTATTATGAATTAGGCTGGGGAGGTTGGTGGTTTTGGGACCCGGTGGAAAACGCCTCATTCATGCCTTGGTTGGTGGGCACAGCATTAGTGCATTCCTTGGCAGTTACCGAAAAACGGGGTTTGTTCCGCTCTTGGACGGTGCTTATGGCCATTGCCGCTTTTTCGCTGTCGTTGTTGGGCACCTTTCTTGTCCGTTCCGGGGTATTAACGTCGGTGCACGCGTTCGCGGCAGATCCCGATCGAGGCTTATTTATTTTACTGTTTCTTGGCATCGTCATCGGTGGGTCATTGATATTGTTTGCGCTGCGCGCGCCGACCGTGGCCAGCCGGGTGAATTATGGACCGGTATCTCGAGAAGCTCTGCTCCTCGCCAATAATTTCATCTTTATCCTCTCGGCACTGACCGTACTGCTAGGCACGCTCTTTCCTCTGCTAATGGATGCACTTGGGCAGGGCAAATATTCCGTAGGACCGCCGTATTTCAACGCGGTCTTCGTGCCACTCATGGCGTTATTAACCCCTTTTATGGGCATCGGGCCGATCTCGCGTTGGAAGCATGACAGCAGTCGCCGTTGGTTGAACGAGCTGATGGTGCCGGGCTTGGTGGTCGTTGCGCTGGCTATACTTATGCCCTTCGTTGGCGGTGCGTTTAACTTGTGGGTGGCCCTAGCCGTACTTCTCTCGGGCTGGCTTGTCGCCGGCTTGAGCCGAGACCTTTGGATTCGCACACGCTCGGCATCAGGATGGGTTCGTAAACTGCAGCGGATAACACCGAGTTACGCAGGCATGTGGCTTGCCCATGCCGGCTTTGCCGCTGCCGTTGTGGGCGCTACGGTGGTGACTCAACACAGCGTCGAGAAAGATTTAAAGATGGCGGTCGGTGAGAGCGCTGAGGTCGCCGGTTATCGTTTTGAGTTCGTCGAGCTGGGCCGCAACGATGGACCCAATTACCGTGCGGATCAGGCGGTATTTAACGTCTGGTATCAGGGTGAGTGGGTGGCTCAGTTGGCGCCCCAAAAGCGCCAATACCTAGCCAGCGGTCAGTTGATGACTGAAGCGGCTATTGACGCGGGTGTGTTTAGAGATTTGTTTGTCGCCATGGGTGAGCCCATTGGCGATGGCGCCTGGGCCATTCGGTTACAGTTCAAGCCGATGATTCGCTGGATATGGGGTGGGGCCTTACTGTTGGGTTTGGGAGGTTTACTCACTGCGTTTGATCGGCGCTACCGTGTGCGGGTTACCCAGCCCTCTGACGTCGTGTCATCTGAGGCTATCCATGGCGCGGCTTAAGCTTTTTGTTCCGCTAGTGGCGTTCTTGGTGTTGGCAGGGTTTTTGTTTAAAGGGCTATCGTTAGATCCAAAAGCACTGCCTTCGGCTTTGGTGGGTAAACCATTCCCCGCCTTTTTGGTATCGGAATTACACACCGATAGGATGATTAGTCAGCGGGATATTACTGGCGAGCCGGCACTGATCAACGTCTGGGCCACCTGGTGTTATTCTTGTCGGGTAGAGCACCCTTATTTAATCGATTTAGCGCGAGCAGGGATTAAGATCATCGGCCTCAATTATAAAGACAGTCCGGGTCCTGCAAGACAGTGGCTTGAGGATTTAGGTGACCCGTATCAGCTCGTGCTTAGCGATATTAATGGCACTGTGGGGCTGGATCTAGGCGTCTACGGCGCACCGGAAACGTACGTGGTTGATCGCCATGGCGTTGTCCAGCATCGCCATGTAGGTGTGGTCGATGAGCGCGTTTGGCAGCGTGATTTAGCCAGTTATTTCGCTGATGTCGTTGTGCCTAGCACATCCGAGTCAACAGCCGTGGAGGGAATACTGTGAATCGACGTTGTATTGTGCTGAGTCTGTTGTTGATGCTGCCGCTGCCGGCATGGCCGGTGATCGAAACCTATGACTTTAGCGATACTTCCCTAGAAACGCGTTACCACGCTCTGAGCGAAGAGCTGCGCTGCCCCAAGTGCCAAAACCAAAATATTGCTGACTCCGACGCACCCATTTCCAGAGATTTGCGCGCGTTACTCCATACGCAACTGGAGCAGGGTGCTAATGACGCTGAAATATTGGGGTTTATGGTCGCGCGTTACGGCGACTTTGTTCGCTACCGACCTGCTGTTGACGAGAACACGGTGATTCTGTGGTACGGCCCCGGCATCGTTGCAGTGATTGGTTTGTTGGCGTTGGGATTACATTTAAGGAAACAAAGCAGCGTGACGGCGGCGCCTATGACCCCCGAGGAGCGGGAGGCTCTGGGGCGTCAACTGGCTAAAAATACGCCAACACCAATTGACACTGAGAAATCCCCTTGACCGCCCTGTTTTATCTGGGCGCCTCGGTCATGGTGCTCGTAGCGGGGTTGTTGCTAGTGGCTTTACCACTGGTATGGCGCCGCGATATAGCGGGCGAAAATAACATCGATTGGTTACAACTTCGCCGGTCGGAGATTGATCAGGAACCCACCGAATACCGCACGGAATTACTCACCGATGCTGAGCTTCGGGTGGTAGAAGAGCTGCCGCTGGTGTCGACAGAACCGACTCCGGGGGCGCCGGTGCTAAGACGGCCTTGGTTATCGGCACTATTGGTGGTGGTAGCCATTGCGCCAGTACTGATTTACTACTCGGTGGGCTCACTTGACGACGTTGTTATCAGTCGTGAACTCGACAGCCTGTCTGAAAGAACGCCAGAAAGCATTCCGCAGCTCATTGACACCATCGAACGCCGCGTTGAAAGACGGCCAGGAAACAGTGATTATTTATCGCTTCTTGGGCAGTATTACACGTCACAAGAGGCTTACGATCAGGCATTGCCCATTTACCAACAATTGCTGGAGATATTCCCAGAGAGCCCTGAGGTACTCGCCCTGGCTGCGCAAGCAGAGTATCTGCTGTTAAATCGGCAACTCAACGACACGGCAAGAAGACGAGCGCAGGCGGCGCTCGCCGCCGATCCAAACCAGCGAACGGCGCTGGGTACCTTGGGAATGGCGGCGTTTGAAGGTGGCGATTATGATACTGCACTCGACTACTGGCAGCGACTCATTGCCTTCGAATCGCCGGGCACCCCGGGTTATCAAATGATGGCGGGGGTGATTGCGGAAGCAAAAAGTCGGGGAGGGAGCACAACGACGGTTCTCGGTGCCGGTGTCGCTGTAACGGTACGACTGCCCGAGCGCTCAGCGGGACTTGAGCAAGGGATGGTTTTTGTTATCGCCCGACCAGCCGGTAGCACCGCCCGTATGCCCACAGCCGTTGTTAAACGACCCGTATCTGAACTGCCACTGACCGTCAGGCTCGATGACCAGTCGTCGATGGCTGGACAGGCGATATCGGCATTGGAAGCCGTGGATATTGAGGTTCAGGTAAGTCCTTCCGGGAAACCAGGGCGCGAGGGCGCCAGCTGGCTCGCAACAGCGTCGAACGTGGTACCCTCTTCAAACTCAGCCGTTGAAGTGATTCTGCAAGCGACCACTGAAATGTTTAAGTAATCAGCGTGAATCCCCTATAGCGTGGTGCGCGTAGAGGCGCTACACTACATCTTGTGTTTGATGGGAGTTTACTCTCCCGCAGCGGAAATGATAAATGCGTCTGAAATCCATAAAACTGGCTGGGTTCAAGTCATTCGTTGACCCCACCACCGTTAATTTCTCAAGCAATATGTCATCGGTTGTTGGTCCCAATGGCTGCGGCAAATCCAATATTATTGATGCGGTCCGCTGGGTAATGGGTGAGAGCTCTGCCAAGACCTTGCGCGGTGAGTCGATGGTAGATGTCATTTTTAATGGCACTACCCACCGTCAACCTGTTGGGCAAGCCTCGATTGAGCTCTTGTTTGACAACAGTGACGGCAAAATTGTCGGCGAGTATGCCGCTTATACGGATATTTCAGTGCGCCGGCAGGTCGATCGCGATGATGGCTCTCAGTATTATCTCAACGGTAGCAAATGTCGGCGCCGAGATATTACCGACCTGTTTCTTGGCACCGGGCTTGGTCCTCGCAGCTACGCTATTATTGAGCAGGGAATGATATCGCGGTTGATCGAATCGAGACCTGAGGACTTGAGGGTGTTTATCGAGGAAGCGGCGGGGATCTCCAAGTACAAGGAGCGGCGTCGCGAAACCGAGAGCCGTATGCGTCGGACCCTCGAAAACCTTGAGCGTTTGACCGACTTACGAGAAGAACTTGATCGCAATCTCAAGCATTTACAACGTCAGGCGCAGGCGGCGGAAAAATACGCCGGGCTCAAGGCGGAAGAGCGCGAGGTCAAAGCCCAATTGCTCGCGCTTCAATGGCGTGAATACCACGGTGATACCCAGGTGGCCAAAGCCCAGATTGATGAACTAGCAGTACGGCGAGAGGCTGAACGTGCGGAATTAGAGCGAACCAGCGCGCACATTGAACGACTTCGTGTCGAATTGACCGATGCCACTGATCACTTCAACGATGTACAGGCGCGCTACTACACGGTGGGGGGCGAGGTGACTCGCGTGGAACAAGCGCTGCGATACGAGCAAGAAAAACGTGCAGGTATCGAACAGGAGCTGGACAATACCCGGGGTAGCCTTGCAGAGGCGTCAGGGCACTTGTCGGCGGATCGTGAGCGACTGACCATGTGGCGTGAGGAACTCGTGGTGCTTGATCCGGAGCTGCAGCGACAGCGGGCGATTGCCGATGCGGCCGGTCAGCATCTTGCCGCGGCAGAACAAGCGATGAATGAGTGGCAGAGTCGGTGGGATGATTTTAATCAGCAGGCTGCAGTGCCGCGTCAGGAAACCGAAGTTCAACAGAGTCGCATTGTTTATCTTGAGCAGGTCCTGCGCCGTTTACACGAGCGTATTCAGCGGCTCGAGAGTGATCGAAATGAATTGGGAGAGAGTTCGAACCTCGATCGGGTAGAGGAGCTGGAGGCAACCATTGGCGGAGTTGATGCTCGTGTGATCGACGGTGAGTCAGCCATAAAGCAAGTGAGCGGTAGTATCGTTGCTCAGCGTGAACATATTGAGCGGCTGCGCAGTCATCAAGATGACCATCGATCGCGCTTGCAGCAAATGAAAGGACAGCAAGCCTCCCTCGAGGCCTTGCAAACCGCTGCCGCTGATGCGGGTGAGACAGAAGTGTTGGACGCATGGCTGACGGAGCACAGTATTCAACATTGCGGCGCCGTCTTTGAGCGACTGTCGGTCCAAGAGGGTTGGGCGGCCACGGTTGAGCAGGTGCTGGGTAAGCTGTTGACCGCTCGGTGTATCGATGATGTTGATCAATTGGTTGCCCAGTCGTTTGCTGAGGCGCCTGCGGGGGCCTGTGTGGTGGGTGCCTCTGAAGATACGCTGGCCACCGACAATAGCTTAGCAGCGGTAGTTACTGGGCCGACAGTATTACGCCAGTGGTTGTCAGGCATTTTTCGAGCCAATGATTTAGCCAAAGCCCTCGTGCTGCTGCCCACGTTGGGCCCTGACGCCTCGGTGATTACCCCGAGTGGCGAGTGGATCGGACGGGGTTGGGCGAGAACACGCACTAAAGCTGATGCATCCATGGGAGTTATTGAGCGCCGAGAAATGCTGGCGCAGCTGACAGGCGATATAGCAGCGTGTGAACAGCAGTTACACGCTACGGAGCAAGAACTGCAGCAAGCGTGCGATGAGCGATTGAGATTGGAGGAGACTCTGGACACTGCGCAGGCAGCGTTGAAGCAAGCAGTGCGTGAGCAGGCGGATTTTTCGGCGGAGCTGAAAACGCAAATGGGCGCCATTGCGCAAGATCGGCAGCGTCGCGGGCAACTCGAGGCTGATTTAGACGAGTCCCGGCAGCAATTTGAAAGCGAGCAAGCTGCTTTAATACAGGCTAGAGCGCAGTTGGCGGATGCCATCAACAAGATGGAGTCCGATGGTCTGGTACGAGAGCAGTTGCTGGCTGAGCGCGATGCCCTCCGAGAGGCCTTCCAGTCGGCTAGAGAGCAGGCGCGCGAAGCGCGCGATGAAGCGCATCGTAGTGATGTTCGTGCCCAAAATGTAAACACCCAAATCGAGACGGTGGCAAGCACCATAGTGCGTTTAGAGCAGCAGGTAACCCAGCTCGAGAGTCGTCGGCGTGAACTCAATCTACTGATACCCGACTCAACTGAACCCGATCAGGCACTCAAAGAGCAACTGGAAACGCTGTTGTCTCAGCGCGTAGAGGCCGAAGCAGCGCTGACAGATGCTCGTCAAACGGCCTCGGATAAAGAGCATGGCTTGCGAGAGCAAGAGCAGGGCAAAATGGCTGTGGAAAATCGCTTACAGCTGCTGCATAGTGATATTGAAGCTCAAAATATCAAGCAAACCGAGCGTCATATTCGAACAGAGACACTCGAAGCTCAGTTGCAAGAGCTAAATAAAACCGTGCAGGTGGTGGTGGCCGCTCTCCCCGAGCATGCCTCTGAGCCTGAGTGGCAAGTCAACGTCGAGCGATTAACCGCGAAAATTACTCGACTGGGCCCCATCAACCTCGCCGCGATAGACGAATGCGCCCGCGCAGCTGAGCGCAAGCACTACCTCGATGTCCAAAACGACGACTTAGAAAGCGCGCTAAAAACGCTAGAAAACGCGATTCGCAAGATTGATAAAGAAACCCGGGCGCGTTTTCAAGAGACCTTTGACCAAGTGAATGCGGGCTTCTCCGATTTATTTCCAAAGGTCTTTGGCGGCGGCACGGCGAGTTTGGAACTCACTGGGAATGACTTGCTTGATACCGGCGTTGCCATCATGGCCCGGCCACCGGGTAAGAAGAACACCACGATTCATTTGTTGTCGGGCGGCGAAAAAGCGATGACGGCCATTGCCTTAGTTTTTTCAATCTTTCAGCTCAACCCCGCCCCTTTCTGTATGCTGGACGAGGTGGATGCTCCGCTTGACGACGCCAACGTCGGTCGTTTCGCACGGATGGTGAAAGAGATGTCAGATAAAGTACAGTTCATCTTTATCACGCATAACAAAATCAGTATGGAAATGGCCGATCAATTAATGGGTGTCACTATGCATGAGCCTGGTGTTTCGCGTTTGGTCACCGTCGATATTGAACAGGCGGCACAGTTAGCGGCCAGTTAGCGGCCAGACAAGGAGTCGAGGCATGGAGCTTACGATTAGGGACTGGATGGTGGTCATTGGCGCCGGCCTGATTCTGGTCGTATTAGTGGACGCCGGGCGACGCCTAGTGCGTGAGCGACGTACAGCGATTCGCTTAAACACTAAAGCGCGGTTTGGCGGTGCAATTGATGATGACGACTCGTTCAACTTACTGGCCGAACTACCCAACGGTGGCGCGCGCATTGTTAAATCCGACGATTTATCGCCTCAGGCATCGGCCGCAATAGATGATCTAGGTGGCGATAGTGGTGATGCAGATACGACAAAGAGTCGCGAATCTGACGATCGAAGCGCGGTGGAGGCATTGTCGTACAGCAGCGTGTCAGGCGAGCCCGCGCCAGAGGTGATGCCCTCATTTTCTGCCATCGATAAGGTCGGCGAACCCCCCCATCTTTCACCCGCAGAACACGCAGAGAGCAGCCCGCTGGTAGGCTCTGCTAGTGAGCCAAATCCGGCAACGCTCGATTGGTTAGAGCAGCTCACCCTGCCCAGTGAAGAAGTTGAGCCCGAGACTCGGTTGCCCCGCGGCGTGGAGCCCCACGTTTTCGTTCTCAATGTGGTGTCCCGAAGTGAACAAGGTTTTTCAGGTCGCAACATCATGGAGATTCTTCTCGCCTGCGATCTGCGGTTTGGCGACATGGATTTTTTCCATCGCCATGAGCAGGTTGCGGGGCGTGGACACATTCAGTTTAGTGTGGCAAACATGCTAAAACCCGGCGTTTTTGATATTGATAATATGGCCGCACTCAGCACCCGGGGTTTAATGTTTTTTATTACTTTGCCGGGTCCCGAGGACATGCCCAAAGCGTTTGACTATATGTATGAAACGGCGAAGACAGTGGCCAAAAATTTGTCTGGAGATGTGCTCGATGAGACGCAGAGCGCGGTGACGCGCCAATCGCTTGAGCATACGCGTCAGCAGATTCGCGAGTTAGAACGCCGTATCGCCATGGGACAACAATACTGAGGCTTGCGGATGGAAGTCATCGAAGAGGTTCGGCAACTACGTGCCCAATTATTGCGCTGGAATAAAGAGTACTATCAAAATGATGAGCCTTCAGTTCCCGATAGTGAGTACGACCGTACGTTAAACCGGCTGCGCGCCTTAGAAGAGCAATACCCCGATGTTTTTGATCCCAGCTCGCCTACTCAACGGGTGGGTGCTGCACCGCTCAGTACTTTTGGCAGCGTCGAGCACCGTCTACCCATGCTGTCACTCGATAACGCTTTTAACGAGGACGATCTCCACCACTTCCATCGCCGGGTCTGTGATCGATTGAAGCGACAAACTATGGCTTATTGTTGTGAACCAAAGTTAGATGGCATTGCGGTGAGTATTGTCTGGGAACAGGGTCGTTTACAGCAAGCCGCTACCCGCGGCGATGGTCGAAGCGGTGAAGATATCACTCAAAACGTTCGCACCATTGACTCGGTACCTCTTGTGCTGAGCGGCGCTGACTATCCCGATATTCTTGAAGTTCGGGGTGAAATTTTTATGCCTCGAGCAGGGTTTGAGACACTCAATGCCCGCGCTCGATCCAGTGGGGAAAAAACCTTCGTCAATCCGCGTAACGCTGCAGCCGGCAGCTTGCGCCAGTTAGACTCGCGAATAACCGCTCGGCGCCCCCTCGATTTTTGCGCCTACGGACTGGGCCATAGGGAGAGCAAAAGCACGCTCCCCGATGAGCACAGTGCAGTCATGATGCAGCTAGGTCGCTGGGGGATTCCTATCTCGACGCTGTCTGAAGTGGTGCTAGATGCTGCCGGTTGTGAAGACTATTTCGCGCGCTTATCGACTAAGCGTGATGGCTTGCCATTCGATATCGATGGCATTGTTTTTAAGGTCGATTCACGAACAGATCAGACTCAGTTGGGATTTGTTTCTAGGGCGCCCCGATGGGCTATTGCCCGAAAATTTCCTGCCCAAGAGGAAACCACCACCGTTCGCAGCGTCGAATTTCAAGTGGGCCGAACGGGCGCGATTACCCCGGTTGCTCGATTGGATCCAGTCTTTGTCGGTGGCGTTACCGTGAGCAACGCTACACTGCATAACGCCGATGAAATTGATCGTCTCCGATTGAAGGTCGGTGACACGGTGATTGTTCGCCGAGCCGGAGACGTCATACCCCAAATTGTTGCCGTGGTGGCGGATAAACGCCCCGCTGACGCCCAAGCTATTGCCTTTCCCAGCTGTTGCCCCGCTTGCGGCTCAGCGGTTGAGCGTGATCCTGGCGAGGCAGTGTGGCGCTGTCTGGCAGGCCTTGTTTGTCCGGCCCAACGAATGGCGAGTTTACGCCATTTTGTGTCCCGCAAAGCCATGGATGTTGAGGGCCTGGGAGAGAAAGTTATTGAGCAGTTGGTGGAGCGAGATCTGGTCAAAGATGTGGCGGATATTTATCACCTTGACGCTTCGACCCTCGAGTCTCTGGAACGCATGGGACCTAAATCCGCAGCAAATCTCTTGCAAGCTATAGATAGCAGTAAATCATCCACCCTTGCTCGCTTCATCTATGCCTTGGGTATCCGGGAAGTGGGCGAAGCCACCGCGCGGCAACTCGCTGCTCATTTTAACACCCTCGACGCACTCGCCTGTGCCACTGAGGACCGGTTGTTAGCGGTAAATGATGTGGGAGCGGTTGTCGCCGATCACATCCGCTATTTTTTCGATCAAGCCGCAAATCAGCGAACCATTCAACGCTTAATTGATTTAGGTGTGCGTTGGCCAGCACCGCAGAAGGTAGCGGAGGGAGCCGTGCTGGCGGGGCAAACTTGGGTTGTGACGGGTAAACTTGACGGCATGACGCGAGATGAAGCTGAGAGTGCTTTGCGCGCGCTAGGCGCAAACGTTGCCTCGAGTGTGAGTAGTAAAACGACCTGCCTTCTTGCGGGTGCTGGCGCTGGATCGAAACGCACGAAGGCTGAATCACTCGGTATTGCTATCATCGATGAGGCCCGCTTCGACAAACAACGTAAAACGTGGGAGACCGCTTGAGTAAACAGAGACTCCGATTGAAACAAACTGCTGGGACGGCGTTGCTAGTGGTGCCGATGCTTTTAGTGGCCTCCTGTGCGACACCGCCACCCAGTGATGTGGACAATATCTGTGCAATTTTTGAGGAAAAATCTGGCTGGTATGAGGATGCAAAAAGTGCCCGAGCGCGATGGGAAGTGCCGATTTCAGTCATGATGGCTTTTATGCGCCAGGAATCGAGTTTTGTCGCCACCGCAAAACCGCCGCGGAAAAAAATCCTAGGCGTCATCCCGGGCCCTCGATCGTCCGACGCCTACGGATACTCCCAGGCGAAAGATGACACATGGACTTGGTATGAACGCTCGTCCGGCAGGTACGGGGCGGATCGTGATGATTTTGATGATGCTATCGATTTTGTGGGTTGGTATAACGATGTTAGTCACCGCACAAATGGTATCGCTAAAGACGACAGCTTCCGACTTTATCTGGCCTATCACGAGGGTCACGGGGGTTATAAGCGGGGCACCTATCGCTCCAAACCCTGGCTCATAACGGTGGCAAAAAAAGTCGACAGTCAAGCCAAGCGCTACGATCAGCAGCTTAGGGCCTGTGTCGATGCACTCGAATCGAGGGGTTGGCGGGGCTGGTGGTAATCAGCCGTGTGTCACTTAACTGTCACAAAAATAGTCTTTACTACTGAGCTGACCAGCCGAGGGGGTGGAAAACAGCATGACTGGACATAGTGTACTCATTGTCGATGATGAGGTGGCTATTCGGGGTATGCTCCGTATGGCGTTAGAGCTAGCCGAGTTCGACTGCCTGGAGGCGGGAACAATTGACGATGCGCATGAAATAGTCGTCAACCAGCGCCCCGACATTATACTACTTGATTGGATGTTGCCCGGGGGAAGTGGCCTTGAATTGCTCCGACGGCTTAAGCGCGATGACGCTACAGCGCACACGCCCGTTATCATGCTGACAGCGAAAGCGACTGAAGACAATATGATACAAGGTCTTGAAGTGGGCGCAGATGATTACCTGAGTAAGCCGTTTGCGCCCCGAGAGCTAATAGCACGAATGAAAGCTCTATTACGCCGAGCCCGAGTGATTGAGCCCGGAGAGCCCCTCCGAATCGGTGCCTTGAATCTGGATATGGAGGCTCGGCGGGTGAGCATTGACGAGGGGGTGATTGACTTGGGTCCCACCGAGTTCAATTTATTATTGTTCTTTATGTCGCACCCCGAGCGCGCCTACAGTAGGGCTCAGATTCTCGATTATGTATGGGGCCCCGGGGTGTACGTAGAGGAACGCACGGTTGACGTGCATATTAGGCGTTTGCGTAAAGCACTGCAGATCAGTGATGGACCTTATGCAGAGCTGATACAAACGGTGCGAGGCACGGGCTATCGACTTTCAGCGCGCGGCTTAGAGTTACCGTGAGGAGTAAACCCACAGTCATTGCTGAGGCGTGGCGTCTGGTGTTGCTTGCGCTAACCTGCCTTGTCCTCGGGTTATCTCTGGGGAACGGACAAGCGGGTATTATTGTTGGCTTACTGCTGCTCAGTGGGTGGTGGGGCTACCAACTTAAACAGTTGTTGCAGTGGCTTGAGCAACCGATGGGCAAGCCCGCCAAAGCCGGTGGTGTATTGGGCCTTATTGTTGACAGGATTTGTCAGCTTCAAAGGCAGTCAGAGGCGGCACAGCTACAGCTGGCATCGGCACTCGTCTACCTCCAAGACTCTCTCGGGTCGATGCGGGATGCTAGTATTATTGTCGACGCGCAGGACCAGATTGCGTGGGCCAACAAATCCGCCGAGCATCTTTTAGGCGTCCACCACCCTCAAGATCGTGGACAAAGATTACAAGACCTCATTCACTTACCGCCCTTCACTGCCTATTATGAGGCAGGTGACTACTCATGTCCGCTACGGATTCCACCATCGACTGATGGCGAGCCGTGTTTACAAGTGGAAATATCACGGTTCGGTATGGGTGACCGTTTGATTTTTGCCCGTGATAGCACCGAGAGCTATCGTTTAGAGCAAATGCGTAGAGATTTTGTTAGCAATGTTTCCCACGAGTTGCGAACGCCATTGACTGTTATCAAAGGTTACACTCAGACCATACTTGAACTTGGGAGCTTAACTGGCGGTCCTTTACAGCAACCACTACGGCAAATAGATGAGCAATCTCAGCGAATGGAAACCCTATTAATTGACTTGCTGTGGCTCGCGCAAATCGAAAGTATCGAAGGGCAAGGAAAAACGGCGGTAGTGGACGTGGTCTCACTCCTCGTCGATCTGCAATCGACATTGCAAACGGCCTGGACGCAACGCGATATCCAATTGGAGATAAGCACCGAGCGTACGGTGGTAGGCGATGAGGTTCAGTTGCACAGCGCCTTCAGTAACCTCATCATTAACGCACTAAAATACAGTGTGTCAGGACCCATCCTCCTTCGCTGGTATGAGCTTAATGGCATTCCCGTCTTTGCTGTTTCCGACAGCGGTGTCGGTGTAGCGCCACACCATATTTCGAGACTCACAGAGCGGTTCTACAGAGTGGATAAAAGTCGCTCGCAACGTATTGGCGGTACTGGTTTGGGGCTGGCCATCGTTAAGCACATAGCCGTTTCTCACCAAGCAGAGTTGGCTATTGACAGCCAGCTGGACGTTGGCAGCACGTTTTCACTCGCTTTTCGCCAAAGTAAACAGTGAAGACGCCAGAGGATGTGAGGAATTTTCCGCCATTGATGGTGGCGTTAGATTGAGCGATAAGCCGCACACATCTCGCTGTCGCTAGGCGTTTACGGATACACTCACCTTTGGCGCTGCGTAGGCGGTCGCTGTGTAGGTGTACCCTGGTCAATATGAAGTGTTAGAGGACTGAGCATGAGTCGCTTTTGGAGTGATAAAACGCGGGATCTTGCCCCATACACTCCGGGGGAGCAGCCCAGGGTTGACGGTCTCATTAAGCTCAATACCAATGAGCACCCCTTAGCGCCATCTCAACTAGCTATCGCCGCGATTAGCGCTGCTATATCCGCCAGGCTCCGTCACTACCCGGATCCCGACAGCGTTCAGTTGAGGCTAGCCATTGCTGAGCGAGAGGGTTTAGCCCTCGAGCAGGTATTTGTAGGCAATGGATCTGACGAGGTGCTTGCGCATATTTTTGCGGCGCTCTTGAGCGGGTCAGAAGCAATCAATGTACCGGACATAACCTATAGTTTTTACCCCGTGTGGGCAAAGCTAACGGGAATTGATTGCTGCAGTCGTCCATTGGCTGATGACTTTTCGATCGATGTCGACACGCTTCGCCATATCCAAGGCCCGATATTGTTGGCTAATCCCAATGCGCCAACGGGAATCGCTTTAGATCTCGAAACGATCGAAGACTTGGTGTTGACTAATACTGAACGCTTGGTAGTGATTGACGAGGCCTACTATGGCTTTGGCGGAGCTACAGCGGCCCCACTGCTCGAACGCGCGGATAATTTACTGATCACCAGAAGCTTCTCTAAATCCCATGCCTTGGCGGGCTTGCGGGTGGGGTATGCCCTGGGGAGCGCTGAATTAATAGAGGGCTTAGTGCGAGTGAAAGATTCGTTCAATAGTTATCCCTTAGACGTCCTCGCTCAGGCCGGAGCCGAGGCGGCCATTAGGGATGGCGAGTGGCTCCTAGAGGCGAGCCACGTTGTCTCTCAGAATCGTGAATGGTTGCGCGCAGAGCTGCAGCAACGGGATTTTTTCGTCTGCCCCTCGGCAGCAAATTTTTTGTTTGTACGCCATGCAAGCATCGCGGGGCAGGCCCTTTTTGACGGGTTGCGCGCAGGGAATATACTCGTTCGCCGCTGGGATAAGCCGCGCATCGATAACTATTTACGCATTAGCATTGGCACAAGGGAAGAGTGTCTGGCATTGGTCATGGCGTTAGATGGACTATTAGCCAGCGCGTAGGGTCGCGCTCGCCCTAAACCCTACGCAGCACGACACTGCCGATGCTGTAGCCCGCACCAAAGGAGCAGAGCACCCCTAGGTCACCGGCAACCAAGTCATCACGATGTTTATGGAAGGCGATAATAGAGCCTGCGGATGAGGTATTGGCGTACTCATCCAGAATCGTGGGTGATTCACTATCGCTAGGGTCGCGGCCTAGGACTTTACGTGCAATCAAATCGTTCATGCTTTTATTAGCCTGGTGTAACCACAGTCGACTGAGCGAATTGGGGTCAATATTGAGCTGGGCGAGTTGCGACGAAATTTGTTGTGCCACCGCAGGACAGACCTCTTTAAAGACTTTGCGCCCTTCTTGCACGAATAATTTGTCGGTCGCACCAACGCCCGATTCGTCGGCCCTGTTTAAAAATCCAAAATTGTTGCGGATATTATTTGAAAAAATAGTTTGTAGCTGCGTATCGACGATCTCATAAGCATCGCTGCTAACGGCAACCGGTTGCGCTTCTAGCAAGACCGCAGTGGCTACATCGCCAAAGATAAAATGGGAGTCCCGGTCACAGAAATTTAGATGACCCGTGCAGATTTCTGGATTGACCATTAGCACCCTACGAGCGCTGCCCGCTCGAATAGCGTCCCGCGCTTGCTGAATGCCAAAGGTCGCCGACGAGCAAGCCACATTCATATCAAATGCCCAGCCCTTGCAGCCGAGGGCATCTTGGACTTCGACCGCCATCGCAGGATAGGCTCGTTGCATATTCGACGCTGCGACAATGACGCCGTCGATATCGAATGCGCTGACGCCCGCGCTGACTAGAGCCTGTTTTGCAGCAGTGACCGCCATTTCAGCCATAACCGATAATTGGCTATTAGATCGTTCGCTGATGACTGGCTTCATCCTACTGGGGTCAATAATCCCGGATTTATCGACTACATAGCGCGATTTTATGCCCGACGCTTTTTCAATAAACTCGGCTGAAGAATGTATTTTTGGTTCGCGATCCCCACAGGCAATAGCGTCGGCATTGGCCGCGTTATAGAGGTCTACCCAGGCATTGAAAGCGCTCACTAGCTCGTCATTGCTGACCGACTCGTTGGGAGTGAATAGGCCAGTGCCGGTGATCAATGCCGCGGTGTCGGTCATAACCTCAAGTCCTCGTGCTGATCAGCGCTGGTCCATGGGGGTGAAGTCACGGTTTGAGTAGCCGGTGTACAACTGCCGCGGACGCCCAATTCGATAGGAGCCCGAAATCATTTCATTCCAATGCGCTATCCACCCGACGGTTCGGCCAACAGCAAAAATCACGGTAAACATGGATGTTGGGATGCCTAGCGCTTTGAGAATAATGCCAGAGTAGAAATCAACGTTTGGATACAGTTTCTTTTCAATAAAATAATCATCCCCCAAAGCAATTTCCTCAAGACGCTTGGCGATTTCAAGCATTTCATCTTCGATACCTAATTCGGCCAACACTTCATCGGCCGCCTGCTTCATGACTTTGGCGCGGGGATCGAAGTTCTTGTATACCCGGTGGCCAAAGCCCATTAATCGGAATGAATCATTTTTATCTTTTGCTCGCGCGACAAATTCATTAATTCGGTCGACGCTGCCAATTTCTTCTAACATTTTTACCACCGCCTCGTTAGCACCTCCGTGTGAAGGTCCCCACAGTGCGGCGATGCCGGCAGCGATACAGGCGAAGGGATTGGCCTGAGAAGATCCGGCGAGGCGTACCGTTGACGTTGATGCATTTTGTTCATGGTCTGCATGGAGAAGAAAGATGCGGTCCATCGCCCGCGCGATGGTGGGTGATATCTTGCTCGACTCGCAGGGGTTGCCAAACATCATATGTAAGAAATTCGCCGCGTAATCAAGGCTATTATCGGGATACATGAATGGCTGGCCAATCGAGAACTTGTAACTCATCGCTGCAATGGTTGGCATTTTAGCAATCAGTCGGTAAGCGGCGACGGTTCGATGATGAGGATCCGAAATATCGGTAGAGTCGTGATAAAACGCCGACAACGCGCCGACAACACCGCACATAATGGCCATGGGGTGGGCGTCACGACGAAAGCCATTAAAAAAAGTTCGAATTTGCTCGTGGACCATTGTGTGATGGCGCACGGTGGTAAAAAATTCATCTTTCTGGGTGCTGTCGGGCAGCTCCCCGTACAATAATAGGTAGCAAGTCTCCAGATAGTCAGAGTGCTCTGCGAGTTGCTCGATCGGGTAACCACGGTGCAACAAGATACCTTTATCACCATCGATGAACGTGATTTTTGATTCGCAGGAGGCAGTCGACGTAAAGCCAGGGTCATAAGTAAAATAACCCTTACCGGTCAAAGAGCCTACGTTGATAACGTCGGGGCCAAGGGTGCCTTCTAGCAGTGGCAAATCAACGTTATCGCGCGTTCCGTCACCATGGTTTATGGTCAAGGTGGCTTTTTTGTCGGTCATGGGAAATTTCCTAAAAAAAGGGTTATGTAGGGAGCGGCAAACTATAGTCAGTTCGAAGCTGGTGTCAATTTGCCACCGTTTAATACTACCTTATTTCACCGGTGCCGACCCAATACCCGCTGAAAATTGCCAATGCCGGCCCGACACGAGTATACTGCGCGGCGGCTGTTGGTCAGCCACTTCCCGTAAAGTAACCATGGAAACAGCCCGTGAAGCCACTTGTTAGCAAAGGCCAGCGACCGGTCAATCTCGATATTGGATCGATGAAATTACCGATTACCGCTTACGTTTCAATTGCCCACCGCCTGTCGGGCGTCTTTTTGTTTTTTGCCAGCGGCCTTCTGATTTGGGCGCTTGACCTCAGTCTTAGCTCCGAGCAGAGCTTCAACGACTTAGCGCTGGTCATGGCCAACCCTGTCGCCAAGGGGCTAATGTGGACAGTTGCCACGGCGTTGAGCTATCACGCGCTGTCGGGAATCAAGCATATTGTCATGGATTTTGGTTACGGTGAAACCATGCAAGGTGGCGTCATGGGCGCTCGCATCGTCATTGTTTTGGCGCTTGTCGCCGCTGGGCTTTGGGGGGTGGTAGTGTGGTAGTCCAAGTCACCAGTTTTAGCCGTTCAGGACTCTCAGACTGGCTCATTCAGCGTGTGGCAGGTGTTATCCTGTTGGCGTATTTTGCTTTGATAGGCTACGTCATGATCAATGGGGTGAGTTACGCCTCTTGGCAGGCTTTGCATGCGCATTCAGCGATGCGTATTTTTACCCTGCTCGCGGCGCTTTCTTTTGCCGCGCACGCATGGATAGGTTTGTGGGCAGTGTTCACTGATTACCTGACTGAGCGCATGCTCGGCCCTCGCGGCAATCGGTTGCGACGCTTTTGTCAAATTGCTTCGGTACTCACCTTGCTTAGCTATCTGTTGTGGGTGGTTCAAATCATTTGGGGTTAATCGAATCTCTAGCTTGGATTGTCGCGCAAGTTCGCTATAACTTGGTCAGCGTGAATGGCGCTTACTGGAGGCAACAATGAAGACCATTTCTTTTGACAGCGTGATTGTCGGCGGCGGCGGGGCAGGCATGCGAGCCGCACTGCAATTAGCACAGTCAGGCTATAAAACCGCTGTCATTACTAAGGTGTTTCCAACGCGTTCGCATACTGTATCAGCCCAGGGGGGCATTACCTGCGCCATCGCTAGCGACGACCCCAATGACGATTGGCGCTGGCATATGTATGACACTGTCAAGGGATCTGATTACATTGGTGACCAAGATGCCATTGAATACATGTGTTCGGTCGGTCCAGAGGCAATTTTTGAGCTAGAGCACATGGGCTTACCGTTCTCGCGCACTGAAGAGGGGCGCATTTATCAGCGACCGTTTGGTGGCCAGTCGAAAAACTACGGTAAGGGTGGCCAAGCGGCCCGTACCTGCGCCGCGGCGGACCGCACTGGACATGCGTTACTGCATACGTTGTATCAGAACAACATTAAGAATGAGACCGTCTTTTTTAATGAATGGTTCGCCATAGACCTGGTAAAAAACCAAGATGGGGCGGTCACCGGTGTTATTGCCATTTGCATTGAGACTGGCGAGACGGTTTACGTAAAATCTAAGGCGACCGTGTTTGCAACCGGCGGCGCTGGACGGATTTATGCCTCCACCACCAATGCCCACATTAATACGGGCGATGGCATGGGCATGGCCCTGCGGGCGGGCGTCCCAGCCCAAGATATGGAGATGTGGCAATTTCATCCCACCGGCATTTATGGTGCGGGTACGCTAGTGACAGAGGGCTGCCGCGGTGAAGGTGGTTACCTTGTCAACGCAGATGGCGAGCGCTTTATGGAGCGTTATGCACCCAATGCTAAGGATCTTGCTGGGCGCGACGTTGTCGCCCGATCTATGGTGTTGGAGATTCTCGAGGGACGCGGTTGTGGCCCGCAGCGCGATCACGTCAAGCTCAAGCTCGACCATTTAGGCGAGGACGTGTTGGAATCCCGGTTACCCGGCATTTGTGAGCTCAGCCGGACATTTGCCCACGTTGACCCAGTGAAAGAGCCTATTCCCGTTGTGCCGACCTGCCACTACATGATGGGCGGCATCCCGACCAATGTGCATGGCCAAGCACTGACCGTCGATGCACAGGGCAACGATCACATCATTCCCGGACTGTATTCCTGCGGCGAAGCCGCTTGCGTGTCTGTACACGGCGCGAACCGGCTAGGCGGAAATTCACTGCTTGATCTCGTGGTGTTCGGCCGAGCCTCAGGGTTGTTTATTGAAAATGCCCTACGAGACGGTATTGAGCTACGGGATGCGAGCCAAACTGACATAGAGCAAGCTAGTCAGCGACTCATTGGCTTAAATGAGCGTGATTCAGGCGAAAAGGCATCGGATCTGCGCAAGGAGCTGCAAGGTATTATGCAAAACCATTTTGGTGTCTTTCGTCAGGGCGAATTTATGCGAGAGGGCATACGCAAACTTGACGATTTGCGTGGGCGTGTCGATACCGTTCAACTCAGCGATAAGTCGTCGGCGTTTAATACCGCGCGCATTGAGTGCTTGGAGCTGCAAAATCTATTTGAAACCGCTGAAGCGACGGCGATTGTTGCCGAAGCCAGAACCGAGTCTCGTGGTGCTCACGCGCGAGATGATTTCACTGAACGTGATGATGAAAACTGGCTGTGTCACTCAATGTATTACCGGGATGACAAGCGCGTGACTAAGCGTAGCGTCAATTTCACCCCCAAAACCGTAGAAACATTACAGCCAATGATTCGCACCTACTAATTGGTCGTGAGGAGAACGTACAATGTTGCAGGTCAGCATTTATCGCTACAACCCTGAAGTGGATAGCGCGCCCTACATGCAGGATTTTAGCGTCGATACCGAGGGCAAAGATCTCATGGTGCTTGACGTGTTAGAGATGATCAAAGATGGGCAGGACGCCAGCGTTACCTATCGACGTAGTTGCCGAGAAGGGGTTTGCGGATCAGATGGATTGAGTATTAACGGCAAGAACGGCTTGGCGTGCATTACCGCGCTCTCCGATACTGTCAAAGGTAACAAGTTGGTGGTTCGTCCGCTACCGGGGTTGCCGGTGATCCGCGATCTCGTTGTCGATATGAGCTTGTTCTACGCGCAGTATGAAAAAATCCAACCTTATCTACAGAATAACACCCCCGCACCGGCCATTGAGCGCCTACAAACCCCAGAAGATCGGGAGAAATTAGACGGCTTGTACGAATGCATTCTCTGTGCCTGTTGCTCGACCAGCTGCCCCTCATTTTGGTGGAATCCGGATCGATTTATCGGACCTGCAGGACTGCTTCAAGCGTATCGTTTCTTGGCTGACAGCCGCGATACGGCCACCGACGAGCGGCTAGCAGGCCTCGATGACCCCTTTAGCGTTTTTCGTTGCCACGGTATTCAGAACTGCGTCAACGTCTGCCCTAAAGGCTTGAATCCTACCAAAGCGATCGGTCATATCCGCACCATGCTGCTCAACAGGGCGACCTAGGGGCGTCAGTCTTCATCGACAACGCACTCGCCGCCTCTTTTTAGTGCGTCTTCTTTTTTCATAACTAAAAAGACTAGCTTCCATTCTTTAAAAGAATATTGTGAAAAAAAACCCCAGAAAAGGTGAAGGGAAAAGGGCGAAAATGTCCCGCCTCCCTACACGGACCATCGCTGAGCCGGTAGACTAGGGGCCGAGCGGTGTCACCGACCGTCTATTTCGCCAGTGGGGATAGAGTCGGGACTTTCGGTAAGCGCACTGCTTCAACCATAGGGTTAGGTCTTCGGGGTCCGAGCATGACGCAAGCTTCTACTTTACCGGGAATGCTCGAGTTACTGAGCAGTTCACACATAGCGGGCAGTAATGCTGAATACATAGAAGGGCTGTATGAGGAATACCTCACTGACCCCAATGCACTCGCCCCTGAGTGGCGCGACTATTTCAATCAGCTGCCGAAGGTGGCGTCTACAACAAATGCGCTGCACGACGTGCCCCATTCGGTGATCCGAGAACAGTTTGCCAAGTTCAGTAAGATGCGTGTCCGCACCGAAGCGACAGTGGCCAATGACGCTCAGGCTACTGATTATGAGCGCAAGCAAGTAGCCGTCGTTCAGCTTATTTCCGCCTACCGGCAACGCGGGCACCAGAAAGCCTCTCTCGATCCACTGGGTATTGCCGAACGGGAGTCGGTGGCCGACTTACATCTCGCTTTTCATCAATTAAGTGAAGCGGACCTTGACACTGTATTCCAGGTCGGATCACTTTATTACGGTGCCGGCGATGCGACCTTGCACGACATCATCGACGCTCTCGAGCGCACGTACTGCCATACTATTGGCGCCGAGTTTATGCATATTGTCGATACAGAGCAGCGCCATTGGGTCATGAGTCGAATGGAGTCTGTGCGATCGGCACCTGATATGGATCGCGATAGCCGTTTGCAGCTACTGCGTAGTTTGATCAAAGCCGAGGGCCTAGAGAAGTCCCTCGGTTCCAAGTACCCAGGGACCAAGCGTTTTGGTCTCGAGGGCGCAGAGAGTCTCATTCCCATGCTTTCCGAAGCTACTCAACGGATAGGGGGTTATGGCGCCAAGGAAATTGTTCTAGGCATGGCCCACCGAGGCCGCTTAAATGTACTGGTCAATATTCTCGGAAAAAACCCCGCGGAACTTTTTGACGAGTTCGAAGGACGAGTTAATTTCGAACATTCAGGGGATGTTAAGTATCACCAAGGATTTTCGTCTAACGTAATAACGCCGGGGGGTGAAGTGCATTTAGCGCTGGCCTTTAACCCCTCACACCTAGAGATTGTAGCGCCGGTGGTGGAGGGTTCGGTTCGCGCTCGACAAGATCGTAGAAATGACCCCGACGGCGACACCGTGGTCCCCATAGTCATGCACGGAGATGCGGCGTTTGCCGGGCAGGGAGTGGTCATGGAAACCTTCCAGATGTCTCAAACTCGCGCCTACAAAACGGGCGGTACCTTGCACATTGTCATTAACAATCAGGTGGGGTTCACCACTCACCGTCGCGAAGATGCGCGGTCAACAGAATATTGCACCGATATTGCCAAAATGGTGCAGGCCCCCATCTTTCACGTTAACGCCGATGATCCTGAAGCGGTGGTCTTTGTTACTCAGCTGGCGATTGACTTCCGCAATACTTTCAAGCGGGACGTAGTCATCGACCTTGTGTGTTACCGCCGGCGCGGACACAACGAAGCAGATGAGCCATCGGTAACACAGCCTTTGATGTACAAAGCCATCAAAAAACATCCCTCTACCCGAGATCTGTATGCCCATCGATTGATTACCGAAGGCATCCTCACAGAATCCGAAGATGCGGCACTGCAAGAAGATTATCGAAACTCCCTAGATAGGGGCGAGCCCTTAGTCAGTTCGCTGGTGATGGAACCCAACAAACAGTTGTTTGTCGATTGGACCCCCTACCTTGGCCACGCCTGGACGGCTGATTGCGACACATCGGTACCCCTGTCGCGGCTGAAAAGTGTGGCTGAAAAAGCAAATAGTAGCCCTGAGGGGATTAGCGTTCAGCGACAGGTCAAAAAAATATTAGAGGACCGACGTAAAATGGGTGCGGGAGGGCTTGAGATCAACTGGGGTTTCGCTGAAACCATGGCCTATGCAACCCTGCTGGTCGACGGCTTTCCTGTGCGAATGACCGGACAGGATATTGGCCGCGGGACCTTTTCCCACCGCCATGTCGTCCTGCACAACCAAACCGGCGACGATGCGTATATTCCTTTGCAACACTTAAGTGATGATCAAGCGTCATGTGTTATTTATGACTCATTACTGTCGGAAGAGGCGGTGCTGGCCTTCGAATACGGGTATGCAACTACTAACCCAACGGGGTTGGTACTGTGGGAAGCGCAGTTTGGAGATTTCGCCAACGGCGCTCAGGTGGTGATTGATCAGTTTATTACTAGCGGTGAGCACAAGTGGGCACGTCTATGTGGTCTAACCATGCTCTTACCCCACGGTTACGAGGGGCAGGGGCCTGAGCATTCCTCGGCACGTTTGGAGCGCTATTTGCAACTGTGTGCAGAACATAATATTCAGGTGTGTATGCCCACCACGCCGGCTCAGGTATTTCACATGCTGCGCCGCCAAGCTATACGGCCATTGCGAAAACCGTTGGTGGTTATGTCTCCAAAATCGTTGCTGCGCCATAAAGAAGCGACCTCGAACCTCGATGATTTGGCGGAAGGCCACTTCCATACCGTGCTTGACGAAACTGATGATCTTGATCCCACGACAATAAAGCGGCTCATTATTTGCTCGGGCAAGGTATTTTATGACCTCCGTGCTGCACGCAGGGAACGTAACATTTCCGACATCGCGCTGGTGCGCATTGAGCAGTTGTATCCGTTCCCTGAAGAAGATCTAACGGCAGTTGTTAGCCAGTACCGCAACATTGAAGATGCCATTTGGTGTCAAGAAGAACCTATGAATCAGGGTGCTTGGTATGCAAGCCAGCACCATATGCGCCGAGTGATACAACGTCACAAAGTGGATGTTTACTTGCGCTATTCGGGTCGAGAAGCCTCGGCGTCTGTTTCAGCTGGCTACACCGCGCTTCATCTGCGCGAGCAAGAGCAATTTATTAATGAGGTCCTAGGTCCCATGCCCTGGGGCTATTAATTCAAGCCAACGGTAGGAAAGAAGATAATCATGGCGATACACATCAAAGCTCCAGCCTTCCCGGAATCGATTGCTGATGGCGAGGTGGTTACCTGGCATAAATCGGCAGGAGATAGCGTTCAGCGTGATGAACTGCTGGTGGAAATTGAGACGGACAAAGTGGTCATGGAAGTGGTTGCGCCTGAAGATGGCATCTTGGTAACGATTGAGGTCAGCGAGGGTGAAACGATTGCGAGCGAAGCGTTGCTAGCGACCTTAGAGCCGGGCGAGGTGACTGCCGCTCAATCTTCGGCAGTACCTGCGTCCGATGATCAAGCTGACGCTGCCGACACAGAAGTGTTAGCGGGTCCGGCCGTTCGACAACTGCTGGCCGAACACAAGCTCGATCCGACCTCGATTAGCGGCTCGGGTAAGGGCGGTCGAATTATCAAAGAGGATGTGCTCAAAGTGGTAGCCACCAAGGTGGCAAAACAAGCCGCGGAAGTACCCTCAAACCTAGTCATGCCCGTCATCGATACGCCGACCAGTGAGCGGGTTGAAAAACGGGTCCCCATGACCCGCATGCGTGCGCGAATTGCTGAGCGTTTGCTCGAGGCCAGCCAGCAAACAGCCATGCTGACAACCTTCAACGAAGTCAACATGGCGCCTGTCATGGCGTTGCGTAGTCAGTATAAAGAGCAGTTTGAAAAGACCCATAACGGCACGCGGTTGGGATTCATGGGCTTTTTTGTCAAGGCCTGCTGTGAGGCGTTGAAGCGCTTTCCAGCGGTTAATGCATCCATTGACGGTAACGATGTCGTTTATCACGGTTACCAAGATATCGGCGTGGCGGTATCCACCGCTGATGGCTTGGTAGTGCCCGTGCTGCGCGAGGCCGACTTCATGAGTATTGCCGATGTTGAAGCTGCTATCCACGACCTCGGCCTGAAAGCGCGGGATAAAAAACTCACCATTGAGGAAATGACCGGCGGCACGTTCACATTGTCCAATGGTGGGGTCTTTGGTTCCCTATTATCTACGCCTATTTTGAATCCGCCGCAGACCGGGATTTTAGGCATGCATACCATTCAGGATCGGCCCGTGGCCGTAGACGGCCAAGTGCTTATTCGGCCCATGATGTATTTGGCATTGTCGTACGATCACCGGTTGATCGACGGCAAAACAGCCGTTCAATTTCTAATGACGGTAAAGAATTTAATCGAAGATCCAGCGCGGATCTTGCTGCAGCTGTGATGGCAAGCCCTGACGGAGAGAGTGTATGTCCAAGCATTACAATGTAATTATTATCGGTAGCGGCCCCGCGGGCTATGTCTGTGCTATCCGAGCGGCGCAGCTAGGCCAGAGCGTCGCCATTGTTGAGTGCTGGGCGGATGATCAAAACAAACCTGTGTTTGGTGGCACCTGCTTAAATGTGGGTTGCATACCCTCAAAGGCACTACTCGATAGCTCACATAAATTTATCGAAGCCAAAGACCAGTTTGCGGCTCACGGTATAGCGATTACTCCGCCCAAGATAAAGGTGGCAGACATGCTGGCTCGAAAGAGCGATATAGTCAGCCAACTCACCTCGGGTGTAGCGGGACTATTGAAGCACAATGGCGTCGACGTTATTCAGGGTCGCGGCAAGTTACAAGCCCAGCGGAAAGTTGAGGTGGCAATGCTGGACGGTGCCACGCTGCAGCTGGAAGCCGAGCATATTGTCCTGGCATCGGGTTCAGAGCCTATGAGTATTCCGCCGGCACCAGTGGATAATACGCTCATTGTTGACTCTACCGGGGCCCTCGAGTTTACCGAGGTGCCCGATCGATTGGGTGTCATCGGCGCGGGCGTCATTGGTCTGGAGCTGGGTAGCGTCTGGGGCCGTTTGGGTGCTCAGGTCATCATGTTAGAGGCGCTTGATAGCTTTCTCCCGAGCATGGATCAACAGATTGCGAAAGAGGCCCAGAAGATCTTCAAAAAGCAGACACTTGATATTCGTCTCGGTGCTCGCGTGACTGGCACCGACATTAAAGAAGGCAAAGTGGAGGTTACCTATGTGCAGGGTGAAAAAACCCTTACCGAGGTATTTGATAAGCTAATCGTCTCAGTGGGACGCCAGCCAAGAACTAAGGATTTATTCGCGTCTGATTCGGGCATAACAACCGATGAGCGTGGCTTCGTCTATGTCAATGATCACTGCGCTACTGAAGCTCCAGGTGTGTGGGCCATCGGCGATATCGTTCGCGGCCCTATGCTGGCCCATAAAGGCTCAGAGGAGGGCGTTATGGTCGCTGAACGCATCAGTGGAAAACCCATGCAACTTAACTATGAGTGTATACCCTCTATTATTTACACTGACCCAGAGGTAGCCGCGGTGGGTAAGACAGAGCAAGAGCTTAAGGCTGAAGGCGTGGACTACAAAGTCGGCACCTTTCCCTTCGCCGCCATCGGCAGAGCACTGGCATCGGGGAATACCGACGGCATGGTAAAGATAGTGGCTGATAAAAGCACCGATCGAATTCTAGGCGCGCACTGTGTTGGACCCTCTGCGGCAGACTTGATGCAGCAGATGGTGATTGCCATGGAGTTTGGATCCACTGCGGAAGACATTCAGCTAATGGTGTTTGGTCATCCGACGCTGTCGGAAGCTGTCCACGAGGCCGCGCTTGCGGTTGATGGGCATGCCATTCACATGGCGAATCGAAAGAAGCGCTAGTCACATAGGGCGGCACAGATGTGCCAGCGAAGGATCGAATACCATCGATCCGCTCACAATCGACAAAGCATAGACGAGACAGTATATGAATCTTCACGAGTACCAAGGTAAAGCACTTTTTGCTGAATATGGCCTGCCGGTGAGTGCTGGTCACGCAGTGGATACCCCCAAGGCGGCGGTCGAAGCAGCGCAACAGATAGGGGGCGACGTGTGGGTCGTCAAAGCGCAGGTTCACGCCGGAGGTCGCGGCAAGGCGGGGGGTGTAAAATTGGTCAAGACCGCTGATGAAATACATGACTTCGCCCAAGGATGGTTGGGTAAGCACTTGGTGACTTACCAGACCGATGAAAAGGGTCAGCCAGTGACCAAAATCTTAGTGGAAGCCTGCACGGATATTGCCGATGAACTGTATCTCGGCGCGGTCCTCGATCGTGCCACGCAGCGCATTGTATTTATGGCGTCTACTGAGGGTGGGGTCGAAATAGAAAAAGTGGCCGAGGAAACTCCCGAAAAAATACTCAAGGCAGCCATAGATCCGTTGGTAGGGCCGCAGCCTTACCAAGGCCGCGAGCTGGCCTTTTCACTGGGCCTTAAAGGCATTCAAATAAAGCAGTTTGTCAGTATTTTCATGGGTTTAGCTAGGCTTTTTAAAGAAAAAGATTTGGCTCTCATTGAGGTCAATCCGCTGGTCATAACCGCTGAGGGCAACCTGCACTGCTTAGACGCCAAGGTGGTGGTGGATTCAAACGCGCTGTATCGTCACGCTGACCTCGAGGCTATGCGTGACCCGTCCCAGGAAGACGAGCGAGAGGCCCATGCCGCTCAATGGGAGCTCAATTATGTGGCCCTCGACGGTAATATTGGCTGTATGGTCAATGGAGCTGGCCTCGCTATGGGCACCATGGATATTGTCAAGCTACACGGGGGTTCTCCGGCTAATTTCTTGGATGTCGGTGGCGGTGCCACGAAGGAGCGGGTTACCGAGGCGTTTAAAATTATCCTATCTGACGATAACGTCAACGCTGTCTTTATCAACATCTTCGGCGGCATTGTGCGCTGTGACCTGATCGCCGAGGGCGTGATTGGCGCAGTTGAGGAGGTCGGCGTCACGGTCCCTGTTGTTGTTCGCCTTGAGGGTAATAACGCCGACATTGGGCAACAAGCACTGGCTGACAGTGGCCTCAATATCATAGCCGCGAGTAGTTTGACCGATGCCGCTCAACAAGTGGTTGCGGCTGCTGGAGGTGCCCAATGAGTATTCTCATCAATAAAGCGACCAAGGTGATCTGTCAGGGCTTTACTGGCGCTCAGGGGACATTTCATTCAGAGCAAGCGCTGGCGTATGGAACCCAGATGGTTGCCGGTGTGACACCCGGCAAGGGTGGCCAGATGCATCTGGGACTCGGGGTGTTTAACACGGTCTCCGAGGCCGTGGCGGCCACTGGGGCCGATGCGTCGGTGATTTATGTGCCCGCGCCCTTTTGCAAGGACTCTATTCTTGAAGCCGCCAACGGTGGTATTAAGCTCATCGTCTGTATTACCGAGGGAATTCCGACGTTGGATATGCTGGATGCAAAGGTAAAATGTGACGAGCTGGGCGTGCGTCTCATTGGACCCAATTGTCCGGGCGTTATTACGCCTGGGGAATGTAAGATTGGTATCATGCCGGGTCATATTCATTTACCCGGCAAAGTGGGCATTGTCTCTCGCTCAGGGACGCTGACCTATGAAGCGGTGAAGCAAACCACCGATGCGGGCTATGGACAAAGTACCTGTGTGGGCATTGGCGGTGACCCCATTCCGGGCTCACACTTTATTGATATTTTGGCCCTGTTCCAAGCTGATTCGCAAACCGAAGCAATCGTCATGATTGGCGAGATAGGCGGGTCAGCTGAAGAGGAGGCGGCGGCGTTCATCAAAGCTAATGTCAGTAAACCTGTGGTGTCATACATCGCTGGTGTCACCGCCCCGAAAGGCAAACGAATGGGGCACGCGGGCGCCATTATTTCCGGTGGCAAGGGGACCGCTGATGAGAAGTTTGCGGCACTGGAAGATGCGGGCGTTAAAACGGTACGTTCGCTCGCCGATATCGGCAAAGCCTTAGCGGACGTCACCGGCTGGTAACTGACTGAGCCACAGACGGACCCGCTAGTGACGGTTTTTTCCCCCAAGCATTCGGTTTCATAGGCTGCCAGACCCCTTGAATATTGATGGTTGGAGCCCCATATCGTTGCCCATAACGGGAGAGTAAAGGTAAGTAATATGACAAGCGCAGAAAAAGAAACTCTTGGGTTTCAGACCGAAGCTAAAAAGCTGCTTCACTTAATGATCCATTCGCTCTATTCCAATAGAGAGATATTTCTAAGAGAGCTGATCTCCAACGCTTCAGATGCGATTGATAAACATCGATTCGCCGCCGTGGCGGACGCTAATCTCTCGCAAGGTGTGGGCGAATATCAAATTCATGTGACCGTCGATACTGAGGCCAAAACAGTGACCATCTCAGATAATGGTATTGGCATGACTCGTGATGAAGTGATCGAGCATCTGGGCACTATAGCAAAGTCAGGGACGGCGGCGTTTCTCGAGCAACTCAGCGGCGACGACAAAAAAGATAGCCAGCTTATTGGCCAATTTGGCGTGGGATTTTACTCCTCCTTTATTGTCGCTGACCGAGTGGAGGTGACTACACGGAAGGCGGGTACCACTGAGGCAACACACTGGGAATCTGAGGGCGAGGCTGAATTTTCTATTGCCCCTGCAGAGAGAGAGTGTTCAGGCACCACGGTGGTGCTTCACCTGAAAGAAGATGCTCGGGAGTTTGCCGACGATTGGCGTGTACGCAGTGTCATCAAAAAGTACTCTGATCATATTTCAGTGCCTGTCATGATGGTGGCAGCGCCAACACCAAGCGAGGATGGCGACAGTCAGGAAGAGCAAGTTGAGGAACTCACATGGGAGGCCGTCAACGAGGCAAAGGCACTGTGGACACGCAGCCGGTCAGATATTAGTGATGAGGAATACAAGGCATTTTACAGTCATATAGCCCATGACTTCGACGAGCCAATGACCTGGAGCCACAATCGTGTCGAGGGAAAGTTAGAGTACACCTCACTGCTCTACCTGCCCAGCAAGCCACCCTTTGACTTGTGGAATCGAGAAGCATCACGTGGGCTGAAGCTCTACGTGCAGCGCACATTTATCATGGATGATGCCGAGCAATTCCTCCCTCTGTACCTGCGCTTCGTTAAAGGTGTGCTCGATTCTAGTGACTTGCCGCTAAACGTGTCGCGAGAAATTCTGCAGCAGAACGCCAATGTTGAGTCCATGAAGAGCGCCTTGAGTAAACGTGTTCTCGACATGTTACAGAAAATGGCAAATAAAGATTCTGCTCAATACCAACGCTTCTGGGATGCATTTGGTCAGGTGCTCAAAGAAGGCCCGGCGGAGGATTATGCTAATCGCGAAAAAATTGCCAAATTACTGCGTTTCTCCACTTCTCACAGCAATGCTCCTGAGCAAACGGTAGCCCTGGCCGACTATATTGAGCGTATGCCAGAGGGACAAGAGGCTATTTGGTATGTGGCGGGAGAGACTCACAATACTGCAAAAAACAGCCCGCACTTAGAGGTCTTTAGAAAAAAAGGGATAGAGGTGCTGCTGTTATCTGATCGCGTAGATGAGTGGTTAATGAGCCATTTGATGGATTTTGACGGCAAATCTTTTAGAGATGTCGCCAGGGGTGATCTCGATCTTGATGCAGATAATGAAGAAGAAAAGGAGGCCCTTGAGGAGGCCAAGAAGTCCTGTGAATCGTTAGTAGAGCGCATGAAAGAGGCCCTCGGCGAGCAAGTGGCCGATGTACGACCGACGGTGAGACTCACTGATTCTCCCGCTTGCCTTGTGGTGGGCGAGCACGAGATGGGTGCGCAAATGCGGCGTATCTTGGAGGCGGCAGGTCAACCGGTACCCGATACGCAGCCGACATTGGAAATTAACCCCAGTCACCCGCTGATTGAGCGCCTCGACGCCGAGTCCGACGAAGACCGATTTAATGATCTAGCGCATATTCTCATGGATCAGGCAACTCTGGCTGAGGGCTCCACGCTCGAGGACCCCGCAGCCTATGTGTCACGGCTAAATAAACTGTTGCTTGATATGAGCCATACCTAGGCATGCTCGTCACGCTGTGGCGCCATGGTGAAGCGGCTAAGGCACCTCGAGACGAAGACCGACCGTTAACGGCCAATGGCGAGGTGACGCTGGCTTCAGCGGCGATTGATTTCAGTCAGCAGCTGCTGCAATCGGCGTTACCAGCAGCTGACGTGTGTCGGGTGAGTCCCTTGCTGCGCACACGACAAAGCGCAGCTATTTTGTGCGCCCATTGGCAGTGTGTCGCAAACCTCTGCGCCGCGCTAGCCCCGGGGACTTCTATTAATGAGCCAAGTCTATGGCTAAATAATGCTGCTGCGCATCAGGTATTGGTGAGTCATCAGCCTTTCGTGTCCGATCTACTTAACTACTGGCTTGACGAGCCCACCTTGGACTGGCTGCAGCCCGGGGGTTGGGCAACGGTTGAATTGCGTGCTGCCACTCGGGGAGGCGGTTCGCTCTTGCTGTCCAGAGCCAGCATTTTCTGATGGCTGAACAGGCGAGAGAACTGGTGTTTCAAACATCGGGTCTGGAATATGCGGCGCTAAGCTGGGGCGAGGTGGGTCAGCCCGTTATTTTAGCGCTGCATGGCTGGCTTGATAATGCCCTGTCATTTTCGCGGCTTGGCCCACTGTTAGCGGGCTACCGTGTTGTTGCAGTCGACCTCTCCGGTCATGGTCATAGCGCCCATCGCTCTCTGGACAGTACTTATCACATTTGGGATGACCTGCCGCAACTGGTCGATATTGTTAATGCGCTGGGCGGTGAGCAGATCACTCTATTGGGACATAGTCGAGGGGCTTCGGTCGCGACATTGTTAGCGGCAGCACTGGCAGATCGCTGCAATAAACTGGTGCTCATCGACGGCTTTTTACCGGCTTTCGGTGACGACAAAAACGGTGCGCATCAACTCGAGCGCTTCGTCAGTGAACGGCGTAAATATTTGTCGAGAAGTACGCGCATTTTCAAGAGTATTGACGAATTTTCCGAGCGCAGAGAGCAGTACGGCTTCAGCCGTGACAGCGCGCAACAGTTAGCCCCCCGGGCCTTGGAAATTGTGCCCGAAGGTTTTCGTTTGCGCAGCGATCCAAGATTGTTCGCCACCTCCGCGGTATACCTCAATGCAGTGCAACGCAGACAACTATATGAACAACTTACCCCATCTGTGTTGAGTATTATCGCCAAAGACGGTTTACTCACCCAAGTAGCCAGTGCGGAAACATTGCTCGAACAGATGTCCGAATACTTATTCGATTATCAAAGCATCGTGATTGAGGGTTCTCACCACCTGCACATGGAAGAAGCGTCGGTCGACGGTGTGGCGTCGGCGGTGCTAGCGTTTCTCACCACACAGCAACAACGACAGGATGGTCGATGAATAATACGCGGAACACTACCAGCACGGTTTGTCGGAGGATACAGTACTTGGGCATCGCCGTTGTGTTATTGGCCATGAGCCTACTGGCTGGAGTGGCCATGGCGTCAACGTCGCCTTCGGAACCAACGACCGTCGCGGGTGAGACCAAGGCCAGCATTAGTAATCACTGGGCGACCACAGAGGTGTCGGCAAGCGTCATACGTGCTCAACCGTTCCTGATTCCCCTGGGCGCCATGAAAAAGAAGCAAGGGATTTGGCGCCCGGAAGCATTTGAAGCCATTCAAGGACACGTTGATCGGACGACGTGGTCTGTCCACGGCGAGGCGGTGGTCACGCTATTTGAAGCATTCAGTAAAGCCTTGGCCAGTCAATCCGAAGCGCTTTGGCTGTGTGCTGGCAGACGTTGTGGTAACGCGTCAGAGTGGGCTAGTCAGGTTTATGGCGAGCGGCTGCTGTACGGCCGGGATGAATTCATGCGGTATCAGGTATTTAGATTGGCATCAGGGGAATGGATTACCCTCTTCGGCACCGCCCGCAGTGCCGACAGGCAGTATCTGCATCTAGACATTATCAGTCCCGATTAGCGGGGAGACATCCTCAGTAGGGCAAGGAATTCATCTCGGGTACGCGCATCCGAGCGGAAGGAGCCCAGCATCGCCGATGTTTTCGTCGCTGAATTCTGCTTTTCTACCCCGCGCATCATCATGCACATGTGCTGAGCCTCAATAATGACGCCGACCCCCAATGCGTTCGTTACCGCCATAATGCTCTCGGCAATCTGCGTCGTTAACTGCTCCTGAATTTGCAGACGACGGGCAAACATATCGACTACGCGAGCGACTTTTGATAAGCCCAACACCTTGCCTTGCGGTACGTAGGCAACATGGCAACGGCCAATAAAGGGCAGCAAGTGGTGCTCACAGAGGGAATAGAGTTCTATGTCTTGTACCAACACCATTTCGCTGGAGTCAGAGGGGAATAGGGCGTTGTTCACCACCTCGGTGAGATCCTGTTGGTAGCCTCGGGTTAAAAATTGAAACGCTTTTGATGCGCGTTTCGGGGTATCCAAGAGCCCAGGTCGCTGCGGATTCTCGCCCACCGATTCGATGATTTCGCGCCATTGCTGTTCCATACATACCCCCCGTATCCGTCGCAATGTTACCATGGGTTTTTATCACGAGAGTATTACCGTGAACGACTTTCGAGAAATTTTGAGGACGACCGAGGCGCAGTTAATTCAGGCCGACATTTTTTGTGGTCATGGGTATGAGTCCCCCCATGATGAGGCTGTCGCTCTGGTACTGTCTGCCGCAGGCCTAGCTATGGCTACCGAGGTCGACATACTCGATGAAACGTACCCCCAAGATGCGTGGTCACGCTTACAACAGTTCATCACGCGCCGGACAACGAGGCGTGAACCGACCGCTTACATTCTGGGGCAAGGCTGGCTCGGCCCACTGGCTTTCAAGGTAGATAACCGCGCCCTGATCCCGCGATCGCCCTTAATGTCCGTCATTGAGTCGGGGTTTACGCCTTGGTGGCAGGGTGATGATCCCCGCGTTATCGTTGACCTGTGCTGTGGCGGAGGCAGCCTGGGCCTACTGGCCGCCTGGGCTTTCCCAGAGAGTCAGGTATTATTGCTCGATATCGATCCGTTGGCACTCGACCTGGCCGCTGAAAATAGAGCGCTCCATCAGCTAACCAATGCCCACTGTCAGCAAGCCGATTTACTCCGGCCACTGGCGCCGAGTAGTATTGACATTATCATCGCCAACCCGCCCTATGTGGACGTCGAGGAACTGTCTAATTTACCGGCCGAATATGCCTATGAGCCGGTCTTAGCACTCGAGGCGGGGCTTGATGGACTGGATCTTGTCCACCAGCTAATGCAGCAAGCTTGTCACGTATTGAACACCGATGGGCTATTGTTTTTGGAAGTGGGTAACGCGTGGGTTGCTCTAGAACAGCACTATCCGCGATTCCCCTTTACTTGGCTTGCGCTAGAGTGTGGTGGGCACGGGGTCTGCGTGCTGAGTAAAGCAGATTTAATGACACTGTTTAGCGAAACGAGCACAGTCGTATAAATAACCGTATCGCACGGGGAGACGTCAGCACATGTCCGGAAATACCTTTGGTAAACTTTTTACAGTCACAACATTTGGTGAAAGTCATGGTAGCGGTTTGGGCGCTATCATTGACGGTTGTCCGCCGGGCCTGCTCCTGTCGGCGGCGGACTTACAGCACGACCTTGACCGACGCAAACCCGGTCAGTCGCGATATACAACCCAGCGTAAAGAAGCTGATGAGGTGGAAATCCTATCGGGGACTTTCGAGGGAGCAACGACGGGCACACCCATTGGGCTGTTGATTCGAAACACCGATCAACGCGCCAAAGACTACGGGCCCATTAAGGACCAATTCCGCCCTGCGCACGCCGATTATACCTATGCCCAAAAATACGGCGTGCGCGATTACCGGGGCGGGGGTCGGTCTTCAGCGCGAGAAACCGCAATGCGTGTCGCGGCAGGAGCAGTCGCTAAGAAATGGCTGGCAGAGAAATGGGGCATCACCATTCGCGGCCACTTAGCTCAATTGGGGCCCCTTAAGGCAAGCAAGCATGATTGGACCGAGGTGGAAAACAATCCTTTTTTCTGTGCAGATGTTGATCTGGTTCCAGACTTGGAGTCGTTCATGCAGGCACTCAGCAAAAAAGGGGATTCGATTGGCGCTCGACTACGCATTGTCGCCGAGGGTGTGCCTCCGGGTTGGGGCGAACCTATATTTGATAGACTAGATGCAGATATTGCCCATGCCATGATGAGTATTAATGCTGTCAAGGGTGTCGAGGTGGGCGCAGGCTTTGCTGCCGTCGAGCAGTACGGCTCTGAGCACCGTGACGAAATGACCCCAGAGGGCTTTATGAGCAACAACGCCGGCGGCGTTTTAGGGGGTATTTCTAGCGGTCAGCACATCGCGGTAAATATAGCCCTTAAGCCCACCTCGAGTCTGCGACTCCCAGGCCAAAGTATTGACGTCGCGGGTGACAGTGTCGAGGTGATTACCACCGGGCGTCACGATCCCTGTGTCGGTATTCGTGCAGTCCCTATCGCTGAGGCAATGCTCGCGCTGGTACTCATTGATCACGCCTTGCGTCACCGGGGACAAAATGCCGATGTTGTCTCTCCCACCCCGATCATTCGAGGAGAGATTCCCCAATGAATCGACGATCCCGAAGGAAATTACGCACAACCTTCCTCGGAGTTCTTGCCTGCGGTGCGCTGTTTTGGGGAGCCGTCCAGCTGGTGGGAGTACCGCCCCGCAACTTAGTGACCGCACTGGGATGGGTAGTTCTGGGAACGTTTGTCGTGATTGTGTGTGCTGCGATTCCGGGCGTTCTTTTGGGACGCAGGCGACAAAAAAAGTCTTAATCAGGCGCGCGCCGGTTCCCATTATCGCTCCGCCAGCGACTGATGACGTGGCTGCGGACAGCACTCGCCTAAACCGGTGCAGGGGCGGTATAGTAGCGCTACGTAGCAACAGCCATTTACCCACCTTGGAGAACACGGTATGACACTAAAAACGAGCGTAATGTTTACACTGGCAGTGCTGGTCGCTCCGCTAGCAAACGCGGATTTTAACTGGGCCGAAGCGCTGACAGGCGAACACCGGGCCGAGGGCAATGCGGCGCGCAATTCAGCCCGACACCCCCAAGAAACCTTGGAATTCTTTGGTATTCAACCGAACACTACGGTATTGGAAGTCTCACCGGGCGGCGGCTGGTATACCGAAGTTTTGGCGCCGCTCATGCGCGGTCAAGGCACATTGATTGCGGCGCATTACGCGGCGAACGGCGGCAGTTACTCTCGGCGCTCCCTCGGCGCGTACCTCGAAAAAATGGGGACTATGGATGGCGTCTTTGGAGAGGTGGTGATCACTGAGCTACAGCCCCCCAAGGCGATGATGGCCGCGCAACCTGAGTCGGTAGATTTAGCGGTCGCGTTCCGTAACGTGCATTCGTGGATGCGAATGAATCAGGTGGAACTGTTTTTTGCGGCGGTATACGACGCACTCAAGCCCGGCGGCGTGTTCGGTATTGTCCAACATCGTGGTCGACCTGGCACATCTATCGATGACATGAAGCGCACCGCCTATGTCACGGAGCAGCAGGTCATTGAATTTGCTGAACTGGCGGGCTTTGAGCTAGATGCGAAAAGTGACATTAACGCTAACCCCCGGGACACAAAAGACTACGAGGGTGGTGTGTGGACACTGCCGCCAGTTTTGCGTGAGGGAGACAAGAACCGCGATCAGTATCTGAGCATCGGTGAAAGTGACCGTATGACACTGCGTTTTGTGAAGCCTACCGGTGACTAATAGTGACGCGGTATGTCTATTGAAGCGGTGACTGCCCAGGACATTGATGCCACGGGCTTGACGTGCCCTGAACCTGTGATGCTCCTGCACGCCGCCATCCGCCAACTTAGTGCCGGACAATGCGTTCGCCTAAGGGCCACCGATCCCTCCACCGAGCGCGATGTGGGTAACTTTTGTCGGTTCTTGGGCCATCGATTATTACAGGCGGACCGAGAGGGCGGGCAGTTTATTTATTTGATTGAAAAGCAGTGCTAAGCGGCATCGATTTGATGGGGTATCGGCAGCAGGTGGATGTCAATCGGATCGTTGCTGCCTTTAACCGCTGTTTTTATAGTCACAATACACGGCTCCAAGGGGGGGCAGTAGAGCCTTATTATGTGCCGGCTGATGGGCGGCACGGGGCGGCGCGAGTGTGTTTTCGTGCCGATTATCTGCGTAGTGCACTACACGAGGTCGCCCATTGGTGCATCGCCGGTTGTCACCGGCGCCGGTTAGCCGACTATGGCTATTGGTATAGCCCTGACAATCGGAGTCTGTCGGAGCAGGCCGCATTTTTCGCGGTGGAGGCCAAACCACAGGCCTTAGAAAAAACGTTTTGTGAGGCGTTAGGGGTGCCGTTCGCGGCCAGCATTGATAATCTCAATCTGACCCTTCCTCAGCAGTCATTAGAGGACTTCCAATCGCGCTTAGAGGCGGCGTACTGGGCTTACCGGCGTCATGGCCTGCCTGAACGTGCCCGTCGGTTTACTCATCTGTTACAACGCTTGCGCAGAGAGGATTAGCGTTTTATGAAGCTGCGTATTGTCTGCGATGAGAATCTCGCTATCACCCCGCTGCTTCGGGCGCTCGACGCTTCACTTTTGTGTAAGCCCGGACGAGAAATTGACGCCGATGATGTCAGAGATGCCGACGTGCTCCTCGTCCGCTCGGTGACCCGCGTTAATGCAGATCTGTTAGGGGCTTCAGCGGTCAAGTTTGTCGGTTCAGCCACGGCTGGCGTCGACCACATTTGCACAAGGGATTTAGCCGCTTTGGGTATCCCGTTTTGTTCGGCACCCGGTGTCAATGCTAACGCCGTGGCTGAGTATGTCTTGGCGGCAATTGGCCATGCGGGCCGCATCGGCGAGTTGCTCAGTGGTGCGCCGGTGGGTGTTGTCGGTTATGGCCATGTCGGCAAAGCCATCAGTCACAAATTATTGGCTTTGGGAGCAAAGGTGCTGGTGTTTGACCCTTGGGTTGATGTCCCCGAGGGCATTCGCGCGCAGCGCCTTGAGGATATGTGCTGCTGTCAGATAATCACTCTGCATGCAGCGCTCCATGACCGCCCCCCCTGGCCCAGCCGTGACCTGTTAGCCAACCTAGTGCCAACGCTACGACGACAGTCAGGTTTACTGATCAATGCCGGTCGTGGACGGTTACTGGGAAACGATGCGTGTGGAATGCTCTTGGATAGTGGTTGGCAGCTCGCGCTAGATACTTGGCCGGAAGAGCCCGTTATTGATGCTGGGTTAATCGAGAGAGTGCAGTTAGCGACACCGCACATCGCTGGCTATTCACTGCAGGCGAAATCTCAGGCGACTGATTATCTCGTTAAGGCGCTCGGCGAGGCGTTGCCCCTAGACACGCTGCCGGAGCGGGGGGCAACCCAAACCGCTAGGCAAGCAGTGGGATCTGCGCGTATCGACGCTCAAGGATGGCTCCATGAGGTACTGCAGGCTAATAAAGGCATTGCGGCGTCCGATCAAGGATTGAGGCTCGCAGCACGACCTCAGGTAGATGCAGCCACCTTTGATGCGCTTAGGCGCCATTATCGATTGCCTGATGAATTAGCGGGGTCAGAAGTAGTGTTGTCATCCGAACAGCGCTCTATAATACCCCTGTGCACTGCCCTTGGCATGTACCCGAAAGTGATGAAACCCACAGGAGAAATTGACTGATGTCAGCAGATAGATATGACGATGCGTATTGGCAAGAGAAACTGACTAAAGACGAGTTTCACGTATTACGGGAGAAGGGTACAGAGCGAGCATTTACTGGCGAATACTGGAACTGTGACGACGCGGGTATCTATCGCTGCCGGGGGTGTGGTGAACCCTTGTTTGAGTCCGACAAAAAATTTGATGCCGGCTGCGGTTGGCCGAGTTTTGATAGGCCCGTGGAAGAAGAAGTGATTACCGAAATCCGCGATACCAGTCACGGGATGATACGGACCGAGGTCACCTGTAGGCGCTGCGGCGGGCATTTAGGCCACATTTTTCCCGACGGGCCCACCGAAACCGGACGCCGTTATTGCATCAATAGTTTGTCCATTGCGCTCGACAAGGGCGCCAGTGAGTAGACCGAGGGGCAAGACCTAAGGCAAGGAGGGCAGGGGTGTGGGGCAACCGCGTCTGGGGACGTCCATGCCCCGGGCATTGAGCGGCGCGGCACACTGCGTCTTGTGGCAGTGCTCCACGCCATCTGTTGTTCACCAGCCCTCTGCGGAAGGGGGTTGGAGCGGGTAACGAGGTTCGAACTCGTGACCTCGACCTTGGCAAGGTCGCGCTCTACCAACTGAGCTACACCCGCTTAAATGGCGTCCCCTAGGGGGTTCGAACCCCTGTTACCGCCGTGAAAGGGCGGTGTCCTAGGCCACTAGACGAAGGGGACGCGGCCTCTCTTTGAAGAGAGGCGCGCATGATATGTTCGAGACGCAGTGCCGTCAACCCCAATTTCCCAATCGGATTGATTCCTCGCTGTACCGCGCTAGATTCGGTAAACTGGCCGGCCACTGTGGCGACAGGGGTGCAAGGTCGGCGTTGCCGCCGAACAGTGATGCAACCCGGTCCGTAAGCCCGTTATCTATTTGAGGAACCAGTATGATACCAGCGCTCAGTATTACCGGCCTGGAGAAGACCTATGACAACGGCTTTCGAGCCCTCAAAGGGTTAAACCTAGAAGTCGCTCAAGGGGAGTTTTTTGCGCTCCTCGGACCCAACGGCGCGGGTAAGTCGACAACCATCGGCGTTATTTCGTCATTGGTGGCGAAATCGGCCGGAAAGGTGTTGGTGCATGGGGTCGATATTGACGAGGATTTCCCCGGCGCGAAAAAGTATCTGGGCATTGTGCCCCAGGAATTTAATTTCAATGTTTTTGAAAAGCCCGAAGATATATTGGTTCAACAGGCCGGATTTTACGGTATTCCGTTGAGTATTGCCCGAGAGCGCACAAAACACTTTTTAGGTCAGCTTGGCCTGGCAGAAAAAAGTAGCACGCCAGCCAGGATGTTATCGGGGGGCATGAAACGCCGGCTCATGATTGCTCGGGCACTCATCCATGCCCCGAAACTGTTGATTCTCGATGAGCCCACCGCGGGTGTCGATATTGAAATGCGTCGCTCCATGTATGATTTTCTACGCGAGATCAATGCGGCGGGAACGACAATTATTTTGACCACGCATTATTTGGAGGAAGCCGAGGCCCTGTGCCGTAATATGGCGATTATAAACCACGGCGAAATTGTCGCTAACACCTCAATTCGAGAGCTCTTGAGAGATCTCAATAAAGAGTCTTTTTTACTCGACTGCCAAGTTCCCCTGCCGGGTACCATTACCGTTGAAGGCTTTCACGTCGCGAAAGTCGACGAGCACACCATTGAGGTTCACATTGAAAAGGGCCAAGACCTCGTCCAGGCCTTCGAGGGATTAAAGCAGCAGGGAATTAAAGTGCTGAGCATGCGCAATCAGGCTAATCGACTTGAGCAAATGTTTGTCAGCGTTTTGGAGCGGCAAGCATGAATGCCTACGAGCAATATATCGCCTTTACCACCTTGGTGAGCAAGGAGATCCGACGTTACCTACGCATCTGGACACAAACTTTACTGCCTAGTGCCATCACTATGTCACTGTATTACGTAATCTTTGGCAATTTAATTGGATCGCGTATCGGTGAAATGGGTGGGCGAAGCTATATGGAGTTTGTTGTCCCAGGGCTGATCATGATGGCCATTGTTACCAACTCTTACTCCAACGTCGTATCATCTTTTTTTGGCGCTAAATTCAGCAATAGTGTCGAGGAGCTACTGGTCTCGCCTGTGCCTAACTACATCATTCTCTGGGGCTATATTATGGGCGGGGTATCCCGAGGCCTACTGGTCGCGATTATCGTCACGACCGTGTCACTGCTGTTTACCTCTCTAGACATTTATCATCTGGGTATTGTAGTGGCTGTCGTAACGTTGACGTCGATATTGTTTGCCCTGTGTGGCTTCATCAACGCCGTATTTGCCAATAGTTTCGATGACATCAGTATTGTTCCCACCTTTGTCCTAACGCCGCTCACTTATTTAGGCGGTGTGTTTTACTCATTGGATTTACTGCCTGAATTTTGGGCAAACGTGTCTCGAGCGAACCCGCTGGTTTATGTTGTTAATGCCTTCCGCTATGGTGTTTTAGGGGTGAGCGATGTCAATATAGGCTTCTCGTTTGCAATGATTGGGGGGTTTGCCGTGATTGCCTATTGGTACTGCATGTATTTGCTGCGCACAGGTAAGCGGCTGCGTAGCTGATATGGCACAAGTTCTCGGACGATCTATCGCTGCCCCGTTAACCTATGCGCCAGCGATTCTTCAGGCCATACCCCGCGCTGAGGGTAGAGATGGGCTTGGCTGGGATGATGCAACGACAATTTACGGCAGTGATGTGTGGCATCTCTACGAGTTATCTTGGCTTAACGCGAATGACATGCCCGTCTCATTCACCGGCACCTTGACTATTCCCTGCCAGTCGCGGGCAACGGTCGAGTCAAAGTCGTTGAAGCTGTATTTAAACTCGCTTAACTTTCACGTGTTTGAATGTTCAGAAGACGCAGCAAAGTGCATTATTGACGACCTGAGTGCGCTAGTTGGCATGCCCGTGGCATTGCGTTTTATTAAGCCCACGGATCTCAAGCAGATCACCCGCGAGCCCACTGGGTTTGATGTGGATGACTTCCCAGCGCACGCAAAGCCCACAGCCACCGACCGACAGATGCTACTGAAGACTGAGTCCATCATCGACGCTGAGAAGCTTATCAGTCATCATCTTCGCTCCTTATGTCCCGTTACGGGCCAACCCGATTGGGCAACGCTGGTACTCGAGTATCAGGGGCAGAAGCTCGATCGACCATCGTTATCGGCATACATCAACTCTTTCCGTCAGCACCAGGAATACCATGAGCAGTGCGTGGAGCGCATCTATACTGACTTATTGGCGGTAACTGCTGCAGAGCAACTCACCGTCGTCGCCTATTATCAGCGTCGTGGGGGCATCGATATTACACCCTGGCGCTCGCGGCAACCCTTCGCTGCACCCCCCGATAGAATGGCACGCCAGTGAAATCTCGGGGCGTATTCGCCGTTGCCTGGTTGAGCTTGGCGGCCACCTTATGGGTGACACCCGTTGATGTCTACAGTCTTGATGTTGAGCAGGAACGTGAAGACAGCCGGGTCAAAGCCTTATTTATTACCCACTTATTTAGCTTTATTTCTTGGCCTGACGGCCATCAGGCCGAGCGCATTTGTGCGACACAAACATCGACGCTTTCTGAAGTCTTGGAAGAGGTCTTGGCGACAAAGCCAGGACTAAAAGTGACCCTCAGCGTTGTGTCGGGTGAGGATCGGTCAGCGTTGGCAACCTGTAACATATGGCTCCTTGAGGACGTGGACGATTTGATAAGGCTGCAAACAAATCGATCGCTCGGTCCTGTTCTGACTATCGGTGATCAGCAAGGTTTTGCAGAGAGGGGTGGCATGATCGAGTTGGCCCGGCGCTCCTCTCGAGTCACCTTGATTATTAATCGCGACCACGCAGAGGCGGCGGGGTTTAGTATCAGCAGCAAATTACTGCGTTTGGCCAGAATCGTTCGCACGTCTGGAGCTCGCAATGAATAGGGCGGTGCGGGGTATTCGCCAACAGATCTCCGCGATAGCCGCGGGCGTTACCGCCGTGGTTATTGCCCTGGTGTTGTTCGCCCAGCTTGCGGTAAGCCTGCAAAGTAATCTCCACAAAGTGACTGATCAGAGCGCGGTATTAGCCAGACTAGTGGGCGACAACGCGGCAGCCGCTATTGTTTTTCAAGACCCCGCTGCGGCGACCGAGACATTGGCAACCCTTGCGCGATCACCGCTGGTGTTATTGGGCGCCATTGAGCAGCCCGATGGATCGTTGTTTGCAGAGTTTAGAGTTGATGAAGACGGAGATATACGATTGCTCCATCGCAGCGATCCACAGGCTGAGCTGCGTCAGCATTTCCATGTCCAAGCGGTTACTGAGCCAATCTGGTTAGACGGTATTGAATTAGGCTCTATTACACTGTGGATTAATACCTGGGATGTTTTTGCTCAAATTGCCACCAGCCTGTTCTTAAGCCTCCTGATTTGGCTGCTGGGTACGGCTGCCGCTTATTTTCTAGCGGAGAGGTTGAATTCTCGCGTGGTAGGCCCCTTGGGCGGCTTGTCTAATTTGATGATGCAGGTGTCGGCAACCGAAGATTATAGTCAGCGATTTGACCATAAAGAAGATAATGAAGTAGGTGTGCTTGCCGACAGCTTCAATCAAATGCTAGCTCAAATTGATGATCGGGAGAAACGTCTACAAGAAGCCATCAGTGATCTAGAAGTCGCCAGAGATCAAGCTGAAGATGCGGCTCGATCAAAGTCCTCTTTTCTTGCCAACATGTCTCACGAAATACGCACCCCGATGAATGGGGTCATTGGTATGACGTCATTACTGAAGCGAACGGAGTTAACCTCACAGCAGCAGCTTTACTTCGATACGATCGAAAAATCGGGTCGCTCACTGCTGATGCTCATTGATGATATCTTGGATTTCACTAAGATCGAGGCAGGGCGATTAGAAGTAAAAAATGCGCCCTATACGTTGCGCGAAACCCTTTTTTCAGTGCGAGAATTCTTTGACGCGCCAGCGCTTGCCAAAGGCCTTTCGTTTAATCTCGATATCGACAACAAGCTGCCGAGAATGTTGACCGGTGATAGCGGCAGAGTGAGGCAGGTATTGCTAAACCTTGTTGGTAATTCATTGAAATTTACCGAGCAAGGAAAAATTGCAGTCACGGTGAGTTTGGTGGGCGGTGAGCTACAGCAGCGCATTCGTTTTTCAGTGAC
>DGPA01000044.1:182564-233517 GCA_002389505.1 Halieaceae bacterium UBA4452
TCTACGTTCTGGTTCGATTTACCGTTGGTAACGGATGTATTAAATCCCTTTTTATCGCTTATCCCCGGCACTGCCGAACTTCCGTCAAGTAATCCCTTTGCCAGAGCTATTGCCCTTGGGGATAGCAATGAGGGGACTGACGAATCAGAACAAGGTGGTAGCAATGCTGCTAATCAGGACCAGTCGCCGCGTTGGGATGCTAGGGTCTTAGTCGCGGAGGATTCCGATGTAAACCAGTTTATTATAAAAGAGCTATTAGCCGTCTTTGGCCTATCACCGGTGGTTGTTGGTAATGGCAAAGAAGCGGTCGCCTCTTTCGGACAGGAAGCCTTTGACCTCGTGCTGATGGATATTCAAATGCCGATAATGGACGGGGTCGAGGCCACAAGAAAACTGCGTGCTGCGCAGAAATCCGATGGCGTGAACCCTGAGTGCATCATCGTTGGTTTGTCTGCCCACGCGATGGCCGGTGATCGGGAGCGCTATGTCGAACAAGGGATGGATGACTATCTGACCAAGCCTATCGATATAGATGAGCTCGAAGCATTGCTTAAGCGCACGCTCCGGTCCTCGAGTGCCCTGATGCTCTGGCGTTAAGCATAGCCGCTTCAGCGCATGCCAGCACCCTTGTGCCCACGGTAGTTGCTATTGGATCTGAATGCTTATCCCTGTTGTCAAGACACGTTGTCGTCATCGGCAATTCGTTTTCCGACAGGCCTTGAGCACCTCGCTTACGTGTTCCATAAAAGGATACTTGTCGGCGCGGCCACTGAAAAATTTCTGGAGTCACTAGCACGCTTTTGTTAGCATGCTGCTCCCAGCGGGAGAGGTGGCCGAGTGGTCGAAGGCGCACGCCTGGAAAGTGTGTATACGGCAACGTATCGAGGGTTCGAATCCCTCCCTCTCCGCCATTTTACTCATAAAAACAAGTAGTTACGTAGATTTATTGCCTTGGCTTAACCTCAACACCAACCTAAAGCAGAGGGCTACGGTCAGGGGCAATCAGATTAGGCCGAACGGGCTCATCGAGGGATTCTGACAGCGTAGCCGCATGATGCCTACCCGTTGCGTCTTAAAAGCCCTTGGTTAATTCGCCCGAGCCGTGGAGGTGCCAGAATGTTAGCCATTGTTTCTGTAATTTACTTTGCAGTGGCTTGGATTTAAGGTTCTCCTCCAATCTTAAGTTTTTAGCGAGATGCAAGTGGTCAATGTAGTGAAGATATGTGTGCGTATTACTGTCTTAGTCATCAGTGTTGGCCTGCACTCTCTGTGTGCCATCGCCAATACCCAAGAGGCAGATGATCCCTATAGATTGCAACTGCGCTGGGAACATCAGGCCCAGTTTATGGGCTATTATGTGGCAGAGGCATTGGGCATTTATGCCCGCGCCGGGCTGGATGTTTCATTGATGCCGGGCGGCCCCGATATTGAACCTGTCGCCGTACTGGCAGATGATCAGGCCGATATGATTGTTGAATGGATGCCTTCTGGCCTTGCTGCGCGGGCACGTGGCATCGACAATGTTCATGTAGCACAAATATTCCAACAATCAGGTTTGATGTTGGTCTGCGATAATCAAACGGGCATCCGCAGGCCGAGCGACTTGGCGGGAAAAACCGTGGGTGTCTGGCGGGGTACCGCGGCGGATCTTTTTGACGACTGGATTGCCAGTTTGGGCATGAGGATAGGGTCGAGCTCAGGGGATGTGCATGTGGTTAATCAAGGCACAGATGCTGAACTGCTGACCCGCGGCGCGGTCGATTGTATTTCGGCCATGTCTTACAACGAATATTGGACGTTGTTGGAAGGCGGCATTGCCCCGTCCCGGTTAACTATTTTTCATTATGCTGATTATGGGTTCTCACTACTCGAAGATGGTTTGTGGGTGCAGGGTGATTGTTTGTTGGATGCTGCGTGCAGTGACCGGACAGCGCTTTTCTTGGCCGCCGCACTGGAAGGGTGGCGATACGCCATGGATAACCCAGAGGAAGCGCTGGAAATGGTGCTGTCCAAAATGTACCCGGACCGCCAAGCCACGTCAGCAGAGCGGCGTCATCAAGCCAATCAGGTGCGAGAGGTCATCAAACTGTTGGGAGACAACCCAGCCGAGATGGGTCTGCTAGATGTGTCGGATTACACCGATACGGTTAACTTGTTAATGCAAGCTCAAATGGTAGAAGAGAGCATAAACACGCTGGGGATGAACAGTTGGACGCACAGTGTGTGGAGCAATGCCACTAACGAAGGCTCGCGTCTTTATTCCCGCAATACACAATTTGTATTCTCCAACGTAGTGGCCTCAAGGTGGTTTTATATTCTTGAAATACTGGGCGTTATCGCCTTTGGTATTGCCGGATTTTTGCGGGCCTATGAAATGCGCTTCGATGTCTGGGGTGCGCTAATCTGCACGTCACTCCCGGCTGTGGGTGGTGGAATACTGCGTGATTTTCTGATTGGCCGGGATGCGTTCGTGTCATTTGCTGAACGGGGTACCATTTCGCTTTACTGTATAATCTTAATCGTAGTGGTGGGCAGGTTGGTGACCCGGCACCTAGAGAAATCCGACACAGACCCGCAAAGGTTTAAGCAGTCGCTGCTGTATACCGACAGCTTCGGCTTCACCGTGCACGCCGTTGTTGGTTTTGCCGTTGCCCTGGTGGCCGAATTGCATTGGATGTGGATACCCATTTGTTCCGCATTGACCTGTGCGGGTGGCGGATTGTTACTGGATATGGTCTGCAGCAATAAACCCAGAACCTTTAACGGCCATCCCTACGAGGAAATGGCCGTTATTCAAGCCGTGGTTATGATGGGATTGATGTATCTGGCAAACCTAATGTTCATGCCCGATACCTATATTGTCGCAGTGACCATCGCTGCATTGATCGGCGGTTTTGTTATGAAGCTATGGGTGACGAAAAAGGATATCAAGTCGCCGCTTTTGGGCGTCGCCGTAGCCGATTAACTGACCAGATGCCATTTGGCAACCTGAGGTTGGGGATACGAGGAGGGGACGTCCAGGGGCTTCCTGTTCCTCATCGCGCAGATGAGCCAAAATTCTTTTGGTAACGTCCTTATACTCGATACCGGCAATCACTTTGGCAGAGCCACTACAACGGCCGCGCCATGCAGTGCCCGGCGCCAAAAAAAAGGGGCCTGTGAGCCCCTTTTGAGTCTGCATAAGCACACTGGCTTACAGCAGCGGTGCAATCACCAAACTGACAATGGCCATGACATTAATCAGAATATTCATGGACGGACCCGAGGTGTCTTTGAAGGGGTCGCCGACGGTATCGCCGACCACGACCGCTGCATGGGTATCCGAGCCCTTGCCACCAAGGTTGCCTTTTTCGACATACTTTTTAGCGTTATCCCAAGCGCCACCAGCGTTGGCCATCATCAGTGCCATAAGCACACAGCCCAACAGTCCGCCCGCTAGCATGCCCCCGAGCGATTCTGGGCCGAGCCCAAAGCCGACAACTACTGGGGTCAGCACCGCAATCGTACCGGGAACAATCATTCGTCTAAGCGCCGCCGTTGTAGCGATATCGACACAGCGCGCGGTATCGGGTTCAGCGTTACCCTCAAGTAACCCTGGTATTTCACGGAACTGACGACGAATTTCATTAATCATGTCGAAAGCAGCCTCACCGACAGCGGTCATGGTAATTGAGGCAATGAGGAAGGGGACTGCACCACCAATAAAAATACCGATTAATACTTGCGGATTAGAAAGCTGTAATTCGAAGCCTGGGTGGTAGCTTTCTACGGTACTCACATAGGCGGCGATAATGGCCAACGCTGCCAGTGCCGCAGCACCAATGGCAAAGCCCTTGCCAATAGCGGCAGTAGTGTTGCCGACCTCATCGAGCCCATCAGTTATTTTGCGCGTTTCCTCACCCATGCCGGCCATTTCCGCGATGCCTCCTGCATTGTCAGCCACAGGTCCATAAGCATCGATAGCCATGGTGATACCGACGGTTGAGAGCATACCGACTGCAGCAATACCGACGCCATAGAGCCCAGCGAGTTCGGTGGAGGCGTAAATAATCGCCGCAAGCGCTAAAATAGGAGCAACCACGGATTCCATGCCAACGGCAAGGCCAGTAATCATGACTGTCGCGGCGCCGGTCTCTCCGGATTTCGCAATCTTGCGTACCGGGGCTCCCCCGGTGTAATACTCGGTGATCAAGCCAATCGCAATACCGCCCACAGCGCCGGAGACAACCGCCCACCATATGCTGGCTTCGAGGCCCATCTGCTCAATCAAAAACCAAGCCATGACCGCGAAGACCAGCGGAGCACCCAGCGTGCCGCTGCGCAATGCGTCTTCGGGAGCTGCCGCTGAACGCAGGCGGACAATGGCGATACCAATGAAAGAGGCGACTAGCCCCACGGTTGCCAAAGCCAGAGGTAGTGACATCATCGCCACCTGCTGCTCTGCCACGATCGCACTGGTGGAGGCTATAGCAACACAAGCAATCATCGATCCACAGTAGGACTCAAAAATATCGGATCCCATACCAGCAATATCACCGACGTTATCCCCCACGTTGTCGGCAATGACCCCGGGGTTTCGGGGATCGTCTTCAGGAATCCCCGCTTCAATTTTACCCACAAGATCTGCGCCGACATCGGCACTCTTGGTGAAAATGCCACCGCCGACCCGACTAAACAGGGCCACGACAGAAGCGCCCATACCGAAACCGTGAATCGAGTGGGCCGACTCGGCGTCGGTGCCGAAGAAGTAAAACAGACCGCCCAGCCCAATGAGACCCAGTGAGGCGACGCACAAGCCCATGATGGAACCGCCGTAAAAGGCGATGTTCAGCGCTGCGGCAGAGCCGTGATCGTTGGCGGCCACTGCTGTGCGTACGTTAGCGCGGGTCGCCGCATACATGCCGAGGTAGCCCGCTGTGGCCGATGACAGCGCGCCCACTATGAACGCAATAGCGGTGTCTTGACCGAGCGGTGAAAAATACACGGCAAGCACTAACACGCTGGCAAACATGGCCAGCATTTTATACTCACGATGCATGAATACCATAGCCCCTAAGTGAATTTGGTCCGCAATACGGCGGACGTTGTCGGGCCCCGCGTCATGGCGCGACATGAGCTGATAGATCACGAAGGCAAGGAGCAGTCCCACCAACCCAAGTATGGGTGGCAGTATGAGATCAAAGACCATAGTGGTTTCCTTTGTTGTGGTTTTTGCAAGGCGGTAGTTTAGCTAAGGGCAACTATACTGCGCAATGGCCAAGCCGCTTATTCACGGGTTATTTTCTTGTTTGGGGGCAAATAACGGTTCCTGTGCCGGGTTACCCCGCCGGGCCATAAGCCCCGGCATGCAAGGTCCGACATGCCAGGCAAAAAAAACCCCACGCGTAGGTGGGGTTGTCGGTAGGGCGGGGCGATTGTCGCGCGCCTCGCACCAGCTTACATCTCGATAACCTCGCCCTTCACAGCGCGGACTTCCTGAACGGTCATCATTGAATTGCCAATCACTGCTGTGGCAGTCGCTTCTCCCGATGCGACAACCTCCAATAGCGCATCGGCTTCGCAGGCCGCGTAAGAATCCGATCCGTCAGACTCGCCACAACTGGCCGAGGCGGCCACCTGGGCCGTGGTGTAGAAGTTTGCTTGCACCACGTACAACCCCTGATCAAGGTTCATAAACATAAAGTTGTAGTGATGCGACGCCAGCGTGGCGAGGGCCAGCCGGATTTCCTCTTGGCTGAACTCGCAGTCTTCGGCATCGAATTGCCCAACGTCTGGGATACCGTCGTCATCGTTGTCAACAAGCTCTACCGTACAGCTCTCGAGGACGCCACCCAGCGTAGCTTCCAGTTCCTGTCGGCGGCTACTGAGTGTGACCATGGCTGGGGTCGATTGAACGCAAGTGTCAGTGCTCAGGTTGCACGCCATAAGGCCCACTTTGCCGTCGGCAGATGCCATGGCCGTCGACACAGAACCCTTTTTTCCCCTGACAGTCGTCTCGGTAAACAACGCTACTTCGGCCGAGAGCCCCACCAACAGTTCCTTTGACTGCGCCACATGTATGGTGGCGAGATTGGCCGTTGCCGCTGGGTTCTCCACCAGTTGACTGCAGACAGCATCTGCTCCCGCGCCGTACTCTGCCAGACAGGTTGCGTAGGCACTACTGAACCCGCCCTCCCAGTACCCCGCCAAGTCGCTGTTGGCGACGATCGCCGCTGGGTTATGTGACGCTGCAAATTTTGCCGATTGGGCAATAGCCCCGCCAGAAGCTACCGCTAGAACAAGTGAAAAGGTGGTTGTTTTCAGGTTCATAATGTCATCCTCATCGATGCGCAAGGTTTACGGTCGCCAGCCCCGGCGGCCAGATCAACTAAAGACTCAAAGCTACTCCTCTGCCGTAGATTAATCAACTGTTGAGGCCTACTTTGCCGATCAAGCACCGGTGATTCGCGATTGCGGTTGGTAGAACAGTGGCAGGTCTTTGCGGTAGGGTTTTTTCTCCTTGAGCAGGGTATGGGTGGGGGCCCAATCAATAATGAGATGAATTCTGGCTTCGGTCGACGGGTTTTCTACCGCGTGGACGTTGCCGTTGTTGATTTCCCAAATCTCGCCTTCGCGCATATGCAACACGTCGCCGCCGACGTGGAACCGCACGCGTTCATGGGTTTTTAAGGGTATATGCACTCGATTACAATTCATTAACGAATAGCCCTTATCAACATGGGGTTTTATCTCGGCCTGCGCATCTAGCCTGGCCAGAAGAATGCGGACAAACGTGCCATCCGGGCCGAAAACCCGCTCCAAAGCTGCCAGAATCGGTGCGAGGGCGCTGGCAAGATGGGCATAAAGTGGACCGTAAGTCGGGGCGGTGTGCGACATGTCCTCAAACGCCAAGTTAATACTTTGGGTTTCTTTATGAATGTCAAAGACGGTTTGTCGATCGGATAAGCTCCACACGTCCTCTGCCAAGCCCATAACGGTGGCTTTGAGTGGCTGTAGATCAGCGACAAAACCCAAGTGTCTAAAGTTTTCTTGGCTACCTCCCACCTTGCTATGGCGCAGCGGATTGTCGATCATCATGATGGGGGCATTGGCTGTCTCGTGTTCAAAAGTGAAGCCAAATCGATCAATAATGGCTTGTTCTTTGTCAGCGACAAGTTCGCGCAATTCATCGTCGAAGTAGTGACAGTAATGACTGCGTGCGGAGGCGTTCTTTATAGGTTGAGCGTTTAAACACTGTCTGATCGCAGGCGCTTCGGGGACATCGAACCGAGTGAGTGTCTGATGGAGTTCGCTAATGACTTGGTCGAAGTGGAGAAAACAGATTTTTCCTACCCGCTCCCCAAACATTCGGCGGATTAAGACACTGTAGTAACCCTGGATATCAGACTGCATGTCCCGAACGCACTGCGCAGTAAATCCTGCACCTTGATCATGACCAAATTCTGCAGGTAAGAGCGAGGCATGCGTTCGGCGCATTTGCTTGCTCAGTGCAGACGCATTCGGCAGGCAGAGAAGGTTGCTAATGGTGGTTTTAAAGTCAGCCTGCTTACCGTTAGAGACAATGTTGAACAGCGGGTTTTTGACCCCACCTATGTTGTTAAACGCATACCAGGAGACATACCAGTCCCAGGGATTGCGGATGATGCCAACAATAGGCAAATCGCTGTACTCCTGAGGGATCAATGCTGCCGGATAGTGATAGCCGATGGGCTTTGCTGATGGCATACAGTGTTGCAGGGCCGCGTTGATCGATTGGCCAGCAGCTTTATGGAGGTGAATAAAGACAAAGGCATTCGTACAAATCATTGGTTAGCGTGATTCCCATCGTGGATGACCCCTTGCACCTTAGCAATAAGCCGGGGTGGCTTCTACCAGAGACGTGGTGCTTTTAGGATAAGTTTACGCGCCAGCAAGTCGCGCGTTGGCCGCTTGCTGTGCCCGCACGTCTGCCGCTAATAGCCGAGAGCCGCGCCAAAAACACCCGACACCGAACAGCCCAAACACCAGCGCGGTGAGCATGGCGTAACGCAAATTATCGGCACCGAAAAAGGGTAAATACAGATCACTGAGCACGCCCACTAAGACAGGACCCAGGCCTAGGCCAATCATATTGAGAATGAAGAACAAGATGGCAGAGGCCACTGCACGCATACTCGGTGAGACAATGGTCTGACACATGGCAATGCTCGGCCCAAGGTATAAAGTATTCAGGATCGTCGTGGGAATGAGCACAATTAACGCTGTATCGATGTCACCGGCAACAAGAATATACGCCGAGGGAGGCAGGGCGATGAGCGTTCCCCACAAGGGTATCCAAATGTACCATCGCTTGTCATGTAGACCCAGTTTGTCCCCTAAAAATCCGCCCAGAAAGGTGCCGATTGCCCCGGCTAAGCCCGAGATCAGGCCTAAATAAAGGCCGACATCTGCAATACTCATTCCGTGATTACGGATGAGGAAGGACGGGAAGAAGTTGCCATTGCCGTAGCTGACAAACCCCTTAAAAGCGCAGCCAAGGGCAATCCACCAGAAAGACGGGCGCGCCTTTAGCAGATGAATGGTGTCCGCAAAACTGGCTTTGGGGGCGATTACTCCTCCTTCCCAGCGGCCACGAATGGGTTCGCGAACCAGTGCCACCAAGCACACCGCGAAGAGGATGCCTGGAATGCCAACCAGGAAAAAGGCTTGCCGCCAGCCAAAATGCTCAGCTATCCATCCGCCGCCTGCGAATCCGATAAGAATACCGATATAGATACCGGTGGAATAAAACGACAAGGCCGTGCCTCGTTGCTCGGGAGGAAAATAATCGCTGAGCATTGAGTGGGCCGGTGGAGAGCCACCTGCTTCGCCAATCCCCACTCCCAGACGCGCGGCAACGAGCTGTCCATAGCTGCTCACGAGCCCTGACAGCGCGGTCATTGCGCTCCAGAGCGCGAGGGATAGGGCAACGATATTTCTACGATGACTTCGATCGGCCAAAAAGGCGATGGGAATGCCGGCGCACACATAAACCAGCGCAAAGCTAAAGCCGGTCAGCAATCCTAGCTGTGCGTCAGATAGGGCCAATTCGGCTTTAATCGGCTCCTGTAAAATAACTAGGATTTGACGATCAATGAAATTGAAGGTGTACACTAGGGTGAGCATCACTAGGACGAACCAGCGATAGCGGCTCTCCCCAGGAAGGGATGTACTGTCGGCGTTACTGGCCACGATGGGCTCCTCTACCACTGCGTACTCACTGATGGCTATGGTTTCTTGTTATCCTTCGCTGAGAATGCCAGAGTTGGGGTGAAAAGCACATCGGCATGTGGTCTGCGACCTCGTTGCCCGGTGAGATCTATCGCCATAATAGCCATGCCCCATCAGCTTGGATGACGGAACTATGAGGAAAAAGTCAACATCGCTTAGTCATCTTGATGAGCAAGGACAGGTGCATATGGTCGATGTTGGCGGCAAGGCTGTCACCGAGCGCCACGCTGTGGCCACCGGGCAGGTCAGGATGCAGGCGGCGACCCTCATGGCGATTAGCGACGATTCCGTGTCTAAGGGGGATGTCTTAGCGACGGCCCGTATAGCAGGGATTCAGGCGGCCAAGCACTGTAGCACTCTGATTCCCCTGTGCCATCCGCTGATGTTGACCGCAGTCACCCTCACGATAGCTGCCAACCCAGCACTACCTGGGGTGGAGCTGACTGCCACCTGCCGAGTCTCGGGAAAGACCGGTGTCGAGATGGAGGCGCTGACTGCGGTATCGGTGGCGGCGTTGACTGTCTATGACATGTGCAAAGCCATTGATCGATCCATGGTCGTGACCAATATTCAGCTTGAGCAAAAAGCCGGAGGAGCCAGCGGCGACTGGCGGCGAGAATAGCCTATGATCACTATCCGTTTTTTCTCTCTGATACGGGAGGCCATCGGTTGTAAAGAGATGAGTGTCGAGTGGAGCGAGCAGGTCAGCACTATTGCCGCTCTAAAGCAACAATTAGTCCATCATCATGGCCGCCATTGGGCCGAGGCTTTGCATCAACCTAATCTTGTTCATGCCCTAAACCAGCGCGTTGTTAGCGCCGATGCACCGCTCAAAGAGGGTGATGAAGTGGCCTTTTTCCCACCCATGACCGGGGGTTGATATGGGCACGGTGCTGGTCCAATCCGACGATTTCTCAGTACACAAGGCCTACGATGAACTGGTTAGCGCCTATCCGGGCGCGGCGCTGGCGACTTTTACCGGCTATGTCCGCGATGTTGGCGCCTCGGGTGACGTGCATCAGCTCGAGCTTGAACATTATCCGGGTATGACAGAAAGAATACTGCGCGAACTGGGGCAACAGGCTGAGCGCCGTTTCGAGCTGAGGGGTTGGAGTATCATTCACCGGTATGGATGTCTCGAGGTCAACGAACCTATTGTCTGGGTGGGCGTGGTAGCTAGCCATCGGGTGGCCGCCTTTGAGGGCTGCCAATTTTTAATGGATACACTCAAAACTGACGCGCCATTTTGGAAGCGGGAGCACAAAACAGATGGCAGCGCCGAGTGGGTGACCGCCAACGATAACGACACCTTGCGCAGGCAGCGCTGGTAATGCCGAGAGACAGTTATGAATGACAAGGCGTTTCGACAGGCATTAGGTGCCTTCGCGACTGGTGTGTGTTTAATTACCGTCAATGACGAGCGCAGTGGTTGTTTAGCGTTAACGGCCAATTCTTTTTCGTCAGTATCGTTGGACCCACCGTTGGTGCTGTGGAGTATTCAAAACAACTCAGAGTGCTTTCGAGAATATACTGACTGTAGCCATTTTGGTATTTCTATTCTTAGTGCCAGCCAAGAGCATTTATCTAATCGCTATGCGCAAAAAGGCCGTCATGGCATCGACGCAGCAGATTTTAACAGCGATCGATTGGCTACGCCTTTGTTGCGCAATGCGCTGGCTCAATTTAGCTGTAAGACCCACAGCATTATTGATGCCGGTGACCATCAAATCGTTATTGGTGAGGTCATTGCTTACACCACCGATGACCGCGACCCGCTGATTTTTCATGGGGGTCGTTACGATCGTTTGCAATCCACCGCTATGTGAGGTTTTTCAGTGAAGTTTTGTCCAGAATGTGGAAACCACGTTGCTTATACCGTACCGCCAGGGGACGATCGAGAGCGACACGTCTGCAGCCAGTGTGATGTTATTCACTACCACAATCCAAAAGTGATTGTTGGCTGCATACCCGAGCACGAGGGCAGGGTATTGATGTGTAAACGCGCCATTGAGCCCCGCTATGGTTATTGGACGCTGCCAGCGGGCTTTATGGAGAACCAGGAAACCAGCGCAGAGGGGGCTGCGCGAGAGACACGGGAAGAGGCCGCCGCAGAGGCCACCGAACTAGCTCTTTATCGCGTATTTGATGTGCCTCATATCAACCAAGTGTACATTTTTTACCGCTGCGGTATTGTCAACGGACAGTACGGTGTCGGGCCGGAGAGTCTTGAGTCTGACCTACTCAGCGAACAACAAATCCCTTGGGATGAGCTCGCATTTCCCGTCGTCAGAGAGCTTTTGCAGGCGTTTTTCAAGGATCGACACGAAGGCACCTTTCCGGTTCGGCACAGCATCATTCGCCGACCCCCGCGTGCCTAGCCTAGGCGCACTTACCTTACTCGGAGATCTTACACCATGACCCATCCCACCATCGGTAATCTAGCGCCCACTTTTTCCCTCCTGGACCAAACCGGTAGTCCCCAGTCGCTCAAAGCGTTCCGGGGCAAGCGCAATGTCGTTGTCTATTTTTATCCCAAGGCCATGACCCCAGGCTGCACCGTCCAAGCTTGCGCGCTGCGTGATCAGGCAAAGGCACTAGCGGCCCGGCACACCGTCGTTCTCGGCATCAGCCCCGACTCCGTGCAACGCTTGGCTAAATTTACCGAGCGCGATGGACTTAACTTCATCCTGCTGTCCGATGAGGATCATGCTATTGCTGACAAATATGGTGCCTGGGGCTCAAAAAAATTCATGGGCAAAGTTTATGACGGCATACTGCGCACCACCTATATTGTTAATAAGGAAGGCCGGTTGGTGGCGGTGATGGATAGCTTCAAAACAAAAACTCATCATGAGGATTTGTTGACCACGCTGGATGAGTTGGGTCTTGAATAAGGGGTGGTATCTACCCATTGGTCCGGTCGATAGGCCAACTGCCGGGTGCGATTTTAGCCAGCCATAGGCTGTCATTGCTTACACGGGGGTAGAAGTCATGCGCATCATTACCTGTAACACCAACGGCATACGCGCGGCCCAGCGCAAAGGCTTTTTTCATTGGTTGGCCCAGCAAGGGGCGGATGTAGTCTGTATTCAGGAAACCAAAGCCCAAGAGCACCAGCTCGATAAGGCTCTGTTCTATCCCCAGGGGTATCACTGCTTCTATCATGATGCTCAGCGAAAGGGCTATAGCGGTACCGCGCTATTCGCTCGGCTGGCCCCTAAAAAAGTGGTGCGCACATTAGGCTGGGAGCCCCTTGATTCGGAGGGGCGATATCTGCAGGCCGATTTTGACAAACTCAGCGTCATCTCACTATACGTTCCCTCGGGCTCCAGCGGTGATGCCGCACAGGCCCGCAAAGAAGTGTTCATGGAGCACTTTTTTGAGCATCTGCGAGCACTCAGGCGCAAACGGCGGGAGGTGATCATCTGCGCGGATTGGAATATTTGCCACAAAGAAATCGACCTTAAGAACTGGAAGCCCAATCAAAAAAACTCAGGATTTTTACCCCATGAGCGGGCGTGGCTCGATCGAGTGATGGACGAGCTGGGCTGGGTGGACGCCTTTCGCCGGGTCAACCCCGATCCTCATCAGTACACCTGGTGGTCTAATCGTGGCCAAGCGTGGGCCAAAAACGTGGGTTGGCGCCTCGATTATCTGCTGGTGACCCCAGGCATTGCCGAGCATACCTGCGGTGCTTCCATTTATCGCAGCGAGCGTTTTTCCGATCATGCACCCTTGATAATGGATTTTACTGTCCCCTGGAGCGGATAAACGCCGGCGGCGCTCAACGCACACACCGGGCAACCCACGAACGGCTGGTTAAGGGCCTAGAGGTGCTGGCATTTACAGCGATTTTGATTGCCATGGGTGGTGCTGGTTACGTAAAGTAGACCTCCTAAGGATAGTTAGCGCTACACCCACGTTACCCCACAACTCACTGGAGACTTCATGTTTATTAGTAATGCTTATGCTCAAGGCGCAGGCGGGCAAGCCGCAGGCGGCGAGTTTTTTCAAATCGGCTTTTTGGTGGTGCTTTTCGGCCTATTTTATTTCATCGCTATTCGTCCTCAACGAAAACGGCAAAAAGAACACCAAGCAATGGTCGGCGCTTTGAGCAAGGGCGATGAGGTGATCACCTCATCAGGCATACTGGGTAAAATCACCGGCCTTGATGACAATTACATTACCTTGCAGGTCGCCAGCAACGTCAACCTCAAGTTTCAGCGGGTGCATATTAATGCGGTGCTACCCAAAGGCACGTTGAAATCTGTCGGTGCCGAGTAACGTTATCCTGCCCGAACGGGTCGAGCTAGCCCGCCGGGCCACCCCCTTTCAATTGTTGACCAGAGCCAGCGAGCGTTGGGGGCGTGGGCAGCGTATTTGGGTAAAGCGCGATGACTTGACCGGCACGACCCTTACCGGCAACAAGGTCCGCAAGCTTGAATATTTCGTGGCGCATGCACAGGCTAATGGCATTGACAGCCTGATTACCTGTGGAGGCGCGCAAAGTAATCACGCCCGTGCCACCGCCGCGGTCTGTGCGCAACAGGGCTGGCACTGTGAGCTCATTCTGCGGGGTGCGACCCTTGAGGCCTCGGGAAACACCTTTCTTGACCGATTATTTGGCGCCACTATTCAGCTAGTCCCTGAGCCCGTTTACCGCCGACAACTCGACCAACTGCTCGAGCGCTGCGCGGATAAACTCCGAGGCGAAGGACGCAAGCCCCTCGTTATTCCTACCGGGGGCAGCAATGGCATTGGTATATGGGGCTACGTTAGCGCGGCCCAAGAGATACTGGATGATATGAGCGCCGAGCATATCGAGCATGCTTACGTCATTACTGCTACTGGCTCTGGTGGCACCCAAGCGGGATTGACTCTGGGTATGGACTTGGCGTCTGCAGCGGTAGAGGTGATAGGCATCGCCGTGTGCGACAACAGCGGCTGGTTTAACCGCAAGGTCCTCCACGATGTTGCTGAGGCACGACAATGGATGCCCGAGCTGCCTGAGCTCACGCGACAACCCATTACCTTTGATGACTATGTCGGTCCGGGCTATGGCGTGGCAGGCCCGGAGATATACGCTCTGATTGCAGAGCTGGCCAGCCTAGAAGGCTTGGTATTAGACCCGGTTTATACCGCGAAAGCCTTTTACGGCATGCTAGACTTGATAAAAAACGGTGCCTTGGCGGCGCACAAAGATATTGTGTTTGTTCACACCGGGGGTATTTTCGGTTTGTTCCCCCACCACGAGCACATGGATGCCCTGCTAGATAGGTAAGCGATCCCCAATCACCCCTAGAAGGAGGGAATCACATGGAAGCTTTGGTGACCACGATCAACGGCTATGCCTGGGGCCCCGGGATGCTCGTCTTGCTGCTTGGAACGGGCATCTTCCTCACCTTCGGCCTCGGCTTTCTCACCCTGCGCCGTTTGCCCCAGGCATTTCGCCTGCTGTTGACGGGGCTTAACAGCCAGGGAGAGGGCGACATCGCACCGTTTCGTGCACTGATGACCTCGCTCTCAGCCACCATCGGTACCGGTAATATCGCCGGGGTAGCCACAGCGATTACCCTAGGAGGGCCTGGGGCGCTATTTTGGATGTGGATCACCGCGTTGTTTGGTATGGCCACCAAATACGCGGAGGGGGTGCTTGCGGTGCGCTATCGTGAGCGGGATGAGTTGGGTGGCTACAGCGGTGGCCCCATGTACTACATTCGCAACGGCCTCGGACCGCGCTGGGCGTGGCTTGCTACAGCCTTTGCGCTGTTTGGCGCCATGGCCGGCTTTGGACTGGCCAACACGGTGCAGTCAAATTCGGTTGCTCAAGTGCTGATTGATATAGGGATTCCCTGGCAAGCCACGGGCGTGGTGCTTATGGTTTTGGTGGGGACCGTGATTTTAGGCGGGATTCAGCGCATAGCAGTCACCGCCAGTGCTGTGGTGCCCGTTATGGCGTTAGCGTATGTATTAATGAGCGTCATCGTGATTGGGCTCAATATTGAGCGCGTTCCTGCAGCGTTTGTTACTATCATTAGCGCGGCGTTTAACGGCGCCTCTGCGGCCGGTGGCTTTGCAGGCGCCACGGTTTGGGCGGCCATTCGCTTTGGTGTCGCCCGCGGCATTTTTTCTAACGAGGCCGGATTGGGCAGTGCACCTATCGCCCATGCAGCCGCACAGACCAATGAGCCCGTCGAGCAAGGCATGATCGCCATGCTCGGTACGTTTATCGATACCTTGGTCGTGTGCACAATGACCGGCTTGGTGATTGTCCTCACTGGGGTATTGGACAGTGGACAGTCCGGCGCGAGCCTCACCGCTATGGCATTTGGTTCTGCATTGCCCGGGGGCGAGTGGGTAGTCACCCTAGGGGTGGTTGTGTTTGCGGTGACGACAATGATTGGTTGGTCATTTTATGGCGAGCGCTGCGTTGTCTACTTGTTTGGCGTGAGAGCAATCATGCCCTTCCGTGTCCTCTGGGTGCTGGCCATTCCTGTTGGAGCGGGATTAAACATGGGTATTGTGTGGCTCATTGCTGACACTCTCAATGCATTTATGGCGATACCAAATCTCGTCGCATTGCTGCTCTTATCGCCGGTGGTATTTACCCTGAGCAAAGAATATTTTGAGCGACACAAACCCAATCAAGGCGCGCCTGCTGGCGCGACAGAATGACGACATTTCCCCCCGAAAAACTAATTGTCGCCATCTCTTCTCGGGCACTGTTCAATCTCGATAACGCGCATCACGTATTCGAGCAAGAGGGGCTTGAGGCCTACTCACACTATCAAATTGACAATGAGCAAACACCTTTGGAACCGGGCACTGCTTTTGCGGTGGTTAAAAAAATGTTGTCTCTAAACGATTTACTGCCCGAGCCTCTCGCCGTGGAAGTGGTGTTGCTGTCCCGCAACAGCGCTGATACCGGGCTGCGCGTTTTCAACTCGATTGAGCATTATCAATTACCTATTTCGCGCGCGGCGTTCTGCGGTGGCGAATCTCCCTGGCGCTATATCAACGCCTTTGGCTGTCAATTGTTTTTGTCTGCAGAAGCCGAAGACGTTCGCATGGCACTGGAAAATAATGTCGCCGCCGCAACGCTAGTGTCGCGCAGTCAAGCCGATGCTGAAGGAGGGCAGCTGCGTTTTGCCTTTGACGGAGATGCAGTGCTCTTTTCAGATGAAGCCGAGCGGGTGTACAAGAAAGATGGCTTAAAGGCCTTTACTGCCAGCGAGCGGGCAGCCCGAAATGAACCCTTACAGGGTGGCCCCTTCAAAAACTTTTTGGCGGCATTGCAAAAACTACAGCGCGCCTTTCCAGCCAGCGAGGCGCCTATTCGTACCGCGTTGGTGACCGCGCGCTCAGCACCCGCCCATGAGCGAGTCATTAGAACGCTTAGGGCCTGGGATATTCGCATTGACGAATCGATTTTTCTGGGCGGTTTAACAAAAACGGAGTTCTTACGCGCTTATCGGGCGGATGTGTTTTTCGATGATCAGGAAACCCACTGCGATCTAGCCTCAGCCCACGTGACTACCGGGCATGTTCCCCATGGCATCGCCAATAGCAACGAGTAGTGGCCAGTAGCGGGCTAGGCTGGGCCTAGACATTACGAATAAGAAACCAATATTTTATTCCAAAAAAGCTGGCAACCTCGAGAAACTCAGGCTAACGTATTGCTCCTGTGTAACATAATAACGAAAGTGGTGATCCTGTGAAGCTCCAACAACTGCGATATATTTGGGAAGTTGCCCACCACGACCTTAATGTATCCGCCACCGCCCAAAGTTTGTTTACCTCGCAACCAGGGATTAGTAAACAAATTCGTTTATTGGAAGATGAGCTCGGGGTCGAGGTATTTTCCCGTAGCGGTAAGCATCTCACCCATGTAACAGCCGCTGGCGAAGTGATCTTGGAATTAGCCGGTGAGATTCTGCGCAAATCCGAATCTATCAAGCGGGTCGCGCAAGAATTTTCCAACGAAAAAAGTGGCACCCTGTCAATCGCGACCACACATACCCAAGCCCGTTACGTACTGCCGGGTATTATCAAAGAATTCATGAGCAGCTACCCACAAGTGTCACTGCAAATGCAGCAAGGCACCCCCTTGCAAATCGCCGAAATGGCCGCTGAGGGAACAGTAGACTTTGCGATAGCGACCGAGGCGCTTGAATTGTTTTCGGACATCGTCATGCTGCCCTGTTATCGCTGGAATCGTTGCATCGTTGTCCCCAAAGACCATCCGTTAGCGTCAGCCAGCAAGGTCACCCTTGAGGCGGTGGCTGAACATCCGATTGTTACCTACACTTTTGGGTTTACCGGTCGGTCAAAGCTGGACGATGCTTTCAATAGTCGAGGATTAACCCCCAAAGTAACTTTTACCGCGGTCGACGCTGATGTGATAAAGACTTATGTCCGACTCGGATTGGGGATTGGCATTATTGCGGGGCTGGCCTATGACGAGGTGCTTGACGAGGATTTAGTCAAACTCGATGCCAGCCATTTGTTTGCTTCCAGTGTGACCAGTCTAGGCTTTCGCAAAGGCACGTTCCTGCGCGGCTACATGTATGACTTTATTACCGAACTAGCGCCGCACCTCACTAGCGACATCGTTGGCGAGGCCCTGTCCAGAGTACAGCCAAGTGAGCGTAAAGCGCTGTATGAGCACATTGAACTACCGCTGTACTCCTAGCTTAGCACGGCGGCTGCCTTAGTCGGATGGCTCGAGGGCACGCATAAAGGCCCCGACTTTATCGAGTGTTTCTTGGTACTCAGCATCTGCTTCTGAGTCATACACAATGCCACCTCCCCCCCAGCAAGTAATCACGTTAGCAGTGATTTCCATGGTCCTAATAGCAATGCTCGACTCCATCCAACCCCGGCCATCAAGGGCGAAGACAGAGCCGCAGTAGATACCTCTCGGTTCATTTTCCAGCTCGGCAATGATTTGCATCGCTCGGTGCTTTGGCGCCCCCGTGATGGACCCTCCCGGTGAGCAACCTATAAGGAGCTCACCCGGGGTGACGTCATCACGAAGCACACCTTCGATTCGACTGACTAGATGGTGGACATTGGCGTAGCTATGCAGGACACAAATGTCCGGTGTTTTTACGCTACCCGGTAAACACAGTCGTCCTAGGTCGTTTCGCAGCAGATCTGTGATCATGATATTTTCAGCGCGATCCTTCGCGGACTGCTGCAGCTCCTCGGCGATGCGCCGGTCCACGATGGGGTCTGAATGCCGCGGACGGGTGCCCTTGATGGGCTGAGTGGTAACTTGACCATCTCGAGTAGATAGAAACCGTTCGGGCGAAAGGGACAAAATGGCATGGTCCGATGACAAGCGCAGAAAGGCCGAAAAATCCCCCGGGGCCACATCGCGTAATCGTAGATAAGCTGAAAAGCTATCACCGGAAAAACCTGCCGAGAACCGCTGCGCAAAATTCACCTGATAGCAATCACCGGCGGCAATATAGGAGCGAATTGTAGCCACCGCTGCGACATAGTCACCATGACTAATATGCGCCTGAAAAGCGCTGTCTAGCGCAAAGGTGCCTTGTTGTGGACGAGCACTGGCGATGAGCTCTGCGACGTCATCGGGTAACTGAGGAACCCGGTCGCTGCCAATGAACCAAAGGCGCTGACTCGCTTTGTCACAAACAATGCACCAGTCGTAGAGGCCTACTGCCGCTCGAGGGGTACTTCGTTGGGTCACCCCATGACCGTGTGCCGCGCTATCGTAATCAAGGAACCCTACAGCGAGCAGGCTGTGGCCGCCGGTGGCACCGGCAGTTAATCGACTTTCTACGGCGGCCATCCACGCCGTGAGATGGCGGTCATAATCCGCTAATCGAAGCACGGCTCGCGGCTGGGCAGCGATAATATCGTACGCGCAATGCCGCCCACCTCGGCGACTGTCAAGAAAAGCAAAGCCATCCAAGTGCGTCAACGATGCCGCATAGGTCGTGATGCTGCCGGTGGCAAGCAACGTTTTATGTGGCTGATCAAGCAGGTTCACAGGGCTTACCACCACATTGGTTTCATTGACATAAAGGTAGCATTGAAAGTACTGTTACGGCCGTTTTTTATTGCCTGATTGCCGGTCCGAACTCGGGTAGTATGACTGATAGACCTCGATAAACAAATGCAGAGTGATCCCATGAGTGACAGCACGCAAGAGCCGGTTAATAACGCACCCACCGAGGACGGCAGTGCCCCGTACGCTTCGCTGACGAATCCATTAGCGCCTGCGGTATCGGCGCACGCTCAGGGTGCTCAAGAGAGCCTCTACGACGCGACCGTGACTCGGGGCAAGGAGCTCCAGCAACGGCCTTTTATCGCCGCAGGGGTTCGCAATATCCAGCGCCAGCACCTCAAACAGCGGATGACCATCTGGGAGCGACTGCAGTACTTGGCCGATGGGACGCCGCAAGTGCTTTACCAAAACTGGGGGCCTAATCTCGACGGTGCGTCCTTGGTGACAGGGATTATTCAAATTGATGGCCGAGATATCGCTGTGTATGGTCACGACTTTACGGTCCGTGCGGGTTCAATGGACGCGACGAATGGTAAGAAACTGGCTAAATTATTCGAGTTAGCGGCAAAAAGGCGCATCCCCTTAGTCGGTCTGAACGACTCGGCAGGGGCCTATATACCGGCGGGCGTGGGTGGTCTCGATGGTTATGCGGACGCTTTTACTGCGCTGCGGAAAATCAGCGGCATTGTCCCTAGCATTATGTGTATGTTTGGGTTTAATGCAGGGGGCGGTAGTTATTTGCCTCGTCAAGGCAGTTTTCTCATCCAACCTCGCAATACCTTTTTTGGCTTGACCGGTCCGGGAGTTGTCAAATCGGTACTGGGCGAGGACATTACTCCCGACGCCTTGGGTGGCCCCAATGTCCACAGTCAGACTGGGGTAACAGATTTCGTGGTCGATGACGAAGTGGCGGCGTTACGAAAGGTCCGAGAAATAGTAAAGTATATTCCCAATTCAAGCGCCCAAGCGCCTGATTTTCAAGCCAGTTCTGACCCCGTGCATCGAAAGACACTCGATATTGATATTCTGCTGCGCAAGGCGTTTAACTCCCCCACCGGCTTCAACACGCCAGTGGATATCACCATTCTGATTCAACAATTGTGTGACCATGGCGACTATCTAGAGGTGCAAGGGGAGCGAGCGCGCAATACCATTACCGCCTTCGGCCGGATGGGTGGGAACGTCGTGGGCTTCGTGGCCAACAACTCGTCGGTCGCCTCTGGGCAGATTGATATTGATGCGGCCTATAAGAACGCTCGATTCATCCGCTTTTGCAATCTCTACAATATTCCTGTCATGTTTCTTGAAGACACCACTGGCTTCTTGCCGGGCAGCGAGCAGGAGCATCGAGGGATTGTCCAGGCGGGTCGCGCCATGCTCGATGCGATTGTTGATCTACGCACCCCGCGCTTTTTGGTGTTAGTGCGCAATGCCTTTGGTGGCGCCTATGCCAGCTACAATAATTATCCCACCGGAGCGGATTTCGTGGTGGCATTACCGACAACGCGGGTCGCAGTAATGGGCCCTGCAGGGGTCGATTACGTTTACAAGGACGAGCTGAAGAAGATTCGTACCAGCCTTGCTGAACGTATCGCCAACGAAGCCAAGGCACAACAGGCGCAGGGTTTGTCGGCTGAGCAAGCTCATGAGTCAGCCCAAGCGCTGGTAAAGGCGTGGGCTAAGGAGCAGGAGGCTGAATTAGCCCAACGCTATGAGCGGGAGATTATGAACCCAGAAGAGGCGCTAAGCTTGGGCTCGATTTCCCAAATCGTGATGCCCGAGGATCTACGCCAGGTCGTCACCGAGCATCTAGCGTTTTGCCTGCGGCATTATGAACCCGGACCGCTGCAATCCGTACAGCGCGAATTCCATTAATCCGGCGCCCGAGGGAGATGATCCGTGTCCAATGAACACTATATAACCAATGGCTTGATTCACGCGGATCGCAGGCTTGGACAGCACTCATCCCATTGGGTACAGCAGTTCGATTGTCGTCACCTCAAGCCCTTGATTATCTGTCGAGGACCGATTCGCAAGGAGGCTATGGATGTCTTTACTGAAATGGGCATTAACCATTACGGCATGTTGCTGTCAGAGAAAGACTCCATTGTCTATCCCCGGGCGTTAGCACCGGAGCTGAGAGTGCTGACTGACCCCCATCGAGTTCATCGGGTGCCCGATTACACCGGGTCGACTAAGGAAGAGCGGCTACAACGAATCGATGACATTATCGGCATAGCCAAGAGCGGCGGTTACAACGCTATTTTTGCGGGCTATGGCTTTATGGCTGAAGATGAAGCCATGGTCGCGGCCATGGAGGGCGCCGGATTAACATTCATTGGACCCTGTTCGCGCACCGTTCGGCAGGCAGGTCTTAAAGATGAAGCCAAACGCACCGCCCTCAAAGCGGGGGTATCAGTGACCCCGGGCATTGACAACGGTACGGCGCTGACCCTGCTTAAAAAATACCCGACAGTGGGTGATCTGCAGGCCCTGTGCGTCGCCGAAAACTTAGCAGTGTCTGAACAGGCTTTTGCCGATACGGCCGATCTCGACATCCTCGCGGATTTGGTGCTCGCAGCCGGGTACAAGAAGGGTATTGATTTGTACACCGTTGAAGAGCTGTCGGACACCCTGACTGAGGCGGTCGCGAGGATCAACGCCCAATACCCGGAAAATCGCGTTCGGCTGAAAGCGATCGGCGGCGGCGGCGGCAAGGGGCAACGCATACTGGCGTTGGGGGAGGGGCATCGTACCCCCGAATTGGTCCTAGAAATTCTCAATGAGGTGAAAACCACCGGGGTGGGTGACAACAAAAATGTGTTGGTTGAGTTAAATATCGAGACGACGCGCCACCAAGAGATTCAAGTGGTGGGCAACGGTGAGTGGTCTATCACTCTCGGCGGGCGGGATTGTTCTTTACAGATGCATGAGCAAAAGCTACTGGAAGTATCGGTTACCCGCGAATCGTTGATTGACGCTCATAGTACCGCCGAGCGCGATGGGCGCCTAGATGAGGCGGCGGTTCTCGCCCAGGATCTAAAAACGCTGGACGCCATGGAAGATGAAGCGGCTCGTTTTGGTGCGGCGGTAGGCCTCGATTCAGTGTCCACGTTTGAGTGCATTGTTGATCGAGATAAGCATTTTTTTATGGAAATGAATACGCGCATTCAGGTCGAGCACCGAGTCAGTGAGTTGTGTTACGGCATGCGCTTCAGTAATCCTCACAACAGCGATGACTATTTTATGGTGGAGTCGCTGGTCGAGGCGATGGTCCTGCTAGCCGCCCATGGACCGCAATTGCCTAGACCTGAGCGTGTAGCGCGCTTCAAAGACAGTGTCGAGGCACGGCTTAATGCCACCAACGACGCGTTGCAGCCAAATGCAGGGGGCCAGATTGACTATTGGTCTGACGCTATCGCCGGCGAAATACGCGATGATCAGGGTATTAGTGTGCACAATCCTGACACCGATGTGTTCATGAACTACACCCTGGCAGGGGCTTATGATTCGAATATCGCGCTGCTGCTCACGGTGGGGGACAGCAGGGAATCAACCTACAGCGCTATGGCCGAGGTACTGCGCATGACCCGCTTACGGGGTCGCGACCTGCATACCAATCTTCAGTTTCACTACGGGCTGGTGAACTGGTTTTTAGGCAATAATATTAACGCGCGACCGACAACACACTTTATTGTTCCTTATCTCACCGCGGTAGGCGAACTCACCGAGGAAGCGACTCGAGTCGATCTTGGCGCAGCCTGGACCATTCTCTGCCGGGAATTGCTCGCCAGCGTTGATCCTGCTGGGCGATCCTCTCTGGGTAGCACCTTGGAGGCGAAGCAAACACTGCTGATGCGTCCGCTACAAACGTTGATGAAAGATCCACACTTGTTAGCCGGTTGGTTAAGTACCAACCGAGGTGCTTTTACTGTCGCTGATGGACAGCTTGAATGGGCGGAAAACCCCATAGATGTGCTCAGCGACACCTACCACTTTTTAACCTTAGATTGGTCAGATGATGCGCCCGCGGCGAATGTCATTTGGGATCACGATGCGCGCATACTGGCCAGCGCTGAGGATTTTTACCGTAGCCTTGAGCAACGCCTCGGTGTTCAGACGTGGTTAGCGCTGCAAAAGACGCTCAGTGAATCCTCCCATGCTGACTTTAGTGAGGGTGAATGGAGCGGGGTTCAATCAGCCCACCGTGGTTTTCAGAGTGGCACCGAAATCTTAGTGTTGCTGGCGGCCATGGCCGAATTTACCGGCTTTTATGCACTCAAAGTAAATAGTGACCTGACAATTGCTATCCCCGATAGACTGCTCGATGGCGACCATCAATCGCTAATGATGAAAGCGCTAGCGCCACCGCCGATGGCTAAGTCAGATGAAATTGTCGCGGTTAGCGGCGGTATGTTTTATGGGCGCGAATCCCCAGAAGCCTCACTGTATATTCAAAAAGGCGATCATTTCGATGCCGGAGATCCACTCTATATTGTCGAAGTCATGAAAATGTTCAACAAGGTCTATGCCCCGTTTGCCGGAACCGTAGACGACGTATTGGTTGAGGAAGATGGTGTCATTATCAGTAAGGGTCAGTCACTTTTCAAAGTGACTCCAGACGAGCAGGTACACAGTGAACCTGAGGCCGTCGTCGCTGAACGCAGGCGTGCGCATACTGAACAATTGATGAAGACGTTCATCTAAACAGTCTTGATGACGTAGGAGTTTGAGATGATTACTGCTCTAGACCATATCGCGATTGCTGTGCCCGATTTAGATGCGGCCATTAAGCGCTTTATGGATGACTTTGGCTTACCCTTTGAGGGTACGGGCGATGTGCCGGCCGCGAAGACGACGACCGCTTTTTTCTCGTTGCCCGCGACAACGATTGAGCTGGTTCACCCACTCAACGGCGAGGGGCCAATCGCTAAGTATCTCGACAAGCGCGGCGGGGGTATTCATCATTTGTGCTTTCGCAGCGACGACATTGAAGCGGACGTTGCGCGGCTGAAAGATAAAGGCTACGAATTTTTAAGTGAGGCTCCCAGCCCGGGAGCCCATGATTCTCAGGTCATTTTCATCCACCCCAAGAGTTGCGATGGCGTGTTGATAGAAATTAATCAGCCCTCAGAAGATCATTAAATATGTTAATGTTGCGCTTTAAGACAATGAATTTAAAGGGATAAAATTGAGTATCTACGACAAAGACGAGGCGAATATCGAGCATTGGTCTGCATTGGTGGCAAAGCAGAGCAAGGGCTTAAAGCCTAGTGACTACACCTGGGAGACGCCGGAGGGGATACCCGTCAAGGTGCTGTACACCGCTGAAGATACCGAGCACTTGGCCTATACCGATACCCTGCCGGGCATCGCCCCGTATATTCGTGGCCCTATGGCGACTATGTATGCCGGTCGTCGATGGACCATCCGTCAATACGCCGGGTTTTCCACCGCCGAGGCGTCGAATGCCTTTTATCGAAAATCGCTTGCGGCCGGTGGGCAGGGTGTATCCGTGGCCTTTGACTTGGCGACCCACCGAGGTTACGACTCGGACCACCCCCGGGTAGAAGGGGATGTTGGTAAAGCGGGGGTCGCCGTTGACTCCGTCGAAGACATGAAGATTCTCTTCGATGGCATACCCCTGGACAAGGTGTCGGTATCAATGACGATGAACGGCGCGGTTCTGCCCGTACTGGCGGGGTACATCGTGGCGGCCGAGGAGCAGGGCGTCGAGCAAGCGCAGCTATCGGGCACCATTCAAAACGATATTTTGAAAGAGTTTATGGTCCGCAATACCTATATCTATCCGCCCACCGAGAGCATGCGCATTATTGGCGATATCATTGCCTACTGCTCGAGTAACATGCCGCGCTTCAACACCATTTCTATATCTGGTTACCACATGCAGGAAGCCGGGGCGAACGCAGCGCTTGAGCTAGCCTATACCCTTGCGGATGGCAAGGAATACATTAAAACCGCTATTGCATCTGGCCTGAGCATCGATGAGTTTGCGCCCCGGCTATCGTTCTTCTGGGGTGTGGGTATGAACTTTTACATGGAAATAGCCAAAATGCGCGCTGCGCGTCTGTTATGGGCAGAGATCGTCGCGGAATTCTCCCCCAATAACCCTAAAAGCTCGATGTTGCGGACCCATTGCCAAACCTCTGGCTGGTCATTAACCGAGCAAGATCCCTATAACAATATTGTCCGAACCACGATAGAAGCTATGGCCGCGGTCTTTGGCGGCACGCAATCCCTGCATACTAATGCACTGGATGAAGCTATCGCGCTGCCATCAGACTTTGCCGCGCGCATAGCCCGCAACACGCAGCTCATTTTGCAAGAAGAAACCGGCATTGGCCAGGTGATCGATCCCTGGGGGGGCTCGTACATGATGGAGAGCCTCACGCAAGATATGGCAGATAAAGCCCGGGAACTTATCGCCGAAATTGACGCCCTGGGCGGCATGGCTCAAGCCATTGAGAGCGGTGTTCCCAAGCTACGAATTGAAGAGGCCGCTGCCAAAAAGCAAGCCCGAATCGACCGCGGCGAAGACGTCATTGTCGGGGTTAATAAGTATACTGGCGACACCAACGATGCCGTGGACATCCTGGAAATTGATAATGACCAGGTGCGAGAGTCGCAACTTAACCGTCTGGCCTCAATACGCGCAAGTCGCGATCAAAGCGCGGTCGATGGGGTCCTGGCACAGCTAACAGAGGCGGCGAGGTCGGGGGAGGGTAATTTGCTGGCGTTGGCCATTGAAGCGACGCGCCGCCGGGCTACGGTGGGTGAGATTTCTGATGCCCTAGAGCAGCACTATGGGCGCTTTGTGGCTCAGGCGCAAACGGTCTCCGGCGTTTACGGTGCAGCCTATAAAGGTGATGCCGACTGGCAGCAGATCGAGTCAGATATTGGTCGCTTCGTAGATCAGTATGGCCGGCGTCCTCGAATGCTGGTCGCTAAAATGGGCCAAGATGGCCACGACCGTGGCGCCAAAGTGGTCGCCACTGCTTTTGCTGACGTGGGTTTCGATGTTGATCTTTCACCCATGTTCGCCACGCCCGCCGAAGTAGCGCGTCAGGCTATTGAAAATGATGTCCATGTCATCGGCGCCTCGAGTCTCGCTGCGGGTCACAAAACCTTAGTCCCCGCGCTACTGGCTGAGCTGAAGGCGCAGGGTGCTGACGATATTATTGTCATCGCAGGCGGCGTCATCCCTCAGCAGGACTACGATTTTCTCTATGATGCGGGTGTACAACTCATTTTTGGACCGGGAACGGCTATTCCCGATGCCGCACGCAAAGTACTCGATGCCGTTAATACGCGCCAAACATAATGGCCATGAACGCCATTGACCCACAGGCAATTATCGCGGGCCAGCGTCGAGCGCTCGCCAAGGCGATTACCTTGGCGGAGAGCCAGCGACCCGAAGATAGGGAGGCAAGCCAAACCCTGCTAAATGCCGTGTTGCCGCACACCGGCAACAGTATTCGGGTAGGTATCACCGGGGTTCCAGGCGTCGGAAAGTCCACTTTTATCGAGGCTTTTGGTTTGCATCTACTGGCCCGTGGGCACCGGGTGGCGGTCCTAGCCGTCGACCCCAGTTCGCCCATTGCCGGTGGTTCCCTATTGGGTGACAAAACCCGCATGGAGCAGCTGAGTCGTCAAGATAATGCCTTTATCCGGCCTTCGCCCGCCGGGAGCGCCCTTGGCGGGGTCGCGCTGAAAACCCGAGAGTCCATGTTGCTTTGCGAGGCGGCTGGCTTCGACGTGATTCTTGTGGAGACGGTGGGGGTGGGTCAATCCGAACATCAGGTAGCGGCAATGGTCGATTTTTTCTTGGTGTTAATGCTGCCTGGGGGGGGTGATGAGCTTCAGGGCATTAAGAAAGGCATTGTTGAACTCGCCGATGCCATCGTCATTAACAAAGCCGATGGCAGCAGTGAAAATTTAGCCGCTATTACCCAACGGCACTATGCGGGAGCACTGTCGCTGCTCAAACACCCGGGCTTTTGGCAGCCCGAAGTGACTACCTGCTCGGCACTAAAAAACCAAGGAATCGACGCTGTCTGGCGCATGATTGAAAGCTACCGTGAACAAGCCGGTGCGCGTGGCGCTATTGACAGTCAGCGTGCCGAACAAAACCTCGCGTGGATGCGCCAGTTGATCGATGAATTGCTCCGCGCTCGCGTGCGTGACCACCCGGCGGTAAAAGAAGCCCTTGCCGCCTTAGAAAATGACGTTCGTCAAGCCGTGGTCACCCCCCTGGCGGCCGCCAGTGAAATTGTGCGGCTGGGGCAAAGCTAACATGGCTACTCGTTTTTTAGCGATTGAAAAGCTGATCAACTTAAGGGATGGCTACCGAAAACGGCTAAAAATAGATCAGTGGGATGTAGTGCTACTGCAAGAGCAGGGAGATCGCTACGTTATTCAGAGTCACTGCCCCCATCAGCAGCACCCGCTACTGGACGCCAACGTGGAGGACGGTGTGATCACCTGTCCTTATCATCAATATCGATTTGACATGAATCAGGGGATCAATCTTGAGGGCGTGTGTGCCCCTTTGCGTTGCTATGACACCGTCTATGACGGCAACGCAATTGGCATCATGATTGACGACTGAGGTAGCTCGCTGCAGCTCCCTGTTTTGGTATGCCGCAGAGCGAACTTCGCATAGGAATAACCGGCTATGGGCCATTGTCCGGTGCGGCGGCGGGGGTTATTACGCTAGCCGAAACGACGCATTTCAATGGGCTCATGGCCAACCAGCCACAGTCGATCAAAGGTATCGCTGCAGTGACGCGCATCTGCTCGCGTTAGCTTAGTGGCTCTCGGGGGCGGGGTAGGGATTATGTCTAGCCCTGCGTTTTGGTCAAAAATAACCCAGCTGTGGCTCGGCCATTCGGGGTGCGTGGGCAAACAACGCAGCTGGATGGCGCTCGTCAGTCGGCGAGCGAGGGCAATGAGTCGGTGACCTGCCAATGCGTGGCTGTCAAAGGCCTGTAGCAACACCCGTATCCGGGTTTGTCGCCCCCGGCGCACAAGCCGGGTCAGCTCTGCCACTAGCGGCTCGTTGCTAAAAATCGTGGGCAGAAAATTGTTACTGATGATGTCGACATGCCGAGATGTCTCTGCCACATGAGCCAGCAGTGTTGCCTGCAATGCCTCCGGCGATTCAATCATCATTAACCAGATGATTGCCGGCCGACAGAAAGTCAATGACCTGCTGCTCCGGAGCGGACGTGGGTTGCTGGCTGACGGCCTCTCCGGCGCACAGAGCGGCCGTTAAAGCGTGAGCTTCGTAGCTCACCAACAGTGATTCATCGGCTATATACAGCGCCAGCTGGTGGTCATGGCGGATCCAAGTCATTGATCGGTCAGGACGTAACCGCACGTCACCAGGCAGCAAGATAATGGTGGGGTCAGAGGCATCGAGAGCACCGGTCTGGCTGGTCACTTCGGCAAGCCAGTAACCGTCATCGAGGGCGTTAATCGCATTGATAACCGCCGCCTTTGCATTCGCAATATGCGCTTGAGTGACCTCACCCGCAGCTCCATCGTGCGCGACACCGGCATCCTCTAGCAATACATCAGGTGCCAAACGGTCAATGACGGCGTCGGTCATTCGTGCGAGAAGATCATGAATTCTAGGCGCTCTAAAGCCTAGTGAATAGGTCATACACTCGCCCTCTGCCACCCCCCAGTGCGCCAGCCCGGGGGGCACATAGAGGACATCTCCGGGCTCGAGCAGGTATTCCTGCTGAGCGCTGAAGGATTGTAATAAGTGTAGTGATTCATGCTCGAGTCGGGGTGTCTTGTCATCGCAAAAATCCCCTAAGTACCAGCGCCGCGTGCCCAGACCTTGCAGGAGAAAAACGTCGTAGCGATCGAAATGAGGTCCAACACCGCCGCCGTCGACCGCATAACTCACCATAATGTCATCAAAGCGCCAAGTAGGCAGAAAGCGTGCGCAGCGCTTGAGCGCTTCAACCTTGGGCAGCAGCTGATCAACCTGTTGTACCAGTAGCGTCCATTCGTCATTGCGCTGAAAATCTTGCGCTGTAAAGGGGCCAGTTTCAAGCCGCCACTGCTGATCGCGGACGCTGATGATACGGCTTTGAACCTCTGCCTCCATCGACAGGCCCGCCAATTCGTCCGGCGCAAGTGGCGACTTGAAACCGGGCAGCGCCTGTTTTATTAGCAGCGGTGTGCGTTGCCAGTGATGGGCTAAAAACGATGCCTCATCAAACTGAAATCGATAGTTCAAATGCCCTCATCCCTTCAGTTAACAATGGCTTTTGCTTGGGCAGCAGCATTGCCAATATACTTTTTAGGGGTTAATGCGCGCAGCTCTTCTTTTACTGCCTCGGGGAGATCGAGACTGTCGATAAAGGCGCTGAGTGTGGCGGAGTCGATTCGTTGGCCACGGGTCAATGCTTTGAGTTTTTCATAGGGTTCGGCAATACCGTATCGCCGCATAACGGTTTGGATAGGTTCTGCGAGCACCTCCCAGCCATGGTCGAGATCATCATCGAGCTTGGCGCCATTGATCTGCAACTTACTGATGCCCTTGAGCACGGATTCATAGGCCAGCAAGGAATACGCAAGGCCCACCCCCATATTGCGCAACACGGTACTGTCGGTTAAATCCCGCTGCCAACGACTAATAGGCAGCTTTTGCGCCAAGTGCGTGAGCATCGCGTTTGCCAAACCCAAATTACCCTCGGAATTTTCAAAATCAATGGGATTGACTTTGTGTGGCATGGTCGACGAGCCTACCTCACCGGCTATGGTGCTCTGGGTAAAGTAACCCAGACTGATATAACCCCAGATATCGCGATTAAAGTCGATGAGGATAGTGTTAAAGCGCACAAATACATCGAATAATTCGGCCATGTAGTCATGGGGTTCAATTTGCGTGCTGTAGGGATTCCATACCAGCCCTAATGACGAGACAAACGCTTCGGCGTTAGCCGGCCAATCAACGGTGGGGTAGGTGGTTATATGGGCATTGTAGTTACCCACCGCACCATTTATTTTGCCCAAAATGGGGACCGTTGCTAATTGCGCTAATTGACGCTGAAGCCGGGCCACGACATTGGCCATTTCTTTCCCTAAAGTGGTTGGGCTAGCGGGTTGACCATGGGTTCTGGAGAGCATAGCTTGGTCAGCGTGCGCTGTGGCCAAGTTCTTCAATACGCCGACAATGTGTTCCATGGCCGGAAGCACGGCAGCGACGCCATCTTTAAGCATTAATCCATGGGACAGATTATTGATATCCTCTGAGGTGCAGGCAAAATGAATGAACTCACTGATGCCACTGAGTTCAGTGTTGCCAGTCACGCGCTCTTTCAAAAAATACTCCACGGCTTTGACATCGTGATTGGTGGTCGCCTCAATATGCTTAATGCGTTCGGCATCAGCAACAGCAAACTGATCAACCCACTGGCTGAGCAGCGCTTTAGCGGCGCCACTGATGGGCGGGACTTCGGCAATCTCCGGGTGATTAGCGAGACACTCGAGCCAGCGGACCTCGACGGTCACGCGGCGCTTAATCAAGCCGAATTCACTGAATATCTCTCGGAGTGCGGCCACTTTGTGACCATAGCGACCGTCGAGCGGTGAGATGGCGGTGAGGGCTGAGAGTTCCATGCTAGCTCCAATAGTAACGAGACAATAATAAAGAAAAGCGGCACACAGTTACTGGATACCTAATTCCCGCGATAAATGCGTGGCCGTGTGGCAAATTTGCCCGCGCTTGACCACCAGCTTCCAGCGCCGACCACCCAGCTGCCGCCATAAAAAAGCAGCGCGCACCCCCGCAAGTAGTAATGCACGTATCATCTCGGCGTTAGCCGGATTACGCAAGTGCTGAGCGCTGCCATTAATGGTAATGCGATACGGCAGGGTGCTCAGGGTATCAGCGTAAATCGCTGCAATGTTATGACAGGTATCGTTAACGCGAACGGCAAAATGGGTGGCTTTATAACTGGCATGCTGCAAGCGATTCTGGACCACTTGCTGCAGGTCGCCGCGAGCGGAAAATTTACGCTCTAAATGCAGCAGAGAAAATAAATAGCGCATCATACTCGCCGTCGTTTCATCCCCGCCGCTGGCAAATCCGTCGGCTAAATTTTGCAGTCCTAATTTGACCCCTTGTACATTACCGAACACGGCATCGACATTGGGTGCGTCAAAGCTAAACAATGAATGAATCGATGCCTCTAAAAATTCAACTGGGTAGCTCCCTGTTCTGGAAATTTGATCGACAATTCGGGCGCTTTGGGCGACTCCCGCGAGGGCGATGATTTGACTTTCAAGAGGACTTCGTTCGATCATTGGGCGCTCTCAATCACCCCGCCGCCTAGGCATCGCTCCGATTGGTAAAAAACCACCGATTGACCCGGGGTAATGGCGCGTTGTGGGTTATCGAACCGCACCCGGAAGCCGCTCGGCTGCTCCTCGAGCCAGCAATCTTGATCTGTTTGGCGATAGCGAATCTTGGCTGTGCAGCGCAGGGGTAAGTCTGGTTTTTGGCCCGAAATCCAGAAAATGTCGTTGGCATAGAGCATCGATTTGAACAATGCCGGGTGATTGTTACCCTGTGCGACCAACAGCACGTTGCGCGTCAGGGCTTTATCGACCACATACCAAGGTGCTTGTTCGTGGTTCGCTAGCCCACCAATTCCCAATCCCTGTCGCTGACCAATGGTGTGATACATGAGCCCCTGGTGCTCGCCCAGTATTTCGCCGTCAATGCTTTCAATCACCCCGGGGTGGGCGGGTAAATAGCGCTCTAGGAAGTCAGTAAATCGCCGCTCGCCAATGAAACAAATGCCCGTCGAGTCTTTTTTGCCCGCGGTCGTCAGGCCGGCCGCACCTGCGATGTCACGCACCGCATGTTTATCCAGTTCTCCAACGGGGAAGAGCGTTCTTGCGAGAGCCTCAGAGCCGACCTGATGCAGGAAGTAACTCTGATCCTTATGGCTGTCGAGTCCCTTCAATAGGCTAGTTTGCTCGGTATGATGGCCGTTACGTACGTAATGGCCGGTGGCAATGAGATCGGCGCCCAACTGGGTGGCGTACGCCAAAAAGGCATTGAATTTGATTTCTCTATTACACAGGATGTCCGGATTGGGGGTTCTACCCGCGCGATATTCGGACAGGAAGTGCTCGAACACGTTGTCCCAATATTCGGCGGCAAAATTGGCACTGTGCAAGGGAATATTGAGTCGGTCGGCCACCGCCTGTGCATCTGCTAGATCTTCCTTTGCAGTGCAATACTCGGTACCGTCATCTTCTTCCCAGTTCTTCATGAACAAGCCTTCGACCTGATAACCCTGCTGCTGTAGCAACAGAGCAGACACCGAGGAATCGACGCCGCCGGACATGCCGACAATGACCTTGCGCGGTTGCTGTGCATTCATGGGTCGATCACCAGTGAAAGCGGGGCGATTACCCCCTGGCGATACCGATCGATCGTTTGCATAACCAGCGGGCTGCGCAGCTGCGGAGTGAGCGCCACAATGTCCTCAAGAGTGAGCCAGTGAGCTGCAATGATACCGCCATCAAGCGCTTGGGTGGTAATTTCCTCAAGGGGTGCTGCCACAAAGCTGTGCCGTAAATAACTGACCCCATCGGCCGCTAAAAGCTGCGCCACACCCAAGTAAGCTGTGAGGCTGACACGCCAACGGGTCTCCTCTAGGACTTCGCGGACAGCGGCCTCCATCAATGACTCACCTTCCTCTAAATGACCCGCTGGCTGGTTGAAGACCACTTTACCCGAGCGCCCATCGCGTTCTTCGACGATGAGAAATCGGTCACTGTCGACCACTACTGTGGCGACAGTAGCGTGAGGACACCAGCGAGTTGTCGGCATGATAAATCTCCAGTTAATTCTATAAAAAAAACGTAAATTATTGATATATAGGCTAATAGCTATTTAGTGATCGTTGTTCCTGTTCCAGTGTGGCGCATCGTGCAGCCGCTGTCAGTGTGTTATCCGCGCGCGCTACGGATTCGCTGCTCTTATCAACTGATGCTGATTATGCGCTCGCTGACGGATGCCTAAATGCGTCCGCTAACCGGTGTTCGCCGGGCTGCAGGTCATCGAGATGCCAATCCCCGACGGCCACGCGAATCAGCCGTAATGTGGGCAAGCCGACCGCCGCGGTCATGCGTCGAACTTGCCGGTTGCGTCCCTCACAAATAGAGAGCGCCAACCAACTGTCAGGCACCGATGGGCGATAGCGAACTGCTGGTTCCCGGGGCCAAACGGCGGGGGGTGGTAATGCCTGGGCGCGTGCCGGGCGCGTCAAACCATCTTTTAATACCACACCACCTGCCAATAGCGAGAGTGTTTCTGGTGTTACCAGACCTTCAACCTGCACCCAGTAGGTCTTCCATACGGTGTAAGTGGGATGCGCAATGCGTTGTTGAAGCCGGCCGCTATTGGTGAGCACCACTAGGCCTTCGGAGTCATAATCTAAGCGTCCGGCAGCCCGGTAGGCTGGCGCCGTTAAGTAGTTGGCTAGCGTAGCGCGCGGCGCTTTAACGGTACGATCTCGATCAGAGAATTGGCATAAAACTCGATAGGGCTTGTTAAAAATGATGACGTTTTCCAAGCCGAAGTCTCTCATTTAGTGGTAGAATCTCCGTCGCGAAACAAGGCTACCCGCCAAGTTTACCCTGTCGGTCGTTCAACGCTCAATCATAGCGCATCGAAACGATACAGGGCTCGGAAAGTAACCACGAGATTAATCTCACCTGACAAAGGATCCTGACACTATGTCTTACAAGCACATCACGGTACCGGCGACTGGCCAAGTCATTACAGTCAATGAAGACTACAGTCTCACCGTACCTGACAACCCCATTATTCCCTACATCGAAGGTGACGGCATTGGGGTCGATATTAGCCCAGTGATGATTGATGTCGTTGATGCCGCCGTGGAAAAAGCGTATGGGGGCGTAAAGAAAATCTCGTGGATGGAAATCTATACTGGAGAAAAAGCGGCTGAGCTCTATGAGGGGGATTGGTTTCCCGAGGAGACCTTGGAGGCGATCAAAACCTATTCAGTGGGCATAAAGGGGCCGCTAACGACTCCTGTGGGCGGCGGTTTCCGTTCACTTAACGTAGCTTTACGGCAGGAGCTTGACTTGTATACCTGTTTAAGGCCGGTTCGCTGGTTTGAGGGCGTGCCCTCACCCGTTAAGGCGCCGGGCGATTGCAACATGGTTATTTTCAGGGAAAATTCGGAAGATATTTACGCGGGTATCGAATACCAAGCGGGCTCAGAAGAAGCGCAAAAAGTGGTGGATTTTATCATCAATGAAATGGGTGCGACCAAGATACGGTTTCCTCAAAACGTGGGCATTGGCATCAAACCTGTCTCTGAAGAGGGCACCAAGCGATTAGTTCGCAAAGCTATTCAGTATGCTGTCGATCAAGATTTACCGTCGGTTACCCTGGTTCATAAGGGGAACATTATGAAGTTCACTGAAGGAGCGTTCAGGGATTGGGGTTACGAGCTTGCTCAGGAAGAATTTGGCGGACGACTTCTCGATGGCGGTCCCTGGGTTGAAATCACCAATCCCAACACTGGCAAGGCTATTGTCGTGAAGGACGTAATTGCCGATGCTATGTTGCAGCAGATTCTTACTCGACCAAGAGAGTACAGCGTGGTCGCCACCTTGAACCTAAACGGTGACTACTTGTCTGACGCCCTCGCAGCCCAAGTGGGTGGGATTGGTATTGCCCCGGGTGCTAACTTATCGGACAACATTGCGCTGTTTGAGGCGACTCATGGCACGGCACCCAAATACGCGGGCCAAGACAAGGTCAATCCAGGCTCGTTAATTCTGTCGGCGGAGATGATGCTCCGTCATATGGGTTGGAATGAGGCGGCTGACTTGATCATTGATGGCATGAACGGTGCCATTCAGGCCAAAACGGTGACCTACGATTTTGAGCGATTGATGGATGGCGCAACGCTACTATCGTGCTCTGATTTTGGCCGAGCGATTATCAATAAAATGTAGTCGCCTCCACCGCGCATCCGTCAAGGAGTGGTCTAGTCGGCGAGGGTGTCGGCATCTAAACGCCTTCTCGCCTAGGAATTGTCGTAGTTCATTTACGCCATTCATGCTATGTCCCTATTAACTATAAGGTCGTAACGGCGGTACTTTGACTTATACTCACCCCATGTCGACGGATGATATGAATGGATTGCTTATGATTCACTGTGGCCCCTATGCTGGTCGCAATGCCAGTGACGAGGACGGTGCTAACGATGGTGCTCTCGCAGTGGCACCCGCGAAACCAAAGCTCAAACGGCCTTCACTGTACAAAGTGGTGTTGCTCAATGATGACTACACGCCGATGGAGTTTGTCATCGACGTACTCGAACAGTTTTTTGTGTTAAATCGAGAAAAAGCTACCCAAATCATGCTTGCCGTGCATACTCAGGGAAAGGGTGTGTGCGGCATTTATCCGAAGGATGTTGCCGATACCAAGTGTATGCAAGTCAATCAGTATGCCCGAGAGAACGGACATCCGTTACTGTGTGAGGTGGAACCATCAGAAGACGAGGAGTAAGGTCATGCTGAGCAAAGAACTTGAACAGGTTCTCAACGAAGCGTTTCGCACCGCACGAACGCGACGGCACGAGTTTATTACCGTCGAGCACCTGCTGCTTGCGCTAATGGACGACTCTGCCGCCCTGACGGTTATGCAAGCTTGTCATGTTGATGTAGAAGCATTGCGTGGTGATCTCGTTGAATTTATTGATTCAACGACCCCGTTGCTAGGGGGGGAGGCCGACGGCCGGGATACACAACCTACGCTGGGTTTTCAACGTGTTCTACAGCGAGCGGTGTTCCATGTGCAGAGCTCCGGTAAACAAGAAGTCACCGGTGCCAATATACTCGTGGCGATCTTCTCCGAACAAGAATCACAAGCGGTGTATTTCTTAAAAAGCCAAGGCGTCTCGCGTTTGGACGTCGTCAACTTTATCACCCATGGATTTGCTAAAGATGAGGACGAGGGAGGAGCAGTGGGTGGTGGAGCGCGAGACGAACAGGACGACGACGCTGAAGCACCTGAAGCAACACCCCTTGATCAATTTGCCACTAATTTAAATGAGGAGGCGAAAACGGGGCAAATAGACCCGCTCATTGGTCGGTTGCATGAGGTGGAGCGAGTTGCACAAATCTTGGCGAGACGACGCAAGAATAACCCCCTGTTGGTGGGCGAATCGGGGGTCGGCAAAACTGCCATAGCCGAAGGCTTGGCAAAGATGATTGTTGACGGTGACGTCCCCGAATCATTGGAGGGTGCGGTGGTTTATTCACTTGACCTGGGTGCATTACTGGCGGGCACCAAATATCGAGGTGACTTTGAAAAACGCTTCAAAGGATTGTTGAATAATTTAAAGGAACGAGAGCACGCCATTTTATTCATTGACGAGATCCATACCATTATCGGCGCTGGCGCTGCATCGGGCGGTGTCATGGATGCCAGTAACCTGCTCAAGCCGCTACTGAGTTCTGGAAAAATGCGTTGTATCGGTTCAACAACGTTTGCGGAGTATCGTGGCATTTTTGATAAAGACAAGGCCTTGAGTCGTCGGTTTCAGAAAATTGACGTCCTGGAGCCGTCGGTGGATGACGCCTACAAGATTCTCAAAGGCTTGAAATCGCGTTTTGAAGAGCACCATGGATTGCGTTATAGCGATAGAGCATTGAGGGTCGCTACAGAAATGGCTGCCCGCTATATTACCGACCGGTTTTTGCCAGACAAGGCTATTGACGTCATCGATGAGGCGGGGGCCTATCAACAGCTGTTACCGACCAGCAGGCGGAAAAAAGTGATTGGCCCGAGCGATATCGAATCAGTGGTGGCAAAGATTGCCCGCATTCCGCCAAAAACAGTGACCTCCGATGACCGAGATTTACTGCAAAAACTGGAATCTAATTTACAGATGGTGGTGTTTGGTCAAAGTAGAGCAGTGGGTCAATTAGTCGCGTCAATTAAACTTGCTCGTGCCGGGCTGCGCTCTGGTGATCAGCCCATTGGCTCGTTCTTGCTTGCCGGCCCCACGGGGGTTGGCAAGACGGAAATCACTAAGCAGCTCGCGCTGCAGTTGGGACTGGAAATTACGCGCTTTGATATGTCGGAATATATGGAGCGGCATACGGTGTCACGCCTCATCGGTGCCCCCCCAGGCTACGTGGGCTTCGACCAGGGCGGCCTGCTGACTGATGCGGTCACCAAACACCCCCACTCGGTGGTGTTGCTTGATGAAATTGAAAAAGCGCACCCCGAGGTTTTCAATTTACTGCTGCAAGTCATGGACCACGGCACATTGACCGACAATAACGGTCGCAAGGCTGATTTTCGGAATGTCATATTGGTAATGACAACGAATGCGGGTGCTGAAAACATTAGCCGCCGTTCAATTGGCTTTACCCAGCAAGACCACAGCACGGACTCCCTGGAAGCAATAAACCGCATGTTCTCGCCAGAATTTCGAAATCGCCTTGATGCCATTGTGCCCTTCGAACCGCTTGGTGAAGATGTGATTCTTACGGTTGTGGATAAGTTCCTAACCGAGCTGCAAGGACAGCTCGACGAGAAGCGGGTCACTATCGAAGTCGATGAAGACGCACGCCTATGGCTCGTAGAAAAAGGTTACGACCGAACAATGGGCGCTCGACCCATGGCTCGTATTATTCAGGAGCATATCAAAACCCCGCTGGCTGATCTCGTGCTCTTTGGGACGCTTAAAAAGGGCGGTACAGCACATGTGGGTCTCGATGCTGACGGTACCGCGCTGCAGATCACTACAGTGATCGAAGAGGAAAGAAGCCCTGTGGAAGTCTAGCAGCGGTGGTGCAGTCGCATTGGCACATGGGAGGCAGTGAGACGCTCGGTCCTTGACCGCGTCCCTGGACTGCCCTAGCGACGCTGATTCAATCCCACTCCAGTGCATTGATTGCTAACCGCAACGCATTAGCGCTCGCGATAAGTGATTCGCCCTTTTGTTAAATCGTAAGGTGTGACTTCGACACGCACTTTGTCGCCGGTCAAGATGCGGATATAGTTTTTGCGCATTTTACCGGATATGTGAGCGGTGACCAGATGACCATTTTCCAGCTTGACCCGGAACGTGGTGTTCGGGAGAGTTTCGACAATTTCACCCTCCATCTCAATTTGATCTTCTTTAGCCATTAACGCGCCAACCTCAGTAAAAGCAGCGATGAACTTTACCGGAAAGTCGACCGATGCAAAAGCATTGCTTTAGGGTTTTTCAATAAAACGCTGGCTTGTTATTGCCGCACTACCGCCCATCATTAACTTTTCTCGCTGCTGCCATTCACCACCGACGAGAATTTCGAGAGGATGAAAGCGTGCTTTGTAACTCATTTTCTCGCAGCTCTGAATCCAATAGCCCAAATAAACGTGATCGAGGGATAATTGCCGTGCGAGTTCAACCTGATAAAGCACTGCAAATGTGCCCAAACTCCGGTGATCCTGCGTCGGCTCATAGAAGGTGTAGATCGCTGACAGGCCATCCTGCATCTGGTCAGACACCATAATCCCAAGCAAGTGTTCGTCCTCATAAAGACGAAAATAACGGGTATTTCCTAAGCTATTATTGAGAAATGAGCGATACTGATCCTCATCGGGCGGGTACATATCGCCGTCCGCATGACGCTTCTCTACATAGCGGCAATATAATGAGAAAGCGTCTTTATCGAGAATGTCCGAGGTTTCTTCTAACCGTAAATCTTGGTTTCGGCGCCAGACCCGCTGTTGGCTCTTGGTGCGCTTAAAGGACGCTACTGGAATCCGTGAGGCAATACAGGCGTTGCAGCGCGCGCAGTGGGGCCGGTAGATATGATCACCGCTACGACGGAACCCAATAGCAGACAAATGGCTGTACAGCTCCTTGGAAATGGTTTGCCGAGGATCAATAAACAACGTCGTGGCTTCTTTACCGTCTAAATAACTGCATTCGTGGGGAAAGGTGGTGAATACCCTGATATCTCTAAGGGAGGCAGTCATGGTCATAACTCCAGTAAAATGGTGGGGTTTTCCGGGATGTCTGCTAGCCATGCCGGAGCGGAATGCTGGGCCACATCGAGGGTGGGATGGGCGACTGCGCAAGTGATCCAATCACGATCCTCTTTTATACCGCTATGCAGCCGCTTTTCAAAGTCTGAGCGTGCTATTTCCGTGCATCCCATACGCTGTAGGTGGGGATTATTGATCTGACAATCCACGAGGGACAGTTGACCGAGATTGAGCAATCGCCCCACCGCTGCAAAGGCTATTTTTGAGCTGTCAGTGGCGCGGGAAAACATCGATTCACCAAAAAAAACTTTACCCAGGCTAATGCCATATAAACCACCGACTAACGACCCTGCTTGGTACACCTCGATTGAATGTGCGACGCCGAGTTGGTGCAGTGTTGCGTAGGCCGCCATCATTGCCGGCGAAATCCACGTGCCCTGAGCATCGGCTCGCGGTTCACTACAGGCGCGGATGACCGCGGAAAAATCACGATTGGTTGCCAGGCGAAACTGGCCACGACGAATGCTTTTTTTTAAGGATCGAGAGCAGTGGAAATGATGGGGCAACAGAACCATCCGCGGATCGGGGCTCCACCATAACACGGGCTGAGAGGCGTCATACCAAGGGAAAATTCCCTTCGCGTAAGCCGCTATCAGTCGTCCGGGAGTTAAATCACCGCCGATCGCCAAGAGACCATTAGGGTCAAGCATCGCGTCATTGGTCGGGGGAAAATCATCCACAGCGCTAGGGAACCTAGGCAGCGTCAATGATCGCGTCGAGGTATTTTTCAGCATCAAGGGCGGCCATACAACCGAACCCTGCTGAGGTAATAGCTTGGCGATAGACATGATCGGCCACATCGCCAGCGGCATACACACCATCGACACTGGTGTGCGTCGCGCCACCATTGAGCCCAGATTGAATGCTAATGTAGCCACCTTTCATGGTCAATTGTCCGTCAAATATTTGAGTGTTTGGCTTGTGCCCAATGGCAATGAACACCCCCGCTAAGGGAATGTCGACGGTTGGGGCACCGTCGGTGGATGCAATCCGTATGCCGGTGACGCCCATGTTATCGCCTACTACCTCGTCAAGGGTCCGGTTCCAATGTAATTGCACTTTACCTTCCTCAGCTCTCGCCAGCAGTCGGTCCTGTAAGATTTTTTCTGAGCGCAAACGATCGCGCCGATGAACGACATGAACTTTGCTACACAGATTGCTGAGGTACAGGGCTTCCTCAACAGCGGTATTGCCTCCACCGATGACAGCGACTTCTTTATTTCGGTAGAAAAATCCGTCGCAGGTGGCACACGCACTGACGCCTTTGCCCATAAAAGCCTCCTCGCTAGGTAAGCCAAGGTATTGCGCTGATGCGCCCGTAGCGATAATGAGCGCGTCGCAGCTGTAATCGCTGCTACCACCCAAACGGAAGGGGCGGGTGCTCAAGTCAACTTTTTCAATGTGATCGAAAACAACAGAGGCGTCGAAGCGTTCAACATGCGCTTGCATTTCCTGCATCAGCTGAGGGCCTTGGAGGTCTGCTGAGCCGCCGGGCCAGTTCTCGACTTCGGTCGTGGTAGTCAACTGCCCACCCTGTTGCATCCCGGTGATGACGATGGGTTTGAGATTGGCGCGTGCGGCATAAACGGCAGCGGTGTAGCCCGCCGGGCCTGAGCCTAAAATGATGACTTTGTGGTGCGAAATAGTGCCCATAATTCAGTAATTTCCCGGCGGTTGATACGTGGCAGCAACCAATGGGCTGCTGGGATAATCGTGGCTCAGTGGCAAGGGTACAACACCCTGAAGCTGCGAACAAAGCGTATGGCTGTCTGAGGGCATCTATTGTTTCAACGAGAGGAAAAAGCGCTGTAAAATCATCTTAAACCCATTGTCCCTGTGCTAAGCTTCAGTCTACTGAACACTTGACCGCCTAAGCAGTGTTGCACCTCATGAGCGACCAAGCTGCAGCCAAAGCACCCAAGCGTGGGAAATCCCGTGGCCCCTAAAATCAAACAACCGAGTCAACTCTCAGTCAATGCAGATCAAACAAAACGTCGTCTGAGAGACGCTTTGTTTGTTGCCGTTACGGCCGGCTGTCTGTTGATGCTTCTCGCACTTGCCACCTATCACCCCAGCGATCCAGGATGGTCGGCAAGTGGCTCGGAGGAGTCCATCCACAACTTAGCGGGTATAACCGGGGCTTTTTTATCTGACGCGTTGTTTTCTCTGTTGGGCTATGCTGCGTTCCTCATACCGGTGTTACTGGCATTCCGAGCCAGTCGTATGTTGATCCGTGGGGAAGACCCGCCACTGACCGACTGGACACTGCTAGGCTTGCAATCCTTAGGTTTAGTGCTGTTGATTGTAGCAGCCACCTCAATTGCGGCACTCAATGATCAAGGACTGTCGGATCTACCTCAGGGTGCTGGGGGCATTCTTGGTGACGGTATTGGCCAACGTTTTGACAACGCGCTCAACCCGGTTGGAGCTCGACTCACCTTACTGGCCATGTTCCTTGCTGGTCTGACCATGTTTGCTGATATTAGCTGGCTTGCAGTGATTGATTACACCGGTAAGCAGTGCATCAGTCTGTCAAGTCGATGCTGGCACTGGTGTGTTGTTACCCGCGATAGAGTCGTTGATCGTCGAGCCAGAGAAAAACAGCAGGAACAACGAAAGGTAGAAATTGAACAATTTGTTGCGAAAGAAAAGAAACGCACTCCGCCGAAGATAAAGCCGCTCGCGGTGAACAAAGAGCCCGGCGCCAGGGTTGAGAAGGAAAAGCAAACGGTCCTATTCGACGCGCCAGTAGCTGGAGAAATTCCGCCCCTCGATCTCCTTGATCCGGCGCCAGACAGTGGTGGGCGAGGGTACTCCCGGGAAGAACTTGAATCGCTGTCGCGCTTACTCGAACTTAAGCTGGCGGACTTTGGCGTGACCGCTCAAGTCACTGCAGTGTATCCGGGCCCAGTGGTAACCCGTTTTGAAATTCAGCCGGCGGCGGGAGTCAAGGTATCGCGCATTTCCAATCTGGCAAAAGATGTTGCTCGCTCACTTGCGGTCATTTCGGTTCGTGTGGTTGAAGTGATTCCCGGCAAGAGTGTCGTAGGCATAGAGATTCCTAATGCCGATCGGCAAACCGTCAATTTTAAAGAAGTCTTATCCTCAAAAACCTTTGAAGACAGCAAGTCAACACTGACACTGGCTCTGGGGCATGACATTGCCGGTGCCCCCATCGTCGCTGATTTGGCCAAGATGCCCCACCTACTGGTGGCCGGAACCACAGGATCGGGGAAGTCGGTGGGTGTCAACTGCATGTTGGTGAGTTTGCTATATAAGGCCACTCCCGACGATGTACGGTTAATTCTCGTCGATCCGAAAATGCTGGAGCTGTCAGTCTATGAAGGTATTCCCCATCTGCTAACACCCGTGATAACGGACATGAAAGATGCTGCCAATGGTTTGCGCTGGTGCGTCGCTGAGATGGAGCGTCGATATAAACTCATGTCACAGCTGGGCGTCCGAAACCTGGCGGGCTATAACCGCAAAGTGTTGGATGCCATCAAAATAGGTGTGCCTATTCCCGACCCACTCTGGAAGCCTGACCCCCTAGCTATGACGCCGGAGGAGGAGCAGCTTCAGCCACACCTAGAGAAACTGCCCAGTATTGTGGTGGTCATCGATGAATTCGCTGACATGATGATGATCGTCGGCAAAAAAGTCGAGCAGCTCATTGCCCGAATCGCTCAGAAGGCGCGGGCGGCCGGCATTCATCTAATTTTGGCAACCCAGCGACCCTCGGTTGATGTCATTACTGGGCTTATCAAGGCGAATATTCCTACACGCATAGCGTTCGCAGTGAGCTCCAAGGTGGATTCTCGAACGATTCTTGATCAAGGTGGTGCGGACCAACTGCTGGGCTTTGGGGATATGCTTTACCTTCCTTCTGGATCGAGTGTGCCGATGCGCGTCCATGGCGCGTTCTGCTCGGACGATGAGGTGCACAGGGTGGTAGCCGATTGGAAGCGACGAGGGCAGCCACTGTACTTGGAAAACCTCCTCGATGAAGGCGGCCAGACGCCAGTGACGGCTGGCGAGTTACAGAGTGCCACATCGGACGGAGATGACCCCGAGGCCGACGCACTTTATGACGAAGCGGTTCACTATGTGTGTAAGAGTCGCCGAGCCTCTATATCAAGTGTTCAACGCAAATTGCGTATTGGCTACAATCGCGCTGCGCGGTTGATTGAGGCCATGGAGGCCGCGGGCGTGGTCACTGATATGGGCACCAATGGTCAGCGCGAGGTGTTAGCGCCACCGCCCCTGGAGGATTGACGTGATTGGCGAGAAAGTCCGTTGGCCGACCATTGCACTGTTAACGCTGTGTTTACTTGGCGGGTTGTTGCGCAAGGCCACGGCGGCTGAAGACGCCGTTGTTGTGCCTGAAGGAGGGCTCTCGGGTCGTTTTTTGCAAACCATCAGTGACGAAGGAGGAGGCGCGTTATCGACGAGCGAGGGCGAGTTTGCGCTGCTGAAGCCGCATTTTTTTCGTTGGCAAATCAATGCTCCCGGACGCCAACTCATTATTAGCGACGGACAGACCGTTTGGCAGTACGACCAGGATTTAGAAACGGTGAGTCGCTCACCAGCCACTCATGTGGCTCAGTCGCCTCTGGCGCTGTTATTAGGGGATGTCGCGTCTCTTGAGCAACACTATTTAATTGACTACGGCGATGGGCAAATCACCTTAGTGCCGACAGCGGCGGAACCTTTATTCGAAAGCCTTACCGTGATGTTCAACGATAACCAAGCGACCCAGTTATTGATTGCTGATAGCTCGGGGCAGATGATTGATATCACCTTGAGTGACACCATCGAAGGTGCCCTAGCGCCAGATGATTTTCGGTTTATTCCCCCTGACGAAATCAATGTTGTGGATCTTGAGTCCTAACGACTATGCAGCAAGAGACGGATCTTTTTAACAACACCGGGCGGGCCAATGCGCCACTAGCGGCTACCATGCGTCCGAATGATCTCAGTGGTTTTGTCGGTCAAGAGCATATTTTAGGGCCCGACCGGCCGCTCCGACGAGCTCTCGATAGTGGGCAGTTGCACTCGTTTATTCTGTGGGGTCCACCCGGGGTGGGCAAAACCACGCTCGCCCAAATCAGCGCTCGCGCCTCGTCAGCCCAGTTCCTGCAGCTATCGGCGGTACTCGCGGGGGTGAAAGATATCCGTGAAGCGGTGCAACAAGCCCATACAGCGGCGAGCCAAGGACAGCAGACGGTGCTCTTTGTGGATGAAGTGCACCGGTTTAATAAATCTCAACAAGACGCTTTTTTACCTCATGTCGAGGAGGGAACATTTATTTTCATTGGTGCAACCACTGAAAACCCCTCGTTTGAACTCAATTCAGCGCTGCTTTCGCGAGCAAGGGTTTACAAACTTCGTGCCCTCGATCAAGGGCAGCTCTGTACCTTAATGCAACGCGCCTTGAGCAGTGCATTCCCCGATGTGGTTATCGACGATGAGCTATTAATTCAGCTGGCTATCAGTGCCGATGGTGATGGTCGAAGGGCGCTCGCTCAGCTCGACCTTGCCGTCGATCTAGCTCAGCTGAATAGCGGCGGTCAGCGCCGAATTGACGAGGCGGTATTGTCAGAAATTAGCCAAGCGAGTCTGCGCCGCTTCGACAAAGGGGGGGATCAGTTTTATGATCAGATCAGTGCCCTGCACAAGTCGGTCCGCGGAAGTGATCCCAACGCCAGCCTTTACTGGTACGCGCGATTGCTCGACGGGGGCTGCGATCCACTCTATATTGCTCGGCGTGTGGTTAGGATCGCCAGTGAAGATGTCGGCAATGCCGACCCTAGAGCGCTTGAGCTGGCGCTTAATGCTTGGCAAGTGCACGAGCGCTTGGGTAGTCCCGAAGGCGAGTTAGCACTGGCTCAAGCCATTGTTTATCTCAGCTGTGCCGCCAAGAGCAACGCTGTTTACAAGGCCTATAGTGCGGCTCGGCATAGCGTCGAACAACAGGGCAGTTTGGACGTGCCTAATCACTTGAGGAATGCCCCGACACCATTGATGCTCGAGCAGGGTAACAGCGACGGTTATCGCTATGCTCACGACGAGCCCGAGGGCTATGCGGCGGGCGAGGATTATTGGCCAGACGGCATGCCGGCTGAATCGTTTTATCAGCCCGTAGACAGAGGACTAGAAATCCGCATTGGTCAAAAATTAGCCCAGTTAAAAGCCCTCGATGATGAGGCCGAAGAAAACAAAAAAAGAGCTACAACGTGATATGGCAATTTTTCTTGGTCGGGGTAGGCGGGGCCATTGGTGCCTGCGCTCGCTTCGGTAGTGGCATGCTGACGCGCTATTATTTTTCAGACAGCTGGCCCCTCGCTACCTTGTTGGTCAATGTGCTGGGTTCGTTGGGTATTGGCGTCGTCTTTGTCCTACTTGAACGACAGCTCCTTCATGGCGATCTACGTGCTCTGCTAGTGGTGGGCTTTTTTGGTGCGTACACGACCTTTTCTGCGGTGTCACTGGAGCTATTTCAAATGCTCGAGCGGGGTGAGTTGAGTCAATCGCTGATATACGCGGGGCTCACCGTGTCGTCTTGTGTGATGGGCGCCGCGCTGGGGATCATCGCTGCACGGGCACTGACATAGGGACTGAGCGAGGCTGTGAAAGCGATCGGCAGACGCGCTATCATGGGCGCTTATTCCTTTCACCGTATTCAATCCGTTATGCCGAGGAGGCAGCATGCTCGACATTAAGGCCGTGCGAAGAGACCCACAGGCCGTCGCTCACGCGCTAGCACGTAAAGGCCACCTGTTTCCTATTGATGACTTTGCGCAGCTAGATGAGCGCAGAAAGAAGGCCGATGTGGGTGCTCAGAGTTTGCTGGCTGAACGAAAAGCTGCATCGAAGAAGATTGGTGAGCTGGTGGCGCAAGGAATCAGCGTTGAGGAGGCGAAAGCTGAGGTGGCTGTTATCCTCGAGCGTATTGCTGCTGACATTGATGTGGCAACCAGCGAAGCCAAGGCTATACAGGCCGACATTGACGCGCTGTTATCGAGCACTCCCAATATTCCCGATGACCACGTGCCAGCGGGCACCACTGAATCCGATAACATCGAAGTGCTGCGGTGGGGCATACCCAAGGAATGTGCTTATGAGCCCAAAGACCACGTGGATCTGGGCGAGGCTTTAGGGCAGTTAGATGCCGAGTGTGCGGGAAAAATAACGGGCTCACGGTTCACCGTCATGTACGGAGCCACGGCACGACTGCATCGGGCGTTGGCCCAATTCATGCTCGACGAACACACAGCCCGCCACGGTTACACAGAAGTCTCTGTGCCGCTCATTGTCAATCGCGATTCGCTGATGGGCACTGGACAGCTACCCAAATTTGAAGAGGACCTGTTCAAGCTGGAAGGTGATCAAGGCTACTATTTAATCCCTACAGCCGAAGTCCCTCTCACCAATATTGCCCGAGAGCGCATTTTTGAGGATGAGGAGCTGGGGGAGGGGGGCCTAAAGTTTGTCGCGCACACACCGTGCTTTCGTAGTGAGGCAGGTAGCTATGGGCGAGATACCCGGGGGCTCATACGACAACATCAGTTCGAAAAAGTAGAGCTGGTGCAGCTAGTGCGCCCTGAGCAATCGACGCAAGCGTTAGAAGAGTTGACCAGCCACGCTGAATACATTCTGCAGGCCCTCGATTTGCCCTACCGAAAGGTTATTTTGTGTGCTGGGGACTTGGGTTTCGCCGCGGCGCTCACCTACGATTTAGAAGTCTGGTTGCCTGGACAGCAAGCCTATCGTGAGATATCGAGCTGCTCTAACTGTAAAGATTTTCAGGCGCGACGGATGCAGGCACGCTGGCGAAATCCGGCGAGCGGCAAGCCCGAATTGCTCCATACCTTGAACGGATCGGGACTGGCAGTAGGTAGGACGCTGGTGGCTGTGCTAGAGAATTACCAGCGGCGTGACGGAAGCATCGCCATTCCATCAGTATTACGCCCATACTTGGGCGCGAGAGACAGTATCGATTGATCCGTTATCAGCGGGTTGTTTGCCACCCCTTGTGTCGCTAGACCCTGCTGATCCTCCCTTCAGCGTGACTCGCTGCGGGTAGCGACTGAGACCTGGGTTAATGCCATGAGATCAGCGAGAATGCGGCCGGTCTCCAGCAACAGCACATCGGGTTCATCCTCAGAGTCCTTCTCCCCAGCCTGTGCTGCCGGCTGGTCAGCCGCTGGCTCCCCCGTGGCGACGTTAGCATCGGGCCCTTGGGTCTCGTCACTGGTTTCCTCTGTGACCGCCGAGGGGTCCTCGACTAAGAGGGAATCCAGTAGCGGCTGCCCCTTTGTTTGGCGCCGCTTGTTTTCAATCGCCAGCGCTTTGTCTGCTTGCGCGGTGCGCATCGCTTTTCGGGCGGTCTCTGACAGGGGCAGCGTCGCTAGGTTTTTTGTTTCCTCCGCCATCATCACTTGGTCGGTCAAATAAAGGAAATCAGGGTCGGCTAGCGCTCTTTGCTGATGGCGACTTTTTAGTGTCGGCAGAAGGGCGCCGAGCAGATTGTAATCTCGATGTCTTACCGGTGATATTTGATCCCAATCTAAAGCATGGTCTAGCGAGCTTTCACCGATGTCCTCGTGGTTAAACAATGACGGAAAGGTGATATCGGGCAACACACCTCGGTGCTGAGTGGAGTCTCCTGATATTCGATAAAATTTACTTTCCGTCACTTTTAGCTGGCCTTCAGGAAGGTCGAGCAGCGACTGAACGGTTCCTTTGCCAAAGGACTGGTTCCCTACGACAAGGCCGCGGCCATAATCTTGAATGGCGCCAGCAAAAATTTCTGACGCCGAAGCGCTTAAGCGATTGATGAGCACGCCGATAGGTCCTTCATAATAGGCTGACCGGCGTCGTTTGCCATCGCGCCACACGCGCCGCTGTGCACTCCGAATTTGTACCGTGGGTCCGTATTCGATGAATAAACCAGTGAGGTCGTTGGCTTCTTGCAGTGAGCCACCCCCATTGTTGCGTAAATCAATGACCAAGCCGTCAACCCCCTCGGCTTCTAGCTCGTCAATCAGACGCCTGACGTCCCGGGTGGTTGATTTATAGTCTTCATCACCCCGGCGCAGAGCGGCAAAATCGATATAAAAAGCGGGTATGTCGATGACGCCGATTTTACGGGGTCGGCCATCGCTGTCTTTGACTTCAATAACCCTGCTCTGCGCCGACTGCTCTTCGAGCTTCACTTGGTTGCGCTCGATGGCAATGATCCGACGTTCATCAGTTTTACCTTTAGATGGAATCACCTCGAGCCGGACGTAGGTTTCTCGGGGTCCACGAATCAAATCAACGACTTCATCGAGTCGCCAGCCAATGACATTTTCCAATGGGCCCTCGGTATCTTGACCGACACCAATCACCAAATCAGAGGGTCGTAGCTGCCCCTGTTTGTCAGCGGGTCCGGCGGGTACTAGGCGAACAATTTTGGTGTACTCATCATCTGCTTGAAGAACAGCCCCGATTCCGTCAAACGACAGACTCATGTTGATATCGAAATTTTCAGCTTTGCGTGGCGAAAAATATGACGTGTGGGGGTCATAGAGCTCGGTCAGTGCATTGGCGTAGACAGCAAAGACATCTTGCTCGTTATATTGGTCCAGACGGTAGAGCTGATTGGTGTATCGGCGCGTCAGCGTCTCAAGTATGTCTGCTTCTGATTGCTCCGCAAGACGCAGGCTGAGCGCTTGATTTTTTATCTGCTTTCGCCAGCGATCATTGAGTTGCGCAGTGCTCTCAGCCCAGGGCCTTTCACCGCGGTCAATGGCTAACGATTCATCAAGGCTATAGTCAAAGCCCGCTACCAGCTGAGGCAGTGCCTCTAGGGTGCCCTCCAGTCGTGCCCGTAACTGCTCTTGATAGCGTGCGAAAATGGTGAAGGCGGGGGTCAAATCGCCGTCCCGGCTAAGATCATCTAAACGCTTTTCCCACGGTGTAAAGGCAGCGATATCCGCCGCCATGAAAAACATGCGCTGGGGGTCCAAACTGTCGAGGTAAGCACTCAGATGCTGAGCTGATAGCAAATCGTCATAGGATTTGCTGGCGTAGTGCCGCTCCTCCAGTGTCGCAATCATCGATTCCATAGTGTCGCTTTGCGCAGCCGTTGGTGCTAGGGCCCACAGCACATTCGGCAGACAGCACAGCGCGGCAAACAGGGTCAAGCTTAGCCCAATGGTTTGGCGCTGCATCTTCTTGAAGACTACTCGTTGCATAGCAAATTCTCTCCGTGCGCAGTGTGGGCGTCGGCTAATTTCGATCATGAGTGTACGTCGTTGGCTCCCAAAAGGATGTCTTCTACGATTAATCAGTCACTAAACTTACTCAACGCCAGACAAAGCTGCAAGAGACGGGCGCATGCGCACCACCTACCAGCGGACATTGTACTTTGTGCATCAGCTGGCCTGAGCGAGGTGTTAGCTGATAGCAAGGAAGTACTTGACCGATAGTGCTCCGTTGGCGATGCTTCGAGTGATCAGACTGATAAGTAACCCAGAGGAATGGACCCATGACGATGACCGTCCACGCGAGCAACGCCACCTGTGGCGCTACAGTCCGCAATATAGATCTTAGCGAGCCTTTAGAGACAGAAGTCGTTACAGCCTGTAAGGATGCGCTGCTCAAACACCGCGTGTTAGCGTTTCCCCAGCAATCGCTCGATGACGATGCCCTCGAGCGTGTCAGCTTGCAGTTTGGTCCCTTTGGCGACGATCCGTTTATCGCACCCATCCCCGGACGGCATCATATTATCGCCGTACAACGCAAAGCCCATGAACAGGCGCCTATTTTCGCTGAGAACTGGCACACCGACTGGAGCTTTCAAGCCCAGCCACCCGCGGCGACCTGCTTGTACGGTATTACCATCCCGCCTCAGGGTGGGGATACGTGGTTTGCGGATCAAGTGGCGGCTGCCCGAGAGCTCCCTGCTGCGCTGCGTCAGGCGATACAAGGGAGAAGGGCAGTGCACTCCGCCAAGCTGCCCTATGCCCCGAGCGGGGTTTATGGCGACGCTGATCGCGGCACCGATAGAAGCATGGATATCCGCGCGGATGATTCAGCGGAGGCTACCATGTTGCATCCGTTGCTCAGCCTTCATCCCGAGACCGGGGAGGAACGAATATTTGGCTGCATTGGCTATGTGATCGGCATCGAAGGCATGCCCGACGACGAAGCCTTGGAGGTGCTGATGAGCTTAGTGGAGCATCAGGGCAGCGACGAGTTTGTCTATAAACACCGGTGGCAGTCCGACATGCTGGTGATCTGGGATAACCGCTCGGTGTTGCACCGGGCGACCGGTGGCTATGAGGGCTATGATCGACTACTGCACCGGACCACTATCAGCCACTTTAATTAGCCGCCCCGGGGGTCGCCGGGTGAGTATCCAGTACGCTATGTCCCCAGAACAGTGACACATAGTCGCCTTTGATCGTGTGTAGGGGAAGCCGAGGATTGGTTGGCCGACACGGATCACGTGATCACGTAGGTCGCGCCTCTGAAGC
>DGPA01000044.1:233539-367983 GCA_002389505.1 Halieaceae bacterium UBA4452
CTGGCGTGTTCGCCCTAGTCTTGTGCGGAATAAGCATATAACCTACACTGCGCTGCTCCTCTTGTTGAACCGTCCTTACAAGGAACACCGGTCATGATCATAGGTCCAGGTGCCAACCTAGATCCAGGCGCCGATCACCGCGCCAACCCCCTAGTGCAGCCGTTTTTTGATCCCCGGACCTGGACGCTCACCTACGTGGTCGCAGACCCGAGCACCAAGCGGTGTGCCATTATCGACCCAGTACTGGATCTAGATCTTGCCTCAGGGACATTGACTATCGAATCAGCTCAAACCGTTATCGACTACGTTCAAGGCAATGGCTTATCCGTTGACTACATTCTAGAAACTCATGTCCATGCCGATCATGTAACGTCGGCACCCTATTTGAAAGCGCAGCTCGGCGGGCAGATCGGCATTGGCGGTGCCATTACTACGGTCCAAGACACGTTCGCGGGTATTTATAATGAATCGTCTGAATTCCCCAGAAACGGCAGTCAGTTTGATGTCATGCTCGACGATAACCAACACCTTTCCATTGGCGACTTAAGCTGTCGTGCTTACCATGTGCCCGGCCACACCCCGGCTTGTATGGCCTTCCACATCGGAGACGCCGTGTTCGTTGGCGATACCCTCTTCATGCCCGATGCGGGTACCGCGCGCTGCGACTTTCCCGGTGGCGATGCAAGCGCCCTCTTCCACTCGATTCAACGAATACTGGCATTACCCGACAACACGCGACTGTTCGTCTGTCATGATTACCAACCCAATGGTCGTGAGCTTATGTGGGAAAGTACGGTGGCAGAGCAGCGTGCAGCCAATATTCATGTCAACGAGTACATCAGCGAGCGGGCTTTTGTCGATATGCGTCAACAACGAGACAGCAGCTTGAGCATGCCCAACCTCATGTTGGCGTCGCTGCAGATCAACATGCGTGCCGGTCATATTCCGCCAGGCGACGCCAATGGCCGCTTATTTTTACGAGTTCCGCTCAATGCCTTTGGCGGTGGCGACCTCACATCTCTCGCTGCTGAGCTATAAATGATGCCCCCAAACGCGGGCACTAAGCATGCCGCCCGGGACGAACATGCGATGACATCTCACTGGTTGCCCTGTGTACCCTGGGTCAGAGCGTATACTCGAGTGACTCTCGGTCAGGATTTACTCGCAGCGCTCATTGTGACTATTATGCTCGTTCCTCAGTCCTTAGCCTATGCGCTGCTCGCGGGATTGCCGGCTGAAATGGGCCTGTATGCGAGCATCTTACCGCTAATAGTTTATGCGCTTATGGGAACGAGCCGGACGTTGTCAGTCGGCCCTGTTGCCGTCGCATCGCTGATGACCGCGTCAACCGTGGGCGGCGTCGCACAGCAAGGAACCAGCGATTATGCGAGCGCTGCAGTGATGTTGGCGCTGCTTAGCGGCTTACTATTAATCGGGCTAGGATTGCTGCGCGTTGGCTTTATCAGCAACTTTCTGTCTCACCCTGTGGTGTCGGGGTTTATTACCGCCTCAGGCGTGATTATTGGCCTCAGTCAGTTGCGACATATTTTGGGGGTCGAGGCACACGGCAATTCCGCGCCCGAACTGTTGTCAACCCTTTCCGCTGATCTGCTGGCAACTAATCCGATAACCCTAGCTGTCGGCGTCTCCGCACTGGGTTTCTTATGTCTCTGCCGAAGCCAGCTAACGCCCCGTTTGATGCGCGTAGGATTATCTCACCGCGCCGCGGACTTGGTCACTCGAACAACGCCCATTGTCGCCATTGTAGTGACGATTAGCGCCGCTGTTTTATGGGATTTAGAGAGCCACGGTGTAGCGCTGGTGGGTCACGTGCCAAGTGGCCTTCCGGCTTTTTCCAGCCCTATTATAGATAGCGCCCTCATCCAGCAACTGTTGCTTCCCGCCGGGTTGATTTCACTTATTGGATTTGTCGAATCCGTATCAGTGGCGAAGACCCTGGGCGCCAAGCGGCGTCAACGGATCGACGCCAATCAGGAGCTTATTGGGCTGGGCGCTGCCAACGTCGCCTCGGCGATCTCTGGAGGATTTCCGGTGTCAGGGGGATTCTCACGCTCCGCGGTCAACTTTGAAGCCGGTGCCGCGACGCAAGGGGCGTCAATACTGACCGCCATTGGCATAGCTTGCGCCGCTATATTTTTAACCCCCGCCTTGTATTTCTTGCCGAAAGCGACCCTAGCTGCAACCATCATTATTGCAGTCGCGAGCCTTGTCGACGTGAATATCATCAAGAAATCATGGCACTATTCGAGGACTGATTTTATTGCGGTAGCGGTAACGATTAGTCTTACCTTGCTACTGGGTGTAGAAATCGGTGTGCTGTCGGGCATTGCAGTGTCTATTGGCTTACATCTGTATAAAACCACTCGCCCACACGTGGCGATCGTAGGAAATCTCCCGGGCACTGAACATTATCGCAATATCGATCGGCATGATGTGAAAACCCATGACAATATCCTTGCCTTACGCATCGATCAGAGTTTGTATTTTGCCAATGCCAACTACCTTGAGGATATTATTTATGGCGCGTTGGCCGCGCACGAAGAAGTAGAGCACGTGGTGCTAATGTGTTCGTCAGTCAATGAAATAGATCTGAGCGCTCTCGAAGCGCTCACAGAGATCAATTTAAGGCTTTCTGAGCTGGGCATTGATCTTCATTTGAGCGAAGTCAAAGGGCATGTCATGGACGGCCTGGAGCGAAGCCATTTCCTAGAGCATCTAGGAGGTAAGGTTTTTTTGCATCACCATGCAGCCATCACTGAGTTGGCGCGGTAATAATAAAGCCGGCAACCGACGTGATCAATGATGAACCAGCGGGTAACACACGCTCAATATGGGTGAACCTATGAGCGAGCTATGTCATGGCAATGACAGTCTCTCGTGACTCTTACAGCACTTTCATACCACGCGACTGGCTAATTGGAGTTGACCAAGGTGCTGCCTTAGTCATTCGTGCGAATGCCTTTTATGATTCGGCAGGCATTTTTGATGAATAAACGCTCAGATGAAAAGCTGTCTAATAATGCTCGAACATCAGCAGGCAGATTTTCTTGCCGCCATCGCCATGTAGGCCCTTGGTCTACTCTGATGGCCCCCACCAGCAAAACGCCCATGGTCTTCACGACCTCTACGGCTTGGTGTAGATTTAAACCCAGAATGGGCGCGGATTGATTGGCGATGTTATTGATTTGATTAATAAATTGGCGCTTGGACGCCACCAAGCTATCCATGGCAACATTGTGCTCAATGACGTGTTCGAGGCGCACGAGCAGAGGAATAAATAGCCCGTCTGCGCTGGCCGTTTGGTACAGTAATTTCACATAATCATAGTCGCTCATACCCTGCACCAGGCACTGCGTAAACCTCTCGCCCCAGCGCTGAAGACTGCGGTTATAGAGTGTCAGGAAGACTTCCTCGCGCGTATTAAAATACAGGTACAACGTGCCCTTCACGACTCCCGAATACTGAGCGAGCTTGGCCATGGAAAATGCTTCATAGCCCACCTCAGTGACATAGTGTTCGGCGGCCTGTAAGATTTGCTGCCGGCGAGCCTGTTTTTGCTCCTCGCTGCGCGCTCGCCTAAGGCCAGCGGTCATTTTTTGACTTTTTGCTGAATACTTTTTTCGGAGGCTGATCCATAAGGCGGTAACAACCCTGCTAGCTTGGCCACGGGTATTTTTTTAGGCTGTCGGTACACCCCTTTCGCATGACTGAAGGTTTTAAACCCCTCAATGCCATGATAAGCCCCCATGCCGCTGGGACCCACTCCGCCAAAGGGCAGGTCCTTTTGTAGCATATGGAACATCACATCGTTAACACAGGCGCCTCCAGAAGTCGTTCTCGTAAGAAAGCGCTGCTCTTCTGCTTTGTCTTGACCGAAATAATAGGCCGCCAGCGGACGTGGTTTACTGTTGATATAGGCGATGGCTTCATCGACATGCTTATACGTTCTTATGGGTAGTAGAGGCCCAAAAATCTCATCTTGCATACATGTGGCTGCATCGTCGGGATTGATAATAAGGGTCGGTGCTATTTTATGCTTTGGATTGTCACTGAAGTCCTCATTGGCTGGATTAATCGTCACTGTTTTTATGCCCCGGTCATGGGCGTCGGCCAAGTTGTCTGCTATGCGCTGGTAATGTCGGTTATTTACCATGGCCGTGTACTGCGGATTATGTAGTAACGTAGGATACATCTGCTCTACGGCAGATGTAGCCAGTTCGATGATGTCGGCCAATTTTTCCTCGGGCACCAACAGATAATCAGGTGCGATGCATACCTGGCCAGCGTTCAGCATTTTACCGACCATAATGCGCTCTATGGCTTCGACTAAATTAGCCGAGCGAGAAATAACGACAGGGGATTTTCCACCGAGCTCCAGCGTCACGGGTACTAGATGACGCGCCGCCGCCGCCATGATGTGCCGGGCGATGCTCGTAGCGCCTGTAAAGATGAGGTGATCGAAGGGGAGTGAGGAAAACGCATGACCGACCTCGGGTCCTCCGGTAAATACCGTCAATTCTGTCGGATCGAAGACTTCAGTGACCATCTCAGCGATCAAATTTGAGGTGCGTGGGGTAAACTCTGAGGGCTTGATCATGGCTCGGTTACCCGCGGCCAATACGTTGGCTAGCGGCTCAAACACCATGCCCAATGGGAAATTCCATGGCGCAATAACACCCACCACCCCTTTGGGCTGATATTCAATGGTCGATCGGCCGCCCAGCAGGTTTAGTGGGAACATAGAGGGCCGCTTCTCGGCTTTCATCCACGTGCTGAGGTGTTTTTTGCTGTGCTTGAGGCATTCGATTGACCCAGTAACGTCGGTCATTAAGTTAATTTCACGGGGTCTGCAGCCAAAGTCAGCGTTCATGGCCTCACTAATGGCCTCAGCGTGCCTCACGAGAACGTCAATGGCGCGATCAATTCGATCAATTCTTGTTGCTGCAGGGACACTGCCTTCGTCCAAGTAGCTTCGCTGCTGTGCCTGTAATGCTGACTGCATAGCGTGCTCTAGATCGGCGTTGGGGATCGCGGTGATTGCGTCATTCATTGGGGGTGCCTCAGGAAAGTTACTTAATGACCAAAAGTCATTTAATAACTGACCGGCAGTCATTGCAAGTCTTTTCTAACTTGGCATCACAGAAGCCGCGATACGCTGATGGCAGCCCTCCCCTGCATCGGCGACATCAGGGCAGCTGTCGCGCACTGCCCCTTTGCCAAATCCGCATCAGGCCGCGTTGTACAACGCCTTCCGCGGCGATGCCCAACTTCTCTTGCCAATTTTTCTTTGGGGTGTAGCGAACTTCGAGAATATCGGCATCGTCGAGCTGTCCCTGGATATAACTGTCTGAGGTGCCCAATTCATCGATGAGTTCGACATCGATAGCGGTTTGGCCATACCAAATTTCCCCTGTGGCCACAGTGTCAATATCGACAACAGGCCGGGCCGCCTGAACAAAGGCTTTGAACAGCGCGTGGGTATCTTCGAGATCATCGATAAATTTGTCTCGCCCTTTGTCGGTGTTTTCGCCGAACATGGTCAGCGTCCGCTTATACTCACCGGCGGTGAGCAGCTCAACATCAATATCGTTTTTCTTCAGAAGGCGATGGAAGTTCGGTAGCTGGGCCACCACGCCAATTGAGCCAAGAATCGCGAACGGAGCAGCGATGATTTTATCCGCCACACAGGCCATCATATAGCCGCCACTCGCAGCCACCTTGTCAACCGCTATGGTGAGGGTGATCCCGGCATCACGAATGCGCTGCAGTTGACTGGCAGCCAAGCCGTAGCCATGAACGAGGCCACCGGGGCTTTCTAAACATACAAGCACTTCATCGCCCTCACCGGCTTCCGGTAATAAGGCGGAGATCTCTTCACGCAAGGAAGCCACTTGGCTAGCGAGCATATCACCGTCGAAGTTCAAGACGAATAAGCGCTTTTTATCGGGTTCACTCTGATCATTCTTGGCTCGCTTCCGGGCCTCCTTATCGTCCAATTTGGCGGTTTGCTTTTCCTTTTTTTCACGCGCCTTACGGCTTTGCGGGTGCTCGGTGAGGCTGCGAATGGCGTCTCGATATGCGGTGTACCGTTCGTTGAGGCGACGCACCTCTATGTAGCCGTCATCACCGTCGCGACGGCGAGCGCTCATGGCAGCGGCACCCGCGAGCACCAATAAAATAGCGGCAATGACAACGATTGCTTGAACGAGAAAAATACCCACTTCTTGCAAAAATTCCATACTGGCTCCACACCATTGACGGCGCCCTAGGGCAGATTCCTAAAAAAACGATTAATTAATTGCCCGGAGATCGACGCTTCCGGTGGCACCGATGGTAAATTGTGCCGCTCATACCAACCCGCATCCTCTATTTCGTCCTCAGCTAGCGTGAACTCACCGCTGGCATAATCCGCGTAAAACCCCAGCATGAGTTGACCCGGGAAGGGCCAAGGCTGCGAGTAAAAATAGCGAATGTTGTCGATTTCAATACCCACCTCTTCACGGACTTCTCTGGCGACTGCGGCTTCAGCGCATTCACCGGGTTCAATAAAACCGGCGAGGGTGCTATAAAAGTTCGCTCTACGCCCTTTGGCGGCGGCTAGCAGCAGCGACTCCCCCTTCGTTACGGCGACAATGACACACGGTGAGAGTCGAGGATAGCAGCTATAGTGACAAGCCTGACAGCTTAAGGCGCGACCACTGTCCGCGAGCTGTGTCCGTTCACCACACCGACCACAGAAACGATGGTCGCTACGCCAAGATAGCATTTGCGCCGCTCGGCCAAAAGCGGAAAAGACCTCATCGGAAACGCGCCCCAAGAGAGAGAATAAATTTCCCTCTATGTGCTCCAATGGGTTGACGGCATCCGGATTGACCTCGAGTGCATAGCAGGGCTTGCCTCGCCACAGGCCAATAGGCACTTCAAGCATGGGTCGGCCCAAACTCAGCTCTAACTGATCTCGCCGCCAGGGCTCATGGGGTGGTTGATGTAACGACACCACAGCGTTGCGGCCAGCAAACGCAAAGCACGCGTCGTTCGGGCCCGAAGGCCCCTGTGCGTCAGTGATGTCCAGCATGAGGATTTCCTTGTTCAATAGTGGGCCATGGTATGAACACTTAGCGCAAGGAGCAAGCCCACACAACAAGTATCAATCAGAGCTACCAAAATTTCTGATATGCCCTAGAATGTCCCTAGCCCTCCGATGAGGGACATTTACCATCCACACACAAGGTTTATTCATGAGCGAGTCAACGACCCAAGCACTATGGCAAAATTTTTTAGGCTCTTCGCCCACCTGGTACAAGCAGGCGATAGTGGGGTTCTTGCTTATCAACCCACTGTTACTCATCACCGTGGGGCCGTTTGTGACCGGCTGGGTGCTCATTGGGGAGTTTATTTTTACCCTAGCTTTAGCCTTACGCTGTTACCCGCTGCAACCAGGAGGCTTGTTGGCGATCGAGGCCATTGTATTGGGTATGGCTAAGCCTGAAACGGTTTATCATGAGGCGGTTACCAATTTTGAAGTCATTCTGCTGCTCATGTTTATGGTGGCTGGCATCTATTTCATGAAGGACCTGCTGCTGTTCGTCTTCACTAAAATTCTCCTCACAGTAAAATCCAAAAAGCTTCTGTCGCTCATGTTCTCTTTGGTAGCGGCCGTGCTATCCGCTTTCCTTGATGCACTGACGGTTACCGCTGTGCTGATCAGTGTGGGCGTAGGGTTTTATGCGGTCTATCACAAGGTCGCCTCTGGCAAACATCACTCCGCCGACGGACATGATCATGGCAATGATGAATCCATCGCCGATACCCATCACGAAGACCTGGAGCAGTTTCGTGCTTTCCTTCGCAGCTTACTGATGCACGGAGCCGTGGGAACTGCGCTAGGTGGTGTCTGTACGCTAGTCGGAGAGCCTCAAAACCTCTTGATTGCGACCGTAGCCGGGTGGGATTTTATTCAATTCTTTTTGCTAATGGCGCCCGTCACCATGCCCGTGCTGGTCGCGGGATTACTGACCTGCTTACTATTGGAAACGCTAGGGGTGCTGGGCTACGGTGTAGAGTTACCTATCAAGGTGCGCCGAGTACTGGAAGAATACCAAGAGCGCGAGATGGCACGTGCCAACCCCCGAAGTAACGCCAAACTTATCATCCAAGCGGTGGTCGCGCTTATTTTAGTGGTCGGTTTAGCACTCCACCTTGCCGCAGTGGGCTTGATCGGCTTGATGGTCATTGTCTTACTCACGGCCTTCAATGGGATTACAGAAGAGCATCAGTTGGGTCATGCTTTTGAAGAGGCCCTGCCCTTCACCGCTTTATTGGTGGTTTTTTTCGCCATTGTTGCAGTGATCCATGAGCAGCATCTGTTCACGCCCGTCATTGACAGAGTGTTGAGCATGGACGCGTCGGTCCGCCCTGCCATGTTTTTCATTGCCAACGGGGTGTTGTCGATGATTTCAGACAATGTCTTTGTGGCGACGGTCTACATCAGTGAGGTAAAAGGCGCGTTAGACGCAGGCGAAATCACCCGAGCGGAATTTGATCAACTGGCGATCGCGATTAACACAGGCACCAACCTTCCCAGTGTGGCGACGCCTAACGGTCAGGCAGCCTTTTTGTTTTTATTAACGTCAGCGGTAGCGCCGCTGATTCGCTTGTCCTACGGACGGATGGTGATTATGGCGTTACCCTATACCTTTGTTTTAGGTGGTGTGGGCTTGGCCGCAGTGAGTCTATTTATTTAACCCCTGCGAGTAATTGTCCATCAAGGAGTACCCCTAGGGGAAATCCAGTTCGCGCCATAGCACTTTACCGCCCGAGATTGACTCAATGTCAGCCAACTTTTGTTCGTGGCGAGCCAGCTCTACTTGATTAGCTGCGATGACCGGCAAAGGGCGTCGGGCTGTCGACAGGCGTTTTATTCCCCGGTCCGCCATGCCGTCGTGGCCTTGCCCGTCGCTATCCCCAAGCCCCAAACTGGTTTGTCCACCGGTCATGAGCAGGTAAACATCCGCTAAAATTTCGGCATCGAGTAAGGCGCCGTGAAGTGTCCGCGACGCATTGTCCACCCCATAACGTTGGCATAGTGCGTCGAGACTATTACGCTGACCGGGATGTTTTTGACGAGCCATCGTCAGTGAATCAACCACCGTGCAGAGGTCAGCGGTTAGGGTGTGGCCCGGGTCAAGGAGTAAAAATTCGGCGTCCATAAAGCCCACGTCAAAAGGGGCATTGTGAATAATCAGCTCCGCACCTTCGATAAAGGCGATGAAATCGCCGGCAATGCGCGCAAATGTCGGCTTGTCGGATAAGAACTCTTGACTAATACCGTGGACCGCCAGCGCTCCCTCATCAATGTCACGATGCGGCTGTACATATTGATGATAGTGACGTCCGGTCAATTTTCGGTTGATGAGCTCAACACAGCCGATTTCGATAATCCGATGTCCTTGCGCGGCTTCCAAGCCCGTTGTTTCTGTATCCAACACTACCTGTCGCACGTTACCGTCCTGTGTCTAATTCTGCGATACCGCGGTTAGCCAATGCATCGGCTCGCTCGTTCTCAGGGTGACCACTGTGCCCCTTTACCCAATGCCAATCGATCGAGTGACGCGCCACCTGTGCGTCGAGTGCCTGCCATAGGTCTTGATTTTTCACCGGCTTTTTTGCCGCGGTACGCCAGCCATTTTGGCGCCAATTATTGATCCATTTGGTCACACCATCGCGCACGTACACAGAGTCAGTGGTGAGTGAAACGTGGCAAGGCTCCTTGAGAGCAACCAGTGCCTCAATCGCGGCGGTGAGCTCCATACGATTATTTGTGGTGTCGATTTCACCACCGCAGACCTCTAGCTCATGATCACCAAATCGAAGCACGGCTCCCCAACCCCCTCGCCCGGGGTTGCCTTTACAGGCTCCGTCAGTAAAGACGTCTACCGTTTTCAATCGACCGGTCTCAGATACGCCGCTCGGTGGTTACGTGCTGTTGATTTTCGGGCTCCAACCACCGGCTTCGCCCCCGGCAAACCCATCAGTCGCGCCTTGATTCGCTCGGGTTTCACAGGGTTAATGTAACCGGCGACCATTTTATTGGCGTACATAACATAAGCTGAACCCAGAGGAATATTGTGTTCGGTCAGCCAGTTATCGCAAAGAGCCATTATTCGACCCAGACGCCCACCTCCCGCGAGAGGCAAGATGAGTTTGTGTCGTATGGGTGCAGTTGAGAAATGCAAAAGGTTAAGCCAATCCTGCAGCTTAGCCGGGCTCAAGCTTCGTCGCTTTTGCCCCCCCATAGTCACAGTGCGGATGAAAAACTGCCATAGACCGCCTAAACTGAATGGGTTGCTGCCAAGGACTAGTAGGTGTCCGTGAGGTGTAAGAACCCGGTGGGCCTCGCGCAAAACCTGATGCGGCTGCTCAGACAATTCGAGTGTATTGAGTATGACGACCACATCTACCGACTCGGTGGCAATAGGTAATTGCTCGTCAAGAGAGCGAATAGGCGACTTTGAATTTTCAATGTCCGCGCCCACTGGCAGTATAGTGCTGATATGCTGAACTCGCGTCAAACTGCTAATATCAACGCCGATGTCCACCCCCACCACTAACAGGTGGTAGCCGAACCATTCGTCGAGTATCAGGGCCATATCGCTAGCTACCTGATCGCGCAGACGACTACCAGCAGCGGTAGATTGATACCAACGCTTTAGTTGGTCAGCGGGTGATTTTTGGTACGTTTGACGATTGGTTGGCAACATGGGTAAACAGTAGCGCTGAAAAGTGTTTTCAGCAAGTGAGATCAAGGAGCAACAATGAATAAAGCCGCCATTACCGTGGAGCCCATTTGTGCGTTTAACGACAATTATATTTGGCTCATCGGCGCATCGAACGGCTTAGCTTATATAGTAGATCCGGGCGATGCACAGCCCGTGCTGGATACCCTTGCTGCTCGCAAACTGACGTTGGGGGGTATTCTGCTTACCCATTGGCATCCCGACCATACCGGCGGGGTGAAGGAATTGAAGCGGCTTACTGGTTGCGTAGTTTGGGGACCTTATAATGACGCGATTGAAGGCATTGATCACAGGGTCACTGAAGGCGATGTGGTGTCATTACCGGGCCTCACTTTGGATATTTTCACCGTCCCTGGCCATACTTTAGACCACATTGCTTACTGCGGGGACGGGCTGCTGTTCTGCGGTGACACGCTATTTGTTGGCGGCTGTGGTCGGGTATTCGAGGGTACCTTTCCGATGATGCGCGCCTCCCTCGAAAAATTGCGAAGCCTACCTCCCGAGACACGGGTTTTCTGCGCGCACGAGTACACCGAAGCAAATTTGCGCTTCGCTAAAGCGGCGGATCCGGACAACCCGGCGTTGCACGCCCACGCTGAGACCTGCCAAGGTCTACGCCGGGATGGCCATCCCACGGTTCCGTCAACCATTGCTACCGAGGCTGCAACGAATCCTTTTCTTCGCTGGGACAACAACGCACTTGCTCAAGGGCTGTTCGCCGCAGGCCGCTGCCAATCGACGACGCCCGATGAGGTATTTAGAGGCCTGCGGACCTGGAAGGACACTTTCTAGCCCATGGACGACTATCTATTTCCCTTAATCCGTATGCGGCTTGCACTATCAGCTTTCGCCGTTGCCGTACTGCTGTCCGCCTGCTCAACCGTGCCCTCGGACCGTTCGGCGCCCGGGGTTAATCTCGCTTACAGCGAAACGACGGGGCAGCGCCGCGAGATCCCCGCCGCGATACGCCACGTTTTAGACCGACCTGACGACCTGTGGGGAAGAATTGCTTGGGATGTAGAGTGGCGTGTTGATGACGCGCTGATTGCCGAGGAGCGCGCTAAGTTACTCGGGGAAGCCAATTTTTTTGAGCTTCTATCGACTCGCGCTGTGCCCGCACTCCCCTACATTGTTGCCGAGATTGAGCGTTTGAAGTTGCCCATGGAGCTGGCGCTAGTTCCCATTATTGAAAGCATGCTCGACCCCTGGGCATACTCCAGTCAACGCGCGGCTGGGCTCTGGCAAATTACCCCCGCGACAGCGGCTTATTATGGATTAGAGGTGAATTGGTGGTACGACGCCAGGCTGGATATTCCCGTGGCGACGGAATTCGCCCTGAATTATTTACTAGAGCTCCAACAGCAATTTGATGGGGATTGGTCCTTGGCGCTCGCCGCTTACAACGCCGGGCGAGGTCGGGTCGCCCGAGCACAACAGCGTGCGCAGCAAGCCGGGGGCAATATCGACTTTTGGGCTCTAGCCCTACCTCAGGAAACTCGGCGTTATGTACCGAAATTATTAGCCCTGGCAGATATTCTCCGTCATGCCGACCGTTATAATATCACCCTGCCTTTACTCACCACTCAACCAGCCATGACTACGGTACGCACCTTTGGACAAATCGAGATGCAACGGGCTGCGGAATTAGCGGGACTCGAACCGGGTGAAGTGAGACGATTAAATCCTGCCCAAATCCGTTGGGCAACGGCTCCCGAGGGGTCAGACAGTCTGTGGTTGCCCTCGGCCCATGCCGCGCGATTCGAGCAAGCATTAGCAACAATAACGCTCACTGATCGAGTCATGTGGGCGCACTACACCATAGCTCCCGGTGATAGCCTGAGTGCCATTGCACAACGATTCGATTCCCAAGTGGCAGTCATTCGTTCCGTGAATGCATTGGAGAGCAGTTTAATTCGTGCTGGTGACACGCTCATGATTCCACGAGCAGAGCATTGGCAAGGAGATGCGCAGCCAGTGAGCACCCCGTGGCCTCCCCCACGTCGCTCGGGTCATTATCGAGTGAAAGAGGGTGATTCCCTGTGGACTATCGCCCGACGTCACGGGCTTAAGGTGGCCGAGCTCACACGCCTTAATCAACTGGACCCGGCAGGGTATCTAAGGCCCGGGCAACGCCTGAGAGTGACACGATAGCTGGCCGTCAGGTGACAACATATTGGATCGGCTGGAAACGATTAACGCTGCCAGTCGTTTTGTTTGCCTGCGTTTGCGTCAAAGCAGCTGATGGTATGAGCCCTAAAACAGCAGCCGGGATGACCCCACAAACCGCGGTGGCCAACGCCTTAAGGGTGAATCAACCCTTGGATTGGCGGGCATCCCTGGTCGCCCTACGGGTGATGACGAGCAGACGCGTCAAAGGCACGCTTAGGCACCACTGGGAAGACTGCTCTGGGGCCATCATCGATGTGAACCCTGTTACCGTTCTGACCGCTTGGCACTGCTTTGATGGCTATAACGATCTGAGCAAGCCACCCATGGTAAAGCTGAATAATCACTGGCATTCGGGGCGACTGAGGCAGACTGGTCAAGGCATGCACGCTGATTGGGCCATCGTGACGGTAGCCGGTGCCCATGGCTCACCGAGTCTTCTCGCCGACACCTCGGGAAATTACCTGCGACTGGGTGGGCAAATTATCATCGCGGGGTTTGCCCAAGGTGAGCAAGCCCTACCCCGTAAACTACTCGTGCGTAAGCACTGCACGATCGATCGGATAGGGAGTCAGTGGAGCAGTAGTCGCTGTGACAGCCAGCAAGGCTTATCGGGTGGGCCGGTGCTGGTGCATGATGGGTCAACGATGCGTATTATTGGGGTGATTTCGGCGCGCAGGAATGACAACGAGTTACTGTTTACGTCAATAGCGGGCGTTTCGACCCAAATCCACGATTAAAAATAGCGATAATAAGCTTTACAAAACATACATAAATTAATGATTTTAAACTATTTATCCTAAATGCCTGTCCCCGCGCTGCTTGGCCAGCTCTATTTGTTTTTGACGTTCCGAGAATCGTGCTTTTTTGTCTTCGGTCAACGCCGAAAAGCAGCGCGGGCAGGATATCCCCTGCTGATATTTTTCCGATCGTTGATCCTCAGCAGTAATCGGATGGCGACAGGCGAAACATTGATCGTACTGCCCACGGGCCAGTTCGTGGTTAACAGCAACACGATCGTCAAAAACGAAACATTCACCCTGCCATCGACTTTGTGCCTTTGGCACTTCCTCAAGGTATTTTAAAATACCCCCTTGCAGGTGGTACACCTCCTCGAAACCCTCCTCAATCATAAAGGCTGAGGCTTTTTCGCAGCGTATGCCTCCAGTACAAAACATAGCGATTTTAGGGTGTTGCTCGGGGTTGAGGTTGTCGCGAACCCACTGTGGAAACTCTCTGAAGGAGACGGTTTTTGGGTCAACAGCGCCATAAAAAGTGCCTATTTCCACCTCATAGTCATTGCGAGTGTCGATAATCACACACTCTGGATCATCAATCATGGCGTTCCAATCTTGTGGTTTAACGTAGGTACCTACCGCCTTGTTTGGATTGACATTGGGAATGCCAATAGTGACTATTTCGCGTTTCAGCTTTACTTTCATGCGTAAAAACGGCGGATCGACGTGGTAGGACTCTTTGCATTCCATAGCGGCTAACCGCGGATCTGCGCGTAAATAACCCATGAGCTTGTCGATGGACTGACGCGAACCCGATACCGTACCGTTAATCCCTTCATGGGCAAGTAATAAAGTGCCCTTCACACCGTTAGCGATGCAGACGTCTAACAGCGGTCCACGCCAGTCACGATAATCCTCAAGAGTGACAAATTTATACAGTGCTACGACAACACTGTACTGGTCGCCCCGCTGTCGAGCGGGCATTAATCCCCGCCCCCATGACAGGCAGGGGATGCCGGCGCACCGTTAATGGCTTGCCATTCATCAGGGGTGTAGATATGGAGTGCCAAGGCATGTAATGCCCCTGCCAGTAAATCCCCCACGAGTGCGTACACGCGTTGATGACGTGCCACCTTTCGACAGTCGATGAATGCGCTGCTCACCAGCACTACCTTGAAATGTGATTCGCTGCCCTCGGGGACATTGTGCATGTAGCTTTCGTTGAGCACCGAAAGATAATCGGGGGTGAATTCCGCTTGTAAGCGTTCGGTTAGCGTCGTTTGTGTTTTCATAGTACTAGCATACAGCCTCTTTGATACGATGTACCGGCGACAGCTCCAGTGTGGGTTAGCTGCAGTGCGCCTGCGCCCTGCCTACAGAAAACACCCCGGCCTGCCCCGCTTGGTTTACAATGGTGATTATAACGGCTAAGGAGGTGTGTTTTGGAGCCCCGTTTTGATGTTTATATCACCGGCACATTGCTCGACGGCTTTGAAGAAAATACTGTCATTGATGCGTTGGCCGGTTTGTTTTCCCTAGAAAAACGGGCCGCGTCTGCACTACTAGGCGGCGCGGAACGTCGGGTTAAGAGCGACTGTGACAAAGCGACTGCACTTAAGTACCGCCAGGCCATCAGCGCTATTGGTGCTGGCGTAACCATAAGCCGACACGATGAGGTGCCATTTGCTTCAGCAGACTCGTTGTCGCGTTCGCCGCTAAATGGTGACCAGACGGTCGATGACAACAGCGTTAGTGGCAATGCTGAGCAAGAAAAAGTCATAGACCCTTTCCCGCAAGCAGCCCATGATGCGGGATCTGAAAGCGCGTCAACCACTGAGCCACCCGACGCAAATACCCCGGTGGCCCAAGAGCAGGCCCCATGGGAGATTGCCCCTGCGGGATCCCTAATGTCGGCAGTTACTGACACCCCTGATGCACCGCTCATTGCAGTACCCAGCTACGAGGTTGCACCCCCCGGGGAAATCATTCCGACGATTGAGCGCAATGTCACAGCCGTCAACCCTGTCATCGATCACCTGCAGCTGAGTCCCCTAGAGGAATGACACCGAAACTGTCGAGTTTATGGCGCAACCTACTCGCCATGGTCTACGACACCTGTTTAATCGCACCATTACTCATGGCTAATAGTTTCGTTTGGGTCACTATTTTTGGGCCCACTGCAAACGCTTCCGAGCCAACCGTGCCTGCCTGGCTTATGCAGTTCAGCAGCGCCACCATCGTCGTTACTTTTTTCACGCTATTCTGGTGCAAAAGTGGCCAAACCCTCGGCATGCAAGCCTGGCGCATCCAGCTACAGACTACCAAGGGGGCTAGACCCCGGGTTCATCAATGCCTGCTTCGTTGCTGCATCGCCGTGCCTGCTTTGTTTTTCGGCGGTCTGGGCTATTGGTGGTCGGCGTTTGATCCGTTGGGTCGACGTTGGCACGATTGGGCGTCAGGCACGCGTATTGTTGTCCTGCCCAAGCAGCAAAATACCAAACATTAGGTTTTGCGTACTAAAAGCCAGACGCCCAAACACCAGCAAACAGCAATAGGAATCGCCGCAGCCAGTAACGCAGATAGATTAAACAACAGGCTGACGGGGCCGAAAAAATCTTGTGAAATGCGGAAAACAACGCCAACAATCACCCCCGCAAAGATACGCGCACCCATATTGCCCTCGCGGAGTGGACCGAAGATGAATGACATGGCGAGTAGCACCAACCCGCCTACTGCTAGGGGTTGGAGTAATTTTCTCCAAAACGCTAGTTCAATATCGGCGGAGGTGAGTCCCTGAGCGTTGAGAAAGTTAGCATAGGGCCATAGTTGCTGTACCGGTAAGCTGTCGTGCTCGATGACATCGAGCACTAACAGGTTAGGTGTGATGTCCGTACGCCAAGGCCAGGTCACCGACGACTCAAGGGTGACGGCGTTTTCGTCGATGATGCTTCGCTCGACATTTTCCAGCAACCAATAGTCGTTTAAAAAGGTGCCACGCTCCGCGCGCAGGCTTTGCACCAGATGCCGTTGTTCGTCAAACGTTAACAGGGTAACGCCAAAAATGACGCCCCCACGTTGCACCGCAGCCACATGGACATACGTACTTCCGTCACGATTCCAGGTGCCGCCCCTACCGGCGAAGTTTGACGCTGACCGTTGAGCTAACGCTTGCTCGCTGACCGCCACTTGCTCTGTGAATGGACTGATATACTCGCCAACGGCAAAGCCGCACAGCGCAAATGCCAGCGTCGGTTTCAAAACGATAACGGCTAATCGAACCAGGGATACCCCCGCTGCACGCGCAACCACCAATTCGCTGCTGCTGGCTAGCCGCCCTAGCCCAATAAGCACGCCAATTAATGCTGCAAAAGGCACAAATTCATGGATTCGACGAGGCAGCGTTAACGCCACATACCGTAGGACATCAGAAAACTGGTAGGTCGGTGTAATATCACTGGCTTCGTCGATGAGGGAGCTGAGTGCATCGAGGCCCACCAGCACCGCTAACACGGTGAGCGTGGCGCTGAGCACATTGCGGGCGATATAGCGGTCGAGTTTAGCCACGACCCATGCCTCGCCGGCCGCCTTTACTGATAGTTTCCCATTGCAGTAGCACAAGCGCGAGTGCCGCGAATGTTAGATGGCTCGCAGCTAAGGCCCACCAGCCTCCTCCTGACTCAACAAAGCTGCGCGATTGGGTTAGGGCGATGAAGTAGGCGAGAAACACCAATAGCGCCAGGCCCAGACGGGCGTAGCGCCCACGCCGGGCATCAGTTTTACTCAGAGCAATAGCAATCAATGCGATGATTGGCACCAGGAGTGGCAGCGATATTCGCCAATACAATGTCGCTCTATTTTTAGCTGAGCTGCTTTTAAGCAGATCTGCTGTTGGTACCGCGTCGCTTTTGACTCGGGCTCTAAGCCCGCCTTTAGGTTCCGGGATTAACTCGCCGTAGCGGGCAAACGCCACCGCTTCGTATTCAGAGGAGCCGGTCTTACCTCGGTACCGGGTGCCCTCTCGGAGCTCTAAATAACGCCTAGAACTGTTCTCATGTAAGACGATTTCACCACGCTGTGCATGAGTGACGGTCAATGGATTAGTGCTTAAGTCATCACGCTCAACAATAAACACGTTATGCATCACGCCATGCTCGTCAACTTTTTCCGCATATGTGACCAGCTGACCACCACGTTGCTTCTTAAAACGGCCTTCAGTGAGAGTGCCAAGCCCTTCCATGGTTCGGGGGTCTTCAAGCAATTGTTGAGCCCGCGCTGAGCCTGCCGGTGCCAGCTGGAGTGACATGGCGGCTACCACGAGGCTAATAACGAGAGTGACGGGCATGAGTAAAGTCGCTAATCGACCGGGAGACATACCGCAAGCCCGCAAAACGACCATTTCACTGTCCGCATAGAGCCGACCAAATGAGAGTAGAATACCGATGTACAAAGACAGCGGTAAGATCAATTCGAAAAAACTCGGTAGTTTGAAGAACATTACCGGTAGCAAGATATCCGCTGCCACGTCACCGGTGGCCGCTTCTGCAAGATAATTAATAAACCGGCCGCTGAACACCACCAGAAACAGCACCAATGCCACTGCAGCAGTATGTGAGAGCACGTCACCAGACAAATAACGAAAAATTCTCATAAGACCAGTCGCAAGTTTGTTTTGTTCCGGGCCTGAGCATCATACACTATAGACCTCTAGACTTTCTCATCAGGAGCCCTCATGGCCATTTTGTCCTTTAATGCGCGAAAAATCGATCGTCTCGCCGATCATAAGAGTGAGATGCTCGTTGTCCCACTTTTTATCGATCACATTCTGAAAGACGATCTTAGCGCGGTCGATCAGCAGTTAGCCGGACCTATTACAAATACCCTAGCCCTCGGCGACTTCAGCGGCGAGCTGGGTACCCATGCCTCGCTAGCCGGCAATAGTTCGTTGCAACGCCTCGTGCTCGTTGGCTGTGGTGATGCGACATTATTTGACCGCGCCGCCCAGCGAAAATTTGCCCAAACGCTCTCAGCTGTTATGTCAAAGGGTAAAGCGAAACAAGCAACCGTGACACTGGCTCATTTAACTATTGATGATGATGACCTGGCATACCTACTGGAGGATATAGGCAAGCACACTACGCTTGCTTGCTACGTCTATGGCGCGACCATTGCCGCGCCAAAGAATCCGGCGTTGCTTAAAAAAGTCACCGTTAATATGGGTATACGGCTTACCGCTGCCAAAGCAAAACAGCGACTCGCTGCAGGCCAGGCTATTGGTGAGGGCGCTAACTTAGCTCGCCATTTAGGCAACCTTCCGGCAAACGTGTGCACTCCCCGGTTTTTATCAAAACAAGCACGGCGGCTGGCTAAAGGGTATCCCAATGTAAAAACCTCGGTGTTAGGTGAGAAGAGGATGACTGAACTTGGCATGGGTTCACTATTGTCAGTTGGGCGCGGTAGCGATGAAGAGTCACAGCTCATAGTCATGGAGTATCGTGGAGGCAGCGCCAAGGAAGCGCCATACGCGATAATCGGCAAAGGTATCACTTTTGATACAGGTGGCATCTCATTGAAGCCTGGCATGAAGATGGACGAAATGAAATATGATATGGGTGGCGCTGCATCAGTCTTTGGAACCGTACAGGCCATTGCTGATCTCGCCTTACCGATTAACCTCGTGGCACTTGTGGCGGCGGCTGAAAACATGCCCAGTGGCCGCGCCACTAAACCGGGTGATGTGGTGACCAGCTTGTCTGGAAAGACCATTGAGATACTCAACACCGATGCAGAAGGTCGTTTAGTGCTGTGCGATGCCCTCACCTATGTAGGGCGTTTCAAGCCTCGAGAAGTGGTGGATATCGCCACCCTTACTGGCGCTATTGTCGTGGCTTTGGGCCACCATGCAACGGGCGTATTTTCGAATGATGACGAACTCGCTAATGCGTTAATTACCGCGGGCACTCGAGCCGGCGATCGCGGTTGGCAAATGCCGCTGTGGAATGATTATCAACAACAGCTCGATTCGCGCTTTGCGGATGTTGCCAATATTGGTACGGGAGGCGCTGGCAGTGTGACCGCGGCGTGTTTCCTAGCGCGTTTCGCTGAGAACTATAAATGGGCGCACCTCGACGTTGCAGGCACTGCCTTTCTCGGTAATCCAAAAGGGGCGACGGGACGCCCGGTGCCGATGCTTGTGGACTATTTGCGTTCTCGAGCGGGTCAGTAGTCGCGTGACCCGCATTGATTTTTACGTGGTCACCGACACCGACCCAGAAGCTCGATTATTGGTGGCCGCTAGATTGACAGATAAAGCACTGGGCCAAAGCCATCGTTTGTTTATTCACACCAACGATAAACACCACGCCGAGCAATTAGACGATCTGCTGTGGGCGTTTAAGCCGGCAAGCTTTGTTCCTCATCGTTGCTGCTCAGCGACAACAGAGGACAATCAAGCCAATGAACCCGTGCTCATAGGCTGGCAGCAAGAGCCCAAATATCACGACGACGTATTGATCAACCTCACCCGCACAGCGCCGGCCTTCTTCTCGCGCTTTCAGCGGGTGATAGAAATTGTTACACAAGACAGTGAAGACCTGACCGCCCTACGGGAGGCGTGGCGATTCTATCGAGATCGGGGGTACCCTTTGACTAAGTATGATCTGTAAGCGCGCGCCTGTTGACTGACAACGATAGACTTCATAAGAACAGCCCGATGACGGGTTATTTTGGATGTATTCATGGACAAGACATTTTCACCCGCTGACATCGAAATTCGCTGGTATCAGCAATGGGAAAGTAAGGGATATTTCGCCCCGCAGGGCGGCGAACGCCCTTTCTGCATTCCTATACCTCCGCCCAATGTCACCGGGTCCTTGCACATGGGGCACGGTTTTCAACAGGCGATAATGGATGCGCTGATTCGCTACCACCGAATGTTGGGACACAACACGTTGTGGCAGGTAGGTACAGATCACGCGGGCATCGCCACTCAAATGCTGGTGGAGCGTCAGCTGGAAAACGAGGGTGTTAAGCGCCATGACATTGGTCGCGATGCTTTCATTGACAAAGTATGGGAATGGAAAGCGAAATCGGGCGGAACCATTACCCAACAGCTGCGTCGGTTGGGTGCCTCGACAGACTGGTCTAGAGAGCGCTTTACGATGGATCCGGGCCTATCGGAGGCCGTCCAGACGGTCTTTATCACGCTGTATGAGCAGGGCCTCATTTACCGCGGCCAGCGGTTGGTCAACTGGGACCCAAAACTACACACCGCCATCTCTGATCTCGAAGTGGTTCAGGAAGAGGAAGCGGGCCATCTCTGGCATTTTCGTTATCCATTGAGTGACGGTAGTGGTCACATCGTCGTGGCAACCACCCGGCCAGAAACCATGCTGGGCGATGCGGCGGTCGCTGTACATCCAGAGGATGATCGCTACAAGGCGCTGGTCGGCAAGACCGTAGCTCTACCACTGTGCAGTCGAGAAATACCCATCATAGCTGACGACTACGTTGAGCCGGACTTTGGCACGGGCTGCGTGAAGATTACCCCAGCTCACGATTTCAACGATTATGACATGGGTACGCGCCACACTCTGCCCCTGCTAAATATTTTCAATGCGGATGCGAGTATCAGTGACAGCGCACCGGCACCTTACCGAGGACTCGATCGGTTCGACGCACGACGCAAGATTGTCGCTGATCTCGATGAACTTGGGCTAGTAGCTAAAATTGATGAGCACACGTTGAAAGTGCCCAGAGGCGATCGTTCAGGTGTGGTTATTGAGCCCTTTCTCACCCCGCAATGGTATGTCGATGCAAAAACCTTAGCGGAACCTGCCATCAAGGCGGTTGAGGATGGCGCCATTAAATTTGTCCCGAAGCAATGGGAAAATACGTATTTCTCTTGGATGCGAGACATTCAAGATTGGTGCATCAGTCGGCAACTGTGGTGGGGGCACCGAATTCCCGCCTGGTACACACCCAGTGGCGATGTTTACGTCGGAGAAAATGAAGCGGCGATTCGTCAAGCCCATGACATCCCTGAAAGTACCGAGCTAAGGCAGGATGAAGACGTGCTCGATACGTGGTTTTCATCGGCGTTATGGACTTTTTCTACCCTCGGTTGGCCTGAGAAAACCGACGATTTAAATGCATTTCATCCAGCCTCCGTGCTGGTGACTGGTTTTGACATCATTTTCTTTTGGGTCGCCCGCATGATCATGATGGCGCTACATTTTTGTCAAGAAGTACCCTTTCACACGGTATACGTCCATGGTTTGGTGCGCGATGGTGAAGGGCAAAAAATGTCTAAATCTAAGGGCAATGTGATTGACCCTATCGACCTTATCGATGGAATCGACCTAGAGGCACTGGTCACGAAACGCACAAGTGGCATGATGCAGCCGAAAATGGCCAGCCAAATTGAGAGGATTACACGCCAGCAGTTTCCTGAAGGCATTACGGGTTATGGAACCGACGCCTTGCGCTACACCTTTTACTCTCTCGCATCGACGGGCCGAGACATCAAGTTTGATATGGGACGCATGGAGGGCTATCGAAATTTCTGCAACAAAATATGGAATGCCGCCCGCTACGTATTGATGAACTGCGAGAATGGCAACGGCATGGTCGAGGAAATACGCTACTCGGTAGCAGATCGGTGGATTCGCAGCCGACTCCAACAGGCCGCCGCAGACACCCAGCGAGCGTTCGATGGCTTTCGCTTTGATTTTGCTGCACAAGCGTTGTACGACTTTGTTTGGAATGAGTACTGTGATTGGTATCTTGAGCTGTCCAAACCTGTGCTCTGGGATGAAGACAGCGACCCTGCTTTGTTGGCAGGCACCCGACAAACACTTATCGAGGTACTTGAACAAACCCTGCGCTTACTGCATCCACTCATGCCCTTCATTACCGAAGAAATTTGGCAGAACCTGGCGCCTATTGCTGGCTGTCGAGGGGACACTATCATGCTTCAGCCCTATCCGGTCGCGGATACTGAAGCAGTAGATAGCGACGCAGAAGCGGATATTGATTGGTTGAAACAACTGATTATTGCTATTCGAACGGTCCGTAGCGAGGCTAATTTAGCACCCGGTTTAGTTCTGAATGTGTTACTGCGCAATGCCTCTGCGTCTGATCGGGAGCGCATTCATTGTAACGCGGCGGTATTAAAAAAGCTGGCCAAAACAGGTTCATTTACGGTCCTAGCTGACGACGACGAGACGCCGCCCTCGCTGTCAGCGTTGTGCGGTCATATGGAGATATTGGTGCCGATGGCGGGCTTAATTGATGTAGAGGCGGAGTGGACACGACTCTCCAAGGAGCGCGAAAAGCACGCTGTAGACATCCAGCGGCTTGACGGCAAACTTAACAATGCCCAGTTTGTAGCCCGGGCGCCAGCCAACGTCGTTGCCAAAGAGCGTGAAAAGCGGCATGCGGCTCAGGACGCACTCACCAAGATAGCGATGCAGCTAGAAAAAATTCAAGCATTGCGTTAGATCGCCAAGACTGCTAAGAAAGACTTAATAATAAGTAAGAATAGGAGTGTGGCGTATGGCAGAGCGTCAAGTAGGTGTCGTTAAGTGGTTTAACAACGCCAAAGGTTTTGGTTTTATCAACCATCCCGATCGGCCCGACGATGATGTGTTTGTTCACTTTCGCGCTATTGAAGGCGAGGGCTATAAAAGCCTTGCTGAAGGCCAAGAAGTCGAATACACCCTAGTTGAGGGGCCAAAAGGTTTGCAAGCAGAAGATGTTAAAAAACGCTGATCATCTCTGGGGACAGGCGGCTTCTGCTCTGGTAGACTGCGCCCAATTATTTAATGGACCCCGCGATGTCTTCCCCAGATCAGCAACTTTCACGCGCCGGCAAACTCGTTGTCTACTCTCTTATCGCTTTGACTGTATACGTGATTTTCTCTCGCACTCCCGTGTTCCCATATCAGTGGCTGGTTGCGCTGCTGACGCACGCTCTTGTCTGTTCGCTACTGGGCAGCGCGACGTTTAGCCCGTCTACCAAGCGAGCCGGCTCCAAGGGAGCACCGAGGGCATCAGGAAAGCGACGGGAGGGGAGTATTAAGTGGTTCAACGGTACCAAAGGGTATGGCTTTATAACCGGCGATGATGGCGCAGAGGTGTTCGTCCATTTCAAGAGTGTTAGTGACGTGGATAAAAAACGCATCAAGCCGAATCAGCGGTTTAGTTATTTAGTGGTCGATAGTGACCGTGGGCCTCAGGCTGAAGATGTCCAACCTTTGTGAGCCTTGGTAATGGTAGCAAACGCGTAAAGTCGCCTGTTCCACGGCGTACCGAGCGTCGTTTTCGTGGTGTCATCATGCCGACCAGCGCTCACCGGGTAATTCGACGGGTTAAGCGCGCTGGGCATGAACCATCGATACACGGAACAAAGCTGTGGAAATCCAGTTGTTTAATCATCGACTATTTGACAAAGCATCCGCCTGAGCACTGTAAGACCGTTCTGGATGCCGGGTGCGGTTGGGGCGTGACCGGTATTTGGTGTGCTAAAACTTGGCTCTCTGCAGTCGTCTCTGTGGATGCTGATCCCGCCGTATTTCCCTACCTTGAGGCGGTAGCCGAACTCAATCAAGTGAGCACCGCCCCGCTCGTCAGCCGGTTCGAAAAGTTAACGAAGGCACAGTTGAGCGGGATCGATTTACTCGTCGGCGGTGATATCTGTTTTTGGGATGAGCTCGTCAAACCTGTTGGGCGCATGGTTGACAAGGCGATCGATGCCGGAGTTAAAAAAATAATCATCGCGGATCCCGAGCGACCAACGTTTCACACGATGGCCGAAAACGTCATCGCCAAGCACGGTGGAGAGCTTGTCAACTGGAAGATCAGTGGCTCTGTCGACGCTACTGGTGCCCTGCTCATTGTCGACAATGCCTAAGCTAAACGTCCACCGTCAAGGTCACCGATACAACACTAACTTTTCTTCATAATAACTATCAGAAGGCTCGCCTAATTTATTGATTTTAGGCCGGAAGATGATCTGCTTGAAATGCCGTCTCGCCTGAAAAGTAGGGCTAGAATCAAGCTCGCCACTCTCAATAACAATGTTGCTCGCGCGGCCCCTCGCCGAGACGTCACAGCGTATTTGAACATTAACCGCCTCATCGGCTAGTCGCGTGTCGAACATAAGACGGGGTTCTTGTGGTAGCGGCTGGGGTGTACTAAACCAATCACTGTGCGCTTTCGCTAAGTCTTTATATGCACTCAGCGCAGCGGTACGCCGGTTGTGGAACCAGTTCCAGTCCGCCAGCGCTAGAGTCAGCTCGGGGTCATTTGCCGATATCTGCAACGCTTGCTCTAACACCCCTCGTAACCTGCCCTCGATAGTTTGTTCAATAGTTTCTAAGCGATCCGATATCAGGTCACGATCTGCTTCCCGTGGGTATCGGCTACGCGTCTGAAATGGGTCACCATAAGCATCTTGCACAAAGGGCTCGACGTGCCATTGAATAAGATAGCCTAGGCTCAAGAATCGAAGAGATAGAGGCTTGCACCATTCGCGAATATCCGCACCTGCTGGAGCCTCCGAAGACGGAGTGCAAGCCTGTTTAACCAGTGCCGATGCCTGATCATAAAGCGTGAGGGCGTCTCGCTCTTTGCCCCCCCAGTCCTGTATAGTTAGCAGTTCTATGCGAGCCATCAACCATTGGTTTGCCGCCTGAAGTTTTGTAGCCGTTAACCCTACCTCACGACTACCCTGAATTCGATAGTAGTAATCTATGCGTGCTTTCAGCGCTTCAGGATCGCCTTGAAACCGGGCCACTTCAGCGAGTGTTTGCACAATTTGCAGCTGCCCGGCACTGTATAGCCCTTCATTAATTCGCTTATTGCGTAGCGCTCGGCTAAAAAGTTCATCGGCTTCCTCATAGCGCGCTGCCAGCAATGCCAGGTTGGCAGCCTCCAGCAATACTTCAGCTAAGTCAGGATGATAGGGTCCTTTTTCAGCTTCCAACTCACCGAGGTCAAGCTGGGATTCATCGGTGCTCAGGGGGGTTAGCGGGCTGGAGACGTTAGCAACCCGTTCGCGCTCTTGCCCAAGACCCACACCAAAAGGCCGCTGCTCAGCCGCTAATGGAACGACAAGCGTGCTGGCTAATAGTGCCGAGTTCATGATGATAATGGATACGTGTCTCATGGCCTAAGAGTAACAGAAACGCTGCCACTGCATTGATGGAGGTAATAACCTGTTCGCAGCACGCTGTCGGGGAGTCCAGCGTTTCCACGGTTGTTTAAAAGGCAAAAAAAACCCGCCTGAAAAAGACGGGAAGGAAAGTGTTTCCGGACCTCAACTGCTGCAGGGATGTCGAACATAACCATTTAGTGCAGCACCGATGGGCGGGACAATAAGATGTAGCTGCGCATAAATCAAATGTATTTATATTATTGCATCCATTCTTCTATGGCATACTAAGCTGATGAATGTAAAAGCCCTCGCCAAAGCCGATTTAAACTTACTGGTCGCACTCTATGTATTACTCGAAGAGGGCTCTGTATCCGCCGCCGCTAAGCGGCTATCGATTACCCAGCCGGCCATGTCAAAAACGCTTGCGCGGCTACGCAACACCTTTGACGACCCCCTGTTTGTTCGATCAAAGCGGGGCATTCAGCCAACGCCTAGAGCGGAATTAGTGGGCGCTGAGTTGAAACCATTGCTGTCAAAAATAGAAACCTTATTAGACGGCGAGGATTTTACTCCGGCCTCCTATCGGGGCGAGATTCAAATAGCAATTTCAGAATACGTGGGGATCTCCCTACTCCCTCCGCTGTCCGCTAAACTGCAGCAGTTGGCTCCAAAACTGCGGTTGAAAACCATTACCCGGGTTGAAAACCAGCTGCACCAGCTGGCCACGGGGGATCTCGATTTTGCTATTCAACTCAGTCGACGCGACTACCCAAAAGAATATCGATATCAATCATTGGGAAATTCACCCCTTGGCATTTTTGTTCGGCGCGACCATCCACTGATTGGCCAAGTAATTACCCGAGATAATCTGTCATATTTTCCCTCGATAAACTTGTATGTATCAGACCGAATGGAATCCCCACAGCTGCCCGAATTGCCTGCCATGGGTGAGCGAGTGGGGATGCTTGAAACATCGCATTTACTGACCGCGCTGGAAGTTTTACGAGAGACTGACTACACGCTTATTTGCCCTGCCTATCTGGCTCGTAATGAAGGCGCGACCCGGGACGTTGTCGCGCTCCCGCTACCTACGGAAGACGCGCAAAGCGTCGATTACACCCTCGTCGCGCACGAGCGAACGCGACGTTCCGCGATTCACCAATGGCTGTGGAACGAAATACTCGATACCGTGCGTAATATGCGAATTAGAACCGTCCACCGCGGGTGAGCAGGACGCCCCTGTTGCCCAGCTGTCACGGACCGTTCTCGGCGCCGAAGGGGTCGGTCGAGCACGGCTACCCCGCCGTCTCTTGACTCAGCTGGAGAGGAAGGCGAGGTTATGCTCAAAACGGCCCATATTGGGAAATATGTCTGGTAAATGACTTTCTGAAAGCCCCATCCAGCCGGCTAAGTGCGCGCCGACCTCATCCAAGGCGGTCGTTGGAATCCACCGACCTCGCCGATCGGTGGAGTCATCGCCGTTCTTTTGTAGTAGTGGAAAGTGACCGTGTAGTCCTGGCATAACAGCGCCGCCCACGACCAGCCCGTGATACCCCCATGCATGATCAGTTCCCGCATTGGAGTTGACTTCGAAGGTCCGTCCAAAATCGGACAGCGTGAAGGTGGTGACATCGCGAGTCTTCTCTATGGCGGCCATCTCTGCAGAAAACGCGGTTAACGCGCCATCAAGCTGGGACAGTCGTGTGGCCAAGATCGGGCCTTGATTAGAGTGATTATCAAAGCCGCCATGGTTAACAAAAAATACCTGTGGTTGGCTGGGCAAGTAATTATAACGCTGTAGGCGAATCAGTTCAGCAACGTCGCGCAGCTGTCTGCCAATAGCGGTATTAGGGAACGGTACGCTGCTAGAGGGTCCCGATGTTCTTGCCACAGCAAGTTGCTCTCCCAATGTTAATGCGTCGAGCATGGCGCTGTTAGCCCTCGCCTGGAGCATATTATTATTGTTGCCCAGCAGCCACTTGAACGCATCTGTTCGGGCCTCTCGCTCGGCGCCTGAAATAGCGCGGGGCGTCAAGTTATAATTTGCCTGTAGCGATGCGGGAGCGGACGTATCCCCGGTCAGAATGAGGGCATTGCCCGATAGTGATATGCCCATAGGAAGCAACGCATCTGATGGACGCGTTAAATGGTCAACCAAGCGCCCCATCCAACCACTCGCGGATGCCATTTGAGGCATCCCACTGTGCATTTGAGCCACCTGATCTGAATGCGAGAAGAGTCGTTCGGGCCGAAAGAACGCCGGGTCACGGAGGTAATCAGCTTTAACCGTAGGTCGCACCAGCGTTCCCATGTTGGCGATAACTGCTAGCTCGTCTCTAGCTGCGGCATTCGCTAAACCCGTTAAGCCGGGGTGCAGACCCCACTCGGTGCTCTCTCCATAGGCGTTGTTAACACCTTCGGCAAAAGGCAATGCCTCCGTACTTGCCAGTCCGAACACACCACGCTCTGCCTCATAGTCATTGCGCGTTTTGCCATTGAGCGGCACAACGATATTGTTACTGTCCCCGCCCCCTGACATGAAGACACACACTAGCGCGCGCTGGGAAGTGCCGCCAGTTGCCATGGCAGTCAAGCCGCCGATGGGCGCGACGAGTGCCGCCGTCGCTGCCGAGACAGTGTGTTTGAGTAATGTTCGTCGGTTATAGCGTTTTAAGAAAGACATGGAGACTCCCTGACAATCATTGATTTTGAATCCACGCACGAGTATTGCTAATGAGGTAGATGGCCATTCGTGCTCGCCGCTTACCTGACTCACTGCTGATAGCCGCCAACACTGTTGCGCGGTCACTGTCGCTCAAGGGGGATTGAAGTAAGCGATTTGATAGCTCGTCAACGAGCGCTTCGGGCTCTAGTAAGTGCAACGCGCCAAGTTTGACGGATACCCCCCCCAAGCTATCGCGGGTTAATTCATCGATAAAATTTGCTCGGTTCAAGCTCCCCGTCAGCGTATGAATGGCAAACTCAGGGCCATCGGCATGATTGCCACCGTGATCACCATGGAAGGTACCGTGTGCTAAATGAAAATAGTTGAACACGGAGGGTGCTCGCCAAGGATCTTGCTCCATAGCGCGAGCGTAGTTTCTTAACTCATTTGAAGTGCTCTCCGGATTGAGCTGGGCATCAAATGCACGCAAGCTAGCGGTCATAAATAGCACGGGTTCCCGCAGATGGCCGGCCATCATCGCTTCGGGGGCAGAGCTTGCCTCAGCATGCATGAACAGCTTTTTTAGCACCGCATGCATGTCGCCCCTCACCCCACTTCCGTTGTTGTTGAACGCGCTGGCAACGGCCTTTATGTACTTCTCACTGGGATTACTGCTGACAAAATGATGGATTAATCGCTGCGCAAGAAACGGTCCCATATTAGGGTGTTCGAATAGATAATCCAGAACGCGATTGACTTCCTCGTCTGCGGCTAAATCCGCAGGGATAATGAGGTCACCACTAAACAGCCGCTTTTCTGTCGCGTCGTGTCTGTCGCTACAGCGCGAGGGTATCATGGGGCCAAGATGGAAAACCGAGGGGTTACGACAGCGATTATTAGCGCCTTCTCTAGTCGGGTAGGTCCAACCCGACAACGCCCGAGCCAATCCCATAACGTCGTCCTCGTTATAGCTTGGAATATCGAGCCCTGAGCGCTTGTCTGTCTTGATACTACCATCAAGTTTGAGCATTACCGGACCAATGGTGAACAGCTGAAGGAGCTCCCGAGAAAAGTTTTCGTTAGGTATTCGATTATTGTCTGCGCGGCTACCTACCATGTTGAGATACGCGCCCATCGAGGGATGCAGGGTGATCACCTCCATGATTCGTCGATAGTTGTCGAAGGCGAGATCATGTAGGGTTTCGACGTAGGGCTGCATGCGTTCGCGGTGTCGCAGTTCTGTCTCTGAGACGACCCACAGCTGGCTCAGAAAAAACGCGACCCGCTGGCGTAATTGGTCAGATTCATGCACTGCGTTGTAAAAAAACCGTCGCTGTACCGGTCTGAAGGAGCTGAATTCTCCAGGCGCATAGGCCGTCTCTGGATAAGGAAAGGTACTGGTATTAACACTGAATTGCGCTTGCAGGAATGCTTCTTTGGCGCTGTTATCTAATTTGCCGCTTGCAGCCGTCATATTTGCTAACAGGTCACTGTTCGGTCCCCACGTTGTTTGATAAAGAAACCGTTGTATGTCAGTGACCGTCGAACTGGCTGAATCATTCGCGCCGCCACTGTTACCCCCAGCATTGCCAGCATTGTCGGGTTTCGCGGCCTCCACGTGACTGCTGTGCATTGGCATGACAGCCAACACCAGTGCAAGCATCAGCGGGATCACCGCGGCCTGCGCACTCGTGGTAACACGATTTTTTTGCGGGTGCTCTACTCTCATCGTCACTAGTTCCTTTTTAGGAGCGACAACCGGGTCGAGTCGCCGAGAGCGGGAAGGGCCTCGCCGCACGGGCCATTACTGCTCAGAATTGCATCGATCACCCCTCTACTCTCGCAAAATACAAGGCTATCTGCAAGATAATTCGGATACAGTAAATCACTCTCCGACGCTAGGGTTGCGTAGGTAAGCGTGTAATAATGCCTGCCTATGTCAGGTTAGCTGCGGTATGTCTAAAAAAAATCCAAGACCCATTCCCCAATTTAATACAGCCATTATCGAAACTCATTGCCACCTCGATTATCTTGCTGAGGAGGACCTAGAGTCGGTGCTCCAACAAGCCCGAGACGTGGGGGTGGAGCGTTTCGTGACCATTGCAGTGTCGCCAGATAATTTAGCAGTGGTTCGTCAATTGACTGACCGTGCTGATGACATTTGGGGAACTCAGGGCATTCATCCTCATGAAGCTGACGCTTGGTGCGAGGATGTGGCTGAGGCGGTCCGTCTCGGGGCGCAACACCCCCGCATTGTCGCCATTGGGGAAATAGGTCTCGATTATCACTACCACCATGCCGACCGGCGAGCTCAAGCGGGGGCTTTTGAGCAGCAGCTGGCCATTGCGCAGTCACTCGACCTGCCGGTAGTGATTCATACCCGAGATGCCGACGAGGATACCCGCGCCATCCTCGCCAATGCGGCGCAAGGGTTGGCTAAAAAAGGCGTCATTCATAGCTTTACCAGCGGCTTGCCTCTGGCTGAATACTGTCTCAGTGAAGGTTTCTATTTAGGCTTTAACGGCATTACCACCTTTAATCGCGCTGAAAATGTTCGAGCGGTTGTTCGTGCCACCCCCATCGAACAAATCGTTCTGGAAACTGATTCGCCTTACTTAACCCCGGTACCCTACCGGGGGCGCGTCAACTCGCCGGTTTATTTACCCTTCATTGCAGAGAAGGTCGCTGAACTGAAAGGTGTTGATGTGGAACTGCTCCTAAGCATCACTCAACGCAATAGTCATGCACTGTTCTTTGATACCCTGTGAGTGAATTCGTATTAGGGCAGCGCTGGGTCAGCCATGCGGATGTCACCCTAGGCCTTGGCATTATCGTTGAATTGGACGATCGACGCTTGACGCTCCATTTTCCAGCGGTCGGTGAAGACCGCACTTATGCCGTGAATCGCGCACCGCTGACACGACTTTCCTTGAAAGTGGGTGATCCACTTCGACGGAGTGATGGTGGCGAATACACCGTTATTGATGTGCAGGATGTCGACGGCGTCCTGGCCTATATTGTTCAGGGCGACGATCAACCTCTGGTGGTGTCTGAGCTTGAGCTGGATGCACACATTCAACTCAGTGCACCGATGGATCGCTTATTGAATAATCAGTTCGATAAATTAATCGACTTTCGTCTGCGCTATGCCACGTTAATACATCAAGCGGGTGCCACCGGCAGCACTGTTAAAGGGCTGTTGGGCGCTCGGACCTCATTGCTCTCTCATCAACTGTATATTGCTGCAGAGGTGGGTCGGCGCTTCGCTCCGAGGGTTTTACTCGCCGACGAGGTGGGGTTAGGCAAAACCATTGAAGCAGGCTTAATTTTGTCGCAGCAGTTACTCACCGGGCGCGCCCATCGGGTGCTGATCATGGTGCCTGATGCACTGATTCATCAGTGGTTAGTCGAGATGTTACGCCGATTTAATCTGCATTTTTCACTGTACGACCACGCCCGCCTTGAAGAGGGTCACGATGACGCGCCTTTTGAGACCGAGCAGTTGGTCTTGGCGCCCTACTCCTTGTTTGCCGGGAGCTCCGCCCGGGCGATGGCCCTGGAAGCCGATTGGGACATGGTGGTGGTGGATGAAGCGCATCACCTGCACCGAGGCCCGGGTGAAGAAGGCGCTTTATACGGATTTGTTGAGGCGCTATCGGCCAGTACAAAAGGCCTATTACTGCTCACTGCTACCCCCGAACAGGCTGGTGTCGAGGGGCATTTTGAACGACTACGATTGCTAGATCCCAACCGATTTAATACGCTTGACGGATTTCTAGAGGACCAACGGCATTATGGCAATTGGAATAGACTGATTGAACAACTCCAATCAGGGGAAGTACCCGATGGCCTCCCACGTGGCATCAATACAAGCGACCCTGTTGACAACCAAGTTCGGCAATTACTTGATCGCTACGGCACTGGCCGCGTGCTGTTTCGTAATACCCGAAGTTCAGTGCCGGGGTTTCCGGATCGACTCCTGAGCGCATACCCGCTCAGCTGCCCTAACCTGTACGCTGACTGTGGTCACGAGCTATGCCCCGAACAGCATTATTCTGAGGTTAACTGGTTACGCCAGGACCCGCGAGTCACTTGGCTTGAAGAAACCTTGCGCGCGCTACGGCCGGCGAAGGTATTAGTCATTTGCGCCCATGCGGACACAGCGCTGGCGCTTGAGCATCACTTGCACATGCATGCCGGCGTCCGCTGCGCTGCCTTTCACGAGGGGCTGAGCTTGGTCGAACGTGATCGTGCGGCGGCCTATTTTGCAGATGAGATAGGTGGCGCGCAGGCGCTCATTTGTTCCGAAATTGGTAGTGAGGGTCGCAACTTTCAATTTGCGCATCATCTTATTTGTTTTGACCTGCCTGAGAATCCCGACCTCCTTGAGCAGCGCATTGGTAGACTTGACCGAATTGGTCAAACAAAGGACGTCCATGTCCATGTGCCGTATTTGGCGGACACCGCGCAAGAGGTGCTTTATTCCTGGCACCACTTCGGTTTAGCGGCGTTCACCCACCCCTGTGCTATTGGACATGCCGTGTACGACGCGTTTTTCACCCAACTACAGGCCGCGCTTAAATCACCCAAGGAAAGTCATCAGTCACTCCTTGATGCGACAGCAGCCATGCGGGAGAACCTCGAATGGGAGATGCAGCAGGGCCGAGACCGGCTCTTAGAACTTAACTCCCATGATCCATTGATGGGAGCTCAGGTGATTGCTGAACTCAGAGAAGAGGAGCAGCCGGAGAAAATTGATGGCTTTGCGACGTTGTTATTTGATCGCATTGGCGTCACACAAGACTACTACTCCGATACTTGTTATGTACTTAAGCCGTCAGAGATGCTCATTACTGGCCAGCTACCCGGACTTGATGAGGATGGCATTACGGTCACATTCGATCGGGAAACCGCCTTGGCAAGAGATGACGTGCACTTCCTCACTTGGGAACACCCACTCATGCGCGAGGCAATGAATGTCGTGACGAGTAGTGAGCTTGGCAATGCAGCGCTCGGCACCTTTAAACATTCAAAAATAAAGCCCGGCTCGGTGATTCTAGAGGCGCTCGTTGGCATTGATTGCTTGGCCCCCAAAGCCTTAGAGATAGGTCGTTTTCTGCCCATGTCACCGCTACGCTTTGTTATTTTGCCCGACGCTACCAACGCCGCTCAGGCGATCGGCCATGAGGCACTTAATCGACTGCTAGAACCGGTGGCGCCGACCACTTCAGCAAACGTTATTCGCCAAATAACACCGTTATTAGAAAAGCAGATAACCGAGGCAGAGCGCCTCGCTGAAATTGAGCTGACAAGGTTAAAAGAAACGGCAGTGAAAACACTGGTGGAAAATTTAGGTGCTGAACGCGAGAGATTGCTTTATTTAAGTACCGTCAACCCAGGCATACGGCAAACAGAAATCGATGACCTTGAGCAGCGGATCGAACAAAGCAAGCATGCCATCAGCCATGCGCGTATTGTGCAGCAGGCTTTACGGGTAGCTATTGCCACCTAGGGGGCGGTGTACCAAATGGCAGAGGTGTAGGCCCGTTCTTGTAGGGTATCGGGACGGGAAGTCTCAACCTCTCCTCCCAGAGCGATTTTGTCGTAAAGCGAGTGTCGCGCGGTTGGAATTTGCAGGACCCGGACATAATAAAAAGCCGATTCTAACGGGTCAAACCATGGGTCAGTCCACGCCACACTAAGGTGCGCCGCGCCGGGACTATTATCAATACCGCCGGTACGGAGATCGACCGTACTGGCTATCGCTGTCAATGACCCGTCGTCGAGTAATCGATTATTTCCCGCCCATGCAACATTAAACACCTGCTCGACACTGTTGCCGGTAGCGTCAAGCCAGCCTTTGACCACTTGGATTCGATCGAGATGACCTGACAAAGGGTCTGCAGTGGCTTCAATTAACAGTGTCGGTGCCTCCTCGCCTGGATTATCAGGTAGTTCGCCACCCATAGGCACCGCTCGCGTCAGCACATTTGATGGGAACCCTGAGTCCTCCAGATCAGCCGATGTCACATTCCACCCTGCGTATACCCTCACTCCGATTCGAGGGCCGGTTGTCGCATAGACCTCTCGTCGGCGCATGGCGGCTAGAATGGCGGCTCTGGAATTTTCCTCCGCCCAAATGGCGGCTCGACCAGACGCCCCCATGGCCCAACCGAACGTGCTTTTGGCACTATCACCCAAACGACGGTTTTTGTTGGCCGGTATTGAATCAGTCGCCATTTTGCCCAAGAAGTTATCCTCATCAGCCGAAGACAGCGCACTGTGCGCATCGGTGGATCCGATCACGCCAAATTGGAAAGGATTACTGCCTAGCCGAGCACCGAGTTCAAGGCCTCGGCGTAGCGCAGGTCGAATAAAGTCGCCTCTGCGGGGTTGGTACGTCGTGCTCCCTCGTTGTATGTAGAACGGATAATTTTCAAAGTCAGCAAAAGCATCTTCTGGGCTAAACAGTGAATGGGTTTCCGAATCACCTTTTATTTGAGTGATTTCGACAATGGGTTCCCAATACTGCCGTATTTCCGCTAATGCCGCGGTCATGGGTTCGCCGCGTAAGGTTCGATCTGAAAACATGGCTCCTTTCGAGATATTGGAGTTGTGGGGTATAGCAATAAAATCACCCCCCGTATTTTTTCGTGTCTTGTCTAACCAGGTCCAAAGATCTTCAGGGTAGATACTTTGATCCAGACCAAAAGGGATGAAGGTTTGCGCGGCCGTGGCATCGATATCGGTCATCACCACCCGATGTAAGTTGCCACCCCCAGGAATACTGCTGTACTCCCAGCCAATAATTGCGCTGAAGTCGCCCGGTTGGTTATGCTGATCAGCGGCCTCGGTGATCTGTCGCCAAGCGTCGGCTTCTACCCTAGGTTGCTCTGGAACCCAGCTAAGATCAATCTCCCAGACCTTCGCCGCATCGATGGGATCATCAAAAGGTGTGGGCAACACATCTAAAAACAGTTTACGACCCTGCCCGTCATCGATAGCATCGCGCAATACAAATGTGGCTACCCGCGCTTTTAAGCGATCAATCCAACCAATGTCAGCGGCGTCGGCACCATGAAAATACGTATTGCGCATAACCCCCATGAATTCAGCGTGATCAGAGACCACTAAAAAATCGAGGGGTCGCTCCAGCTGGACGCGAACCCCGTTGTAGGGATGCAGCACTGGCTCTCCCTTGGCAAAACGATAGGCATCATTGGGTGTTGACGCGAGATTATTATTGACAAAAGCATCTGAGGAAAAGGTTGTATGTAAGTGGGTATCTCCCCACAACAACTGCTTAGAATCCGCCCACCCAAAGTCAGAAAACACGAGATTCAGTGCGAAGAAAATACAGGCTTTTATCCCTCTGTTACTCTGGCGCATTGGAGTTAGTGCCCCTGCCAAACGTAGGTTTTTTTGGCAAGAAACGCGTTGATCGCTCCCTTGCAATCATCGCTATCAATGCACAGTTTTTGTAATTTTGCCTCGGCTGATATGGCATCTCCCAAATGGCTATTCCCCGAGATCCGCAGTGCTTCTTTCGTGTAGCGCAAGGCAAGAGGTGATTTGCTGGCAATCGTTTGCGCGAACTGCGCGGCTTGTTCTTTAAATCCATCGTCATCAAAGCAGTGATTGGCTAATCCTAATGCTACAGCCTTCTCTGCAGTCACTTTCTCTCCACAAATCATCAGCTCAAAGGCCTTTCTCGGACCCACTAAACGCGACAGCAACCACGTGCTGCCGCCATCGGGAATTAAACCAATGGCTGCGAAGGGCTGATACAGAAAAGCGGAGTCAGCCATAACGACCATATCGCAGGCCATAGCATAGGAGTAGCTAATCCCTGCGCAAGGTCCGTTGACAGCGGCAATCCATACCTTGCTGGATTCCGCAATCGCCAGCACGCCAGGTTTGTACTCGTACTCAAGCTGATCTTCGACTTCAGGGCCTAGGCCCATGCCCTCGCCCTGCTCTTCCGCCAGATCGGCTCCGGCGCCAAAAGCTCGACCTGCGCCTGTCAGCACCACCACATGAATACTCGTGTCAAGATTCAGCTCCCGAGCCGCCACGAGCAGCTCTCGTCTCAAGACACTATTGAAGGCGTTCATGCTCTCAGGCCGATTCATCGTGACTGTGGCAACCGCCCCAACGCGTTCAATTAATACCGTTTCAAAATCAATCATCGTTGTATTCCAAGAGCATAGGCTTGTTCGCCAAGATCAGGTTAAGTGGTTAAAAGTTACGGGTATTGAAAGGTTTATAGTCAGTGCCAAGACAATCTCTGCCAATAATCATTTTCATAATTTCGGAACTACCTGCATAAATCGTAGCGATCTTGGCATCGGCACACTGACGGCTGATCGCATACTCATCCATAAAGCCGGCACCGCCATGGAGTTGGAGGCCTTTATCTGCCACCTGTTGTTGAAGCTCCGATGTTTTGAGCTTGGCCTTCGCCGCATCAGCCGCCGTGAGGGTTCCAGCATTAAAGGCGATCGCGCACTGGTCGACAAAGCTTTGAGCAATATCTAATTCGGTTCGAAGGTCGGCTAGTGTGAACTGCGTGTTTTGTAATTGTGCGAGCGATTTGCCAAACACTTGCCGCTCGTTAACAAAATCAGCGGTGAGATCCCATGACAGCTGCGCGGCGGCTAAATAGCCCATCGCACCCAGTAATCGCTCTTCGGCTAGCCCTTCCATCAAGTAATAAAATCCCTGGTGGACCTCTCCCAACACGTTGGCCTTGGGTACCTTGGTATCGTTAAAAAATAATTCCGCTGTATCCTGGGCCTTCAATCCTAATTTTTTGAGATTTCGACCCCGGGCAAAACCCTCAAATCCAGGTTCCACCAAAAATAAAGTCATAGCATGGGGATTGTTGTCTGGGTCGGTCTTCGCCGCCACAATGACTAAGTCGCAGTTGATGCCATTGGATATATAGGTTTTTTGGCCATTCAATAGCCAGTGATCGCCGGCATCGACCGCGGTGGTTCTCATTCCAGCGAGATTACTTCCCGCGTCGGGCTCGGTCATTGCAATGGCTAAAATGAGGTCACCAGAGACCGCCCTGGGCATGTAGCGATCTTGCTGCTCTTTATTACCAAACCGCGTAATATACGGTCCAACAATGCGACTATGTAACGAGCCAAACCAGTCGGATGCCCGAGCGTAAGCGAGCTCTTCAATAATGATTTGTTCCCAACGAATGTCATAGTCATCCATGCCACCGTAGCATTCTTCTGGCCAGACCATAAGGAAGCCTTGATCGCCCGCTCTCTTGAAAAGCTTGCGATCAACGATACCGGCCGCTCGCCAACCTTCCATATGGGGCACGATCTCTTCGGTGACGAATCGGCGATAGGCTTGGCGGAACATGTGCTGTTCTTCGGTAAATTGTCGAGCAAGCATTAAAGTCTCCGTTTAGAGGTTAACGTGCGGTGAGATTACCTGTTCAACGCATTATCGCCAAGTGTTAACCCCGCGCTGGGGCGGCGGGGATGACAGTTCGATTAGCTACTGGCGCTTTGGCACAGTTCAGCATGACAAAAACGGCAGCAATACACCGCCCGTTGGCGGAGAATCCGGTAGTGGCGCGTCGCCGATACCTCGTGCTGTTGACAGTCGCAAGTATAGCTAAATCGGCGCTGCCGTCGTACCCGAAGGCCCGTCATGTCTGAGCTAAATGTCGCTTGAGGATTTGCACCCAATGCTCTCATCAGCCCTCGCCACTCGGCACCATGGGGTTTTATCCGCCGTCGAGTTGGAAACGCGCAATGTATGCCGTAGTGGGCGACTTCGTGAGTGACGGTATCGTTTAGATGAATGTCAAAATCCTGAGCAAACAACCAAGGGTTGAAGCGTAACCACAATTGCTTGCCGCGAGCACAAAACATACCCGCAGCTGTTCCTGAAAGATTGAATTTTACTGGAATGACCGGCAGCGCCGTTCCCAATAAACGACCTGCCCGTTCACAATCATCGATTACACGGGTCATCACTTGGCCAGCTTGCGCAGTCGTTAGCGGGTTTTGATCGCGTTCAGCCAACATTAGCTCAGTCGGCATTGGCAGGATCGAGAATGTCCTTCAGCTCTCGCTTTAAAAATTTGCCGTTGGCATTACGTGGTAGGGGCTCCGCTAGGAACCACATGTAGCGAGGGATTTTAAAGGCAGCCATCTTCGCAGCGAGATGCTCTCGCATTCCGGCCGCGTCAAGCATGGCACCTTCCTTTAGGTGTATAGCAGCACCCACCTCCTCACCTAATCGTTCATCGGGCACCGCAAAAGCGATACATTCAAGCACTGCCGGATGATCAAAAATACCGTTCTCTACCTCGGCGCCGTAAATATTTTCTCCTCCGCGTAAAATCATATCTTTAGCTCGATCCACTAGGTAGATAAAGCCATCCTCGTCAAAATAACCTAAATCGCCTGTTTTCAACCAGCCATCAACAATCGTTTCTGCGGTGGCCTCAGGTCTATTCAAATAGCCTTTAATGACCGGGCTACCGCGAACACAAATTTCACCAATCTCACCGGCCGGCAGAGAGCGTCCCTCTTTATCCCGAGCACACCCCTCCAATGTGGGTACCAACGGACCGGCACTTTCTGGGCGCGCCAGGAACAGGTCGCCGGCGATGTAAGTGATAATGCCACTGACTTCGGTCATGCCATATCCTTGGGTAGGCTTTGCGCGCTTGGTTTCGGCCGCCACCTTGCTGACTAGATCAGGCTGCATAGCTGCTCCACCACCACCCATAGCAGTCAGTGTGCTCAAGTCATAGTCTTCGCGATTGGGGTGCATCAGTAATTCTCTACTCATCATGGGAACTGCACTCAAGGTGGTCAGTTGCTCGGCCTGAATTAATCGCATGGCTTCAATGGGGTCCCATTTATACATAAGAACAAACTTACCCCCGGCTACGCTGCCTGCTTGCAGGATGCAGTTATTTGCAGTGACATGAAAAAGAGGTGTGGCAATTAAGGCCAGTGGTGCGGGTGAAGCGACGGCTTCGGAGAGCTCAGCACCCTTGATTTTTGCCTGCGTGCTCGCATAAATTCGACCCATTGCCGCAACATTCATAATATTGGCAACGCAGCTTCGATGGGTCAGTTGTGCGCCCTTCGGCCGACCCGTCGTTCCCGATGTATAAAATACTAAGGCCTCACTATCTGGATCTATTGTTACTTCGGGCATGGCGGCACCACCAGCGACGCAATCTCCCCACTGAGTGGCAGTGACCGCCGGGCTGTCTTCCCGTACCGCGATAACCCGCATATGAGGAAAATCTGCCGCGATCCCAGCAAAGGTGAGCAGTCGACGATCATCGGCAATCAGCAACTTAGGTTGAGAGTCCTTTAGGGCGTAGGCCATTTCCTCCCCTACCCACCAGGCATTCAGCCCGACTACCACTGCACCGACCGCATTTATCGCCCAATGAGCAAGCATCCACTCGGGATAATTACGCATGGCGATGGCGACGCGATCCCCCGGCTCAATGCCTTGCTCAACCAGCCAGTGGGCAAACCCGGCTACCTGTACAGCCGCCTGACGATAGCTTAGTCGCTCATCGTTATACACCAAATAATCAGCGTCACCGTGGCTCGTAGCCAGTAACCACATATCCCGCAGCGAACTGGGTGCATTCACAAACGCCAGCAGCTCTTGCCCATCGATACGCTGTTTGCCAAGCTCAAACATCGTGCCGTCTTGGAGTGTCAGCTCACGTGCTGCTTTGTAATGTTCGATGATGCTCATCGGTTCTCCCAGTGGTGGAACAAACTCATGTCTAAAACTTGCGGAGCAGAGCATAACCACAGCATACTCAAGGTTCAAATGTTCTACCATCGATTACAGCTTTTTCTTTATTTAAACGCTTGTAAGAGTATTTTATAGGCACTGAATAGATATCAGGAGGTATGTTTTGAGCGCCCAAACCCTCGATCTCACTACCCTTGACGGCTGGTTAAGACAGCACGTACCGGCCTTTGAGGGTTCTCTGAGCGCCGAAAAATTCGCCGGAGGGCAATCTAACCCAACGTTCAAATTGACAGCAGGTGAAAATCAGTACGTTTTACGCCGTAAACCTCCCGGACAATTACTGGCATCGGCCCACATGGTAGACCGAGAATACCGAGTGATTTCAGCGCTGCAGTCTAGCAATGTCCCCGTTCCCGCCACCATCGCGTTATGCGAAGACGACAGTGTCATTGGCTCCATGTTTTACGTCATGGAGTACCTCGACGGACGAGTCTTTTGGGATCCAGCTTTGGAGGAACTCAGTCGAGAGGAACGGCTAGCCTGCTATGAGGAAATGAATCGGGTGTTGGCGGCGCTTCACTCGGTCGATATCAACACGGTAGGGCTTGCCGACTATGGCAAACCCGGTAACTACTTCGAGCGGCAGGTGGGCCGCTGGACCAAGCAGTACCGCGCCTCTGAGACTGAAACCTTATTTGCCATGGAGCGGCTCATTGAATGGCTGCCCGAGCACATACCAGATGATGACGGGCATATAGGGCTAGTGCATGGCGACTATCGGCTAGATAACCTGATGTGGCATCCCACAGAGCCTAAAATCATTGCTGTTCTCGATTGGGAACTCTCCACTTTAGGACATCCCATTGCTGATCTGGCGTATCAAATAATGGCCTGGCAGCTACCCAGAGGTGCGGGCATTAATGGCATGGCTGGGTTGGATCGAGAGTCGCTCGGCATTCCCAGTGATAGCGATTATATTGCTACCTACTGTGCGCATACCGGCCGCGAGGCGATCGACAATTGGGATTTCTACCTGGCGTTTTGTTTCTTTCGTTTAGCGGCCATTGTTCAAGGGGTTAAAAAGCGTGCTCTAGACGGTAACGCTTCTAACGCCGATGCGGCCAGCCAAGGAGATCTAGTAGAGCCCCTCGTTAACATGGGCGTTAACGCCATTAAGGGGCGCTAGCATTCGTGCTGCCACGATCAGGGGTATCGCGATAGTGATGCGAGAATTGAATTTGGCTGGCCTCTAGCGCCATCCCAGCGCCGTTAGTGGGTCAATACAGTCGCTGGACGGCTGGTTTTAGCCCGCTTGCTCGCCTTTTGAGCTTGGCGTTTATCGGTGCCTCCTTTGTTAATAGTCCCCAACTGTGGGTTGGTCGGTGGCGATCGGCGTCGCGATGAGCGTGGCCGATTGATCTTTGGAGAGTCAGGTTTCATGGCACCGGATTCAAAGCGATAGAGAATATCCTCCAATGTTCTAGAGATCATCGTGCAGCTTCGGATGGCCTCGATCTTGCTAAAACATGCCTGCTCACCATGCTGAACAATTGCCAGCAACTCAGATTCATCAAGATGAGATAACAGTCGCAGTGGATTGGCGAGGCGGAAACTGGGAACAATGTTGATGTCCCCGGTGTACTCTTGATCCACTAGGGCATGCAAACCGTGCAGGGCCATGTTAAAGCGAGGCCAGTTAGCACCCCGTTTTTGCGCAATGCCACGATAGAAATTGAGCATTTCCCGACCTACGCCTAAGGTCAAACCGCTCATAGAACGTTTCACCACACTCTTTTCTTCCTCATTCGGTAGGAAAGCCGTGGCAATCGGATTGACCATGCTCACGATGTAATGGTTAGTGCTGAACAGCCTTGATAGTCGTTTAGCGGGTAACTCGTCCGCCACCGAACCGTCAACCCAGCGTCGTCCGGGAAGATAGGGCTGAGGTTCCCCGCGGACATTCTTTGCCATCAGCATAACTGGCGGAAATACGCCAGGAACCGCGCAAGACGCTCTTACCGCGGCACGAATATACACATTGGGTGAAGTGACGGCATTGAGCAATCGTGAGCGCTGATGAGGCTCCGAGGGCGCCACCGTTATGCTGACCTGCCGACTGGTTTTGGCGTAGGCCTCTTCAAAGGTCATATTGGGCACAAAACGCTCAATCAGTTGTTCGAGATCCTCGAGACTCAAGCGCGGACCTGATCCGAGGATAAGTCGTCGAAAAAAACCGACGTCTTCCGCAGCCTCGGCGCGCATCATGACCGGATCACGGAAGTGCCCCAACTCTTTGTCAGAGTGACAGGCCAGTACCCCTGCGACCAGTGCACCCGCGCTCGAGCCAGATATAACGCGAGGTAACAACTGTTGCTCCACGAGCACATTGATGACCCCAAGGTGAAGGAAACCCAACATGCCGCCCCCGCTCAGCATCAGGGCCGAACGCCCAAAGCACACGTTACAACGGTAAAAAAACTCCAATTTTTTTTGTGCAGAAATAATGTCGTCGTCGAGTTCGGCAATGACCCGAAGCGAGCTATCGATCTCGGCAATGTAATCCTCGATGAGTCGCTTGGTGCCGAATTTTGCCATACGGTATAGAACGCTTTTACCCATGCCACCCATATTGCCGTGGATACCCTCATTGAGCGCAAAGAGTAATCCTTGGTAGTCATTGCGCGCTCTCAGGGATTTCAAGCGATCAAGGCGCAGTCGTATTTGGGCATAATCGTAGAGATCTGTCTGCTCAACGTCTCGCCATTCAGACATGCCGGATAGATCATCGTGCTCAGTGGCTAATGTGCGCCATTGGTCGTAGCTTTGAGCCGCTGCCATCGCGTGCTCAAGGGACTTTAGCCGTTTGTTGCTTCTACCCATTACCCTACCTCTTATGGGCTAGTGAATGCCTGCAGCTTACCCCAGCCATTGGAGTGACGACACCCTTTGCCCGCGCAGGCTCGTTTTTTTCCAACAGTAACGATACACAACGAGGCGCACGAATCGCTCAGGATCCCCGGTTTCTATAAGCCTCCATTAAATGGCGCTTATAGAGCTTGCCATTATCCATTCGCGGCAATTGCTCATTAAAATCGAGGTTCTTTGGCACTTTAATGGACGAAAGACGCTCCCGTAGCCAAGCCAATAGCTCAAAGGCCGTTTCATCGCTCGCATCGACCCAGTTCGCGGGCTGCACAACCGCTTGAACGACCTCACCAAACTCGTCATCCGGCACACCAAACACCGCCACATCCGCTACTTTATCATGGCCAATTAGCAGATTTTCTATTTCTGCGGGATAGACGTTAACCCCACCGGTGATGATGGTAAAATTCTTGCGGTCGGTAAGATACAAAAACCCCTCTTCGTCGAGGTACCCCATGTCGCCACAGGTGGACCAGCCCTTGTCGTTGTACGCTTCGGCTGTTTTTCCCGGCTCATCGTAGTACTCAAACTTGTTCTGTAGATCCGAAAAATACACCGTTCCGATTTCGCCAGGAGCCAATTCAACGCCTGCGTCGTCGACAATATGGGGCACGCCAAATAGTGGTTTACCTACCGATCCCTTATGGGTAAGCCATGTGGCAGAGTCAATGATGGTGAATCCAGCCGCCTCACTTGATGAGTAATATTCGACCATGACGGGGCCCCACCACTCAATCATTTGTTCCTTGACGTCGATGGGGCACGGCGCTGCAGCGTGGATGGCGACTTGCATCGAACTGAGTTCGTATTGTGCTCGAACAGATGCCGCCAATTTAAGCATGCGTACAAACATAATGGGCACCCATTGGCTGTGGGTTACCTGATGTTGTTCAATGAGTGCTAACGCTCGTTCAGGGTCAAATTTTTCCATGACGATAGACGTACCGCCCGTCTCGAGCACCATCAAATTGTAGTGGAGCGGTGCTGCGTGGTAGAGCGGCGCTGGCGATAAATAGATGGTTTCTGACCCAAAACCAAAGGCCGGCGCCAATAATCGAGTTAGGTCCCCCGGGGCATCGAACTGCTCTGTTCTGGGGGGAACAAAAACACCTTTGGGTTGCCCCGTGGTGCCCGATGAATAAAGCATGGGCACACCCATAGTCTGATCGCCCACAGCGTCAGCGGGCATGCTGTCTATGGCTTCTTCCCATGATTCGAAGCCTTCGCGAATACCACCGACCATGTAGAATCGCTGTACGTCGAGAGATTTATTGGCCAGGGTAGCAGCCGTATCGGCGAGTGAAGCAGAAGCAACTAACAGTTTGGCACCGCTGTTTTTGAGAATATAGGCCGTCTCATCACCTTTTAAATGGGTGCTAATCGGGGTAAAAATGAGGCCTGTACGCATGGCCGCGGAGACTATTTGGAGAAATTCGGGGCAATTCACTAACATAATGGCGATGTGGTCACCCTTTTTCAAACCGCACAAACGGAATAACTGCGCAATCTGATTACTGCGGGCATCGAGCTCACCGTAGGTGATGACATCGCCGGAGTTGGCCATAATATAAGCTGGTTTGGCCGGGGTTTCTCGAGCAGTCACTGAAAGATGAGGCATGTCATACTCCGTGTATCAATAATGTCGCAGCGGTGCCTACGTTAAAGCAACAGCGCTTCGCTGACTAGATATGGATGGAAAATGAAACCAACGACTGAGCAACAGCTTCCACACCATCTCCGGCAACGGATTAGACAAGGTGACATTAGCAGCAATACCAGTGGCATGGCTCCGGGCTATGTCCAGTGTAATCTCGTGGTAGTCCCCGCCCAATTCGCCGCCGACTTCCAATCTTTTTGTGAGCAAAATCCGAAACCCTGTCCGCTGTTAGCCCACAGTCTAGCACCGGGAGATCCAAGCTTGCCAAGTCTAGGCGCGGATATTGATGTGCGTAGGGACTTACCGCGCTACCGGCGCTGGGAACTGGGCCACGCTGTCAATGAGCCGGATAATCTCATGGATGCCTGGCAAGATGACCATGTGGCCTTCGCGTTGGGCTGCTCTTTCTCCTTTGAAGAAGCGTTATTGAACGCTGGGCTGGAGATACGACACCTCTCTGAGGATGTTAATGTGCCCATGTATCGGACGTCACTGCGCTGTCATAGCGCAGGACCGTTCGCTGCTACGATGGTCGTCAGTATGCGGCCAATGTCGCCCGCGGATGCCATTGAAGCTATTCAAATCAGTTCGCACTTTCCCTCGGTGCACGGCGCACCTATACACTTTGGTGATCCTCAAGCGATAGGGATTGCTAATGTGGACACCCCCGACTTTGGCGATCGTGTTACCGTCAACAAGGGAGAAGTTCCTGTATTCTGGGCTTGCGGGGTCACCCCTCAAGTAGCCCTGGAGCAGGCAAAATTACCCCTCGCTTTCACGCACAGTCCCGGCTGTATGTTGATTACGGATAAAACCAATAAGGAGCTTTCGCTGGATTAGTTATGGCAAAACACACACAGATTTCAAGATCATTAACTATCAACTGCGATCTCGGTGAAAGCTACGGGGCCTGGCAGTTGGGGTGCGACGCCGATGTCATGCCTTTGATTGACTCGGCGAACATTGCCTGTGGCTATCATGCAGGAGATCCTTCGGTAATTCGGCGCACTGTATCGTTGGCAAAGAAACACAAGGTTGAGATCGGTGCGCACGTCGCGTATCCGGATTTATCAGGTTTTGGCCGACGCTCAATGGCGATTCGTGGTGATGCACTGGTCGATTTACTGCATTACCAAATGGCAGCCCTCGACGGCATGGCGCAAACTGAAGGCGCTCGCGTACGCTATGTAAAGCCCCACGGCGCCCTCTATAACGACATGATGAACGACCGTGAATTGCTGGCAGATGTCATGCGCGCTGTCGCTACTTGGCACCGCGCTGTCGATTTAGTCGTGCTGGCAACGCCCAAGGACAAGAAGGTGGTGGAATTAGGGATTTTTTATGGTCTGAGTTTGAGATTTGAGGCCTTTGCTGACCGCGCTTACACCAGTGCAGGTCATTTGGTATCCCGAGGTAATACCGGCGCGGTACTTGACGGCGAGCGAGCGATAAAGCAAGCGCTGTCTATCGCTAACGGCCAGCTACAAAGTATCCGGGGCAAAAAACTATCTCTGCAACCCGATACGTTGTGCGTCCATGGTGACACGCCTGGCGCGGTGGCCCTTTTGCGCGGTATTCGCCGCGCGCTATCAAGCCAAACCACAGCCCAATCATGACCTGGGGCATTGCCGGTGAGTGCGGCTTACGGTGGGTGCTCGATGAGCAGCCCTCCCCTGCAGGGACTCAACGATTGATTTCCATAAAGCAGCTATGCCGAGATCTTCTAGCAGACGCATGGATAGACGCTGTCGTTGGCTACACGACGCTCACTGTGTTCATCGATTTCAGCGTCATGCCTCGCAGTGAGGCCTTAGGGTTGCTCTCGCCGCTTGTTGGTCAATTGAAGAGCGAAGCCGGTCAGGAGTCCGTTATTGCCACTACTAAGCTACCCGTTGTTACGCTCCCCACCTTATACCATCCCGCGGTGGCAGCAGACCTCGCCGAGCTTGCTGATCGAAAGCAACTCACCGTTGAGGAGGTCGTAGACCTTCATAGTCAGCGTACCTACTTTGCCTATGCCAATGGTTTTGCTCCGGGATTCAGCTACCTGGGTGACGTTGACCCTCGCATAGCCATTGAGCGCTTGTCGACCCCAAGACGCCAAGTGCCTGCCGGCAGCGTAGGCATTGCCGATCGGCAGACTGCTGTGTATCCGCAAGCTTCGCCGGGTGGGTGGCATATTATCGGCCGCTGCCTGACTCCGCTATTTGATCCACAGCACACCCCGCCGACACTTATCTCAGTGGGCCAGTGGGTCAAATTTGAAGCCATTGATATTGACGAATTTCAGCGCCAGGGGGGCGACCTCTAATGGCGGTAAATAGACCATCAGATCTAGCCAAGCACTGCGTTGGCGACTACTCAACCCCCGGCAAGCAAGGCTCACTTTGACCAACAGTTCATACAATCGTCTCGAGATTCTTGGCGTGGGATTACTCGCCAGCATTCAAGATGGGGGGCGCTTCGGTCAACTCCAGTATGGCGTGACCCAAGGCGGCGCTATGGATGGCTTTGCCTACCGTCTGGGGCAACGACTGGTGAGTAATCCTGCAAATGCAGCCGCAATCGAAATTGCTATGTCGGGCTTGCACTGTCGCTTGATTTACGATGCAACTATAGCGGTCACTGGAGCGCCCGTGAGTATTGAATTTGACGGTCATCCACAGCCCATGAATAGCACGTTGACGGCTCCTAGAGGTGCAAATATTTCGATCAGTAGCGCCCAGAAGGGTCTCTACAGTTATCTGTCAGTAGCCGGTGGCATTGCGAATCCCAGTGTTCTTGGCAGTCGCAGCACCGTCCTTCGCGATGGTATTGGCAGCGCCCTGAGCGTGGGTGACAGCATCCCATGCGGGAGGCCCATGGCTAACCCTAAGCACTACCGCTACTCGCCGAATCAGCGAGGTAGTAAGACAATCTGCTTGCGTTATTTGCCCGGCTTTCAAGCCCCTGAAATGACCCCTGAATTCTCTGCGCAATTTCAGAATAACCATTATTTGATAACTGCTAAGCGCGATCGCATGGGCATACGGCTGTCGGGCAACGCTCATAGTACCGGGATAAGCCAGCTCTGGTCAGAAGCCACCTGTTTTGGCGCTATCCAGATACCGCCTGATGGACAGCCCATTGTGCTGTTAGCGGATCGTCAAACCATGGGGGGCTATCCTAAAATTGGTGCGGTCCTGTCGGTAGACTGCGACCGGCTGTGTCGCGCCGCCGTCGGAACTACAGTCCAATTCAAAGCGGTAGACCCGACTGAGGGAGACCGTATACTGTGGCTTGCGAGTAATTACGAGCAGGAATTACGACTGGCTGAACGAGGTAGTTGATGCTGAGCCAACAAACCGACATGCAAAGGGCGCTGAGCGTAAAGCTAGAAGCCTGTTTGGTCGCAAGAAACCCCCGAGGTATGGCGCGTGTCAGGGAAGCCCTTGAGCCCGGTTATCTCTACAGGGCGGCAAAACTCCTAGCGCATCCGTCAGGTGACGTATTGATTTGCACCGGCTTTCCTGTCGCGGATACCTTTGAGACCGATGGCCCCGCTGGCGCTTTAGCACTCTACGAACACTGTGAGCGTCTGGGGTTGCGACCCTGGCTACTGGCGGGTGAGCCGCTCATTGCTGCATTGGGCGGTATGGCTCGGGGGCTAACGCTCAATACCTTCGATGTCCGAGAGGCCCGGGAGGCAGCTGAGCGCTTGCTGGAGGGAATTGCCCCGGTGTTGATCATTGTTATCGAAAGACCGGGCGCCGCCGCGGATGGACGCTATTACAACATTCGGGGTGTCGATATTACCGAGTTGTGCCGCCCCGCCGAGCCCTACATACAATTGGCTAGCTGCCCGGTGGTCGCCATTGGTGACGGGGGTAATGAAATAGGGATGGCAAAAGCAGGCGATATCTTAACGACGCTGAATATTAAACCGGCCACATCGAGCTGCGACGAGCTCATCGTTGCGGATGTGTCGAATTGGGGGGCTTACGGACTCATCGCTATGTCTGAGTACATAAATGATATGACTGTTTTGAGCCAGTTCGATCCAACACCACTGCTCGAACGACTGATTGAAGTGGGCGCTGTCGATGGTGTTACCCACCAGACCACGCCAACGGAGGATGGCCTAGACGCAACGGCCGGCCCCCTCATTGTTGAAACAATACAAGAACTTTGCGCACAAACATCGACCCAACGAGTATCTATGCAATGACAAACGGACAAACAATCGCCTTCCTTAACGGCGACCTTATGCCCCTTGATGCGGCACGGATATCCCCAATGGATCGGGGTTTTCTATTCGGCGACGGTATTTATGAAGTGATACCGAGCTATAACGGTCGATTCGTCGGCTTTAGTCGACACATGGATCGACTCAGGGAGGGTTTAACGGCCATCGGCATCGCTAACCCTCATTGTGATACCGATTGGCAGCACATACTGAAAGATCTGATTCAACAAAATGGCGCTGGTGATCTAGCGATTTATTTACAGGTAACTCGGGGCGTTGTTGAAAAACGCGCACACCGTTTTCCTGACGACGTGACGCCCACCGTGTTTGCCTACACCTTTGCTATCGAAGCTCCACTAGCAGGCGATCCCAATGCAAGCCCCTGTTTCCATGTGACAACAGGAAAAGATCAACGTTGGAAACGCTGCCATATTAAATCGATTGCTTTGCTCGGTAACGTACTGCACATGATGGAGGGCGTAGATAATGGAGCCGATGAAATTTTGCTGTTTAATGATGACGATGAATTAACTGAAGCCGCCGCGTGCAATGTCTTTACGGTCAACAACGGGGTCATTGCCACCCCCATTCTCGATCAGCAAAAGTTGGCCGGCATTACGCGCAATATGTTAGTCGATATGATTCGGGGTGAGACAAATTGGCCGCTCTCTGAGGCTCGCCTTTCCCGCGAACACTTATTGGCCGCAGACGAAGTGTGGCTAACCAGTTCCACAAAGGAAATAGCCCCCGTTATCACAGTGGACGGGCACGTAGTCGGTGATGGTCGCCCTGGGCCTGTTTGGAGCAAGGCACAAGCATTGTTTGATCAACATCGTTTTCACTACTAGGTCCTGAACATGCCACGCCCGACACAAATAACGATTGATCTTCAGGCACTGAGAAACAATGCGCGTCTCGCGCGACAGCGCGCGGAGGGTAAAAAAATCATGGCGGCAGTCAAAGCTGATGCCTATGGTCACGGTCTAGCCGTCTGTGCAACGACTCTCGCACCATTTGTAGATGCTTTCGCCACCGCTTTTTGCGAGGAGGCCAAGGCATTACATGCCCTAGCCCTAGACCGCCCCGTTCTGGTTCTAGAAGGGCCTTTCGATCTTGAAGATTGGGAGACCATCATAGCGACTGACAGTTGGGCCGTTTTACACAGTGAAGAGCAGCTGACATCACTCGAGTCCTTAGATCGACCACGGCAAGAAAAGTTACGTAACAATATTTGGCTCAAAGTGGATACCGGCATGCACCGCTTGGGGGTTGCTCCCAACGCTGTGGCGTCGTTACTGACACGCTTGGCTCGTATCGGTATCGTTGCGCCGACGATTATTTCTCATCTCGGCAATGGGGAGGATGCAGCAGATCCGTTAACTCAGGGGCAAGTTAAAACCTGGCAGGCACTCGTAGACGCACTAGAATTACCAAAGAGCCTGTTAAATTCTGCGGGTTTCAGCCAACGACTGTCTACTGACTGCGACTGGCATCGCTTGGGTTACATGCTCTACGGCGGAAGCTCCGTCCCCAAGGCTACACCGGCAAGGCTTCATCCGGTGATGACTCTCACCTCGCAGGTTATGGCTCTGCGCCACATACCGACAGGTGATGTGGTTGGCTATGGTGGTCGCTGGAAGGCGCAGCGAGACAGTGTTATTGCTACTGTAGCCGTAGGCTATGGCGATGGCTATCCACGCACAGCAAATGATGGCACCCCTGTCCTCATCAACGGCGTAATCTGTCCTCTGGTGGGACGGGTATCAATGGATATGATTACAGTCGATGTCACCGACCATGACTCGGTGACTGTTGGTTCGCCTGTCCAACTGTGGGGAGATCAGCTCAGTGTTGACCGTGTTGCCAGCCATGCCCAAACGATTGGCTATGAACTTCTAACTCGCCTTCCCAACCGACTTCCGAGGCTCCTCAGCGGTGACCCTTAAACTCCATAGCATGCTGCCTGTCGATGCAACATCGATTATTTCTACGAATAAATGCAGCGAACACGGGTATGCCTTAAGCTGTTGCTACCGGCAGTAAGGATCTCACTGTGCCCCAGCCATCAGCGCCGCCAGCATCTACTCGACCCATTGAAGATCCTACGCCTGAGGGATCATTGCTGGCCGCCATCGACCTTGGCAGTCATTCGTTTCACTTAATCATCGCTCGTCTTGTGCACGGCGAATTAACACCGATTGAAACAATCGGCGAAAAAGTTAGTCTGGGAGCCGGGCTCAATCAGGGTAAACTGAGTGAGGACGCGATTGAGCGGGGTCTTGCATGCCTTTCACGGTTTGCCAACCTGCTGAGTGATATGGAACCTAGACGCCTGCGTGTAGTCGGTACTAACGCTTTACGACAGGCGAAAAATCGTCGAGTGTTTACTGACGCCGCCGAGCGCATTCTCAACGCGCCTATTGATGTTGTTTACGGCCGAGAAGAGGCGCGCCTGGTATACCTAGGTGTTGCCCATACACTGGCTGATGATAAGAATAATCGCCTCGTCATCGATATTGGTGGTGGCAGCACGGAAATCATCCTCGGTCAACGATTAGAACCCCTACGGCTTGAAAGCGTGCAGATTGGCTGTGTGAGTTATGCCACTGATCATTTCTCAACCGGTGTACTCAGTAAAAAAAGCTATCAAGGCGCGTATGACCGAGCGCTGCTAGAGATTTCCCACATCAAACAACAGTTTTGTGCGCACCATTGGGCGGAAGCCGTGGGTTCATCGGGTACCTTACAAGCCATTGAAAAACTGATCGTGGCCGCGGGCTGGGCGAGTCAGGGAATAGATAGGCGGTCCCTTGAAAAATTACGCCAGGCACTCCTTCGGTTTGACACCATGGATGACATAGCCTTGCCCGGCCTCAATGACTCTCGTCGGCAGGTTATTGTTTCTGGCCTAGCAATCACTCAGGCTGTTTTTGATGGGCTAGCTATTGATCATATGCGCATAGCAAACGGGGCTCTTCGAGAAGGCGTACTCTATGATCTGGTTGGCCGCCTATGCCATGAGGATGTACGTGAGCGTACCGTTGGTGCTCTGCTTGCTCGCTATTGCGCGGACCAAACTAACGCCATCATCGTGGGTAATAGGGTCCGCTGGCTGGCCGAGCAAGTTGCGCAGGTGTGGGACCTTACCGACGACGCAATAGCGCTGTTACAGTGGGCCGGCCAGTGCCATGAGATCGGCCTCACTATTTCAAAAAAACACTACAACCGCCACTCCGCTTACCTATTGGAAAACTCAGATTTGCCGGGATTTTCGCAGCGAGAACAAGTGATCATGGCAACCCTGGTTCGCGCACAACGGGGGAAAATGACCGCCGGTTTATTCAGCGACTTGCCGAAAGCGAGCCATCCTAAGTTGAAGCGTATGATCGCGCTGCTACGCATCGCGATCATCTTTAAATACGTCGAGATTCTCGACGAGCTACCCGACTTCATTATCAAGGCCGACTCGCATAGTCTGCAGTTATCCCTAACACAAGCGTGGCAAGACTCACACCCACTGACAGTGTGGGAACTTCAACAGGCTATTCCCGCGCTCGCCGAACTCAACGTTGATCTAGATCTCAGCACAACAGTTGGGTAGCCCCGCACGGGAGTCAGTTGCTGCGCCTAGAGAGCCGCCTCAAACTCTGGCAAGGCCACAAATAAATCAGCGACGAGGCCGTAGTCAGCCACTTGGAAGATTGGGGCATCTTCGTCCTTATTAATGGCGACAATCACCTTTGAGTCTTTCATGCCTGCAAGGTGCTGAATCGCACCTGAAATACCCACAGCAATGTAGAGATCGGGGGCAACAATCTTGCCCGTCTGACCGACTTGGTAGTCATTGGGCACGAATCCCGCGTCGACCGCCGCTCGTGAGGCGCCGATAGCCGCCCCCAGTTTATCTGCGATGCCTTCGAGCAGCTTAAAATTATCGCCATTTTGCATACCTCGGCCGCCAGAGATAACCACGGATGCCGCGGTCAACTCAGGGCGATCCGACACGGCCACTTCCTCGCCAATAAAAGTAGACACGCCCGCATCATGAACCGCATCAACGTGTTCAATAGCGGCACTTCCGCCCTCCTCTGCTACGCCGTCAAAGGCGGTGGTACGGACCGTAATCACCTTCTTTGCATCAGAGGATTGAATGGTGGCAATAACGTTGCCCGCGTAAATAGGCCGGGTAAAGGTATCAGCACTTTCAACGCTGATGATATCGGAGATTTGAGCGACGTCTAACAGCGCCGCAACACGGGGCATGGTGTTCTTACCCACCGTAGTCGCCGGTGCAAGTATATTGTCGTAATTACTCGCTATATCAGCGATGAGAAGGGCCACGTTTTCTGCTAGCTGATGGCTGTAGGCTGCGTTGTCAGCACACAGGACCTTAGTGATGCCAGGAATCGCCGCTGCGGCCGCGGCCACGCCAGTACAGCCCCCACCTACCACTAAAATATCAATGTCGCCGCCCAGCACTTGCGCCGCAGCAACGGCATTGAGTGTCGCAGGTTTCAAGCTGATGTTGTCGTGTTCTGCTACTACGAGTGTTTTCATGAAATCACCTTTGCTTCATTCCTCAGCTTGTCAATTAATTGCGCAACATCGTCAACCTTTACACCCGCCGCACGCTCTGGTGGCGGGGCAACACTGAGCTGAGTAATGTGTGATGCAACCTCAACGTCGAGCTCTGCCGGACTCATCACGTCAAGAGGCTTCTTCTTCGCCTTCATAATGTTTGGCAGTGAGGCATAGCGTGGCTCATTGAGGCGTAAATCAGTGGTTACAATAGCGGGCAGTGAAAGCGCGAGCGTTTGCAAGCCACCATCCACTTCCCGAGTGACATTCAGCGTATCTCCATCAATCTTTATTTCCGAGGCAAATGTTCCCTGAGGCATACCCGATAACGCGCCCAGCATTTGACCGGTTTGGTTGTTATCACCATCAATTGACTGCTTGCCTAAAATCACGATCTGAGGCGCTTCTTTCGACACCACCCCTTGGAGGAGCTTGGCAATTTCTAGGGGTTCTGGCCGCCCTTCGACTTCCACGTGAATACCGCGATCGGCGCCGAGTGCAAGCGCTGTTCGAATTTGCTCTTGGCAGGCCTTCTCACCCACGGAAACAACAACAATCTCCGTAGCGGTACCAGCCTCTTTGAGCCGAACCGCCTCCTCTACTGCTATTTCACAGAATGGATTGATCGCCATTTTGACATTATTCAATTCTACATCTGAGCCATCGGTCTTGGCACGGACTTTAACGTTATAATCAACGACTCGCTTTACTGCTACCAATACTTTCATAGCCTCTCCATCTTGTGCCGGCTAGGACATCTGACCGCGATAGTTCGCCGTCGACATACCAAGTTTGTTAAACTGTCGGTTTGACGGTGCCCTTTTTACCGTCACGGGCGCCGCTATACAAGAGCTGGGGGCGCAAAAAAGTAGAATTCAGCGACAAAACCGTGTCTCTGCACCGATCATGGCCTGTGAGGAATTGGAAGATTGCCCACTGACCGAACGCGCCAATGATAACATAGTCAGGCTGTCACTCGTTTGCCTCTGAGCCAAGGCGAGAGGACCCACTGAATATTCAACCACTAGAAGGCAGCTGAGGGGAAAAGATGGAACGCGAAACAATGGAATTTGATGTCGTCATTGTAGGCGCAGGCCCCGCAGGTCTATCAGCCGCCTGTCGTATTATGCAGCTAGCACAGGCGCAAAATCGGGAGACCACCGTCTGCGTGGTTGAAAAAGGATCAGAGGTCGGTGCGCACATTCTTTCCGGTGCAGTTCTTGAGCCAAAAGCCCTTTCGGAACTATTTCCAGACTGGCAAGAGCGCGGAGCGCCCCTCAACGTAGAGGTCACCGAAGATACTTTTTTCTTCTATACCAGCGCACAGTCAGCCATCAAACTGCCGCACTTTGCCATCCCCAAACCTACCCACAACACAGGCAATTACATTGTTTCTATGGCTAACGTATGTCGATGGCTCGCCGAGCAAGCTGAAGCGTTAGGCGTCGACATTTACCCCGGCTTTTCAGCGGCTGAAGTGTTGGTTCACGAGGACGGATCGGTCAAGGGGATTGCCACGGGCGAAATGGGCGTGGGTGCCGATGGCGAGCCGAAAGACAGTCATGTGCCCAGCATGGAATTACATGCTAAATACACGTTGTTTGCGGAAGGCTGTCGAGGCCATTTAGGAAAGCAGCTGATCAGTCAATTTCATTTGGACGAAGGCAAAAATCCCCAGCATTATGCCATTGGCATAAAAGAAATTTGGCAAATCGCCCCTGAAAAACATGAACAGGGTAAGGTCATTCACGGCTTGGGCTGGCCGCTCGCTGAAAGTGGATCCTCGGGGGGCGCATTTATGTACCACGCTGAAAATCATGAGGTGTACATTGGCCTGATCACCGATCTCAATTATGCCAATCCCCACGTTAGTCCCTTCGAAGAATTTCAACGCTGGAAAACCCATCCAAAAACAAGCGCAACCCTCGAGGGGGCAACAAGGATTGCCTACGGAGCGAGAGCATTGGCCAAAGGTGGATACAACTCGCTGCCGACTATGCATTTCCCAGGCGGATTGTTGATTGGCTGTGATGCAGGCACGCTGAACAGCGTCAAGATAAAAGGCAATCACACAGCCATGAAAAGTGGCATGTTAGCAGCCGAATCAGTGATGAGTGCGCTAGCCGAAGACCAACCCACCAAGGATCTCAGCACCTTTGCTACCGCCGTTGAAAATTCCTGGCTGGGGGATGAGTTGTACACCACCCGAAACTTTTCGGGCTTTATGCATAAATTTGGCTATATTTTTGGCGCCGCATTGGTGTGGGTTGACCAAAACCTCTTTGGTGGCCGATTACCCTTTACGATACATGACGATAAACCCGACTATGCGTGCCTAAAACAAGCCGATCAAGCGTCACGGATCAACTATCCAAAACCCGACAATAAGCTAACCTTCGATAGACTTTCATCGGTATTTTTATCTAACACTAATCATGAAGAAGACCAGCCTTGCCATTTAACATTAATCGACCCCAGAATACCGATCGATCGCAACCTGCCGTTGTATGATGAGCCTGCGCAACGTTACTGCCCTGCCGGTGTTTATGAAGTGGTAGAGGACGAGGCGGGGCAGCGTTTTCAAATCAACGCGCAAAATTGCGTCCATTGTAAAACCTGTGATATCAAAGACCCATCGCAAAACATCACTTGGGTGACACCGGAAGGATTTGGTGGCCCCAACTATCCGAATATGTAAGCTGTGTTACCGCTAATGCCACGCAAAGACCCTGCATACCCATCGCCCCCAGCGCTGCGATACATTCCATAGATGGCAAAAGATTAAAAATGCTGGCTGCAGGCGGGGATCCTCTAGGCGAGTGGAAACCGCAGTCCTGCGCTGTGCAAAGCGCCCTGATCATCCAATCGATCAACCAATCTGTACCAAGCGGGTCGTGAAAACAGCGCTGTTAGGCCCCTACTGAGATTGACATAAGCGGCGTCCGCAGCGCGCGGCTCCGTCGCCAGCAGGTGATTGCCATCCAGTAGAATTTGCCCGCCAGTATTCAATGTCAGCACCAGTGTCTCCGGCAACGTTCCCGGCAGTGGCTCAGCATCGATAACCAGCAAAGGATGTAGCAAGACTCGAATACGAACTTTTTCAACAGGCGTTATCAGATAGTAAAAGCCATCGCTTTCCCGACGGAGAATACTGGCAAATAATTTCACCAGCTCCAGTCGCTTAATGGGTGTGCTCTCGTGCCACCAGGAGCCATCGGCACGAATTTCCATGTCGAGATCGCCACAAAAAGCCGGCTTCCATTGCTCTATAGGAGGCATAGCCATTCCCGTGACAGAGCCGATGTTACTGGCCTCACCGCCTCCAATCACTGCCGCCGCCAGCTGTTCTAACGGACTGTCTTTGGGTGACTCATTCGGTACCATATGCTTGCGCTCTGCCCATGGAAGCCTCTCTCATCGAGTCACAATATCGCTGCTATTTCGCAATGCCCGACGATACTCTACTAAGCTGAGCTGCCCCTTAACTGTCGCCAACTGCTCAGCCATGGACTCACGCTCTGGCGTCGATAATTTATCGGTCGAGCCACTAGTCACATCAGCCAGTTCTACAATAGCAAATTGCCCGCCAGGCAAGGTCACATGGACAAGATCAACCCCGTCAGTAAACCTTATAGCAAAGGCTGCTTCTGCAATTTCAGGGGGCAACAGGCTGCCCGAACGCCGCGCATCTAGCTCTACCCGCCACTGCCAACCTTGCGCTGTTGCGATAGCTTCTAGAGTATCACCCGACTGCATGCGAGCCTGAGTATCGGCGAGCAACACCTTTAGGCGGGCTGTAATTGCCTCTTCTTGTAATCGCCTTCGAATCGATTCATCAACGTCGCTCAACGGCTTCTGCACCGACGGAATTTTTTGATCTACCCGTACAACGACAAATCGGTTCTCCGCTAGTTCCAACACTTCACTGTTGTTGCCCGCCTCATAAATTTCTTCAGAAAATAACGTTGAACGGACTGCTGCCGAAGCAAAAATACTCTCCCCCTGCGATGGACTAATGGGGCCAGACAGCTTCGCGTCGACAGCCAGCGCCTCAGCCGGCCCCTTTAAATCGACCGAGTTAAAACTAAGGTCGCGCAACGCATCAACCGCACTCAGTAGCTCTTGCTCAGCATTACTGCGTTGAATCGACGCCTCAAGTTCGGCGCGCAAGGCATTGAAATCAGCGCTCTCCGCCGCTATCCGCTCATCAAGCCGAATGAAATGCGTACCCGCATCTGTTTCAACGGCTGCAGAAATCTCTCCAACCTCAAGCTCGGCGATAACCGCTTCCATTGCCTCGGGAAAGGCAGTTCCGTCAGTGAAGCCCAACTCGCCACCGAGCGAGGCTGAGCCGATATCATCGGATAATTGTTGCGCTAATTCTGAAAAATCGGCGCCAAATTCTAGTTGGCTGGCTACCTCATTAATGCGCAACGCTAACTGGGAATCAGCTTCGCCATCGCCTTGCACCAAAAGAATATGGCTGACCCTCGCCTGCTCACTCACCTCATATTCGTTCTTTACCGCTTCAAATTGCTCGGCAAGCTCATCCGCATCAACGTCGGTGAAAAAATCTTCAGCAGTGAGCTCTATATACTCAGCGATAACCTGTTCGTCGGTGACAAATTCTTCGCGATTACTCTTGTAGTAGGCTGTGACGTCGTCGCTAGAAATAGCCGCTTGCTCTTCAATTTCGCGGCGCTCAACGAGCAGGTACCGCACATCACGTTCCTCTGTGACGATGTTAGCAGCGGCTGCCATCTCCGTGGATGTTGTGAAGTCGCTATTAAGGATGGCACTTTCGAGCTGACTGATCACTATTTCATCAGCTTGTGCGCGCCGAAATCGCTCGGGGGTTACGCCCGCATTTGCGAGAACAACCTTGTACTGCTCGGGGCTAAACCGGCCGTCTATTTTGAATGCCTCCACGTCAGCGATTACGGTTCCTATTGCCCGGTCGGTGGCGGTGAGTCCAAGATTGCGCGAAGCCTGTATGAGCAGCTCGCGGTCGATGAGGGACTCTAGCGCACGAGGGCGGAGCCGATCATCATCCAACAGCGTCGGATCAAGATCTTCACCAAAGATTTGGGTCAGTTGGCGTTTTTGATTACTGATCGCCTGTTGTAGGCTCTGGGGGGAAATTTCCGCGCCGTTAACGTCCGCAACTGACGTACCAGAGCCGCTTGGCAGCAGGGACTCAAGCCCAAAACCCGCGAACGATAAAATGATAAAAAAAACGAGGACCTTGATGGCTTTGCTTTGCGCGCCATCTCTAAGTGACTGGAGCATAGTGTCAACAACCCAAAGAAAAAAGGCGCTGTCAAAGCGCCTAGATAAATAATGACCTTAAGCGCATCGCCTAGGGCGATACACAAGGGCTTCAACTGTTCACAGCACCCTTCAGGCCTTTGCCCGCTTTGAAGCTGGGCGCATTTGACGCCTTGATCTGGATTTTTGGACCCTGTGGATCACGCGGATTCACGCCTTCACGGGCGGCTCGGTGCTTAACAGAAAACGTACCAAACCCTACCAAAGAGACTGTATCTCCTTTAGCTAGAGCGCCGCTAATGGCGCCGATAGCGGCGTCAAGGGCACGACCGGCAGAAGCCTTAGAAAGGTCTGCCTCATTGGCTATTGCATCAATCAATTCATTTTTATTCACGTGTAACCCTCTTTTCGTTAAATTGTAATTAAAAGCACTCGCAGCCGACAAACACTGTCATTCTAAGAATAGACCCATCGCGACCGCTGGGTCAACCTTCTAAACGCTTTTCAATGTGCATGGGGGCGGGAATCAGCAGGGTTTTCATCTGCTGCAGTTAAACTAGTTGAATTCGCCAAGAATTCCTCGTCACTTAAAGGGTCAGGTATGCGTTCTAATGCGATAGCTAGGACTTCGTCAATCCATTTAACCGGCCTGATCTCTAGATTTGCCTTGATGTTATCGGGCACTTCCTTCAGATCGCGCTCATTTTCTTTTGGGATAATGACTGTTTTGATGCCGCCTCGACGAGCGGCTAAAAGCTTCTCTTTGAGACCACCGATAGGTAATACCTCACCCCTCAATGTGATTTCACCGGTCATAGCGACGTCGGCACGAATGGGAATGCCAGTACATACACTAACGAGGGCCGTACACATCGCGATCCCTGCACTCGGGCCGTCTTTTGGCGTGGCCCCTTCCGGCACGTGAATATGCAAATCATGAGTATCATGATACGCAGCCGCGACACCTAAATTTTGCGATCTAGACCGGACCACGGTGATGGCAGCTTGAATAGATTCTTGCATAACATCGCCCAGTGAACCGGTTTTAACTATCCTGCCTTTGCCCGCGATGGCTACCGTTTCTATGGTGAGTAATTCGCCCCCAACTGAGGTCCACGCCAAGCCTGTAACTTGCCCAACCTGATTTTCCTCCTCCGCAATGCCAAAATTACATTTACGAACTCCCAATAGGTCTGGCAACATATCGGCGGTGACGTCGGTATTCCCTTGGATATCGCCAACGGCAAAATGCTTGACCATTTTACGACAAACTTTTGCTATCTCCCTCTCCAGAGAACGAACTCCTGCCTCCCGTGTGTAATAGCGAATAACGTCTAGAACTGCATCCTCGGTCAGCGCTATTTCGTCCTTATTTAGTCCATTTTGTTTGATCTGTTTGGGGATCAAATAACGCTGGGCAATATTGAGTTTTTCATCCTCGGTATAACCGGGAATTCGAATGACTTCCATACGATCAAGCAGCGGACTGGGAATATTCATGGTGTTCGATGTGCACACAAACATTACATCTGACAAGTCGTAATCCACTTCCAGGTAGTGGTCGTTAAAGGCATGATTTTGCTCTGGGTCTAGTACCTCCAGCATTGCCGAAGCGGGATCTCCCCGGTGGTCCATTCCCATTTTGTCAATTTCATCAAGTAAAAACAGAGGGTTGCGTACCCCTGCCTTTGACATTTTTTGAATCAATTTGCCGGGCATTGAGCCAATATAGGTGCGCCGGTGACCACGGATTTCCGCCTCGTCACGGACGCCTCCGAGGGCCATACGAACAAATTTACGATTTGTCGAGCGAGCCATCGATTCGCCCAGAGACGTCTTGCCAACGCCTGGTGGCCCGACCAGACATAGGACAGGTCCTTTTACTTTGCGGACTCGTTTTTGGACTGCGAGATATTCAAGAATGCGATCTTTCACTTCGTCCAGGCCGAAATGATCCTCATCAAGAATACGGGCTGCGCGCTTTAAATCATGCTTAACCTTGCTTCGCTTGCCCCAAGGAACGCTAACAATCCAATCAATATAACCCCGGACGACAGAAGCCTCCGCAGACATCGGAGACATCATTTTCAACTTCGTTAGCTCCGCGGTAGCCTTTTCGTAGGCTTCAGCAGACATTTTGGCGTTCTCAATTCGACTCTGCAATTCGTCCACTTCATTGGGCGCATCATCCATGTCGCCCAACTCTTTTTGGATTGCCTTCATCTGCTCGTTTAAATAATACTCTCGCTGGCTTTTTTCCATCTGCTTTTTCACACGGCCGCGCACGCGCTTTTCGACTTTGAACAAGTCTATTTCTATGCCCATCAGTCCGAGCAAATGGTCAAGCCGCTCTCGAATTGACGCGATCTCTAAGATGCGCTGCTTTTCCTCTAGGTCAACACTCATATGGGCAGCAATGGTATCCGCCAGTCGGCCCGGCTCCTCAATACCGGACAACGACGTCAGCACCTCACTCGGTACTTTTTTACTCATGCTGACATACTTCTCAAACTGCTCAACGGTCGTTTGAATCAATTCAGGCACATCACTGTCAGGGATCGCATCGCTTTCTACTTCGCGCACGCTGGCAATAGTGTGTTCGCCGTCATCATTCATCGATTCTATGGCAGCTCGAAAATCCCCCTCAACCAACACCTTAAGAGTCCCGTCGGGTAACTTGAGTAATTGCAAAATATTGGCGACCGTACCCAGCTGGTATAAGTCATCGACGCCGGGATTATCGTCGGCAGCGTTGCGTTGAGCGACAAGCAGTACCTGTTTGTCGCCCGCCATGGCCTGTTCAAGGGCTTCTATTGAACGCTCGCGGCCCACAAAGAGCGGCAAAACCATATGCGGATACACAACAACATCCCGTAAGGGCAGTAACGGTAATTCAGTCGCAACGACATCGGTCATAACATTCTCCGTTTAATCTCCCATATATATGGGGATGATACGCGAACTCTGCAATAACAGGATGACCGAAAGTGGGAAATAACGTCGTGGTCTGCTGAACTGAAAAGACAGCAAGCGGATCGCTGACCGCTGAAACACTGGTCTATTCATCACCGCTAGCGGCTGCGTGTTCCTGATTTTGATAAACCATAAGTGGCTCGGAGTCACCTCTGATCACGCTTTCGTCGATGACCAGCTTGACCACGTTGTTTTCAGAGGGAATGCTATACATGCTGTCAAGCAATACGCCCTCTAGAATCGAGCGCAGACCTCGAGCACCGGTTTTTCTCTCCATCGCCCGTTCGGCTATAGCCCGCAGGCCATCTTCCCGGAAATCAATCTCGACATTTTCCATCTCAAACATTTTTGCATACTGCTTGGTCAGGGCGTTGCGTGGCTCCGTAAGGATTTGTACGAGTGCGTCAATATCAAGCTCTTCGAGAGTGGCAATCACGGGCAACCGGCCAACAAATTCGGGAATTAACCCGTATTGCACCAAGTCTTCGGGCTCAAGGTCCGTGAGCGCTTCACCAAACTTGCGGGAAACATCTTTACTTTTCACTTCCGCTGTGAACCCTATACCGCCTTTCTCAGAGCGATTGCGGATGACCTTGTCCAATCCCGCGAACGCACCACCAACAATGAAGAGAATATTGCTGGTATCGACTTGCAAAAATTCCTGCTGCGGGTGCTTCCGGCCCCCTTGGGGGGGTACCGAAGCGACGGTACCTTCTATTAACTTGAGCAGTGCCTGCTGCACGCCCTCGCCAGAGACATCTCGAGTAATTGAAGGGTTATCCGATTTACGCGATATTTTGTCGATCTCGTCGATATAAACGATGCCCATTTGGGCGCGTTCAACATCGTAATCGCACTTTTGGAGTAATTTTTGAATAATGTTCTCAACGTCCTCGCCCACATAACCCGCCTCGGTGAGTGTGGTGGCATCAGCGACGGTGAAAGGCACATCCAGTAAGCGCGCTAATGTCTCTGCCAGCAAGGTTTTACCCGAACCCGTTGGGCCTACCAACAGGATATTTGACTTGCCTAATTCTACGTCGTCGGGCTTAGCCTGAGGCGCATAGCGTAATCGCTTATAGTGGTTGTATACGGCGACCGCCAGAACTCGCTTAGCCTTCTGCTGACCAATCACATATTGATCAAGAATATCATTGATCTCGTGAGGAATAGGAAGCTTTTCAGCCGATGATTCTGCGGCATTTTCCTGTACTTCTTCGCGAATGATGTCGTTACACAGGTCAACACACTCATCGCAAATAAATACTGATGGACCAGCAATAAGCTTTCGCACTTCATTCTGACTCTTTCCACAAAAAGAGCAGTAGAGTAGCTTTTCGCTATCGCCCGTTGTACTGTCGTTGGCCATAAAACCCCACGCTTCTGGCGAGTAAATTAACGTCTACACCCCAAACCTTGATACGTTTTGCCGACCGATGCAAGTGGCCGTATCGATTTTTCGCCGCGTTTACGTCGATTCTTCCGATATCCGCGCCTGCACGACCTCATCGACCAGCCCATACTCAAGGCTCTGTTCGGCGTCCATGAAACGATCACGCTCGGTATCACGCTCGATAACCTCGAGTGATTGACCTGTATGCTCGGCCATCAACCGATTCAGGCGTTCGCGAATAATAAGAATTTCACGCGCTTGGATGTCAATGTCTGTCGCCTGCCCCTGAGCACCGCCTGACGGCTGATGAATCATTGTTCGGGCATTGGGAAGGATCAACCGCTTGCCCTTAGTACCGCCGCCCAATAAAAACGCTCCCATGGACGCCGCCTGCCCGATGCACATGGTGCTGACGTCGGGCCTTATAAACTGCATTGTGTCATAAATCGACAAACCCGCCGTCACCGACCCACCGGGTGAATTGATATACAGGTGGATATCTTTATCGGGATTTTCCGACTCTAGAAATAGCAGCTGAGCGACAATAAGATTGGCCATGTAATCTTCTACTGGACCAACCAAGAACACCACCCGCTCCTTCAGCAAGCGCGAGTAAATATCGAACGAACGCTCGCCCCGAGCCGTTTGCTCGATAACCATGGGGACAAGGCCCAAGTTTTTTACGTCCGGTGGGGATAGGTCGTAGCTCATTGTTTAACCTCATTATTTGGTGTTTTACAGTGGCCCTTGCTGGGGTCTGGCCGCCGCCAGCGCCTCTTGATAGCTACAGACGACCTCGGTCATCACCGCACCTTCAAGTACCTTATCCACCACTTGATCTTCCAATACGCGGGACTCTACCTGAGCTAGCTGCTCGTTCTCAGAATAATAATAATTGATGACTTCTTCAGGCTCTTGATAAGTCGATGCAATATCTTCGATCGCTTCCTTTACTTTAGCGGAATCTGCTTGCAAATCGAACTGAGTAATCATTTCAGATAATAGAAGTCCCAATTTAATACGGCGCCCCGCCTGCTCTTTAAACATGTCGTCGGGTAAAATACTCTTTAAATCCATATCTTGATTGGGCTGTCCACCAAATTGTTGAAACATTTGACTGCGCAGGGTATCTATTTCCTGCCCGATCAACGCCGATGGAATATCCAAGTCTTCATGTGCCGCAATAATGGCGTCCATCACCTGTTGCTTGACGTGATTTTGAATCGCATTTCGCAGCTCACGCTCCATATTTTTTTGCACTTCAGCGCGAAATACTGCCTCTCCTCCGCCGGTTACTCCGTAACTTTCGAACAGTGCATCATCAAGGGGGGCAAGCTCAGTGGCCTTCACCGCTTTAGCCGTGATCTTGAATTTTACCTGCGCAGCCTGTAATTCTTCTTTCTGGTAATCGTCAGGGAAAGTAAGCTCTAGGGTTTTTTCATCACCCGCCGACATGCCAATCACCCCTTCTTCAAAGCCCGGTATCATGCGGCCGGAGCCCAGTTCTAGGTCTAGGTCTTCGCCGCTTCCGCCATCAAATTCCTCGCCGTCTCGGGTGCCGATAAAATCGATAACGACGGTGTCACCGTCTTCGGCAGCACGATCAATCACCTCGAGAGAGCCTTGCTGCTTGCGAAAGATGCCAATAATTTCGTTGATATCGTCATCAGTGACGTCAGCAGTCGGTTTGTTAACCTCGAATCCGCTGACCTCATTGATAGTGATGGTTGGAAATATCTCGAAAATCGCCGTGAATTCTAGATCTTTACCTGCATCCAAACTCTTTGGCTCAATAGTGGGTTGACCCGCAGGACGGAGGTTTTCGGCCTGGACGGCTTCTTGAAACGACTGGCTAATGACCTCACCCAAAACCTCTTGGCGGACGCCAGCACCAAACCGCTGCTTCATAACGCGCATGGGCACTTTGCCTGGGCGGAACCCCGGTAGGCGAACATTCTGAGCGGCCTCACGCAAACGCTGATCAACAGCGCCATCGACTCTATCGGCGGGGACCCCGACAGTGAGACGACGCTCCAACCCTGAAGTCGTTTCTATAGACACTTGCATGGTCCACTCCTGACAATAAATCCACTAGCTAAGGGAGCAATGGCGTAGCACTACCCTTGGGCTATCCACCATAATGGTGCGGAAGGAGAGACTCGAACTCTCACGCCTTGCGGCACTGGAACCTAAATCCAGCGCGTCTACCAATTTCGCCACTCCCGCATACCCAACCGCTTGGACCACACCCAGCGCGCGGCAATCCAAGGGCGCGGATGTTCTCACAGCCCGCAGAGAGTTTCAACGCGTCAATCAACCTCTTCTACGCTGCTACGCTGGTCGGCCTAGCAAGCGAACGAAAAAAGCTATATTAATTAGTAATTTATGGGTTATTTGAAAAGTGATGTGTAGGTGATAAGGCGCCGTCATATCCCCATGCTACTCACTGGCCGATCTGGAGCGATATGTTTCCCCGGCTCCTAGGCGCTGGCTACAACGTATGAGTCTGCCGTTCAGAGTTGAGGGACCCCCCCAAATGGTTTTCTATTTTGGCATTCGCCGCGGCGTCTTGTTCGGAAAACTGCACGCCGATACCCGCCTTCCGATTACCTTGTGCACCGGCGGGGGTCATCCATACGACCCGACCAGCAATTGGGATTTTCTCCGGTTCGTCCATCAGTGTAAGCAGCATGAATACTTCATCGCCAATACTGTAATGCTTATTTGTGGGCACGAACAAACCACCGTTCTGTAAAAAAGGCATATACGCTGCATACAAGACGGCTTTATCTTTGATGGTTAACGACAAGATGCCCTGCCGAGTGCCCTCGCTCATAACACGCTGCGTCCCAGTGAAAACTCAAGACTACAACAACTGTGAGGGGCTTGCATATGAACTTTAGCCCTTTTGTCGGAATGCACCCGCGCGCATAAACACGTGCAGCAGTAATCCCTCGTATGCAAGGTTTAATCCCAAACGTATGGCAGCACGCCATCGGGCTACGTCGTCGCAAAGCTCAAATAGACCTTGCTGCTGTTGCAAGCTTCTCTTATCACTCGCTTTTAAGCGCTCCTGCAATACTGCAAGCACCGTATCGAGAACGAAATCGAGGTCAAGCTTAGATAGCACTGAAACCCCAGCGCCAGGCGCCAGTTCACCCAATAACACCTGCTCAATCGTCAGGCGAATGTTGCCTATCGCTTCGAGTGAGTCGCTTTCTAAGAGCGCTAGCGCGGATATCACCTTAGCGTTGGTCAATTCAAGCGCACGGTGTGCTTGAACTCGATCATTACCCTGCGCCGTTAACCATTCTAAGGCTTCATCTTCGCTCGGAGCAGGCAACAATAGTGATTGGCAGCGAGAGCGAATAGTGGCAGGCAAATCCCCTGGGCGATGACACACAAGGCAGACGAAGCTATCACCTGCAGGTTCCTCAAGGGTTTTCAATATCGCATTAGCGGCCGAAGCCGTCATAGCCTCAGCAGGTGAAATAGCGAGGATTTTATGGGTGCCGTAGCCGGCAGTTTGCTGCATAAATCGGATAGCTTCACGAACAGGCTCAATGCCAATCGCTCGCTTTCCTGCTTCGGGGACTAGCCAACGAACGTCACCGTGATTACCTGCTCGCATGAGCTCGCAGCTATTACAATGCCCACATGCCCCCTCGCCTGTGTGTTTGCACACTAACGCCGAAGTCAATGTGGCGGCAAATGCCTGCTTACCACTCCCCTCTGGACCGATTAGCATTAATGCATGGGGGAGCCGCTGATGGCGGTATGTTGCAAGAATTTTTTGAAATGCCTCCGCGTGCCATGGCAGTGGCTGATCAGCCCATTCACCCCCTTTATTGGTCAACATGTGCTTGCATCCAGGGAGTTAAACCCTCTATCAACTGGTCTTGTACTTGTTTGAGGCTCTGGCTCGCATCAACCACCAGCCAGCGATCGGGCTCAAGTGTAGTCCTAGACAAATAGCCTTCTCTAACACGATTAAAAAACTGCTCACCTTCAACCTCAAATCGATCTAATGCCGCTCGCTGCGATGCGCGCTCCAGTCCAACGCTCGGAGGTAAATCCAACAAAACGCTAAAGCTGGGGCGCACCTGACCTTGTACCAGTAACTCCAGCGTCGCAATAGCGTCCAACGACAATCCACGTGCAAACCCTTGATAGGCGTAGGTGGCATCCGTAAAGCGATCGCAAAGCACCCAGCGACCCGCCGCTAAGGCAGGCTCAATAACGTCTTGAATATGTTGCGCTCGCGCAGCAAATATCAGCAGCAGCTCTGCCATAGCGGACGGCGCCGTCGGTCCTTCAGCGAGTAACAAACCACGTATAGCTTCACCTATCGGGGTACCACCCGGCTCCCTGGTGACGCAGACATCAAGCCCATGAGCGCGTAATAGCGCCTCAATACACGCAAGATTAGTCGATTTACCAACACCCTCACCCCCTTCTAGCGTCAGTAAATGACCGCGCCGATCAACAGTGCCCGCTGATTCAGTCATGGTCGTGACCCTTTCCGTTGACGCGCATAACTCTGGGTCTCTTGGTAACACCAGTGATAGACGATGAACTTGCCAGATGACTGGCTGCCTCAACCCTATGCCGTCGCTTATTCATGGGACTAGGTAGCCGGCGTCGAGCGATAATCACTGCGACGCTGTAACTGATAACGTCGAACATTGCTCTGATGTGCTTCAAGGGTGGGTGCAAAGGAGTGATAGCCATCACCCTTTCCGACAAAGTACAGGGCATCCCCCTGCTGAGGGTTAACCACGGCTTTTATCGCTTGGATACCCGGTAGCGCAATGGGTGTCGGGGGCAGCCCCGAAATTTGATAGGTATTCCATCGATTCGCCTTATCCCGCAAATGACGATGGCGTAAGTTACCATCAAAATCGACGCCAAGGCCGTAAATGACGCTAGGGTCGGTTTGTAGTCGCATACCTTTTTGTAAGCGCCGTATGAATACACCCGCTATTAAGGGGCGCTCCGCTGGGACCGACGTCTCGCGCTCGACAATAGAGGCAAGGATAAGCGCCTCATAGGAATTGACTAATGGCAAATCCGAGGCGCGCTGCTGCCAGGTGCGGTCGAGGGCGTTGTCCATGAGCTCGTGGGCCCGCCGGAGGATATCCGCATCAGTATTGCCTTTGACAAAGTGATAGGTCTCAGGCAGAAACCAACCTTCAGGTGATTCGTTCGGCGCGACAATGGCCGCCACTACTGGATCTTTGCTATCTTCAATAATGCGTTCTAGCTGCGGCGTACCGTGAAGAATATCAAGTGCCTGCGCCAAGGTAATCCCTTCTGGTAATGTTACTTTATAGCGGATAACGCGACCGTCATTAAACATCTGCAGCAACTGTTTAACCGTGGTACTCGGCTCAATAGGGTATTCACCTACTTGAATGCCGCGATCAAGATCGGCCCATTTAGCCCACCAGCCCACCAATTTCGGATAGCGGATACTGCCGTCAACTGCGAGGGCTTGCAGTATCGATCCTAAACTCTGTCCCGCCTCTACCGTCAGCACGGATGTTGGCTCACTGGGGGCTATGGTCTGCTCCACCAGAGCTGCCCACCAGCGAAAGCCAAGCCAGCAACCCACCGACAATAGGAGGCTACAAATTAAGGCAAGGCCGAAAATTCGCCGCCCACTGATCGTTGTCATCGGATAGCCATCGTTACCTATGATTGTTCGGTAGATAAGTGCCGACCATGGTTATATTCCAGTCCATGAATCCCTTGCCGAAGTGTCTCAGCTGCACCGAATGATGTAAATGCTATTGTCCGATTGGCCAGTTGGATGCTGGCTATGGACCGAATGCCAATCAGGCTGTTACAGATAAACGCTTCATCAAAATCATCCAGCGACTGTTGCTCAACAGTGCCTTGGTGCACGGTGAAACCGTGCCGTGACGCCAGCTCGTCGATGAGGTAGCGTCGGCGCGTGCCGGCAATGCCGTGGGCACTCAGATTGGGCGTGAACAACGCGCCCTCCCGCCGAAAGAATACATTTCCGGCTGTGGCAGACACCACGGCTCCGTTGAGATTAGTCATGATTAAGTCATCGTGCCCGGACACCGCCACTTGATGCGCAGCCAGCACTTGTTCCGTTCGGGTTAACAACTTGTGGCCGCTCAATGCGGGCTGTTCAGGCCAGCTAATATCGGCAACGCCCATCTTCGCGGGGGGTGCATTGGCCGGTAAGCCCGTCGTTAATCGGGCCAATACACGCGGCTGAGTGTTAACGTTGGGAGCATATCCTCGAGGGCCAGAGCCTCGAGTTACTGTCAGTCGCAATGAAGCACCATCGCCAAGCCCTTGATGCGATAAACCCCATCGACTCACCGCCTCTAGCGCTTGAGCTGCTGTCTTAGCGGCGTTTGGGAACAGGAGACACGCCAAGCCCAGTGCCAGCCGTTCTTGGTGATAGTTGGCTAGGCAGACGCGCCCATGCTCGATACGTAAGGTTTCGAATACACCATCGGCGAAGGCCAGACCTCGGTCATCGGCAGGCACGTAACCATTCTCGTCGCCGTCGATCCAAAACCATTCGGCCATGAGGGTGGTTACTTCAACTGGCTGAAGAGGAGCGATCCGTTGGTACCACCAAAGCCGAAAGAATTACTCAGGGCATGATGAATAGGCAACTCTTGGGCACGATTTGCAACGTAGTTGAGATCACAGCCTTGGTCGGGGTTATGCAAATTGATAGTGGGCGGTGCAATCCCGTCGCGGATGGCGAGAATGGAAAACACCGCCTCAACCGCGCCGGCTGCACCCAGCAAATGACCAATCATTGATTTCGTAGAGCTGACCGCCACCGCTTTGGCCGCTGAACCAAACACTGATTTTACCGCCATTGTTTCGGCGAGATCACCAGCGAGAGTCGACGTTCCATGGGCGTTGATGTAGTGCACATCCGCAGGGTTTACACGGGCATCTGCCAGTGCATTTGTCATCGCGGTAGCAGCTCCCCGACCATCCTCGGGGGGCGAGGTCATGTGATACGCGTCCCCACTCATACCAAACCCGCTCACTTCTGCATAAATGGCAGCGCCGCGCTCGGTGGCGCTGTCGAGCGATTCCAGCATCAGCACCGCCGCACCATCGCCCAGGACAAATCCATCACGATCCACGTCCCACGGGCGAGACGCTGCGGTCGGGTCATCATTTCGTCTCGATAACGCTCGCGCAGCCGCAAACCCACCAAGACCGACCTGCGTTGTTGCCATTTCAGCACCACCGACCAGCATGGCATCGGCGTCGCCGCTGGCAATTAATCGTGCGCCCAACCCAATGTTATGCGTGCCTGAGGTGCAGGCAGTCACTATCGCCAGATTCGGGCCTCGCATATCGAACATGACTGACAAATTACCGCTGATCATGTTGATAATGGCACCTGGGACGAAAAACGGCGATATCTTTCGTGGTCCTGAAGCTGAGACCAGCTGGGTATTACGTTCAATCGAGCCTATACCGCCTATCCCTGAACCGATGGCACAGCCCACACGCTTGTTATTAACGTCGCTAATCTCTAATCCGCTGTCTCGGAATGCTTGAATACCGGCGACCATGCCAAATTGAACAAAGAGATCCATCCGTTTTGCGTCTTTCAGTGCTATGTAACCATCGGTCGAGAAATTTTTCACCGAGCAACTAAAGCGCGTACTAAACGCCTCAGTATCGAAAGATTCTATAGATGCCGCCCCACTCACGCCGTTGCAGATGTTTTTCCAGCTGGTATCAACGTCTAGACCCACCGGTGACACCATTCCGAGACCTGTGACTACGACACGTTTGCCCTGCATGTACTCCCCCCTACGTGGTGGCCGACGAATCCAACACAAAAAAGCCGCTCTACAACGTAGAACGGCTGCTCACTACCGACTCTAGAATGTCAGGCGAGATTTTCGTTAATATAACTAATAGCTAGCTGTACGGTAGTGATTTTCTCGGCTTCTTCGTCTGGAATTTCAGTCTCGAATTCCTCTTCAAGGGCCATTACCAGCTCCACCGTATCGAGTGAGTCTGCACCGAGATCATCCACAAAGGATGCTTCGTTTCGGACTTCGTCATCCTTGACACCCAACTGCTCTGCGACGATTTTTCTAACGCGCTCTTCAATGCTACTCATTGTCTGTTTGTTTCTCCACGTTGTAGTACGGGCGCTTGCCCAATTAATGAACACATTTTACTCTGATTTCATCAAAGTGAAACCCTTGACATTTGGGAAATTAACCCATGTACATTCCACCGTTAACATGAATTGTCTCACCGGTGATGTAGCTGGCCGCATCGCTGCATAAAAAAGCCACCGTCGCGCCCACCTCCTCTGCCTGCCCTAAGCGAGCCAGTGGTATTTGTCCGAGCATCAATTCTCGCTGTTGTTCTGATAGCTCTGCGGTCATATCCGTATCGATAAAACCGGGCGCGACCGCGTTGACCGTAATGGCACGCGAGCCAAGCTCCTTCGCGAGCGCCCGGGTGAACCCTTCGACGCCGGCTTTCGTTGCGGCATAATTGGACTGTCCCGGGTTACCCATTGAACCCACCACCGATGAAATACTGATAATTCGACCGAAACGGGCTTTCGTCATGCCACGCAGGCAGGCTTTACTGACGCGGAAAACGGCGTTCAAATTGGTATCGATAACACTGTGCCACTCGTCATCTTTCATCCGCATGAGCAAGTTGTCGCGAGTAATGCCCGCATTATTGACTAACACGGTTGGCGCCCCAAAGCGCTCGTTTGTCGCGGCCATAAGCGCAGCAACACTGTCAGCGTCAGTGACATTGAGTGCCATACCTGCACCACCCAATGGTGATAACCAGCTGTCAATGCGATTCGCGCCTTCAACTGACGTTGCGGTACCAACGACAACAAAACCGTCATCAGCCAATTGCTGGGCAATGGCTTTACCAATACCTCGGCTAGCCCCGGTCACCAATGCCACTCTTTTTTCACTATTGCGCATAGATACCCTCATTCGCCACGGTCCGTAACACCAACTCCAAGTCCTCGGGGGTTTCCATCACCGAACAGGGCAATGATCGGTCAATACGCTTCAACAGACCTGATAATACCTTGCCGGGCCCACACTCAACAAAATTCTCACAACCCCATGCCACCATCGTCGCAATGCAGCCGGTCCACTGAACGGGAGCAGAGACTTGCCGAACCAGTAACGCTTTAATGTCTGCAGCACTGTAGTGCAACGTGGTTGTCACATTGCTGACAACCGGTATGACGGGGTCATTGAGTTGAGTATCTGATAGTGCTTCGCCCAACGCTTCTCCAGCGTAGCCCATGAGCGGTGTGTGAAAAGGGGCGCTGACCGGTAGTGGCAGGGCTCGCTTTGCCCCAACCTGTTTAAGCAAGTCCATCGCCTCGGTTACCGCCTCGGTGTGACCAGCGATCACTACTTGTCCTGGTGAGTTGTAATTAACAGCGAGCACTTGGTAGTCATCGCCACGTGAGACTCTCGCACAGGTAATATTGATAGATTCGTCATCAAGGCCAATGATCGCTGCCATAGCCCCGACGCCTGTCGGAACTGACGCCTGCATCGCTTCGCCGCGCAGGCGCACCAACGACACTGCGTCGGTAAATGACAAGCAATCGGCCGCCACTAACGCAGAAAACTCCCCTAAACTGTGGCCAGCCACCACGGCTGGCATCGTGCCACCCGCACCTCGGTAAGCTCTAAATAAAGCGGCGCTGGCAGTGAGCACCAGCGGCTGGGTATTAGCGGTCAACGCTTGTGTCTCTGCCGAGCCCTCTTTGGCCATTTGCCAAAGGTCGAATCCGAGTACCTCAGACGCCTCAGAGAACGTATCGATCACAATGGGCCAAGCGTCGTGAGCGACCGATAGCATACCTACCGATTGGGAGCCTTGACCTGGAAAAAGAAAGGCGGTTTTGGTCATGAAGCCCTCTAATCACTCATTCTTACAGCAGGGCTCGTGTGGCGGCGTTGCGCACGATGGCGAACCGCCTTGGTTAAAAGCCAGCATGCGGTTTAATCGTCATCGGCGAGATTGAGAACTTTTTGTCCTTTGTAAAAGCCATCGGCGCTCATGTGGTGGCGACGACGATTTTCACCCGAAGTTTGGTCAACCATGAGTGTTTGGCCCTCTAGTGAGTCGTGCGAACGACGCATTCCTCGACGAGAGCGCGTTTTCTTGCTCTTTTGTACAGCCATAATGGGCTCCTATTTTAAGCCGCGAAGCGAACTGTGAGCCGCCTCAGTCTCTATTTCCACCTGCCTTCAGTGTAGCGAGCACACCGAATGGATTCTCTTTTCTCTGCCCTAACGATTCGTTTACGTTAGTGACACCCTTATCGGAAGCAGTCATACCGGCCTTTACAGCACATTGACTGTCATCGTGATAGCTAAAGGCTGGCAATGCCAGTAGCAACTCATCTTCCACCATTTGCCACAGGTCCGACTCACCCTCCGTAATTAATGGTTCATAACGCGTCGGTAAGGCCTGCGCCTGTTCGTCGGTCCACACCGCGGCTAGCAGACTGTTAGCCTGCAAGTCGATGGTCAAACATGTCAAACACCGCTGGCAGGTCACAGCGACTTGCATACTCACGTTCAGAGCAGCAATGTACCGTCCCTCCTCGTCACGACTACAATCGACACGGACCTGTGCAGGCGCGTCTGCGCTGGCGATAGCCGCGGCGAGACGGGGCATTCGGGCCTCGGTTAATCCACCCTCGATCACCACTTGCCTCGCCGCCAAAGTTCGGACCTCGACCGTCTGTGGTATACCTGCACGCTTCATGGCGGCGAATGATACGGACGCACCCGGTGCGTGTCAAAAAAAAATCTCGGTAATTCAAAGGCTTTGCTACTCATGTCACATAATCTCAAACCACTCCCTAAAAACCTAGTGCTGGCGTCTAGCTCACCCTATCGCAAGCAACTTTTTTCACGTTTACGGCTGCCATTCGAGTCTCGGACGCCAGCTGTGCCAGAATTGCCGAGGCGCGGTGAAAGCCGGTCTGCACTTGCCTATCGACTGTCAGTGGAGAAGGCCCAAGCCGTGGCAAAGGCCAGTGACCCTGACACGTTGTATATCGGCAGTGATCAGGTCGCGACGTGCGCTCGCCAATTGCTCGGCAAACCCGGCACCCTCGATAAAGCACAGGCACAACTGCAGCTGTGTTCAGGGCAGCAAGTCACGTTTTACACGGGCTTTGCGCTTTGGCGTCCTACCTCTCACTTCCTCCATGGTCAGGTGGTAACAACAACGGTGACGCTAAGGCGCTTATCTGATTCTGCCATTGCTCGCTACCTTCAATCTGACAGTCCCTTCGATTGTGCCGGCAGCTTTAAATGGGAATCGCTGGGTATTAGTCTCTTTGAGTCGCTGGCGAGTGAAGACCCAACGGCATTAGAGGGACTACCCCTCATTGGTCTGTGTACGGCACTCCGCGCTCAGGGCTATGCACTTCCGTAGCGATTGAATTCCATCCTTATTTTACATCCCAATCACAATAATCGTCGTAACGATCGTCGGCGGCCCAAGCGCTACCCCAGGACGCTACAGAGGTGCTCCCAAGCGCTGACAAACCGCGTGTAAATCAGTCGGGAGTGGTGCTTCGACCGATATTCGTCGTCCATCAACAGAAAAATGTAGCGATGCCGCATGCAGAAACAACCGGGGCACTTTATAGGTTTCAGCGATACCCTCAGCGTCGCCCATGGCGTATTTTTGCTCACCTAAAATGGATAAGTTGGCATGCTGGCAATGCACTCTTATTTGATGGGTCCGGCCGGTAATCGGTTTGGCCTCTATTAACGTTGCTCGTCTCCACCGACGTAAGACGCTAAAGTCCGTAACACAAGGTCGGCCCTGGGCCGACACTTTTACCCGTCGCTCACCAGAAGCCAAAGAGAACCGTTCGAGCGGCGCATCGATACGTTTTAAATGCGCCGGCCAACGACCGCACACGAGTGCCTGATAGCGCTTATCAATCTGGCCATTACGCAGCTGTGTGTGTAGATCGCGTAATGTGCTGGCCCGCTTGGCAACAAGTAAGAGCCCCGAAGTATCCCTATCGAGTCGGTGAACAAGTTCTAGATAACGTTGCTCAGGGAACATAAGGCGCAGCGTTTCTATGAGTCCCGCAGTGACACCGCTGCCGCCATGCACTGCGAGGCCCGAAGGTTTGTCGATAACCAATAGTTGATCGGTCTCCAACACCACCGCCTCCCGAAGTCGCTCAGTCCAGTGGTGCGACGCGGCCTTAGGGGTTGACCGTTGATTTTGATTAAGCGGTGGGACGCGCAACTTATCTCCGGTCTGTAGCTTTGTCTCAGGTTTAGCCCGGCCTTTGTTAATACGCACCTCGCCCTTTCTAATGGCCTTGTAAATGCGGGTTTTCGGTACGCCGCTCAGTACTCGTAGCAAGTAGTTATCCAAGCGTTGCCCAGCCTCAAGCTCAGAGATTTGGATAACCTGTACCCCGTGATTCACAGCTTTTATGTCTTTTTGCTCTGGCAATTGATTTACTCGGTTATTAATGGTACGTTCGGCGCCGGCTGAGGGCGGTACGCCCGGGCGACAGGGTCGACCCCGACAGAGAGATGAACGCAAAAATCTACCCCGTCACCAGATTACAGTATTCTAGTTTTTTAGCAGCTCACTATGACAGACCTGCGTCATTAACGTAAAAGAGCTGTCCGGAACCCACCGGCGAGAATATCCCGCAGCCCGAAGATACGACGCCCGCTAGCGTCACCGGACCACTCCGTGTACAGGAAGCGAAGAGTACACGTTAGAGCGGAGGTGATGATACCGGGCAACTGAATATAACCCGCGAAACTATGAACGCGGTGCGAATTTTAAGTGGTCGATGCTTGCGTCAGGCCGCTGAAACAAGGAAGAAAGAAGTGGTGATTTTGACCACTTCCCCATAGCAGTATTGCTGTGGCGACCACTTGGTTTTGAAGGCAACTCGCCTTCGCGCACCCGTTCAGTGTTAGCGCTAACTGGACGTAATCCATGAAAAAAATGTTAATAAATGCAACGCAATCGGAAGAGGTGCGTGTCGCCCTTGTCGATGGCAGTCGGCTGTATGACCTAGATATTGAAAACCGTGCGCGTGTTGCCACTAAAGCCAATGTCTATAAAGCTAAAATAACCCGTGTGGAACCCAGTCTCGAAGCGGCCTTTGTCGACTTTGGCGCTGATCGTCACGGCTTTCTTCCCCTCAAAGAGATTTCCCCTCAATATTTCCGCAGTTCCGCACCAACGAGTGAAGGTAAAACTCGCATCAAGGACGTGCTGAAGGAAGGCACCGAGCTGATCGTTCAAGTGGATAAGGAAGAGCGCGGCACTAAAGGTGCGGCACTTACCTCCTTCATCAGTTTAGCGGGGCGTTATATGGTCTTGATGCCCAACAATCCCCGGGCAGGTGGCATTTCTCGCCGCATTGAGGGTGAGCATCGCAGTGAATTGCGAGAGGCCTTAGCTGAGTTAACTATTCCAGACGGGATGGGCGTCATTATTCGTACAGCCGGTGTCGGCCGAAGTGCTGAAGAACTGCAGTGGGATTTAGACTATTTGCTGCAGCTGTGGGACGCCATTTCAACCGCCAATGCGGAGAACAAAGGCCCTGTCCTTCTCTATCAAGAGAGCGACGTGATTATTCGCGCGATTCGCGATTATTTACGCGACGACATTGATCAGGTGCTCATTGACGATGATGGCGCCTTCAAACAAGCCAATGATTTTGTCTCAATGGTCATGCCACGATTCAGCCAGCGTGTGAAAAAGTATGAGGATACCGTGCCATTGTTTAATCGGTTTCAAGTAGAGGGGCAGATTGAAACCGCCTTTCAGCGCGAAGTGCGATTACCGTCTGGTGGTTCCATCGTTATTGATCCCACCGAGGCATTGGTCTCTATTGATATAAACTCGGCGCGCGCAACAAAGGGCGCCGATATTGAGCAGACTGCCCTACACACAAATCTAGAAGCGGCGGACGAAATTGCTCGGCAGCTCAGGCTGCGCGATATGGGCGGTTTAATTGTCATAGATTTCATTGATATGAATGCGGCAAAAAATCAGCGTGCCGTGGAAAACCGAATGCGTGATGCCTTAGAAATTGATCGCGCGCGAGTTCAAGTTGGTCGCATTTCACGCTTTGGATTGCTCGAAATGTCCCGCCAGCGTTTGCGCCCCTCTTTAGGCGAAACAAGCGCCATGGTCTGCCCCCGCTGTACAGGGCAAGGCACTATTCGCGATACGAAATCTCTGGGTCTGGCCATTCTACGCCTGCTGCAAGAAGAGGCTGCCAAAGACCGCACGGGTGAAGTGCGTGCGGTTGTGCCGGTTGATGTCGCTGCGTTTCTACTCAACGAAAAGCGCGCAGCGGTCAACGACATTGAGAGCAGCAATGGCGTGAGACTATTGATTATTCCCAATCCACACAAAGAAACGCCCCACTTTGAAGTCACTCGCTTGCGTGAAGATGAGATGGAAGAGAACGACACTGTTAGCTTTGAGGTAGAGCTGGACACGCCTGAACTGCTATTAATCCGGGATGATGACAACGATGCACCTGCCTTACCTAAAGCCTTAGTGCGCGGCATAAAACCTCAAGGGCCAGCGCCCGCCAATGACGCTGATGTGCCACCGCAGAACGTTACGACAACAGAAGCCAATAAACCGATAGCCAAACAGCCTGCGGATGCCAAAAGTGCGAAACCTGGCTTACTGAGTAAATTGTGGGGTTCGCTGTTCGCACCCGTGCCAACCGCTCAGCCAGCGAAGCTAGACGCTGACCTGCCAGCGGCTGATAACACCGAGGACAGCAGTGCTGACTCAGAGGATAGCGGCCAACACCGAACGCGAAGCCGGGATCAAAATAGGCGAAAAAAGCCCAGTGACAACAGCTCATCCACTGACCACAGCGATGAAGATCACGACATTGATGTCAACTCTGACGATGAAACCTCAGAAGACGATGACAGCAGTGATCGACCCAAGCGACGGAGACGTCGTGGCCGACGGGGTGGTCAGCGACGTAGCGACGGGGATATGGACTCATCATCAGATTCTGACCCTGACGATGATGGGGCAGATAGTGATGAAGATAGTGATGTAGAGATCCAGCCACCTACCGAGGTCGAGGCCAAAGACCAGCAAACTACCGCCCGGCATCGCCCTAGCGGCCAAAAAAGTGCCGGGCGTCGTCGGCGCAGAGGGACAAGACCTGAGATGGCCGCTAGTGAGGTGGCTACAGATACAGTAGACCCAGCGACCAATCCCCTACCCCTCCTTGATGACGGTGTGCTGTCTAACGGTGCCAATTCCATGGAGGCTACTGAAGCTCCACCGTCGGAAGGGGCGGAGGCTCAGTTAGCGGCTAAGGATGAAGACGCGCCAGTGCCCCAGATAATGGACGAACCGATATCTGAGGTGGAGCCCGCCGCTAGTGTCCAAGCAACTGTTGAAGTGTTTGCTGAAACAGGTGATAGCGAATCACCAATGGCGGCAGAGCCACTGATGACAGGGAGCATCACAACATCCGGCGTAGACGCAGAACCACCACTACCGATGGACAGCACTCCCCCTGCCAGCGACGGCACCGATGAAGCTGAAACGACAGCTGCAGCGGACGTGGCTGAAATTACAGTATCTGAAGAGCAGATTTCAGTCGTTAACAACCCGTCAGCGACCGATGTATCGCCAATGACAACCCCCACCATAGAGACGTCAGCCGTAGAGAGCTCGAGCGGTGCCGCCATAATCAGCGAAACAGCCAGCGCTGGCGCCAATAACGACGGTGTGACAGACGATGGTCGAGCAGTCAATGACCCGCGAAATCGGCCCAAACCCATCTTGGATATTGCCATTTCAACCCAACGCGCTGTGCTGTTCGAGCACGAAGCTGCCCCTGCAGTCACCGTCGTAAAACGTGATATTCCCCGAGCCAGCAATGATCCACGCAGCAGTGTTACTCCAACAGGGACCATTGCCCAAGAGGACGAGGCTACTGTGGATGACACTAGCGAGGGTTAATTGCCTAAGGCGTGACTGGACGCACCGGCGTTGATGACAGACCGCGCACTTGGTGTGGGGTGCGAATAAGAAAAAGCAGAGGGACATCCTTGTCCCTCACCACATCTTTCGCCTCAGTGAGGTCTTTTGGAGGGCCTTCCTTGGCCCAGTGGGCCTTCCTTGACCCTTCTCGTCCCTGACGTTTCTTCTGCTGGCCACAGAACATCTCCTCACTGCTAACGGCAGCCACCCTCGCCATTTCCCTTAGCAGGGGCGGGCATGTTGGACCTGGACATTGACCCTAGTCCCTCAGCCAGTACCGCCATGATTGCATATAGCCTCGCAATACGCAATTAAACATTCACAGCCGGCGGCGTCCTAAACTGACCCTGCCTTTGCCGGGCAAAACCACGTCCCCAAGCCGGTTGTTAGCGGGACTATCCCCTAGATGACCCCGATACGCCGCGTGAGCGACTACGCGTACTGCAAAAAACATCAATTCATCGCATTAGCTACTTGATAGCCTCGCAGGCATAGTTATAATGCGCGCTTCCCACCGACCATGAGCGTCTACGGGAATTGGTGGGCTGGCTGAGTGGTCGAAAGCGGCGGTCTTGAAAACCGTTGACGGGAAACCGTCCGTAGGTTCGAATCCTACGCCCACCGCCATATTAAGAAAGAAAAGTGCCTTATTATTAGGCGCTTAGGTAGAAGCAGGGTGTGACGACTACCACCCTGCTACCACCGCCTAAAAAGCCTGTGTGAATCCCTCCACTCATCATGCCGCTAAAGCCCGCCCCGCTTTATCGGGTATGACCCGGGCGCAACGCCTAAAGCGGATGTTCAATATTGACATAGAGACCTGCGGCCGGTGCGGCGAGTCACTAACAGTCATTACATGTATTGAGGGTCAGGACGTCACAGGCAGGATCCGGGCTCACCTTTGAGAGAAGGAACAGGACATTCCAACCCTCCCGTTACTCACACCTCATCTCAGGGCGCCACCTGAGGCAAGATAAATTGAGAAGGTAAGACCGCACAGCGGTCGAGAAGCTGACCTCTTTTCGCCGGAAAGGCATCCAGTTCAGGGGTATTTAATCAGCAAGGAAGCCACTGAAAAAGTCTGGCTCGGCTCTCCGGGTTTTACATTTCTGCCGTGGGCGGAATTGAATTGTTCGATGACTGACGCCCGTAAGTTTTCCGGGTGATAGACCCGCTGTTCGCGATCTTTCCAAGCTTTGTCACTGGCATCTTTTTGTAGACCTGCTCACGACACCCCTTTTATTTGTCCTATACCCTAATGGCCGGGGGATACCAGGTGCTCGGCACAGCGAACACACAACACAACTGACGGATCAAACCTAAGGCGCCCTTCTGCAATCGGCTCATCACACTCTAGACATCGACCATAATCACCCGTCTCCATGCGGCGCAAGGCAGCCGTAATGTGCCGCAGCCGTGCTTCGCGTCGCCGGTGGGACGCCTGCGCCATAGCCTGACCCTGCATCGCGTCCATCCGAGAAAGTCGACCGACACTGGCCTGATCTAGCTCCACCGGTGCGACGGCTGCTTTCCCCGATTCCTCGAGTTCCAGGAGTATGCGTTTTTCATCCTCCAGCTGCGCGCGAAATGTTTGCAGGGCTGTAATATCGATCATCATTCTTCTATCGCGCTATTGTTTGTCAGCAATGCTCCAGTCAGCGCGAAGCTATCTCCTTTGATTGAAACAATTTCAACATCCGCCAGCGCTCAAGCATCAAAACCAGTACACCAGCAATAATGGATTTAACCAGTACACCATACAGGAAGGGTGCGACCCCCTGTTGCCAGGCCTCAGCAACACTCAGCCAAACCGTGAGACCAGCAAATCCGCATAGCAAAATAACGCCATGCCCAACTAGCATGGCAAAAAATAAGAACACACAGCTGTAGACAAGACCGGATGGCGAGTGGGTATTTATGCCGCCCATCAACGCGGCCGCCGCCACAAAGCCGGCGAAGTAACCTGCACTGCTGCCAAACAAGACTGACCAGCCCGCCCCTCCTTCACTAAACAATGGAAAGCCAAGGCCGCCAAGCAGCAAATAAAGGACAATCGCTAACGGCCCGTATCGGGGGCCCCACATTGCGCCGATAACCAACACAGCAATAGTCTGGCCTGTCTGTGGAATGGCTGTCCCCGGAATGGAGGCGGTGAGTTGGGCGCCAAGGGCCAGCACGCTGACCGCCACAATCTGCTTTGCTATAATCAATAGCATTGAGGGCTTAACTAGAGCAGCAAGGGTAAACGTTCTACATCGGCGCATTTTAATCCGTTATTCACGACCCAGTTGGCTCAAATGAGCTGCATGGGCCTCTTTATCAATTTGGTAGTACACCAATGCCCAGAGCATAAGTCCCCAAAGGATTAATTGACAGGGAACCAGCAGTGCGCCCAAATTCCACAATATGCTGTCATCGACTGTGCCTGGCGCGACACCATCTGGGAAGCCGACAAATTGGAGTAATAAACCGGCGACAAAAATACCAATACCCTGGTTCGTTTTTCGGATAAAAGTCATCGCGGAAAAGAAAACACCCTCGTTGCGCCGCCCGGTACTCACCTCAGACTGCTCTACCAAATCAGCGACCATTGACCCCAAGACGGCCTGCATGGCAATAATGAGCCCAAGGTCCAGCACATTAATCGTAGCAACAATGGGAAATAATGCGGGATCACCGTTTTCCGGTAACAGATTAAATAGCCGTAGAACGATGGGCAGTGGCTGAATGGCAAAAGCCACCATACCTAACCCTATAACGGCTCTCTTTTTCCCCAAGCGCTTGGCAATGCGGGGAGCAATCAACAAGCCAATCAGCGCTGAGACAACAATAAGACTGGTCCAGTAAAAAATCTGGCGCGAAGAAAATTCCCAAAAATACGTCAGTAGCAAAAACGCGACGGATGCAGTGAGGCCGGTCGCCACAGCGCCGGCAATACTCGACATGAACAACGCGAAGAAATTTCTATTCACCAGAGTCTCGGTGATTTCATGAAAAACACCTTTCAGGGAACCCACCGATGACGAGGGCTCGGGACCTCGGTAGCGCACGAAGCGCTGAGTACCCAATGCAGATACCAAAATGGCCACAAAAATAATGCCCCCCGCCAACCACCCATAGGTGGCGTATCCCTGACGGTTGAGCGTACCGATAGGCTGCTCGAGGGTAGGTACCAGCAAGAACCCAAACATAATGATGGCTAGGGTCGTGCCACCGCTCCAGCCAAAAAACAGTCGCCACGACTGCACGGCTGTGCGCTCATCATAGTCACTCGTCAATTCCGGCAGTAGCGCAGTGCTGGGCGTCTCAAACAGTGTAATTAAGGTCCTTATGAGCACGGCCATGGACAGTAAATAAAAGAACAAGCCTTGGGTGCCCCAATTGGGTGGATTCCACAGCAGGGCATAACAAGCAGCAACTGGCAGCGCAGCCGCATACATAAACGGATGACGGCGCCCCCAGCGAGACTGGGTGCGATCGGACCAATAGCCAATAATGGGGTCGCTGAGGGCATCTAACACCATAGCGATTAACAGCGCAGTGCCCACCAGCGCCGAGGGTAAGCCGATAACCGTCGTATAAAACAGCAGTAAAAAATAAGCGAAGCCGTTATCTTTAATACCAAAGGCAATAGCACCAATACCATGGAACAGCTTCGCACGTATGGGTAGTGGTGTATTCGGTTCTGACATGGCTGTCGCCGTCCGCATGATCGATATTGGAGTGTGCCTGAAATCCACCGGATAATCGCCGTGGCAATCACGCTTGGAGCCTCCGCCCGTTTCATCTCCTCCGCTCCCCAATCCACCTTGGGCATGGCTCGATCCGGCAAAGGCCTATGTGGATGGGTTGCTGGATTGATGGGTCAGTGCGTGCATCCAGTTACGACTTACGTGGATAGAGAATCATTTGTGTACATCGATACAAGGCAATCGTTTTTCCGCTCTCCTGATGCACTACCTGAGCGTCCCATACTTGCGTTGTTCGACCGGTGTGAACCGCTTTGGCGTGGCAGGTGATTGTTCCCTCTCTGGCGGTACCTAAGTGGTTAGATTTTAGTTCTACCGTGGTAAAACTCTCTGCGCCATCGGGCAAATTGGCAACGCAGCCATGACCACAAGCTGAGTCAGCCAGTGTGATCACAGTCCCTGCGTGGAGAAAGCCATTCGGCGCCATATGATGGGGCTTTAGGTCTATCTCTGCATCAATCGTTTCATTATCACAACGCGTGACGACAACGCCCATGTAACCCGGCAGCAAGCCATCCGACAGGGTATTGAGAGTCTCTTCGGTAGTCATGTGGATTCCTTGGTATTCGAAAAAAAACGCCTAAACGCGTGGCTGAAACTAGGGGTACCCGCCACCCAGTCTGCTTGTCTTGTGCAGACCGAAGTGTAGCCCAGCATTCTCACAACGACGACGTCTATGTTAATCATTGTCGCCGTCAGAAAAATGTTGGCTCCTTGCCATTCATCCGGCAACCCCACGCGCTGACCATAAAACGATCGCACTGAACTGCTATACTGATGTTCATGGGATGGCTGCACAAGAACCACTAAGGCGGCTTTTTTTTGTCTGTCAGCGGTGGAAGACCTGACCATGGAAGACAGTGATATCAGTCGCATCATCGAAATGGCCTGGGAGGACCGCACCCCTTTTGAGGCCATTGAGGCGACCTTTAATGTGCGCGAGCCGCAGGTCATTGAACTGATGCGCAAGCATATGAAGCCCTCGTCATTTCGCCTGTGGCGCAAACGTGTCTCGGGTAGGAAGACCAAACACCGGCGCTTGCGTGGCTACGGCGTTGGACGCTTTCGGTGTGCCACGCAAAAAATGCGTTAGCCCAGCGCTGCTCTTTGCTACGGTGTTTGCCAACCCCAGTCGCTGACCGAGGCATTCGCCGCAATCCAAGCGAACACCACATACGCAGCAACATTCTGATCCATGTTGCCTGGCTCGATTTTATCCAAGGTATCATCAGCGGTGTGATGTAAATCAAAGTAATCACTGCCGTCTTGCACGAAGCGGAATCCCGGCATGCCCGCTGCAATCATAGGCGTGAGATCTGGGCCAGCAGCGGCAACGTCGGTAGCACCGGGGGCAACGCCTAGCGGCTCTACCAGTTCGGCAATGACATCGACGACCGCCTTACCTTCAGTCGATACCCGAGAGGTGATTTGCCAAATTTTTCCTGCACCAAAATCACTCTCGGTGGCCGCGACGTGTTGTGTCAGTGACGCTTGATAGCGGCGGACGTAATCGTAGCCACCCAGTAGACCCACTTCCTCAGCGCCCCAAAAAATCAGTCGTATAGTCCGTTTAGGTCGCAGGCCACTGGCTTTAATCAGTCGGGCGCTTTCCAAGGTAATGGCCACTCCCGCGCCATCATCAATGGCGCCCGTGCCCAAGTCCCAGGCATCTAAGTGGCCACCCATCATGATGATTTCTTCGGGGTAGTCTGTACCGACGATCTCGGCAATGACATTACCGCTGGACACCTTGCCCGTGAACCGAGGTGTCAGGGTCATGTGAATTTCGATCGGCTGGCCACGGCTGGCGATACGTTCTATTTGATCGGCGTCGGGATTGGACAGTGCTGCAGCAGGAATTTTTGGCTGTGCGTCGTCATAGCGCATGCTGCCAGTATGTGGCATGCGATGACTGTCGGTACCAATAGAGCGAATCAGTAACCCCAGGGCACCCTTACTCGCTGCAATACTGGCGCCAACGCGTCGAAGAGCGCCAAAATAACCGTAGTGTGAACCCGTTTGCGTTGCCCGCATCGCGTGGCCGACATAGGCGATTTTACCTGTCAAGCTACCCTCAGGCGCCCGCTTGAGTGCGGTGAGGCTCTCAAAGACCTGTACCTGCGCACTCAGGCCCGCCTCTTTCGTTGCCACCGAGCCACCGAGTGCGGTCAGCGTCAACGGTTGTGGAAAAGGCTGTAATATAGCTCCCCGCTCAAGTCCCCGCTCCCATCCGTCCATGGTAAAAGGCTCTACGCGCACATTCTCAAACCCCAGGGTCGTCAAGGTATCCACGGCCCAGTCCCGAGCACGGGCTTCGGCGGCTGTTCCAGCCAGCCTCGGACCTACCTCAGTGGTCAAGCTCTCGACCCAATCAAATGCTTTTGACCCCGCTAACGCTTGGTCACGCAAGTCCACCGCTTGCGCCCTGACTTTTGCCGTGACGACGCCGCCACCCGCCGCAGGAGTCAGGGAAAGGTTATCGGTTTGCGCCAGCGCAGCCGGCATTAACCCTATCGCTATCGACAAACCGAGCGACCGTGATAGCCACTGTAAACTTAGGACATTCATGATAACGTACCTTCTCTTTATTGCTTTCGTTGACTTCATTGAGGCTCGACTGTAATCAGTGACGGGGCGCCTTGGGAGAATTATATCAGCTTGGCATGCACACTTTACCCCTCTTTTACTGTCCAAGAAGAGCGTACAACGATTGTTGGGAACAACCGAACTTCAACTGCCACAGGAACTGCCCTTATGAGACCCCGAATGGCCAACATTGTTTTTGCTCTGCTGTTAATCGTAGGGCTTCCTTCTGGAGCCAGCGCTGATGATGCCGGCGCCTCTATTACCGTCTCTGGAACGGGTGAGCTGGCTATAGAGGCCGATCGCGCAGCATTAACCCTCAGCATCAGTCATCACGGCAGCAACATCGCTGACCTCGAGCGCCTAGCCAGTGCACAGGTCACTAAGGTGCTATCCGCACTGGAGGTTCTGGGTGTCGCGTCGAACACTATTGACACCACGGGCATACAGATAACGCCACGAAGCCGCTATGACCAGGCCACCCAACGGCGTATCGATGATGGTTTCCACCTTCAGCGTCAAATAACGATTGTGTTGGAGGATCTATCCATTCTGGGACAATTGATGCAGCGGGTAACCACGCTAGGCGTCAATGGCGTGAGTCCACCACGCGTGTACAGTTCAAAACACGAGCAAGCGTACTTAAGAGCGCTACGTGGTGCTATTGCTCAAGCCAAACGCAGAGCCGAGGCCATTGCCGAGGCCTCGGGCTCGCGTTTGGGTGGCTTACAGCGAGTCAACGTGAACCGAGGTCATACCCCCCAGCCCCAGCGAATGTTGCGCAGTGCCACGATGGCCGATGCTGACAGCAATAGCTTCGAAGCAGGGGAACTCCGAGTGCGCGCCGACCTTACCGCGACCTATGCGCTAGATGAAACTTAGCGTTGCGTAACCCTTGGAAAATGCCGCCAAGGCCCTTATTATGAGTTCACGTGAAGAACAAGCCTCGAGGTGTTCGAGAGAATCCACAGCAGGAGATGTTAAATGAGTAATAAACCGGTATTTTCATCATCTACAAGCTCCTTGGGTATAGGCGATATCGTCAGTACCAATAAGGTGCTCAAAAACACGTACATGTTGCTGGGTATGACGCTGGCGTTTAGTGCCGTCACTGCGTCCATCACTATGGCGCTCAATCTGCCGCACATGTTCGCCCTAGTACTCATGCTGGTAGGTTTTGGCCTACTGTTCGTTGTCAATCGCATGGCCGATACAGCGAAGGGACTGCCCGCTATATTTGCCTTCACGGGGGTTATGGGCGCTTCATTAGGCCCAACGCTGAATTACTACGTGGCGCTACCGGGCGGGCCATCCCTGATTATGCAAGCGCTGGGTGGCACAGCCATTGTCTTTTTTGGCCTTTCTGCCTACGCACTCACCACCCGTAAAGATTTCTCCTATATGGGTGGATTCCTGATGGTGGGGCTGATTGTCGCCATCGTCGCGGGCATCGCCAATATCTTCCTGGGCATACCTGCATTGTCCCTGACTATCTCCGCGGCCATTGTCATGGTCATGTCGGGTCTCATTTTATTCGATACCAGCCGCATCATTCACGGCGGCGAAACCAACTATATTCGTGCAACGGTGTCGCTCTACTTAAATATCTACAACCTGTTCCTAAACCTATTGCACCTGTTAACTGCACTCACCGGTGGTGATGACTGAATCCACGCCAATGCTAAAAACCCCGGTACTGCCGGGGTTTTTTTATTGCCCATGACGCCACTGCTATACACCGTTGTGGTGCACGGCGCGCCGGATACTGGGGCCTGTCACGAGCACAGTCTGGCTTTTACTGACGCCCTACTCAACCGCGGCCACGGCTTACAGCGCGTGTTTTTTTACGCCGAAGGGGTTCGCGTGGCGTTACCCGACCACGCACCGCGGTTCGCCCAATGGCAAACCCTGTTGGCGAAAACCCCAAGCAGTGAGCTGATTCTGTGCAGCGCCTCCGCAGAGCGGCTTGGGCTCGAGACGCCGCCATCTGGTTTTTTGCTAGCGGGCCTGGGATCGTTAATGGAGAGCGGATTGGAGTCTCACCGTGTCGTCAGTTTTGCCTGAGGGTAATACTTGGCTGGTTATTATTGGATCGGCGCCCTACCAGTCACTTCGAGCCGAAGCGGGTGTAGATGCGGTGCTTGGCTGCGGCGCCTTTGGTCAGTCGGTGAGCTTGGTGCTAAAAAGCCATGGACTTGAACTCCTTCGCGCTGATCGGGTCGCACCCGAGGGGCAGCGTAATCTCTATCGTCAGCTGACGTCACTGCCGTTGTATGATGTGGCGACGATTCACGCCTACGCCGACTCTGCTCTATTAGCGTCGCTACTGGGTGATGAGAGTATCGAGGACTTAACAGTGACCGCCATCGATGCTTTACAGCTCCGAGCGCTGATAGCGTCTTCACATCACGTGCTGAGTTTCTGATGGCTCTGCATACCCTGAAAAATCCGTCGCGCCTGAGCGAAGTCCTCGAGCTTCTCGGCCCCGAGGACTGCTTGCTGATTATTGATAATGCCGTCCAGCGCTTGCGCTCCTCTCAAACGCTCGCACAGCGACTCCCCTGCCCTGGCTGGCTGCTGTCAGCTGATGTTGAGCGTGCTGGCCTGAAGATCGATGAGGGCACAGCGTTGCCTTTGCTCTCTTATGAGCAGTGGGTGGGTCTCACTGAAGATCATCAGCAAAGTATCTTGTGGGATTAGCTCGGTGACCTTGGCGTTAGAGTCGCTATGCGACGACAAGGGCTTTCTGCGCGATTGGCAGTGCTGGACGCCCGCCATAGGCGAATCCTTTGCTACGCTTGAGAAAGTGTCGCTGACAGCGCAGCACTGGGAAATTATTTATCTATTACGCGAGTACTACGGGCGTTTCGATGCGTCGCCGGCTAATCGCGCCCTCGTCAATTTCGTGAAGCAGCGCCTCGGGCCTGAAAAGGGTCGATCAATCTATTTGATGAGCCTTTTTCCAGAAAGCCCTGCGCGACGTGGCAGCCGCATTGCCGGGTTACCCAAACCCAAAAATTGTCTTTAAAGTGGCCACAGCATGCCCCTCTCGAAAGTAACACCTGAACACTACGACGCAGTGCTCGCCGCGAAAATCGGCGGCTTCAGGGAAGCATTTCTTGCCCTTGGAGCACCCACGCCTGCCATATACCCCTCTGCACCCTTGGGTTTTCGACTGCGTGCTGAGTTTCGTCTGTGGCATACAGATAATCAGGTTCATTACGTCATGTTCAGCCAGAAAGCGCCTAAAACACCGGTCATTATCGATCAATTTCCCATTGGCTCGCCCGCTATACAGGCGCTGATGCCGACACTATTGGCTGCCATTAACGCCAGTGAGGTGTTGCGTCGCAAAATTTTCCAACTAGAATTTTTAACGACGCTGGCGGGCGATAAGCTGGTGACGCTGATCTACCATAGAACCCTAAACGAGGATTGGCAGGTCGCCGCAGAGACGCTAGCGGCAGATCTAGGTATTTATCTGGTGGGTAGAAGTCGCAAGCAAAAACGCGTTGTTGGTGGCGACTGGGTTACCGAGACTCTGTCGATTAGGCAGCGTGACTACTATTACCGGCAACCGGAACAGGCATTTACTCAACCCAACGGTCATGTCAATGAGACCATGATTGATTGGGCGGTGCAGCAATCGACACACCTAGGCGACGACTTACTCGAACTGTACTGTGGCATTGGTAATTTCACGCTACCCCTGGCCGAGCATTTTAACCATGTCATTGCGACCGAGCTGTCAAAAAAATCGACCGCTGCAGCAGAGTTCAACCGCGTCACTAATGGCATCGATAATATCGAATTCGCACGCCTATCGGCTGAGGAGATGAGTAGCGCGCTCGCTGGTGAGCGTCTCTTTCAGCGACTCGCCCACCTCAAAAAACCCCTAGCTAATTACTCACTGAATACGCTATTGGTCGATCCGCCCCGGGCCGGGCTCGATGACAAAACACTGGATTTGGCCAGCACCTTTGACAATATTATCTATATTTCCTGTAATCCCGAGACGCTGCTAAACAATCTCACCACCCTTACTCGCTCTCATACGATCGAGCAGCTCGCGTTTTTTGACCAATTTCCCTACACCCCACACTTAGAAAGTGGGGTTCTACTACGGAGGAAAGATGACTCAATCACTACTTGACGATGACAGCATTGCCACCTGGCTCGCCACGCACTCCCAATGGCGACGGCAAGCGGCAGCGCTCTACAGCGAACGACGCTTTGCTGATTTTAATGCGGCGTGGGGATTTATGAATCGCGTGGCGCTCATTGCTGAGAAAATGAACCACCATCCTGAGTGGTTCAATGTCTACAATCGAGTGGACATCACGCTGACCACCCATGACGCTGGAGGTGTGACCGCCTTAGATCTGGCGCTGGCTGAGGCTATTGATTCGCTCTGACAATGAGCTTTAGCGGTTGATGAACGCGCATATCGCTTCTGCGACACCAGGCTCATTGAGCACCGGGGCATGGCCCACCCGGGGAACCGTCAGCGTTCGCATGCTCGGGATACGCCGCTGCATCTCGGTGACACAGTCCGGAGCCAGAATATCTGAAAGTTCCCCACGAACGAGTAACACAGGCGTCGACGCGAAACTGTCAAACAGCGACCATAGCTCGGAGGGGACAGCCGCCCCATCGTCGCGCTTCATCGGTTCAGAGATTGTGGTGTCGTAATCGAGACACACCTTGCCACCCCGCTCGGTACAAATTCTGCCGGCAAAATCACGCCACTGCTCATCACTGTAGTCGGGAAATGCATCGCCATTAACGGTTTTAGTATGCGCTATTGCGTCATCCCAGCTATCAAATGCACTAGCCATGCCTACATACTGTTTGATTCGAGCCAGGCCCTCGGGCGCAATGTCCGGACCAATATCGTTGATGACCACATGACTAAATAAGTTCGGGGCAAGTGCACTCATCGCCATTGCCATAAGCCCTCCCATTGATGTCCCAACGGTAGCGCAACGGGAAATATCTAGCTGCGAGAGTAGCGCAAACATGTCGGCAACATAGGTTTGCGGCACATAGTGGTCACTGTTGTCGTCATACTCAGATCGACCACGGCCGCGCTGCTCGACAACCACCACCCGATGAGTCATCGCTAACATAGGCGCAATAGGCTCAAAATCCCGGCTGTTACGCGACAGGCCGTGCATACACAGCACCACCGGCGCATCGACCCCGGGCCCAGCATAATCCCGAGCATATAGAATCAAGCCATCTTCTACTGTATAAAAAAAATCCGTAAACACAGCCATCAATCCACTCCTCAACCAAGACTAGCCATCACTCGGCGGGGTAGCGCTCGGCGAGACGGCGGTAGACATCATCAGCGAAGCTATCCTTAGCGCTGTCGAGGGTCGCTATGATATCGGACAGGTGCTCGTTATCTTCTCGACCTTGCCACATCTTGCGATACTCGCCGGTTTTGTAGCCATGGTCTTGCCGAAAAAAGTTAAGCACATTTTTTCCTATGTAGTGTCTATAAAGCTCATCAAAGGATAGCCCACAGGCCGACATAAGTTGCGCAAACAAGGGCACTGAGAAGCCTCGCTGTTGCAAGCACGCTAGCGCTAGCGCTTCTGTAGCGGCATGAATATCAGGGGTCTCCGGTTCAGCATGATCGAGATCAAGCGCAATTTGCCGGGCCAAATCGGTGATATCGCAGTCAGGGGTAAACAAGGCAGATAATCCAAAATGCCAAATATCGATGACCTCAAGGCGGACCTGCTCCATGTCGGGAGTTTGTTTTTTCCACCATTTGTAGCCCAGGTGATCCATCAATTCGCCACATTCAATCCATGCGGCGCGATACCACTCAAACTGCTGAGCAATCCAGTCTTCATGTACACGGGTATTCATTCGATGCTGCATTGACAGCATGGATTCAATGGCAACTTGCATGGTGGCACTGACCCTCCTGGGTAGATAGCAATAAACCCTCGCCAAGACGCTTGGAGAGTCTCTCAATTAACCGCGTTGAACGTGCGATCATGTACCTTGCCATAAATTACTGTCAAACTCACCGCTTAGCGGAAGCAGAATGCCGGTCATCCAGCGCCAAAATATCACTCAGGCTGTCCATCTCAGAAGGCTAGCAAGCGATAGCGATTGGCTTCCATTATCACAGCCCGTGCCATTAACAGCATTATCCCTTGGAGTCAGTCCATGAACCAGTCCGAAGTCATTGCCCGACTCAACGAACATAAACCGGCCTTCCTCGACCTTCTGGGTGGCACCGTTGTTAACATTGATCAGGAGCAACGGATCTGCGTGTTTGAATTTACCGTGCCTTTGGACTACTGCCATAGTGGCAATATTGTTCAAGGCGGCTTTGTGACTGCCATGCTCGATGCTGCCATGGCACACGCTGTGTTCGGTCTTGACCCCACGGTGACTCGCCTGTCTAGCCTTGAAATTAGCACCCGTTTCGAAGATGCAACTCAGGGGCTGCAACCATTGACGGTTACCGGGCGCATTCGAAAATTGACGCATTCCATAGCGTTCCTTGACGCCGACATTCACACATCGGCGGGGTCACTGACTGCAACCGCTCACTCAGTCGCAAAAGTGAGTCGCAAAGCATAAATGCTGCCTTGCGCCATAGAGCGTGTCGTTAAACCCTAGTGCTAATGGTCAACTGAGCGGGATTACCTCCAATGTCAGAGCAAGCGATTAACTTCTCTCCCGTCCTTGAAACATTTACGACCGAGACGATTTCATTGTCAGATCTTGTCACCGTCGGAGGAGATCTTGCTGAGCGCATGCTTGAGGATATCCATGACCTGCGTGAGCATTTACAAACGATTGCAGTGGGCCGTTTCACCGTTGGCGAGATCCGAAATGACCGTAGCGTTTACTTGGTGAAGGTGGCCGCCTTGGACAAGGATCTGCCGCACGTTATTCGCGGCATGCGAGTCACCAACAGCGGTACCGACGAGCTTGAGAGCTTTATGCTCTTCGCCGAGCAAGCCAATGGACAACTACTACCCATTGACTTTGATATTATTAGCTAGGTGAAGCGTTCAACGCATCAGTGGTGTAAGTATCTGGCGCACGGCCAGCGCCATTGTCAGAAAAATGACTGCACGCCGAGCCGCCATGCCACTGGCCATTAACTCCTGCCAAAAGATCGCTTATAAGCGCCAATCACAGGTGGCACTTTCTTTTTTTAAGCTCTTTGGTATTCTTTTGCAGGGTTTGAACGCCCATGACCAAACCGTTGTCATAGCGTACATCGCCCAAACGCTGGAACCCTATACCACTTATTATTAATGACTACATAGAGGACATGACAATGAAACATCTGTTATCCGTTGGACTTGCGACGTTATTAACCTTAAGTTCGTCCTTCGTCACTGCCGAGCGCTTAGAGGTTTTTAGATGGCAAGCCAGCAGCAGTTCACCCGTAGCGCTCGTCCAAGGAATGATGGCCGCAGCTAAAATTCATGAAGCCAATGGCGCTACCGTGGGTATTTATCGAATGGATGTTGGCGCTTCGGGCCGCCCAACGTTCGACTATGTTCTGCGCTGGGATAGCGGCACTGCCTGGGCAAAAACCAAAGAATCCAATAATAGTGAGGAGTGGCAAGCGTTCTGGACCCAAGCCGCCGAGGCCCCCTCTGGCGATTTAATGTTTTCGTTGGAAGCGGCCAACTGGGACGCATCGGTCATGTCTGCAGACTTTCGTCAGGATGGCCCCTACCGCGTGTATGTATGGCAACCCAATCCAGGCAAAGCCGCCACAGTGTATGCGTCGTTCAATGAAGCCAAGCGAATCCATACCAACGCAGGTGCAAAGGTGAACATCTACAGCGAAGGCGTGGGGGGTATCGGCAACGTTCACTATGTGATTACGTTTGACAGCTGGCAAGATATGGCGGACTTCGGTGATAAGATGGCGGTCAGTGAAGAATTTCGCTTTCTGCAAGCTGCAGCCGCGGGGGCAGCCACCCCGTTATCATCCATCCAAGGTGAGCCGGTGTACTACACCAACCGTTAACTGGGAACCAAGGCCTCTCTTGCGAGGGGTCTTACATTGGCTCCAGGCTTTATGGCAGTCAATTTGGCCTAGACAAATTTATAAAAATATAAATATAAATATAAATCAATAATTTGAAGCGCTATTATAAATTCATTATGAGGACTACAAAGCGCGTTGCCGCGTGATTGCTGAACACGAAGCAGTACCTCACCGCCCTGCTCGCTCCTGGCGCCGGGCCAGAGGTTGTGCGCGAGGCAAAATGGTGCCCGAGGCCGGACTTGAACCGGCACAGCCGCAATGGCCGGGGGATTTTAAGTCCCCTGTGTCTACCAATTTCACCACTCGGGCAGCGCCGCGCAGAATAGCACGAAGTCCAACGGCGTGAATACTTTAGTCACCCAATTATCAGCAAGCGGTGGTACAGTTTGGGCTGCACCGTCTCAATGAAAGGAAAAGCCCTTGGCGACCTCACGCGGACAGTTTGGTACACGCACCGGATTTATACTCGCCGCAGCGGGTTCCGCTGTCGGTCTAGGCAATATCTGGGGATTCCCGACCCAAGCCGCCTCCAATGGGGGGGCCGCCTTTGTGTTGGTTTACTTGATCTTGGCATTCTTGCTGGCCTACCCCGTACTCATGGCTGAATTATTGCTCGGCCGCCACGCCCACGGCAATAGCGTCAGGGCACTCACCCAGATTTCCAGCAGATCGAGCACAAAATTCGTTGGCGCAACGACGGGGTTTTTCGGCATTATTATTGCCAGTTTAATTTTGAGTTTTTACGCCATTGTCGCCGGCTGGATGCTGGGTTTTACCGCTTCCTACCCGTTGGCATCGCTCGGCTTTGACCGCACTAGTCAATGGCTCACAGACTTTACTATCCCAAGCAATATCGCTCTAATGACGGTATTCATGACGATGACAGCAGGCATTGTCGTGGGGGGTGTGCACAAGGGTATTGAGCGATGGTCTACCCGCCTCATGCCAACACTTATCGTCACTTTAATCGGATTGGCGTTGTACGTATTTACTCTCGATGGTGCAATCGAGGGACTCAAAGTGTATCTATTGCCCGACTTTAGCAAAGTCCTGTCTGCCGATCTTGTTCTTGCCGCGCTGGGCTCAGCTTTTTTCTCATTGTCCTTAGGGGTTGGCACCATGCTCATTTATGGCTCCTATCTATCGGATGAAGAACACTTACCCTCTATCGGGGCGCAAGTAGCGCTTATTGATGTTGGCTTAGCCGTGCTCGCCGGCTTTCTTATTCTACCGGCAATGTACGTCGCGGCAGCTCGAGGCGTTGACATCTTTGATGCCTCAGGGGCACTACTGTCAGAGGACACGCTCATATTTACCGTTCTACCCGAACTATTCACCTCCTTAGGGTCAATAGGCCTGTTTGTGGCAACCGCCTTTTTCGGCTTGATGAGTGTCGCCGCCCTCACCTCATCGATCTCTATGCTCGAAGTACCCGTGGCCTTTATCGTTGAGCGCTTCGGGTGGAGTCGGCTTCGCGCGGGCACTACCGCAAGCGCATTCATTGGCTTGCTGAGTACAATGATTATTCTCAACTTTGACTGGCTATTTGGCAGTGTCGTCGCGCTAAGCACACGCTACGGACAGCCATTGCTGGGGGTTATGTTATGCGTCTATGCAGGATGGGTATGGAACCGACATGCATTGCTAGCAGAGCTTGAAAAAAATGACGCTAATGCAAAACACAGTTGGTTCTGGCGGCTGTGGCCCTGGTATGTACGACTGGTTTGCCCGGCAGTCATCTTAGTTATTTTTGCCCGCTCAGTGCTCTGATTCATCCCGGTTGAGCAATCGATCCAGCCGGTCACCGGTGAATAAGGTGCCATACCCAGCACTCAGGAGCATAAACAGTAAAGCTACCCAGTCGCCGGTTTGGGAGTAAATCCAGGTGCTGAATACGAACATCCCAGCACTCAGCGCAAGAGCCATTAATTTAACCATGCATCCCTCTATAAAAAATCAGCAATGCCCCACAAACCCGATGGCACAATGGCTTCCCCATGGAAACATTAATAGACTCTGGGCTGTTCTTGTCGCCACGGCTTTCCGTCACAGTGCGCGTAATTAGGGCAGTTCTCAGTGCATCCACGACAGGGCATGCGCTTTATCGGAGCTTCCGGCGTCGGGGGCGTGCTTGAAGTTGTCATGACAGGTCTCGCTGGTTGAGTATCGACTGGAATTCGCTGCCCCGCTCGTCGATGACCGCTTTGAGCGCTTTTTCCATCAGGTAGCGTGCTTGGTTAGTGTAAGCGTAGATAGACGAATGGACTGCGGCATCTTGCCAATTCTCTACCGAGCACTCGGTGCTGTACTGCTCGAACTGAACGAGCGCTTGAACCAAATCGACAATATGACGTGGACATTCGCAATTGAGCAGTCGCTGCAGTTGACTCGCGGCTAAGAGTTCATCATCGCCATAGGAGCGAGGCTTGGGTTTGACCAATTCACCTAAATCAAACTCGCCTTGTCTTGCATCGGCTTGCACAGCCACCCGCCCCATTTCATAGGCAAATCGCGCCGGCTCCAAGGGAAACTGCAATGCAGATGCGCCCCGTCGACTCAGCTCATCGAGCCAGCGCTCGTTGGCAAGTCGATAGGTGACCAATACCTGCGGCGATCCTAATCGCTTAGCAAGCGCTTCCACCGCATTAATCTGAGAGGTTGACAGGGAGCCACAGCCTGCCACCAACATGGCAATATCTTCATCGATAAGCAAGTTGTCGAGCACGTCCGTAAGGGCCTGGCGAACTAACAGTGCGCTGATGCTCGACATACAGCCCTGATGCTCGTCAAGCCATGCGCAGAGCTCCACACCAATAAATAGAACTCTCGGTTTATTGGGGGGAATTTGCTTTACCACATGTTTGCCTCTTCCCTGAACCAACAGCTCTAGGGTTTTGCGTTGAGAACCCGCAATTTCTCCAATCCGCGCACCGTCGTGCACCAATGCTGCCACTAGCTGCAAATGTTCAAGGTCAGATTGCGTATATTGTCGGCGCCCTGACTGTGATTTATGGCTTGCCCCTAGCCCATAACGACGCTCCCACACACGAAGGGTGTCAGGTTTCAGCCCAGTCAACCGCGCTACCGTGCCAATGCCGTACAAAGGACGTGGCTCGAATAATGTAGCCGGGCTTGCGGGTGCGTTCATGTTGATGCCTCCAGTCACTGTCAATGATTTGTCTAAGGTTACGCGGGCAACTGCCGATCAGATCTGCTTATTTCGTCTTAATGTCTAGACTTTGTCTACCTAATACCTGAACAAATAACAAAAAAAGCAATCTTAATATGAACAGGTCACCGTACTATCTGCACACCTACTGGTTGGGGAAGAGTGATATGGAAACGCTTGATCAAAATGACGACAAAGACCTTGAGCTTATGTTCGCCGAAGTTCGCCGCTACCCCTTGTTAACTGCCGAACAAGAGCGGGAAATTGATGGCCGTAAGTGGTCCGCTGTACGCCAGCTGCATACTGTTTTTGCCGACGACGCCGAACTCTTGGTCTATTGCCGTGAATTTTTGACTCAGTGCCAAGACAATCCCCCGGAAATAGGGCGTTTCGCCAACCGCGAGCAGCACTTTGTGTTGCGCCGGGAATTAGCGGCCTATTTCAAAGAGGGCGAGTACAGCCAAGAAACTGTCAAAGCCGCTGCGGCGCTCGAAGCGTCGACAACGAGCAAAATCCGGGTGAGCAAGGTGAGTGCATTGAACTTGCCCGCCTCACTTACCATTGGCATGGCTGTTGCCATGCTACGCAGGGCTGGTGGGCAATTTTCGGATAGCGTTGCGGATGCCATCGCTAACTGGGAGCGTCAGTGGCAGCCGAGTTTTAGTGGGCTAGCGCTGGAGAGAGACACCTTGACCACCTTACGCCAACACCTAACCGGCTACACGAAAGCCCGGGATGCACTGGTTATGCATAATCTTCGGTTGGTCTATTCCATTGCTGCCAAATATAAAGGCAGAGGGGTGTCTTATCTCGATTTAATTCAGGAGGGCACGCTGGGCCTCATTCGTGCTGCTGAGAAATTTCAATTTGAAAAAGGCTTTCGCTTCAGTACTTATTGTTTTAATTGGATAACCCAAGCGGTACGTCGTTATGTGGGCGACGCCGGCAGCCTAGTCCGTTTTCCCACGCACGTTCAAGAGCAAATGGGCAAGCTTTACCGGGAAAAAGCGATTGAGCAGGCGCGTACTGGCATGGAGCCCGACGAAGAAACGCTGGCCAGCAAAGCAGGCATGAGCCTTGACAAAACCCGGCACCTGTTGCAGTTAAGAAATCTGGGTACCTCTTTGGATGCACCACGTTTTGACGACGATGAGGGCGCACTGGTTGATACCATTGCTGGAGAGCCCTTTGGAGGCGCCGCAGATAGTGCAGAGCAAGCGTCCCTCAATCGCTTCCTTGGCGAGGCGGTTGACCGGTTGGAGGGTACCGAACAGCGGGTCATTATTTCTCGTTGGGGTCTGCATGATGGCCCCCCTCTATCTCGCGCTGAAATCGCGGATAGCATGGGGGTCAGTCGTGAATGGGTACGACAACTGGAACGTTCTGCACTGCGCAAATTGAAAAATCAGCGCTCGGTGCAAGAGGCGTATGAGGATTACAGCGACGACTATTCTGAGGCGGGCGGCTACTAACCTTTTACGCGCGTTGGCGACCGACAATGGCCGCCAACGCAGTAGTTAACTGGTCATAGTCAAACGCAAATCCTAAACTATCAAGGCGGGTGGGGTTGACATGTTGACCCGCTAATAGCAGCTCATCGGCTACCTCACCGAGCATGACTCGCACTATGCACGCAGGCACACTCGCTTTAAACATTACCGGTTTATGAACCGCAAGTGCGTCACAAAACGCCCGATGAGTGACAGCTTGCGGTGCCACCACGTTCAGCGGTCCTGCAAGAGCATTGTCTGCCACGGCCCGTAGAATCACCCGGACAACGTCGGCACGATGAACCCAGCTAAGCCACTGATCGCCTGACCCCAGCCAACTCCCGACACCCAATTGAAAGGACCGCATCATCTCTCTCAGGGCGCCCCCGCCTTCATCAAATACAACCCCCAAGCGTAACAGCACGACACGCGTTACATCGCTACTAGCGGCCTGGGCGGCTGCCTCCCATGAGTGACACAGCTGCGCAGAGAAACCGGCACCCACTGCTGAATCCTCGTCAAATTGTGCGCTCAACGACGCGCCGTAATAACCAATGGCACTACCACTAATCAATAGCTTGGGGACTGGCGCTTGAGCTTTCATCCAGGATACTAAGCGCTGAGTGAAGTCGACACGGCTACGGACAATTTCTGCCTTATAACGACTATTCCACCGTTTAGCGGCGAGAGATGCCCCTGCCAAGTTTATGACTACGTCAGGTGACTGATCTATCTCATCGAGCGTATTGACAAAGATCAGATCCGACTGATTGTCTTTGGCTTGCCGGGTAAGTACGGTAACGCTATGCCCTTGGTCAATCAGTGTTGGCGTTAGCGCGGAGCCAATAAATCCGGTACCTCCCGTCAGCAAAATACGCATTGTCATTATCCTAGCAGCAGTGAATAACAACGGCACCAAGGCAACCGCTCTTTGCTTTTATACGTACACCACCCATGGCTAGACTGGTTTCCCCTCTATTACCGCTTCTCAAACAGCATCAAAGCTGGGTGGTGCTGTCGGGTGCCGGCGTCAGTGCCCGATCAGGCATTCCCACTTACCGAGATTCAACCGGCAAATGGCTGCGCACGGAACCCATTCAACACCAAGCATTTTTAAGCTCCGACAGTCAGCGTCGTCGTTACTGGGGACGATCTATGGTGGGTTGGCCCGGTGTTCGTGACGCACGACCCAATGCGGTACATCGAGCTTTGGCTGCCCTTGAACGTCTGGGCCTTGTTGACACTGTTATTACCCAGAACGTTGACCGCCTCCATCAACGTGCAGGCAGTCAACAGGTTATTGATTTGCACGGACGTTTAGATCGGGTGTGCTGCCTTGACTGCGGGGTCGGGTACGACCGCGAAGATATTCAGCAACGGCTGCAAAGGCTGAATCCCCAACATCGCGACTTTACCCTCTGTGCCAGACCCGATGGCGATGCCGATCTGGACGACACTCAGGTGGCCAGCGTTAAACTGGTCGATTGTTCAGCGTGCGGCGGCTTATTGATGCCCGATGTAGTCTTTTTTGGCGGCATCGTTCCCCGGGCACGCGTTGAAGCCTGCCAGAGAGCCGTCGCCAATGCCGACGCGCTGCTGGTACTAGGTAGCTCCCTGCAAGTGTATTCGGGTTACCGATGGTGTAAACAGGCAAAACAGCTAGGCAAACCTTTGTACATTGCCAACGAGGGTATCACTCGAGCCGATCACTTGGCTGATGTTAAAATTGACGAAGACGCGCTCAGTTTATTTTTAACGGCAGCCGAGGCCATTAATGCATTGATGACAGGAGACAGCCCATGTCCAGCACAATAATTTATTGGTTTAGACACGATCTGCGCCTCAATGATCTTCCCGCGCTGCATGCCGCGTCAGCACTCGGTGACGTTATTCCAGTATTTATTTATGACTCGCAACTCGGCGGTGACTGGAAACTGGGCGGTGCTAGTCAGTGGTGGCTGCACAACAGTTTGAACAGGCTGAAAGCGAGTATTGAACATCAGGGCGGGCGGCTATTGTTGCGCAGCGGTGAGACCGTTGCCGAGCTGCAAAAACTACTGTTCGAGACCGGCGCCTCGCACATTGTTGCCAGTCGACAATATCAGCCCTGGTCAGAAGATCTTGAGCGCGCTGTTGCGACCATGGCTACAGACAATGCCAGTCAATTTAAACGCTATGCCGGCACTTTGCTTTTCGAGCCTGACGCGGTAACCACGGGAGCAGGCACTCCGTTTAAAGTATTCACGCCGTTTTGGCGCGCCTGCCTTAAAGCCGCACAACCCGATATGCCAAAGCCAGTACCTTCACTTCACTTTCCACATCAATGGCCACCCTCGGAAACCCTCGATGATTGGTCGCTCCTGCCAACAGACCCTAATTGGGCCGAGGGCTGGGACACTCTCTGGGATCCCGGAGAACTGGGTGCGCAAAAATCCCTCGCCGCGTTCCTCGACGAGCGTGTATACCATTACAGTGAAGGAAGAGATATCCCTAGCGGACCTCATACGTCTCGGCTATCGCCGTCTTTAAAGTTCGGTGAAATCTCTCCGCGACAAGTCTGGTGGGCCGCGCAGCAATGCAAACATGAGAATCCACAGTCTTCGGCCGCCATCGATAAGTTTTTAAGTGAAATTGGTTGGCGAGAATTTTGCAATCAACTAGTGGCACAATTTCCGGCCATGCCTGATAGAGCCTTTAATCCCAAATTTGACTATTTCCCATGGGGTAGCAACAGCGAGCATTTGCGGGCGTGGCAGCGCGGACAAACCGGCTATCCTATTGTCGATGCCGGTATGCGCGAACTATGGCATACCGGGTTTATGCATAACCGTGTGCGCATGATTGTGGCATCGTTTCTCACCAAGCACCTACTCATTCACTGGCGACTAGGAGAGCAGTGGTTTTGGGATACCCTCCTCGACGCCGATCTCGCCTCCAATGCCTGCAGCTGGCAATGGGTGGGCGGGTCAGGTGCCGATGCCTCCCCCTACTTCCGTATTTTTAATCCTATAGCGCAGGGTGAAAAATTTGATAAGCAGGGGCGCTACACTCGCCAATGGGTTCCCGAGTTAGCGAATTTGCCCGACAACTATTTGCACAAGCCTTGGGAAGCCCCTGCATTGACGCTGGCTGCATCGGGGGTCGAGCTTGGGAAAACCTATCCCCATCCCATCGTTGATCACAAGGAAGCTCGAGAGGCAGCGCTCGGCGCTTATGGCACGCTCAAAGCGCTGACCGGTTAGTAGCAAAGATCAATAGCTAAACCAGCGCCTATTATCCGTTACGGATCATCAATAATCGCTACCGCCCGGGTCCATCCCGCAGACCCGCCTCTAATTTTGTGAGGGAAACAGCTAAGGGTAAACCCCTTGTCGGGAAGTGCCTCAAGGTTATGTAGCTTTTCCAAGTGGCAATAGCCAATGTCTCGACCTGCTTTATGCCCTTCCCAGATGACACTCGCATCACCACTCTCAGCGAACCGTTTGGCGGTATAGCTAAAAGGGGCATCCCAACTCCATGCATCGGTTCCCGTCACTCGAACACCCTGCTGTAATAAAAAGACCGTTGCCTCATAGCCCATACCGCAGCCACGATCCACATAATTGTTGTCACCATAAGCTGAACCTGCCGCCGTATTCACAACGACGATTTCCAAAGGAGAGAGCACATGATCAATCCGCTTGAGCTCCATTTCAACGTCATTAGCAGTAACAACATAGCCGTCAGGACGGTCCCGGAAATCTAACTTCACCCCTGGCTGAAAGCACCACTCAAGGGGCACTTCATCGATGGTTATGGCGCGCTCTTTCCCGTCCAACTTTTCATTCATTGTGCTGTGGAAATGGTACGGTGCGTCGAGGTGGGTGCCGTTGTGGGTGCATAACTGTACAAATTCAATGGCCCAACCCTCTCCATCAGGCAGATCCTCCGAGTCTAATCCCTCGAAGAATAATTTGACCTGCTCTGCCCCCTGATCATGTCGTATGTAGTCAATATTAGGCTGCAAGCCGGGCGGATCACTCAGAACGTCATTTTCTAAAAAAATAGAAAGATCAATAAATTGACGCATTGGTCCACTCCCGAAACTGTTATTGTTAGCGCAGCGTAAACTTTTTGATGAGAGATGGAAACGCACAATGACTATAAAAACCGGGCTCGTATTGTCTGGCGGCGGTGCGCGTGCCGCGTATCAGGTGGGGGTTATCCAGGCCATTGCCGACATCTTACCGAGGGGAACCCGACAACCCTTCCCAATTATTACTGGCACTTCAGCAGGCGCATTGAACGCCCTAGCCCTCGCGGGTAGACCGGGGACACTACGCCACAGGGCCGGTGTCCTTGCCAACCTTTGGTCATCCTTGGAAAGCGAATCTATCTACCGTACCAACGGATTAGCTGTAGCAAAAAATGCCGTCGATATTTTGTGGTCGATTATGCGCCCTGAGCACGCGCGACAACGCTCGCTGGCGCTGTTAAACAACCAGCCGCTCCGGGAATTACTCACCGAGGTGGTGCACTTTACCCATATCGAACGCGCCATTGACCATGGCGAACTCGAGGCCATAGGCTTAAGCGCCATGAACTACGCCAATGGTCACTCGACGACGTTCTATCAAGGTCAAGAGCACATTACACCCTGGTCGAGAGCGCGACGTATGGGGGTCGCTTGTACACTGGGCGTCGAACATCTGCTAGCCTCTTCAGCACTGCCCACATTATTTCCCGCTACCCGTATTGGCCGTCACTACTTTGGTGATGGCGCACTACGCCAATCGAGGCCACTCAGTGCGGCCATCCATCTCGGTGCCGATCGACTGTTCATCATAGGCGTTAGCGAAAAGCACCTCGCGCAATCCTCAACGACGACTGACGTCGTGCCACCGACCATTGCTCAGGTGTTAGGCCAGATGCTCAATGCGGTCTTTTTAGATTCCGTCGACGCAGATTTGGAGTCCCTGCACCGAATTAATACCTTACTGGCAATGCAGCAAGAGCAGAGTGAAGCGTCTGACCTGTCTGCCATGCGCCTCATCGATACACTCACCATTTCGCCTTCCCAATCACTGGCTGAAATAGCTCGTGAATACCAACATGAATTGCCGTCGTCAACGAGCCGATTCCTGCGACTGACCGGCTCAATACGCCAAGAGGGACCTGGCGGAGCATTGAGTTATATTTTATTCGAGCCCGGTTATTGCCAACGATTGCTCGAATTGGGCTACCATGACGCTATGGACCATCGCCATCAAGTGATTGACTTTTTTGATTTGTCTGCAGGGCAAACCGGTCGGCATAGTCGACCACACCATCTACGCCATGGCCCTACTATTCATAAGCCACTAAACGCCCTGCAGAAACAGTGGCATCGACTAACGGGCAAATCCACGCGAAGAATTTAAATGGATCTATCCAGTAACAAGAAGGAGCTCTCTATGGGCCAGTTAAGCCAGTTGGCCGTAGCGCTGCTGTTCTCAGTAACCGTCACCGCCGCACCCTTTCCGTCCACCTACAAACCACTCCCACGTTCGCCTCTTCTCATTACCAATGCCACGATTCTAACCGGTGATGGACAGCGCATTAATGAAGGCGATCTGCTCATAGCCGATGGCGTCATTCAGTGGATCGGCGAGGGGGATATCCCCAACAATACTCAGGTCATTAGCGCCGATGGTCGATGGGTCACGCCCGGCATTATCGATGTGCATTCCCATCTGGGGGTTTATCCTAATCCCAGCGTCGCCGCTCACTCTGATGGCAATGAGGCTACCGCACCCATTACCGCCGATGTGTGGGCCGAGCACAGCGTCTGGCCGCAGGATCCGGGTTTCCCTCGGGCACTCGCTGGCGGAGTCACTACCCTACAAATACTGCCCGGCTCAGCTAATTTGTTTGGTGGCCGCAGTGTCACCTTAAAAAATGTCCCGGCAACTACCTACCAAGCCATGAAATTTCCGGGCGCGCCTCACGGATTAAAAATGGCCTGTGGCGAAAATCCAAAGCGCGTTTACGGCAGTCGAAACAAGGCGCCGTCTACCCGAATGGGTAACCTCGCGGCCTATCGAGCGGCTTGGATAAAAGCCCAAAAATATATCGATGACTGGGACGCCTACAACAGGAGTGAAGAGGACGACAAGAAAGCACCTGCCCGTGATCTTGAACTCGACACGCTCGCGGGGGTTTTGAAGGGTGATATTTTGGTGCATATGCACTGCTATCGCGCGGATGAAATGGTGACTATTTTGGATATGGCTGAAGAATTTTCTTATAAAGTCGGTACGTTCCACCACGGTGTCGAAGCCTATAAAATAGCGGATGAACTGGCCGCTAAGGGTGTCTGTGGCGCGCTGTGGGCTGATTGGTGGGGCTTTAAAATGGAGGCCTATGATGGCATTCAAGAAAACATTGCCCTGGTAGATCGTCCGGAAGGAAGTTGCTCCATTGTTCATTCTGATTCCGATGAGGGTATACAACGACTCAATCAAGAAGCCGCCAAGGCAATGGCTCGTGGCAATGCGATGGGTATGGGTATAACACCTGAACGCGCCATTCGCTGGATTACTGCCAATGCCGCCCGATCACTCGGGGTTCTTGAGCAGACCGGCAGCTTAGCCCAGGGTAAAATGGCGGACGTCGTTATCTGGAATCAAAACCCTTTCAGCATCTATGCGAAAGCCGATCAAGTTTTTATTGACGGCGCACTAACGTACGACCGCCACAATACTGAGCGACAACCGGTGACCGATTTTGAGCTGGGTCAATTGCTGGAGATTAGACAATGAAACGTTTAGGCATAGCTATTATCCTATCAATTTTTTCGCTAACCGCGGCCGGGCAAAATCTGCTCATCACCAATGCGACAGTCCACACGGGTTTTGACGAAGCAGTCATAAAAAGCGCCGACATACTGATTCGCAATGGCACCATCGTGACCATTGATGACAGCATCACGGTCAATGGGCAAACGCCCATCCTCGACGCCGCTGGACGCCATGTGACGGGTGCCTTATTTGCCGGCGCCACGGTGTCGGGCATCAGTGAAGTGGAGGCTGTTCGAGAGGCCGTCGACAGTGAATACAACGCGCTATTTACCGACATTATGCACCCAGAGTTTGATGTGCGAACGGCTTTTAACCCCCACTCCAGCGTTATTCCTATCACCCGGATCGAGGGTTTTTCCTACAGCTTGCTGAGTGCTACTCGAGGCGACCGCAGCATCACAGGTCAAGGGGGCCTGGTTCGTTTTGATGGTGGCTATGACAGTTTCGAAGGGAAAACCGTCGTGTTCGTTGAGGTGAGTGGTCATGCTGCCAGAACAGTAGGCGGTTCCCGCGCGGTGCATTGGATGCTGTTACAGCAGGCTTTTTCTGAGCGTCAGCGCAATGCGGAGCTTGATTTGCTCACGCCTATTGGTCAAAAGACCCTGCAGGATGTTAGTCGAAATGGCATCTTCGTTTTTAGCGCAAATCGCGCGTCCGATATCATGCAGGTCTTGGCCTTCGCTGCGCAGCACGCTATTGATGTGGTAATCCACGGGGGACGTGAGGCGTGGTTGGTGGCTGATGCGCTCGCGCAGACGGATACCCCCGTTATGCTCAATGCGCTTGATAATTTGCCCAGCGACTTTGACTCCCTCGGTGCGCGCCTCGATAATGCCGCACTGCTCCATCAAGCGGGGGTGAGCATTATGTTTAGCAGTGGCGAAACACACAATGCACGTAAAGTTCGGCAGCTAGCAGGCAGCGCGGTGGCCAATGGTTTACCCCTTGAAGCGGCTATTGCCGCATTGACCACCACCCCCGCTCAGGTTTTTTCTGGTCGCCCCAGAGGCATCAAAAAAGGCAGCCTGGGTGACTTAGTGATTTGGAGTGGCGATCCGGTTGAGGTCACCACTCTCGCCGAGCAAGTCGTCATGGGTGGGCGTTTAGACCCTATGGTCAGCCGGCAAACGAAATTGAGAGATCGCTACGGTACGACCACCCCAACACTCCCGCGCGCCTATGTGAAACCATGAGAGCGTCGGCATTTGCCTCAAAAAAACGTTCAAGAGAATTTGACCGGCAACGCTCGGCGTTGCAGCGACTAGAGGCTTTATGACACAAGCGTTATGATCACGATTTATTGATGCGTCTGTCGGGTTGACAGTCAACGACTTGCCAGGCGCCGCTCATCCTGCGAGGAACCGATTCATGGAAACCTTTGTCGATCCCAGCCCAGAACATTTTGCGCACTTTAAATCACTCGATCGAAACAGTCCTATCCTTATGCTGAATATGCTGCGCTTTAGGGAACAAGCTGAGTACCCTGAAGATCACCCTGGTCAAAAAGAGATCTTGACCGGCGCGGATGCCTATCGTGAGTATGGTCGGAGCAGCGCGCCTATTTTTCAGCGCGTGGGGGGCGCCATTGTTTGGCGGGGCCAATTTGAGACCACTGTTATTGGACCCAAGGACGAACAATGGGACTCGGTGTTTATAGCGCGCTACCCCAACGCCCACGCCTTTTTAGCTATGGTGACCGACGCCGACTACCAAAATGCGGTGATCAACAGGCAGGCCGGGGTGCTTACCTCGCGACTCGTGCGTTTTGCAGAGATGCCCATAGTCGGCGCCGCATTTAGCGATTAACCGTGCCGTCAAAGATTTTATCTCGCGGCTCCCATGCAGGTCATCTCCACGCACCGTTGCTAAAAATACAACAACACGACGAGGCAGGCACGGACTGAAAATGCCACTGGACATGAAGACACCGGACAATAAGCACGCCACTTCGGCGTCGGGACTCCGCTCCGATGCGCGCACTGTCGATCAAGATTCGGCGTCTCGTATGCTGCTAACTATTATCGCCACTGCCTGCTTCTTAGCTTTTTTAGTCGTTATATCTGGCCTCATTGGTCTTGGAACGAAAATTTCTTTTCAGTTCGCTACTGGGTGGCTGGTATTTCTCAGTGCAGTTCTCCTCAGCTGGCGCTATCTACCTTTGAATGCTCGACGGACTATTGCATTGCTGATTCTAGCGGTACTGATTGTCCGGTGGGCCTACTCCTGGCTCATCGCGCCACCCAACGAAGCAGTGATTGGCATTCTTATCGTGCTGCTATACACGCCAATATTGATTGTCATTACAACGCTGATGTTTTCAGCAAATGCAGTCATCATTGGCATACTCGCAGGCCTGCTCATGGGCACCATTAGTTTTTTAGGGACGAGTAGAGAAGTACTCGCGCCACTGTATTTAAACGACTGGCGAATTGGCCCACTGATCCTGTGTGTTTATGCACTGTTCGCCTGGTTGCTTCGGCGCTGGGTCAATGAACGATACGCATTAGAGCAGTCGGCACGACGAGAACAGCAATTGACCTTAGAAAGTAGTACCGATCCATTAACCGGACTCGCTAATCGACGCGCTTGTGATACGCGCTTTCAGCAGCTCAATGCTGGCCCGCGTAAATATGCCATCATCATGCTCGACATAGATCATTTTAAACAAGTCAACGACAACCACGGGCATGATGAAGGAGACAAGGTGTTAACGCGGGTAGCCGACCTTTTGAACAACCGACTGCGTCCTCACGACTTTATTGCCCGATGGGGCGGTGAGGAATTCGTAGTCATACTGGAAAGCATTTCCAGTGCCGACGCGAAAGCGGTCAGCGACGCACTGCGTCAGTGTATTGAAGAGGGCACCGCGAGCGACGCCATCCCCGTTACTGCAAGCCTCGGACTCGCACTCAGCGCTAACGGTCAAGCCGCCATGGATACCCTAAAAAGCGCTGATGAGGCGTTATATGCTGCGAAGGCTGCGGGACGTAATAGAGTCAGAGTAGCGTTTCATTAAGAGGAACCTTCACTGGATTGAGCGACATTAGCAGCGCCTTGCGATAGATTTTTGAAGTGCTTTTGCCTCACGGTTATCTGCTCCACTACGTAATCAGTTCGATCGTCAAGTTCAGTAAGCGCTCTTGGAACCTCAATAATTCGGCGCTTATTTATCGCAAGATGTGCCAAACCTAATAGATAAGCTTGGTGCTTGAGTTGACTGAATTTATTCATATTTCGGACAACACCTTTACCTTTACGATCCTCGTCCACTTGCACTAGAGGAAGTACGCCCCAAGGTAAAAATATGTGGTAGTCATATCGTTTAAGACGATTTAAACAGGCGTTCACAAAGTGCGTCGTCAATTTCTCATCAACTGATTTATGCAGCTTATGTTCCATCCAAGTGTGGAGCAAGTCGAGGCTAGATCGGTCACTCACGAAACGACTAGCCGCACTTTCTAACGCTGATTTTTCATTGAACAATACTATCAGTTCTTGAGCTTTGTCCTTCACCGTTTTATCTTTCCTACGACTAATACCTTCATCAAATTTCTCAGGAATGATCGTTAATGCTAAACGCTCAGCAAGACATGCGGCTAGGGTAGTCTTGCCCACACACGCCGAGCCACTGAGAGCTAATCGCAGTACATCTTCTTCTTCCATAAAATTAAGGACTCATCAGTGTCACATTCGACAACGTCTACACTATACTAAAGCCCTCAGACGGGCTCAAACAAACCTAGTAGCATCAAGTTCTGTCGTCGATCAGCCGTTGAATATTGCTGATACGCGCCTCTATACTCAGACGTCACCCACACTGGTTTGCCGTCTGCACACTTGAAAGGTCACTAGTCATGAATGCACAGCGCGGCTCGGCACTGTACCGGCTAACGTCAAGCACAGACAGGAAATAGGCTAGCGATGGTCGTTGAATTTGACTACATTATCGTCGGCGCGGGCTCAGCAGGCTGCGTGCTCGCCCATCGCTTAAGCGAGGATTCTGGTCAAACAGTATTACTCATAGAGGCGGGCTCAGATGATCGCAGTATCCTCATCAAAATGCCTACCGCACTGTCAATCCCCATGGGATTGAAACGCTTCAATTGGGGTTTTTGGGGACAAGCGGAACCACACTTAGACCATCGCCGCATGGATTGCGCCCGAGGCAAGGTGCTCGGTGGTTCTTCGGCCATCAATGGCATGGTCTATGTGCGAGGCCACGCACGTGACTTTGACCAATGGGTTGAGCGGGGAGCGACGGGTTGGAGCTATGCCGATTGCCTACCCTATTTCAAGCGGGCAGAGCGTTGGATGGGCGGCGCTGACACCTATCGCGGCGCTCAAGGTCCAATAGACACATGCAACGGCAATGGCATGCGCAACCCGCTCTACCAAGCATTTATTGATGCGGGCTGCGACGCCGGCTATGGCGCCACCGCCGATTACAATGGGTTCCGCCAAGAGGGCTTTGGGCCAATGCATATGACGGTGCGCAAGGGCGAGCGCTGTTCTACAGATTTGGCCTATTTGGCCCCCGCGCGTCACCGATCCAATCTTACTGTTATGACCAGAGCTGAGGTCGAACGACTAACGCTGTCTGAGGGTCAGATAACAGGCGTGGAGTATCGACGTCGTGGCAAATCCCACGCGGTGCGGGCCAGAAAAGAGGTCATACTCAGCGCCGGGTCCGTTGGTTCGCCGGTGCTATTACAGCGCTCTGGAATTGGGCCGAAGGCAGTGCTTGAGCGGGCCAAGGTCACTGTTAACTGCGACCTCCCGGGCGTCGGTGAAAACCTACAAGACCATCTTGAGATTTACTTTCAGTACCGCTGCAGTCAGCCTATTAGCCTCAATGGGCATTTAGACTGGTGGTCGAAACTGCGTATCGGTGCGCGCTGGATATTACGCCGATCCGGGTTGGGTGCGACCAACCATTTTGAATCCTGCGGCTTCATCCGCTCCCGAGCTGGGCTAGCGTGGCCTGATATTCAATACCACTTTATGCCTGCGGCCATTCGCTACGACGGCCGAGCTGCTTTTACAGGTCATGGCTTCCAAGTTCATGTCGGGCCCAACAAGCCCGAAAGTCGGGGTTATGTGCGCATTTCTGGCCCTGCAGTTCACGATGAACCGGAGATTCTCTTTAACTATCTGTCTACCGAGCAAGATCGACAAGATTGGCGTGCTTGCCTACGACTGACTCGGGAAATCCTCCAACAACCGGCACTGGACAGCTTTCGCGACGCGGAAATACAGCCGGCAATCGACCTGTCCAATGATGCAGCGATAGACGCCTGGGTTCGCCAACATGCTGAAACCGCGTATCACCCCTCATGCTCCTGCCGCATGGGTGCCGCCGACGACGCCATGGCCGTCGTTGATCCACACTGTCGAGTCCGCGGCGTGACCGGGCTTCGAGTGGTTGATTCATCCATTTTCCCGACTATTCCTAACGGTAATCTCAATGCCCCCACTATTATGGTGGCAGAGCGTGCCGCCGACCTTATCCTAGGCAAGACACCGCTGCGCGAGGATGTCGACGTCTGGGAAGATCCCCACTGGCAAACCCAACAGCGTACGTCAACACCCGTACGCACCGTTAAACCTGGGCCACCCCCGGAAGTAGTTGCACAAAGCTAGCGACGCGGCACTGACTCTCTGAGGGTCATCGCTCATTAGGGCCGCCTGGCGTTAACCCGTCGGGGACTGGCAACGACTCCGAACGTCTGCAGAAATAGGTTACCGCGCATTATCTAGCTCGGTGAGTGCCTGATAGGTCGCTACTTTCATGGCAAAGCGCAGCTCATCACTGTAGGGCGCTCCTACTACCTGAGTCATGAGTATTCCGATCAGGTCTTCTTGCGGATCAACCCAGAATTTGGTGTTCGCTATGCCACCCCAGGAATATTCGCCTGCAGAGGAAATCACCCCGCTTTGCGCGGGATCGGTAATGACACCCACACCCAATCCGAAAGACTGTCCTGGATATAAATGCGACGAAGGGTATTGCTCTGCGCCATGATCACGAATTCCGGCGGTGAGTTGGTCCATTGTCATATAGGCGACCGTCTTATTACCGAGTAAGCGCACGCCCTTATGGCTTCCACCGTTGCGCAACATTTCTAGAAATACCCAGTAATCTTCGATGGTTGAGATCAATCCACCCCCGCCCGAAAAAAAAGTAATATTCGCTGTCGGCCGCCGTAAATCCTCTGAAAGTGCGGCTATAGCTCCGGTTTTAGCATCCCACATGTGACTTTGAACCAACCGGTCTTGTTTTTCTAATGGCACATTAAAAAAGGTGTTGTGCATGCCCAAAGGCAGAAAAATGTGCTCCGCGAAAAACTGCTCTAATGTTAAACCACTCAGCTTTTCCACAAGCACGCCCAATACGTCAGAGGCCACACTGTAGTGGTAGCGCGTATTGGGATTAAAGCGCAAAGGCAGTGCCGACAAGCGGCTTATAAAGTCATCGCTAGTGGTGCTGTTTTCAAGCTGGGCTTGCTGATAGGCCAGTTCAACCGGATGATCGGTGTACCAGCCATAAGTGAGGCCAGCGGTATGGGTCATCAGCTGCCTTATAGTCATGGCCGAAGCAGCAGGAACAGACTTACCGTCTATCAACACCGTCATATCGGCGAAGTCAGGTAGATATTTCGCCACCGGGTCATTGAGCTGGAAGGCGCCTTTCTCATAAAGCATCAGCGCTGCTACGGTGGTCACCGGTTTAGTCATTGAAAAAATACGAAACAGCGCGTCCTCTGTCATTGGTCGTGGGTCGTCAATGCCAAAAGCACCGGCAGTGGCGACATGAACCACCTGCCCGCGTCGGGCAATGAGGGTTACCGCTCCCGCTATTTTATTATCGGCCACGTAACGGTTTATGAAGGCATTAACGTGCTCCAGTCGATCTGCGTCCAATCCCACGCTCGACGACGACACCACCTCAACGTCGGCCAGCGCCGCAGCGGATGCTAGTAGACATGCTGCCAATACGACTGTGTTCATTTTTCTCACTCGCCTATTCCTCTCTTCATGTCTTGGGCTGTGCCATTGGCTAGTGTCGTTTGACGTCCTGTTGGGTGCGGGCTAGTGAATTCTGACCCCTTGCCGGAGTAACTCGCTCTGTAAGGCCGCCAGGTTCATCTGGCTAAAGTCTACGCCCCTTTTCACCGCCAGCGCTGCAGCAACACCCGCGCCTTGACCTGTCACCGTGCAGCACATCATATTACGTGTGGCCGCATGGCTAACGCGATCGCCTCCAGTAATTCTGCCCGCGCAGATCATATGCTTGATATGTTTGGGTAGCAGCGTCCGATAAGGCAACTGAAAGTAACGACCCGTTGTCGGCAGAATGAGGATTCCGTAACCGTCGATAAACTCCGGGAAAATACCAATACTATCCTCAAAGCGACCCTGCTCTCGAACATCAACCTCAGTCATGTTGTAGATCGCATCGATTTTGCGCGTGTCGCGGATACCTAACGTCATCCCAAAGTTTCGTAACTTAGCGCCTTCACAGCCTGGCGTGTAGCGCTTCAGGGCCTCAATGGCAAACATTGCTTGCTTGCGCCCCTCGATTTCACCGCGGGTCAAATCCGCAGGGTCGGTGCCGTCATAACCCAGCAGATGAACAAGATTTAGGTAGGTTAAATCGCCACTGTCGTAAATGGCCCCCCAAGTACCCGCAATAGTATCTAAGTGCTCAGGTATCAGGCCTGCCTTGCGCGCTTGCTCAAAAGGCTTCCGTAAAAACGGCGAGAACATCTGATCTTCTTTACCGGCAGTCTCTATAGTCCACTGTCCATAAGCCCAGTCACTGTAAGTGTGTGGGTCGGCTTTCACATGATCAATAAAGCGGGCTTTATCCACCCCTGACATTGAAAACATGACTGACGCACCAATCATGTCTTGCCGCGCCTGCTTGTTAGTGGGGGCATAAGCGCGAAACGCCACATCGGCGTCGCCAGTCGCATCCACTACTCGCTTCGCTAAAATAGCCTCCCGCCCCGCTTTGCTTTCGACAATGACGCCGACGATGGTATTGCCTTCCATGATAGGCGCCACAAATTGACGGTGCAGCATAGGTGTAATACCCGCCTCCTCCACCAAGGTATCGGCCACCCATTTGAAGGCCTCGCCGTCAATGGCGTGGCTATCGGATTGAGGTTCTTCAACCGCAGCACCCAACGCTCTAGCTCGCTGCTCGAATTCAATGCCAATGCCTTCGCTATCGATCGTTTGTTCATGACGATACCAAGCAAATCCCTCAACGCCGACAGCGGTAATGTTTCCGCCAAAACAACCAAATCGTTCCAATAAGGTCACGTTGACGCCAGCCCTCGCCGCACCCAGCGCGGCGGCAAGGCCACCGGGCCCAGAACCCACCACTAGCACGTCGGTATGGTGAATGACCGGGGTTTCCCTCGCCTGTTCGTGGATCATCATGTGCTTCACTTCACTCCACTCGTCCTATACGCGAAACATGGATTGGCTGAGCGAGTCAGCACGGGCTTAACCCTTGAGTAGGGTCTCTATCTCAAAGGTCTCTAGCATATTGACCTTGCGCGCCAATAGCGCATTGCCCAAGGCTACCGTACCCACCTCATAGGCCACCAATACCGACTGTTTCAGTGCTGGTACCGTCATCAAATCGCAGTCCTGGGGAATAGTCAGATAATCAGTATAAATATAATCCGGGCGTGCCATGGCTACTTCAGGCCCATGCACATCAGCCCAGTGCCGTAAGACCACGCCTACCCGTGGCCAGCCCGTCTCACGAGCAGCAATAACCAGCGGATAATCAAAACTTATCATGACTGTCTGCTCAGCGACGGGGCTCAGTAGGTGCTGAACTGAGGAGACCATTAGTTGCCGTCCACAATGGTCAATAGATTCCTCTTTTAGCTCAACAAAGGCTGTCACTTCGGGGTTCGCCTGTAGAATGGCGACCAGCGCTTCGAGGGGCGCGATCGTTTCAGAGATGAAGGCATCTCCTAGGCGATTGGGCTCATAGGCCGGATAGGACATTAACTCGGCTCTCGTTTGAGTCAGCACAGTGCCCGATCGACCGCTCACTCGTAGCAAGTCTGCATCATGGTAGATGATCGGCAAATGATCGCTGCTAAACTGAACATCGAGCTCGACAAACATAGCTCCAGCATCGATGGCTTTCGTCAGCGACAGGCGCGTATTTTCCGGGTATTTGGCTTGATAACCCCGATGGGCGACAAGTTGACTGGCAGCAATCATAGGGAAAGTGCTCGTGCACTGCTTATTGGCAGCGCGTACGGTTAGTGAATCACCGGCGATAGTACTGCCGAATGCGTTTGGGATAGTTAGCGTGGATCACCAATGGCTCGGCCACAACCCTCTGGAACGACCAGTGACGCATGCCTATCGGCGATCGCGCGCAGTGCTGTGAGTACCCCTGGTGTCGGCTCAGACGCGCTCCGAGTCGTCAGATTTACATGCAGCAACAGCTGCTCCGCGGTCGCTAATAAGCGTCCATCGCCATGAAACAGTCGATGAAAAACATGCAGCTTTTTACCTGCAGCACTCAGTACTTGCGTAGTGGCCTTAATCGGCTGCAAAGCGGCGACCTCATCAAGGTGCCGAATGTGGGTTTCGACCGTAAAGTACGAACCGCTGTTGGCAAGGTAGTTCGCATCTACTCCAACCCGACGCAATAGCGCATCGGATGCATCAGCGAAACACTGTAAATACCGGCTTTCATTCATGTGGTTGTTGTAGTCTGTCCAATCGGGAGGCACGGTGCGTTCCACCGTGAGCAGCGGTTCATCTGTCGGCTCAGCGCCGTCATTACGGTGGGCGCCAGCATCAAAAAGGGTCTGCTCATAGCGCCCCAACGTCTGCCCCGCCCCCCAATCATTGACTTTCAAGGCCTGTAAAATAGCGACCAAATTATCATCTCTTATACGTTCGAGTTCTCTGAAGCTGTACTGTCCAGACTGGGCATCAGACTGGGCGGCAATAGTATCAATGAGTTCTTCGGTGAGTTCAGGAACATCCATAAGCTTGGTCCAAGGCCAGGCCAAACACGGTCCGAACTGGGCAATAAAATGTCGCATCCCCGCCTCGCCCCCCGCCAGGCGATAGGTTTCGAATAACCCCATTTGCGCCCAACGCAAGCCAAAGCCGTAGCGAATCGCATCGTCAATCTCAGCGGTTGTGGCAATACCATCGTTGACTAGCCACAGCGCCTCACGCCATACGGCCTCCAGAAAGCGATCTGCGACAAACGCCTCTATCTCTTTTTTAATGTGTAGCGGGTGCATACCCATAGCGCGAAAAAGCCCCATCGCGCTGTCGATAGTCTCTGCAGCCGTTAACTCGCCGCCGACGACTTCAACTAAGGGCAGCAGGTAAACAGGGTTAAACGGGTGGGTGACTATGAGACGCTCTGGATGGCGCATGGCCGCCTGCAGTTGGGTCGGCAGGATGCCTGAGGTTGACGATGCAATGATGGCCCCTTCGTCAGCATGCTGTTCAATATCGCGATAGACCTGCTGCTTTAAAGTCAGGTTTTCAGGGACTGCCTCCATGACCAGCTCTGCGCCCGCCACCGCGAGCGCGAGCGTCTTGGCATACGTCAACGCGCCTCGATGATTTCGGGGCGCCATGGTCAGCTTGCTGTAGGCATGCTCGGCGTTGATCAACAGGGCCTCTACCTTGCTCTGCGTATCGGCGGCTGGATCATACAACGCTACATCAAAGCCATTTTCTAAAAAGCGTGCGACCCATCCGCCTCCAATAACGCCGGCACCGACGACAGCCACTGTTTTACTGGACGTCATAACGCTATCTCCCACCCCTACGCTGATTGCTGCCGACGAGCGCGCTCCGCTCGGTACAATATCCGAAGACGCGACTCGAGCTCTTCGCGCTCCCCGTAGCAACCTCGCAGCAGTCGCGCACCGGATTCAGCATCGAAGCTATCGCGCCCATGCAATACCCGGCGATTATCAAAGGCCATTAACTGACCCGGGGATAAACGAAAGCGCATTTGATTGTCTGGATCGTTGCACAAGGTCTGAAACCGTCGATACGCCGCATAAAACGTCGTAAGGGTGTCAAAATCAGCGTGCATGGGTGAACGCAGCCAATAGGTATGCCTGACCGTGCTTAGTTGTCCACTCCCGTCGTGCTCAAGGACCGGCGCGCAAAAGCGATGATCAAACTGTCGATCTTTGGTACCAAAAGGAATCGCCAGAGTAGCGAGGACTTCAAAAAACTCAGGGCACTCATTGCGTAACTGTTCGGCTACCGCGAAACCGTCAACTAGCAGGCTCTCACCGCCTGTCGCTGAATTTTGCAAGCAAAATAGAAACTGCAGGCCCGGGACGTACTCCCGGGTCGCCAGATCACTATGGACACCTAGTGCAATGGCTGTGTAAGCGTTGGAATTGCTGCTCGGTAGGCTTTGTACTTCAAAGACGTCGCCAAAATTACTGGGCCGAATAGGTCCTATCAGCTCAGCAATACCCGGTATGACCGCCGGATCTGCGGGCAGGCCACCCAGCAAACTGACGCCATCGCGGTGCAAGGTCTCCAGCCAAACGCGTAACGCCTCTACGTCACCCGCATAGACAGCTGCACCGTCCTGCCAATGAGGTAAAGGGGCTGGCTGGGGCCAGAGATTCCGCGCCGGCAATGCTTCCAAGGGATCATTTGATCTGCACAGCGAGGTATAGAGCCAACCCGGATGGTAGCGACTGTTCAATCCCTCGGGGTGCCATTGGATTTCAAGAAAACCATCGGGAGCGACCCGCGCATCGCTCACTGTAAGATCTTCGGGCAAATCCGTAAGGGCAATACGTTGCTCGCGTGTCTGGGTATGGAAGGTACCGGCGTCGGGACTGAACTCACGCAGCCAGAGATGGGGTACACGGTGGGAGCTGTGATCATCAAACACCAAGGTGAGCCCTCCCTCACAGAGGACCACCTGTGTTAACGCATGCTCTACCCCATAACACTCAAAGTCAGGAATGATTAATTCATCTAAGGTCTCATCATCTTGACCGTAGTCTGGATCGTTATCGCCCATGCCTGCTCTCCACTGCAGCTATGCAACGCCACGCTATTCGCTGTGCTGATAACAACGTGGCGCGCAGCAGGATTCTAGGGTGATCTGATGCTCTATGGCAACCAACAATGCTGCGGAGTGACGCCGGCCTCGCTTAGGTGGATACTGACATCTGTCCCTGATTGTTGGGTGGCCTTGGCCGCCCTGAGATCCACGACTATCTCGCTGCTTAGACGTAAGGGTAGATCAACACGGCACTTGTGGGAGACACTTGCGAAGCGAGATCATAGATAACGAGTGTTACTGATGACTGAAATATTGACTGTGGCCATTGCCTGTATCCTGCTAACCGCATTATTTATTGCGGTTTACTGGCGGGATGTTGTCTGCGTCGGTGAGATACCCGTCTCTTTTTTTACGTTGATGGCCATTCTCTTTACTTCAGGTTTAGACGTTGGTTTGGTGATGTTTCCGTTAGTTGACTTCCAGGTCTATGCTAGCGAAGCTGATTATGCTTTTAGCAATCCACTGGCTATCGAATTTGGGTTCTGGGGATTTTTAGTGTGGGGCTTATATTTCACCACCACGGTTTATTTTTGCATCATTGAGCCAAAACTAAAGCTCTTTGAAATACCGTTGATAAAGTGGGTCAATGACCTAGTCATTATTGGCACCTGCGCGTTCACAGGGTTTCTCTTCCTCAGTTACCTGCCCGACTACATAGCGGGCATTACCCCATTGCAGCGCCTATTACTGGTCGCACTGGTGGTGTTACTCGCGGTAATATCTAGTACGCATATCCGCTTTGTCAGGATACTCAGCGTCTCGTCTACGCTGTTATTTTTTGCGCTGATCCTAGGCGTCGGGTGGTCATCGGGAATGGGTATCACCGGTCTTTATCAGTCAATGGCTACGCTGGGAGACTACTTCCGACACCTACCACGCTTTTTGGCCCCCATCACCGACTACCATGAATTTTACCTGTACTGGTGGTTCGCATGGAGCATCATGATTGGGCAGTTCGTATCGCGTTTTGTCGGTGGCATAAAAATTAGTCGTCTGTTGTTGGCACTACTGATTGTACCGTCCATACCCATTGCTCTCTGGTTTTCTGTGCTGTACCACTACTTTGCTACCGACATGGAAGTCACCGCTGGCTGGCGCTGGGCTATGGTTGCTGTCGGCACGTTATTCGTTGTCAATTCTTTGGACTCATTGATGCGGCTCTACACCCGCAATATTGGCATAACGGTGCAGCGCCTCGGTGGTAGCACCTATGTGTTGTTCAACTGGAGCATTCTTTTTGGCTTAATCCTGCTATACCAACTCACACCACTGCGTATTGAATGGTTTGGCCTGGCCGTCATTGCACTTTATACCGCGGTCACCTTACTGATAATAAAGCACCGTAACGCACCTATCTGGCCCAAGCGACGAGCCTCAAACGGCGCTGTTAGCTAGCAAGGTGCTATAACCTAAGTCGCCGTCTGACTAGAAATGTCCGGTATCTGACAGGGCCAAAGCTGTGGTACCTATCCGTCATTTGACGCGAACTGACGGCGCATGCACCGAAGGCGAGAAGCGCTCTATGGAGAGACCGTGGCTATTACCCTGACGCACATTGAAACCGACAGCAGCGCTTTTTATTTATCTTGGCCGGGCGAGCTAGCAGCGGAGTATCCCTACATCTGGTTACGCGACAATGACCCCGCAGATTTACACCCCACCACCCAAGAACGGCTTTTCGATTTGACGAGCGTCGAACTAGATATCCAACCGCTTTTCTGGCGGCTAAGCGACAGCGCCCTCGAGCTGCAGTGGCCGGATCAGCCATCGGTATCCCACTATCCCTTGGCTTGGTTGGAAGCCCACCGGCCAGGTAGATCGCAACATGATCCAGCTCACCAGCAACAGCACTACTGGGATGCGAATAGCTTCGTCGAACTTCCTCGCTTTGACGTTCAGCACTGCCAGCTGAACCCGCTCACCATGCTCGAAGCGCTGCAAGAAGCCAAACGAGTGGGATTGATCGTATTTAGCGGACTTGACGACGAGAAAACAGCGGGTGAACGATTCGGTGATCTTATCGGTTTTAAGCGCCAAACCAATTTCGGCACGATGTTTGAGGTCATCAGTAAGCCCACGCCCAATAACTTGGCTTACACCTCGCTAGCCCTGCCACTGCACACGGATTTACCCAACCAGGAACACATACCGGGCTACCAGTTATTGCACTGTTACCGCAACGACGCCCAAGGTGGTGCATCGCACTTTGCCGATGGTTTCAACATTTGCGAGACCCTGCGCGAGCAAGCCCCAGAAGCGTTTTCCTTGCTCAGTGAAGTAGCCATACCCTGGCGATTTCACGATGAGGTAGAGGATATACGCTATCGTCGACCCATCATCGAGACCGATCAGCAACAGCGTCTCACTGGGCTCGCTTTTAACGCTCATATTGCCGATGTACCGGATATGGACGGCCGGACACTTTATGATTTTTATGCAGCTTACCGCCAGTTAATGCTACGCATTCGCGATCCCCGCTACCGTATAGAACACCGCATGCGACCTGGCGAAATGGTGATGTTCGATAATCGGCGCATATTACATGGACGCGAAGCCTTTAGTGCCTCGGGTAGCGAACGGGATTTGCGGGGCTACTATATTGAACATAATGAGGTCGACAGTAGGATGCGAGTTCTTGCCCGACAGTCACATTAACATCGCCGCCGTCAGACTGGTTTACGCAACGGCATACATTTAGCGAACCGGTGCAAGCCCCATCTGGAGATGCAGGGCATCGCCGTCGTAGGGGTGGGCTCGAGCGACCGCCTCATCGAGAACGACCCCCAAACCCGGAGCGCTAGGGGGTATGACATAACCGTCTTGCCACTGTATGCCCTGCTCAAGTAGCTGGCCGTGAAATCCACCCCAGGTTTCAATGCCCTCAAGGATTAAAAAGTTGGGGGAACAACAAGCCAGCTGAATATTGGCTGCGCCAACAATGGGGCCACAATACAAATGTGGCGCAATTTGCGCGTAGTGGACTTCCGCTAGTGCGGCAATTTTTTTCGCTTCGAGTAGCCCGCCCACCCGACCCAGATTGAGCTGCAGTATGGCAGCTGCGCCGTCTTGAAGAACTCTCGCAAATTCATACTTCGTGCATAAGCGCTCGCCCGTGGCCACAGGAATGCTGGTTGAGCGCGCCACACGCGCCATCTCTGCGGTGTTTTCCGGAGGCGTGGGTTCTTCAAACCACAGAGGATCATAGGCTTCCAAGCGCTTTGCCAGGCGGATGGCGCCGGCCGCAGTGAATTGGCCATGGGTACCAAATAAAAGATCAACCGAGCCACCGACCGCCTCGCGAAGGGTGCGGACAAACGCCTCTGACCGATCAAGCTCTTGACCGGTCGGCATGCCACCGTCGAACACCGTATACGGTCCCGCAGGGTCGAATTTAAGCGCTGTAAAGCCCTGCTGCACATACTCAAGTGCACGCTGCGCTGCACGTTCAGGATTGCTGTAGACGTGCTCGTCGTCGTCGACGTCCGGATAAACGTCGCCACAGGCAGGATAAATATATGTATAGCTCCGCAAGCGCTCATGTACCCGACCACCCAGCAGTTCATACACGGGCTTATCGCAAGCCTTACCCACAATATCCCAGCAGGCCACCTCAAGCGCAGAGAGCACCCCCATCAATGACACATCTGGGCGAAGCGTATATCCGGCTCCATAAACCGAACGCCATAGCTGCTCAATGCGAAAGGGATCATGGCCAACAACAAAGCGTTCAGCGGTATCTTTAAGCATCGCCTCCACAACATGGGCACTGAAGGTGGCACAATAGACCTCACCATACCCAACAATGCCGGTATCAGTGACCAATTTTACAAAGATAAAGTAGCGCCCACCAAAATGCGGTGGCGGATTGGCAACAACAAAGGTCTCAAAATGATTAATGATCATGTGAATACCACAACATTTCGCAAGGCTGCTCCCGCACGCATAGAGGAAACAGCCTCGTTAATCTCCTCCAAGGCGTAACGACCACTGATTAACTCATCCAGCTTTAAGAATCCGTTTTGATACAGCTGCGCGAGCTTGGGAATATCGACCTTGACGGTCGCCGAGCCCATTTTTGAGCCTACAATCCTCTGACCTAACGCTGCCAGCGTGCCGGGGTCAAATTCCCCAAAAATACCTGAGGGAGGCATGCCGACAATGACCGACGTACCCCCTCTCGCCAGCACTGATAAAGACAAATCGATCGCGCTTTTTGCGCCGACGGTGACAAAGGCGTAGTCGACACCACGGCCATCAGTTATCTCCATTACCTGCTGGACGCAGTCTAACGCCTGACTATTGACGGTATGACTGGCCCCAAAGGTTTTGGCTATCTGCAACTTACTGTTCAATACATCCATGGCAATAACTGTCTCTGCAGCGCGGTGCACTGCGCCCTGAATGCTGTTAATACCGACGCCACCACAGCCGATCACTGCGACTGAGCTGCTCGGCTCGATCGCGGCGGTATTGGATACTGCACCAAACCCTGTGAGCACACCACAGGCCAGCAGGGCTGCGGCATCGAGCGGGATATCCTCAGGGATAACAGATACTTGGCTCTGTTCCACCACGACCTCTTCCGCGAAAGCACCTGTGCGTAGTCCTTGCTGGAGCGACTCCCCAGCACCGTCTGTTAGTGGGCTTGAATCGTCTAAGGAAAAGCTAACATCGCACTGGGTTTCACGTTTATGTGAGCAGTGATGGCATTGCCCACAAGAGCGAATGAGCGTGACGACAACATGATCACCCACCGCTATAGTCGACACACCTGCACCAACCCCTCGCACAACACCCGCAGCCTCGTGACCATAAACTGCGGGTAAATCGCCACCCCAACCGCCATCAAGCAACACAATATCACTGTGACAAATAGCCACTGCTGCAAGGCGTATGTGTACCTCACCCGGACCGGGCTCAGCAATAGCCACCTCTTCAATCTGTAAGGGCTCACCAAAAGCGCGGCAAACAGCAGCTCTCATTTTTTTCTTTCCTTTAAAAAAGAACCCAGTATTGTACGATTTCAGGAAAAGCACTAGTGCCAGTGCACTGATATACAGCAGGGAGCAAGCGCCTAATGATGACGGTGGGTTTTATTGGTTTGGGTAATGTGGGCGCCAATCTGGCGGCTAGTCTGGCGCGCAACGGGTTCGAACTGACCGTTCGAGATCTCAATAGAGAGCTTGCCCAGCCCTTTCTTGATGGTGGCGCAGCCTGGGCCGATTCGCCCGCGGCGATGGCAGAAGCCGTTGATGTGACCATCACCTGTCTACCTAGCCCAGCCGCCTGCCAAGAAGTGATGGAGGGGAAAAACGGTGTTTTGGAGAGCCTCGAGCCGGGTAAGGTCTGGGTTGAAATGAGCACCACCGACTTTCTTGAGGTAGGTAGACTGGGTGAGCGTGTTCAAGCAAGGGGTGCCGATGCCGCTGATTGTCCGGTATCTGGCGGCTGTCACCGGGCCGCAACGGGCAATATCGCGATTCTTGCCGGCTGTAATCGCTCGGTGTTTGAACGCTTACTACCCCTACTAACCGTGCTTGGGCGGCGGGTTTTACACACCGGCGAACTGGGTAGTGCATCAAAGATAAAAGTCATGACCAATTATCTTGCTACCGCCAATCTAGTGACGCTCTGTGAAGCGCTAGTGACGGCTAAAATGTCGAACTTGGATCTGGCTACCGTTTATGAGGCCGTCAAGATTTCGTCGGGTAACTCATTTGTACATGAGACCGAAAGTCAGGTAATACTCAATGGCAGTCGGGATATTAATTTCACCATGGATCTAGTCCTCAAAGATATTGGTCTGTTTCAGTCCATGGCAGAGCAAGCCGGTGTCCCGCTAGAAATATCGCCTCGTCTCATTGACATCTTTGAAGACGGGCAGTCCCGCTACGGTCCGCGCGAATGGTCGCCAAACATTATTCGTCGTTTGGAGGATGCCTGTAACACGCAGGTACTGGCTCCTGGATTTCCTGCGCAGATATTGGATGAGGAGCCTGAGGAGGCCGGTTATGAGGTCGTTCCGCCGGGTAGATCAGTGGATTAACAGGGTCTACTGCCTTATCTCATGGGGTCATATTAAGACTAGCCAGACCGTGCAGCGTCTTTATCTCCACATAATCTTCCAGCCCCAATGCTCCCCCCTCCCGACCATTGCCCGATTGCTTGTAGCCGCCAAAAGGTGATCCGTATTCGACCGCCCCACCGTTTAGGTGCACCGCACCGGCACGCAAACGACGGGCAACGCGGCGAGCCCGATCAACATCATTCGTTTGCACATAAGCCGCCAAACCGTAGGGCGTATCGTTAGCTATGGCAATAGCCTCCTCTTCAGTGTCAAAGGGGATGATGACTAATACAGGGCCAAAAATTTCTTCCCGGGCAATACGCATATCGTTAGTCACATCGGTGAACACCGTGGGCATGACAAACCAGCCGCTTTCACACCCTTCAGGCCTGCCCAAACCGCCCACCAACAGCTTCGCTCCCTCGTCAATGCCCGCCTGAATAAGCGCTTGAACGCGCTTGAATTGAATTTCATCAAACAGTGGACCAAGGTGGTCGCCCTCCATCGCCGGGTCGCCCACGGTTGTTTGCTTGACGGCGGCGCTGACTAACGACAGCACTTCCTCATAACAGCCACGTTCGACGAGCAATCGTGTCGGTGCGTCACAGGACTGCCCCGTGTTAACAAAGCACTCCGCTACCGAAGCACTGATGCATTGAGCAAGGTGGCAGTCGGCGAAAACGAGATTAGGAGATTTGCCACCCAGCTCCAACGTCACCCGCTTGACTGTCTCTGCCGAATCACGAGTGACCGCCGCACCGGCCCGAGTAGAGCCAGTGAAAGACATCATTTGTATGTCCGGATGCATCGAGAGGGCACTGCCAACCACCGGGCCAGTCCCCTGAACTAGGTTGAATACCCCCGGCGGATAACCCGCCTCATGTAAGATCTCCGCATAAAGTACCGCAGACAGGGGCGTATGCTCGCTAGGCTTTAACACACAGGTACAGCCGGTCGCCAATACCGGAAGCACTTTCAACACCAACTGGTTCACGGGCCAATTCCAAGGCGTGATCAGTCCACACACCCCTATGGGCTCACGTAAAAGCCAGTCGCCGTTGCCTAACTCTTCACATTCATCAAATTGCTGCAATGCATCAATAAAGCTTTGTAAATGGCCAATCGCGGTGTCCGCCTGCACATCAAGTGCGAAGGTGATGGGCGCCCCCATCTCCATACTCATGGCTTTCGCCAACTCGTTGATACGACGCTCGGTGATAACTTTTACTTTTTTGAGATAACTCAATCGCTCAGCTTTACTGGTTTGAGAAAAATCTTCAAACGCTGCATTTGCGGCGGCCACCGCGCGATCAACATCGGCACCATTACCCAGAGGCACTTCAGCAATTTGCTGCTCAGTCGCGGGATTGATGACCGGCATTGTTTCAGCGCTCAGCGGGGTAACCCAGTTGCCATTAACATAAAACTTATCAAGATTTTCCATATGATGACCTCAGTAACAGCCGTGTTTAGAAGAAACACTCCACCCATCGTTTCCGTGGCACACCCGCGCACCGGTAAGCGCGAAAGCCTATCACTGCGCAGCACTATCGCCAAGACGACAGTGGGGCGAAGATAAATCGATATCGTCCACGTCACAGGTGGACTGGATCGACGGGTGAACCGGGTACTTTTCAATTGAGAAGGCACGCCCATTTGTGCTTTCATGCAACGCTAAACCGTCATGACTCTGGCAAAGCGGTAGGCAGTGCTGTTCATGAATGAGTGGGCTATTGAGTGGGCTATGAGGCTGCGCTAGTCGCCTGTCCTTAGCGGCCACTAAGCAACAACAACAGCGAGGTATGACATGCCACTGACTATGCGTAAAAAAGTGTTCATCACCGCAGCCCTGACCGGCTCAGGCAGTACGCAGGATCGCAGCGACAAAGTACCTCGAAGCCCACAACACATTGCTGAAGCGGCTATTGCTGCGGCTGAGGCTGGCGCAGCAGTCGTGCACTGCCATGTTCGAGATCCCGACACTGGCGTACCGTCTCGACAGATCGATCTATACCGAGAGGTAGTTGAGCGCATTCGGGCTTCAGAAGTCGATGTTGTCATCAATCTTACCGCGGGTATGGGTGGTGACATGGTCTTCGGTCCAACCGATGCACCATTACCTTTGAACGAACAAGGCACCGATATGGTCGGTGCCGCCGAGCGAGTCGCCCATCTTGAAGCCTGTCTGCCCGACATTGCGACCCTCGACTGCGGCACCATGAACTTTGCTGAAGCAGACTACGTGATGACCAATACACCGGGTATGTTGCGCGATATGGCCACCCGCATAGCGGCTCTAGACATCCGCATTGAGATTGAGGCCTTCGATACCGGACATCTTTGGCTCGCAAAACAGTTAATCGCCGAAAAAATTATTCCAGACCCAGTTATGGTGCAGCTGTGTATGGGCATTCCTTGGGGTGCCCCTGACGACCTCAATACATTCATGGCGATGGTCAATAATCTGCCCGATGGCTGCGTATACTCGGCCTTCTCGATTGGCCGTCATCAAATGCCCTACGTGGCTGCGGCCGTGCTCTCTGGTGGTAATGTCCGTGTTGGGCTGGAAGACAACCTGTGGCTCGATAAGGGTCATCTTGCCACCAACGCCGAGCTCGTTGCGCGAGCAGCGACTATCGTCACCAACATGGGGGTCGGCCTGATGACTGCGCAAGAGGTTCGCACTGAGCTGCAGATCAGCAAGCGCTAATATTCCAGCCATAGCATTCACCCTCGCCAAACCAAGACGGAGTAAGCTGGGGTCACCTACCAATAGAAGAGACTGTCATGGGCCAAGAAAGTAACAATACCCCCTCGGACATCCGCCCCAACAAGCGTGCTGTGAACTATGACAGTGTAGACCTTGATTACCTAGCGCAGCGACAACTCAAGCAAGGCGCTGCTGGCTGGGTGCTGCTCGCTGGCTTAGGTGTCTCCTATGTTATTTCGGGAGACTTTGCTGGTTGGAATTTTGGATTGGCCCAGGGGGGCTTCGGTGGCATGTTAATCGCCACGCTGCTCATGGCGCTTATGTACGGATGCATGGTGTTCAGCCTCGCAGAACTGTCTACCATGATTCCCACTGCGGGCGGTGGTTATGGTTTTGCTCGACGGGCCATGGGGCCAGTGGGCGGCTTTCTAACGGGCACAGCTATTTTACTGGAATACGCTATCGCCCCAGCGGCTATCGCCGTCTTCATTGGTGGTTACACCGGCGAACTCGTCGGCATTGATGGGCCCGTGGTCTATGCCCTTTTCTATAGCATTTTTATTGGCATTCACCTGCGGGGCACGGGAGCCGCACTGAAAATAATGCTGGCGATTACCGGCATGGCCATGATCGCTCTGCTTCTGTTTGTCGTGGGCATGCTGCCGCACTTTTCTTGGGACAACCTGACCACCATTCCCGTTAATGCCGAGGCTGTTGGGGCCAGCATTTGGCTTCCCGAGGGTTACTGGGGTATTTGGGGGGCTATTCCTTTTGCAATTTGGCTATTCCTCGCTGTCGAGGGCGTACCGCTGGCTGCTGAGGAGAGCAAAGACCCTGTGCGCGATATGCCTCGCGGCATTATCACCGCCATGCTCATCCTTGTCTTGGTGGCGGGGCTTGTCTTGTTTCTGGCACCCGGAGGCTCCAGTGCCCTGTTGATGGCTGACCATGCGGCACCATTAGTCGGCGCGCTCCATTATGTGTATGGCGAGAACTCTACCCTAGCGACCGTTGTTAACGTCGTGGGGCTAGCGGGACTCATCGCTAGCTTCTTCTCTATCATCTTTGCCTATTCAAGACAGATTTTTGCCTTATCTAGGGCCGGTTATCTACCCCGATGGCTGTCGATTACCAGTGCACGCAAAGTACCGACGCTTGCGCTGATCGTCCCTGGTGTCTTTGGGTTTGTGCTTTCACTGACCGGCGCAGGGGATCTCATGATTACCATGGCAGTGTTTGGTGCTACGCTGTCGTACACGCTAATGATGGCTTCTCATATGTTGCTGCGCCTTCAAGAGCCGACGCTTCATCGACCGTACCGAACGCCTGGCGGCGTGTTTACCAGCGGTATTGCCTTGGTATTATCCTTAGTCGCTTTTGTGAGCACTTTTGTGGTCAGTCAGGAAGCCGCCCTGTGGGCGGCAATGTTCTACGCGGCGATGGTTGCTTATTTCGTGCTCTACAGTCGGCATCATTTGGTGGCTCAGGCCCCGGAAGAAGAATTTGCAGCGCTAGCGAAAGCCGAGGAAGATCTGCACTGAGAGACAACAATAAATAGTGATGGCAGATGACGAACCACGTTATACCCCATGGCTAAGCTAACTGAAGAGGGAGTTTCATACCTGTGCTGATACCCCAAAATATCCGGACCGTTGACGACGCCAAACGTATTGTCAATGAGCGAAATATGACCCACGTCAAGATAGGTCTATTCGATATCGACGGCATTATGCGTGGCAAATATCTGCGCAAAGAAAAATTTTTTGCCGCGCTTGATCAAGGCCTCGCTTTTTGTGACGTTATCCTAGGTTGGGATTCTGATGATCAGCTGTATGAAGGCGTTGGGGTCAAATACACCGGCTGGCACACCGGCTACCCCGATGCGCCGGTACGGGTGGTGCCCAGCACTTGTAGAGACATTCCCTTCGAACCCGGCATGCTCTTGTTCATCTGTGAGTTTGCGGGTGATGCCGCAGCTATCTGCCCTCGGAATTTACTGCATCGCACTCTGGAGCAAGCCAAGGCTATGGGGTTTAGCGTCCATGCGGCCTTCGAATACGAATTCTTTCTTTTCAACGAAACCCCCGACTCTATTCGACAAAAGCACTATCGAGATTTACAGCCCATCACACCAGGATTTTTTGGCTATTCGATACTCCGAAACTCTGTACATGCTGAGCTGTATCAGGAGCTACTGGCTTTGGGTGAGGCCATGGACTTTCCCATTGAAGGGCTGCATACCGAAACCGGACCTGGCGTTATCGAAGCGGCGCTGGGGGTCGATGGCGCGGCAAGTGCTGCGGATAAGGCGGCACTGTTCAAAACGTTCACCAAGGTCTGGGCCCAGCGAAAAGGCCTGATGGCTACCTTTATGGCCAAGTGGTCAAACGATTATCCAGGGCAATCAGGACATATTCATCTATCCCTGCGACACCGAGATAACGACCGCTCAGCATTCTATGATGCTAGCCAGCCGCTTACCATGAGCACTACCCAGCGCCATTTTATAGGTGGACAACAACGCTATATGCCAGAATTGCTGGCTCTGGTGGCGTCAACGGTCAACGCTTACACCCGGTTAGTCCCCGGGTTTTGGGCACCCACCGATGCCACTTGGGGATGCCAAAATCGCACCACCGCACTGCGACTCATTCCCGGCAGCGACAGCTCGCAGCGGGTAGAGTATCGAGTGGGCCCAGCAGATGCCAATCCTTACTTAGCACTCAGCGCTGCGTTGGCATCAGGGCTTAAGGGCATTGCCGAAGGTATTGAGCCCGAACCCATGATTGAAGGCAATGCCTACGAGCAAACGCACCCCAGCCATCTCGCTTTGCCGCAATCACTCGCTGAAGCGAGTGCAGTGTTGAAGCATTCACATACTGCCCGCACGCTGTTTGGTGATGCCTTTGTCGACCACTACGCCGCCAGTCGACAGTGGGAAGCCTCGGCGCATCGCCAGCATGTCAGTGACTGGGAACTGCAGCGTTACTTCGAGATTATCTGAGCCTAGATCTATGACTAATGACCACGTTGACTGGAATTACCCCACACGAATGGTCGTGGGCGCAGGGCGCGTTAATGAATTACCCGAGCTCTGCCAGAGCTTAGGGATTCGCAAGCCGCTTATTGTCACTGACCCCGGATTGGCGTCCCTAGCCATGGTAAAAGCCATCAACACTGCCTGCGACGACGCCGGCATGCATAGCCGCATTTTTGCCGATGTTCAGGGCAATCCAACCCTCGATAACGTCGAGTCCGGCGTCGCCGCATTCAATGCCAATGATCACGATGGCGTGGTGGCGCTGGGTGGTGGATCAGCCCTCGATGCCGGCAAAGCTATTGCCTTTGCATCGGGTCAGCACCGACCACTGTGGGATTTCGAAGACATCGACGAGGGATGGACTCTGGCTAATACCGAGGGTATTGCACCGATTATTGCCATTCCCACTACCGCCGGCACCGGCTCGGAAGTGGGGCGGGTTGCCGTTATTACTGATGCCCAGGAACGTAGAAAGCGGTTGATATTTCATCCTCAGCTATTGCCATCGGTGGTTATTCTCGATCCCGAGCTTACCCTTAGTCTACCGAGTAGCTTGACCGCAGCAACGGGTATGGATGCCCTGTCCCATAATCTCGAAGCCTACTGCGCACCGACTTTTCACCCTATGGCGGAGGGCATTGCATTACGAGGAATACGCCTCGCTCAGCAGTATCTACCCCGGGCAGTTAAAGACGGTAGTGACTTGGAAGCCCGCACTCAGCTGCTAGTGGCTTCATCGATGGGCGCAACAGCTTTCCAAAAAGGCCTAGGTGCCATGCACGCCCTAGCCCACCCGCTGGGCGCGTACTACAACGCCCACCACGGATTACTCAATGCCATTCTTATGCCATACGTCTTGCATGCCAATCGCAGCGCGATCGCTCCAAAAATGGAAGAGCTGGCTCGGTATCTCAACCTACAAAACCCCGGTTTTGATGCATTATTCACCTGGGTGCTTAACCTACGTCAGGAGATTGGGATTGCACCGCGCTTGTTGGATATTGGTATTGACAGCGGCGAAGCTGAGTTAATTGGCGGGCGCGCCGTGTCCGATCCGACCGCGGCCACTAATCCCATCGTCTTTACCGCCGTCCAATACGCGACACTGTTTCGTAATGCTGTAGCGGGCACATTTCATTCGATTGAATAATGGACACTCACTGCTACAGAGGCCGCTACGAGCCCTCCAGGGGCGGTTTAGTGGGGAAGCGTACCTAGATCAAAGTCGTTCCCTGCCGGCTGAGCCGCTAACCAGTTAGTTCGCCACACCTCGGCAGAGACCTCGCCGACTGGTACAGGTTGTCTGCTAAAGCCTGGCTGGACAGGAATTAAAGGCTCAACCAGCACATCAAAACGGGGGACCATAAAATAGGGAAAACTATAACGCTCTGCTCCCGAGTAGTTAAGCACTCTATGCGGCGTAGAAACAAAGTAACCGCCAGACCACAATTCCAACAGGTCACCGACATTGACCACCAGGGCGTCGTCCTCCGCTTGTACCTCTAACCACTCCTCCTCGTCGCGCCTGCGCACCTGAAGTCCGCCAACGGAGTCTGGAGCCAGCAGGGTCAGTGCATCGGTATCCTTGTGAGGGTGGATTCCAAAACCCCTATTTTTTGACTCTTGGGGCGGATAGTGCAGCAATGTCATATTAGTAAGTGGCTTATTAAACAACGACAAGAACCAGGCGGCATCGACCCCCATAATAGTAGCCAGTGCAGATAGCAAACGCTGGCCCAGGCGATCACAGGCTCGCCAATACGCCAGTACCACTGTCGACATAACAGCGAAATTCATCGGCCATCGGTTTGGACCGTATAAGCTGCAGGCGCGACGTATGGGGTCGTCTTCAGCAATCTCCAAGTGCAGTTTGTAGCCTTCATAGTTATCTGGCGAAGACCCAGCAGTGCTTGGCGAAAAGAATCCCAAAGGAATGTATCCTCGATAATTATCGGCGGTAATCACGTCCTTGAGTTTGATCGCGTGGGCGCGCTTAAAATAATCCACGGTGACCTGCCGCATACGCTTAAGTAATGCCGGCGCTATGCCATGCCCTTTAATCATGACGAAGCCAACAGAAGAAAGAGCGTAGTCAAGCTCAGTCAATACCGCGGCATCGCTCGCTCTAAAATCGATAAGAGGAATGTGATTGGCCGGCATGGATACCCTCCCTTTCAGCTTGCGCTTATCTCGATTATGTCGGCGGGTCATTAAGTCACCTCTTGCCCCTCTCTATCCAGACTATGGACACTGCCACCGGCTAATTCACTGCCGGTAACTAGTATCAGGCGCCTAGACCTGACAAAATGACCTCAGCTTTTGCGGTACGTCTATTCTGCTTTGAGTGACTGTCGTTAACAAAAAAGTAAAGCCATAAACCCGGAGTCTAGCTCATGCAAAGCATTTTGATCCATGTTGGACGTAGTCTGCTAGCCCTGTATTTTTTATTGCCGGGCATTTCAAAATTTACGTCATGGGATATGCATGTGACGCTAATGGAGACCCACAACATGTCAATGGTTCCGGTGCTATTGGCACTCGCGGGTGTGACGCAGATTGGCGCAAGCCTGTGTCTGTTCCTCAATAAACAGGTCGTTGTCTGTGCCTTAGGATTGGCTGTTATGATAATGCTGATCAATTTCAATCTGCACGACTTTTGGAATACCTATCAAGGGGTGGATGAAAAGCATGAGCTGCAAAATTTCGTGAAGAACCTGGGCATTCTTGCCGGGTTACTGCTGCTAGCCGCGCACGCCATGACGCCTGCCAAAGAAAGCTAAAACAGGGGCTAGAGATGAGTGTCCAGCCCATCATCAGAATGGGTCACCCCACCCTCCGTCAGGTAGCGCAACCCGTCAGTGATGCCGATAGGGTAAGCGCCGATATGCAACAGTTGATCGCAGACATGGTCGATACGCTGCAGGCCGCCGGAGGAATTGGTCTCGCAGCACCGCAAATTAATCGATCTATTCAACTGGCGATTATTGAGGTTACCGGCGGGCCTAGTCGCTACGGCACTATCGAACCCATCCCACTGACAGTGTTCTTCAACCCTGTCATCACAGTCCTCAACTCAGCAGAAGCCGGCTACTGGGAGGGTTGTTTATCCATCCCAGGATTACGAGGATTTGTCTGTCGACCACAGCATGTGCGGGTAGACTATACGGATGTTTCGGGCAACAAAGCCACCTTGGAATTACAGGGCTTTTTAGCCACTGTCATTCAACACGAATTCGATCATTTAGCTGGCCGGCTATACGTCGATCATATTCAGGACATGACTCAGCTGGTCTTTGAGGAGGAATGGCTTGCCCAACAAGCACTGATTGCACCCTAATATAATAACAACGTGACTCTAGGGAATATGCAGCAAGGAGAGGCCTTGAACCGACATACCTGCCTGCCGCTACCGCCCTACCCTCTATCAGGCCTACATAATCGCTGACTCAATAGCCGCTTTAGCTTCCCATCACCTGCACGATGGATGAACGGCGGGCGTTTTAGTTTGGCGCCGGAGTCGTCCACTTTCTCAGCAGTTCCTTTTGGCTTCTCTGTGATAGCGCCGATTCTGCTTGTCTGAGAGTACATTAGCCATTGCTGCTGGAGGGTACCATCCGACTGACTTCGTTGATACGCCACAGCACGACTGCCGCGAGAACACCCACTAGCGATAGCACCAGCATATAGCCAAAGGTGATTTGATAACCCACCAGCCCTGGATATTTATCGAGCCAGTAGCCCACCATTGGGTAGGTAAATGCCTCCGGTAGATAACCCACGAAACAGGCGACACCTACGGCTGTGCCCATGGTCGGCATAGGAATCTTAGACTCAGCAAAAGTCGCATAAAAATTACCTCGAAGCGCAAACACGCACAAGGCCAAAATAATCATAACATTCGATACGATTGCCAAGTTTTTTGCCTCAGCAGGCACCATGAGTAACAGCACCATACACAGTGCTGATATCCCAAACGCACAGCCAATCACGAATGTTGGGCCCCCCAACTTATCCGCAAGCAGCCCGCTGACGGGCGCACCAATCGCTTGAGTGCCGTAGGTTCTCAAGATACCCATCAACACGCCATAGGTCACGACGGCTCCCATCACGCCTGTCATGTAGGGTGTGATGTAACTCTGACTGGCAAATAGACCGTACCCACAAAAAATAATGAGGCCAATCACCCAGACTTGGGGTGTCCGGAGTGCCCCACTAAAGTTCTTGAACACCGAGGCTGGCACTTTATCTAGAGGCGGATCCTCGAATAGTATCCAGATGATCAATCCAGCCACGATCGTCACCACAGCGGAAATATTAATCACCCACATCAAGCCAACGGGGCCCTCGCCCATCTCTTTGAAGACAAACAGGGTGAACATGCCAATGAGGAAACCAAACACACCCCGCCCACCTTCCAAGAAACCAAACAATCTACCCTGCTCAGCGTCTGGACCCAGACTACGCGTCGCCTTAATGAAGGGCGCCCAAAAAATAATTAGCGTACTCACACCCCAAAAGCCGTAAAGAAATAAACCGCCGACGTACGAAGGGAAAGTCGAAAAATAAAATCCACTGAGTCCGGTTAGCATCAGAGACATCGCGAGCATCTTTCGGGGGGAGTAACGGTCGGCCAGCCAGCCGCCGGGTACATAGCCAAAGGTTGCAGCAATGCCGTTCACTGATTGCATGATACCCATCTGCGTATGCGAGACGCCAAGCGCCTCCTTCATGGTGTCGTAGTAAGAATATCTCAGAAACGGGAACGTATAGACCATCGCCCCAGCAAAGCAAAGCAGAGTGAGCAAAAGCCATTTACTTCGCGGTCGATTACGCATGATGGTGTGGATCAGTCATCTACGCTGTTACTGGATAACGGGTGCCGCATCTCGTTATACTCGTCAGTTGCCAATATATCTTGTCGACGGGTATCAACAGACGACGCCGGTAAGTGTGGCATCAGCATTCGGTTGTGGCAAGCCACAGGACCACCCTATCCATAAAGCTTAGCACGGCTAGGTCATTAACCAGTTTGATTGCTGTTGCGGGCGACATCATGACGGCGGCCATGTCTGCCAAAATCCTATTTAATAGCCATTATGTGCGCAGCGGGTGAGGGTCCTGCGCGCCGCGACCCAGTGTAATCCCCCCCATTCTCCAAGACTATTATTCGTAGAGGTTAGGCTGCTGTCAGCAGCTGTCTTGGGGGCACCCCCCGTTTCAACAGATGGGACTCCCAGTATTGGGTATGTACTACTAATGTGGAC
>DGPA01000014.1 GCA_002389505.1 Halieaceae bacterium UBA4452
CTCCAGTGACGTCAATGTCAACATCGTCACCTGCGGTCGCAGCGACTGCGCCCAGGTAACCGACGCTATCAATGTCAACATAGTCACCTGCGGTCGCCGTAATAGAGTCAGCGTCGCTGGAGTAAATTTCTATGCTACCTTGAGTCGAACTTGCTGTGATGTCACCCACAGCAACCCGATCGGCGTCGTCCGCCCGTTGCCACGCGTTGATAGTCGCGGTTGTTTCGATCTCGACGAAATAGTCGGCAGTAACGTCGATTTCGTCAGCAACCGCCTTCAGATCTACCCTGCCATCGATAGGGTTGTTCTCACTACCCACCCGGACTGACTCTGTCGCCAATGTGGCAACTTCAACGGACTCCAAACCGTCAATAGAAACGGTTTCAAGGCCCTCGATTAAACCCAGGTCGATCTCATCAAGTTCCGCATACACGGAGGCGCCATTAATCTCGAGGTTTTCAACACCCGTTACCGATACACCGGGTGGCAATTCATCAACGTTGCCAACGACTGCCAGACTAAGGGTATCGTCACCCCCACCCAAGTCGATGGCGTCAAAGGCGCTAAAGGTTTCGCGCGCGCCTATCGCGTCGTTGTCGTAGCCCCATTGGCCCTGCACAGTATCGTCGTTTTCAGTGCCTACGACCGTGTCGGAGTCGGGGGTCAATACAACGACCGATTGGTTGCCAGCATCGGTGGCTGCCTTGGAGGCGTCAGTGCTTTCTCGATCATTGACGCCGTCGATTGCTGCAGCCGCGCTCTCGCGACCTGTTTCTTTTGTCCAGCTACCCGCTGAGTTTTCGTAGTTTTCAGCGTAGTAAATAGCCGCCTCGACTTTATAATCCAGAGTCAAGCGATCCACACCACCGTTCTCGGTGGCGGCGTTAACCAGCGCAAAGACCAACTGGTCGGCATTGACGGCCCCCGAGTTGAGCTCGGCTGTCCAGTACTCTAAGCCCGCCGTTTCGGGGTCGCGATCAAACAGGAAGTTATACATTTCGACCACGAGCTGCGAATTAGTCAGTGCGCCCAGCCCGTCATTCCACTCGGGCTGCTCCTTCACAAAGTTCGCACGAATCTGCTCTTCTGAAACCGCGCCTGACATCAATTGGTCAGTCCAATATTCAAGGCCCGCAGGGTCAGGGGCGCGTCCGTACAGGCCGATATAGAGCTCTGTGACTGCAGTAGCAGCTTGTTGTGCTGTGTAATCCATGAATGTAACTCCTAAATGACCTGTCAGTAGGTCAGCTTCTTTTATACTGTAACAAAACGTTTTGTTGGTAACTATCCGCGTGTCAAACCTTTGCGCTCCGATACCGACTTAGACGGACGGAGGTCGACCGCAAAGTACCGAGCACACGAACAGCTGTCGCACCAATGCAAAACCATAGCCCACATTTTTCTTGGCCGCAAGGCAGTATTTCGTAATAACAGTGAAAAGTGCCGTTTTTTTTTGCCATTGCGCCCGCCACCGGCGCCAAAACAGCGTATTCGCCGCTGGCCTCACCACGGTGCACGCTGCTAATATGCCCCTGTCACGCGTGAAGCACGGTTGGCGCACCCGATTTTCATGCCATTGAGCCAGCCATTTAGTCGCTGTTTTAGCTAGCGAGCCTGCACGAAACCCAAGCCCCAGACCGCTCAAGGCCCGAGGGGTGTTATGAGCTGAGGACAGAATGGAAATCGAAACGTTTACCAAAAAAGTCAGTGCTGTTGCCCGAGCCAACAAAGATTTTAACAAAATCTTTGGCATTGGCTGGAACAAGACTGGAACAACAACGCTAGCAACGGTGCTGGAGCTGTATGGTTACGCCCTGCCAGACCAAATGACGCAAGAGGTGCGATTGAACAAACAAACGTTCAACACTAACTATGCTGAAATGGCGGACTTTTGCAGCCGCTATGATGCCTTTCAAGATCTGCCGTTTTCACAAGGGTTAACCTATGTGGCAGCCGACGCGTTATTCCCAAATAGCAAGTTTATTCTCACAGAAAGAGATCCCGACGCCTGGTTTCAATCCGTAACAAGCTCGTTTGCAAAAAACCACAGGCTCGCCAATATTGCCGACCTTACCGAGCAAGACTTGCTCAGCAAGGTGGGTTATTTGTACCCGGGCTACCTTCATGAAAATAAACGGCGCTTGCTGAGCAGCTTTCAAGGTGGCCAGCGAACGGTGCTGTGGGAAAAACTGTACGACAAGGACTACTATATCGACCATTATGAAAACAGGAATACAGAAATCAAACGCTACTTTGCAAACACCCAGAACAAACTGCTGGTTATCGATATGACCGAGGAAAAGAGCACTGCCACTATTTGTCAGTTCCTTAACATACCTCATCATTTTGCTATAGAAATGCCGCACAGCAACAAGACGTCTCCTAAACCACTGTGAATCTAGAACCTGAGCGTGGCAAGCGTCGTTATCTACCGTCTACGACAATTCAACGATTTACTCACAACATTGGCAAAGGACGTCTGGCCGTGCGTGTTTCAAGGGCGAGCATAACACCGTGATTGTGTTACACGAACCAAAAATCATCGCCTTGAAGGCGAGGAAAGTGGGCGGCACTTCATTTGAAATCGCACTGTCCAACTATGCCTCGCCCAGCTCAATCATCACTCCAATAACCGCTGATGACGAGCGAATAAGACAGGCACTTGGCTATCGGGGTCCGCAACACTATTTAGGCTCTCCGGAAAAACGCGTCGCCGGTCAACCATTATTTTACAACCACATGTCCGCTGCCGAGGCTAGAACTCGACTCGGTGACGCACTGTGGCGTAGCTACACCAAAATTGCGATCATGCGGAACCCCTTTGATCAGGCGGTAAGCACCTACTTTTGGCAAGTCAAAACCGCTCAACAGAGAGCGGCTCTCGGCTTCGAAGCTTTTATTCTCGCCAACCCCAAAAGGCTCTTTTTCAACCATGCGATTTATAAAATCGCAGGGGCAGACGTTATTGATGTCATGATTAACTATGATCATTTGCGGACAGATATCGAAGCCCTAGAGGTTTCGCACCCCGCGCTACTTGGTTTGGCCAACACTTTTTCGCACATTGCCGCCAAAGGTCAATATAGACCGAAAAATGCGACGACAGAGCGGATGTTTGAGCACGCCCCTAGAGCACTTGAACTTATCTATAGGCTCTTTGAAAACGAAATACATCGCCACCGCTTTTGTGTGCCCGGAATGGGGCCAGGCACTGATCGCTAGCACTAGCCGGCGCAAACCGCCCGCGATGCTGCATATCTTGCCAGTGCATAACAGAGCCAATGAAGCGAGTGTGCTCGAATGCAAACGATAGCAACGAGGTATCACTTATTCTTCACTGCCTGCTCGAGGCAACCCGTCAGACTAACCGCCCCTGCAGGCATCAATATACCGCGCCGCGCCATGTTCCCTACGCAGCATTTCAGCCGCACGTTGCGCTCCCGCCACGCAGGCGGCATAATTTTTATCCAGTGACACAAGCGCGCTGAAAATACTCTGGACGGTTCGTTCTTCGTAGCATTGCCCCGCATAAAATCGACCACACAAACGCGACATGTGGGTGTGCGCAGGAACAATGACCGGTACACCATGAATGAGAGCGTCGACAGTCAAACCCGATAACCGTCGGCTGTCAAAAGTCGCTGTATCGTTGAGTACTAGCAAAGCGTCACAGCCTATCACCGCTTCATTAAACGTCTGGGTGTCGAGGTTTTTTTCTTTGAAGATCTGTAACCGAGGATGGCTAAAGCTAGGCCAAAAGGCTTGTCGTGGTTCCTGATAATTAACCACCAGCCCACTTTTTAAGCATTGATCAATCAATGGCAGTATCAAGCCCCCGTCCTTCTCATCGCGCTGGGCCCCTAAAATACCAACACAACGTAAATGTTTACGCCGCGCTAACTCTTCCAGCGGTTCGGTGTAGTAGGGAAGGCTCTCTGCAGGAATACCCAATTCGTGATATTGCTGGGCCAAACTCGCCGTCGTCGTCAGCAGGTGTATGCCTGATTCAAGGGGCGCCTGTAACTGAGTCATTATGTCTGGCTGTAGCAGCTGCGAAAAATCACCATATTCCTCCTGGCCAAAATGCATCACTATTTTGATTGCCCTAGGCCTGTTGCTTGTTGCTAACGCCGCCAGAATAGTCTGTGGAAACGCGGTGGGCACTATGGCTTGGTCAAAGGACGAATAATGACTGAACGCCGCCGCAAATTCATTGAAGATAGTTTTTTTTACGCTATTGTTCCCCGGTGGCGATCGCCAACGCCGATAAGGTTTAATAGAGAAGTATTCCCTGAACGGAACCGTGTTTTCAGCTGATGAACCATGGCCGCCGCTTGGGTCGGCAGCGACAGCTCTACCCACCAGCTCTACGGTATCGTCCCAGTGAGCTACCAGCCGGTCTCGCATGGCGATGCTCCATCTATGGTGCCCTCCAGAGTCTCGTGCAAGCGCAGGATCTAAAATCACTATTCTCATCTATGCGCCTTAGGCAGGGTACTGCGATTGACGTCTGTGAATCTCTTAGGCATTGCCTTGCTCCTGCTTTCACCTGATCTCTGACAGTGTTCTATCTGTTTTTGATGAAACGTTTTTCCGATTTAGAAAATGCGGCAGCGCAATGGACTTAGCAGCTANNAAGCCATGCCTGAAACATGGCATCCCCATGCCCCTCGGAATGGTAACGTCACCATGCACCGCGATGCCACACCCAACGGCGGCTCAACGCGTGTCGCGTTAGCTTAAATAGTATATCAACCTCGACAAACCGCGTTCGGTGATAGATGATTGCGCAGTCAGGTGGCTATAAACCAGCCGGAAACCAGCCGGTTAGCAAGTGCGTAGTATCCATAGCGTAAACAATGGCACACGACATACATTTTCCACGCCCACAGCGCCCCTTTTTTTGTAGTTATACAAGGCCGTTTGATGAAAAAAATTTCTTACATTACCACCTGCAAAAATCGCCTGTCCCATTTACAACAGACATTGCCCACCTTAGTGGAGCAGCCTCACCACGAAATTATTGTGGTGGACTACAACTGCCCAGAGCATACCGGTGACTGGGTAGAGCAGCATCTACCCAGCGTCAAGGTGTTGCGCGTTACCGACGATAGCGGTTGGTGCTGCCCAAGAGCACGCAATCAAGGGGCTAGCATTGCTACCGGAGATTACCTGTGTTTTGTTGACGCCGATATCGTTGTTCAGCCCGGCTGGGCAGATTGGTGGCAAGACAACCTGCATGCCCTCTTCCATTACCGAGCGGCCCCGATCAATGGAGAGCGCGTTAAAGATACCTGGGGCACAGTGATGGTCCCAACATTTTTTTTTCGTGCAATTCGCGGGTACGACGAAGCGTTCAGCGGTTGGGGCGGAGAGGACGGTGACCTCTACGAACGATTACAAAACGCGGGGTGCCCTGAGCGGCAGTATCCGGGACAGCTTGTCACCGCCCTAGCTCATGAGGACTCTGAGCGCTTAACCTATTCCCCAGTCAGCTCTATGGAGTGCCAACATACAATAAACGCGTCGTATCGCAAGGCAAAAAGAGTCCTACTGGCTCTCCAATGGCCTCACCCCCACTTGGATTTAGAAACCAGGAACCTGCTGTATGCCGAGGCAACCAAGCGCGTCTTGTCTTGGGCTGACGAAAATAATACCGAGCCTTTCGAGTTGAGTCTGCAATTCGCAATGGAAATAACGCTGCCGAGTGGATTAGCTGTGAAGCAAAACTGTATGCTGTCGTTGAAATCAGAGGGAACCGAAAATGCAGTCGGCTGAATTTAAAAGAAACAGAGTTCTAGTGACAGGCGGCGCCGGATTTTTAGGCTCCCACCTATGTGAACGACTGGTCAACGCTGGCGACGATGTCATTTGCTTGGATAATTTCTTTACCGGCAATAAAGATAATGTGGCGCATTTATTCAAGCACACTAATTTTGAATTGATCCGTCACGACATCACCTTTCCACTTTATTTGGAAGTGGACCAAATTTATAACCTCGCCTGTCCTGCTTCGCCTATTCACTATCA
>DGPA01000023.1 GCA_002389505.1 Halieaceae bacterium UBA4452
CAAGCTCAAAAACCCTCCCGACACCCACTGGGTGTGATTCTGGTAAGCCAGCGCCATCGACTGCGGGTGTCATCCGCCACTGTTGGGGACTTATTATGAAAAGACCAAAGCGTGATATGAATCAACGTGCCTTTGAAAAAGGCTATCAAATGGGCTTATCAGGCCGCTCAAGTGAACTGTGTCCACATAACCTCGGTCAGCAGCAGTTTAATTGGATGCAAGGTTGGCGAGAGGGCCGAGCCGATCAATGGGATGGTCTGAACAGTGCGACGGGATGTCATAAACTGTCCGGGTTTTGACCACCTCGCTTAAACGTTGGCGGGTCAATATCGCTGACACTGTCGCTGATTGCCGAACTTTGAGGGGTTGTATTTGTCATAAATGCCATCATAGTGTGCCCTTGATTCGGCGGAGCAAGCATCGTGACAACGACCCCACTTCAACAACTCGAGCAATGGCTGGGCAGCCAGATTATTGGCCAAGAAGATCTGATCCACAAGCTGTTAATAGCGCTGCTCGCTGATGGCCACCTACTGGTAGAGGGCGCACCTGGTTTAGCGAAAACCCGTGCTATCAAGCAGATGTCCGAAGGGGTCGAGGGGAGCTTCCACCGAGTACAATTTACGCCTGACTTATTGCCGGGCGATATTACCGGCTCCGACATCTTTCGCCCGCAGCAGGGGGTTTTCGAGTTTCAACAAGGCCCCATCTTTAACAATCTCATTCTCGCGGACGAAATCAATCGTGCGCCGGCAAAAGTTCAGTCAGCGTTGCTCGAAGCGATGGCCGAACGGCAAGTCAGTATTGGCACGAGAACCTATCCACTACCCGAGCTTTTCTTGGTCATGGCCACGCAAAATCCCATCGAACAAGAGGGCACCTACCCGCTCCCGGAGGCACAGCTCGACCGGTTTCTTATGCAAGTTAATGTCAAGTACCCAGACACCAAAGCCGAGGCGCTTATCTTAAAGCTAGCGCGCCATGAGGCAAGTGGGGACGCCGCGTCGGTACCTGGACAAATTTCGCAAGCGGCGATTTTTGCAGCCCGGCAGGCGGTCTTAAGGATTCATATGGCGCCGGCGGTTGAAGAGTATATTGTGCAGCTGGTTATCGCGACCCGACAAGCCAAGGCCTATGATGCGGAACTGGCTTCATGGCTTGAGTTTGGCGCCAGCCCGCGAGCGACGATTGCCCTCGATCGATGTGCACGCGCCAATGCTTATCTGCAAGGCCGCGACTATGTCAGTCCCGATGACGTGCAAGCAGTCACCATGGATTGCTTAAAGCACCGACTGATTGTGTCTTTTGAAGCTGAGGCCTCAGGCGTAACCAGCGTCAGCTGCGTTGAGCGCCTACTTCAAACGGTTCCGGTCGGCTAATCGAATGCCTATCCCGTTAGATGCGCCCGTCAAAGGTGCGGTCATCGATCCCGCAGCGCTTATTGCCGCGCGCTTTGTTGCCCGCCATATTAACGTCACACGCTCAACCCGGGCGCTCGCGCAGCTAGCAGGCGCCAAGCGCTCTGCCCGTCGAGGCCGCGGCGTAGAGTTCGATGAGGTCCGTCAATATGCAGCCGGTGACGACATTCGATCGATAGACTGGCGAGTCACCGCGCGCAGCGGTGAGCCACACACGAAACTCTTTCATGAAGAGCGCGAACGACCTGTCCTAGTGACCCTCGATCTGCGCCAACCCATGCGCTTTGGCTCACGGAACTGCTTCAAATCTGTATTAGCCGCGCAGGTGGCCAGCACCCTGCTGTGGTCAGCTCTCGAACGCGGCGAGCGGGTTGGTTCAATGGTTTACGCCGGGGATAAAGCCCTAGATGTTAGACCTCAGCGATCTCGCCGTTCGGTCCTCCGCTTTGTGGGTGATATTCAAACCATTGATGATCAGCGAAGTGATACTCAGATCGACATGAGCTTCGCAGATCATTTGCGACAACTGCAACGCATCGCTCGACCGGGCAGCAGCGTTTTTCTGGTCAGTGACTTTCACGACGCCCTGACAGCAGAGGCCATTGAAAATTTTCGCCGCCTTAGTCGTCATGTACAGCTTACCGCCGTCGCCATCAGTGACCCCCTAGAACAACAGCTCCCCCGAGCCGGTCGCTATGTCATTGCGGATCAATTAGGTCGTAGCTCGCTCGACACGTCGAGTGAGCAGCTGCGCGCGCGCTATAGAGACGATTATTTGCAGGCCCGTAACAACCTGCTGGCTATGCTGCAAAGCTTGCGAATACCCATGCTCGAGCTGTCCACCGCTGCGCCACCTCTCGCCGTATTACAGCGCTACTTCCCAGGTAGATAACTGACCGTGGATCCAGAGACGCTACTCAACCAACTCGCGCCCTTACGTCAGCCTACGACTATTGGTTGGTGGCCTCCGGCTATTGGCTGGTGGTTGCTCGCCGCTCTCCTCTTGTTCGGCGGCGCTGCTGCCGGTGTTTGGCAATGGCGTCGTTATCGGAATGCCCGTTATCGAAGGCTCGCGCTAAAAACACTGGATGGTTTTTCTGCTGCTGAGCCCCTCTCGGTTGCGGAAATCAATCGCTTGTTAAAGACCGTAGCGCTGCAGTGCTGGCCAACAGAGGAAGTGGCAAACCTCGCGGGAGATGCCTGGTTAGCATTTCTGGCAGCCAGTGCCGGGAAGCCGAGCGGCAAGCAGGATTTTACTGAGTTAGCTACGATTTATCATCATCCGGATATTCCCGCGTCGGCTCAGCTGCTTGCTGTGACCCGATCCTGGATTAAAAAACACCGGCGGGCGCATGATTGAGCTCGCCTTTCCCTGGCTTCTCGCCTTAGCTCCCCTACCCTTGCTGATGCGCTTATTCCCTGCGGTAGTGAGTGCTGGTGAGGCCGCGATTAGCGCGCCTTTTGCGCATCGCTGGCGTCGTCTCAGCACAGGTCGGCGCCTTGAGGGTCAAGGACGGTGGAATGCACTGTTATTACTCTGGCTCATTTGGTGCTTATTACTCCTTGCAGCGGCTCGACCTCAGTGGGTAGGCGAAGCCATTGAGCTACCCAATTCTGGGCGAGATTTAATGTTGGCCCTGGATTTATCAGGCAGTATGCAAATAGAAGATATGCAAGTCGGTAATCGGCTTGTTTCACGTATCGAGGCGGTAAAAGCTATCGCAGCTGACTTTACGGAGCGGCGCGCCGGTGATCGGGTGGGATTAATACTGTTTGGTACGAAAGCGTATGTCCAAGCCCCCCTGTCCTTCGACGTCACGACCATCACCCAGTTTATCCGTGAGGCGCAGCTGGGATTTGCGGGCGAGGATACTGCCATTGGCGATGCTCTGGGGCTAGCGATTAAGCGATTGCGCGAGAGACCCGTTGACTCACGGATCCTGATTTTGCTCACCGACGGTCAGGATACCGCCAGCACGGTCGACCCCATGGAGGCTACAGCGCTGGCTTCTGAAATGAAGGTCAAAATCTACACGATTGGTATAAGTCGACGGCTGGGTAACCGAAACAGCGGTTCAGGAGAGATTGATGAGGCCCTACTCAACGCCATCGCCCTCGCCACTGGAGGGCGCTATTTCCGCGCCCGAAATCCTGCTGAGCTGCAAAGTATCTATCAATTACTCGACGAGCTAGAGCCTATAGAGCAGGCAACATCCACCTTTAGGCCGATCCGTTCCCTGAGTTTTATTCCGATCGCTGCCGCGCTACTCGCTGCACTGCTGATGATCGTGCAACGAAGCCTGCCAGCGCGAGCCCGTGCATCCGCTCCATCACCGACGGCGGTTGGCCGATGACCGCTGATGGCTTACATTTACTTCGCCCAGAGGCCTTTTGGTTGCTGCTTATTGTGATACCGGCATCACTGCTTCTGTGGCGGGCGACCCAACGCGCGGGCACGTGGCGAACCGCAATCGACCCCGACTTGATCGAGCACGTCCTCGCTGATCAAAACACGAGTCAACGCAGTCATAACCATGGTTTCATTGTGCTCATTATGATCATGGCGGTAGCCGCCATTGCCGGCCCTAGCCTGAGCAAAGTCGACTTACCGGTTTTTCAACGAGCGGATGCACTGGTCATCGTCCTCGATCTCAGTGCCTCTATGGCCGCCACGGATACCCAGCCTAGTCGCATCCGACGCGCACGACAAAAAATCAGGGACCTGCTGGCAGAGCGCAGTGAGGGGGTAACCGGAATGGTCGCGTATGCCGGCGACGCTCACGTCGTCGCACCTCTGACCGATGACCGGCGAACTATCGAAAATTTACTGCCCGCGCTCGATCCGAGTATCATGCCGCTGCCCGGCTCGAATGCGACAGCCGCTATTAAAACCGCCGCTGATCTCCTCGTTAGCGCAGGTGTGGCTAGCGGTCAAATCCTTTTACTGACCGATGACATGCCCAAGTTTGAGCCAGATGATGTTATCAGCGCCTTGAATGATGCCAACGCGGTTATCGGCATACTGGGCATGGGCACGCGGTCGGGCGCGCCTATTCCCCGAGCAGATGGCGGCTTTATTCGAGACAATGCGGGCGACATCGTGATCCCCGGACTCCCTATCTCTGACCTTGAAACAATTGCCGCTGATCTCGATGGGCGCTACGCTACCGTCGCGCTGGACGACAGTGACCTACGCCATGTGATGATGACCCCCTCACTGACAGATTCCGGGGAGATCCAGTTGGACCGTAAAACCGATGCTTGGCTTGATCAGGGTAACTGGCTAGCCCTGCTCTTGGCTTTATGCGCGCTTCCACTCTTTAGGCGCGGCGTGATGGCGTTGCTGCTCCTCGCTCCATTGCTGTACAGCGACCCGCTAACGGCCCAATCTCTTGGTAGCCTTTGGCAGACCCCAGACCAGCAAGCAAGCACACTGCTACAACAAGGCAACCCACAGGCTGCAGCTGAGCTATTTGAGGATTCACAATGGCGCGGAACCGCGCATTTTCAGGCCAAAAATTGGCTAGAAGCCGCCGAGAGTTTTGGCGCGGCCGCTGACGCTAGCAGCCTTTACAATAAAGCCAATGCATTAGCGGTAGCCGGCGACTATGAGCAGGCCTTAAAGGCCTACGATGAAGCACTGGGCCTCGAGCCCAACGCCGATGACGCGTTGCGAAATCGAGACATCGTAGCGCAACTGCTGCAGCAACAAGAAAACCAATCATCAGAACAGGGCGATAATGGCGAGCAGCAATCTGAGAATCCAGAGAACTCCACAGCCGACTCAGAGAACAGTGACGCTCAACATCAATCGGACAACGAGAGCGAAGACGCCAGCTCACAAGATCAAGACGAGCGCAATAACAACGAGCAATCCGAGAGTGGTTCGCAGGGAGACGGACAGCCAGAAAACACCGACGGGGATAACCAAGAGGGCCAGCCTGGAAGCGAAGACACTCCCCAAAGCTCGGACGCTATGAGCGAGGCGATGGAAAAAGCCTTGCAATCGGAGACCGAAGCCCAGATGTCTACCTTTGATGAAGCGCTTGAGGAGCAGCAAGCGCTCGAACAATGGCTGCGCCGTGTTCCCGATGACCCCGGGGGTTTATTGCGGCGCAAATTCCGTTATGAAACTATTCAGCGACTCCGTCAAGGAGAGGAACCCGATGAAGATATTCGCTGGTAATTGGCTGACTGTCTTTTGGCTGCTCCTCGGTAGCTTCGCCGCGATCTCCACCGCTGATGCGCGCATTGATGCTAGCGTCGATCGTAGCGATATAGCCATGGGTGAAACATTACGCTTAACCGTGACTGCCAATGAAGATGAGCTGCCTGACAACATAGATTTGACCCAGCTAGAAACCAGCTTTGATATTCTTCAGCGCTCCAGCGCCACCAGCGCCAGAATTATTGGTGGAGAGCGCAACGTTACACGCACACTCGAGCTCGATTTGGCTCCAAAACGCGACGGCCTGCTCACCATTCCGGCGCTCACCTACGGGGGTCGGCAAACGACGCCCATCCGTATAAAGGTGAGTCCTCAGTCGACCGTCAATGTCGGTGATGAGGTCGTGTACTTTGATGCCAGCGCTAATAATGAAGAAGTGTATGTGCAAGCCGAACTGATCTTCAGTATTACACTGCAACAGGCGATCAATCTCGATAACCGAGCAATCTCGGAGCTAGACATTAGCAATGCTTACGTAGAAACCCTCGAACAAAAAAGCTACCAACGACGTACGGGGGGGAGACTGTGGCAAGTGACAGAGCTCCGTTACGCTATCTTTCCCCAGCAGTCAGGCCCACTTACCATCCCCGCCATCACTTTTTCGGGTCGCGAATTATTACCCGGGCGATCACTGTTAGGTGCCCGCCTAGGCCGTCGAATCGCGCTCGAATCGAAGCCCATTACCATCAATGTCAAGCCAGTACCCGCCAGCTTTCCTGGTTCGGTATGGCTGCCTGCTCGTCAGCTGAACCTTGCCAGCCGCTGGAGTAACGCACCAGATCAGCTAACGGTGGGAGATTCATCCACTCGTACCTTCGAAATGAGCGCCGAGGGCCTACAGGGTAGCCAGTTGCCCCCTATTACCACCCTGATGGCAAGTCGAGCGCTACCGGGCTTGAAATTTTACCCCGACCAAGAAACCATTGAACAGCGCGAGCTGCCAACAGGCATTGAAGGCTATCGATTGCAAAGCGAGGCATTGGTAGCGACTAATCCAGGTAACTGGACGCTTCCTGAACTGGTGATTCCTTGGTGGAACACTGAATCTGACACCTTAGAAATAGCTCGGATCCCACCAGTCGCTATTAATATTCTCCCCACCCTCAGCGCGACGGTCGAGTCGACCCCGGCGGGAGTAGCGGATGATAGCGTCCTGGATGCTGCTCTTTCCAATAACCCGGTGTGGCTATGGCAGTTGCTGAGCGCCCTGGGTTGGACATTGGCGGCGTTCATGGGCTGGAGGCTTTTCCACGCGCAACGGCGACGTCAGAACACCAGCCCATCATTGACGAACTCAGGCCACATCAGCAGTCGAGACCTCGTTGCACTGCGCTTAGCCTGCAGCGGTAACAACCCTTGGCAGGCACGCCAAGCGCTTCTTGTTTGGGGCCAAGGTTGGCTAGATGTTGACACTGCGCCGACCCTATCGGTCCTTGCCCAGCATGTGGATTCAGCCCTCAGTGACGAGATCCGGTGGCTTGATACGTTGCTGTGGAGCGATACTCAAGAGTCCTGGCAAGGCGACAAGCTCTTTGGTTTGGTGAAGGACCAATGCGAGAAAGTCAAGCAGAGTGACAGCGAGGCGCTTACCCTGTATCCATCGACCTGAGACCTGTGGCTTGACGACCACTACCGATAGTGGCTATTTCTCCACTGTAGTCGAGCACCTTTCACCTCCGGTAGCGGCCAATCCCTCGGCGGCCTGGGCGACGTGGGCGCCTAATACGATAAGCGCGACTGAGCGGCCAAACATGTTCTCTTATACCGTATGGCGTTGTCATTTTTGCCCGGCCAAATGAAGGAAATTACTTCATCGGCTTGTAAATAGGTGTATCATCTTACGTCCGTTTAGCCTGACCTTACAGTCAAAAAAAATGCTGACATCGACGGTAATATTAATCAATCATGGAACGAGCAAATGAAGCTTCTACTGGCAGAGGACGATGCGCAGGTGCGCACAGAACTTCAGGATCTGCTGACAGAAGAGGGCTATACCGTCGTTACCGCCGGCGACGGCATCGAGGCCTTTGAAAAGTTCCGTGACGATATTGACATTGAAGTACTACTGCTAGACATACGAATGCCCCGCTGCACAGGCTTACAGACACTCGATGCTGTGCGTAAAATCGATGTCGCCAGCGATAGGGTCTATGAATCCATTTTTATTACTGGCAATAACGACAGTGAATCCGTGGTGTCGGCACTGAAACTCGATGCTTTTTCATTCCTGTTCAAACCGATTGTTGTCGATCAATTACTGGAAGAGCTCCAGCGAGCCAAAGATAGCGTCAATCAACGACGCTACCGCCGCATTCAGCGAGAGACGCTCGAAGACCAAGTGGCGTCGAAGACCAAGCAAATTTCTCGATTGACCGAAGAGCTAAATGGCGGTTTTGGTACCGCGCTTGAGATGCTGGCCTTATCGGCGGAGCACTACGTTGACGGCATCGAACTCCACGTACAGCGTATCGGTGAAATGTCCGGGTGCTTGGCAAGCCGGCTGGGGTTCGATCAGGCACAAACACGGATTATTCGCTTCGCTTCTATGATGCATGACGTGGGGAAAATAAACGGTCCTGACAAACTCTACAACGCAGAGAGAGAACTCACTAAAAAAGAGTTTGAAACCACCAAAGCCCATACCCAGATCGGTGCAGACTTTCTCTCCTACTCAAAAGATCCGGTGTTCACACTTGCCGCCGTCATTGCTGCACAACATCATGAAAACTATGATGGCACGGGCTATCCCAACGGGCTACGAGACGATGAAATAGCTATTGAAGCTGCCGTCGTGCATGTCGTTGATACTTACGATAACTTGCGCTCGCCACGTCCTTACCGCGATGCACTTCCGCATCATGTGGCCATGGAAATCATTATTGACGGCGACAGCAAATCAAGCCCTGATCACTTTCATCCTCAAGTACTGCAAGCCTTTCTGGCACAGCATCGTGATCTAGAAGCCATTTTTGAGCGCTACAGACCCGTGACCGTCGTACAGTAAGCATTGCTGATCGTTCACCGCTGCACTAGTCCGCCAATGAACGCTCGACCACCTCAAAGACATCTCGAGATAAATCCGGCACAGCGGCAATACCAAGCAATTGCGCTTTCATGAGCGCCTCACCGTGCGCATAGCGCTTGAAGCGCGTTAAGGGGCCACATAATCGCGCAGCGACCTGGGGATTCACTCCCTGGAGGCGAATAATAGCATCGGCTAACAATTGGTAACCGGCACCATCTCGCCGATGAAAGGCCACAGGATTGCCATTGGCGAAGGCGCCAATGAGTGCCCGAATTTTATTGGGGTTGCGCCAATCAAAGGCTTCATGCTCCTGTAGATGCCTAACTCGGTCGACTGTCTCGCTGGTAGGGCATTGTGCCTGTAGGCTAAACCACTGATTGATCACCAATGCTTCATGCTTCCACTGGTTATAAAACACCTCAAGTGCATCCCTCGCCACTTCACCTTCGTTGAGGAAAAGTAGTTGCCGCAGTGCTGCCATACGCTCAGTGAGATTATCAGCTCCAACCAGCATGTCTTCAGCAGCATTGAACGGCACTGCATTCGCACAGCCAAGAAAATCAAACGCTAACTGTCCCAGCGCGCGTTTGCCAACTTGCTCACCGCTTGCTCGATAGGCATCAGTGACTTTCATGGCATCATAAATCCACTGCCATTCGCTAGCGAACTGGCTGCCTAAGGTATGTTTGACTCGTTCGCGGCCGTGGCGAATGGCAAATACGTCCACCAATCCGCGGCTTGCTGCAATGTCAGCGAGGTATTCTTCGGTCGGCAAGCTGAGTAATTGCGCTTTCACGGCGGGCTCAATCTCCATAGTCATTGCTCGCGCATAGGCCGCAATAAAGCCGTCGGCGACCTTGCCGCCCGCCGCCACGTCGTCGATCACTTTAGTCGCATAGCGCTGAAAGGCATCCCACCGCACAAAGTCGTCGTCGTCGCCAGCCATCAGTATTTGAAGATCATCCTCAGACTGATCCATCTGCAATCGGATCGGCGCCGAAAAACCTCGAAGCAGCGATGGCACGGGTGGTTGGGTGATGTTCTCAAAGACAAACTGATGTTCAGGCTCGCTGAGCTCTAACAGTTGAGTGGTTGATGAAGGGCTGAGTTCGATTGGCTTGCCGTCCACCAACAGGCCTAGGGCAAAGGGAATATGTAACGGCGGCTGCTGATTGCCCGACGCGTCATTATTCGATTGTCGTATAGACAAGGTATAGCGTTGCTCCTGGGGATCATAGGCAGCGGATACCGACACTTCCGGTGTACCCGCCTGCTCATACCACCGCCTGAATTGCTGTAGATCTCTCCCGGAGGCGCTTTCCATAGCAACAACAAAATCATCGCAGGTAACAGCCTGACCATCGTAGTGATCAAAATAATACTTGGCCCCAGCAATGAACATTTCGTGTCCCAGCAAGGTATGCAGCATACGTACAATCTCAGCGCCTTTTTCGTAGACGGTTAAGGTATAAAAATTTGATATCTCTATGAAGCTATCGGGTCGGATCGGGTGCGCCATTGGACCTGAGTCCTCGGCGAACTGATGAGTGCGTAAAAACTGCACGTCCTCCACTCGCTTGACGCCCCTAGAATTCATATCAGAAGAAAATTCAGCATCCCTAAAAACGGTAAAGCCTTCTTTTAAGCTAAGCTGAAACCAATCTCGACAGGTGACGCGGTTACCGGAGTAATTGTGGAAGTATTCATGCGCTACGATCGCCTCGACGCGTTGATAACCACTGTCGGTGGTAATATGCGGGGCCGCCAACACGCACGAGGTGTTGAACACGTTCAAACTTTTATTTTCCATTGCGCCCATATTAAAATCGTCAACGGCAACAATATTAAACAGATCAAGGTCGTACTCCAGCCCATAAACCTGTTCATCCCAACGCATTGACTGCTTGAGTGATTCCATGGCATGACCACAATAGTCACGGTCTTTAGCTTCGACATATATATGCAAGGACACGTCTCGACCGGAAACCGTGGTGAAGGAATCCCGCACACAGTCAAGCTCCCCCGCTACCATCGCAAACAAGTAGCATGGCTTGGGCCAAGGGTCATGCCAAACAGCCCTGTGCCGGCCATTGGCTAGTGACTCGGAACTCATCAGGTTACCGTTGCTCAACAGCACAGGACAAGATGCTGCATCGGCTTCAAGGGCCACGGTAAAGATGGCTAGGACATCAGGGCGATCCGGATAAAAGGTGATTTTTCGAAAGCCCTCAGCCTCACACTGCGTGCAATACATCGTACGCGAGCGATACAGACCTTCTAGCGATGTGTTGTCTTCCGGGTAAATTCTAACTCGAGTGGTCAGCCGCAAGGTGTCGGCTAATTCGGGTATTGTTAAAACGTGCCCGTCATAAATAAATTGCTCCGCGGATAACTCGGCGCCATCGATAGCAATGTATTCAAGTGCTAATGCTTCACCGTCCAAAGTTAATGCAGCGCCTTGCTTACCTTGACGCTTAAGGCTCATATGGGTTTCGACGAGACTAAAGCCGTCGAACAGCTGGACACACATGTCGACCTCTGTCACCAAAAACACTGGAGGTTGATAATCTTTGCGGTATATCGCCTTTGGCGTGCCGTCGCGCATTAGCCCTTCACCTTTAGTTCTAGATTATAACCACCGTATTTACGGATATTGATCACGCCCGTATCCAGCATTAAATATTGCCCTTTAATCCCCAGTAGCGTGCCTGAAATCTCCGGGGTTTTATCCAAGTTATGGGCTTTTATTTTTGCTGGCCACTCAAGCACCGGGAAATTAATAGCGATATCTTCGCCCTCCTCGATCCAATGAATAGCATTTAGTCCAAATTGCTGCTGCAGACTTGCCAGGCCCTCAGCACACAGCTCGGCAAGCTCAGCCTGCTTAGCAGCCAAATCGAGAGGTTCACCGTTCCCTTTGAGCATAGTTTGCCAGGCGGTCTTGTCGCCGATGTGCTGTCCTAATAATACTTCTATTAATCCAGACTGATAGCGTGTCGCAACGCGGGCAATGGCTCGAGCTTGGGTGGCTCCCTGATCTATCCAACGGGTAGGAATTTGCGTGCCTCGGGTAATACCGACCTTGACGCTCGAGGTGTGGGATAGATAGACATAATGTTCGATATTACAATTGGCCTCGCCCCATTCCGGCTCTCGGCAAGTACCCTCTGCAAAATGGCATTTTTCGGGCTTCATGATACACGTGTCACACTGGGCTAAGTCGCGAAAGCAAGGGTAACAATAGCCCTGATTAAAGCTCTTTTTGGTCAACCGATGACAGTGCACACAATGGATGGTGCCGAGAAAATTGATGCTCAGTGATTGACCCAAATACTGATTCAGCTCAACAGTTTGCTCGCCAGCGACCCATTGATAAAGCACAGGATCGCTCAATGTTGCGCGCATTTTTCGAACCGCCCCGGAAATAAAAGTCACAGGTCTTCCTCATTTTGTCGCCATTTAATGGGCTGAGCATCATCATGACTGTCACTGGCTTTATGTGCTTTATCGATATAGCCAATCCGCTTATCTCGGGGAAGGTTTAACTCGCCCCAGCTAATGACTGCCTGCATGCAGTGCTCACGCTGTTTTGAGGTGATGAGCCGACCGTCTGGCCACCGGCCAGTTTGCAGTGCATTGAGCATACTGTCATAGACCTCTCGACCCATCCCTTTAATGGCCTCAGTATAAGGATTAGACAAGACGTACTCCCTATGAGGATCTCGTTACTCGAGACAGAAGCCCAATGACACCACCCAAAATAGAACCAATGACCAGCCCTCCAAAGTGCGCGCCATTGGCAATCGCACCCACACCCACGAAACGCAAAGTGCCGGTCAATCCGATGAACAGCCAAATCAGCATGAAAATCATAAGCGCTGGCGGTACCGGTTCCAACCAATGCGGTCGGACTGCGTTACCCGTGCCAATAAATCCGAGCATCGCATAAACAACCCCGGACATCCCTCCAAAAACAGCGGGGCCAGAAACAAAGTACTCAATGCTGTTGCTAAATATGGCGGAAACGAGCACGAAACCCAGTACATTCAAAGAGCCAATCCGGCATTCAATTCGGCGCCCAAATTCCCAAACCCACAAACTGTTGAAGACTAAGTGCATCCAGCCGAAATGTAGAAAAGCGGGCGTCACGAATCGCCACCAATCGCCGGGTTCGCCGAATTGAGGGCCAGACGTCGTGGCACTGAAAGGCACAAAATTGAATACCTGCAGCAAACTAACCCACTGCAACTGGTGAAAAAGGAGGAATATGATCGCACTGACCGCAATCAAAGCGAAGGAGACTGGACTCTTTTGCAGCTTATTTAGCAAGGGTATCTGCCCACCGAAGCTTGTCTCGACAGCTTGCGTAAAAACTATATCCCGGTGGGTGAAGCAGGGTTAATCGCTCTTTTTTCTTTCGGACGACGACTGCATCACCGGGCAGCGCAGTCAACGATACTTGACCATCGCAGGTCACTGGCGGATGAATTTGGTTTCGCGAGACAACATCGATACGGATCTCAGCGTCACCATGGACGACGATGGGACGGCTGGTCAACGAGTGAGGGAACATGGGTACGATTGCCATCGCATCTAGCGCCGGGTTCATGATGGGACCGCCGCCAGACATCGAATAAGCAGTGGATCCTGTTGGTGACGATAAAATTAGTCCGTCGGCATTTATTCGATAAACGAATTCGCCGTCAATGGTCAGTTCAAATTCAACCATTTGCGCAGAGGCCCCCGAATTCACGACAACATCATTGAGGGCTTCGGCTTGCCCTATGACTTCATCGCCGCGACAAACGTGCACATCTAACAGAAATCGTGAGTCTCGGGTGTATTTACCATCGAGCACTGCATTGACCTGCGTCATTAAATCGTCAGGACTCACGTCAGTCAAAAAGCCCAAGCGCCCGCGGTTAATCCCTATGACCGGGGTTTCGTGTCGAACCAGCGTCCGTGCGGCACTCAGCAAAGAGCCATCGCCACCAATAACAATAGCCAGATCGACAATTTCACCAATCACCTCCCGGGACTTCATCGCTCTTTTCTCAAAGTGTGCCAAGGTCGCCAACCGGTCTTCCATGATGACTTCAACACCACGGCTGTCCAGCAGCTTAAGTAGATCAGCGACAATTTGGGCCACCCCTGGGTGCTCTCGCCGACCCAACAAACCAATTCTTGCAAACTCTGTCGACATAGTAGACTCTCAGCAACTACCGGTTATTCACCGGCGCCACTAGCTGATAAATTGTGTAATAAATCTCTTCGTAACTGATGCACAAGTTCGGTGGCATTGAGCTGTTCTTGAACGATGACAGCGGCGGTATCTACCAAACTCTGCCAACCTTTCGATTCGCTCATGAGCTGCTCAATGAGCACCACCATATCCTCTGCCGAAGGCGCCGCCTTCACACCGCTTTGAATGCTGAGATGCCCCCGGCTCAAGGCGTGTTGAGTGGTGATAACCGGTAGACCCCGGGCCATGCCACTGATCAACTTAGCATCGACATGGCCTTCATACAGTAGCGGTTCGACGATGAGTCGACAGCGGGCATCCAACAGTGCCCGGTCTGTCATCCCGCCATGGAGGACAATGGCGTCATCGGAAGCAATTTTATCGTAGAGTGCCTGTTGCGGCGCACGCCCGGCAATATGGAACTCAATCTTCGGGATTGTCTGCTTGAGTGACGGCCAGACCTCATCGAGAAACCAGTACAAGCTGGCCAGATTGCTATCGTCAGCCAGATACCCACTGTAGCCGATTCTGGCCTCTGTCAAATGGAAATCTGCGCTGCCCATTGTCGGGGCGGCTATCGAAGGTCGACTTAAGCTACCCCGCAAAGATCGCATGGGCACTCCTTGATGCGATAGCTCCAACGCCAGCTCTCTCGGGGCATAAATGCTGGCTACTGTATTGAGCACCTCAAGCTTGTAGTCTCTAACGCGGTGGCGCTGCCAAATTCCCATCAACTTGGTATCACTAAAACGAGCGGTCTCCAGGCCGTCAAGTAGAAATACCACGGGCGTGTCAGATACTGGTCGGTATGGCCAAGCCGCGAAGGCATCCAAAACAATACCATCAAAGTGTTTGGCCATCTGTTGGACCACGCGCTGTAGTCGGGCGTTAACCAAGGAGGAGCCATGGTGGCTTTTCATCAGTGAACGAACGCGCTGATCGACCTTGCGATCGGCCTTGCTCGGCTCAAAGCCGCCAGTAATCCTTGAAGCCCCTAGATCCTCGCGTAGCCTATTCATGGCGGCTGGAGTCGCGGCGCCAACCACGGCAATGGAAACGTCAAAGTTTCGGCTCAGTATCCCAATCGCCAGCCGACTGAAGATCGACAACAATTTGTCACCCTGAGTGATCTGCGCTGCCGTCAAATACAGCAGGCGTTTACGATCAATTGACGCATCTTCTGTCATTGATCTAAGCCAACGTTGTTGCCGGCCAACACTCGCTCAGCTCGGTAGCTTGAGCGAACGAAGGCACCTGATACCACCTCGCGAAAGCCCCTCTCTAACCCCCAGCCGCGATAACGTTCAAATTCATCGGGTGTGACGTAGCGAGCGATGGGATAGTGATTGCGTGTTGGTGGTAAGTACTGCCCCAAGGTCAACACGTCGACATGGTGAGTTCGACAGTCATCCATGCAGCGCTTGAGCTCATCCTCGGTTTCGCCTAATCCGAGCATCAATGACGTTTTGCTAATAATATCAGTTCGGATCGTCTTGCTTCTCGCCAATACGTCCAGAGTTTGCTGGTAGCCAGCACGTGGATCCCTGACGGGGTGGGTCAAACGCTCAACGGTTTCTATGTTTTGCGCGAACACCTCAATACCCGATGCCAAAAGAACATCGACGGCCTGCAGGTTGCCTAAAAAGTCGGGGGTCAAAGCCTCGACTGCTGTACCGGGGTTGAGTGCCTTGACCGCCTGCACGACAGCCGCGTAGTGCCCTGCCCCGCCATCGTCTAAGTCATCACGATTGACCGACGTCAGCACTACATATTTTAAGCCCATCAGTTGTACCGCACGGGCTGTGTTGGCCGGTTCCTCAGAGTCCAGCCAACCTTGGGGATTGCCGGTATTCACCGAGCAAAATTGGCAAGCCCGGGTGCACACGTCGCCCATGAGCATGATGGTGGCGGTGCCGGCACTCCAGCACTCGCTCATATTCGGACACTTGGCCTCCTCACAGACAGTCGCCAATCGATGCGCATGGACGATGCCCCGCACCTTATCAAAGGTGGGGCTGCTCTTAATACGCATGCGCAGCCAGTCAGGCTTGGCAAGCGCATCCATAGGCATCGCTGATCGCTTGATGCCATCTTTAATCGCTCTGATGCCATGATCATTGACAAATTTATCACCACTGCTCACCTGCACCGTGGGTATTAACTTTGCTGTCATGAAGGTGCCCTTATCAAACCTGACGCTATTATACCGGCATTTACGCCGTTAATGATGGGTCGGTAGCGCAATAATTCTGCCCTGCCTGCACCGACATCACACCAAGCTGATGCTGACCGGCAGGCCATTTACCGCTGCGTTACCACTTAACTGGTCGATATACTGTGCGTCGGTAACATCATTACAACTGATTCCCGCGTGACTATTAGCAATAGCTATTTTTGTACCGGTGCGATGATGTCCGTACCCATGGGGAAGACTGACAACGCCAGCCATAATGTCAGGGCTAATTTCAACGGGAACGACCACCGCACCAGCTGGACTGGCGACCTGAACACTATCGCCGGTACGCCACCCCTCGCGATCGGCGTCTAGTGGATTCACCAACAGCGTGCATCGATTGCGCCCCTTCACCAATCGCTGAAAATTATGCATCCAAGAATTACAGTCTCGGACATGACGACGGCCGATCAGTCGAAAAGATTCGAGGCTGTCGGCTTCTGTCAATAAGCGTTGAAGGTCGGCCAGACACTCGGGCACCGCTATGTTGATACGCTGTTCCGGCGTTTTTAGTCGGGCGGGTAGCAGCGGCTGAAGAGGCCCTAAATCTATACCCGAAGGACTGTCTTTCAATACAGAAAGACTTAACTGTTCGGGGCTGTCATTGCCATAGGGTCCGGCCTGCAGAGCCATGTCCATCATAACGTCAGGCGGAGGAGATGGTTGGCTGTCCAAACCCAACCCTCTGGCAACACGCTGACCTAGCGCCTCAAATATTTCCCAGTCGTGCAAAGCATCCTCAGGCTTTGCAAACACTTCAAGGCTAAATCGACTGGTGTTGCGCATGGCGTTCACATGAAAGGCCAAATCATAGTGGTCATGTTCAAGGGGCGATGTCGGGGGCAAGATAATATCGGCGTGGCGGGTGGTCTCGTTGATCCATGGATCAAGCGATACCATAAAATCAAGCTCGCCCAGCGCTGCTTCTAGCTTGTGCCCCGAGGGCGTAGACAATACAGGATTGCCCGCGCCGGTAAACAGTACCCGTATTTGGCCCTCACCGGGCGTGGTGATTTCCTCGGCCAACGTCGATGCAGGTAGTTCACGATCAAATTCGGGCAGCTGACTGACTCTGGATACGTGCCGTGCAAAGCCCCCGGGACCGGTTATTTGTACCTGATCAACAGCGGGCAAAGTAAACATGCTGCCGCCCTCGCGGTCTAAGTTCCCGGTCAAAATATTGAGCACCTGAATAGCCCACTGACACACCGCGCCATAGCGCTGCGTTGACACCCCCATGCGTCCATAACAAATGCCTGCATTCGCATGGGCAAAGTCGCGCGCTATTTTCTCTATGGTCTCGGCGCTGATACCGGTTTTTTGCGCGGCAACGGCCGGTGTGAAGTCAGCGACCGCTGCTTTTACCGCGTCGACTCCATCAACGTAATCACTTAAATGGCGTAGCCGCTGCCAGCCATTAGCCAGAATACTGTGCACCATGGCCAATAGCAGCCACCCATCCGTCCCGGGGGATATTGCGATATGCTCGCTGGCCAAATCAGCGGTTTCGGTTTTCCGTGGATCAATGACAATTAATCGCCCACCCCGCGCGGTGAGCGACTTAATCCGTTTGCGCACGTCGGGGACCGTCCAAATACTGCCATTAGAGGCCACCGGATTGGCACCCAACATGAGGAAATAGTCGCTGCGGTCAATATCGGGAATCGGAAATAGCAGCTTATGCCCGAACAACCACATCGACACCAGATGATGGGGCAATTGATCGACCGACGTTGCGGAAAAGCGATTACGTGTTCTCAGGTGTCGAAAGAGCGCACCCTGATGGGTCATCATGCCGTAGTTGTGAACAGTAGGATTACCCAGATAAACCCCGACACTATCCACGCCGAGCTGCTGAACTGATTGAACAAGTGCTGCTGCAGCGGTATCAAGCGCCTCTTCCCAGGGTATGGCAACAAATTCATCCGAGCCATTATCGTGACGCACTCGCTTTACCGGTCGGCGCAGTCGATCTGGGTCAGTATGGATATCTTGTAATGCCACCGCTTTGGGGCAAATGTGCCCACGACTCAGGGGATCGTCAGGATCACCTTTAATACTCAGAATTTGCTCACCCTTCGTTTCAATAACTAGGCCACAAATAGCTTCACACAAATGGCAAGCTCGGCGATGAACTTTGTGCTGCAGTTCTGGCATGGACTTTCCCCATATCGTGGTGGCTAACGCCCAGCTCAGCCGATCGCACTTAGCTGTTCGAATTTTGTGCTAATACAGCGTTAGTCACTTCGATGGTAACACGTTGACGTTTAGGTTCACCGCTACCGAAGTGAGCAAAAATTTCCTCCACCGTCTCCGTCTGGGCAAGCGCAGGCAGAGACAATAGCCCTGCAAGCAATATCGGTGAAATGAGTTGTTGAGGACGGCCTGTCATTGCTCGGACCTCTTAAGTTAGTTGGTGTCCAATCCCTATTGGACTAACAAAAAGCAGGGCTAAGAGGTATTTTTCCTCGGTTGTTCCTCAATGAGCTGCCGTGTAGTTCTCATTAATGGCCTGAATGGCTGCAGTCACGCTCTCTTCCGTGCTATCCACCGTCTCAAGGATAGCTTTGATCGCATCGCGATCATAGCTGGCATACAAACTGGTGTAGTGGCTAGCGACGAACGCCTTATTTTCCAGTGCCAGCTGATCGACCACCCCTGCCGCGTCGATAAAGGTCTGCGCCAATTGATCCACCCGGACACCCGAACCACCGCCACTAACCCAGTAGTCAAAGCCCGCTTGGTCGGGTTCACGGTTAAAGTAAATACGGTACAGCGCATTCAAGAACTCGCCCCGATCACGATCACCCCAGAAAGTTTGGAATTCTTCCGACGGTACAAAGCTTGCACGAATGCCATCGACAGAGACACCGTTGTAAAAATCTCGACTCCAATAGGCAAGACCCGCGCGATCGGCGGCACGTTGCAAAAGACCAATGTACATTAGCTGAATCTTGCCCTGAATGGTTTCACGGAAATCATCAGGGGCCATTACCGTCACGTGGTTAAAGGCATGGCGGTTAGCATAGTTAACGTAATTGGGTTGTTCGCTTGTACCCGCCTCATTCGCCGCCGTGAAGTAGCAAAGATACGGAGGCTCTCCTGAAGCAGCCAGTGGTATAGCCGTGCTTGTCGCGTTTTGGGCATCTACCACATTCTCTACCGCTAACAGGGTGTAATCAGGTAATGCTTCGCTTACGCACCAGGTGGAAATTTCCAGTGGCGTAGGATCATTTTCTGAGCTTCCAGCTAAGGTCACTGACGCACTCATGCTCTCCACATCGTAACGGTCTACAGAAATAATCTCTGGTACACATGGTTCAGGTCCAGTGCAACGAGCAGGCTTAGGCACAGGTTCAAAACTGGCCACCACCGTACAGTCAGACGTAATTGCACTGGTCGTGTAGGTACTACCAGATAAGCTGCCACCGCAGCTACCGCCCACTCCCGCAATCTGATAGCCATTGTCAGACCCCAGCGTGAACTGAGCCGTTTCTCCACTCACAACACTCTGGATACTCGACGGGCTAATGCTGCCATTAGCTCCCGCAGAGGGTGTCACGCTATAAGTCACGGACTCCCCTCTAGGAATGATACCGTCAACAATGACAATCTCGCTGGGATCGTTCCCTGCATAGGCGGTAATCTGGCAGCTATACACCTCATCGTTTGCCATGTCCGATACTATGAGCGGTGAGGCGATACCCGTTATGCTGGACTCTAGCCCGGGCGTTGTTGCGATGACCGACACACCCCACGCATTAACGGTACCAAAATCGCCGTTATACACATCAGATACTGACATCCTCCATTTGCCAGCGGCGTTTTCACCGACGAAAGCGTCGAGCGACGTGCTAGGAGCCAAGCTCAGTGGAAACGTTCCAATAACATCAGCGCTAGCATCAGCACCGTTATCATCTTTGAGTCGAATAGTGGTGCCTGCGGGAGAGGTGAGGTCGATAACGACATCACCCCGATAGCTGTGAGTGATATCGACCGGGATCAGCAGTCCTTCGGGGTCAATGGTAAGCGCGTTATCAAAGGTCAACGTTGATGAAACCTCGGTGGATTCATCTAGAAATTCATCGACGTCAATGGTTTTACTGAAGGTCTCAGACACAGATTCTGTGCTACAGACGGCCTCATAGGATGTTACCGGGACACCGTTATCGATCCCTGGCTCAAAGGTAATTCGTACCCCACCATCAAGGGGGGTAGCGACAAGTGAGGTGGGGGCGGGAGGGACCAACCGATCTGATTTTAGAACAAAATCATCATCGGAAACGTCATAGAAAATATTATTGACGGCTCTTAACATTAGCCGCGCGCTGTTTGTAGTAATTCCGCTTGGGAAGGTAATAACCTCAAAGCCATCGTTCGCTGTGGTACCGAGTGATCGGTCAAATGTCGCACCTCCATCGATAGATAGTAGGATTTCTATCTCGCTGACATTGACAGGGGATGCTGTTGTTCCGGCTGGGTCCCAACCGATCGTACTGCTTGCGCCAACATTCTCGCCGCCATTTGGGCTAGTGAGCACAAACGGTCCCGCTGATGCAGTAACGAAAATTACCATGTCGTCTGAGGCGACGCCGCCGGCGCCGTCTCGGACAGTCAGTCGCATGTCCAGCTCTCTGGCCAACTGGGGCAACTTCTCGGCGTCCGAATAATTACCTGACACGACATTGCCAAGGGCAGGAAGATAGCGACTCGGATTGCTCTGCGGGGTTAAAACTCGAAAGAGGGGTATCTCACCGTCATCACCCGCACTGAGCGCCGCTTGCGGACCAAGGTCTCGCTGCTCCCATAGATACGTGAGGGCATTTTGCTCCGCGTCGCTGCCACTACCGGTAATGACCAGCGGCGTGGCTTTGGGCACAGAGTAATCGGCCCCTGCATCAACGCTAGGTGGCGTGTTGTTAGTTGATGTCACCACCCCACAAGAGCCACCCTCGCCTTCTGCGAGGAAAAGGGTAATTTCATCAAAACTCGCTGAGTGGTAGATCGGATCAGCTGCACCTTGTAAATTATCGGCACTACAGAGGCCGGCGTAGGCCTGAATTGTCGACCCGCTGCCAGGCTCGTAAGCAGAGAGATAATAGCGACTGCCGTTAGTGCAATTGCCATTAGACCCGTTAAACGTGTGATCCGCACCCAACTGATGACCAATTTCATGAGCAACAAAATCAACATCAAAGAATTGCCCTTCAGGCTCATCGCTGCCAGTGACTCCCTGAGCCTTAAACCCCGAGGCACACACCGATCCTAGGGCCGCCAACCCCCCTGCGCCAGTACTGAAAGTGTGGCCAACATCGTAGTTATCCGATCCGATGATTAAATCGATTTGTTGCTGGGATTCCTCAATGAGGTCGTTGGCATTGTCGTTGCCGGAGAAAGGATCAGTAGACGGGTCGATAAAAATGATCTCGTCGTTGTTGCTTATTAGTTGTAAGCTAATGGAAAGCTCTTTTTCAAGAATGCCAGTGACGCGATTTATAGTAGTGACCACAGCGGCAAGGGCATCTGGCGTAGTACCCCCGTGGAAAACACCGTATTCGCCCGTTGTTGCTACGGCTATTTGATACGTTCGAAGCGTGGCGCCGCTACTGCGTGCTGCACGCTGGCCTCCTAGCGACTTTTTTTGATTCGGGCTACCCCCTTTGGGAACGAACCTATCCTCTGTCTGCAGTCGACAAGTGCCTCGTGCTGACGATCGCTTAAGGTCAGCCGAGTAGTAGCTTATAGAGAGATTTTTAGCGCTGCCGCGGATTGGGTCGACAATCCAGCGGCCACGAGACCCTAAAACTTGTGCTCTTAGACCATTGCGATGTAATTCAAAGCGGACGGTGGTGGATGGATCATCAACCGCCACCCCCGAAAAGGCCTGTAATTCCGGGTATTTGTGGGCTAGTGCTGCAGGTAGAACCCCCGATGCGGTGACTTCGAATGCTTGTGAGCCGCCATCGGGCCTTGGTAATAAGAGAATACGCGCATCTCGAATACCTTTTGCAGCAGGACGCACTAAGCTTGCTTTTACTGCGTTTAGATCTATTTGAATGGCTCGATAGTGACTAGGGAACTCTGCGATGTTGGCTCGATCTGGAATGGCGGCAGTCCATTCGGTCCAGGGGCCCTGTTCCGCGAAGCTTGATGCGGCGAAAAAACAGCACGCGCCCACAAAGCTGAGTAAGCGTCGTGTCGGAGCGCTATGGTGAAAATACTGTGTCCGCATTCTGGTGGCTGTCCAGCAATGTTGAAGAACCATCAATCATAACAAAGAGAATGCATTTATAAGTGCAGTTAAGCAGAAAATTATCCTCTAGCAGATGAGTAAACTACACCTGTATTGAAAGCCTCGTGGTGAGGCTGGCCCCTGTCAAGTTGGCGGCGCGCGCCTTGCCCTAGCCGAGAATACTGGTGCGTTTATAGGGCAAGATATCGCGGCATTATTACTAACGATATCAAGCGCTTGTTAAACGCAATTTCGCAAGCTCTAAGGCCATGCGATCTTAGTGTCTCAAACGTGCTAGTGCTGGATTATCCCGCCAGTGGTGATCATTTTATTGAGATGTTCTACAATCCAGTCAAACGTCACAGCCATACCGGCGGCGTGTCGCCGGCAAAGTTTAAGAAAGCCTATTTTTCTAGGCTAGAGGGCGTCTAGTAAACCCTGGGAAGTCCAGTTCCGCGATACCAGCCATTGCAGTACACTATCTATCGACTAACTCAAAAATTTGGCGGCAATCTAATTATGAGCACACACGTTAACAAATCTATGGCGCTATTTTATGCCTTCTCACTCATGGCGATGGTTGGCTGTACCACCGGGGCACCCAGCATCAATACTGCTGCCGATGCCGACGTCACTTTCGATGGGCTCAACGAAATCATTGACCCTCGAGTGGGCAAAGCCTGGGCTCGCACTGACTTAGACCTCTCTGGCTACACGAAAATTCTCTTTGATGGCGTCGATATTGAATACCGGCCAGGGGGCGAGAAGACCAGCCGATCTAGGCCCTCGGTTAGCACAGACACCCATTACCAGATTAGCGAACAAGGCAAACAGCGTTTCCAACAAGCGCTGACTACCGCTTTTGTGCAAGAAATGGGCAAGAGCACTAAATACACGCTGGTCACCGAACCCGGTCCTGATGTGTTGATTGTTCGTGCTGGCGTACTCGATGTGGTCTCTTACGCACCCCCTGATGATCGGCCCGGTCGCGGCAATGTTTATTTGCGTCGATTGGGCGAGGCAACACTTGTCGCTGAACTTCACGATGGAGAGAGCGATGCCATACTTGCGCGGATAGTCGATCGTCGCGCTGCCGAACCGGCAGGAATGAACCTTCAACAATCCAATAATGTTCAAAACGCGTCAGAAGTACGCCGTGTAGCCACTTACTGGGCCTTCAGTCTCCGCGAGGCGCTTGACAATTTTGAAGGCTGGCCAGAATCCTAATGCATACTTCGGCATACGCCGCACTTTTATCTGACCACCTACCAGCCCGCACTGCGGGCCGATTGCACCAGAGAGAAGGCTCGAGTGCCGGGCCTGGGCCTCTGCCCTCATGGGCGGCGTCATTATCGATAGGGACGCGGGTGGAAATAACCTAGAAGTTGTAACTCACTGCAGCGGAGACGCCCTCAAAGGATAAATCAAAGCCGTTTACGCCATTATCTATCGTCTCTAGAACATCTACCTCAACAAACTTGTAGCCCAGGGATAAACCCCAACGATCACTCAGCTGATACTGTCCGCGAACATTGAAATATAAAAAATCGCCATCGATGTTATCGATATTGGCCGACAGCCAGCCCATCGTGGCATGCACAGACCAATCATCATTAAATGCGTGAAATGCTGATGCGCGAAGATTAGGCAAGGGCGCCAGCACAGAACTCTTTGCCTGTTGCGTCGCACCGATCACCTCACCATCTAGACCTGCGACAAGCTGAATCGATGCTTCATTATCAAGCATATGCAGACCAGCGCCGATCTCGATCTCAGTAGAATCGGAATCGTATACCGAATACATGGCATCAAGAATATAGGTTCGGATGGTTAACTCCGAATTGATGCCTACACCCGCCTCAAAATCGACGCCGTCGTAATTGAAATCTCGTCTTGAAACAGATCGTCGACTGTTAGCAAACTCATAGGCACCGAAGTTGACACCCCACTTGCTGTTAAAGCGGTGGCTGTATTCAAGTAGCCCGCTGGTGTATTCTTCGCCAATACCCACATCCTCGATGCCAACAGAGACAGGATCAAAACCATCCCGCTGAGCCAGAATGTTCGCATCCATGGTTTGCGAAAATGTACCTACATAGAGATGATTTTTGTTGGTGAGGTAGCTGTGAGTGGGTTCTGCTGATGTCTGTAATACAGGCGTGGCAACGAATGCCGCTGCGATTATTACTTTGCGCATGTCGAGGCTTCTTGCTCCTAAGGTCGTTTAAAGCTTGCCACGGAACTCTAACCAATACCAGCGCGGGCTCATATCATGATGTAATCAGTCGTCTCGGCGTTGTCGTAGCCGCCCCCTGCAGCCGAACACATCACGGCCACTGCATAAAAAGAGTTATCATGGCACCATGCTGAACGCGAGCCCTCCACGCAGTCTGCCATGTGCCTCGCCAATCTCATCGAATAGAGGAAGGAGTTAATCATGCGCCCACTCATCGCCATGTGTTTACTCATTTTTAACGCATCACTCGCGATTGCACACCCTAAGACCGACGTCGTTATGCTTTATAACGGCGACCGTATTACGGGGGAAATTAAGGGGCTCAACAGCGGCATCCTGCGCCTAAACACAGAGTATGCAGACACCATTAATATAGAATGGCGCAACGTTGCCCAGGTCACCTCGGACTACAGCTTTGAACTATTGCTCGCAAGCAGTGAGCGACTATTTGGCTCTATTGGCGAAACAGACACGAACGGAGCAATGACGTTTAAAAGCATCGATAAGCTCGACACTATAGAACTCATGGCAGTGACCCAAATTCGACCGATTGAGGAAACGTTTTCCGACCGGCTGAGCTACAGCATCAACGCCAATTTCCAGTTAGAACCTGAATTACGCAGCAATCGCATTCAGGTGGATATAGCCTATGAGGATAAAGCATCTAAGACGTCTGCATCGGCCTGGGTGTTAGAGAGCGTGACCCGCCAGCTAGACGACACTGGAGATACGGAAAATAGCGAATCCACTAGCTCGGCTAAAGTGGCGTTAGAGCATCAGCGCTGGACTGATCGGGGAGAGTTGTACCGTACCTTCACAGCCACATACGATATGAATGAAGCCTTACAAAATGATGGCCGTATTTCTGTTGGTGCGGGATTAGGCAGGTACTTCATTGATCAACCAGGCATGCGCTTGAGCGGTGCAGCAGGGTTGCAGGGGACTCTCGAGCAGGCCTCACTTCAAGACACAGATAATCCTCCCGATGGCTCTCCTTTTGGGGTTCAACCCGAAGACGGTACGGACAAGGCACTCGAGGCATTTATTCAAACCAACTGGCTAGTTTACGAATTCGGCAATCAAGACCTCGATGTCACGCTCGGTGGTAACGTCTATCCGTCCTTGTCTAGTTGGGGACGCATCCGCGCCAATGCCAATGTACAGCTAAGCTGGGAAGTGATGAGTGATTTCTATTGGAACTTGACTGCCACTGCCGAATACGACTCAGACTCCGATTCAGCCCTGGGCGACGACTTGGGTATTCCAAAGGACACCAATGTGACCCACTTCGATTACAGCCTGACTATGGGACTCAAGTGGGCTCCTTAATTGAGCAGACGTCCTAAACGGTTTCACTGTGTGGCGTCAGCCACGATGGTACCAAATGACCTGATTCACTAAGAGATAGTTCTGCCACTTTTAAACTGAAGTACAGGAGTATCATCATGAGCATGTCAAACACAGAAAAGACGGTCAAAGAAATACGCCGT
>DGPA01000033.1:0-51431 GCA_002389505.1 Halieaceae bacterium UBA4452
GGCAAAGGGGTCTGCGACGACGACGTTGGGTGTTATCTGATAAGCGGTCTTGCTGGAAGTAGCGGATAGCCCGGGGACGCTGGGGTTATCTCGGCATACTGCGTGTTGCGATAAGCCCACGAGTCTCGACTGAGCAGGTAAATAATCGGGTTTTTGCTCTAAGGCAGTTTTGTAAAAGCGGCAAGCTGCCTCCCATGTCTTTTCTGCTTCGCATATTAAGCCATGATGATAGGACAGTCGCCATCCTGGTGTACCTAAACGACCGGCAATTCCCAACATCGCCCGGGACAAGGTGTAATCACCCTCCGTGTAGTGCGCTGCCGCTAAGGCTTCGCGTAAATCAGCGCGGTTTGGGGCCAGCGTAATCTGCCGCTCAAGCAATTCGCGTGCTAGTCGACTGTTGCCTTCTTCTAGAGCGAGATGACTGCGCAGAATAGCCGCCTCTGGGTGGGCACCGTTTTGCGCCAGTAACTCGTCCAGCATAAATTGCGCATTCTGTTTTTGCCCTGCTTCATAGCTCAATACCGCGTTGCTCATCAAGATTCGGGGGTTGCGCGGGTACTCCACATAGAGCCGTTCCACCTCGCGAAGGATGCGGCTGCAATCGATGGTTGCGCTGTCCACCTGCCATAGCTCAAGGCAAGATTCACCGGTGGCGGACGCTTGCTCATAAGCTTGAAGCAGTGCATCGAGACGATGCTCAGGGTTAGGATCCCGGTCGCGGTAGTGGTTCATGCTTGTGCAAGCGGTTTGCAGCACGGCTATGAAAAACAGTGGTGCGACTCTCAGCATACTCATGGGTCGTGATCGCGTCATTGCCGCTCTCCCCCAGGTTGACTTGCTGGGATGCCAACCGACTGGCGCAGCAGGTCATGCGGGTTCGGGAATTGCCACATGGCGATTGCTTGCAGGGGTTCTCGGACGATGGTGGGTGTCACCACAATAATCAGCTCGCGATCAGAATCAGAGGTTTGTGAGCTTTTCGCTAACCATCCCACACCAGGCACATTGTGAACGCCTGGGGTATAGCGCTTACTATCGCTAATTCCTCGAGACATTAGGCCGCCGATCACCAGCGGCTGGCCGTCTCGCAAACGGGCCGTCGTTTGCAGGCTGCGGGTGCTGAATACGGAGCTGTTGAGGTCACTGCCTGAAGAACCGGCAATTTGTTGAGTCAGCAGCGTGTCGGGCATCGACACGGTGGGCCGGACGTCGAGAGTAATGCGGTCGTCATCGCCCACCATAGGACGGATCTCCAACTGCACGCCAAACGCTCTAAAATCTGTGCCGCTAAATACGCCAGAACTACCACTATCTGTGCCAGCAGGTGCAAATGAGGAAGGTACGGGCACTTCACCACCGACCTGAAAAAGTGCTGATTCCCCGGCCAGTACAGTGAGTGTGGGCCGCGAAAGCGTCCGCGAAATACCCTCGTCTTCCATCAAAGAAAATAATAGGTCAAATGCTACGTCGGAAAACCCCACTTGAAAGTTGTTGACCAGCGTGCCGCCGAGTAACTGCAGCGCGCCTTCAATTTGGCGTGATCCAGCGGCGCCTATTCGCTGCGAAGGATCTTCTTGCACGGAGATACCGCCAGCGGGTACCACCGCATTAGAGGTATAGCCATCGGATACAACGCTAAGATTTGGATCCCAGGCTTTCAATCGGCCGCGATTCACCTCATGCATTTGCACTGATACGCGAACCTGGGGCAGGTCGCGAACCTTAATCATGGACAGTATCCGGCCGTTGGCGACTGACAATAGTTTGGCTCTACCTATGTTTGCCCTGATGTCGTTGGACATGGGTTGGCCGCCATTGCCCATGCCCGGGATTTGATTGCCGTTATTTTGCTGGTTGCCGCGGTTGCCGCGGTTGCCCCTCTGGCCCTCCGCCTCCAATAATCCCCCTGACTCATCCGCGAGAACCGTGACCGTGTCCTCGATGCCATCGCTACCAATGTCGCGACCCAGAAATAGCCGTGCGGCAATATTGAGGACGCGCACCAGTTCTATTTGGTTTTCAACCTCACCCCCAAGTAGCAGGGTGTCAGCTTCATCACTTTCGACGTCGCCACGCATGATTCGCTCCACCGTGACATCTTTACCCCCTAGGTCGCGAATAGACTGCTCAATCTTTTCTTTCGTTGTTAGGGGTAACGTCTCAACTTGAATGAGATTGATAATAGTTGATGCCGTGTCGGTCGGCGCATTACCTATGCGCACCGCCGCGCCGCTGTTAGTGTTCTGGGACAGCACTGTTTGGGAGGTGAAAGTGTCGCTCGCACCGGTTGATAAATACTGTTTCGCAATTGATTCGGCTGCGGATCGCTGTGTCATGGTTGGCACCTTACCGCGCAATATCAGGGCGTCTCGATCGGGTGCGAGTACGATACGGATATTGGGGTGTATGTCGCTTAGCGCCCGTTCAAGCACTGACAAATCCTGAATAACGCTGAACAAAAAAGTTTCAGTGGTCCCATCCGGATACCAGACGATGAGACTTGTTCGGCCAATCTCTTTGGCAAGGAGTAGGACTTCTCGCCCTCCGAGAATCTCGACCTCCATCGTATCGCTCAGGCCCACCGCAACGCGGGTTAAATCCTTGTTGAACACCATTCTGGCATGGGTCCACTGGACTAGCTGTCGGGTATCGGTTGATTGCTCGCCATCGGCAGTCTCAATATAGAGGAGTCCCTCGGCCGCGACGGCACTACAATGTCCCCACGACACTAGCAGGAGCATGATTGAGAGTAATTGTGCTGTCGACCTCATAAGCGGCTACCTTTTAGTCTGTGTTGACCGACAGTGTGCGAAAAAATGTCTACACGGCGGTTCTTGGCTCGACCATCAGCCGTTCGGTTAGTGGCCACCGGTTCAGCTTCACCGCGACCTGCATGATCAAGGCGGAGCGTTGTTGGCCCGTGTAAACGCAGATAACTCATGGTCGCCTGCGCACGCCGAATGGATAAGTCCAAGTTATACGCCGCGGTGCCTGTATTATCTGTGTGGCCAATGACAGTGAGATGAAGGGCGTCTTCTTGGCCGTGCAAGCTGTCAACGAGTTTGTCCAACACGGCGAGCATAGGCCGGGTTAGTGAATCGCTATCAACGTTAAATGCGTCATTGGTAAGGTTGATCACCAAGGGCTCTGTCAGCGCACAGCCATACTGGCAGGCGGCTACCCCGGGTAAGGTGTCTGGGCAATCATCCAGATAATCGGGTACGCCGTCGCCATCAGTATCACTGGGACAGCCGTCTTCAGCCACCCGCACATTCGCGGGTGTTGAAGGACACGTGTCAAAGGGCTGATAAACACCGTCGTTATCAAGATCAACAGGCGCGGGCGGTTCCGGCGCTGTGCTGCTACACGCCGATATCACCATAAAGCCCAGTAGCAGGCCCCCAAATACCGTAGTTTGTCTAAAAGGCAATACGTGTTCTCCGCCTAATAACAGCAAGGCTAACAGATAGTTGCTGATTAACTCTACAGTAACATACACGGTTATCAGGCGTTCACACTGGCAATAGTTCGCAAACATGCGTCGACAGATTGACAGCGTGAGCGGACAGGGAGCCTCGCCTCGAATTCGCCCGGGTCAAGGACACGATCAATACCCGTTGTGCCTGTTTAAGTCATTGACCTGACCAAAAGCCGCTTACTCCGCGCCGTCGTTTTCGTAGATGACGGCCCCATCGAGCATAGTCATGCGAATGCCCACGCTATGGATAGTAGCAACGTCTACTTCAAACACATTTTGCGCCAGCATGACGATATCGGCTTTTTTCCCCTTGGCCAGTGTGCCCAGACGGTCACCTTCACCCAGTTGAATCGCCGTATTGCGTGTCATGGCTATGAGGGCGGTCTCGAGGGATAGTGCTTGATTTGGGGCTCGTGGGGGCATGCTGGTTTGACCGGGCAGTCGGCGCGATACTGCGGTCTCAATTAATTCGAGGGGCTTATACGTCGACAGGTAGGCCGAAGCCGGCCAATCGGCACCGAACGTTTGATTAGCGCCGGCATCAAGGAGCGCTTTCACGGGGTAGGCACTCTCGACTTTGTCCATACCGACGAATGCGCCGATATTAAAATAAGATGGGTCTCTGGCGGCCCATTGAATCGAGGTTTGAGCGGTGACGTTGAGCTGCTCGAAGCGCTGTAAATCTTGCTCGCTCACAAAGTCCATATGCGCAATGGTCGCCCGCACCGTGTCATTACCACTCGCCACGCGAGCCGTGGCTATGGCATCGAGCGACATCCTGATCGCGGCGCCACCAATGGCATGCAAATGCACGGGAATGTCATTGGAGAAATAGTGGCTTATCTGACTTTGTAAATCCGCTAGCGACATCATAGGGTGACCAAAGTCTTCATTGCTGCCATCGACATAGGGCGTCAGCAAAAAAGCGGTATGCCCTTCAGGCACACCATCAACGACGATTTTGACCGCCTCGGGTCGAACATAGTCGGTGCTGAATTGTTGTTGGTACTGAGCAAAGCGTTGGACGATGGTCTCGGGAGAGGTATCTTGCAAGACGCTTGCAAAGACCCGCAGCGTCAGTTCACCGGCAGTATCTAAGGTGTTTAGAATATCATAGGCGTCGATTTCAGTCGGCGCTTTGGCGGTGGCATCAAACACGCTGGTCAGACCACTGGCAGCCGCCCGGGGTAGCCAGCGTCGCAATCGCTCCTCGTAAGCCATGGCGTCGCCAGGAATGAATCGCGCTCTAATGAAGCCTCCGGCCCCCTCCCTATCGGTACCTAGGGGCGCGTTGGTTAACCGGTCCCGCTCAAAAAAGCGTACCCCGGGTTTAGGATCGACGAAGTCACTATCAACCCCAGCCTCACGTAATGCGCGGGAGGAAAACCACGTAGAGTGGCCATCAACCGAGCCTAAAATAACGATTCTATCGCCGAAGAGGGTGTCTAGCTCTGAGGCTAACGGTCCTTGCTTTGGGAACAAGTGGTTTTGCCAGCCGCGAGCATAAATCGGATCGTCGCCGGGATGGTCTTCACGGATCTGTTCGAGGGCGGTTTGCAGCTTTTCTAAGGTGTCTGCAAGGCTCAAGTTGACGCCGATATCAGCAAACGAGCCGTTGAAAATATGGGTATGCGAATCCATAAATCCTGGAATCAATAAGCCTTCACCTATATCCACGACCCGGGTGCGTTCGCCTATATAGGCGCGCGCCACTTGCTCATCCCCCACAAACACAATGTGATCGTCCTCAACAGCCACTGCTTCCGCCCAAAGCGATACGGGCTCGCTGGTGAATACTTTGCCGTTGAGAAATACAACATCGGCAGGTGGTATCGGGTCGTCAAGACTACAGCCAGCAACGCACAGTAATAGCCCTAGACCAGTCAGCTGGCGATATCGGCTCACGGTTTTTTGACCTGATGAATGACCTGGCCATTTTTCATCACGAAAACCGGTGTTTGGAGCACTGAAATATCGGTGAGTGGATTGTTGGGCACCGCAATAATATCGGCAAAATGACCGGCTTTAAGACTGCCGACTTCGTCGAAATCCAAAAGTTCGGCGGCTTTCGTGGTTGCTGCCTGAATGGCTTCTAGTTCAGACATACCAAAGCGCACCATGTAGGGGAACTGGCGGGCGTTCAATCCGTGGGTATAAACCCCGGCATCCGTGCCAAAGACAATATTCACGCCCGCCGCGTGGGCTTTTCTGAACCCCTCTCGCTGGGCCGCGCCCACCATGCGCTCCTTTGCTAGCGATTCGGGAAGAAAGCCAGCCGCCTCGCCGCCGGCTAAGATGAAATCGCTGACGAAAATATCCATCACCAGTGACGTGTTGTGTTCTGCCGCGAGCTTGATGCCTTCATCGTCGATGAGGCTGGCGTGTTCAATAGAGTCCACGCCCGCGACAATCGCTGCTTTTATGCCTGCAGTGCCGTGAGCGTGGGCGGCCACCTTCATGCCTCTGCGGTGCGACTCATTAACAATAAGCGCCATCTCGGGGCTGCTGTACTGTGCATCGCCAATCGCAGTGCCTTTTGACAGCACGCCACCGGTGGCGCAGATTTTTACCACATCGGCGCCATACTTCCGATTGCGCCGGAGGTTTTTTAAAATCTCCGCGGCCCCATCGGCAACGCCCATAGACGAGTGGTCATATTGTGGGGGTAACAAATTATTATCGCAGTGTCCGCCGGTAATGCCCAAAGAAGGCCCCGACACGCGCATACGCGGCCCGACAATATCACCCTCATTAATGGCGTCGCGAAGTGCTACATCGGCAAAGCCATCGGCACCCACATTGCGGACTGTTGTGAATCCCGCCCTTAGCGTGGCAGCGGCATTCTTCACACCGAATAGCGTATTTCGTGGCACGCTAGCGGCGAGTCCTTGATAGCCTTGCGCCTCGGCATCTCCGGTCAGATGGACATGCGCGTCAATGAGCCCGGGAAGCAGTGTGACATCGCCTAGATCAATGACCGCTGTGGTTGATGCATTGGACGCTCTAACAATGCCTTGAATGCGATTGCCCTTGATTTCAATGACATGATCCCGCAGCAGTTCCCCCGTCTCAACATTGAGAATGCGCGCTGCGCTGAGAGCGCTTAGCGCGTCGGTTGACTGGGCGATCGCTGTCACACTGGCAAGGAAGCAACCTAGGATGAAAGGAAGTAGTCGGTGAGGTAGTTGTCTAGTAAATCGGGTCATTGATGGCTCCAAAGCCTGCGAAACTATTCGATGGGTCGGTAGATCAAATCAAATGAGACAGCACTTATCTCTTCACATTGTCACTGTAAACAGCCCGCGCTGCAAACGCCGGAAGCCCCTGCTCCATAAGCCCTTTGGCGCCTCCATTTCAGTGGTGAAAAGGGTGCCAAGCGAGGTGGGTGTGCAGCTCGGCCCGTCTCGGCCGGTGCCGGTCCGGTGCCGGTATTGGTATTGGTACTGGTAATGGTTTGGTGCAAAGTAAAGGGTATTTATGGCCGATGAATACAGGTAAGCGGTGGACAATCAGGGTACTTTTTCACTTGGCTTGGTGTCAACTTAGTGACACAATGCTCGATTCCCCGGCGAAAAAGCCAATGTGCAGCTATGGGTCAGCACAAACGGCGAACCACTAAACATTCAAAACAATACAGCAAGGAGCTTAACATGATGGCGTTCAGACAATTGGATGGGCTAGGTTTTAGAGTCACGGCGTTGGCGGCCGCTGTCGCTGCTGCATCGACAGCGACGGCCCAAGAGCTTGAGGAAGTAGTCATTACCGGCTCACGTATTCCGGTAAACGTTAACGCGACCTCCTCGGTACCGGTTCAGTCGCTTAGTGAGGAGGATATTCGGCGATCGGGCGAAATTAATATTGCCGATATTGTCGCGGACATTCCTGCATTGGTGTCGTCACAGACTGCCGAAAACTCGCTCACAGGCTCTAATGCATTAAATTTGCGAGGTCTGGGTTCTGCGCGAACACTGACCCTAGTAAACGGGCGGCGGCATGTCGCCGGTTTCCGAGGCAGCCAGGCGGTCGACGTGGGCACTATACCTAGAGCGCTGGTGAAGAGTGTCGAGGTGACTACAGGTGGAGCCTCTGCCATTTATGGTGCCGATGCGGTGACCGGCGTTGTGAACTTCATTCTAAAGGATGATTTCGAGGGCTTTCAAATCGACGTGCAAGGAGGGGTCCCCGAACGTGGTGCAGGAGAGACCGCTGCTTTAGACGCTATTTGGGGTAAAAACTTTAACGAGGGGCGAGGCAACGTGGTAGTGGCCCTAAGCTACGAGAATGACTCAGGGATTACTTACGGCGACCGTAGCTGGTCCCGGGACAACGGCATTGCATCGATCGGACCGCGAGGTAACCCAGATACGTCACCGGGGGCACCTCCTTTAGCCGTCGTTGATGACGCTAGGTTTTGGTTGACCTCTCAGGAGGGCTCAATCGCCCCCAGCTTTGGTGGCCGCAACGCCACGTATGTTGACATTAACAATAACGGCATTGCCGACTGCCAGGAATCTGAAGGCGGGCGTGTAGGGTACTTGGCGGGGTGCTGGCTGACCAACCCTGATGGTAGCGTCCGCGTTAACCAAGACGGTACGGTGATTAACTCGTTGTGGGGCACGGGCGGCGACGGCGGCCGACTGGCTTTTAATCGGGACTCGCTGTACCCCGAAACCGACCGGGCGGTCATTAACGTTAATGTTAATTATGATTTTAGTGATACGCTCTCGGGTTTCATTGAAGCCAAATACGTCAGGTCAGAGTCGACCACTTTTGCCGAGCAGGATGCTTTTTACGACACCCTGGCCATTTTGCCGGATAATCCTTTCATCCCCGCGGAGCTCGCGCCGGTGGTCGATACGACGGGATACCTGCTATTTACCCAAGACCCATTGGATTTCAGTGATAACAACCCGTTTGAGTACACACGCGAAACACAACGCGTGGTGGCTGGCTTTGAGTGGCAGCCCGCGGATAATCACACGGTAGAGTTTTCGGTTAATAAAGGGATTTTTGAGGAAACGGCAAAAACAACCACCGTGCTGTTAGACCGCCTTTACGCTGCTATCGATGCGGTTGACAACGGCGCTGGTGAGACAGTGTGTCGCTCTGATATTGATCCCACCGCCGCTTACGAGATTGACTATTTTGCTTGGGGAAATGGCTACACCGATTTTGGCGCATTCAATAGCGATCGTTACTATACCTTCACGCCAGGCGATGGTCAGTGCCAGCCGCTCAATGTTTTTGGCACCTACTCGGCGAGCAAAGCGGCGCAGGACTTCATCACTGCCAATCTTGAAGACACATTAAAAATAGAGCAGTTAGTGGTTAACCTCACGGCGTTTGGTGAACTCGGGTTCGCCTCAGATTGGTTAGACGGACCGATCGGCTATGCGGCAGGTATTGAATACCGTGACGAATCCAGTAACCAGCGTCTTGACCCCTTAACGCTAGGTGTTCTGCCCGAAGGCACCTCGTTCACCGCGGGCCAAAAGATTAGTGATATCGATGATTACCTCTTCACGGTCACCAATTTCGATAATACCCAGCAATTTAATACTCGCGGTAGCTATGATGTCACCGATGTCTTTGCTGAAATTAGGTTGCCGCTATTGGCCGATAGGACGATGGCGAAAGAGTTGACCGTCGATGGTGCTGTGCGCTTTGCTGACTATTCGACTATTGGCAACGCGACCACCTGGAAAGTCGGTGCAACCTGGGCGCCTATTGACGATATCCGCTTTCGGGGAACGGTCTCCGAAGCGGTCAGGGCTCCGAACATAACGGAATTGTTTGATCCGAAATTGCCGATTCAAATCAATCAAACCGAGGATCCTTGTGCGGTCACCGTGATTGGCAATGGCTCCGCTGAGCGTCAAGCCAATTGTGTTGCTGAACTGCAGGCGGCCGGTGTGCCCTCAGGCGACATCGTCGATGGTAGCGGTAACTACATTTGGGTGAACCCTCTGACAGCCCGCTTTAACGGTGTTTCAGGGGGTAATCCGAACTTGGAAGAGGAGGTGGCAGATACCGTCACCTTCGGGGTAATTTTTGCTCCGAGCATGGTGGATGGGCTGATTGTATCCATAGACTACTGGGACGTGAGTATTGAGGAAGCTATTTCTGCAGTGGCCTCTGATGATATCTTAGATGGTTGCTTAGATTCGGCTAACTACCCCAATGTACCGTTCTGCTCCTCATTTACTCGTCGGCCTGATGGAGGTTTAAACTTCTTAGAATCAGGCGTTATCAACTTCGCCAAATTGGAGGCGGAAGGCATCGATGTGTCGGCCACCTATCAGTTTGCTGTCGGCCAAGATAACTTCGAAATCCGCGCAGTGGCGTCTCGTCAAAAGCGCTTGGATCGTTTCTTTAACCCAACAGACCTCACTGAGGTTGATCCTGAAATCCGCGAGATACAGCGACCACGAATCTCTGCATCCCTTGGCCTAACTTGGGATCGAGGGCCTATGAGCGTTAATTTGCAGACCGTTTACCAAAGCAAGCAGGCGGTGGATGAGATTGAGGACGTACTGGGTCTAAATGGCAGCCAGGCGCTTTACGGTGATGCGGGGTTCTTCGATGAGACCTACATTGTCGATGTCAATGGCCGTTACTCGTTAAGTGATTCACTGTCGGTCTTTGCTGGCGTGAATAATCTGACCGACGAGACGCCCTTCTCTACCCAAACGGCTTGGCCCGTGGGTCCGAGAGGCAGAACCTTTGTCTTTGGTTTCTCCTACTCGCAGTAACGTCAAGGGCGGTTAGATAACAAAGCGCCCTCACCGAGTAAAACCCGTAGTGGAAGCTGCGGGTTTTTTTTTACTTTAACCCCAACCCATTGTTTAGTCGTAACAATCAGTCAAGCGGGTGGGAACAATCGACTGTTGGCGATGGTCTATAGCGTCGATGGTGGCAGGAGATAAAGCAGTGATGAATATGCGAGGGGTGTTAAGTCTGCTCACCAGCGCTTGGTGCATCAGCGCTGTCGCGAGTGGAGCCGAAGACCCGCTAGCGCTCCAATCAATAGCGCCCCACCAGGGGTCACTGGCGCTCAGTTTGGCGGGCGAGGATCCGGCGAGTATTGATCGTTATTTGCTGGCCCGCGGCGCCTCTGGCGCTCAGTTGTCCCCAGACGGAAAGACCATTGCTTTTCGTTACGGTGTTACCGGCATTCCACAGTTATGGGTTATGCCCTCAAGCGGCGGTCAGCCCACGCAGCTCACCTTTGGTAATGGAGTGACTTTTTTTGCCTGGTTAGCCAATGGTCGGGATGTGCTTTACGGAGCGGATAACAACGGCGACGAGCAAGAGTCGTATACCGTGATAAGCGTGGATGGTCGCACCGAACACCGCGTCCTCGAGCCAATATCGGGGGGGTTTAGGTCCTTTGGTGACTTATCTAAGGATGGACAATTTCTCTATTATGCATCGACGGAGCGCAACGGACTGGATTTTGATATTTACCGTACTCGCCTGAGCACCGGTGAATCACAACAAATCTGGGAAGGTCGTTATGGCAATACGGCGAGGGCGTTGTCTCCCGATGGTCGCTGGCTCGTGATAACAGAAGCGGTGGGAGAGGATAGCGACAATCTTTTTTTATTAGATACTCAACAGCTGACCCTGCGGACAATCTCCAAGCCCACGCCGCGCGCCAATCATGGTGACGGGGGTTTTGCATGGCTACCTGACAGTTCGGGATTTTATTTTGCAACCAACCGCGGTCGGGAATATACCGCCTTGTCGTTGTACACACTCAGCGATGGGCTGGTCGAGCTACAACGGTCTAGGGAATATGATATAGCCGACATCCACCTGTGTGGCGCGCAGAGCCAAACACTCCTGTGGACCGAGAATCGTGATGGGTTTGAAGCGGTATGGGTGAAAAATAGAGGAACGGAGGCGCAGTATGAAGTGGCGGGATTATTTGAAGGCACTCACGCCGTCAGTTGCTCCGAGGCTAGTGAAACCGCAGTGATTACCACCAATGGCTGGCGTACGCCGGGCACCATGAGCACGCTAAATGTGCGAACGGGCGCTGTGAAAACCCTCTTTGAATCAACGCTGGCTGGCTTGAATCCCGATCGCTTAGTACGGCCAGAGAGTATTCATATGACCGCGCGGGACGGCGTTGAACTTCAAGGGCTGCTCTATCTGCCTGACGATTCATCCCGCAGAGATAACTCATTGCCGCCGGTATTATTTGAGGTTCACGGGGGGCCAACGGCTCAAGCCAAGCCGACCTTTGACGGCGTCACCCAATACCATGTCGATCGCGGTATTGCTGTTTTTAAGCCAAATGTAAGGGGTTCGACAGGTTTTGGGCGCAGCTACGCGGGCCTTGATGATCGTGAGGGGCGACTCGACAGTGTTCGCGACCTTATCGATATGCTCGACGGGCTTGGTAAAGACGGTCGGGTCGATATCGGCCGTGCGGTAGTTGCGGGTGGGTCGTACGGTGGGTATATGGTGAACGCCGTTCTAGCAGCCTATCCTAATGCCTTTACGGGCGGTGTATCGCGCTATGGCGTAGCCGACTGGGTAACCGCTCTAGAAGTCGCTTCGCCGGGGCTGAAAGCGTCTGATCTTATCGAGTATGGGGACATTAAAGACCCACGGTGGCGTGCCTTCTATACCAAGAACTCGCCTATTCAGCAGGCCGATGCCATCAAGGTGCCGGTGCTGTACTCTCATGGAGAGATGGATCCGCGGATTGATATTGCCGAGACGGAGACCATGGTTCGAGCATTGCGTAGCAATGGCGTCGAGGCAGTCTTCATTCGTATTCCTGACGAGGGGCATGGTTGGCGAAAACTGGCCAATCGGCAGTTTTATTATCGTCGGCAAGCTGCCTTTGTCGAACGTCAGCTCTTCGCTGATAACCCGTGACCGGTGCAAATACTATCCATCGATGCAACCGATGGGTGTCGGCGGTACATACGAGGTGTGTTTGGTGGGTTCAATCCCACGCCCGTCATCGGTAAGCGCAATTCTCCCGGCGCGCTGCGCTGGTGGGCTTTATGGTGGCGAGACTATAGGAAATGCCATGCAACAGTTGTTATCGGTTAAGGGCAATACGCTTTATCTTGAAGGTGTGTCCCTGGCATCGATTGCCCAGACGTTTGATACGCCGGTGTTCGTTTTCTCTGCGGGCTACTTGAGACATCGTATTGCCGAATTTACCACGGCGTTCAGTAGTCACTGGCCAACATTTCAGTTAATGCCGTCGTTTAAAGCGTGTCCGATGATCGCCATTCGACAAATTTTGACGGAGCTCGGCTGCGGTTGTGATGTGTTTGGTCACGGGGAACTCGAGGGGGCTGTTCGAGGTGGTGTCCCGCCTGAGCTTATTTCTGTTAATGGCTCTATTAAAGACCAAGCGCTGCTCTTGCGTGCGCTTCGGTTGGGCGCTCGAATTGTTATTGACAGTCCACGCGAAATTCATTTGACCAACCGTCTTGCTGGAGAACTCGGGATAACAGCGCGGGTGATGTTACGGCTAAAACCTGATATGTCAGCATTGGATGATCGATCAGATTTTGCGCCCGATTATGCCATTGCCGATTTGACAGACCGAATAAAATATGGGATTCCATCGACCGAGTTAGCCGACATAGTGAATCAATGGTCCTCTTTAAAGCATATTGACTGCATTGGCTTTCATGCGCATATGGGCCGCCACAGCAAGCGACTGCACGTCTGGCGTGAATGGGTTCGAGCGACGCTGTCTGTTGTGGGTTCCATTGAGCATATTCTCTCGCCCAATGAAAGCCCGGTCATCAACATCGGCGGGGGTTTTGCGAGCCAATGTGATTCAGATCTTGATGTGGCGTTTCGAGATGACCCAACGCCTGAGCTCGCTGAATGGGCGGTGGTTATTACTGAGGCGCTGCATGAGGGATTTGCAGACATGAAGCATGCGGCCGATCAGTGGACATTGGAAGTTGAGCCGGGGCGCGCATTGCACTCGGACGCGGGCTTACATCTTACTTCAGTGTGTAATTTGAAGCAGGAGTCGGGCGCCGCTAGTCGCCAGTGGGCGGAAGTCGATACATCGGAAGTATTTCTTGACCTCAGTGGCGTGTCAGGAGACAGCCCAATGTCCTATCGCGCAGTGAGTAAGGCCAGCGACGAGCAGCTGCAGGTTTATGATGTGGTGGGAATGACCTGTAATGCGGAAATGCTACTCCTCGATGCAACAATGCCAGCGCTAGAGGAGGGAGATGTTATTGCGCTCCTACCAACCGGTGCCTACATAGAACCCATGGCAGCCAATTTTAATGCGCTGCCTCGGCCGGGCTCAGTATTGGTCGATGGCGAGACAGCGCAGCTGATTAAACGACATGAAACTATTGACGATGTATTTTCTAGAGATATAGCTCTGGCGGAGAACCCAACATGATAAACGAGGATGATTTGCCGCCGGTGATCCCCCGAGGCGTTCATCATATTGCGCTATCTGTCCCATCATTGGACACAGCGATTGCGTTTTATCATCGCGCGTTTGGTTTTTCGGTCGTTGATCGCGAGCGGCTTGCACCCAGTGCTGAGGGTGATCGCGTCTCACAACTCGATAATGCTGATTGCACTACCGCGATGCTGGCGGCAGGTAATATCTTTATTGAGCTGTTTGAATTTCATGCCCCCACGCCCAAGTCGGTAGAGCATCGAATGTGTGACTATGGGTACACGCACTTATCGCTCGAGGTAGATGATGTCTATGAGGCCTACGAGCAGCTGTCACAGCATGGCATCTCATGGCATTCCACCCCCATAGATGCGGGTGATGGGTATCTGATGACCTATGGACGGGATCCATTCGGTAATGTGATTGAAATCCAGCAGGTACCCGATGGGCGCGCCTACGCTTTTTCTCAACTGCCAGGGCGCTGAGGTTCCTTGGTCCCTACCGCCCACAGTATCACCAGTGCGAGAACCATAAAGCTGCCCGATACCCACGCTACCGCCTCTAGGGTGAACCCTGAGACAGCCAATCCGGCAATGAGTGGGCCTAATGCAGTGCCCGCTGCTTGAAAGCCCGGTGCCATGCTTTCCAAGCCACCCCCCTCGGTCTCGCGGACTATAGCGCCGTAAAAATAAGAAATCCCTAGGTTCCAAGCCACTTGGTGACATAAAAACCCGGCCGCAAACAGTAAATGGGTTTGGCTAGTGACCATGATGGCTAAGCCCGTGATCCCCAGAATAATGGCCGCCAGTACGGGTGGAAGTCGGCCAAAACGCATATCAATACGGCTTGCGAGCAGCGAGCCGCTCATGCTCAGTGGCAGAATAATACTTAAAAATTGGCCCGTCTCAGCCAGTGTTAAGCCTCGTGAAGAGGCTAAAGGTTCGATAAATGCCCACACTGATGAGAGGCCGATCTGGAAGCACACTAGTGCGATAAGAAGCCACCCCAGTGCCAGAGACAGCGAGAGCCCCTTGGGCTTCTGAGTCCGATGGGTAGGTGATTCCCCGACCACACCTCGACAGAGCGAGGACAGTAACAGGATTAGGGTACCTATGAGGATGAAAGTACCGATGAGACCAATTTTACCGAGAACCCAGGGTAACCCTGAGACCAACACTGAACTGGTAAATAGCTGCGAGACGACACTAATGGCAATGGCGCGCTCGGGTTTGGCGGTTCTGCACAGTAGGGTAGTGGCCAGTACAAAGGCGACGCCGTGGCCCAGTAAACCGCTGACTGCTCTAATCAGCAGAAGCATCTCAAAGGAGCCTACAGATGGGATCAAAAAATACCCTACCGCCATGGTCACAATGCTCAGTCGAATTAGATGTCCATGATTACATCGGGGCAGCCACCAAAATCCTAGGAGACTGACGACGAGCATGCCAATCATATCCGTCGCCGCTAATAGCCCTAACTGAGTTGGATTCAACCCATAGACGTCGCCCATGATGGCTAAAAAAATGGGCTGCATGAGGAAGGGTAAAGTGCCCAGCACTACCAGTACCCAGCAGCCTAGTAAATGCGTTTTGCTTTGCGTCTGCATGGGCTATTTGGCCGTCGGCTATAAGTGACGAGTCGACAATGGTGGCGCCATATTAAAGGCATCGGGAAAGGCTTTTTCTACTTGAGAGGCCAGATGGATGAGTTGGTGCTCATGTAACCACGGGGCCATGAGCTGCGCGCCAATGGGACATTGATTGTTGTCGAGTCCAATCGGCAGTGACATAGCCGGCAGTCCCATATGATTTGCCGGAATGGTAAAACAGGCGGCATCCATCAAAGCGCTGAACCAGTCATCAAAGTCCAATGGTGAGTCCATCCGGTAATCAGTTGCCAGAGAAGGACAAGTAACGGGTGTCACAGGGGAGACAATGACGTCACATTGCCCTTGTTGCCAAAATAACCCCCATTGACGCATTAGGGCCTCGGTATCAACTTTTGCAGCAAGGAAGTCATCTAAATCATAGCGATCGCACAGACTGAGATGATTGCGAAGCTGGACGCTGGCATTGTCGTCAGTAAGCTCCTCGGCTGATAAGGCTACTTCATACTGCAACTCTTTCGATATGGGTACCAACCATTCCGCGATAGTGAAAGACTCACGTAATCGATGGAAATCACAAATTGAATCGGGATCTAGATAGATAATGGTGTGCCCAAGCTGCTTGAGTCGGTCGACAAATGCTTGCGTTTGCGTTCGGATGATGGGATCCACCGTAGCGGTGCTACCCCAGGGTTCGAGACTGACGCCAATGGTTAGCTTGCGATCTGCCTGATCTGCTTGCAAGGACAAGTGAGGTAGTATCGGGGGTGGCATGAAGCTCCGACCTAGGTAACGGTGAATGGCTAGTTCCTCGTAAACCGCGGCACAATCTCTCACCGTTTTTACTAAAACACCCTCCACTGCACCAGCCAACAGTGATTCGTTCAGGCCTCGGGGCAAGGGGTTGACGCCGCGAGTACACTTAAGGCCAATCAATCCTGTCCACGCAGCGGGAAATCGAATGGAGCCGGCACCGTCAGAGGCTGAGCAAATGGGTACAATGCCGCTAGCAACGGAGGCCGCAGACCCTCCCGAAGAGCCGCCGGGTGTCCGTTGCAAATTAAATGGGTTGCGTGTATCTCCCTGCGGAATACTGTGGGTGATCAGTGTCATACCGCTTTCGGGAACCGTTGTGCGGCCGGCGACAATAAACCCCGCCTGTCGAAGGTTTTCAATGAGTGGATCGTCAGCAGTAGCGGGAGCGGGCTTTTTAAAGCCAAGTCCTATTTGCTGCACTTGATTGGCTACTTGTGAGCCCATGTCTTTTATTAAGATAGGTACCCCGAAAAACCGACCCTCAGGGTTAGCACCGCTATTGCCCGGATCACTGATGGCGTCGTCAAAAAGCTCAATCACGCTATTGATTTTGGGATTCAAGGCGTCGACGGCGGCAGCAAGCTGATGTGTGATCTCAGCCAAAGGGATGTTTTGCTCACGGATGAGGGTCGTCAGACCCGTGGCATCGAGGGCGGACCAAGTGGGCCAGTCAATAGGATGATTAGCCATGGTGGCTCCTGATTCAATCAATGATACTGTGGGTGTTGTGACATCATTCTTGTGGCGCTGTGGTTGATGTGCCGCGCAATGCTCGCCAAGCAGCTAACGTTACCATGACTGGGCCGAGGGGGCGTGCAAGAACACAAAAAAAAGCGTGACACCCTCCAAGGGGTGGCGTGTCTGTTGTTCTGAACGCACCGTGGTCAGTAATGTTATTTAGGGCTGATAGTCGCCGAAAGATGTGTTACGTTGTAGACAATCCGAGTGGACAGTAGATCATTCTTTGATCCAGATTGTACCGGGTACTAAGCATGACCGATTGAGATTCGGGTAAGTCGTACAGATACTATTAAAAATAATCTTGGAGACTTCAATGAAATCGAATCAAATACTGACCGCACTGACACTCCTTGTGGCGCTACTGGCCACTTTTGTTCCAGCAGGGATTTTCGCTTACTGGACTTTGGCTCTCGTGGCATTGGGCTTAGTTAATGGGTTTATGAATCCATTGGCCGACATGTCTGCACGAATGGCCTACACAGTGGCGGCTCTCGCCATTCCAACGCTGGCCAATAGCTTAGACGCCATTCCGGTGGCAGGCGCCTATATCAACGCTGTCATTGACCAGTTCATGGTCGGTATTGCCGCGATGGTAGTAGCTAACTTCTTGCTGGTAGTCAAAGATGGAATCCTGCCCGCAGGCGAGTAGTGGCAACGTGTGATGGCTGGAGCAGTTCCAGCCATCACCGTTTTTGATCTGACCCTGTCAATGCGGCGCGCTAATTAGCCGAGGCATTCAGTGGCCAATCAATACTGACCAGTGCTCATAAAATGCCGTTCAGGCCGATAGTCCTTCAGCGCGGGCACGCTCTGTCCGGTCATTATTTCTCTGGCCACTACATCGCCAACATGGGGTGCTAGGGATACGCCACTGTGCATGATTGCGACATAGGCGGCACGTTTCCTAGGGACGGAACCAATGACCGGGAGGCCGTCGAGAGGGAGTGGCCGCCATCCAATAATGACCTCCTCGACGACTGCTGACCCTAAACCAGGCACCACCGTCCCTGCGATAGTTAACATACGTTGGGCATGGGCCGTGGCAAGCGCGGTGTTTGGAAATTGCCTGGGCCGTCCCTTCAGCCGCGCGACATGGGCTGTTGTCGCTGGGGCGCCGTCTTGTTCACCCAGCACAATTCGACCATCTTGACGTTGATGAATATGCACTCCGGGTGCAACAACAATACGATTGAGTAGCGGCGGTTGAGGGGCGGTAATAACGATGACCCCGGGGGTACTGCGCTGAGGAAGCGCGATGTCCGCCAGCTGCTGCGCCATGCCTTCGGAGGCTCCTGTGGCAAGCACGTAACGGTCTATGGCGAGCATACCCGCGCTGGTATGGAGCATGACCTGTCCGCTGGGGAGCTCGGTGGCTGACTCTACGCGGCATTGTTCCTTGATGACAGCACCCAACCCTGCAGCTGCCCGGGCCATGATCGTGGCTGCCAAAACGGGGTTAACTGCTCCATCGTTTGGCGAAAATGCCGCGTCACTTGTGCCGCTAAAGTCGACATTGGGCTCTAGCTGCTCTAGACGCTCTTTGGCAACCATCCGGGCTGGCTCCCCCCAAGCGATCTGCTCCTTAATATCGGATAGAAGCTGTTGCTGACGAGTAGCTGATGCAAACCATTCCAACGATCCGCCCCATTTCACCGGGATAGTCAACTCGTGCTCAAGGCGCCTCCACGCCTTGACACCTGCTTGGCTGAATTGATGATAATGCCGCGGTTGTTTAGCCCACGTTGCGTTGATCCACGCAAATGTGCCGTGACTTGCACCGGTCGCTAACGCGTGTTGTTCAATCAGCGTTACCCGGGCGCCTGATTTTGCAAGGTGATAGGCGATGGAGCAGCCGACAATACCACCACCGATCACTGCCACATGCGGTGCTGCACTCAAGGCCCAGGGACTCCCGGCGGCCATAGCCGTCAGGCCTAGCGATAAACGCACTATTGAGCGACGATTCTTCACGTTAGATCCCGAACGTTCGAGGTAGTGTTAGGGACATCGATGCGGGGGTCCACCGTGTAACAACACCCAGATACGTCCTCAGTATGGCATGAGGCGCGCCAGTCATCCATTCAGTGGGCAGCCATGTCCGCTGCTGTGGCCTTGGGTGCGTCCGCCTCATCGAGGGCCTGAGCGTTCCATGCTTGTCGGACTACATAGGCGCGTATCGCGTCGGTTTCCTCTTTGTCGAGGCGGTCGGCAAATGACACCATGCCCCGGGTAGTGAGCGCGCCTTCTCGTAGCACCGCGTCCCAGGAAGCTTCAGTGGCGGTGATCGCTGACCATCGCAAATCGGGCAGCACGCCTGAGCTGATCGCGAAAGCGCCATGGCACCATTGGCAGTTGGCGGCGAACAGTCGCAAGCCCTTGGTTTGCAGGGCGTCATCGCCTAGCGGCTCGCTCTTGGGCGTGCGCGCAATGCCATTTTCAAGGGGCTTAGGCAGTGTTTCTTGGCCACCTAATTTAAAGGTGATGACCCGACCCATTTCGGGTCCAACCGCGTCTTCAAAGACCACACCATAGACCATAGCAATGGTGCTACCCCAGCCTGACAAAATGGTAATGTACTGTTCGCCATCGACCTCATAGGTCATCGGTGCCGCGCCGGGCCCTCCGACTAAGCCATGCGACCACACCCGCTCCCCAGTTTCTGCGTCATAGGCCACTAGCTCGCCGCCTTTGTGCGCTTGGAAAACGAGTCCACTGGCCACCGACAAGGTGCCACCGTTGAAGGGAACGGGGAATGGCACGGCCCATCGCGCCTCACCTTTAACGGGATCCCAAGCCAGCAGTGAGCCGCCGCCCATGCTACGCATGTCCTCAATACCACCAGCCGGTATCGTCAGTGGCCATCCAGCGTCCACGCGGTAACCGATATTCCAATTGCTCTTCACCGTATTTTCCGGGTCCGGTCGGCTGTAAATCAAGGGCCAAATGTTGGTCGGAATATAGACCAACCCGGTATCTTCACTGTAGGACATGGGGTGCCAATTGTGGGCGCCCGTAGGCCCTGGCAGCACAACCATATCGTCGTTAAGTTGCCTAGCAGCGGGCACTTCAATGGGTCGACCATTTTCATCGACACCTGTCGCCCAGGTCATATCGGTAAAGGCGTCGGCGGAAATGAGCTCACCGGTTTTGGCGTCAATGACGTAGAAAAAGCCATTTTTTGGCGCTTGCATAACCACTCGGCGAGGCGCATTGCCTTCACCTAGGGGCAGATCCGCCAATATCATGGGTTGGGTAGCGGTGTAGTCCCACATATCGCGAGGGGTCGTTTGATAGTGCCAGCGATAAGCGCCGGTGTCGGCATCCACCGCCAGAATGGAGGACAGAAACAAGTTGTCGCCATTGCCGTCCGGGTCGCGAAGGGTGGGATTCCACGGCGAGCCGTTGCCTATCCCCAGCAACACCTGATCGTTCACGCTGTCATAAACAATGGCGTCCCACACGGTACCGCCGCCACCATCGGTAGTCCAGGCACCGGTATCACCCCAGGTGTCATTGGCGAGCCTCGCCAGAATGTCATCAGAGGCGGCACCATCGGGTTCTTTATTGGGATTGGGGACGGTGTAAAAACGCCAGGCCAAATCGCCCGTGTCCGTATCGTAGGCGGTCACGTAGCCACGGACGCCCAGCTCTGCCCCTCCATTACCAATAATGACTTTATTCTTAAAGGCGCGAGGCGCGCCGGTAATCGTGTAAGGTTTCGACTGATCTACGGTGACATTACTCCACAGCACTTCCCCGGTTTTAGCGTCCAGGGCCTCGAGCCTGCCGTCAAATACCCCGACAAAGACTTTTCCTTCATAAACCGCAACACCGCGATTGACCACATCACAACAGCCCTTTGCCGCATCTTCCCCGGATACTTTCGGATCATAGGTCCACAGTTCTTTACCGGTGCGCGCATCGAGGGCATAGACCACGGACCAGGAACCGCTGACATACATAACGCCGTCTACCACCACGGGAGTGGCTTCGACACCCCGGGGTTTTTTCATGTCATATACCCAGCCGATACCGAGATCGGCTAGCGTATCTCGGTTGATTTTGGTGAGCGTGGAATGTCGCGTCTCATCATAGGAGCCACCGTAGGTCATCCACTGTTCGGGTTCTTCATCGGCAGCGATTAACCGCGCCTGACTAACATTAGCCGCTGCAGGGCTAGAATCTATCGCTGTAGGCGGGGCGGCTGCCCCAGCATTTTCCGCGTCACTGTCAGTAGATTCTTCGGCACAGCCCAGTGCGATGAGAGCAGCGAGCGCGGCCATTATAGGCATTATTTTTACGGTCATTAGGATCTCTCCAGTTACTTTTTGAGCCAAGGTCATCTAGGCGATAGTTACGCTCACCTTCGCCATAGTAAAGGATTTTTGCAGGGCGTGAAAACGCTGGGGACCATAGTTGAGATACGCGGGCGTCAGTACTATGACCTGAGACGACTCTCGTCAGAGACGCCGTTTACCCTCTATTGATGACTGGCGTGACTCCGTTGGCTTTAGCCACTCGGTATGGTCATATTGGTGAGGGCACCCCATTCGCATAGCAGAGCATCAGGACACATACTGCGAGTCGGCAGCAGAGCCATGGGCTGTTGTCTGAACACCCCAGGAGCTGTTCTGCTGACAGCGGCGATTAGCGACAGCGACTGATCTGTCGTCAGCGCGATCCCCCGAACAGCAAGGCGCCATCCTTTAAGTCAATGGTGGGCAGGACCTCGCGTTCGACGTAGTAGTCGGTGAGATTAATCCACGGTAGATCGCTACCTTGCTTCGGCATTTTGTGAATACTCTTGCGCAGATAGCCCGGACTGAAATCTTCCGCCGCAATCCAGGGACGCGCGTCTGCTATGGTTTCCGCCTCGGGTGGCGACGGCATGCACCAGGACAGACCGTCTTCCTCTAAGGTATTGAGTAGTCGACAAACGAAGTCGCTGACCAGATCAACGCGCATGGTCCAACTGGTCCGCAGGTAGCCAAACATAGCGGCCATATTGGGCACGTCACTGATCATAATGCCCAGATAGGTATGGCACTGACCGAAATCTACCGGTACACCATCGACATCAAATGCTACGTCGCCCATGACTGATAGCTGAAAGCCAGTCGCAGAAATGACAATATCAGCGGGAATTAAGTTGCCCTCAGTCGTACGAATGCCATTGGCTTCAAAGCGATCAATGTGGGCGGTGACAACATTGACATCTCCCCGGGCGATGGCATGGAATAAATCGCCATCGGGCAAATAGGCAATCCGCTGTTGCCAGGGTCGATAGGCGGGGCGGAAATGGCTATCGACGTCAAAGTCCTCACCGAGAATAGCCTGAACGCCGTTGATGAGCTCTTCAGCCACCACCTCTGGGTACTCGTTAGCCACCTGGTGCAGCGCCTGCTGGTCTTTTAGTAACTGACGCCGGGTGATCTCATGAGTCCATTCGGGAGGTATATCAAGGGCGTCCAGTTGCTCAGCGAGCTCATTGCGGTTGCCACCGACGTAAAAATAAGCGGGGGATCGTTGCAGCATGGTCACCTGCTCGCAATCGTCGGCAATATTAGGGATGAGTGTAGCGGCAGTGGCACCGGAACCGATGACAATGACTCGCTTACCCTTTAGCTCGAGGTCGTCAGGCCAGTCTTGGGGATGAATGATAGGCCCTTTGAAGCTCTCGCGCCCGGGAAAATCAGGAAGGTTGGGGGTGTCGTGTCGGTAGTAACCCTGACACATCCAGAGAAACTGGCAGCTGAGCGTTCGCTGCTGCCCTGATTCGACCTCGGTGAGACGGACTCGCCACAGGGCCGAAGTAGAGCACCAAGACGCCTCGGTCAATTGCCAGCCGAAGAATAAGTGCGGTCCCAGATGGTGCTCGACTGACATGTCGCGCAGGTAATTCATGATGAGAGGCCCCTCGGCAATGGGTTTGCCCCGCCAAGGTTTGAACCGATAACCATAGGTATACAAATCACTGTCGGAGCGCACCCCAGGGTAGCGGTGGGTCAACCAAGTCCCTCCCAAATCTGTTTTGCTGTCAATGACACAAAAATCTCGCCCGGGGCATTGTGCCTTTAGGTGGGCAGCGGCCCCGAGACCCGAAATGCCAGCGCCGACAATAAGCACGGGGGTATATTCTGGAAGATGGGCCACGGGGATTCCTTACTATTGTGTAATAGGTTGTTCAATGGGCGATGGCGGCAGGTGCTCCAACGAGGAGCCACCTTTGCGTTGAAGGGCGTATCATAGGGTCTATTAGTCGTGTCGCAAAGCACAGTATGCTTTGGGGTCGCCTGTTGAATGCCCACTGATGCTGTTTTCACCTGTCTAGAGGCTGCAGCCACCATGAAATCACGATCTATTGATGAGGCGGTCGCTTTTCTGACTCGCCACGACCCGCGCTTTAGCCTAGGCAAGACCTTGGTCAATGGGGTATCGCTCCCTGTGTTTACCGCTGCACCGCCCTCTGTGACAGCATTGCTGCAAGCGAAGGCGGAGGAATTTGGCGATCGCGAGCTGTTGGTCTTCGCTAAGGAGCGGCTGACTTATCGGGAATTTGCAGATCGTGTGTGGCGATTTGCCCGGGTACTGCAAGACCAATTTGCTATCGGCAGCGGTGACCGAGTGGCGATTGCCATGCGTAACTATCCGGAGTACGTCATTACCCTTCTGGCGACCGCTTCGCTCGGTGCTGTGGCAGTGCATATGAATGCCTGGTGGACAGCTCGGGAGCTGACTTATGGCTTTGAAGATAGCGGCGCACGTCTCGCCGTGGTTGATGATGAGCGCGCTGAGCGACTCGTTGATATTGCCTCACGCTTGAAGATTACCTTGATTAGAGTTCGCTCTAGCGATCAGCAGGCTGTTGATTTTGACCGGCTGATGGAGCGACAGCCGCTGGCGACTCCGATCAATCCCGGGGTCAGTCCCGATGATGATTTTTCGATCATGTATACCTCGGGATCTACCGGGCATCCTAAAGGTGTCATCCTCACTCATCGCAGCGTCATGACCGCGCTGTGGTCCTGGCTGATGATCCTGCCCACGTATGAGGCCATGGGTCATCCGATGCCCCCTGCCACTGACCAAGCGGGCAAGCCACTGGTGCAGTCCAACCTGGTTACCGTTCCGTTTTTCCATATTTCCGGGACGAACAGTTGCTTCCTACTGACCCTAGCGTCCGGGGGTAAGGTGGTGCTCATGCCCAAATGGGATGCGCGCCTAGCAGTAGGGCTGATCGAAGAGGAAAAAATCACCCGATTTTGGGGAGTCCCTACCATGTCGGCCGATATTGTAGACGTTGCCGCGGCGACCGGTGCGAGTCTCGCAACGCTCAACTCTATCGATGCGGGGGGCGCTAAGCGCCCAGCTAGCCAAGTGGGAGAGCTTGCGCGGCAATTCAAGCAAGCGTCGCCAGCGACGGGCTTCGGCATGACCGAAACGAATGGATTGGGTATTCGCCTCTCGGGCAAGGAATACATCGATCATCCCAGCGCAGCCGGCCGGTTAATTCCCCCGGTTCAAGCGCTGCGCATTGTCGCTGACGACGGTACCGTTAGTGCGACGGGTGTTGTGGGTGAGCTGCTGCTCAAGAGTGCCGCAACGATGCGCGGCTATCTCAACAAACCCGAGCAAACTCAAGCGGTGCTCCGCAACGGTTGGCTACGTACCGGGGATCTGGCTTACCAGGACGCGCAGGGGTTGGTCTATATTGTCGGCCGCAAGAAAGACATGATTATTCGGGGGGGAGAGAATATTGCCTGTCCAGAGGTAGAAGGCGCTTTGCACCAAATCTCGGGGGTGCTGGAAGCCTGCGTTTTCTCCATTCCTCACGAACGACTGGGAGAAACGGTTGGAGCCGCTATTTATGCAGCGTCACCACCGACACAACGATCACTGCAGGCGCTGCTTGAGACGTCATTAGCACGCTTTAAGATTCCGGAGCAGGTCTGGTACTACCGCGCGCCACTGCCGAGAGGCGCGACGGAAAAAATCGATAAGCGGAGTATTCGTGAGGCCTGTCTCAACGGCGAGGTTGAACCGTGCCCAAGCGCCGAGCATGGCTAATCGACGGATGGAGGGGTGTCGCATTGAATAGGCGTTTTCCCCTATAATTCCGGAGGAGTCCTCACCCACTATTTGAGCGGATATTAAGGAACGAGCGATGCCATCAATGACGTTGTTAGGTTGGTTTCACACCCTTATGGGGGTTGCCGCGCTGTTGCTCGCGGCGGTCTGTGTTTGGCGCTATCGCATCATACGATCCAGCGATAAGGAGGGCGCCTTATACCTTATCGTCACGACTATTGTAGCGGGGTCTGCATTGGCTATTTATAACCAAGGCGGGTTTGGCATTGCCCATATTTTAGCGTTATTGACCCTCGCTGCAGTGGCGGGGGGGTTCATCATGGAGAAAACCCAGTTATTGGGTGGGTTATCGAAATACTGTCAAGCGATGGCGTACAGTGCCACGGTGCTATTTCACATGATTCCTGCCATCACCGATTTTCTGCGACGCCTGCCGGTGGGTGATCCTTTTATTGATTCGTTTGATTCCCCTGTGTTACAGAGCTTTCATTTGGCTTTTTTGGCGCTGTATATCTTGGGCGTCGTGGCCCAATGCCTGTGGTTGCGAAAATCCGTAGGGGTTCACGCAGCACTATAATGAGGCGCGTTTTTCTGGTTTGTTTGCTGGGTGGGGTCCTGAGGTCGTGCAGGCTAAGGGATGGTATTATCGCCCAACGGCGAGCGAACCCTTGGCTGACAATGACTAGTAATGGAGAGGTGTAAACATGGATGACCGACTCGGAACATACAGTGATGAAGCTGACGCCTACGCGCAATGTGAGGCGGCTGGCTATACGGCGATGGCCTTCGACTTTCCAGCGGAGGAAAATGACCTGCATTGGCATGATTTCAATTCGCTACTATTTATCACCGCAGGATCCCTCACTGTGACTGATGGGGAGACCGGAGAAACCCGGACATGTGGCGCGGGCACCAAGCTAGTGGGAACGAAAGGCTTTGTGCATAAAGAAAAAACCGGGGGTTATTCAGCCATTATTGGTGTTGACGGCGACCCGGCAGCACTGACTCAGCCCATTAACAAACCCCTTCCGGTCACCCTCTAGCGGTTCTTAGCGTCATCTCCCAGTCCCCAAGGTCAACGCTAGGGGGCTGGAACGGGTACTTGGAACGCGTCAATCCGCGCTGTGCGAGCCGCTAGGCAGGTCGCTCTATGGGTGTCTATGGCAGTACTCACAAACAGGGTGTTCCCCGAATGACCTCCCAGCGCACAGGCAATGGCCTGGCGACCCGTTGCTATCCTCGCGAGGACGTCGCCGCCCTCGGCAAGTCTCAACACCATGCCGGTGGTGGGTGAGGCGGCCCAAATAGCGCCCTCAGCGTCGGCACAGAGGACGCCGACCGTCGATTGGAAGGGTATCCGACCTTGAATCACCGCGCAGCAGTACGACATTTATGGCAAGATTCTGTGCCCGTTATTGCCAAGGTGTTGTTAGCACAAGCGGTTCAATCGAGCGGTCAATAAAGGCCGCATCATGAGGCCCTAGGCAGCATCGCGGCCATTAACTGAAGCGCCGATCCCCGACCGCACAGCGTAGCGCTGGCATTTCAATGACCGAGTAGTCTCGACTGAGAATGGTATCGACAAAGCGCCACTGGCTGAGTGTCTCCTGGGGCGTCAGCGTCACCTTTGCCCATCCTCTTCTGGAGGCATCCACGGCGACCAGCTCCGGACTGCTCTCGAGTAAGGCATTTGCCATGGTGTCGGTGGGTACCGGTAAATAGGCCTCAATACCCGGACTGCTGACGCTAGAACACCCGATTTCCACACCGACCGATTTGCCTTGCGCGTTACGTAGATTAAACGCCCAGGCATTGTGCGTATCGCCGGCAACGACGACGGGGTTATTGGCGTCTTCGAGCAATTGGGTAAACACTCTTTCTCGACACGCGGGATAGCCGTCCCAAGCGTCTAAGTTCATCGGCATCTTAAACGGCGCTATCTTCATCATCGCGTCAATCCACGCGCGCGTACTGTCAGGGATGTCAGCGGTTTCCAGCTGCGCAGATTGAAGCTGGGGGATAAATAATTTCCCCATTAGCACTTGCTGACCAATAAACTGCCAGGTAGCGCCGCGGGCCTTGCTGGCTGCCAACTGAGCGCCCAACCAGTGACTTTGCTCGGCGCCAATCATGGTGCGCTGAGGATCAGCCAACACGGTATTTTTGAACTGCTCGGGACTCATGCCGGCGGTCATATCATGGCGGTAGTCCAACTGGCGATCGCGTCCCACTAGGCGGGTATCAAGCATAATGAGATCGGCGAGATCACCGACTTGAAAACGCCGATAAATCGGGCCTTGATCGGTTTGAGCGGCGGTCCGAATAGGCATCCACTCATGGTAAACCCGACGGGCTATGGCAATTCGCTGGGCAAAATCACCATCCCCTTCATTATGATTTTCGGCACCACTGTGCCAAGTGTCATTAGCTAACTCGTGATCATCCCATACGCAGATCCATGGGTGCGCCGCGTGGGCAGCTTGTAAATCAGGGTCAGTTCGATACACACCATATCGCTGTCGATAATCGTCCAGAGACAAAATCTCGTTGTCCGGCTGCACCTGACGACCCAACTCATCGGTCGCAATAGGGTTGCTGTAGGTGCCTTTCTCGTACTCATACAGGTAATCACCCAAGTGCATAACAATGTCAACGTCAGATTTGGCGATATCACGGTAGGCATTAAAATAGCCCTGGGGATAGTTAGAGCATGAACACACCGCGACGTTGAAAGCGTCAACACTGCCCTCGGGTAACGTGCAGGTTCTGCCGACGGGGGAGGGAACACCGTCAAAAATAAAGCGATACCAGTAGCGGGTGCCGGGTTGTAAACCTTGGGCATCAATTTTTACGGTGTTATCGCGAGCGGGATGAGTGTGTGCTGCTCCCCGGGCAACAACATGGGTAAAGGCGACGTCGGTGGCGACTTGCCATTCGCCTACGACGTCGCGCTGCGCGGCTAGCACTCGTGTCCAGAGAATGACGCGGTCGGACAGCGGATCGCCTGAGGCTACGCCATGGGTGTAATAAACCGGACTCTGCGCATTGACTTCATAGCCTCTCAACGCCAAGCCCCCAAGCATGGCCCCCAATCCTTTAATAACTTGCCGTCGATCCTGAATAAAAAACGTAGACATGTTTGACTCGCTGTTAGATGGCCACTGAATTTCAGAGAGTAGCTCGCAACGATGGCAAAGTCATGGTGTTCTTACTAGGGCTGCTAAGCGGGGAGAAAATCTAGAAACTATGACCGAGGTGCTTGACGCTCTGCGACGCCGTAGCAGACGCGCCTTGGACGTTCAGATCCTTATTGCAAACCTATCAGTGCATGACCGCGGGCCCGTATACCGGTTGCTAGGGTTTCGATATGCCTAGGCCCCACCTCGCAACAACCGCCAAGAATTGTCGCGCCTTGATCAAGCCAAGCTAGCGCTCTGGCAGCATAGTTATCGGGTGTCAGGTCCTCCCTTGATGTCAAGACATCCACGGTACCGCCGGGTTTGAGGGCGGTAATGGAGTGAAAGCCGTTGGCATAGGCACCGAAGACGGGTGCTTGCCCAGCCAGTATGGGCATCCCTTGGTCGATGGCCTCGGGAACCGAGCAGTTAATGACCACGGCTTGGGGATCTAGTGGCAGGACTGCCGTCAGAGCATCTGCGAGAGATTCCCCAGAACGGAGGTGCGTGCCGTCGTCGTCGAGTACGGTGAAGCCTAGGTGAATGCGTACGCCAGCCCGCTGTGCCGCGACTAGCGCGGCTTGTGCCTCGGCGATGGTCGGAATGGTTTCTGCAATGAAGCCATCCACATGATCCATGTGCAGGCGGATCAATTCTTCATACTCTGCGGTCATTTGCGCCGCTGTCAGAGGGCTTTCTGTCAGGTAGGACGCGGTCAGGGGCGGCAGCGAAGCGATAACGTCGATACCCGGCTTGCCCGAGGCGGCAATGCCCGCTCGCGCGAGTTTGCGCGCCAATGCCAGCAGGGCGGCTAATGACGGCATGTCATTCCCCATCGTTAATCGCTGACGGGTTACCGAGTAGGTATTCAGGCAAATGACTTTGGCGCCCGCCAGGCAGAAATCTCGATGGACATCTGCCACTAGATCGGGCTCATCCATCATCACCTGAAGCGACCAGAGTGGTTGGGGTTTTTCGGCTTGGCTGCGCCGTATGAGCTCCTGTCCCATGCCGCCGTCTAACAGTGTAATTGCACTACTCATAGCGTATCTCCAGCGCTCTGGGTCGTGGGGCGAGGTGTTTTACCCCTTAAATAGTAGACCCTCAGCTGCCATCAATGGGGCCGAGTGTTGCTACAGATGGTTAACGAACCGACGATGCGCTCCCAGCGTTGTCGCCCTTTTTGTACCAGATGGGGGACGACCATACGCGCTCCTGAATGGTTTTCTGTAAATCTGCACGCGGTTCAACCCCCGCTTTGACGGCATCCCATGTGGACCAACGACAGGTGGGGTTCTCCAGTACCCGTACGTAATAAAACGCCTCTTGCTCAGGCTCAAAATCGGGGTCCTGCCAGAGTGTCTTCAACTCGCTTGCGCCCACGTCGGGGGTAATCGAGCAGTCAGCCAAACTCACCCGCGCGCCATTATCAGGACAACGATGGCTGGTCGGATCAACGGCCAAGCCATCACTGCAGACGACGTCATACACCGCTTCATTGTGCTCGCCCTCGCTGATGAAGCCTTTGATAATTTGGGCACGCTGTAGTGGCACGCCGCCCAATGCATCGCTGACGGCCCACACCAAAAATGTTGGCGCTGTCGAGCCTGAGGCGACCAATTCTGAACCCATGCTGACACCGCGATCATAGGCTTCGCGGACCATATTGGGGTCATCAAGCAGTTTGGCATCGAAGTCATAGCCAGCAAAAAAGCGGATTTTCATGCGCGGTCCACTGGTGGCAAACGTTTCCTTCCTGCGTAATGCGTCATACAGGGCGTCCCGAGTATTTTCTTCTGCCCAGACTCCCGCGACGCCCGAAGCACCCCAAGTAGAAAATGTCGACATCTCGAGATAGTCTCGTCCGGCAACGGTTTTCATAAAGTCGGGCGCGCTGTACTTGACAACGGTGCGCATCAGGAAGGATGCGGGTACCGAACCACGCATCTCAGGTGTGCCATCGAGCAAGCCGACTTTGGAGAAAAAATTGGCTTCGTCATCAGACATCGCCCCGGTGTGGGTGTCACTGGAGCCGATAAAACCAAATTGGTAGGGGTTTTCAATACCCTGCGCAGCCATTGTTAGCCCTCGCAGGAGACCGTCGCGGGCATAGCTTCCCGGCGCCGCGCTAGGAAGACGCGTGGCGACCCGGTAGGGCATTATTTCGAAGTTCGCCCACTCATCGGTTTCAGAGAGTGCGGGGTGGGTTTCAGACGTTCCCTTTACCTGCGTTATTTCTACCAGCGGCTCATTGCGTCTACGTTGAATGGCGTAGTTGTCGTCCATGGGATCCCCGGCCCAATCGACCAAGGCAAACATAGCGCCGTTGGAACCGTTGGAATTATGGGGAATAGCCAAGCTCTCAATACCCTGTTCACGTAAGCCGTCCATCCAGTCCCACAGTCCCTGGGGGTCTTGGGAATGAAAGCGTGAAAAAGGGACGGCCGGTAAGCGATCGGTACCACGGAAGATAACGTTACGGTGTAGGTTGCCCATCGCGTCGGTGGAGGAGGTGTATTCATAGGCGGCAAAGGTCGTGAACACGCCAGGCTGGTTGTACTGATCCGCTGCGTTAATGTTGTCTGCCCAAGCCGATTGGGTAACGGGTTCGATGTTTTTGGCGTCCAACGTGCCATCTTGCAGGTCTGCAAGAACGTTGGGTAAAAACGTGGCAAATGCCATAGATCGGTCAAAGAAGCTGAAAGCGCCGTAGTTGTCTGGCGCGTTGATATTGTGCAACGGTTGCGCCACTGCGGAAGTGGAAAAATCGGTGTCGGTATTAGCAGCCTCCTTGACTAACCCCATGAACATAGCGTGGTCAGTGACCGCATAGAAATCGAGGGGCTGGCGCAACTGCATTTCGTACCCCGACGGGTGCTTAAGCGGTTCACCTTTAGCATAGCGGTAGGCGTCATAAGGCGTCGCAATTGTGCCAAAGGCGTAGGCATCAAAGGAGTAACTGGTGTGGACGTGTAGATCCCCAAAATAGGCATTGCGATCGGGATTGCTTTGGCGTCGCTCGACAATAGTGTCATTCACTGGCAGTAGCTGGTTAGGTATACCGGCACGACCTGCCATGGTGTTCGTAAAGTCGGGCGTCTGCTGCTCACAGGCAACCACGCCTACCAGTAATATCAACACCAGCATGCTAGAACGGCTTATGAAGGAAGTTGGTGCCATGATTTTTTCTCCAATGACGTCGCTGAGGTTTTCGGTGGAGTAGCAGCGGATCCTGTCGGCGTACCGTTACCCTACACTTTTTATAAATGGCTAACTCGCTACCCTGACATTGCTTGAGCGCCGTGTCATCTGAAATAGTGACAAGGTAGAGTTGCTGGCTCGCGAGTAGCGACTACCCTACAGGCGGTTCATGCTCTGTGTGTAGAGCAGGGCAAGATGTCCTGCAGACAGCGCGGCTAGTTGAGGTCCTGCAGCAGCATTCTCATCACCCCCCTCTTGGGCAGACAGTGCAATCAGGTTGTCCCTCACCGCATACCAAGTACTAATTAGAAAGGCGCCATCATAGTCGGGCTCAGGGAAGCTGCTTGGCTCAGATACCAGGGTTTGACCATTCACGGTGGTTCCCAATAGCGCTGTTAAGGCCGCTGGATCATAATTAGCAGCTGCGTTCACTCCGTAGCAAGGACTGTCAGCAAACCAACCTGCGCGTTCAGCATCATCTGGCGCACCATACAAACCGTTGTTTCGCGGACTTGGAGTAGGGGCTGTGACTGTAAGACCTTGTCCTTCGCCAGCTACAACGTAAACGGGGACCCCATTGGGATAAACAAAGCGCCGCCTTGGGTGTTGGGGCAATACGCTTGAGCAGCTGCTGGGAGATGGATGTGTACTGAACCAAGCAATAATGCTCTGCAACCAAGCGTCGTCTTGCAGTGGCGTCGTTTCAAGACTAACAAGGGAGTTTTTAGATTTTGCGCGCATTAAGTGGGATGCGAGTAAGTCATGACTGCGTGTCTGTAACCTAGACGGCACCGTTATGCTGGACAGGCCTTCTCTACCGTCAAAGCAAATGGCGGCCCGATAGCCCACTTGATAATGATCTCCCGACTCCAAAAAACCAAAACAGGTACGAAGCATAAAATTAAGATCTAGATTGGGTTGTGCGAGGCGCGCGGCATGGCTGCGGTTATAGAATGGAAAAAAAATGGCTTGATCTCGTATACGACTCCAAATTCGCATCAAATGACTACCATCCCATTGAGGTTGATGAGGAATGAGATAGTGTTCGAGCATGTCTTTTTGTTCCTCGACAGAAAAAATGGCAAGCCCATCTAAGAGTAGCGATGTGACGCGCTGCGGCGTCGATAGAGCGAGTTGAACTGCAATCGCGGCGCCGGTATGAGTGCCGTAAACACTGAATTTGGAGATGCCAAGCGCCAGAGTTGCCTCTAGAATAATGTCGGCGAAATCATTGAGCGTAGCCTGGCTGTCAGGTAGCGGATCACTGGCTCCATAGCCAGGCGTATCAAACGCAATGCAACAGAATTTATCGCTGAGATGTCGCATCAGTGGTAGCAGTGAAGTCGACGAGCGGGGAGACTCGTGGAGCATAACAATCACAGGCCCAGCTCCCAGTGCTTGCCAATGGAGGTACCGGCTATTGATGTCGACAAATCCCCGTCGAATCATCGACTGAAGCCCAGGTTACCGGGTGCCGAGAGGCACTTTGGATCCACGCTATTCTTTACCGCAGTCAAGATGTCATCGAGGGGTTGAGATAGTCGTTCCCGATAGGGATAACTCTGCCCTAGCTGCAGATGCAAAGCACCGGCCTCATCGAGCTGAGCTATTATTTCTTCGCGTAGTTGCTGGACATATGCTGTCCTCGATGCGGTCTCCTCAGACGCCTTCACAGTGACTTTCTCCACTATTTCCCCGGCGAGCTTATGAATGGGGAGTAATGGTGCAGACCAGAGAAACATTGGTTCAATCAAGGCGCATTTCCCAGGCCAAGCCATCATTAGCCAAGAACTTGAAATGCCTTCTCGATCCATAGCTTGACTATGTTTACAGAAAAAATCCGCTGTGATCGAAGCAAAATCAGATAACTGAGATACTGCTCCAAGGCCATGTATGGGTACCCATCGCTCGCCATGAGGGCCAAGCATGCCACGCAAAGAATAGGGGTTTGCGTAGGTTATCGCGGGTATGGGGCTAGAGACAGGATGCGCGCCTTCATTGTAAGCCGCCGCGTCGAGGTGAGCAGCGAGTCTTGCGGCTTCCGTGTCGCTGTTCGCTTCAATCACAACATGAACGCAGGCGGTATTTTTTTTGTGGTTAGAGGACCGAATACTGAACGACAACAACTGGGCAAAAAATTTCACAAGGCTAGATGAAGCTTTTAAATGCCGGGTGACATTCCAGGCCAGTTTTATTTTATTTCCCACTGAAATACTCGCCGCGTCGCGTTCTCTGCGAATGGGCATTGCGATCAAGCGGACATTATTTGCTATCTGGCTTAACGTTGTCAGTAGTGTGGCACAGTGCTCTACGTTCTCTGCGGTGTAAGATCGATAGGCGACGTTAGAGGGTTTCGGCTCTAAGCGTAAGTGCGCTCGAGCGATGGTACCAAAAATGCCTCCCGTCCCTAAAAATACGCCCAATAGATCGGCTCCCATCATTCGATGACAGCCGGTTTGCTGGCTGCCCCAATGACCTGCACCAATAGTTATCAGCCGCCCATCTGGAAGGACAACTTCAACGCCCACAACCGCCTCTAGCCCCACAGGTAACCCTTGGGCGAGTGCTCCGCCGACGGTCGATACCTGTCCAGAAATAGGCGCAGGTAATGCGAGTCGAAGACCGCATTCGCCCAGAGCTTGATCAACGGAAAGCCACGTGGCGCCGGCCTCAACCGTGATGAACTTGTCTACAATATCCGGCGCGAGTATTTTATTGAGCCGCTGTAAATCAAGAATCACAGCATCTGCGACACTGGGTAAAATGGCTGCCGTATACGATAAGCCGGCACCGCGGTTAATCACTGAAATGTCGAACTTATTAGCGGCTCTCCATATGGTTTCAATATGAGCGATGGATTGGGGGATTAAAATAGCCAGCGGTCGATGAGAGCCCACATAGAAAACATCGCTACAGCCTGCACTCACTCCTGCGTCGGACCTATCTATCGTGAGATCTGTTGGTAGCGAAGCAAAAAAAGCGTCCTGACTAGGTGACACTGAATTGTTCCACCAACACTCTTTTCAGTATTTTACCGCTGGCGTTGCGCGGTAATTCCGCCACAAAATGAAATTCTTTCGGTATTTTAAAGCGCGCTAAATGCTGCTCTAGCCAGGAGGTCAAATGTTCAGCGGATACGTCGCCAGAGACCACGGCGGCACAGTGGATGGTCTCACCCCACCTCGGGTCGGCAATGCCAAAGACAGCGCACTCGTCGACGGTGCTGTTCTCGATCAAGACGTTCTCAATTTCCCTTGGATAGACGTTAATGCCCCCAGATATGATCATGTCTTTTTTTCGATCAATAATATAGATATGACCCTCGTCATCTCTCGTCGCAATGTCTCCCACCGAGACCCATCCATCCTTCATGACTTCATCGGTGGCCGTTTGATTATCCCAATACCCTGAAAAAGTGGCGGGACCACGAGAAAATAACTCGCCAGGTGTATTCGCTGGCACCTCATTACCTTGATCATCGCGCAGCGATACCTCGGTATCCACGAAGGTCGGCCCGACGCAATTGAATTTACGAAGTTGATCCTCTGGCCTTAAATTGGTCACGATCCCGCCTTCTGTTGAGCCATAGGTTTCATGAAGAAGGCCTTCGCCAAAGAGGCCCACTATTTTATGTTTTACGGGTTGGGGCAGCGCCGAAGCATTAGAGATGATCGCTTTTAGCCTATGCTTCCCCCTTACGCTCTCTAGTAACTGGTCATCTAGGTTGAAGATTGTTTGAAAATGCGCTGGCACCATAAACACACCGTCAACCTGTCCTTCAGCTAAGGTTGATAGCACTATTTCTGCATCAAACTGAGCCAGTATTTCAACTGTACCCCCAAAAAAAAGTGGGGCATAGCCAAAGGCGAAGCCCGCCCCATGACAGAGGGGTGCAATCGCTAGGAAGTGGGAGCCACTGGAGAAGCATTGATATTCCGATGCCATGGCATAGAAAGTCATAACCCGAGCTCGATGTGAAACCATAACGCCCTTGGGGTGGCCAGTGGTGCCGGACGTGTAGGGAATGGCATAGGGTTGCTCTTCGGTGGCGATCGATGTGGCTACGCCCTCAAAAGAGGGGATTGGATCGCTCATCTTATGTTTGACCGAATCAGCGGGCAAAAGAGGCTCGCAACTGTCATGGAAGACGGTCATTTTAGCGCCACAGTCCTTTAGAATACGGGCGACTTCGGGTGCCGATAGTCGGTAATTTATAGTGGCAACCGCCACGCCCATCTCTGAGAGAGCGCTGATGTATTCGTAATACTCGATGCAATTGGGTGCAAGAATCGCGGCGGTATCGCCAGCGCGTAGCGACCAAAGGCGGTACGCAACATCTTTAATATTGTCTATGCGCTCTATAAGGGCGCCATAAGTACAACTGTCGTTCCCGGCTTTGACCGCCAGCTTATCGGGACTGCGTCGCGCAGAGGACCTAAGTCCACTTGTCAGTAAAAGCGGTCTCATGGATTGAGCCTCTTTTTCAGTGGTTGGGAAGTTTAAAAACGCCCAGTGCGTTAGTTCGCATAATCTGCTCGTAGCTGCTCTCTCTAAAAGCGTGCTCTTTCATTTCTCTGACCGCCCGCTCAGGGTCGATCACCGGCCAATCGGTGCCAAACATGACCTTATGGCTACCATAGCTATTCATGTAGTGCTTGAGCGAACTCGGCAAATGCTTTGGCGCGTAGGCATCTATACCGATGTAAATATTGTCGTGCTTCCATGCCATTGCAATCATCTCATCAGTCCACGGCACGCCAATATGGATACCAATCAATACTAACTTGGGGAAATCAAGAGCGACCTGATCCAACAAAATAGGTCGCGCCACAGACGGCAAGCGAACATCTTGTTGGTAAATGAGATTTTGACCGACCTGCATCATTATTGGGATACCAAGCTCTTCGCAGCGTGAATAAATGGGATAACACAGCGGCGCATCGGGGGGCATTTTGAACCAGTGAGGATAGAAGTGTGCGCCCACAAAACCTAGTTCGTTGACTGCGTAGTCCAACTCCTTCAGCTGGTCGAGCCCTCGTGTTGGGTCAACGCCCGCCAGACCGGAAAATCGATCTGGATGACTGCGGCAATAATCTGCTATTTGATCATAAGGGATTTCAAAGCTACCTTTCCAGGCACGGTCGCCAGCTCTTACCGCAATAAGAAGACTGCGCTCGATACCTGCCGCATCCATCTTCCGCAAATAGTCGTCAACCGTAACACCAGCACGCATGTCCTCAGGCATACGAATCTGCGTCATAAATTCCTTATCAAAGCCGGTTTGACCAGCGTCTACTTCACGTGGCGTGAACGCATTGACAACAATATCTATTGCGCTAGCTTTGGTCATTTTTCAGGCGCTCCTCTTGCTCTCTTCGCTGAGTGGTTTGTGCCAGTGCTGGAATGCCATAGTGCAATATCACCGCACTTAACGGTGCCGCAATACCGCCAACGATGGCCATTGACCAACCTACTTTTGATATATCTTCAAAACCATAATCTGTAATGAGCGCGACTAACGTTGGTCCAAAGCCAATGCCAATCAAGTTTAGGCAAAATAAATAAAGCGCTGACATTTGAGCTCTTAAATGTGGCGGTGTCGCCACTTGGATAGCCGATGCAGCTGCGCCAAAGGGAAATGCAGAAAAGAAAAATAGCAGCGCAAACAAAGCCACGGTTGCATTGATCGATTCGGTTAGCGGCATTAACAGGCAAATGGGAGTGAGGCAGATGCCAGCGAGTCTCGACGAGGTAAAAGGTGCTGAAATGTTACCGGCGCGCCTTAATCTATCGGTATGCATACCACCAACGACCATTCCAGAACCACCAAATATTAGAATTAAAATACCTAATAGAGGACCTACCTCTCCAGCTGAGAGTGAGTAAGCCCGGATGAAAAATGTAGGCGCCCACGCTAGAAAAGTATTAAATATTAAGCCAAGAAGTGAGTAGCCAATAAAGTGGAGCAAAAACGTAGCGGGCTCCTTGGCAATAAACTGAAAAATATAGGTCAAGCCATAATAGCTATCTTTAGAGGCTGTCTTGGCGCGGGCAGGTTCTTTTACCGTAAGCATTAACAGTGCGACGAGTAGACCAGGCAAACCCACAATGAAAAAGATAACTTGCCAGCCATCGACTATCCCAATCAGGGGTAATTCTGGCATTCTAAGCTGGAGAGCCGCTTCAACCGCGAGACCACCAATAATGAATGCCAGACCAGCACCCACATAAACGCCTGATGAGTAAAGACTCAGCGCTAGCCCAAGTTTATTTTTGGGGAACATATCGCTGATCATTGAATAAGCGGCAGGCGACAGGGCGGCTTCGCCGATACCTACGCCGACCCTAGCGAGAAATAATGTAGAAAAGCGTCCGGCGAGGCCGCACGCTGCCGTCATGATGCTCCAAACACAAATGCCGGTTGTAATAATCAATTTACGGGAGCGTTGATCAGCCAGTCGTGCTATTGGAATCCCTAGAAAGGTATAAAAAATAGCGAAGGCTAAGCCGTGAAGAAGGCTAATCTGAGTATCTGAGAGATAGAGATCGGCTTTAATGGGCTCTACAAGCAAAGACAGGATCGTTCGATCAACAAAAGAGACGGTGTAGGCGATGAAAAGTATCGCAAGGCCGTACCAACTACTCAAGGAAGTGCCCACTTCGATATTCTTAGGTTGTGTCGCCATAGTCAGCGCTGTTTGTTACGAGGGGTGTCGTGTCGCGTGAGCATTAATGACGCCGCCATACTGATTCCACATCATCAGTCGTGACCAAGTGTCCGAATAGTATTCCCATTGATTTTAGTGCCACCTCATGTCGATCATCTTCATACTCGGCGACGGCATCACTGACCACGAAGGTGCGGTAATCGCGCTGACTGGCATCTCGCACAGACGTTTCAACGCAGCAGTTGGTTGTAACCCCACAGACAACGACATTTTCAGCACCTAAATTCTTTAACACGCCGTCCAAGTTGGTACCATAAAAAGCGCTAGGGCGATTCTTATCAATCACGAAATCATCATCTAACGGCGCTAGATCATCAACTACTTCAACATCCCAAGTACCCGCCATCAGCGTTTTCCCGAGCTTTAGATCAGGCATCAATTCGTTAGCCATCATGCCACCGTCCAAGTAATCAGGGCGGTAAACATAGCGAGTATAAATGATGGGCACCGCCGCTTCTCGCGCTGCACTCACTAGCCGTCTACAGGGTGCTATCGCTGGTTGCAATCTGGCCGCGGGTAATCCAATCGCGTTCACCGAGCCTTCGTCGGAACAAAAGCCGTTTTGCATATCAATGACGAGCAGGACGGTCTTTTTTTTGGTCAGTAGCATTCTTTTCCCACAAAAAAAAGCACCCGCATCGGGTGCGTTTATTATTAATTGACTAAACTCAAATCAGTTAGTTCTAGCTCGGAGGGTAACCAACCAGGTTTGCGGTTCTCCTGGATAAATTGAGACAAAACCAAAAGGTGCGAAAGCCAGTGTGGCTGTATTGTACTCTTCATCAGTACAGTTACGGCACGACACACTTACACTGAATCGGTCGTCTGCACTTTCCCAGCCAAGCGATGCACTCACTAATCCAATATCGCCCGACTTACCTAAGTCCGTATTCTGTGGATCGGTAAAGTGGTCTTCTGTGTATTGATAGTCCGCGTTCAAGCGTATTTGTGAACCTCCATTAAGAGGCCAGATATTGGTCAGTCCGACCTTGAAGGACGATTCGGGTAGCCGCTGCAGTTCGTCTCCCAGAGCAGCACCTACTGCGGGGTCAACATTTTTGTATTCGCCGTCAGAAATTGCTGCGAATCCAAAGATGTCCAAGGTTTCGCTGACTCTTATGGTGGCTTCTACCTCGAGACCTTGCACTTTGGCGTCATTGGTAAATACCGCGAAGTTACCAGTATCAGGATCTGTGGCGGAATTAAAAAGGTCTTGGTAGTCGTAGAAGAAATACTCTGAGTTGATCCTTGCCCTGCCGTCCATTAGCGATGCTTTAAAACCGATAGCGAGAGACTCAATAATTTCCGGATCGAATGGCAGCACTTGAGAGGGATCATTGGTTCTTGCTGCCCAACCGCCCGCTCGGTACCCCTCGGTAAATGTAATATAACCATCTAAATCGTCATTAAAGGCATACTTCAAGCCGATTTTGGGCGTGAAATCGTTAAATTCGAGTTCGGTTGGCGTTCCGAGCGCATTCAGCGTCGCAGAGTTCCATGTCGGTATGCCGCCATCAATTGAAAAGCCAACGGGCACCCCGACTGCCGCCTCAATATCTATTGATTTTTTATCCCGGGTGTAGCGTCCACCCAGCACCAATGAAAGACTGTCTGTCAGGTCATAGGTGCCATCGAAGTACGCTGCAATACTCTCAACGTCGACGCGGTATTCACGCCCCAGCAAACCCCCGGAAAAGAATCTATCGCCGATGAATGAGTAGCTATCCTCGTCAAAGTAAAAAACGCCAGCCGAATATTGGAGCCGGCCATCCGCAGCGGTTCCACTAAACTTAAACTCCTGACTGAATTGGTCGCTGTCATTGATGGTGTACAACTCAAAGATGGGGATTGGCGAGTCGCTTAGATCGAGATCCCATTTTTGAAAGGTCGTCCGATCGGCAGTTATTGATTGAAAGCTTAGCGTTTCAGATATATCCCAGTTAACAGTCAAAGAAAGACCATCCGTTTCTGACTCATTGAAGATGTCGGTTACACTCGATGACTGGAATAAATCATCAGGAATACCGGTGAGAACATTCAGCGCGTACACGCCGTTCTGATCACTGGAACTGTCATCGGCAGTCATCAAGACTTCCACGGTGTCGCTGGGCAGCCACCTGAGTCCTGCACGCCAACCTGAAAAATCGAGGTCATTGACTTTTTTATTGAGAATGCTGTTGTCGACATAGCCGTCGCCCGTTTGAGAGAGCGCATTGAACCGAAGGAATAAGCGATCTTCTTGGAGCACCACATTTGCCATGCCTTTCACGTTGACTCGATCGAATTCTCCGTAGCTCAACTCACCTGAAAAAGCATTTTCATCTTGGGGCTTCGTAGTGACAACTTTGATGGCCCCGGCGTTAGTGTTTCGACCATAGAGTGTGCCCTGAGGGCCTCTTAATACCTCTACTCGTTCCACATCGTACAGGCTGAAGTTGTTGACTCCTTGTCGCGCGATATAGACATCGTCTAGATAAAACCCCATGGCTGTATCCACCGTGACAATTGACTCGGTAGTACCGACACCTCTGAGAAAAACAGTCGTGGCTGTACCCTGGCCGACGTTATTGGCGCCAATAAGGTTGGGGACATTATTGACGATATCCTTAACATTGAAGGATTGGCGTCTGTCAATTTCATTAGCATCAAATGCGCTTACAGCGAGAGGGACGTCTTGCAAGGACCCCTCTCGTCTCTCCGCAGTGACCAGTACCTCTTCTAAGGCTAGGGTTTCATTCTGAGAAAAGGCTGGTAGGGCGGTGGCTGTCGCCGCGATGATTCCAACGTATTGGATAAGTGGCTGATGGATCTTTTTTGTTTTAGGGGTTGGCATAGCTCATAGGTCCTTAGTAAAAACAAGAGAAAGCAAACGATCCTTGCACAGAATACAGCTGCGCGCGATCTTTTTTTAGCTGGGGAGGCGAGTGCATTTGAGCCGCCTATTGAATGGCGGTCAGATATTTTCACCATTCGCCAGTCGTACCACTGGCTAGGGTAATGCATCTTGCGGGCATCGACAATGCGCCCAGTGTTACCTGCTCACGACCATCCGGGACCTGCTGTCCGGGCTCTCAGTATAGGTAGTTCAGCTACGCAATGGCGGCTCAAGGCATAGATGCAGATACGTCGGTGGAGAGATCAAATTCTCGCATGACCTCGGCTACGGTCTTTACCGATGTTATATTGCCCAAACCCTTGCCGGCCTGCCAAAACTTAACATCGTCGCTAAAAGCAGACTTGCTGTAGTTCTTGATGCCTCTACTCATCAGCCACATACGGGCATACTTCTTGAGTTTAGGCTGCGTCAACATATAGTTTATGATTGGCCCGGTCGTTAACCCCCCCTTCATAATGTCGTCAGTTTTAATGACTGAGGAGTTATTGCCCGCGATTTTATTTGTCCAGACAATATCGCTTTCTGTGGAGTCAACAATAGCTTGCTTATAACCGTCGGTGATTTTGCATTCTTTGGTGGCTAAAAACCGGGTGCCCATTTGCACGCCAGCGTAGCCCATGTCTAGCACCTGCTTGACGTCGTTGGCATTACCCATGCCACCCGCGCAGATCATTGGAATATCGATATCGTGCAATTCCTCCATAAACTGTTCGGCCGACTGCACCCCTGTTTGACCGCCACCGCGCCAGTTGATGCAGTTAATACCATCGACGCCGCAGTCTCGCATGGCCAAGGCGACTTTCTTGTTGGGCACGTCGTGATACACCGCTATGCCGTGTTCCTTCGCTACCTTGAGCACTGCATCTGGCTTTCCCAGTGAGGTTAAAAAGAATTTAACGCCTTCTTCTATGGACACCTGCATCCACTCTTGCATTTGCTCATGGTATTTCTGGTTAGCCCCTCCAAACAGCGTGAAGTTCACGCCAAAGGGCTTGTCGGTGAGTGTTTTTATTAACTGCAGGCCAGCCCGAAAATCATGTCCGTAGAGCGACGTAAGCGTCACCGGCTGAACGACCCCGAAGCCACCATGTTCTGAGACTGCAGCGATAAGTTCAGGATTTGACCCCGGGTACATTGGTCCGCAAATGATCGGAGTTTGTGCGCCGGAATCCATTAGAAATTGCTGGGTGGATGTATTCATTCTAGGCCCTCTTTTTATAGGTCAGGCGGGTGTCCACGTTGGCAGTGATGCGGTCATTGCAGGCCCCCTGTTTGGCGCCGGGCGACATTTCACTGCCCACCGTTACTCAATTTAATATGGCATTATATATGCCATAAAAAGCCCTGACAATGCCCCATCAGTCCAGCTGGCCAGGAAAAGTCAGCGTTGGCAAGGGGTCTTTGTCTGAGTTCGATGCGTGTCAGTTAGGGGGGGAAACGACCTCAGGGCTGATCGCGCCACATGGCGATCAGCAGTGACAGGATCATAAAAAACATCACGCCGGAAAAAGGAAGCGCGCCAATGATCATGACCGAGCGCAATGCATCTAGCCCGCCAGTAACGAGCAGTGTGATGATCACCAAACCGAGTAATAGGCTCCAAAGGACAATATGTGGGGAGGCGTGATCCTGTTCTACCCCGCCAGATACGATCGTATTGACCACCAGGACCGCAGAATCGGCGGAGGTGATGAGGTAGGTCAGCAGCAAGACGACGCAGAGGCAGGCCATGGGAAATACCCATGGTGGTTGGAACAGAGCGTCGAGGGTGGCGAATAATTGCGCGGACAGATCTGCCTCGAGAATACTGCCCTGGGCGATTCCTGATAGCTCCAAGCTCAGCGCGGTACCGCCAATAATACAGAACCAGGCGAAACACATCAGTGACGGTAGGATGATAGCGCCGATGACATACTCCCGCAGGGTTCGCCCTCGGGAGACTCGGGCGAGGAATAAGCCGACAAAGGGCGTAAACGCAATCCACCATGCCCAGTAAAAAATAGTCCAGTTGGACTGCCATTGGCTGAGCGCCTGATTTTCTGCTGTGCTGGTGTCTGACCACACGGTGGTGGACATTGAAGGTAAGTCCGCAAGGTAGTCAACAATGCCCTGAACAAAGACCTCACCGGCAAACAGGGTGGCACCAAAAACCACAAAAATCAGCAGCAGCAACCACGACAGGGCCATATTAACAGTAGATAGCCACTTGATGCCCCGGCCAAGCCCTGACAGGGCCGACATCATGGATGCCGCCACAATAATAGCCACCGCTACCGCAAGCGCCATTGTTGTGGGTTGGTCGTTGTTGAGAATCCAATCCCAGCCGGTAATGCGGAACGCGCCATAAGCCAGCTGGGTGACGCCATAGCCTATGGTAACTGCAATACCAATGAGCGTCGCCAGAATAGCCGCGGTATCCACAAGCGCGCCTACCGTGGTGCCGGCTCTGCCGCCCAGAAGGGCGCTGAACGGTGCGCGTATGGTCAGGGGCATGCCGCGTCGGTAGGAAAAGTACGCTAGCGAGAGACCCACTACTGCGTAGCAGGCCCAGGGAGTGAGCCCATAGTGCAGCAGCGTCCACTTAAAGGCGTAGCCGACGTTTTCCCGACTGAGTGCGTCGGCATGTCCTTTAATGACGTCTGGATTGTTGCCAAAGTGGTAGAGGGGCTCTGCCGTGGAATAGGTCAGCATGCCCACACCGATGCCAGCGCCAAACATCATAGAAAACCACGCGAAGCGACTGAATTCGGGCTCGGTTGTCGCTGTGCCTAGTCGCTGTGCCCCGGTTTTGGGTAACACTGCGAGCACAATACACAGAGCCATGAACAGCCCTGTAGCGCCGATATACCAGGCGCCGAAGTACTCAATAGTCGCCCCCTGAATCACGAGCAATAGGTCGGCCGCGTCGTCGGTTGTCGAGGCCCACAACACGAGCACAACAATAATCAGCTTCACCGAAACGGCGATACCCCGGTTGTAACCCCGGTAAAACCCAGTGGTCTCGACGTTGGTAACGGAACTGTGCGGCATGATAATGCTCCAGATTGGCCGGATTTACCGGGTTCAAGCGCTCAGTTTATCGGCCTGAAGAACAGGCTAATAAGGGGTTATTAGCTCACGCTGCGCCCACCCTCTAGTTGACAAACACGACCCGTGATTACCCCTCAACATTGACACTTTATTCCGCGTCTACTTTTCTCACCTTGAGCAAAAACATCGTTGCGGGTGGCGCGCCGCATCCGAATAAGCCGCTCAGTACCCGCTCAGAGTTTTGGTGGGGAGGCTGTCGACCACATGGTCGGGTACAAAGAAATCCCGAAAGAGGTCAGCGCCTGGTGCAACGGCATACTGGTCAAAATCTGTGACGCCTTCTTCGCGTAACACCGTTTCATCGATATAGAAGTTACCGGAGCATGTGCTGGCGTTCCGGCACAGTATGGCATAGGCCGCGTCTGCCATAATCGTGACCAGTCGGCAGCCCTTAACCATGTCGTCGTCACCCAGCACATTGCGAACCGCAGCGGTATCGATGGCCGTAAGCGGCCAGAGTGAATTGACGGCGATCTTATCCGGCGCGAGTTCCTTGCTCATTCCCAGCGTACACAGGCTCATCCCCATTTTCGCGATCGTGTAGGCGACGTGCGGCGCGAACCACTTGGCCTCCATATCTAGCGGTGGAGCGAGATTGAGAATGTGCGCGTTGTCACTTTGCTTCAAGAACGGAATACACGTTTTCGATACTAGGAACGTCCCGCGCGTATTGATCTCATTCATCAGATCGTAGCGCTTCATCTGAGTGTCCAGTGTGCCGGTGGGACTAATAGCACTGGCGTTGTTAATGCAAATATCGATGCCACCAAAGGTATCAACGGTTTTTTCCACCGCAGCCTGTACTTGATCCTCGAAGCGGATATCACACAGAATGGGTAATGCTTGGCCACCAGCCGCTTCAATCTCCTTGGCCGCGGTGTAAATGGTCCCCGGTAGTTTGGGGTGCGGCTCCGCCGTCTTTGCCGCGATAGCGACATTGGCACCATCTTGTGCTGCGCGCTTGGCAATAGCTAGCCCGATACCCCGGCTGGCGCCGCTGATGAAAAGTGTTTTGCCCTGTAAGCTCATTGCGGTCTCTCTCTGTCTAAAGTGAGTTAGTCGTCGTTGAAAAGTAGTGAATGGTATCGTGTACCACGCGTTCGTGCCATGCGCTGGGCATTGTTACCGTTGACTAAGCTTCAAGGGCGACGTCGATACGCTTTCCGGTCTTTTTTTACTTGAACGCTGATCCTTGCGTCGGTCGATCGATTCGGTGACCATATACCCCTATGACGTTAAAGATTATCGGAGCAGCACCTGGACGGACCGGAACGGTCTCTTTAATGACGGCGCTTGAGCACCTTGGTTTTGGGCCTTGTCACCATATGAAGGCCTGTATCCAAAACGCGCAGCAAACCCAATGGTTCTTAGATGCGGCCAATGGGTTGCCTGTAGATTGGCAAGACGTATTTGAGCACTATCAGGCAGCGGTCGACTGGCCAGCATCCGCTTATTACCAAACGCTACTACAGACCTTTCCCGACGCCCTCGTCATTTTCAGCGATCGGCCTGCAAACGCTTGGTATGAGAGTGTTTCGAACACGATCTTTCGAGTCGTTCCAAGTTTGCCCCTCTGGCTTAGGATGCTTGTCCCTCACATTGATCGATGGGGTAAAATGGTCGATCAGACCATCTGGCAAAATGAACTCTCGGGTCAATTTGAAGATCAGGCCTTTGCACTTCAGTTTTTTAACGACCGGTTAGCAGAAGTGCGGCAAGTCGTTCCGCCGCAGCAACTGCTCGTGCATGCAGCCACTGAGGGTTGGGCACCGCTGTGTAGATTTTTAAATGTTGAGATTCCCGATATCCCGTACCCGCGCACCAATGAAGCGGCGCGAATTCAAAAAGCGCTCAACGTTCTCAAGGCACTCAACTATTTGCCGCACACCGTTGCAGCCGCTATCACTCTGACAGTCATAGCGCTTTTGGCGGGTTGATTTTTCGACGCACAAGACGGATACAAGGCTAGGAGCGAAAATGGCTTTCAGCATCTCTGTGCGTTAGCTACCTTGAACCGGCAGATGGCCCTGCCGTTTGCTCAAATCACGCTTGCATTGGCTCACTTGCAAATGACGTTTGGTCGTTCTCGGGCTGTGGCCCCCAGAATTCCATGCCGAGTCGCTGTCCGTGCTTAGACGGTTGCCCAAGCGCACAGTGCCCAGGGTAAAGCAACAATTGTCAAAAAAATTCTGTGACGTGATTTCAAAATTATTTTCCATTGTTGCGATTGGGGTTAACCATTGCACTATCGTTTGAGTCAAATAATTGGGCAGGCCTTTGAGGTGGGTTGCATATGATTTTTAAGGCGATAAACGTTGCCGGCCAGCCCATTGGGCGGGCTGATCGAAGCCGGCCAGCGCTTTGCTGTTATTGGCATAGTCGCCAGATTTATCATGGAGCACCGAGGTGATGCTCCGGGCTTGCCAGTCGTGAAACAGACTGCGCATCATTTCCATCAGTGGGTGGCAGTGCGGGATAGTGTGCAGCGCCGTTATCAGAAATCAGCGCGATGATGACTGAGGTCGCCAGCCAAATCTGGTTGGATATCCCGAAGGGTGAAATGCCACACGCCATCTGTGCAAGTGAAACTGTCGTGGTAATGGCCGATAAAAATGGGTTGCAGGGGAAAGTTAGGAGGCACCGCCTGATTAACCGTGATGTAGCACTGAGCAGTGGCAGTCTTGCCGTCGGGTGCCACCTCTACTTGAATATTACTCATCACGTGTTTGGTGTTGGGCTTGCCTTCGTAAAGGATGATGTTTTTCAAGGTCTCCATAACAGCAGCCGAACCAGTGTCGCCACCGGTGGGGTCACCCTGCACTAGCCAGGTGCCTTGACTGAACAGATCGGCAAACCCTTGCAGGTCGCCGCGATCTATCCGGTAACAATACTCGTTCATCAGTTCTAGAATGCTGTCTTTGGCACTGTCCATGGGGTAACTCCTTGCCGGTGGCGTATGTGACGACTACTTGTCGGGGCGCGCGTTACAATCCGGATTTACCCGCCTCTCGTTGCATGGGCATGTATTCCGAGAAACGAGGACCGCCGGGCATGGCGCCGGTTGTAATCCCCGCGTCGACGGTCAACGTGTGGCCCGTGGTGTAGCCGGACTCGTCGCTGGCCAGCCACAAGGCGGCATTGGCAACATCTGTTGCCAGTCCCGGCCGGTTAACCAGTGGAGATTCATCGGCCAACATTTTCATCGTTTCATCTATCGCTTTGTGATCATGCAGATAGGCATCGGCAACCATTGAGGTAGCGACGCTATAGGGTGCAATGGCGTTCACTCTAACCCCATAGCCACACACCTCGGTGGCGACATTTTTAGTCAGCCCTACAACTGCATGCTTGGCGGCTGCATAAGCATGGGGAGCCAGGCCACCAGTGAGGCCGGCGACGCTGGACATACTGATAATAGAGCCGGATTCCTGTGGTTTCATTACTCGTGAAGCGTGCTTCATGCCGAAAAAGACGCCATTGAGCAGCACCGCAAGCGTGGCTGTCCACTCGGCTTCTATGGCGGTATCTATGGGCCCGAGTGCGCCAACAATACCGGCATTGTTGAACATGATATCCAGTTGGCCGAACTCACTGACGGCAAGGTCGACCAGTGCCGCAACATCGTCTTCCACAGTCACATTGCACTGACTAAACACTGCCTTATCACCCAGCTCAGCACTGAGGGCTTCGCCTACGTCTGCCTGTATATCGCCTAAAACGACACGGCAGCCTTCCTCAATAAATCGTCGTGCGCTGGCCTCACCGATACCACTGGCTGCGCCGGTAATAACAGCGACTTTTCCTTCGAGACGACTAGACATATTGCTCTCCTGATCAGTTGTTTGTTGAGTATAGCTTTTATTTTGAATTCATTGGCTGAGCCAGAGCCAGCCGACTCCTTCTCGGCACCGACAAGTCAGACTGTCTGCGCCACGCTTGTTCGCAAACGCCTCTGGCATGTCCTGCGGGCAAGCAGTGTATGTCTGACTTATAGCCAGCAAAAAAAACGCACGCCCTATCTTAGATGGGGCGTGCGTTGTTTGCTAACGACGAAACCGCCGCGTGTTGGCGATCAATTGGCGCCGAACTGGTAAGTCACCTCCGCGCCCCAGGTACGAGGTGCCCGTGCCGACGCATAGGCCCACAAGCCAGAGACATTCAAGCCGTGCGCCCAGCCGTCTTCGCCAGTGAGATTGCGGCCGAAAACGCTGAAGGTCAGACCGTTGACGGCGTAATTAATTGACGCATCGATGATGTGTTGATCGTCATTCGCCAACTCTTCCCGGTTAGTCTGCTCAATGAAGTGCTCACCCAGGAATCGGTAAGATCCTCGCAACCAGGCGTCACCGTTACCCATTGGCCATTCGTAGGTGGCATTCACTGAGCCCGTAAAATCGGGTGCACGGCGGAAGTCCAACCCACTGTTGTCGACAATACCACCAGGGCCACTGTCGAAAGTGAATTCATCGTACTCCGAGTCGAGATAACCCAAGTTTGCACTGATACTCAGACTTTCAGTGAGGATGGCCTGCAGCTCGAGCTCCACACCCTGCATGGTCGCATCAGCCGCGTTGAAGACGGAGATCCGCTGCCCTGTCGCGCCCTCAGAGGGCAGGCCTATCTCTTCCTGCTTATCCTCATAGTCCATGTAGAAAATGGCGCCATTCAGACGTACCCGCTGGTCCATCCACTCAGTTTTAAAGCCGAGTTCGAAATTATCGACTGTTTCTGGGTTATAAGGTTCGGTAGCAGAGAGCAATTCGTCGACTCGCCCGTTGAAGCCGCCGCTGCGATAGCCCTTGGCATAGGTGGCGTAGAGCATGGCGTCGTCATTTATCCGGTAACGTAGGCCAACCTTAGGCGTAAACTCCTCCCACTCTTCACTGGGATCGTCACCTTCGGTGGACAAGTTGCCTCTTTGCTCCGATAGTTTTTCATCTTCGGTATAGCGACCGCCCAGGGTGATGGTCCAGGCGTCGTTAAGTGCATAGTCCGCCTCAAAAAATATCGCCTGGGACTCTGTTTCTTGGTGGGTGTTCTGCGGGATGTCCAACACGACACCTGGGACAACGAAAGTAATCCAACTCCGCAGGCGAATATCGTATTCGGACTCCCAGAAGTAAGCACCAGCCACTAACTTGAACGGACCGCCGTCGTCATAGGTAAACCTGAGTTCATGACTTGTCTGCTCGTACTCGGCTGGGCGATCTGTGCCAAACAGCATAGGAGCATCTGCAGTAAAGTTAGTAACCACCGTCTCCCGTGTTTCATAAGCACCGTAGATGTAGTTCATGGTCAGACTGTCGCTGATATCCCATCGGGCTTCAAGAATATGCGTGTCGGCATCGAAGGTGGCGTCATCATTATTCGGTATCAAATCGGCAGTTAACGAGGTCACTATTCCAAGTGGAGCGGGATTTAACGACGCCGTCGTGGGTTCAAATTTAAGCACGTTGGTGTTGTAACGATCTCCCGAGCTCGGCGTAGTCACGGATTCAGCGCATAGTCCAAAGGCCCCACAAAACAGCGTATCGGGTTGTGCCATATTTACCAGCGGCGGCGTATCCTGATTGGTTTGTTCCTCTTGGTAGGTGTATTCAAATTCTAAGGTCTCAGTGGGATTCCACAGCAGGTTAATGCCCAAGGACTGGTAGTCGATCATGCCGTCGTCCTCGCCAGTGCTAATGTTGTCGAAATAACCTTCCTGCTGATCATTTTTCGCGGCGCTAAGTTTTACCGCTAAATCGTCGGTAATGCCGACATTGACCACCGCGTCGAGCCAGTAGGTGTCGTAGTTGCCGACGCCGGCGCGAACTTTACCGCCCAGCTCGCCGGTGGGTCTTGTTCTGTCAATATTAATCGTTCCACCAATCGTGTTGCGGCCAAACAGCGTTCCCTGAGGGCCACGCAGAACCTCCAGTGAAGCAAGGTCAATACTCCGCATAATTGCCCCGCTGTTGGCGCCTATAAAGAGCCCGTCAATGGTGACGCCGACGGCAGGTTCGAAGTTTTTCTCAACATCTGCTACGCCGATACCACGAATGTACATGGCCGCGTTACCACCGGGGCCTTGTGAGGTGTCGTCGATAATCAGGTTGGGTGAAATGAAAGCGAGATCTCTAATATCTCTGGCGAAGGTGCGATCGATTTCAGTTCCAGTCAACGCACTAACCGATAGTCCGACATCCTGCAGGTCTTCCTTGCGTTTACGCGCTGTGACAACGATTTCTTCTAGAGCGAGTTCCTGCGCGGTAGCAATCGGCGAAACCGTAACGCCGAGAGGGGCGGTGGCTACAGCCAGTGCGGTGATTAACAATTTCTTTTTCATAAGTAGTCTCCGGGTCTTTAGTGGCTTATATTGCTGGGGGTTATCTTTATTCTTGCGTTCAACACTTGTTATGCGTTCTCTGGCGCCGATAAAACGGTACCTGGAACGGGGTTGAAATAATGAATCTTTACGTTGCGCTGCAGTATCTTCCAGACGTCCCCGCGGCGTTGTAGCTGATCGTAATAGGTGGCGCCTACAATAGTGCAGGTAGCTTCGCCTGCCAACGTGCCCATACAGTCCACATCGCAGACGGCGTTTGCATTGTCTTCGTCGTCAAAGTGAATGTGCAAGTTAGTGGTCAGGTGATGGGATTCTCCCCATGCGGGCCACAGCGCTTCATATATTGCTTCGTGAATCCCGGCATGACCCTCAAATTTACCGAAAGGCGGGCCGATATCCCACACGCAGTCTTCCCACCAGATGGCAAGAAAACGCGGGTAATCGCGTTTGTCGAAGCCATGGCAGTAGTCGGATACAAGATCGCGAATGGCTGACCGACTTTCGAGCTCTGTTACCCTTGCTACTAGCGCGTTTATCGTTGCTGCGTCTGTGGACATCCTAGCCTCTGCTAGATCTTGGCGTTATTAGTACTTATTTACGCCGCCAGTGGGTGCACGGTATCGTTAACTCAACTTGTTTGTTGCGAGCAAGCTTATAGAAATCACCTTCCAAGTCAACAGTATTAGTGGGTCTACTATCGCCACGTTAACGGCCCTGCCGGAATGGGCATCGGGCGCCGCTGCCTTCACCGCGTGGCTGCGCTTATGCGGGAATACAGGCGTAGCGCCCAAATAGGCTCATAGCGTGGGCAGTTGAAGGTAGAAAAGCTCGGCTGCCTTGCTGAGCCTTGTCTAGTGCGTTGCTGACCG
>DGPA01000033.1:51512-60641 GCA_002389505.1 Halieaceae bacterium UBA4452
TTGTCTAGATAGTCACTTGAGTCCTGGCATGCCTAACCAACTCGGGTTGAGTGGTTCTTTTTCCCTTGTTTATCCGATCAAATCCTTACATACGGGAAGCTGTGACTCAATGCTCGACATCGCTCTTGGCACTGGATCCACTAAAAGGCACCCTCTATGGTCAAGGTGTAGGAGTAACCAAAGCGTCTACTGCGACTTTCAGAAAATAACACCTCATCAGTCAATCGATCGGCGTAGACTGTTCGTCGGTATCGATTTTTTGACCCGATCAAATTCCAAACATTGAACCTTATGGTCAGTCCTTTTACGTCTTTATTTTCCACATAGACATTAACAATACCTGGGCTTTTATTATAAAAACTGACTTCGTCAATTCTTACCCCAGGCGCGATCTCCTCATAATCTATTGAGGCACCCAAAGCCCAAGGCGTGTCCTCAAAATCCTGCCTTACACTAAGGGTGTAGGACTTGTAGAATTCGTCACTGATTTTTCGGTCGTTACCTACTATCGGATCGGCCACTTTGGAGTTCACGTAACCCAATGAGAGATCAGCTCGACCACCCTGCCAAAGAAGCTCGTCGCTCAACACGGTGATGTCAAAGAAACCGCCATAAAGTGTAGCAGTGTCGATATTTCCCGGTGCTTGCCCGCCACCCTCTATCGGGATGCCGTCCACGATATCTTCAGCATCCTCATAGAAAAGATTCAGTGTTAGGCTGCCCAGCGCTCCGAGTGATTGCTGAGTCTCAATGTTTAGATTCCACGCTTGTGGTGGAACCAGGTCAACATTGGTGACGTTCTCGCGGTCCAGATTGACGTCAACCGAGGCGATGAAGTCAAAAAAGCTCAGCTGACCCACCAGGCGTTCAAACTTTGCAGACAGAAAAAGCGTATCGGTGGGCTTGTAGTTCAGGGCGAGAAATCCTTTCGGACGAACGAAGTCGCGAGTGACATCTGAGCTGCCAGTTTGACTAATTTTCGAATATTCAGCGCCCAGGGTCGCCTGAAGGGTCAGCCGCTCATTGAGCCGTTTACTCACATTGAGTGTTGATTCTACTCGCGTCTCTTCAACTCGGGAGTTCGCGCCGTCCAGATCGATTGCGTTTACCTCGCCCTGTCTATTGAGCTCGTCGAGCTCAGATTCAATGTCGAGCGAGTTCTCAGCACCTTCAAGTGACCAACGCCACTGACTATCGAACGCTGAAAAACCGAACTCAGCTCTTACGATTGACTCCGCCTCATCCGCCTGGCGCGAAAAAATTGACCCTACGGTCGCCCCTTCGGCATTCGATGTCGTCGTGCGATCCACCGTGGGACTCGATTCGAATCGATGCAGCCCCATAAGCTTCAGTCGCCCCGCGCCTAAGCTGAATTCGTAATCGGCGCCAATCTCAAAGTTATATTCATCCTCTGATTGCTTCAGAACCCGTGTGCTGGCCTCGGGGGTTCCGGTTAGGCGCTCCGATTTCTCGGTCACATTGGAATAATAGCCATTAACCTCCCCCACAAGATTGAACACGCTACCTGACGTCATCTCTTTCGAGTAGGAGCCTGAAATATTGGGCCTATCGAATAGGCGACGACTTTCTTCGAAACGCCTATCGGTTATCTCGAGTGTCGAATCGCTAACAATTTCATATCCTGATTCTCCAAAGGCTCGTTGCTGGTTCGCAACGCTCAAGGTCCACTCAGAGTTATTGCTGGCGCCAGTCATCGCTACACTGAATTCGCGGAGACGTTTCTCGGTGTTGTTTCCTGTCGGTCGTATTCTTGGGGAATAACGGTATAAGCCCGTAATGTCCTTGTCAGAAGCTGTAACAACGTTAACCACCTGCCCCGAAATGCCGCCTATATCAAGGCTCGCGCCGTCCAGGATCTCAATCCGTATCACGCTGTCGACCGACAGCCGCTCGAGCGCCTGAGTCGGCCCGTTAGACTTACCAGATATACGACGTTCATTAATCAAAACATTGGTATCAGCCTGACCAAAACCGCGATCGTCCCCGCCCTCGTCAATGCTAAATCCGGGGATTTGTTTCACCAAATCGAACGCCGATCTCGGTGCGAATTGGGCAAAATCACTAGGTAGATAGGTCTGCCGCACACTCTCTGAGTGACTGGGAGACGCCTGAAGTGCGCACGGGTTTGCTAGCAGCAGCGACAGGCTACACGCTGCGCACAGACAGTTAAGATAAATACGAAGTTTCAACGGCATCAGGACTGGCTGCTTACCCATAGCGGAGTCGGGCGAAGAGGCATAAGTATAAAACAAAATGCCTGCCCGCGTCATGAACACGGGCTCGAATATGCCGGGATTTCTCGCTGTTATGATACTTGGGGGAGCACAGCCCCAGACATCGCCACCTGCCATTCGGCGGGTTATTGGTGATTTGCTCCACGCCTTTGCCGCCTTTGCCGCCTTTGGCTGGCGTGAACACTGCTCGATCACCCGTCGTTGGTGCTGAACTGGTGCGCCATTATTTGAGCCGCTACCGCGACGGACTGGCGATGTGAGACGCTCCGAATACGGGTTGTCAGAACCGGTTCCAGCTAGAGCGGGGTGCCATATTCACCCGAGCTGCGCATGGCCCAGTAGGCTTCATCGATGGCCCGGGTTATGGGCCCGTTGGGGTTGGCAATGGGTCTGCCCGACACCTCGCGTACGGGCAGCACGCCCCCGGCGGTACTGCAGGTAAACACCTCGTCGGCCGCGTACAGGTCAAAACTGGTCAGCTGGGCCTGAGCGCAAGACACCCCAATGCGCTCGGCCAGCTCCAGTACCGTGGCCCGGGTAATGCCGTGCAATATGCCGCTGGCCGGGGTAAACAGCTGGCCCTTCTTCACCACGAATATATTGCTCGCCGCTGCCTCGGCCACGTAGCCCTGGGTATCGAGCCACACGGCATCGTCATAGCCTGCCTCTAAAGACTCCAGCCGAATAAGCTGTGAATTAAGGCGATCTAGACACTTAAAACGGGGGTCCAGAGTATCGGGGCTAAAACCCCGACTGGCACTGATCATTAGGCGAATACCCTCCCGACGCTGGGTGTCATCGGCCAGAAAAATGTAAGGCGCCGCCCAAATCATTTCGGTAGGCACGATTTCCCGCGGGTCGGCGACAACCCCGTCGGGAACGCCCCGGGTTAAAATAAAACGAATGCTGGCGTCGGCCAGTTGATTGCGACGCGTGGTTTCAATAATGGCGTCGCGCCATTGCTCCCGGGTGAGGCGTGTTTCCAGTCGTGCTGCCCTCACCGAATCGAAGAAGCGATCGAGGTGTTCTTCCAGTTTAAAAATAATGCCCTGCCATGCAGAGACGACATCAAAAATACCGTCACCTAAAAGAAACCCCTGATCTAGGGGAGAGATTCGCGCCGCCGACAACGGCAGGTAGTCGCCATTCATGTACAGGGTGGGCTCGGTAGAAACGTCTGTTAATGTCGACACGATTGACACCTCACATGGCCGGAGTTTTTAGGTAGGGTAAGATCGCTTGAGTACTGCAGTTCTACCACCGTTTTATACCATCTTAACCCAAAAAAAACACGACGCTTGCCAGTTCTGGACCAGGGCATTGCAACCCATAGGCAAGGCGTACATCGGACTGTTTATACGCATCCACCCTGGGGTTATTACCATCGCTAGCGGATAGCGATGATCTATAAACCAACGATGAATCTACACGCTACAGCGGTTAATAGCTCAGCTACGCCGCCGTAAATTCTTCTTTTCCTTACCGCGGTTTAAATTTAAGGTGAAGACTGTCTCGCCACACCTTGTTGGAGCGCGTATGTCAGACACGGAAAAAGGGCTCGATTGGGCCGCTATTGAATCCTGGGATCGCAACTATTACCTGCACAACACCATGGCTGCCTCAGAATACACCTTTACCGGTGTTGAACGGGTCGACGGCAACTACATTACCCTGGCCAATGGTGCGCGCTTGCTCGACTTCCAGAGTCAGCTGGTCTCCGACTCACTGGGCCACCGCCACGACGCCCCCCACGATGCCATCAAAGAAGCTATGTCGCGTTATGGCCACGTGTTTTTTGGCATGGCCACCGACTATCGCGCGCGAGCCGCCAAGCTGCTCATAGAAGATGTACTGGGCGCCCCTAAATCCTGGGCCTCCCGGGTGCGCTTTTTAACCTCGGGAACTGAGGCGGTAGAAAATGCCGTTCAGGCGGCACGACTGTTCACGGGCAGGTCCCTTATCATGACCCAAGCGCACTCGTTCCATGGCATGGCCAGTGGGTCCACGTTTTTGCGAGGCTACCGGGGCAACCTCACGCTGCCCGGGGAGGGCGGCTTTGCCCAAGTCCGGGATATTCCCGGGGTACCGGCACCGGGCTTCCTGCCCATACCACCCCCGGAGCACACCGATTTTCAGGCCGATGGCAGTCTGCCATCTCTCGTCGCCACTGAACAGTTGATCCGGGCCTGTGGCCCGGAAAATATTGCCGCCATTATTACCGAGCCAATGTTCGGTGCTGCGGGGCTCATGCCCCATGCAAACTACTACCGCGATCTTTATCGATTACTGCAGCAATACGGTATTTTGTGGATCGACGATGAAGTGCTTTGTGGCGCCGGTCGGCTGGGCGAGTGGTTTGGTTATCAGCTCACCGATGGCATTGAACCTGACATTATGATTGTCGGAAAGGGCATTAATGGCTCCTCCCTGCCGTCCGGAGGCATGGTCGTCAACCATGCCATTGGAGATTTTCTTGAATCGGCCCGCTGGTGGAGTGGCAGTACTTGGGACGGGCACCCATTGGTCTGCGCCAGTATTGTGGGCACCCTCACCTATATGCTGGAGAACGATATCCTCACCACCGTCAAGGCTCGTGGTGACTACCTGCGTGCGCAACTGGAACAACTGGCAGCACGGCACTCACTGATTGGACGAATCTCGGGAGCCGGGCTGTATTTGGCGGTGGATCTTGTCAATGACCAGGGCACACCGTTACTGGAAGCCGACCGCTATACCGCGTTCAGTGGCGATCTCACGCAGTATCCCAACGCCATTATCTCGGGCGCCTGTGCGGAAAAAGGAGTCTTTCTGGGGGGCTTTGTGCCCAACACCATAAAATGTGCCCCGCCCTTTACTATTACCGAGGACGAAATCGATACCGCCATGCAGGCCTTTGATTTCGCCCTACAGCGCCTGGCGGAAACCTACACGGCATCACAAGGTCAAGTCCGGTGATTCGCTGTGGATCATGGCTAAGTGCTATGGTCTTGGGGTTGAGTGGCTACAGCGTCTTAATTAACTTGATCTAAAAAAATACCTGCAGCTAGGACAACAGGGGAATTCCCAGAGCTAGTAGCAGACATTCCATTCGAGGTAAGCTCAGGTGGACATCGAGTGAGTAAAAGCGTTTTTGTCGGATTTGGTTTGACGTTCCGACCGCTCGCCGAGAGCACGCAAGACGTACTGGAATGCTGGGACTCGGATGCAGTCACTGACGAACAGGGCGCTTGCGTGATCGACAACCCTCGCAGCTTGATGCAGCGAGAGCCCGAGATTGTGGCAGCTTGCAAGGAGAGAGGTGGACAATGACCCCGACACGTAGAGAATTTCTGAAGACCACCAGCGCTATAGCGGTCGGCCTCGCCGCGGCTAGAGCCAGTGCTTCGAGCCCTGAAACTGAGGATGGCCCGGGCGCGGCGAGCGCTCCGGCACCCAAGCGTATCCTCATTCTGGGGGGTACAGGCTTCATTGGGCCGAACATGGTCCGCTACGCGGTGGAGCGGGGTCACGAGGTCACGATCTTCACTCGAGGGCGCAGTCAGATCGAGCTTCCGGCTGGGGTCGAACGTCTCGTCGGAGACCGCAATGACGACCATACCGCTCTCGAGGGACGGACGTGGGACGTCGTGCTCGACAACAACGCCCGAGATTATCGTTGGGTGCAAAAGAGCACCGAGCTACTGAAGGACGCCGCATCGCATTACCTCTTCGTGTCTTCCATCTCGGCGTACGCGCTCGAAGGCTTCGGATGGGACTACAAGGATCGAGTCTTGATGGAGCCGATCGTGGGCGAGGACTACAAACGGATCTCTCCGCCTGAGGGTTGGGCTGATGGGGACGACGCAGACTACGGCCTCATGAAGTCGCTCAGCGAGGACATCGTCCACGCGGCGTTCCCGGGGCGTACCGCGGTGGTTCGACCGGGGCTGATCGTCGGGCCGGGAGACCCCACCGACCGATTCACCTATTGGCCGGTCCGTATCGACGAGGGTGGAGAGGTCTTAGCCCCTGGAAACCCCCAACACGCCAATCAAATCATCGACCAACGCGATCTCACGGAGTGGATCGTCCGTATGGCAGAGAACGCCACTACGGGCGACTTCAACGGCGTGGGTCCGGACCGTCGCCTAACGATGGGTGAAATGCTCGAAGACATCGGCACCGTGGCCTCGAACCCTTTCGAGCTGACCTGGATTCCGGAGGATTTCCTCGAGCAGCACGAGGTCCGGCCGTGGAGCGACCTGCCGGCGTGGATTCCGGGAGATGCCCTGATGTTCGTTGCGTATCAGAAGTCGGTCGACGCTGGCTTGACCTTCCGGTCGCTGGCCCAGACCTCCCGGGATGTGCTCGAGTGGGACAAAGGCCGTCCGGCGGCGGAGCGCGCCGATCGTCGCTTCGGCTGGAGCCGCGAGCGCGAGCGAGAGGTGCTCGACGCGTGGCATGCGGCTAAACCGTAGTTCTGTGAAATCCCTTCTTATCGCAGGCACCATCGACTATCCGAGACGATAGCGGAGTCTTGGTGCAGCATTGAAACTAAGTTCGAGGTAAGCTCAACATGGTATGGAGCAAGTAAGAGCGGTTTTTGGCGGATGTATAAAAAATGGCAGATGATATAAGGATAGCCGCTTTACCTGCTGTAACATTTCGGTGTCCCGATGCGCCTAGCGGAATTATTTTGGCTTAAAAAATATGTTTACTATTAGGAAGGCTTTTACCGGGGTTCAATCACAGGTTGCAGTTTTTTCAATGGTTGGAAACGAACGATATTTCTTGCCACATTTTCTTGCGCATTATCGTGCCATGGGTATTAGCGAATTCCATTTTCTAGTCGACCGTTCAGACGATGGCACACTCGAGCTGCTTATCGAACAGCCGGACTGCGCTGTCATAACCTCAAGACATAAGTTTGGAGATCAAGTTACCGTGACAATCGGAGGGCGACGGTCCCGAGCTCGCTTTGCTACTGTCGCTAAACTTGCCGCAGCTCGAGCCTATTTGATGGACCGATGGTGCCTAATAGTTGATGCCGATGAGTTTCTAGTGTTACCACCCAATATTGCTAATGCTGACAGTTGGAGGCAAGTGCTGGAGGAAAACCATTTAGACTGTTGTCGTGCGCTAATGGTGGATTGCTTTCCACGCCGGTTGAGCGACGTAGAGTCCGGCGCAGTATCGTTAAGTCCTTTTGATAATGCGCCGCACTATGACTTGCTCAGCTGCCAATGGCCATCAGGGGAACCTAAGCCGTCTTTTATCTCTTACCAGCGCGCCGTGAGGGCACGCATGACTGAGAAACTTACAGAGCTACACCCTGAGAGCGCAAAGCTTCTTAGTCAGGGGGTGCCACAGATGTTGTATAAAACACCCTTGCATAAAGTGACTCCCAACACGTTTCAAAACCATCCACATGACACGAATCACTGTGCCTCAGATCAAATTCAAGTTGCTCTAGCGCATTTCAAGTTTTTTCCTGGGTGGCAGGCCAAAGCGCGTGATGCCGTTAACGAGAAGCAGTACATGGGTGGCTCGATTAAGTATCAGCCGCTTGTACTGGCCACTGAGCAGCTAACGAATTGGTCGATGTTGGGAGAGCATAGCATTGACTCAAGAGAAAGACCGATAAGCGAATCGCCCATGGTATTTAATCGATTAATTAGCGGTGCAAGTACTACTTCGAACCTGAAACGGTCGGGTTTTGCTTTTAAAACCATCGTTTGGCAACTGCCTAATCGTGCCGGTACGCCGTCGCTTCACATTGCAAACAGGGGTGAAAGATATTCAACGGTCACTGGCGTTGCGTGGATTGACCAAAACTGGCTCGTCGCTGCTCATAGGGACGGGATGAGCGTAGCGCTGTTTGATACTCGGAAGGGTGAAGACCCTGTGGCAATCGCTGAGCTCCCCCATCTCGTGGACAGTGTTGATGTAAAAGCGACGGGTAAAGACATATGGGAGGTGGCGGTGTCAGGTTGTTGGCACGCTAACTATACAAAGCTGCGACTTATCTTTAATGCGATACCTAAGTTTGAAAGATTGAGTACACAGTGGGATAACCGAGAGACCTTCTGCCACGGTGTTAGCTACGATTCAGATGGGCGACTATGGCTGGCACTCCATACCGGAAGGGATCCGCGCATTGAAATTGATGGTGGGCAGTGCTGGCGCTTACCTAAGCCATGGGGTTGCAGACACGTTTGCTTCGATAAAGCGACTGGAGCCGCCTACGCGATAGCAGTATCTGATAATCCGAAGCGTGCTGCTTACAGCCCAGTGAAATTAAGGGTTTATACATTATCAGCTGGTAGCACCACTTGGGCGCTGTTTTCTGAGTTAGAGAATGTACACGCCGATGCAGCGGTCATTTTTGAAAATATTTTGTGGATCAATGACCAATACGCTGACCGAGTTTTAGGTCTGTCGCTTGTAAATGGGGACGCGGCACTTGGTGTCGAGAGCAACGGTGATAAAAAATCCCGGCCAATTTATCAGCTAAAAATGAAAGGACTCTCATTCCCCCATGGTATTGCGGTTTCTCCAGAGGGTGTCATGGCGGTCTCTAATTATGGAACCAGTAGCATTTGTTTTATTAATTTGCCTGTGGTTTCAGGAACAGGTTTCCAAAACAGCGCCATTCCGACGCAAAGCGGGTAGGGCCATCATTCCGGCCGCCCCAACCCTTCGGGCCTACTTCGACACCGTCGGCGCCATATGGTGTGTCGACGTATGGCTAGTTAGGGAATGGAATTCAGGAGGATACCGGTCAGGCCAGCGACGCGCTCTTTGCTTTCAGGGCTCTCAGGCTCAAGGTCCAGGATATACGCTTCTATCGCTGCGCGCCAAAGCAGCTCAGACTGGGTCGCGCCTGTTTGTGGGC
>DGPA01000009.1 GCA_002389505.1 Halieaceae bacterium UBA4452
CTGAGCAGTAAAAAAATCTGCAGCGTGTTTTTCAGTTAAACTCCCTGGGAACAGGAACGCTATCATGGTAAAGAACTCGCTCTCTCGCAAGCTTACCACCATCGGCTTATTAGCTATGTTAAACCCAGCACCGCCCGTGGCGGGTCAGCCCGACCGACTTTTCGAACCCGCCGAACAAGATGCCAAGGGCCGGTTTATCAATTGGGATGAAGATCGGTCCAAAGTATCAATCAAGGTACGCGCGCCTTTTTTTATGCGCCGTGTCGCCTCCTCATTTATCAGTAAGCCCGGAGCGCCAACCCGAGTTCCCAATGATGGCGCCTTCCTGCGCGACAACGCCATGCACGGCGAACCAACCGCCACCTGGATAGGTCATGCGACGTTGTTAGTGCAGATGGACCATCTGACATTTCTAACCGATCCGATCTGGTCAACTACGCCAAGCCCTATACCCTTTGTTGGCCCCAATCGCTTTGTCGAGCCAGGGATTACCCTCGATGACTTACCGGCGATCGATTTTGTAATGATTTCTCATAATCATTACGACCATCTAGATCTGCCCACATTGCGCAGGCTGGCCAAACGCAATCCACAGACAGTGTTCTTCGTGCCTGTCGGCAATGGCAAACTGTTGCGCAAGAATGGCATTGATCAGGTTCAGGAGATGAACTGGGGTGATACTGTCAGCTACAAGAGTGCCACTATTTACTGTCTGCCAGCCCAGCATTGGAGCAAGCGCAGTCTCACAGATACCAGAAAAGCACTATGGTCGTCTTGGGCAGTCACAGGCCCTCAGCGGCGTTTTTTCTTTGCCGGTGACACTGGCTACTACTCAGGGTTTAAAGCGATCGGCGACACACTTGGACCCTTTGATCTAGCCGCCGTACCCATTGGCGCCTATGAGCCCAATGCCATGATGAAAGCCTCCCATATGAACCCTGAAGAAGCGGTACAAGCAGCGCTGGATCTCGGTGCCAATAACGCGGTGGCCATCCATTACGGCACGTTTAACCTATCTGACGAGCCTCTCGCCGAACCCCCATTGCGCTTTAAGGCTGCCGCTGAAAATACGCCCTTGGCCAACAGCCATAGCTGGGTTTTGGATATTGGCGAGACGCGAACATTTTAAACCAGTGACCTGAGCAGGTGTCGCCGACCTTACTACCCGGAAAGGCTACAGTCGGAGTGTCCCGACCCTGTCTGATAAGCGCGATTGTATTGAGATAAGTGCTGGGATGGATCAAGGAGCGGCGACTCGCGTGGCCGAGTTGACGATGATCGGCTCAACGGGAACATCGTTGAATGGCGCTTGTCCTTGGGTAGTGGTGGCGAGGGCGCGGCCGGTTTTGGCCGTGGCTATAAAATCGACGACGTCCATCCCGTTAACCACTTCGGCAAAGACTGCGTAGCCAGGCTTGCCCGGGGACCAGTCCAGCCGAAGATTACTCCGCTGGTTGATAAAAAATTGCGCCGATGCTGAGTCGGGGTCACTCGTCCGTGCCATGGCAACGGTGCCGCGGACGTTGTGCACTCTATTCTTGCTTTCATTGACAATGGCATCGCCAGTGGGTTTTTCCACCATGTCCACATCAAAACCACCACCCTGAACCATAAACCGATTGATGACCCGATGAAAAACCGTGTTGTCATAATGACCGCTGTCAACGTAGCGCAGAAAATTTGCCACGGTAATGGGGGCTTTGTCGGCATACAGTTTAAGCGTGATATTGCCCATGTTGGTCGTTAAAAGAACATACGGTGTGTCGCTGTCCGGCGTTGCTGCGTCGGTGGCGTAGGCGGTACTCCCGAGACCGATCGTTAGAGCCATGGCAAGAATGACTTGAGTACAAAGTGACTTCATCGTTGTGTTTCCTCAGCTCCAGCCAGTGGAGCGGCGTTTTTTGGGTAGTAGACTGGGACCAAATACCGCAATGATAATCCCCAACAGCACGGCCAAGGCGCCATCGATGATCTGAATGTTGGTAAGGCGATCTTGTAAGCGTAAGTTTTCCAGTCGCAGTAGCTCTTTGTCCGCGCGCAGACTTTCTAATTCCTGAAGCAGGGTCCTATTTTGCTCATCTAAGGTGATGGCTGCACTCGAGACCCGCTTTATATCGGTAAGCGCTTCGGTAGTGGTGGCGAGTTCGCGCTGTAGTGCGTCAATAGTCTGTCCGGCTTCATACGCGGTAGATGCGGTTGTTGACAGCGAGGCACGCATTTTTTCTCGATCAGCGTCAAGGACCGTTAACTGTTTCTCGAGGGCTGCGACGCGCATGGCTGCTGGTGGGTCGATTTGGATAAACTCCGACCGCATCCAGCCTCGAGTTCCACCGACAGTTTCCACTTCGGTCCAGCTGTCATCTGGGGAGCGTTGAAAAGTGGTAATAGCCGTACCTGAAGGGACTCCCTTATGAAGAATTCGGTAGTCACCCCCAGCGCCGCTGCGAATAGGGACAAATAGTTTGTCGCCAACATAGCGCGTATCTTGGGCAATACTGGTTTGAGCGACGCATAGCTGAAGGACGAGAGTAATGGCCGTAAAGCGCAAACAGTGGAGCAGTAAGGGCATTGTCTTTTCCTCGATGGAACTGGCTTAGGGGTGAAATTCAGTGTCGACCGATCCAGGGTGAGTGCCTTTTTTGAGCGACGGGCTAATCATCAATACGGTGATGACCATTATAAACAGTGTGAAGCCAATACTCGAGTAGAGTTTGTAGGACACCCATGTTGATTCTTCAAATTGATAAGCGACAAATAAGTTCAGCGCCCCTACAACACAAAAGTGGGCGACCCACACCCAGCACACGCGCGCCCAGGATGCGGCAGGTAGTGACAGCTGCGAACCCATGACGCGTTCCAGTAGATTTCGCTCGCCAATAAATTGAGAGGCGGCGAAGGCGATAGCCATTCCCCAATTAATAATACTGGGTTTCCACTGAATAAATAGTTCATTGCGCAGTAATAAAGTAGCGCCGCCAAACACGATCACTGCAGCACTCGTCCATAACAGGCGTTTCTCTAGCTCTCCAGATATCAGCCAGACCAAGGGTAGCTGGAGTAACGTTGCGCCAATAAGGACACCAGTAGCGGTAAAGATGCCATCGATAGTGTAGCTGATGCCCAAAACGTCAAGCTGCTGACCGTCCATTTGATAGACCACAAAAAATAAAATAATGGGGATAAATTCAATTATTTGTTTCATCAATGCGTCCTTGGTGGATGTCTGGGGACAGGAAAGAGGACTGATCTCTGTTACCCTAGACAGTGTACCTGCAAATGCTGAGTGTTAACGACCTTGTTAATTGATTTCCACACCCATAGTTCCGCGTCCGACGGAGACTTGGCGCCCCGAGTGCTGCTTGAGCGAGCGATCGCGGCCGGGGTCACCGCTATGGCTATCACCGATCACGATTCTATAGCCGGTTATCAGGCAGTACAGTCGTCAACTGGGTCGTCCATTCAACTCATCTCAGGGGTGGAAATGTCGTGTGTATGGGGCGCCACTACTATTCATGTGGTGGGTTTGGGGTTCGACCCTCAAAGCCCCGTCATGGATAGCGCCTTGGATGCGCTACACAACGCGAGGCGCGAGCGGTCGGTGACAATTGCCGAGCGCCTTGCGAGTCGGCAAGTAGTAGGGGCTCTCGAGGGAGCCCGGGCGGTTGCTGGAGAGTCACAAATTGGACGCCCTCATTTTGCGCGCTGGATGGTCAGCGAGGGCTACGTGCCAGACATGAACACGGCTTTCAAAAAATACTTGGGTCAAGGTAAATTGGGTGATGTAAAAACATTTTGGCCGAGTCTCAATGAGGTGGTAGGCGCGATTAGCGATGCAGGCGGACTAGCCATACTGGCTCATCCACTTAAATACTCCTTTACACGCATGAAGTTAGGGGGGTTGTGTAACGCCTTTAAAGACGCGGGGGGGGTAGCACTGGAAGTACTCAACGGCCGACAGACACCTGCAGATACTAGCCAACTGAAACAGCTGGCTAGTCACTGGGGTTTGCAGATCTCCGCGGGCAGTGACTTCCATCGAGAGTGGCAATACGGTGCTGAGCTGGGGGTGGACACAGCGATTGCTGGTACTATGCCCGCCGTTTGGGAGCACTTACTGTGAGTCAATTTTTTGCTATTCACCCAGACAACCCTCAGGCGCGATTAGTGCGCCAAGCAGTTGATATCATCCGCCGAGGCGGGGTGGTTGCCTATCCCACAGACTCTGCCTATGCCCTCGGATGCCACATCGGCGATAAGCAGGCCATGGAAAGGATTCGGCGTATTCGCACCCTCGATGATCATCATAATTTCACGCTGATGTGTCGCGATTTATCAGAGCTGGGTACCTATGCCAGGGTCGACAACGCGGCTTATCGCCTTATTCGCCAGAAAACCCCCGGCCCCTTTACGTTTATCTTGGAGGCCACTGCGGAGGTGCCAAAACGGCTGTTGCATCCTAAACGCAAAACCATCGGGTTGCGGGTGCCCGATAACGCGATCACTCAAGCGCTCCTCGCCGAGCTGGCGGAGCCCATGATGAGTGTGACCTTGGTGATGCCCAATGATGATTATCCGCTGACTGACCCCTACGACATCCGAGACACCTTGGAGCACGTGATCGAATTAGTGATCGATGGGGGTTTTTGTGGACTTGAACCGACTTCGGTCGTCGATTTGACGGGTTTACGACCCAACGTCTTACGCGAAGGTCTTGGTGATGTCACCAATCTGTAACAATAACGATAGATCGCTCGGCTGGGGGATCCCGCAACGCGCTGCATGGGGTATGATGGCGGTGTGAACGAGCAACCCACCAATAACAGCGAATCCTCGACGGAGCGGCCCGAACAGGACAGGGCTCCTACGGATAAGTTGCGGCCATCGGAAAGTGTCGAACGACGAGAGAACCGGCCGCAACAGGGTGAAATGCCCTTTGCGATTGTTATGGGAGAGGTGATGACTGAGCTCCCCAAAGATTTATACATTCCACCGAGGGCATTGGAGATAATACTCGAAGCGTTTGAGGGACCCCTCGATCTCCTGCTGTATCTCATTCGCCGGCAAAATATTGATATTCTCGATGTTGACGTATCAGCCATCACCGAGCAGTACATGCGCTATGTGGAACTTATGGACGCCATGCAGTTTGAGCTAGCCGCTGAATATTTACTGATGGCTGCTATGCTGGCGGAGATTAAATCGCGCATGCTATTGCCTCGTTCAACAACAATGGAAGAGGAGGAGGAGGACCCCCGAGCCAATCTGATCCGTCGTCTGCAGGAATATGAGCGCTTTAAGAAGGCAGCAGAGGATATCGAGGCGTTGCCGCGTTTGGAGCGCGACACTTGGGTGGCTGCCATTCAACCACCGGAATTAAAGCGTGAGCGACCGTTACCAGATCTCGATATGAAGGAGCTGTTGTTGGCATTAGGAGAAGTGCTCAAACGAGCAGATATGTTTGAAAGCCACCGAATTCAAAGAGAATCACTCTCTACCCGCGAACGGATGTCGGATGTCTTGGAGGCGCTGCGTGACAAAAATTTTGTGCCTTTTGTCGCATTATTTACCGTCGAAGAGGGTCGACTGGGGGTGGTGGTGACATTTTTGGCGCTGATGGAACTGATTAAGGAGTCCTTGGTGGAAATTGTGCAGACCGAGGGTTTTGGCCCGATTCATGTAAAGGCGAGAACGGAATAATGTCGGAGATGGGGCTGGTACAAATTCTTGAGGGTGCATTAATGGCGGCGGGAGAGCCCTTGTCATTAAAGCGCTTGAGTCAATTGTTCGATGAGTTCGAACGACCTGCCACTGAGGATATTAAGGCCGCTTTGGCCGATGTGAACGAGCGTTGTGATGGTCGTGGCTATGAGTTAGTGCAGGTGGCCAGCGGTTACCGCTTTCAGGTGAGGCAAAACCTAGCCACCTGGGTGGGGCGGTTATGGCATGAGCGACCTCAACGGTACTCGCGAGCACTCCTAGAGACCTTATCGCTTATTGCCTACCGACAGCCGATTACCCGGGGTGAAATTGAAGGGGTCCGAGGTGTTGCGGTTAGTTCTACCATTGTCAAAACGCTTCATGAGCGCGAGTGGATACGAGTGGTGGGACATCGTGATGTACCCGGTCGCCCAGCCATGTACGCTACGACGCGGCAATTTCTCGATTATTTCAATCTACAATCACTGGAAGATCTACCACCCCTGGCAGATATTAAAGAGCTTGATAACCTCTCTGGTGATTTAGAGCTCGTAGTTCCCGGTGGAAACAACCCCCCCGGTGAGGGGGCCGACAGTAGTGATGCCGAGGTTACTATTCAACTACCTACTGAAGCGCCGTTGAATGAGATCGACCCGGCGCGGGAAAGCATTGAAGCTTCAGACCTAGAGTCTGGGCCATTACACGCTGCCGAAGCGTCGATAGAGGAAGATTGGAGTGAAGAACTCGAACAACAACCCCCAGAAGAAAAGCGTTAACAAAACGTCAGACAAACGCGCAAAGAAAAAGTCAGCCAGGACTTCCTCGAAGACATCGCCAAAAGCGGTGGCGCAGCCATTTATCCCCACCGATAGCGACCGCCTCCCGGGTGAAAAGCTGCAAAAGGCCTTGGCGCGAGCAGGCATTGGCTCACGTCGAGAAATGGAGCGCTGGATAGACAGTGGTCGTATTCAAGTGGATGGCAAGACGGCCTCATTAGGTGATCGCGTTTATCCACAGCAGCTGATCAAAGTAGATGGCAAGCCCATCGACGTCAGCGAAGGGCAACACGTCAGATGTTTGCTCTATCACAAGCCGGTGGGTGAGGTGTGTTCAAGAAAAGACCCGGAAGGTCGGCGTACGGTATTTGACTCGCTGCCAGCGTTAAAGTCTGGCCGATGGATTGTCATTGGCCGCCTTGACTACACTACGTCAGGCCTGCTGCTGTTTACCACTGACGGAGAGCTGGCCAACGTATTGATGCACCCCTCAAGCATGATAGAGCGCGAATATCTGGTACGGGTGATGGGCGACGTTAGCCCTAACATTATCGATACCTTAAAAAAAGGCGTTATGCTCGATGATGGCCCAGCTCGATTTGCCGATGTGGTTGACGGTGGTGGTGAGGGAATAAATCGTTGGTTTTATGTCGTACTCATGGAGGGGCGGAATCGCGAGGTGCGCCGCCTATGGGAGTCACAAGGGTTAACGGTATCTCGTCTCAAGCGTGTCCGCTATGGGAGTGTGTTTATTCCCTCGAAGCTCAAACAAGGTGAGTGGTTGGAGTTACCCAGAAAAGACGTTGACGTGCTCTATGGTATGGCTGACATGCCACCAAAGATAGCCCAAGCGCGCAGCGTGAAGGAGCAGGAGAAACTCGATCGCTTATCGAAAAAATCGGGGCGGAAAACGCATCGACGCATGTTTGACGGTGACAATCGATTTGAGCGCCGCAAAAAAAAATAGACCCGCGATGAGCCAGTAGGCCTCAGAAGCACAGCATGGGTCCAAGCCTACTGGGCTGAGAGCGCCTGGCCGTTGAGCCCGATGCTGGCTGAGCTCAGCAGATATAGCCAAGTGGGCGTTAGCGTTTCGGGATCTGGGTTGCTGGTCGGAGGCTCTGCTGGGTAGGCCGTGCGACGCATTGATGTGTTCACCGCGCCGGGATTTATACTATTTACTCGAATATTACTGGTGTTGCCCAGCTCATCGGCCAGCACCTGCATCATGCCCTCAGTAGCAAATTTTGATGCTGCATAAGCGCCCCAAAAAGCGCGGCCTTTACGCCCCACCCCCGAGCTAGTAAATAAAACGGAGGCCTCCGGTGCCTCGTTGAGTAATGGCAGCATGGTCTGGGTAAGCATGAACGCTGCATTGACATTGACTTGCATGACTTGGTGCCAGATGGCGCTGCTGGTTTGTGTCATGGCTTTCCGATCACCCAGCAGCCCCGCACTGTGAACTAGGCCATCGAGTTTGCCTACACTGGCATTAAGTTCTTCACGTAGGTCACACAGCGCATCGTGACTCACCTGGCCTAGATCGCAGGGAATAATGCCAGGTGTACGGCCGCCCTCGAGCATGATGTAATCATAGCAGGCCGCTAATTTTTCTTCGGTGCGGCCCAGTAAGAGTACCTCCGCACCGTGTCGTGCACAGGCAATGGCGACTGCTTTACCGATACCATCGCCGGCACCGGTGATCAGAATAGTTTTGCCGGCGAGCTCATGTTGCGTAGCTTGCCAACTAGCGGGAACAACAGTCACTGAATCATCCTTAAAATCATGTCCGCCAATTTCTCGCTGGACTCAGCGATAGCGTCGGCACGCCAGCGGTCGGGGTCGTCATCAGCACCAATATAGCCATAGGCTGCGGCAATAGTGAAGCAACCTGCCGCGTTTCCTGCCTCGATATCCCGTTGGTGATCGCCGACATAAATGGCGCCGCTAGGCTCTACCCCCATATTCTTACAGCTGAGAAGAATAGCCTCGGGATGGGGTTTTGGATGGGTCACATCGCAGGGGGTGATTAGACTGGCTGCGGGGGGTTGGAAATTCATTGCCGCCATTAATGGCTCAGCATAGCGACGGAATTTATTGGTGGCCACAGCCCATGAAACGCCGGCGTTATGCAGCTGTTTAACGAGTAGTGGCAAACCCGGATAGGGTTTGGCTTGAGTGCCCAGTAGTTGCTCATAGTCTTCCAAAAATTGCAGACGCCACTGCTCATAGCGCGGATCGCTGGGTGGGCAGTCAAGGGCAAGCGTGACCAAGGCGCCAGACCCATTAGACACGGACTGGCGAACCTGCGCCGCCGGCAGTGGTGCTAGCCCGTGAGTATCCCGTAGCGCTCGAACAACCGTGATGAATTCGTCGGCGGTATCAACCAAAGTGCCATCTAAATCGAAAATCACTGCCTTTATTTCACGACCGGCATCCTTCACACCGTTATTTCTCCAATCATAGGGTGGGCTTTATGGCATGCATCATGTAGTTGACCGAGACATCTGTAGCCTTGAGTCGGTAATGTTTTGATATAGGATTATAGGTCAGTCCAGTTATGTCAGTCAGCTGCAGTCCTGCTTCGCGAAGCCAACAGCTCAGCTCCGAGGGACGGATAAATTTACTGTATTCATGGGTACCACGAGGTAATAGTTTGAGGACATATTCCGCACCGATAATGGCAAAGGCATAGGCCTTTGGATTGCGATTAATGGTGGAGAAAAAGAGATGTGCGCCAGGCTTCGCTAATGTGGCACACGCGGCTATCACAGCGGCGGGATCGGGCACGTGCTCGAGCATTTCAAGACAACAGACCACGTCAAACTCAGCGGGCTGACGTTGGGCAATGTCCTCAGCGGTGATTTTCTGATAGTCAATGCTGAGCTCACTGTCTAAACGGTGAATGTTAGCCACAGCGAGCGGTGCCTCGCCCATATCAATACCGGTAACGGTGGCGCCGCGCCAGGCCATGGCCTCCGACAGCAGCCCGCCACCACAGCCGACGTCGAGTAGAGTCTTGCCATCTACCTTGGCGAATTGATCTATCCAATTGGCGCGCAGGGGATTAATGTCGTGTAGGGGCTTGAATTCACTGGTGGGATCCCACCAGCGGGAGGCGAGGGCTTCAAATTTGGCGATTTCTGCATCGTCGACATTACGTTCGGTCATCAGTGGTTAATCTCAGGTGGCTGTTCAGGGTGGGTCCCCATTTTTAGGGCATGGAAATCTAGGAGTCGCGCTCTCCAGCTATCGGCGCTGGCGGCAATATGGCTGGCCGATAAGGTCGACAATTGTTGATCAACCACCAGTAGATGACCCGCTACCCAGCTATGCGTTAATTCCGCTCCAGATGTGGCATACACAAGGTGTGACAGCACGTTGTTGATCGGCTGCATGGCCAAGCCGTCCATTTGCAAAGCAATCATATCAGCCTGCTTGCCTATTTCGAGAGAGCCGATCTTTTGCTCCATCCCGAGTGCCTTGGCGCCGTTAATGGTAGCCATTTCTAACGCAGTGACCGCTGATACGGCCGCCGATTCGCCGCTCTCCAGTTTGCCGAGTAGGGCCGCCCCCTGCATTTCAGCAATCATATTGAGGCGATTGTTACTGGCGGCACCGTCGGTACCCAACGCCACGTTGATATGTCGGTCAAGCAAGCGCTGGACGGGACAGATGCCCGCCGCCAATTTCATATTTGAGCGTGGGCAGTGAATGACATGTGCACCGGTGCTCTCCAGTATTTGGAAGTCGGCGTCTGCAAGCGCCGTCATGTGGACACACTGACTGCGCGGCCCAAGTAGACCTATGCGCTGCAGTTGCTCTATAGGTCGCTCACCCAGATTTTCTACTGACATTTGCACTTCGCCTTGGGTTTCATGGAGGTGGATTTGCACGGGGGCATCCAACTCATTGGCAAGGGTGGCAACCCGTTTCAAGGTGGCTTCGCTGACCGTATAGTTAGCATGAGGGCCAAAGCCGATTTCTATGCGTTCGTGATCCCGATAGTGATCTCTTAACTGTAGTCCTTTAGCCAGATAGTCTTCTGAGTCTCTGGCCCAGGCACTGGGTCCATCAAGCACAGGAAAGACCAATTGCGCCCGGAGACCGGCAAAATCAGCCCGCTGGGCGGTGATGTCGGGGTAAAAATACATATCACTAAATGTTGTTGTGCCACCTAGGAGTAGTTCAGCTAGAGCTAAATCGGTACCGTCGCGGACAAAATCCTCGGAGACGAAGGCCTTTTCTGCCGGCCAAATATGCTGTTGCAACCACGTCATCAGCGGTTGGTCATCAGCGTAACCGCGAAACAGCGTCATGGCGCTGTGGCCGTGGCAATTGACAAGTCCTGGCATGAGTACTTGTCCGGGTAATTCAATGCTGTGCTTGGCGTTCAGCGTCCGGCCCTGGCTACTGGGACAGAGGTCGACGATTTGCCCATCGGCCACAGCAATGCAGTGATCGGTGAGCACAGTTTGTCTGGGAATAATGGGGACAATCCACTGCGGATACACAAGGTAATCAATGTCGGTCATGGGGCTTTCCCTTTGTTCTTTCGGCAGTATAACGCGACAAGAGAATTTCTGTGGTGCGCATAGCCCGCTTGGTTGTAATTTGATACAATCATGGCATTCGAAAAAACTCATCTAATCCCTCTAACGAAGTAGGCCGAATGGCAGATACTCCAAAAAATATTGCCCGCGAAGTTCTCCCCGTCAGCATTGAGGATGAGCTAAAACAGTCGTATATGGATTACGCAATGAGCGTCATTGTTGGGCGAGCCTTGCCCGATGTCCGTGACGGCTTAAAACCGGTTCATCGTCGCGTATTATTCGCGATGAACGAACTCAATAACGACTGGAATAAGCCGTATAAGAAATCAGCACGTGTCGTGGGTGATGTCATTGGTAAATACCATCCCCATGGCGATTCAGCGGTCTATGACACTATCGTTCGAATGGCACAGACGTTCTCGCTGCGCTATACCCTTGTTGATGGGCAGGGTAATTTCGGATCAATTGACGGCGATAATGCTGCCGCCATGCGCTATACCGAGATCCGTATGCGCAAAATTGCCCACTCGTTACTCGCCGATTTAGAAAAAGAGACGGTCGACTTCGTCGACAACTACGATGGTACCGAGCGTATTCCCGTCGTACTGCCCACGCGAGTACCGAACTTATTGATCAATGGTTCCTCCGGTATTGCTGTGGGTATGGCCACCAACATTCCCCCCCACAACTTGAAGGAAGTTGTGGCAGGTTGTATTGCTTTGCTCGATAACCCCGACATCAGTGTTGATGGCTTGATGCAGTGCATCCCCGGCCCTGACTTCCCCACCGGTGCCATTATCAATGGCCGCGCGGGCATACTGGCGGCCTATCGCACGGGTCGCGGTCGCATTTACGTGCGGGCTCGAGCCGAGGTCATCACTGACGAGGCTAAAGGCAAAGATACGATTATCATTCATGAGATTCCCTATCAGCTCAACAAGGCGCGATTAATTGAGCGTATTGCTGAATTAGTTAAAGAGAAGAAGATAGAGGGAATCACGGAGCTGCGGGACGAGTCTGACAAAGACGGTCTACGCGTGGTCATTGAGCTCAGGCGCGGGGAGATGGGCGATGTCGTGCTCAATAACCTCTATTCCCAGACCCAGTTACAGTCGGTAGTAGGTATCAACATGGTGGCCTTAGTCGACGGCCAGCCCAAAGTGCTGAATTTGCGCGACATTATTGAAGCCTTCGTTCGCCACCGCAGAGAAGTCGTGACCCGGCGGACCATGTATTTGTTGCGTAAAGCCCGAGAGCGAGGCCATGTACTGGAAGGCTTGGCCGTTGCCCTGGCCAACATCGACGCTATTATCGGGTTGATTAAAGACTCACCCACTTCGGCTGATGCAAAAGAACGGCTCATTGCCCAAGGCTGGGCGACAGGGGCGGTCATGGCGATGCTCGAGCGGGCCGGGGCCGATGCTTGCCGGCCAGACGATCTAGACCTCCAGTTTGGTTTGCACGATGGGGCCTATCATTTGTCACCCACCCAAGCTCAGGCCATCCTCGACCTTCGTTTACACCGTCTCACCGGCCTGGAGCACGAAAAATTACTGCAGGAATACGCCGATAAACTGTCTGAAATTGCAGGGTATCTTGAGATTCTAGGTGACCCAGATCGTTTGAAGCAGGTGATTCGAGATGAGTTAGCAGAAATAGTAGAGGAATTTGGCGACGAGCGGCTAACCGAAATTACTGATTCGACCCACGATCTCAAAGTAGAAGATCTCATCACTGAAGAAGATCGGGTGGTCACTATTTCCCATGGTGGGTATGCGAAAACGCAACCGTTGACCGATTATCAGGCCCAGCGCCGAGGCGGTACTGGTCGTTCTGCGACCGCAGTGAAAGATGAAGATTTTGTGCGGCACCTGTTAATTGCCAGTACTCACGCGACCATCTTATGTTTCTCTGATCTGGGTAAGGTGTATTGGCTGCGGGTATTCCATATACCCTTGGCGAGCCGTAACTCTCGGGGGCGCCCAATGGTGAACTTGTTGCCCCTCGATGAAGGTGAGCGAATCACCTCAATCCTTCCGGTCGAGGGCTATGAAGAGGGTCACTACATTTTTATGGCGACGGCGAATGGCACGGTGAAGAAGACCGAGATGAGCCAGTTTGCTCGCCAGCGAAGTGTTGGCTTAAGAGCACTAGAGCTGGAGGCGAACGATTGGCTGGTGGGTACCGCGGTGACCAATGGCGATTGCGACATCATGTTGTTTTCCAGTGAAGGTAAAGCGGTGCGCTTTGCTGAAGGCGCGGTTCGATCTATGGGACGCACGGCTAAGGGCGTGCGTGGCATTCGCTTAGCTGAGGGTCATCGGTTAATTTCTCTGATGGTTCCCAAGGAAGATGGTGAGCTATTGACCGTGACTGAAAATGGCTATGGCAAACGCACGGCGATCAGCGATTTCCCCATAAAAGGGCGCGGTACCAAGGGTGTTATTGCCATGGCTACCACCGACCGGAACGGACCATTGGTCGGCGCTGAACAGGTCTTTTCCGGGGATGAAATGATGCTGATTTCCGATCAAGGAACGGCGGTTCGGACCAGCGTTGAAGAAGTGTCTTTGCTGGGACGAAATACCCAGGGAGTCAGAGTTATCCGCACGCGAAGCGACGAAAAGCTGGTCAACGTTAGTCGTATTGCTGAGGACGATGATGCAGTAACAAGCACGGCTGCAGCGACATCGGTAGAGGCCCCAGAGTCTGACGCTGAGGAATAAACGCTGATGCGTGGCTATAAATGTTTGGCTAGGCCCAGTGGCGTTGCCCACACCAGTCCTTTATTTTGCCGTAAGGCGGGGGTGATTACGCATGGCGACTGATGAACAGCTCGCGGCGATAAGAGAAAAAATTGATGCGATCGATAAAGAGTTGCTGGTGCTCGTTAATGCTCGCGCTCAGTGTGCGCAAGAAGTGGCAAAAATAAAGCTGGCAACCGCGGGAGAAACGGTGCCCCTTTTTTATCGACCTGAGCGTGAAGCTCAAGTGTTGAGAGCTATCCAAGAGCTAAACCCGGGACCCTTACCGGACGATTACGTAGCCACCATTTTTCGTGAAATTATGTCCAGCTGTTTGGCGCTCGAGCAACCGCTTACTGTGGCTTATCTTGGCCCTCAGGGTACCTATACTCAAGCGGCTGCGAGCAAGCACTTTGGGCAATCAGCTATCCCAGAGGCACGCAGCTCTATCCCCAGTGTTTTTCGTCAAGTGGAAGATCGTCACTGCAATTTTGGTGTAGTACCCGTCGAAAATTCGACCGAGGGAATGGTGGGGCAAACCCTCGATTGCTTTTTGGAGTCTCCCTTGCAAATAGTGGGAGAGGTGGAACTGCCCATTGTTCATCATTTGCTGGTCAAACAAGGCACTGACAAAGCGACTATTACACGGATTTGCGGGCATCCCCAAGCATTGGCTCAGTGTCGAGAGTGGCTCGATATTCACTATCCAGAGGTGCCGAGGGAAAGCGCAGCGAGTAACGGCGAGGCGGCGCGATTGGCTGCAGGCACGCAGGGTGTTGCCGCTATCGCTGGAGATCTTGCGGCGGACACCTATGGCTTAGAAAAACTGGCAAAAAGTATTCAAGATATCGCCAGCAATACCACCCGATTCTTGATCTTAGGCCGTGAATCCGTGCCGGCTAGCGGCTGGGATAAAACCTCTATCCTGGTCTCCAACCGAAATCGCCCCGGTGCATTGCTCAGTCTGTTGAAGCCCTTTGAAGATCGAGGTGTCAGTTTGACCCGAATAGACTCGCGTCCATCGAAAACCGAAAAGTGGACGTACGTATTTTTTGTCGAATTCGAAGGTCATTTAGATGATGCGGTCATTGAAAACATCATGACTGAGTTGGCGGAGCACTCCATCATGTTGAAGCCGCTGGGTTCCTACCCACGCGCACCCATATAGATCAGACAATTAATGAGCTTCCATATTCAGTGTGTTGCGTTTTTAGGTTTGGGGCTCATCTCAGGATCCCTGGCTAAAGCGTTGCGAGCCAGTGGCTACGCGGGAGAGTTGGTGGGCTATGGACCTCGAGAGCCGAGCTTACAGCGGGGCTTAGCGCTGGGGGTTATTGATCGCTATAGTCTTGACCTCGACGTGGTTATAGCCGCGGCAGACCTCCTCGTAGTGGGTGCACCACCCATGGCCTCGGGCGAGTTACTCGCTGACCTGTTGCCACGGGTACAGCGCAGTCCACATCAGCCGATCGTCACTGACTTAGCGAGTATCAAAGGCTGGGTTATCGATCGAGCCGCTTGCCAGTATCACCGTTTTGTACCGGGTCACCCCATTGCTGGATCTGAAGACAGCGGGATTGATGCCGCTCGCGACGATTTGTTTGCGGGCAGGGAAATCATTTTAACACCCTCCGGGGAGACGGACGCCAGTGCGCTAGCTCAAGTGACGGCTATGTGGGCTTTGACCGCAGCGCGGGTCATTCAAATGCCGGTGGACGATCATGATGCCGCGCTGGCTGCCAGCAGTCATTCGCCGCATATGCTGGCCTATGCGCTCACCATGGCGCTGGCGAAGGACCCTTTACAGTCAATGCAACACGGTGGTGGTGCGCTGCGAGATATGACCCGCATTGCGGGCTCTGATCCGGTTATGTGGCGAGATATTGCACTGACCAATTGCGTCGCACTGCTGCGTGCAGTGACCTCGGTGGAAGCCGAATTATCTCACCTTAAGGCGCTTATTGCTGCGGGTGATGGTGAGGGATTAACCGCATATTTCGCGCATTGTCGCAATGTTCGCCGGGATCACGATTTACTGTTGAATCCGTTATTTGAGCCCGCTGAATCGCCCCACGAGATCCCCCAATGAAATTCTCTGTACAGCCAGGCAGTTGCTTAACGGGCCGTGTTCGCGTGCCGGGCGATAAGTCGATGTCGCATCGTTCAGTCATGCTCGGCTCATTGGCAGAGGGAGACACTCATGTCACTGGCTTTCTCGAAGGGGAGGATGCCCTGGCGACGGTGGCAGCCTTTCGCGCCATGGGCGTAGTCATTGATGGGCCTCATGAGGGTAAGTTGCGCATTAGCGGCGTCGGTCTTAATGGTTTGGCGGCCCCCAGAGCACCCTTGGACATGGGTAACTCCGGTACCAGCATGCGCTTGTTAGCCGGTTTGCTGGCGGGCCAGTCATTTGATACCACACTGACTGGCGATACCTCACTGTGCAAGCGCCCTATGCGCCGGGTGATCAATCCCCTTGAACGTATGGGCGCCGTGGTGGAGTCAGACGGTGAGGGTCGTCCGCCACTGACCCTTAGAGGACAGCGTTCTCTGAAAGGCATTCACTATGATCTTCCCATGGCAAGTGCGCAGGTGAAATCCTGTGTCTTATTGGCAGGGATGTATGCGCAAGGGCGTACCTCGGTCACCGAGCCTGGGCCGACTCGGGACCATACCGAGCGCATGCTAAGAGGCTTTGGTTATGACGTGCAGTCCCGCAATGGCGTCATCAGTCTAGGGGGGCACGGCACATTAACGGCGTCAACGATCGATATTCCCGCTGACGTGTCTTCCGCCGCGTTCTTTTTGGTGGGCGCCAGTATTGCCCCTGGCTCAGATCTCATTCTAGAGCATGTAGGTTTGAACCCTACGCGCATTGGCGTGCTGAATATTTTGACATTGATGGGTGCCGATATTCAGGTGCTCAACGAGCGGGAGGTGGGTGGTGAGCCCGTGGCTGAATTGCGCGTGCGCCACGCGCCGTTAAAGGGCATTGCCATTCCTGAACAGGAAGTGCCCCTTGCTATTGATGAATTTCCGGCACTCTTCATTGCTGCGGCTTGCGCTGAAGGTCGTACGGTTCTCACCGGCGCTGAGGAGCTTCGGGTAAAAGAAAGCGACCGAATTGCCAGTATGGCAGAGGGCTTAACGACGTTAGGTATTCACACAGAGGTCCGCCCTGATGGCATTATTATTGACGGAGGCGCTTTAGGTGGCGGCGCCATCAGGACCTACCAAGATCATCGCATTGCCATGAGCTTTGCTATGGCCGCATTGAGGGCTGAAGCGCCGCTTAACATTCTCGACTGCGATCATGTTGCCACCTCGTTTCCTGGTTTTGCCGCCGTTGCTCGGGCTGCAGGATTGTTGCTAGAAGAAGTGCATTAACTATGGTGCCAATAATATGTATCGATGGGCCAAGTGGGGCAGGCAAAGGCACTATTAGCCAGTTAGTCGCGCAGTATTTGGGATGGCATTTGCTCGATAGTGGCGCCATTTATCGAGTCTTGGGGGTGGCCTGCCTAAACAATGGCGTCGCATGGGATGACATCCCTTCGGTTTTAGCTATTGCGAAAACGCTCCCGGTGCGGTTTGAGCCCAGTGCGAACGGAATGCGCGCCCTACTTGCTGGCGTAGATGTCACTCAAGCGGTGCGCTCAGAGTTGGGTAGTCAAGGCGCGTCAGCGGTAGCGGTGCACCCTGAGGTGCGATCCACGCTACTAGAGAGACAGCGCATCTTCGCCGCCGGCCCCGGCCTAGTCGCGGATGGTCGAGATATGGGCTCAACGGTATTCCCAACTGCCGAACTGAAAGTCTTTCTTACGGCGAGCGCAGAAGCGCGCGCTGAACGTCGCTTCCAGCAGTTGCTTGAGAGAGACGAAAATGTTAACTTGCCGCGCCTTCTTGAAGACATCAAGGCTCGGGATGCCCGGGATTCAGAGCGAGACGCATCACCGCTCTGCCCCGCTGAGGATGCCATTATCATCGACAGCACCTTATTGTCGGTTGATGATGTTTTGGAGAAGGTGCTTGCGCTTGTGGCACAGAGAGGAATTGGGAAGCGAACAACCGGCTGAAGGCCAGACACCACGGATGTCGCTCTTTATAAACTACCCGGCTTGGTTTGGAAGTCGGTAAGCGCAGCCTAGGCTGCCGAAAAATGACAGGTATTATTGATGAGCGAATCATTCGCCGAGCTATTTGAAGAGAGCCTTAAAACGGTTGATATGGAACCTGGTGCCATCGTCACAGGGGTGGTTATCGATATCGACAATGAGTGGGTCACGGTTCACGCGGGACTGAAATCCGAAGGTGTTATTCCCCTTGATCAATTTACCAATGCCAGCGGTGAATGCACGCTGTCCATTGGAGATGAAGTTCAGGTTGCACTAGAAACGGTAGAGGACGGCTTTGGTGAAACTAAACTGTCCAGAGAGAAAGCCAAGCGAGCTGAGGCATGGACACGCCTTGAAGCCGCACACGTGGCGGATGAAGTGTGTATTGGCATCATCAATGGCAAAGTGAAGGGCGGGTTCACGGTGGACATTGATTCTATACGTGCGTTTTTACCGGGCTCTCTCATTGATGTACGGCCTGTGCGGGAAACGACGCACCTTGAGGGCAAGGAGCTGGAGTTTAAAGTCATTAAGCTCGATCAAAAACGCAACAACGTCGTTGTGTCACGTCGTGCGGTGATGGAAGCCGCTAATAGTGCTGAGCGCGATGAGCTGCTGGCTAACCTCCAAGAGGGTATGGCAGTGAAGGGCGTGGTTAAAAACCTCACCGACTACGGCGCCTTTGTCGATCTTGGTGGCGTTGATGGCCTGCTACATATTACTGACATGGCGTGGAAGCGCATCAAACATCCCAGCGAGATTGTCGAAGTAGGCCAGGAACTTGACGTTAAGATTTTGAAATTTGATCGCGAGCGGAACCGTGTTTCGCTGGGCCTTAAGCAACTGGGCGAGGATCCATGGGTGGCCATTACTAACCGTTACCCAGAAGGCGCCCAGGTGACAGCGCGCATTACCAACCTGACTGACTACGGCTGCTTTGCTGAGATTGAAGAAGGTGTCGAGGGTTTGGTGCACGTATCGGAAATGGATTGGACCAATAAGAATGTCCATCCCTCTAAGATCGTCCAGCTAGGCGATGAGGTTGAGGTGATGGTGCTTGATATTGATGAAGAACGCCGCCGAATATCCCTCGGTATAAAGCAATGCACGCGCAATCCGTGGGATGCCTTTGCCGACGATCATGCGAAGAGTGATCGAATCTCTGGCACCATTAAGTCAATTACTGACTTTGGCATCTTTATCGGGCTGGAGGGCAGCATTGATGGGCTCGTTCACCTGAGCGATATCAGCTGGAACGAAACGGGCGAGGAAGCGGTCCGTAATTACAAGAAGGGCGATGAGATAGAGACGGTCATTTTGTCCATTGATCCTGAGCGTGAGCGTATTTCCCTAGGCATCAAACAGCTTGAGGAGGATGCCTTTACCCTGTACGTGTCTGATAACGATCGCGGTGCTATTGTCACGGGTGAAATTACTGAGGTTGATGCGCGCGGTGCTGTCATCAAGCTTGGCGATGAGATAGAAGGGTATCTTAAGGCCGGTGATATCAAACAGGAGCGCGTCGAAGACGCCCGATCTGAGCTTAACGTTGGCGATAAGGTAGAAGCGAAAATTGTCAGTGTTGATCGCAAGAGTCGCGCGCTTGGCTTATCAATCAAAGCGAAGGATATGGAAGACGAGAAAGAGGCTGTTCAGTCTCTGAATGAGCAAGATGAGGCTGCTTCTCCGGGAACCATTGGCGATTTGATCAAAGCCAAGATGGATAATCAATAAAGAGTAGCTAACGCTCGTGCAACCGCATCCTGAGGGTGCGGTTTTTTTTTGGCGCCAAGATAATGATAGCCGGTGGCGTATGGAGGCCGTGGTGAGGCGCTTAATCAGTTGAAAACTTGTTGTAAATTAGAGACTTGTCAATTTGTGCAGGGCATTAGACAATAGGGTTTTTAGCATTGATGAAAAGTCATGACGCGAAGTGAATTAATCGATCGCATAGCCTCCCGACAAACCCAGCTGAGTGCTAAAGACGTTGAGCTGGGTATGAAGTTAATTATTGATCATATGGCAGAAACCCTCGCTATGGGTGAGCGCATTGAGACTAGGGGGTTTGGCAGTTTCTCGCTGCATTACCGGAAACCTCGAAAGGGCCGCAACCCAAAGACGGGTGAGTCGGTGGAGCTCGAGGGTAAGTACGTCCCTCATTTCAAACCAGGTAAGGAATTGCGTGAGCGTGTCAATCGCTCATTGAAGTCAGGCTTTTAGCCATGCCCACTTTGCGCATTATTGTTAGTGCCGTGATTCTCTGTGCGACGATCGCGGTAGGCGCATTTTTTGCGCTGCAAAACACCACGCAAGTACCACTCGATTTATTAGTCGTGCAACTCGCTGAGCGTTCATTAGCGTTATGGCTGTTGTTAACCTTGCTGCTGGGTGTTTTGCTTGGGGTGATCGCCAGTGCTGTTGTGGCCTTAAGGCAGCGTGGACAATTGGTAGTGTTGAGACGTAAAAACCAGCGCTTGGGCGTTGAGATCGAACGCTTGCGGAAAGTAGGGTTCACTGAGAGTGAGTGATTACTTGGTGTTTGTCTTATTATTCGTAGCCGTAGCAGCTGGCTGGTTTCTCGGCCGGGGAGGGCGAGTATTGACCATGAGCTCGCTGTGGCAGTCCTCAGACACGTTGCCTTCACAATATTACCGAGGCCTCAATTTTCTGCTGGACGGGAGTCAGGATGGCGCAATCGATGCCTTTACTAAGGCACTTGAGGTCAATTCCGAAACCTTCGACACGCACATTGCCCTAGGCAATGTACTCCGTCGTCGAGGTGAAGTTGAGCGGGCGATTCGGATTCATCAAAATCTGCTAGCCCGCCCTAGTTTACCCACCAGTCAATTGCATCTCGCTCATCTAGAGCTCGCGCGTGATTATATTTCGGCGGGCTTGCTCGACAGGGCCGAGCGCCTGTTGTTGGATTTGGTGGCAGAGTCAGGGCATCACCAGCGCATCGCGCGTCGCCATTTGTTGGAAATTTATGAGGCACAAAGCGATTGGTCGGCAGCGAAGCGTGTTGCCGGGGAGATACTGCCACGTCGCTCATTACTTCGGTCAAACGGGCCTGATCCCAATGAGGTTGGACAGCCTATTCCGCTGCTATTGGCCCACTATTGCTGCGAGCAAGCTGCCATCGCTCTACACAGTGGTGATTTAACCGAAGCCCGTACCCAGCTTGATCAAGCGCTTAAATACGATCGGAGCTGTACTCGTGCAACCTTGATGTCGGGAGAGCTTGAGCTCAAGGCTGGAAATCCTGCGCGGGCGGTAAAAACCTTACAACTATTAAAAGAACAAGCGCCGGATTTTGTATCTGAGTCAGCTGATCTGCTGCGACAAGCGCTAATTCAGTTGAATCATCGTTCCGCGTTGCGCAGTTATCTCATGGATTGCTATGTAGCCAAAGCGAGCACTCCCTTATTAATTGCCCTGGCCGAAGAGATTCGTGCGGTAGAGGGCTCTGAACAAGCCAAGGATTTTTTGAGAAAACATCTTGTTGATAAACCGTCATTAGGGGGACTTGCCCTGCTTATGGCACTCCATGGTACCAACGAGGCCGGTGAGGACGAACCCCTGCAAATAGAGATTGTTAACCGTTTGGTGGAAGCGAATTCTACCTATCAGTGTAACCACTGTGGATTTCGTGGTCAGCATTTGCATTGGTATTGCCCTGGCTGTAAACACTGGGGCACGGTGCGCGATCTTGGCGCTATTGGAGATGTGACTCGTGAATAACGCTATTGGTCCCCTGATCGTTGCCCTCGATGTTTCAACGACTGCTGAAGCTCTGGCGATTGCACAAGTCCTTGAGCCTCAGCGCTGTCGCCTTAAAGTGGGCAAGCAGCTATTTACGCGGGAAGGTCCCGCCATTGTTACATCGTTGCAGGCTCTAGGATTCGATATTTTTCTGGATCTTAAATTTCACGACATCCCCAATACCGTCGCTGCCGCTGTCACCGCGGCGGCAGAGTTGGGTGTTTGGATGGTCAATATTCATGCCAGCGGTGGCACTCGAATGATGGCGGCGGCGCGAGCAGCATTGGCACCTTACAGCGCGCCGCCGCTACTCACGGCAGTAACAGTTCTCACCAGTATGGATGCCGCTGACCTAGCGGAGTTGGGTATTGCTGAATCACCCATTGCGACAGTGTCATCGTTAGCTGAACTCGCTCAGAGAGCGGGTATGGATGGGGTGGTGTGTTCTGCCGCTGAAGCGGCAATGCTGCGCGAGCAATGTGGGCATAACTTTTTGTTGGTGACCCCTGGGATTCGTTTGCCTGGAGATGCTCAAGGTGATCAGCGACGCGTCGTCACGCCAGTAGATGCCCTTACCGCTGGCGCTAACCATCTAGTCATGGGGCGTTCAATTACCGGAGCAGATAACCCTGCGGTGGTGGTAAACGGCATTCTTCAATCGCTGGCTACCAAGTAGCATCTCCTGCGACCAGTGGTGTCCGTAGTAGCCGTTTGTTTGCCTAGGCTGTCTGAGGGTCAATAAGGACTCGCAGTCTGAACACAACGGAGATTTAATGATGAAGCAGTTTACAATGACAGCAAATGGTTTCAAGAATGCCTTATCCAAGCCTATGGTGGTGGTTCGAATGAGCGCCCATGCGGTGGCCTTAGTGGCCTCTTTTACCTTCCTGAGTATGTCGAGTATGGTGGCTACTGCTGCTGAAGCGGCGGTCAATATTAACCGGGATTCTCCCGAGGTTATGGCTGACGGTTTGGCGGGCGTTGGTATTGCGAAGGCGTATCGTATTGTAGAATATCGAGAGACCTACGGACCTTTCGAATCGATAGAAGAACTCGCTGAAGTTAACGGCATCGGATCGGCAACGATTGAGCGCAACAGGGAACAGCTTGTTATTGAATAAGCGATCAGAGTCTGCCGAGGTGCCTGTATGATTGCGATCACAGGTGCCTCGGGTTACCTAGGGCGGGCGTTGTTGCCGGTGCTCGCGCAGCACTATGGTCATCGAGGTGGGGTAGTGGCCCTTGCCAGGCAGGCAACAGCGCACAGCCCGACACGTCATTTTGACCTCACTGACGCAGCTGGCTTCCCCAAATGCCTTGCGGGTGTCACCACACTGGTACACTGTGCAGGTTTGGCCCATGCTCATGGCAGTGAGCAGGCATATACCTCTGTCAATGTGCAAGGCACCTTAGCGCTCGCTCAAGCCGCTCTTAAGCAAGGCGTCAGTCGATTTATTTTTGTTAGCTCTATGAATATTATCCCCAGCGACGCGCTGTCTCCCGATAGCAGTGCCGGTGCTTATTCTCAGCCCAGCAGTGATTATGGCGCATCAAAATGGCTGGCCGAGCAACGGCTTGAGGCAACTTTAGCCAACTCAGATTGTCATTTAGTGATTGTTCGACCTGCATTAATTTACGACACGGAGCTCAAGGGAAATATCGCCTTGCTGTCATGGCTGGGCCGGCTGCTGCCTTTCCGGTTGCCTGACACAGGTGCACGGCCGATGCTATGCCGCGCAGATTTTGTGGCCTTAATCACTCACTGCATTGATATGCCTGAAGATCGACTTGAATCGGTGACGCGCAGAGCGGGTTTTGATGGTCAGCGTTATTCTGCTCGACGCATTGGCGACGCGGTACTCGGTCCTAGGAAAATGGCGCTGCCGCTGGCATTTTGGCGTCTTATGGCTTCACTCTATGATGCGATTAAAAGGCAGCCGGCCAATACGACTTGGGCCTCTATTGAAGGCGAGTTTTGGACCGGAGAGTACCCCTCGAATAATCAATGGCAACCTACATGGGTGCTTGAGGAGCGGTTGGTTTCGCCGTCAACAGGCGCTAATGAGCGGTCTGTGTAATGCTGATAGTTGCTGGTTTTGCCATGAGTTTTTTAGGATTAGTGGTCTTCAAACACGTGGGGCCAAAGCTAGGACTTGTCGATAGACCCAATCTACGAAGCCACCACAGCAAAGCCACCGTGTTGGGTGGAGGATTTGTGGTGGCACTGGTATTTGTCATTCTTTTACTGATCGCAGCTGATACAGGTCAGCTCATGTTGTCAGATATTGGTGGACTCGCTTCGACGATGCTTATTCTAGCGTTGATGGGTTTAGCCGATGATCGCTTTGACTTACCTATCCTGCCGCGATTGATGGCTTATTGCCTGGCTTGTGGATTTTTGATCAGCATCCAATCAGTTCATTACCCATGGCCCTTACTACTGGTTTGGCTGATCTTTGGGGTGTGGACCATAAACGTTATCAACTTCATGGACGGCCTTGATGGTTTCGCCACTACCCAGGTATTGGTCGTCTGTGGGGGGCTCGGATTATTTGCTCTCTGGATTGCTGACGATGGCGTCCTGCCTTCCACCACGGTGTTGTGTGGATTACTCGTGGCAGCGCTGTTACCGTTTTGGATAATTAACTGGCCACCCGCATCGATATTTATGGGTGACAGTGGCGCTGTGTTTCTCGGTTTTACCCTTTGCGTTATCGGCATCACAGGGTTCAATGATCATTCATTGCTGGGGTTTGCTTGGTTGATTTTAATGGCACCTTTCTTAACGGACGCTGGTGTTACCTTGCTCATTAGACTTTGGCAGGGTCGCCCGCCTCATATTGCCCATAACGACCATCTCTATCAACGGTTGGCGCGCCGCACAGGATGTGCGAGAAGGATCAATAGCGGCTTATTGATGTTGCACGGCTTGTGGCAAATCCCATTGCTAATGGGCTTGCTCTACAGGCCAAGTTGGGCATTTTTTATGGTATTTCTCTCAGTAATTCCCACACTGTTCTTGCTGGTTCGAGAGCGCCGTTGGCGGTAGACTATCTCTCGTCTAACTGGAGATCGCGCGCCTTCACTTAATCTAGGTGTGGTTTTAGTGATCGTTTAAAAGGATTAATCAGTGGTTCGTAGTGTTCAAAGTCGATTGCCAAAGTACATAGAGCGTCTAGCCGCACTGTTTATTGGCTCTGAGTTAGATCGCCCTTCCCATCTTCCTCGTTTAATGAGTTTTTTGTTGTTGGACGGGATGGCGGTGCTCGTGGCATTGATGGGCTCTGTTGTAATAGCCTCGAATCGATCTGCCTTACCGCAAACATGGCCCGAATTTGCTGTCGGGGCGCTTGTTGTGATTTCGACTCTGTTTGTGTTTGTCGCCAAGGGTCTTTATCGCGCGCTTATCCGGCATATGGGTCAGCACGCGGTGTGGGATTTGATTCAAGCGGTTACCTACTCCGCACTTATTTTTGCCTTTCTGCTCTCTTTTGCGCCTGTCGATTTGCCCATCACTGCACCCTTGGGATTTTGGCTGGTATTATTTGCTGCCACGGGCGGCGCACGAATGCTGTTAAGAGTGTCTTACCAGATATCTGTACGTGGGGCTGGGAAGCGAGTGATTATCTATGGCGCAGGCGATTCCGGACGTCAACTTCTTCATGCACTCAACCACGGGTCCAACTACAATGTCATTGCATTTGTCGACGACGCATCGTCTGTCCACAACACGGTGATTAACGGCCGGCCAGTGCTATGTTCGACATTACTGGAATCCCTCGTAGTAGAGAGGGAAGTCTCCCAAGTATTACTGGCTGTACCTTCAGCTTCACATGAGCGCCGACGAGAAATTATTAATTCTTTAGTCGGTATGCCTGTGCATGTTCGTACCGTGCCAAAAATCTCTGAGCTCGTTGCCGGCCGCGCCAGCGTTAACCAGATTCAAGATGTTGATCTTGATGACTTACTCGGTCGCGATCCAGTGCCCCCCAATGTAGAGCTTATCGAGCGCTGTATCACTGACAAAGTGGTCATGGTCACTGGTGCAGGTGGATCGATTGGCTCTGAGTTATGCCGACAGATTTTAGAGGCTCACCCTCAGGAGCTGGTCCTTTTAGAGATTTCTGAATACGCACTCTATAAAGTCGAGCGTCAGCTGCGTCAAATCGCGCGCGAACGAGGGATCAAAGCACCCATAGTGACATTGTTGGGCTCTGCACGCGATGAGCGTCGCCTACAATCTTTATTTCAAACGTTTAACGTCAACACGGTCTATCACGCTGCCGCCTATAAGCACGTCCCCATTGTTGAGCATAATATTGCCGAAGGTGTCGCCAACAATGTGGAGGGAACTTGGGCCGCCGCCCGTGCCGCTGATGCGGCTGGGGTGGACACATTTGTCCTGGTATCGACTGATAAAGCGGTGCGACCTACGAATGTGATGGGTGCCTCAAAACGATTTGCCGAGTTAATTTTGCAAGCTTTTGCAAAGACCGATAGTCGTACTCGTTTTTGTATTGTACGTTTCGGTAACGTACTAGGCTCATCGGGATCCGTAGTGCCGCTGTTTCGCGAGCAAATCGAGCAAGGGGGTCCAGTAACAGTGACCCACCAGGAAGTCTCACGCTATTTTATGTCCATACGAGAGGCGGCGCAGCTAGTTTTACAAGCGAGCGCGATGGGCACGGGTGGGGATGTGTTTGTGCTCGATATGGGAGAACCTGTCCGCATTGTTGACTTAGCTCGTCGCATGATCCGTCTAAGCGGCTATGAACTGGAAGGTGAAATTCAATCTTCAGACCATATTGATATCGCATTCATCGGGTTGCGGCCCGGAGAGAAATTACATGAGGAGCTACTGCTGGGCACCTCAGTATCGGGAACTGGGCATGCTATGATCATGCGCGCAGAAGAAGAGTACTTGACGTTTGAGGCTATAGAGCAATCCTACGAAGCCCTTATTGACGCTTGCCGAGCAATCGACTGTACGGCGATTAATGACTTATTGCGTATGCATGTTATCGGTTATGAAGGCTATGAACCTCGCTACGATTTTATCTGGGTTAAGCAGGGCCTGCATGGCAAGCGCGCTCGAAAAATAGTTGAAGTTGATAATGTCGCGCTACTCCCAACCGCCGCGAGCAAAGCTAATCCGCGTTAGCCACTGACTCCGGTAACGTCAGGCTGCTAGCAGGGGAGCCACCAATGACCATTTATGATGTTTTTAATGGTGACGCTGACGGTATTTGTGCATTGCTGCAATTGCGACAGATCGAGCCAAAGGCGTCTGTTTTGGTGTCTGGTGTAAAGCGTGATATCCATTTGCTGACGAAAGTGATGCCCTCCTCAGGCGATCACGTCAACGTCTTGGATATCTCCCTCGATAAGAATCGCGCTGATCTTGAGCGCATTCTCGATCAAGGTGCGAGCGTTTTTTATGTAGATCATCATTACGCGGGCGCCATCCCCGAGCATGATCAGCTGTCGACGGTTATCAATTTGTCGCCAGAAGTGAGCACGTCTGCGCTGATCAATGGTTACTTGAAAGGCAAGCGGGCCGGCTGGGCGGTGGTGGGTTGCTATGGCGACAATCTGTCGGGCACCGCTGAAAAGATAGCGGCAACGCTTGATGATGTCACTGACCTCGCTCGCTGGCAGCAGCTAGGCGTGTTGATGAATTATAATGGCTATGGGGCTACGGTGGAGGACCTACACTTTTCACCTGTGGATTTGTATCTGCGGTTATTGCCTTACGATAGCCCGCAGGATTGCCTTATCAACGATCCAGATCTCATTGACACACTGGCTGCGGCTTACGACGACGACATGCGCTGGGCTGAGATCGCGCCAAGGCTCGTTGAGGATGACGTTCTATCGGTGGTCGAATTCCCTGATGCGCCTTGGGCGCGTCGGGTTAGCGGCGTATTTGTCAATCAATTAGCCAACCAAGCGCCAGACCGTGCGCACGCGGTGCTCACTGAAATACCGACCGGTTATCTGGTCAGCGTTCGCGCACCACTCAATGCCCGACAGGGCGCCGACGCTCTGTGCAGGCAGTTCCCCACAGGCGGTGGCCGAGCAGCTGCAGCGGGGATCAACGAGTTAGCGGCGCGTCAAGTGGATGATTTTATTGACGCGATGCGCCTGCAGTTTTCTAATCGATGTTGATGACCCGCAGTCATCAGTAATTCCCAGTACCAAGAGTACAAGCTTGCGATGGGTCTTTTTTTACCCACGGCTGACTAGCCAATTGCTTAGCTAAGTGCCTTCAACCGCTCCTCAAGGCCATTCAATTTTTCCATGAGGTCCTTGTGCGTAATACCTTGGGCGTCGCTGCTGCTTGTCACTGCTGAAGGCGCCAGATCAGTTCTCTTCGCTGCCGGAATCAGGTGATGACCCATGACCTGCATAAGGTTATCGACAACCCCCTCATCGCTGCTTGCCTCGCGTAAAGTGAGGGTTCGGGCGGAGAACTCTAATGTCCCGTAAAAAATATCCCGGGCTTGCCAAAGGGTGGCATCGCCGCGCATGTTCCCCCGATCGATGCCTCGTTCCACTATGGCGTCGAATATTCGTACGTAGCCGCGAACTTGATCGAGATCTCTTACGTGAGCACTTTCGGTACCCCGCGCTCGGTAGGTCAGTTGCACTACCTGAAATTGTGCCAGCAAGGCATTGAGGTGATAGCTAGCGAGTTGCTCAAGCTGTTGGAAAGGATCAGCGTGGGGATCTACGGCCAATCGCGCTCCAGCGGTGAGCTCGGACCAAAAATGGCCCACCACCGCGGTGAGCAGATCGTGCTTGTTGCGGTAGTAAAGGTAGAGTGTTCCCTCAGCCAGACCGGCTTGTCGCGCAATATCGATCATTTTCGCACCGTCGACTCCCCGGGAGGCAAATACCTCGCTGGCGGCGGCAATAATATTTGCTTCCCGAGCTTCAAATTTTTGTCTCTGTGTGTCGCGACTAGTCGTCATGGTGAGGCCTTGATGAGTGGGCGGATGGCATTGCAATATGAGTCTTCCTCAATAATAATGAGTTAAATTTATAGCTAAGTCAAAATTGATTGGATCCAGGTACGGCGTCGGCGCGACTGCAGCGCATTACGCCGCCTCCATGCCTCGGCGATGAAGAGAGTGACCATGAATAAAGCGCGAATACGAATAGGTGGTGCCACCGGGTATTGGGGTGATACCGATATGGCGATACCTCAGTTTCTTGCGGAGGGAAATGTCGATTTTATTGTTTTCGATTATTTAGCGGAAGTCACCATGTCCATTCTTGCTCGGGCACGGGCAACAGATCCCAGCGTGGGCTATGCCACTGATTTTGTCACCAGCGTTATCAAACCTCATTTGACGGCTATCGCTTCCTCAGGAGTGCGGCTGATTAGTAACGCGGGTGGCGTCAATCCCGACAGTTGTGCTGCGGCCGTTCGTGAGCTTATTAGGGCAGCAGATATGGATTTACGTGTCGCTGTTGTTACCGGTGATGACCTGATGCCACAGCTTAGCGGTCTGACTGATCTAGACTGTCGAGAAATGTTTTCCGACACGCCCCTGCCCGCCGCTGCCGCGATTGCAAGTGCTAACGCTTATTTGGGAGCGTTTCCGATCGCCCGAGCACTGGATGGGGGTGCCGATATCGTCATCACTGGCCGTTGCGTGGATAGTGCGGTTACCCTCGGTGCCTGCATCCACAGTTTTGGCTGGACCTTCGACCAATTGGACCATTTGGCTACGGGGTCACTCGCGGGGCATATTATTGAATGCGGTGCCCAGGCAACAGGCGGCAACTACACCGACTGGCATGACGTTGCCGATGGCCTACACAATATCGGTTATCCCATCGCCGAATTAACGTCGACGGGAGAGCTTATTATTACCAAGCCGGCCAAAACCGGGGGTGCTGTCACTGTCGGTACCGTGGGGGAGCAGTTGTTATACGAAATTGATGATCCACAGGCCTATTATTTGCCCGACGTCATTTGTGATTTTACGTCGGTCACCCTGCGCGAGGAGCCAGGTGATCGAGTGATCGTCGACGGCGCTAAGGGTCGCGGAGTCCCCAACAGCTATAAGGCGTCTATTACTTGGGCCGACGGTTGGCGAGGTGGTTCGGTGTCTTTTTATGTGGGTAGCAGAGCGGCAGAAAAGGCGCGACTGTTTGCCGAGGAAGCCGTGGTGCGAAGCCGTCGAAAACTGTCTGCTTTGGGTGTTGAGGATTACCAAGAGCTATGCGTCGAGGTCATCGGTGACGAGAGTCACTATGGTAGCGCAGCGAACACGACTGGCAGCCGGGAAGTTGCGGTGAAAATTGCCGCTCGACATGCTGAAAAGCAGCCGGTAGCCATCCTGTTAAGAGAGTTAACCGGAGCGGCGCTGGGAGCACCAGCCGGGTTGTTTATGTTCGCCGGCGCTCGACCAAAACCGTCGCCAGTGTTTCGCTTATTCTCAACGTTAATCCCCAAGCATGTCGTCGATATACGTATTACGACTGCTGACGAAAGCCATTCATGGACTGATAATCAGAATGTCGATGCTGGGCTACCGTCAGAGCCATGGGTCATCCCACATCCATCGAAAGGTGAGACCTGTATTGATGTACCGCTAGAGCAGTTAGCATGGGCTCGCTCAGGCGACAAAGGCGATAAAGCGAATATTGGCGTGATGGCGCGTCGTCCCGACTACCTTCCGTTCATTGCCGAGGTATTAACCACGGACTATATGCGCACTCGCTTCGCCCATTTTTTAACCGGCGCAGCAGTCGATCGGCATTATTTGCCAGGACTCAATGCGCTCAATTTTGTGCTTCACAACGCGCTTGGCGGCGGAGGCATGGCGAGCTTGAGAAATGATGCTCAGGGTAAGTGTTACGCCCAGATAATACTCGATACCCCTATATCCATTCCTAAAGCGTTAATTGGAGACGACTAGTTATGCCAGAACTTGTGTCTATGATCCAACCGGCTACAACGGCTTATAATAAAAACCGCGCCAGCATGCTCGGCTACGTTGATCAGCTGCGAGCTCTTGAGCAACGAGCTGTTGATGCATCAAGTAAACGCAATGCCACCTTTGAAAAGCGCGGACAGTTACCGCCTATCGAGCGCCTCAGGCATCTTTTGGATCCCGGCATGCCTTTCTTACGGTTACATACGTTGGCTAATTATTGTGTAGGCGATGCCAATCGAGAAACCAGCATCCCTGGCGCTTCGGTGTTAGTCGGAATAGGTTTCGTCCAAGGCGCCCGGTGCATGATTTGGGTGGATGACTCGGGGATTGCCGCGGGTGCAGCCACCGATCGTTCCGTCGAAATTACCTTATCTATTCAGAATCTCTGTATGCGCCAAAAATTACCACTCATTCACTGTGTCGAAAGCGCAGGCGCCAACTTACTCAAATATCGAGTGGAATTATGGTCGCAGTTTGGCGCGGTTTTTCGCAATTTAGCGCGAATGTCCGCCATGGGCTTGCCGGTGATTTCCGTCCTTCATGGGGGTGCCACCGCTGGTGGTGCCTACATGCCCGGTATGTCAGATTATGTGATTGGCGTTAAAGACAATGGCATGGCAGCACTCGGTGGTGCCGCGCTCGTTAAGGCAGCGACCGGTGAGGAAGCCAATGAGCGCGAGCTGGGTGGTACAGAAATGCACGCCAGCGTATCGGGGTTGGTGGAATATTTAGTCGAAAACGACGCCCATGCCTTGCTAACGGCCCGGGAGCTCGTACGCGCTCTCGACTGGAATAAACGCGCTCATAGCGTTCAGCGTCAAGCGTTTCAACTGCCGACTTATGATGCCGAACAACTGGCAGGCATTGTACCGACCGACCCTAAAACGCCCTATGATTTTAAAGAGGTATTGGCGCGCATTGTCGATGGCTCGGTAATAGATGAATTCAAACCGCGTTACGGCGTGTCAACGGTCTGTTGCCACGCCACCATAACCGGCATTGCGGTAGCGTTCATCGGCAATAATGGGCCCATTGATCCGGCGGGTGCAACCAAGGTGGCTCAGTTTGTGCAGTTATGTGACCAGGCCGATATGCCGCTCATCTTCTGCCACAATACGACCGGTTATATGGTCGGTACCGAATACGAGCGTGCGGGGATGATTAAGCACGGTTCTAAAATGGTTCAAGCGGTAGCGACCGCAAGAATGCCCAAGATTTCACTGCACATTGGCGCCAGCTACGGCGCCGGTAACTATGGCATGTGTGGCTGGTCTTATGAACCTGACTTTTTATTCTCCTGGCCGAGTTCGCGTACTGGCGTGATGGCCGGTCAGAGCGCTGCAAAGACCATGAGTGAGGTGGCGCGCTCAGTTGCTGCTCGGCGAGGGGAAACGCCTTCATCGGAACAGTTAGCCGCACAAGAAGCGCAGTTATGTGCACACTTTGATGCTCAGGAGGACGCTTTCTTTACCTCGGGACGAGCGCTTGATCATGGTGTTATTGATCCGCGAGATACCCGAAAGGTGCTCGCTTTTTGTTTGGAAACCATTATAGAAGGTCGCGGACGTGAGCTTCGTGCGAACAGTTTCGGCGTGGCGAGGATGTAATCGATGACGCTATTAGTTGACACAACCTATATTGAGCTTGAGCACAGCGATGATTGGCTGACGGTGTGGTTCAATCAGCCCGAACGCCGTAATCCCTTGACGGACGACGTGGTTAAAGCGCTCCTTCAAGTCTGTGAGGCGCTCAGAGATAATACCAGTATCAGGGGCTTGACGATTCGCGGACGCGGAGGATTTTTTTGCGCAGGTGGTGATCTCCGAGGATTTCAAGCCATGGCTGATGGCGAGCCAGCGGGGGCTATTGCGACCAGCATTCAGATAGGCCAGTTGCTTGCCCAACTCAATACCTTGCCTCAAGTCACTATCGCACTACTAGAGGGGGCGGCAATGGCGGGAGGACTGGGCCTGGCCTGTTGCTGTGACGTCACTATTGGCACCGCCGATACGCGCTTTGCCTTTACTGAAACCAGTATTGGTATATCGCCAGCTCAAATCGCGCGATTTGTCTTGCAAAAATGTGGCTATGCCACGGGGCGACGGCTTATGCTAACAGCCGCTCGTTTCAAGGGTGATGCAGCAAAAGCATTGGGTATTCTCGATCAGGTTGTTGCGGATGGCAGCGCGCTTGACGATGCGGAGCTTGTTATTCGCCGTGATGTGTTGGCCTGCGCGCCCGGCGCCGTTGCAGCCACCAAAACATTAATCACCGAATTGGTGGCTATCCCCGATGCGGAAAAAGTGGCTTTTGCAGCAGACAATTTCACTCGGTGCTTACAAAGTGATGAGGGTGCCGAGGGGGTTGCCTCGTTTTTGGAAAAGCGTAAGCCATGGTGGAACAAGGAGCGTTAATTTATGCCAGTAATCACAACGGTGCTCATTGCCAATCGAGGCGAAATCGCAGTGCGGGTCATCAGAACAGCGAAGGCGATGGGCTTACGCACCGTAGCGGTTTATTCCGACGCGGATCAGGGCGCACTGCACGTCAGAGAGGCAGATGCCGCGGTACCTATTGGTCCCTCAGCAGTTGCCGACTCCTACCTTAATCAAGACGTAATGCTAGCGGCAGCTAGTAAGGCGGGTGCAGATGCCATTCATCCAGGCTATGGTTTTCTATCTGAAAATCAGGCGTTTGCCTTGGGATGCGAAGCAGCAGGTATGGTGTTTATTGGCCCGCCCAATGCTGCAATCGATGTGATGGGGGACAAAGCGCGAGCCAAGCGCACCATGCTAGCAGCAGGGGTCCCGTGTGTACCGGGCTACCAAGGTGATGATCAGACAATGGCGACACTGACTGCCGAGGCAGAGCAGATGGGCATGCCCGTCATGGTCAAAGCGGCCGCGGGTGGTGGCGGTCGTGGTATGCGGTTAGTGGAAGACAGCGAGCGACTACAGGAGGCGATTGAGTTAGCGCAATCGGAGGCTTTGAATGCCTTTGGCTCCGCTGAGTTGATTATCGAAAAAGCGATCATTCGGCCTCGCCATGTTGAAATTCAAGTGTTTGCCGATAGCCATGGCAATGTTGTTCATCTCGGTGAGCGTGACTGCTCGGTACAGCGACGGCACCAAAAAGTCATCGAGGAATCCCCGTGTCCCACCATGACACCCACTTTACGTCAAGCGATGGGCGCAGCGGCTATCGAGGCCGCTCGAGCAGTCGATTACATGGGTGCTGGAACGGTGGAATTCTTACTCGATGAGGCAGGTGATTTTTATTTTCTGGAGATGAATACCCGTTTACAGGTCGAACACCCAGTCACTGAGTTGGTGACGGGGTTTGATTTGGTCGAGTGGCAGTTGCGCGTGGCTCGCGGTGAACCCCTGCCAGTCACACAGGCACAGGTAGCACTGAAAGGCCATGCGATTGAGGTACGCTTATATGCGGAGGATCCCAGTGCCGAATTTTTGCCCTGCACGGGTCCGATTCGTTTGTTCCACTGCCCTGATCGTGAGGGCGTTCGCGTTGATACAGGGGTAGCATCGGGAGACGAGGTATCGCCTTTTTACGATGCCATGGTGGCAAAGATTATCGGTTATGGTGACAGTCGAGAGGATGCTCGTTTACGGCTGATGGCCGCCCTCAGGGAATCGGCGCTGTTAGGGGTCAGCAACAACCGGGATTTTTTGATCGATGCGCTGGCCGTACCACAATTCATTGCCGGCCAAGCCACGACTGCGTTTATTGCCGAGCACTACGGCGATAGCTTTGAACGCGGCGAATTGGCAGAACATTTTTTTGTGGCGGCTGCCATTATCCGTCATCAGCTCTCGCAAGCTGAATGTCATGGTCGATCGCTTGGGGTATCAGAGGAGTTATTGGGTTGGGCGTCCGCGAGAGATATGGTGGTCAGCAGTAGCTTTGCGATGGATGAACATAGTCACGCTGTGCGTTTAATCGCTGAGAGTGCCTCCACCTTTAGCGTAGATGTCAATAATGAGTCCCACACTGGCGTCGTCAACAGCCTGCACGCTACTACCGCTATGCTGACGATTGATGGCATTGACAGAACTTATCAATTCTATAACGAGTCACCCGCGACGCTACACTTGGCCTCAGCCGATAGGTGTACGGTACTCATCGATACCAAGCGCTTACCCCCCAAGATGCTTGATGCCGCAGGCAGTGGCAGTGTCGTTGCTCCAATGCATGGGCAGTTATTGTCCATTGCAGTGAGTGAGGGACAGAGTGTGGCTAAGGGTGAGCGCTTAGCGGTGCTTGAAGCCATGAAGATGCAGCATGAGCTCAATGCCGCGGTAAACGGTACTGTTAGTCGTATTTATGCCACCGCAGGCAATCAATTAGCGGCGGGCGATAGGATTTTAAACATAGAGCCCAGTGACGAGAGTCTCTGAGCGAGCCTAGGAGCTTAGCATCATGGAACAGGCGCAGCATTTTTTAGAGGAATCTCAGGACCTCAATACCTTGGTCGAGCCGTTAAGTGATGGGGACCTCGAGCAGGTAACGGCGTTTAAATCATGGCGTATA
>DGPA01000025.1 GCA_002389505.1 Halieaceae bacterium UBA4452
GCCGTCGACGGGGCATCTTCATTGGCATGATGTCTGCCGCCATCATGGGCGCATCGGTCGTTATCGGGAGTCAACGACCAGAAATGCAGAGCATTCATTTTAATGACTGGCGATTGGGTATCGTGATATCGCTATGCTTAGGTGCCTACACATTTTATCTGGCAAAGTTTTCAGATCAGCAACGGGCCTTAGAAGATTCAGCACTTCAATTAACGCTCCTTGAAAGAGAGGCCAATACCGACAAGTTGACCCGACTGCTGAACCGACGAGGGCTAGACGTGATCGTGACTAACTGGACTGTTGCGGGACAACAATTTGGTATTTTACTGTTAGATATTGATCATTTTAAGCAAGTGAATGACACCTACGGTCACGACGTGGGTGATAAAGCCTTGCGTATCATAAGCGATACCCTCAGAGCCACCGCCCGGGATGACGACGTTTTAGTACGCTGGGGGGGCGAGGAACTTATGGTGATTACACGCAGCGCGGAAAAAACCGCGTTGACTGGCTTTGCCGAGCGTCTCAGGCGCGCTGTCAGTGAAATCAATGACCCTAACATACCACCAATAACCGTCAGCATCGGTGTCAGCCGGTCAGCTGTCGGCGAAGACTTTGAAGACATTATTGTCGTCAGAGCAGATAAGGCCCTTTACGCGGCCAAAGAGTCAGGCAGAAATGCAGTGAAAACACGTTGGCCCTGAACAACAGGGCGATCGCCACTAGACGGTTTTAGGGTTACCAAGCCGATGCCACGCGGGCGAAAATCAGCATCAGCTGGCTAAAAAATGGTTGGCCAAGAACCTCGATTTTCAACGGAGCGGACCACTCAACATCAGATGGGCGGCCGCGGTGCGTTTTATAGCGTTAAGCGCAGGAACGCACTAGCGTAGTCGGTACGTGGCCAGTGCACTAGACTAATTTGAGATTCTGGAGCCCAAAGACTCCGTGCAAGGGAAAGAACTGAAAGCCTAGAGCATTTCCTTGAGTGCTGGTTTTGTTACCTTACCCATGGCATTCCTTGGCAAGGCATCTATGAGGACTAGCGATTTCGGGATTTTGTAAGATGACATTTTGCCATCACACCATTCTTTTAAGGCCTCATACTCTAGGGTAGTGCCTGCTTTGACTGCAATAAATGCGGTAACTGCTTCACCCCAGGTATCGTCGGCCACACCGATTACTGCGACTTCTGCAATATCGTCATGGGTAAGCAGCACGCCCTCAATTTCAAGTGCAGAAAGTTTGTACCCACCCGTTTTTATGATGTCGACAGAAGATCGGCCCATTATCCGATAATAATGATCTTCGAGTACCGCGACATCACCAGTGCAAAACCAGCCATCCCTAAAACTTTCTTTGGTAGCGGTTGCGTTATTCCAGTACTCCAGGAAAACATTTTCACCCTTAATACGAATCTCTCCAGCGACGGCTTCTTCCGTAATAGGGCTGTCATATTCATCGAACAATTTACATTCAACTCCTGGTAATGCCTGCCCCACAGCACCAGCTCGGCGTTCGCCGTGATAAGGGTTAGAGATACCCATGCCAATTTCGGTCATGCCGTAACGTTCTAATAAAACTTGCCCAGTTAAGTCCTGCCATTGGTTAAACAGCTTCACTGGACAGGCAGCAGATCCAGATATGTTAAGACGCATAGCCTTAAACCCATCACAGATTTGTCGTACTTCCGCGGGATCAATAGTGTCGAAATATTGAATCAGCTTTACATAGATTGTGGGCACGGCCATAAACACATTGTAAGTACCAGCAGCGATCTGACTGGACAATGTTGGGACATCAAATTTGGCAAACAAGTGGACTGTAGCTCCGGCCCATAGGCCGCAGCTCAAAATATTAATAATTCCATGAACATGATGCAGTGGTAAAAACAAAGGAATGACGTCATCCTCAGACCATTCCCATGCATCAATCAGCGTAGTTATCTGCGCTCGAATAGTTTTGTGAGTGCTAACTACCCCTTTGGGTTTATTAGTTGTACCTGATGTAAACAACATCATAGCTCTTCGATCGAGTGATAATTCCGGAAGAGGCACAAGCTCATCTACCAACACATCGTCGACAGAGACCAGCTCAATATTGAGAGACGCACACACATTTTTCAGTGATTCTTGATATTCAGGATTAGCGACCAGGCGAGTGACACTGGCGCAGCTGAGATAGTGATCCAGCTCGGACACAGCAGAGGCCACATTTAGCGGAACTGCAATGCCACCCGCTCGCCACACACCCTGCATGGTGGCGACATAATCAAGGCTTGCCGGCATAAAGAATGCAATTCGTTCCTCTTGCAGATCATCTTTATCTGCAAGCAGTCCACTGGCGAAACGATTAATACGGGCATTCACTTCGCTGTAAGTGTAGGTATTTTCACCTTCAACCAAAGCGATGCGTTCACTGTGATTGTGTAGATAAGGGAAAGGGATTTCTGACACTATGCGTTCCGTTATTCTTTTCATTTTCAAAGTTTAACTTTCTAGTAAAATGCACTGACAATAAAATACAGAATGGATGGACCTAACAGACATCCTACGCCAGTGTAAAACGTCGCCGTCATTGCACCATAAGGCACTAGCTTTGGATCAGTTGCGGCTAGCCCGGCAGCAACACCGCTGGTCGTACCCATAAGCCCGCCGAACACCATAGCAGATTGCGGATTATCCAAGCCAATATGTTTGGCGACCAAAGGGGTGCCGATCATAACCACTATCGATTTCACCAATCCAGCTGCAACGCTCAGTGTAATCACAGCATCGCTTGCGCCAATTGCTTCCCCGGTGACCGGACCGACGATATAGGTGACAGCACCGGCGCCAATAGTTGTAATGTCAGCTGCGTCGGTATAGCCAAACATTATGGCAATCACCGCGCCGACTACAAACGACACAATGACACCGGCAAAAATGGAGACTACGCCGGCAATGCCAGCCTTTTTAAGTTCACTCAGGTGTACACCGAACGCGGTTGCCACGATGGCAAAGTCGCGCATCATCCCGCCACCCATAAGTCCAATTCCGCCCAGCAATGCTACATCGGCTACACCCGCATTGCCGCCGGTAGTAACTCCACCGAAATAAGCGGCAAGCAAACCCAGCGCGATTGCAATGGCAGAGCCATGAATGCGCCCATGGGTGAGCTTGTCAGCGAAGAAATAAGAAACCCAAATAGTTACGCCAATAACGGCAAATGCAACGATTACATTATTCCGAACAAAGACGGTTTCAATCAGTTCCATTACGCCGCTCCCTGTTCTTCTTGATCTGCAGAAGCAGGGCCCTTGCCCATTTTGCTGAGGATAGGTACCAGCGCAAAACTCACCGCTACCGCCGCAACGCCGGCCAGCAGCGCCAGAACCCCCCCGTCCACCGCGGCGGCTACATTTTGTCGAGCGGCCATGGCGACGACGATCGGAATATACATCGCGCTCCAGAATGTAATGCCACCACCAGCCGCGCCTTCCGTGAGCGTCTTAAATTTCTCGGAGTTGCTCGCAAAAACCAGGAACAGCATTGCGATACCTACACCGCCCACGTTGGCATCCACCCTGAGAGCTACTCCAAGCGCTTCACCTATTACCATGCCTAATAGTAGGCAGCCTGAAAGAAGCGCTACGCCATAAACCATCATTATTTTTATTCCTTTTCGTGTTATGGATCGTCTAGCCGTCTTGTTTTGCGCTGACCAAGACGGGCGAGGGCGTCTACTCTCATTAGGGCTTTTATATTTCCTATACTGCAAACATCTCAGACAACCATTTTTCCTCGACCGATCCTTAATGTTCTCTCGACCGACCCTTACGTGAAAACGCCATCACCGTAAACAAGCCCAAAGTTAACGCCGTCGCTCATTTGCCAAACTGCGCACAGATACTGCACAACTCCTTAGTAAAGGTCTGAATTTGTATAGGCTTGGTGAGATAGTAGTCACAGCCAGCGGCCAAGCAGCGATCGATATCATCGGCGCGCGCAAAAGCTGTTAACGCTACAATAGGTATATCCTGTCGCAACCGCTTAATGTGACCCGCTGCCTCGTAACCATCCATAATAGGCATCTGCATATCCATCAATATGAGATCAGGGGGCCTGCCCGCATCGACCTGCTCTTCAAACCAACGTACGCCAGACTTACCGTTAGTACAAAAGGTCACTAGTGCACCCGCCGCACCGAGAACAACCTCAAGTAAGGAGGTGATGGAAACGCTGTCCTCACACACTAAAATTCTTAGATCACACAAATCTTGAGTGCGATCGGCTGATGTTTCCGTCGTGACTTGACAAGAGTTGACCGAGAGTGGATTAGCCCTCTGCTGCTCGGTCCAAGAGATATCAGCAGGCACCTCAACCGGCAGTGTGAGTGTAAATGAAGAGCCTGTACCTCGCTCTGATGACACCACAATGTCACCCTTGAGGACATGAGCTATCTCGCGGGAGAGCGCAAGTCCAAGTCCAGTGCCCTCGATACCCGCCATTTGGTGTGTATTGTGTACCCGGTTAAAGGGTAAAAATAAATTATCCAGTTGCATCGGATCAATGCCAATACCCGTATCTGACACCACCAAGGACAACACAGCATCAGTACCTCTGAGCTCTGTCGAGAGGGTCACCGTAACGCCACCCTGCTCAGTATATTTGACCGCATTGCTGACCAGATTGACAATAATTCCTTTGAACCTGACACGATCCATAATAATAGCGTCGGGTAACAGCCCCGTTAGAACCGTCTCAAGACGCAAATTTTTCGCGTCTGCGCGCGCTTTAAGGCTATCGACAGACTCCGTAACCGCCTCGACCAGAGAGACCGTCTCAAAATGTAAGGACACTTCGCCAGTCTCTACGGCCGACATATCAAGCACGTTACCCACAAGGTCCTGCAGATAGCGGGCATTTTGGGTTAGCTGGTTTCGCCATTGCTCTCGATTCTGTCTGTCCAGGTCATCTCTAGAGAGCAAGTCAGCAAACCCTACAATGGCGGTCATTGGCGTCCGTATTTCATGACTCATGTTGGCAAGAAAGTGGGTTTTCGCGACTGACGCCGCTTCGGCCGCTTGTCGCGCTTCACGCAGCTCTTCGGCTTGCTCCTCCAACTCAGACCGTGCCTGCTCGAGGTACTGAACGGTTTTCTCCAACCGCTCCATCGCCAACGCCGTGTCAATGCGCGTAGAGGCTAATGAGGCAATAGTGGTGAAGAGGCGCACATCTTCGTCAGAGAAAAAGTTCGCCGCGTGGTGCTCTGAGTCAAGCACTCCAATGATACGCCCCTGATGGCTAATCGGTACGGCTAACTCCGACAGCCTAAAATCATCATCCTCAATGTAACGAGGATCAAGGCGAGCATCATCAATACGTTGCATCTCACCGGTTCGTGCGACGTGCCCAACAATGCCGTCACCCACTGGAATGGTAATCTGATTATAGATTTCTCGATCTACTGGATTTTTAGGGCCATGAGCTGCCACCTGCTTCAAGTGAACGCCATCGTCCCCTATGAGGTACACCACACAATCCTCAAAGCCAAGCTCGGCGATCGCTGTTTTCGCGATGTTCCAAACAATATCCTCGAGTTTTTCTAGGCTCGACTGGCGCAGCGTGAATTGATGAAGAATATCCAAATAGCGATTTCTTGCGATTTCATCACTCGCGGTGTTATCACTTCCCAAGCCATCACTCATATTGTGACAACTTGAGCGCAGGCCAAATACCCACCACAGCGCTCTACACCACGCCATCGCAGTTTAAAGCCCGCTGTCTGCAAGATGCTACTCATCAGGAACGGCTCGTGCTCCTAGCCCTACCAAATCCATGCCGCTCCCTGTTCTTCTTGATCTTCAGAAGCAGGGCCCTTGCCCATTTTGCTGAGGATAGGTCCCAGCGCAAAACTCAACGCTACCGCCACAACGCCGGCCAGCAGCGCCAGAACCCGCCCATTCACCCTGCGAGCTACTCCAAGCGCTTCACCTATTACCATGGCTAATAGTAGGCAGCCTGAAACAAGCGCTACGCCATAAACCATCATTATTTTTATTCCTTTTCGTGTTATGGATCGTCTATTCGTCTTGTTTTGCGCTGACCAAGACGGGCGGGCACGGCTGATGATATGACGCAGGCGACGTCAGTGCAATTTCCGTTGGAAAACAGCGGTATTTTTTAGGCCATTGATACACCACGAGTTTACTGCTGACCCTACGGCAGGGGCAGGGAAACACATCGAGCGCGAGGAACCTTCCTTGGCTGCTAATGCCTCAGCTAATACCGTCATCATCAGTCAGCCGTGGCACCCTTACTATCTAAGGCATGCGAGCAGGCGCGCAGGTCTTGGGTTGCATTGTAAGGTATTGGATCCACACTTCCCTCCGGCACAACGGCAACATCTTGCCATCCTCCAACACCCATAACGAACTGTCCTACGGGATGCTGCGCTTAACAGCGGTCTCCCGGGTTGGCTAGGATTTTGGGCCAAAGTGGCTGTATACCCTACTGTTAGCGTGTTGTTCGCCGGTTGATCCGGCTTGAAAGAGGTCGAGTTCAACCCCCTTGTCTTCGCCCTGACTGGGGGCCTTTAAAAACAATCAACATTGTTTGTAATCCCCTCGCAGTTGTGCGACCATTCCCGAGGAGTACAGCTCTGCAAGACAAAACAGCTCCCAGCTCGGTAAAGAGCGGACGCGTAATAATACTAAGGAGATCCAGCTATGCGACTGAATAAACACCCCAGTTTCCCCGTGAATAAAAGGTATACATCGTTGGCGGCTGCAGTAGCCACGGCCAGTGTGTTTGGCGGCTTACCTCAGGTATCCCTTGGACAAGAATCAGCAAGCCTCATTGAAGAGGTGGTGGTGACCGCGAGAAAGCGCGAAGAATCGCTGCAGAATGTTCCAGTTGCTGTGACCGCACTGTCGCCGACTCAAATAGAACAAAGCGGTGTGCAAACCCTCATTGATGTCGCCAAATTAGTACCAAACGTTGAGCTACACCAAGTGACACAGTCGGGAGCGGCGCTTGGTGCTTCCATTCGGGGTATGGCCTTTGATGACCTAGAAAAGAGTTACGAGCCTACCGTGGGTATCTCCGTCGATGGCGTGTTTATGGCCTCAAACGCAGGTGCTGTTGTCGATTTCTTTGACATAGAGGGTGTAGAGGTCTTGCGAGGACCCCAGGGCACACTTTTTGGTCGTAACACCATTGCGGGTGTTGTAAACATCAAGCGAACGCAGCCTACAGGTGAGTTTGGTGTGAAGCTTGAGGGAACGTTTGCAGACCACGATCGTCAAGACCTTAAAGGCGTTGTCAATGTGCCTCTCGGTGAGAAGGGAGGGGTCAAATTTTCATATCGCGATCTAGAGATGGACTCTCATCTTTACAACACCACCAATAATGAGCGGCCTTACAACCGTGACTCTCAGGTTTGGAGTGCTGCTATTCGCTATGACTTCACTGACAATTTAACGGCCACACTCACCTATGACGACTACGAGCACTGGACTCAACCTCCCGATGTCGTGGCTTCAGGCACCACCGACAGTGTCTTCTGTTCCCTAGCTGGCTTGGGTTTGCCCTTTGGTGGCGCCTGTAACGAAAATTCTGCCGCGCTTTCCGAGGAGAATGGCTATAAAACCTCCAACGCCTCTGAGCAGATCCGCAGCTTCATGTGGGGTGATAACTTAACCCTGAATGCACAGTACTCAGGTGATGGTTTTGACGTTAAGTACATCTTCGGAAGAATGGCCTTTGAAGAGGAGGCTTACTTCAATTCCTGGGGTGCTCCCCAACCGCTGTTCGAAGTGCTTCGTCAGCAAGATTATGAGCAAAACTCTCACGAGTTGCAGTTCCTGTCTGACTGGGATGGCTCTCTTAACGTCGTTGCCGGGGTCTATTATCTTGAGACGGAAGCCTTCATTACTTCCGGTCCCCGCTCCAACTTCCAAACCACGCAGGATGCCGATGCACTGGCCCTGTTTGGCGAACTTAACTATGCCATCAATGATCTTTGGACAGTGACGGCGGGCCTACGTTGGACTGACGAGAACAAAGATTTGGATAACCGGCAGTATGCGAGCTCTCCCGATCGGCTAGCTGGGGCACCTATCGCCAATCAGCTTACACCGAGCTACGAAGACTCGAATGTCACTTACCGATTTGTGTTGCAGCGTGAGCTGGATGTGGGCATGGCCTATTTGTCTTACGCAACGGGCTACCGCGCCGGCGGTTTTAATAGCCGGGGCAACAATGAGGCTACGGTTGGTCCTTACGATCCCGAGGAAGTGGGTAGCTGGGAATTGGGTATTCGTACGCAGCCCACCGATCGATTGCAGCTAAACCTGACCGGGTTCTATGCCACTTATGAAGATAAGCAGCAGTTTGTGGTTACGGACGGTTCGCAGTGTGGCCAAGATGCAACGCAAACTTGCACGTTCATTCGCAACGCCGCAGAGACCACCAACCAAGGCATTGAATTCGAAGGAGTTTGGGTGCCCACGGATAGTCTGAATATCAGAGCTACCTACGGTTATCTCGATACCGAGTTCGATAAGTATGACTTCGGTGGTGTTGATATTTCTGACCAAGCTCAGGTGATTTATGCGCCAGAGCATACCTTGAGCCTGATGGCAGACCACACGTCATCGGTACTTGGTGGCACACTGGTTCTATCAGGAACCTGGAGCTACCGGAGCGACCTCTGGGGCGCTGCGGAATTCGCCTTCTACAACTACGATACAGGTCCTGACATCAATATTGATTCCCACGATCAGCTCGACCTGAGCGCTACTTATCTTCGTGACCTACCACAAGGTACACTGAAGTTAATGGTCTACGGCACTGATGTTCTCGAGGGTGACGGCCGCATTGCACGAGCCTATGATGCGGGCGCCTTCGCATGGCAGGAGCTAGTACCAGGCCGTCAGGTGGGTGTGACTATCGGATACGAGTTCTGAGGCTCAAGTGTTGTAAGAAGCCACCTTCGGGTGGCTTTTTTTTTGCAAAAACTATTGACGGTCGACACGTAGCCCTCCGGGGGGTACCGACACATTAACGGGCCGATTACAGTAGCATCTGCCAACGCATACCTTTACCCGACCCCGCTTTCCTCCAGAAATCGTCAGCTGCGCGGTGTGGCTCTGCTATCGATTCTATCTCAGCCATCGAGATATCAAAGATCTCCTCGCTGAGCGTGGCACCACTGTCAGCCACAAGGCGATACGCCTCCAGTCTGTAACATGCGGCGCTCCACGCTCGAAAATTGAAGCTTCAGCACCGAGGCTAATGGTCGTCTGTGGGTCTCCCAGCCATGACCGGTGGGGATGATCCGTTAGCTAGTCGATATACTCAACGGTCGCCTTAACCCGGCGGTCGACTACCAGCTTTAGAATTTCCGGGCGGGCGTAGTGACCGGTACCGTCCAACCATACTTTCGCGCCATGAATTTCATCGAGATCTACCTCGGCCGCCAGCAGTATCTCTTCGCTGCCGGTATGCGGTCCCGCCACACTGGGCGCGAAGGGGTGAATGATGGCACTCCAACCGCCCCCGGTTGTCAGGAATTCCTGCGGGCCTGCCTCTTTCTCAAGAAAATCGAGCGTACCCTGATCGACAGGGCTGGCAGCCGACACCACAAAGCTTCCACCCGTAAACGCATGGTTGCGCATCATGGCCTCTATTTGCAGATCGGCAAGAGTTTCGAAGCCCGCCATGGTCGACAGGCTCGGCCAAAGCGCGGCGTGTACTTCAGCTTGAAGATCGATCATCGATTGACGCGCCAAGTTCATCGTGTGCTCCCAGCAGCATAATGCGCTTACTCGACCCACCGGCATCTGCGGTGCAATCAGGGTAGAACCGTCGCCCTGCCCCCAGATGTAGCGCTCGGCGTAGGTCGGCTGCAGTTTTCGATGCACGCCCACAACGCCCTCTTCCGGGGTAATGAAAATGGCGCTGTTATGACAGGTGCGGCCCTCGACGCGGCGTTCACTGGCGCCCATGACGACGGAAACATTTGCATCACGACAGGCCGCTACTAGCAGCGCGACCTCAGGGCCGTCCACAGTGACAGATTCCTGCTGATAACGGGTGTTCAAGCTCGTTTGCAGCAGTGGCGCATAGCAGTTGATCCAGTAGGGAAACCCCGGCAGAAACACCTCGGGGAAGACCACCAGGTTCACCTCTTCGCGTCCCGCTTTTTTGATCCATTCGACGGCTTTCTCCGCACTGGCCATTGCATCCATAAATACCGGTGCCACGTGGGCGGCAGCAAGTTTTACCTGTCTAGTCATGAGACACCCCCCAGCGGGTATAAAGCCGTTGATTAATAGTCGAGTGATATGGGTTAGATTGACAGCTTTTTTTCGGTATGCGTTTACTGCAGACTACCACCATAACAGCCATGCAAAGCATCAAGAGAGGGTGTCTACTCTCAATAGGGCC
>DGPA01000034.1:0-7129 GCA_002389505.1 Halieaceae bacterium UBA4452
GCGGGCGTGTAGGTGTTGTTATTGCGTATGTGAGTGGGAAAGGCGTTGCCGCTGCTGGCGTGTCTGCAAACGACAGCTTATCGAGATAGAACGATCGTTATAAAGCCTATGGAACAGCAAAAACTTTCTCAATTCCTCATACATTTACTCCTCAAGGAATCTCGCTAGTTGCTTGCTCCGTGCTTAGCGCTCGCCACCATCGCTTTAACATCAGCCAACAGCGCCTTCGCGTCAAAAACCACGCCGTCCTTGATGGTATAACTCACACCGCCCTTTCGACCCAAGGTATTGGTCTCTCGATCGAGGTACATATGTCCGGTTCCATAGAGCAATTTGAAGTTAGCAATGGGATCCCCATTCACCAGCACGATATCGGCGCGCCGGCCCGGTGTAATCGAACCCGTCACATCGTCGATGCCTATTAGCTCTGCACCATTGCGGGTCGCTGCCTGAATAACTTCCAGCGGATGAAACCCGGCTTCTTGTAGCAGCTCTAGTTCGCGGATATAGGCGAAGCCAAATACTTTGTAAATGAACCCCGCGTCTGAGCCGGTCGCAACTCGACCGCCCGCATTTTTGAAATCGTTGACAAAGCGCATCCAACGATTGACATTATTTTTCCACGCCACCTCATGGCCTGTGGTCCAATCAAAATGATAAGAACCGTGTAACCGAGGGTCAGGCTGAAAAAACTGATTGAGCGCCGGCCAGGTGTACTCCTCATGCCACTCAGCGCGCCGCGCACGCATAACATCGCGATTAGCCTCGTAAATCGTAAACGTAGGAACAAGCGTAAAATCCAGTTCGACGAGTTCGTTAATGGTGTTGGCCCAAGTCTCCGTGTCGGGCCCAGCGGCTTGCAACCACAAATTGCCTGCCTCGCCAAAACGCCATTGCTCATCTGAGTAATTATAGCCTTTGGGATAATTTTGAATCGTGCGGTCTGTGAACATCGCCTCTGGAAGACCGTACCAATGCTCCATACTGTCTAAGCCTAAGCGCGCGCTATCCAAGACATTGATATCGTAAACACCATTCTGATCATGGTGATTGGCGGTACCCATTCCCAATGTCTTAGTCACCTCGTAAACAGCCGTAAGTGCTTCTTTGGTGCCACCTCGCAGCTTGACCCCTTGTGCTCCTCGAGCCTGCACTGCCTGTACCCAAGCTTGCGCTCCCTTAGCATCCGTAATGTCGGAACCCGGAAACATGGCGTAGGGGACAATGGTGGGTGCGACAATATCGTTAGACGCACTGCGCTTGGCATGCTCTACCGTCCATTGCAAACCCATCACTGAACCGACATCTCTCACCGTTGTAATGCCGTGAGCAAGCCATAGCTTAAAGACATACTCAGGAGGGGTGATCGGCCCCGCAAGACCCTGCAGTGGGTTGCCAATGTGTACGTGAGAATCGATAAAGCCCGGTAAGGCCGTCATGCCAGCGGCATCGATTCGCTGTTCACCCGGCAAAGCCTTTGGTGCGCTCGAAGTAATTGCCTTGATCAGGTTGCCTTCGACGACGATAGATACCGGCCCTCGCGGCGGCGAACCCAAGCCGTCGACAAGCATCGCATTATCAATGACTAATCGTTCATAGGGACCCTGACCTTCGTGGCTGGCACGCATGGGGGCAATGCTGGGCAGTGTTATGCCCAGCTGCTTTGCAAGGTCTGAGCCTAACTCACCGGGCTCGCCGGCAACACAATACGCAGAGAACGTAAATAGGCAGCAAAGCACTGCAGCTCTAAACATGGGGGTATCCTCTTCTGCCAAGGCAAATTGTTTCGATGGGAATTGTCTCTAGGCGGAGACTTTAACGCGTATCACCTATTCCGTACCAGCATCGCGATCGGTACAGTTCGCTCTCATTTATGCGAACGTGTCATCGAGCATCAACCCAGTGACGCCCAATGAATATGCACGTGTCATTGAAAACAAACACGGGCAGATGATCTCACGAAGCGCTTTTTAACGCGCACCCTTTTTGTCCTCTCCAGCTTCGCAACCAAGGGCCCGATGGAAAGATACAGCGGCATAGTCCACGGTGTGATAGTTCCCGCTACACCCCTGAGTTGGCAAGTGACTTTGGGTGTATTCGAGCTGGCGAACAGGGTTTATATATTTCCTATACTTGTCCAGGCAGCAGGCTTAGACTTTACGCTGTTGGAAGTGGCGGAGTCCGCTCTTTTCCTAAGAGCCAGTGTCGAGGAGCAGGAAGGACTTTACTGTCTAGCCGTGCCAGTAACAGACGATATGGCCATGGCCAGGGGGGGCGAGAGATCTTTGGGTAGCCGAAGAAAATGGCAAACATTGCATTGAAGCGCGACGACAATACGGCGGAGGGATGGACCGAACGCCATGGCATCCGATTCAGGAACATCAGGGCCGACCTGACAGGAAAAATCAATGACGCCTCTACAATGGAAGAGTGTGTCAGTACAGAAAATACTGGAGGGGTATCTATTCCGTGGGTGATGAGGGCATGTTAAAAGCCAGAAGGGTGGCAAAAGTCGATGCTCTCGAATTCGCGCCACAGGCTTGTTTACAGTGGGAATGGGCCAGATCACCATGACGGTACACGTACAGCAATGGCAAGCACGGGGCGAGTACGTATCGGCCTCGGGACACGATTTCTTTTACATCGATGAAGGCGATCACACCAAGCCCACCTTACTCCTGATACACGGTTTTCCCACCTCCAGTTGGGATTGGGCACCGGTATGGGATGACTTGCTGCGCCAGTACCGCCTTGTGGCGATGGACATGCTCGGGTTTGGTTTTTCCGACAAGCCCAATCGGCGCGACTACACCATTCATGGTCAGGCGGACCTCGTCGAGGCGTTGATTGATCACCTGTCGCTGAACCAGTTTCACGTGCTAGCCCACGACTATGGCGATACGGTGGCGCAGGAGCTGCTGGCCCGACGCCAGGCGGGCTGCGCGCGAGGCGAGATGCTGAGCTGCTGTTTTCTCAATGGTGGCCTGTTTCCGGAAACACACGAGGCCTTGTTAACCCAGCGCCTTTTGCTAAGCCCCATCGGCCCTTTGCTCAATCGCCTGTCGGGCAAGAAACAATTTAAAAATGCATTCAACAAAGTGTTTGGCGCCGATACGCAACCCAGTGATGAAATGATAGATGCCTTCTGGTCCCTGATCAATTTACACGGCGGCAAACATATTTTTCACAATCTGATCACCTACATGCGTGATCGCATCGAGCACCGTGAACGCTGGGTAACGGCCTTGCAGAATTCTGTCATTCCTCTGGCGCTTATCAACGGCTCGGTAGACCCGGTATCCGGTGCCCACATGGTGGCTCGCTACCAGCAGTTGCAATGCCGACTCGATTACCTGAAAGAACTGCCCGCAATTGGACACTACCCCCAGGTAGAGGCGCCGATGGACGTGACCGCGAGTTACCTGGAGTTCAGGCGCGCGCTGTAAAATGACAGGCATTCTGACCATCATCGGGCTTGCGTTTGCAATTCGCGCTTGAGCGCTCATAAATTTTGTAAGGAGCGTGATGTCGCCGAGACGTTTGAGCGTCAGTCCAAAAACATCCGGCCAGGACAATTCAAGCCTCTGGCCGCTTTGAACTCCTGACCATCGGAAACTGTATGGCCGGTGGAGTGTTTATCGGGGCGGGGCTAATCCACACTCTTGCAGACTCTGCATCGCTGTATGGACAACTAATGCCCGGATTAGATTTTCCCATATGGGCGGCAACAGCTGGCCTATCAGTAATGTTTTTACAAACAGTACGGCGTTAGCCGCGAGTGCTGTTGCAGGGCTACTGCTCATGGCCTTACTCGCCATTTACAGCTGAATAGCAGAGCCACTACAACACCATTCTGGCGCCGCGCTAGGGTGCACTCTACCCCCATCAAGACGGTTGTCGAGATCAGGGTTTTAGTGCACCGAAAAACCAGAGGGCCTATCAACTCTCCGCCAACTGCGCGGCTTGGTGCGAATGGATTCGAAGCACAAGCCAAGGCACGCACTGGTATGAGAGTGATGATGGCGAGGATGTCTATAAACACCAACGTCTGAGCCTAACGATCGGAGACCGTGCAGGCTGGGGTGTTAAGTCTTTCCAATTGGGGTGGGCGCGCAAGGCCAACATCATTACCGGACCTTGGGTGAGTATTAAGCTTCGGAATGTCTCGGTCAGACCAGTGGATCTGCTAGCGCCCTTACTGTTGGATTGGATAGGACAAATAGTGACCCAGTCTTGCGATCCTGGTTAAAGCCGCCGGTCATTCGCTAAGTGGCTGAAGCTGCTCTTCGCTTCGCGGGCGACCAGGTTTGCCAAGAACAATGGCTGTATGTCAGACGTGCTGCGGCCGTGGCAAAGTCACCAATGCCAGAAAACTAATCACAGCAAGCCCAATAAGGTAGTAAGCAGGTGACGCCAGATCGCCGGTGCTGTGAATGAGCCAAGTGCACACCATAGGAGCCGTTCCCCCCAATAATCCCAACACTGCATTGTAGGCAATGCCGATCCCAGTATTACGAACATCTGCAGGAAACGCCTCGGCTAGCACGGCGGGCATAGGCCCTTGAATCATGCTGATTAAAACAGCAAACACCAGACCCGCTATTACCGCGCTGAGGAAGCTACCCGTATCAATCCATAGAAATAATGGATACACCACCAAGGCCATCAAACCAACGCCTGATAGCAACACTCGTCGGTAACCGAGTTTATCGCCCGCAAGACCCGCTAACGGGATCAGGCAGAGAAGAATGAACATAGTGGCGGTATTAATATCGAGCGCATGCTCAATCGGTAATGGGAGAATGCGTGTCTGATACGCGGGCATCCAAACGAAGCAAACATAAAATCCAGTGGCATAAAGGCACATAGCGGCGATCAAATGGAGGACGCCACCCATGTGTGAGCGCAAGACTCGCTTTAACGGCAAGTCATCGTCGCTGCTCGCAACCGGCTCATCCGCAAGCGCCGACCGCAACCACTGACCAAAAATAAAAATAACGAATCCCAGCAAAAAGGGGATGCGCCAGCCATAGTCCGCCATAGCCTCCGTCGTCACAAGCGACTCAGTAATATCGACAACGACCGACCCTAACAAGATCCCTCCGACCCCTCCGAATAAGGCCCAACTGCCATATAATCCTTTGCGATTCTTAGGCGCCGCCTCGACCAGAAAAGTAATCGCAGCGATGAGTTCACCACCAACGGAAACACCCTGAATAAGACGCAGCAAAATCAACAGGACGGCCGCCGCGGCACCCCATTGGTCGTAAGTAGGCAATAGGCCAATCATCACTGTTGGAACGGCCATCATAGCAATGGACCACTTCAGAGCCATCGTTCGGCCCAGTCGGTCCGCCACATGGCCAAAGATGATCCCTCCGAGCGGTCGCATCAAGTACCCCGCAGCGAACACTCCGTATGTCTGTATCAGCGCCACCATGGGGTCCTCGTCGGGGAAAAAAAGAGGACTTATGATTGGCGCGAGAAAACCAAAAACAGCGAAGTCGTACCACTCCAATACGCTGCCCACTGCACCTGCAATCTGTGTTCTTACTCGCGACATCATGTCTTCCTCAGTTTTTTACCGCCGGCCATCGGACGGCTATCAACGCTTCCCAGACCAGTATCCCATGGCCGACAGCACCGAGAAACGCCTCGGTTGACTGATGACGATGGTCGACTCCCTCATGGCTCATCTGCGAGCCAGGGAACAGAACACCCTCACCCTACCCCACCTGGCACCACCGACCCGGGCGCCACCTAAGACAAGGTGTATTGAGAAGGTGAAACCGCGCAGCGGTCAATAAGCTGGCGTGGGCCATGCGCAGCATCAAGAGGGGGTCTCCTAGGGTACATTGCCTCTTTTCGCTGGGAAGCGAATCCAAAATCATAACGCTCAATCAGCAAGGACGCTAGAAATCTCATGGCAGGGACCTTTGCGGTACCCCTTGAGGAATAGACCGATATGATTGACATGATCAACACAGGAACCCTATTTTCAGGGCATTAAACGGGTCATTCGCGAGCTTATCCAGTTCAGTCAACAGAATCAGTGAGACCATCCCTTCTTCAACAGGCTGTCTACGTGTTCTATACTTTGACCACCAATAACATTATGAAACGGGGGCCCCGCCAATGCGATCTGCGTTAACTGCACTGCTCGTTCTCTGCTTGCTGCTGGCCGGTATCCAGCGCGCGGCAAGCGGTGACAATCAACCGACCGACACGCCAGCAACCACACCGGCCCTACCGGATGCTGATCCGGTTCTAGAGTATGTCTGGCTCTCCACCGGTGATGGGTTTTCCGACACGAAACTGACTGATCTTGCCGCCGACTGGAATCTACGCGTTGATGCGGGTGGTTATGAAATCATCACCGCGAACATCCTCATGCCCCAGTTCCCTACCGATGACTTTGATCTGGTCTGGGTGCTGCTGTGGTCGTCTCAAACAGCGCGTGATGCCGGCTGGGATCATTGGAACGCCCATCAGGCCGAAGATTGGCAGGCTTCCGTAGCGGGTGTTTTGCAATCTCCACCCACGGGTGTTTATTCTTTTTCTCCCCACTGGGGCTACACTAGTCCAGCCTTCAAGCTGAAAGCAGGGGATTCTTTTTTCTCGCAATTTCATTTTTGTGGGTGGCGCGATGGTAACGATGCCAGTCAGCAGGCGGCATTTCAGGTGCGCTACAACGAGTGGGCGTCCAACGGTGAGCCGTCGGGCACGTACGGTTATCTAACCCTCGAACCCCACTCTGCGCTGCCCTCTATCGACCTTGTCTGGCTGGATATTTTTGGCAGCGATGCGACCCGGCAGGCTGGGGCAGCGCGTTGGCAGGGGTCCGAGCTACAGTCAGTCTGGAACACCATGGTGTCCTGCGACAGCTATTCGTTTTCTAGTACAAAGATCCGGAGTTAGGCAAAGGTACTCACAAACAGCTGAAGATGCCGGTATTTATGCGGTGTAGAAAGATCTCTTATACTCCCCCCTTGAGGCATAAACGTTCTTCAGAATTGCCTCCCACAAGCAATGGGGGCGCAACCCGATGACAGATCGCCAGATACGCTCTGGCCCTCAAACGTCGCTAACTTGTTGCGTAAGCTCAGGTTGAACCTGAAGTAGAGCCAGA
>DGPA01000034.1:7169-22359 GCA_002389505.1 Halieaceae bacterium UBA4452
CCAGAGGAATGTTTGGCGTCATAACAAAGGCGATCGCAGTTTGGTTATGACTTTGCGATCGTATCGGGTCAGTGACTTGAGGCCTGTCGACGGGGTAGGCTCACCTACAGAGATAAAACAGAGCCGCGACCACGGGCCGATTCCCACCATGGTGCCGGACTAAGATGCGGTTGCGTAGCGTAGAGAAATTTTGCCGTGAAACGAACGTGCTATGACGTTAAACACTGACCATAACAGCGCCTCGATGCTGGGTATTGACTATGGGCAGTGGATCAAGCTGATCGTTTATTCGCTGCTGCTGGTCAACTTTAGTTATTACATTGTCGACGATCTTAATAAGCTCAGTCATACCTACCATGAGGGTTGGAAATGGTTCGACTGGACCTCGGCCTTCGCAACAAGCCTAGATGAATCCGGCTGGTTTATGTTGTTGTTCCTGCTGGAACTAGAAACCTACGTTCTGTCGGACGCTGCTTTTACCCGATTTCGGATAGCACTGATGCTGGCCGTAAGGGTCTTGTGCTATCTGGTGATAGGTCATGCCGTCGTTGCCTATACCGACCATCTTCTTGACCTCTTCAATCGGCAGCAGCACCTCGACACCACGTTGTGCAGTTTTGTTGGGGAGGAGCTGTCGTTTACGCGAAATTTGGCGTACTGGGTGCTGGATGCGGCGAACTGTGGCTCGCTATCAAGCGATCATGTGTTTTTTGTTTTCTCTCAGGGGCAGTTGGTTACCGATCCCTCAGGAATGGAGGTGGAATTGGAATTGGCCTGGGTGGATTTGGTCGAGGTACTGGTCTGGCTATGTATTCTAGCCATGATTGAAATGCAGGTGCAGCTTCAGGACCGTGGTATCACTCAGGGGCGATTGCTGGTCTTCGCCCACATTATGAAATTGACGCTTTATAGCGTTCTATGGTTCATCTGCGCCTATTGGCTTTATCGTGGCCACTGGGTATTTGCTTGGGATGAGGCGCTCTGGATTCTGGGCTTTGTCGCGATAGGCATGAACCTGTCCCAGTGGCGTAAGGAGATTGAAGCGGACGTCGGTGCGTCGCGTCAAACCTGACCGCAGGCGACCGTCGATTTCAGGTCACCTGGGGCGGTGTTGCCCGTGCTCGGGCGGGCGCCCAGAATGGCTTCGACACCGCGGCACAGCGGGCAATTTTTGGTGATAGCATAGTTCACGCTGGTAAGCGGTTTCTGCTCAGATGTCGCCGCGCAATGCTTTGGTATCGATCATAGCCAGAGCAAACCCTAGGCTAGCTGAGGACAACACCCGAGTATTGTCGCTCGGCAGGTAGTACAGCTTCGACCTTGTACCTGAGACTCATGCCGTAGGTATGCGGCACATCGTAGGAGTCTCAGTAATGGTCTGATCGTTCAGCACTGTATCGCCTGCACAGTGCTCGTCGACAAACTGCCAGCTAACATTGGCCTGCCACGGCATGCCATGTTACATCGCACATGTCATTAGCGCCTTTGATAGCACGCCTTTGTTACTTTGGCCGCGCGCTACACGTCGCTGGCCGCGGTTTTTTTCCATTGATAATAAATGACCGGGATCACCAGCAGCGTCAAGACCAGCGCACTGACCATTCCGCCCACCATGGGCGCCGCTATGCGGCTCATCACTTCAGAGCCTGTGCCCGTACCCAGCAAAATAGGCAACAGGCCCAATATAATCGTAGCGGCAGTCATCATCACTGGGCGCGCGCGCATGCCCGCGCCCCGCGTCACCGCCTCTCGGAGGCGGGCTGGCGTCGGCTCCACGCCTTCGGCCTGACACTCGCGCATAAGCGCGTCATAAGATTGGTTCAAATACACCAGCATAATGATGCCAATTTCAACTGCAATGCCTGCCAAGGCTATAAACCCCACAGCCACCGCAACAGAAAAATTGAAGCCCAGTAGGTACATCAACCAAATTGCACCCGAGAGTGCCAGTGGTACGGCACCCAAAATCATGACTACCTCGGCGAAGCGTCGGAAATTCACATACAGCAACGTTGCAATAACCAAGAGAGTGAGCGGCAGTACATAGGCCAGTTTCTGCTTGGCGCGCAGCATGTACTCATACTGCCCAGACCACATTAACGAGTAGCCCGGTGGCAAGTCGACCTCTGCTGCGACAATAGCTATCGCCTGCTCAACATAGCTACCGATATCCTGCCCCGCAATATCGATAAACGTCCAGCCATTAAGCCGCGCGTTTTCACTTTTGATCGCTGGCGGGCCATCATCGACATAAATACGTGAGACATCACCTAAGGTTATCTGTTGTCCCGTTGCCGTGACGATAGGGAGTAGCGCCAGCGCCTCTGGAGAATCCCGATAGGACTGGGGATAACGCACGTTTACAGGATAGCGCGCAGAACCTTCGATAGTTTCTGTGACCGACATACCGCCAATAGCCGTCGCGACTACTTGCTGTATATCAGCAATGTTGAGGCCATAGCGCGCAGCTTGTTCGCGGCGTATATCGACCTTGATATAGCGGCCACCGGCAACACGCTCAGCATAAACCGAGGCCGTACCCGGTAATTTTGCCAGCACAGTCTCCAAGCGTTGACCTATCTGCTCGATGACGGCCAAATCAGGACCGGCCACCTTAATGCCTACAGGGGTTTTGATACCCGTAGCCAGCATATCGATTCGTGTTTTTATCGGCATCACCCAAGCGTTAGTGAGCCCCGGAAAACGCACCAGACTGTCGAGCTCAGTCCTGAGACGCTCCGGTGTCATACCGGGACGCCACTGATCTCGTGGTTTGAATTGAATGACCGTCTCAATCATTGTCAGGGGCGCCGGATCGGTCGCAGTTTCAGCGCGTCCGATCTTGCCGAATACATGCGCTACTTCAGGCACGCTGGCAATTAATTTGTCGGTCTGCTGCAAAATTTCCCGCGCTTTGCCCACTGACAAACCCGGATAGGTTGTGGGCATGTACATCAAATCACCTTCGTCTAACGGTGGCATGAATTCACTACCCATCTGTGTCACGGGCCAAAAGCTGATGCCGGTGACTAACACCGCCAGTAATAATGTGCTTTTAGGCGCGCGCAACACGAGCGCCAGCACTGGCAGATAGCTGCGCATCAATAAGCGATTAATCGGATTACGATCTTCAGCGAGGACTTTGCCGCGAATAAAATAGCCCATGAGTACCGGTACAAGCGTCACTGCAAGACCGGCACTGGCTGCCATCGCATAAGTTTTGGTAAACGCCAACGGCGCAAACATACGCCCCTCTTGCGCTTCGAGTACAAAAATCGGCAGGAAACTGACCGTAATAATGAGCAGACTAAAAAATAGCGCCGGCCCTACCTCTGATGCTGCATCTGCTACCACTTGCCACCGGTTTTCTCGGGTTAAGGGCGTTCTCTCAATATGCTTGTGCAGATTTTCAACCATGACAATAGCGCCATCAGTCATAGCACCAATGGCAATAGCAATGCCGCCCAGAGACATGATGTTGGCGTTAATACCCTGAAGATGCATGATGGTGAATGCCGCCAGAATGCCTATGGGTAGCGTTACAATCGCCACCAAACTAGAGCGCAAGTGAGACAGGAACACGATACTGACCAAGGCGACGATCAGGAATTCCTCAAGCAATTTTTGCCAGAGATTATCTACAGCACTTTCGATGAGACCCGATCGATCGTAGACCGTCACCAGCTCCACACCGGGCGGCAGCCCCGCTTTTAGCGACTCGAGTTTGGCTTTGACACCGTCAATCGTCAGCTGCGCATTTTCACCGTATCGCATCACCACAATGCCGCCGACAACCTCTCCCTCGCCATCAAGATCTGCCACGCCTCTGCGCATCTGTGGTCCGATAACGATTTCTGCAACATCGCGCAGCATTAACGGCACACCGTTGACATCTTGACCCAGTGGCACGGCACCTAAATCCTCAACACCCGCCAGATAGCCGCTGGCACGGACCATATACTCGGCTTCGGCCATCTCAATCACTGATGCGCCAACTTCTTGATTCGCGCGTGTAATAGCACGCTGTACATGCGCCAATGGCATGTTGTAAGCGCGGAGTTTTTCTGGATCAACCACTACCTGATACTGCTTGACCATACCGCCTAAGGTCGCAACTTCGGCCACGCCAGGCACTGTTTGTAGCTCGTACTTTAAAAACCAATCCTGCAGGCTACGCAGCTCACTGAGATCGTTCTGACCGGTGCGATCAACCAATGCGTAAAGATAGACCCAACCCACGCCCGTCGCATCTGGGCCCAGCTGAGGGCGCGCATCAGCAGGCAGCGTGGGCGCAACCTGTGACAGATATTCAAGTACTCGTGAACGCGCCCAGTAGAGATCGGTGTGCTCATCAAAAATGACATAGACAAACGAGTCACCAAAAAAAGAGTAGCCACGAACGGTCACCGCACCGGGTACCGACAACATTGCACTGGTGAGTGGGTATGTGATCTGGTCTTCCACGACCTGAGGTGCTTGACCCGGGTAATTCGTTTGAATGATCACCTGCACATCGGATATATCTGGAATCGCATCAACCGGCGTGTTTTTTAGCGACCACAGACCGGCGCCCACTAACACGAGTGCGGCGAACAGCACTAACCCACGATTCGCAATCGACCAGCGAATAACCGTCTCTATCACCGTTGACTGTCCGGCCGTGATGGAGACTGATGATGATTTGAGTGATCCATACTCTGGTGGTCAACCTCAGCTGGCGCGTCACTAAGCTCTGGGGCCGCAACCTCGGGCTTCACGATCGTTTGACCGTGCATGCCAGCAGTCATAGTGCGGTGTTCATAGGTGTTTTTAGCAATCTTTGACATTGCGCCGGCAGACATAAGTGCCGCGGGAGTCTCTAAGCGCTTAAAATCGGAAGTCTTACTCGATTCAGAGTCGATTAAAAACTGCGCTGATGTGACAATGTGATCGCCCTCGGCTAAGCCCGCGAGAATTTCTACCTGCTGGCCTGCTATCGCACCTACCCGCACGGCCACCGATTTAAACTGGCCCTCTTCAAGCGCTAATACCACCCTGTCTTGACGTCCAGTGCGAATCAACGCCTCTCGAGGAATGACTAGCGTGGGCTGTTGCTCAGCAGTAGTAATCGATAGATTTGCAAACATTCCCGGCCGGAGCGCTAAGTCCTTGTTATCAATTTTAACGCGTACCCGCAATGTTCTAGCTACTACGTTCATGACTGGGTAAACATAGTCTACCTGACCCTGCCAACGACGATCGGGCAAAAAATCAAGGTGCATGGTCACCGTATCACCCTGCTGTACTTTGGCCGCTTGAGGTTCAAATATCTCGCCAATAACCCACACCTGATCCCAATTCGCAATACTCATCAACGCCATTCCGGGTTTAACATACATGCCCTCTCTGATCGATAACTCATTGACTACACCAGATCTAGGGGCATCCACAATGATGGTTCGGGAAATCTCTCGCGCTGATTCGATTCGATCAATCGCGCCCGCAGGCACTTGCAAACTGAGCAAGCGCTCGCGCGCAGCATCAATAAGCACCGCATTCTGGCGCGTTAACGCCAGCAAAAATTCTTCTTGAGCATTGACCAAGGTCGGGGAATACAGCGCATAAAGCGGCTCACCCACGACAACCGGGTCACCAGCTGCGGTGACAAAAAGCTGTTCAATCCAGCCCTCTACTCGGGGGTGAATATGACTGAACTGATCTTCATCAAACCGAACATAGCCCACCGTTTCTATACGTGACGGTAATATGTCGGTACGAACTAACGCAGTACGTACTCCAAGGTTATTCACCACCGCGGGGTCAATACGTACCATGCCTTTTGTCGCCGAATTGGTGGTCGAAAAGACGGGGACTAGGTCCATACCCATCGGTGATTTTCCGGGCTGATCGCGACGATAATTAGGATCCATCGGCGCGACCCAATAGATTGGCTTAGTAGCCGCGGATTCTTTCGTGGCAGTTGCTGAATTATCGGCGCTAAAGTACCCGATGATGGCGAGGCAAGCCAGCCCCACGAACAGTGCAATCAAGGTTGTCTTTATCGTTGGTTTCATGTTTCTCTCCGACATTAAAGAGCTTCAGCTGCGATGCTCACCTGGCTGCTATCGGCCAGTAAATAGTTGATTTTTGACGCGCTTTTTTGCTGCGCAACGGCAATACCTAGCCGCTCAATTTTAGCGTTCAACTCTGCAATACGCGCCGTGACCGCATCAGAAAAATTGCCAGTGTCGTTGTTGTAGGCCGCAAGACTCGAATCCGACTGCGCAGACATCTGTGGCAGCAGTGTAATGTCGAAGAGCACTGCCCGCTCATTGAGTCGGGTCAGTGACACCGCAGCTTCCTGAAAGTCGGCAACTAATGTCCGAATCTTTAGCTGCTTATCCGTTTTCAACGCAGCGACTCTTGCCGACGCCGCTGACACTTCCTTGTCTTGCCGATTAGTCGTAAACATCGGTACGTCAAAGCTGACACCGATAGAAAAGAGATCTGCTCGGTCACGGCCGAGTTGATCAGCATCGCGATAACCATACTGCGCCGTCAGACCCCACTCTGGCAGGTATTTTTGTTCTGCTATCGCAACGCTGGTATCGAGCGCCGCAAGTCGTTGATCAATGACTTGCAGCTGAGGATGCGCAGCAACGGCTTCGAAAGTAGCTTGTGCGTCCGATGCCAAAAGTAGCAATTGCGATTCGGACAGGCGCATCGAATTATCGGGTAGCTCAACGGCTAGCTCTGCCAGTGCACGAACCCCAATCCATTCGGACAATCTTCGCTGAGCCTGTTGACGCTGTTGAACTAGACGCGTCAACCGATCATCAAGACGCGTCAGCTCGACTTGCGCGCGAATTAAGTCTTGTTGCTGGGTGTGTCCGATCGCCGATACGTAACGTGCTCTTGCGGCGTCAACCAGCTGATCAAACAATGTACGCTCACTATCAATTAAGCGAATCGTCTCTTGTGCCTCATAGGCACTCAACCAAAATTGCTCAACGCGCGCACGGGCGGTTGCCTGCCGATCTAGTCGTAGCAGGGGCTCTTGCGCCGCTAGCTGCAATTTCTGCTTTCCAGATAAGGCGCGGGTATCACCTCGGGGAAACATCTGCGTCACGCCAACGAGCAGTTGTGTCATCGGCTCTTGGTTAATATCAAAGCCGTCAGTGGGAAAGTTGGCTGCCGCAAGATTAATCTTTGGGTCGGGCAAAGTGCCGACGGCTACCGCCTCATCACTGAGTGCCTGCTCTCGGTAAACGCTGCCAGACAACCAGGGGTCCGCTGACAGCGCCAAACTACTCGCCTCTTTAAGTGTCAATGGCTGCTCCACCATCTCAGCAAAGCTCACCATGATTGACAGTGGCAGGGCGAGCGTTAAACCAACGATCGCATACAATAAGCGTTGCATTACAGTCATCCTTTAACCATCTTAGTACCTACCTTCTGCACGCAGCATACTCGCCACCGACTCGAGTCGAGTCGATCAAAACAACTCTCTGGATCTTCTCGTTTGAAATGTCATTTCACCATCTCTTTAGGCTCACTTACAGCAGTTTCGCGGGCTTTACTATTCAACCCTTCAACAATTTGCTGAGCACAATCATCAACGTCCAGAGGGAAAACGAAAATATCAGACGCATCTAGCCCATCTCCATACAACACGGTTTTACCCACTCCAATTCGTTAACACGGCGGGAGATCAAGATTAATCGCACCTGACCACGATGTGCATAATTTACCGCTACAGCTTCACCCATCCCACTGGACGCGCCGGCAATCCGAATCACCTGCCGCAATCTGCTTCCCATATGTTTTATCACAGGAAATGCTTGGGAGTTCTTGTAAATCAGTTTAGTCTCTTAAAGTTGGCCATCTCGCTCTCCGCTATCCGATTAATCAGATGGCAGGCCCCATAGTATGACCCGTGAGACTAACGGTGGTTCCATTATGACCTGCCTCCTCTAGACAGCAATATAAAGAGCCCATAATGCCAATATTGAACCTCAATCCCACCTTAAGCAGGTACGCACAGCTTTCCTTCATCATTCTAGCTGCTGGCTCGATCTTCCCGCTGGTCTACCTGCGACAGAACTTCGAGGTAACGCTGGTCGAGGCATTGGGTATTACTGGGTCTGATCTGCGCGATTGCTATGCCATATTGGGGTTCATTTTTGTACTCACCTACCTACCCAGCGGCTGGCTCGCCGATCGTGTTACGCCGCGTTTACTCATGGCATTCTCGCTGGTCGTCACCAGCTTGCTCGGCATTTGGTACGTCAGCTTTCCAGACCTATGGGCAGTCAAACTTATTTTTATGGGCTGGGGTATATCAACCGGACTCACATTTTGGGCCGCTATGCTCAAAGCCGTTGCATTGATGGCAAAGCCCAACGAGCAAGGTCGTTTTTTTGGTTTGCTCGACGGTGGTCGCGGCTTAGTGGAGGCGCTGCTCGCCACCATTGCAGTCGCACTGTTTGCCTGGGCGATAGAGTCGCTCGGACAGTCGAATGAGCTGGCGCTTAAAAAAGTTATTTGGATGTATATTATTTTTACCCTCTCACTCGCACCCGCAGTTTTGCTCTTTATCAACGACACGCGAACCAGCCAAGATGAATTACCCGAAGACATGGTGCATCAAAACAGCACATTGCACGATCTGAAGACCCTAGCCAGTAAACCTGAAGTCTGGCTATCTAGCTTTTGTATTCTCACCGGCTATCAGCTGTTTTGGGCAACCTACAGTATTTCTGCGTATCTACAGACTTACTTTGGATTAACCGCTGTTGCCGTAGGTACGATAACCGTCGCAAAACTTTGGATGCGTCCAATTGGCGCGACACTCGCCGGTTATATTGGCGATATATTTGCCCGTGAATTGGTCATTGCGGCACTATTACTATGCTCGGCTGCCGCACTTTTGTTTATGTCACTGCTACCGATCGGTACATCCTCCGCCGTTTTACTGAGTGTGGTACTCGGCGTTGGTCTCCTGACCTATGGTGTACGTGGCATTTACTGGGCGTTACTAGAGAGCTGCGACATCGAAGACAGGACTAAGGGCCTCGCGTTAGGGTTGCTGTCTTTCTTGGGCTATAGCCCAGATTTTTATCAGCCTTTGGTCAGTGCGCGTCTACTCGAATGGTTTCCGGGCAGATTAGGTTACGATATGTATTACTGGGGTGTATCAGGTATGGGTGTATTGGGTGCAATCGCCGCAGTGGCACTTTACAGGCTCAGCAACCACAACCTACAGCCAACACAACGAATAGACAAATGAGGTTATCCCCGCCTAACAACCGCACGTCTCAATCCATTATGAGGATACTGATCAAGCTAACTTTTTGAAGCGAGGGAAATCCCACCGAAGCGGCTCAAACAACGGCACTGCTCCATTCTTCAAAGGCACTTGTGCTCAGATTGTGATAACACTGAGCTCAAATTGAAACGATCATAGAGCCAGACGGCGTAGCTGATAGTGTCCGACGGCAATCAGTGTCGATGGTATGTGTTCATTCAGCAATTTTACCCACCCGCCCGACTTCACTTGCCGGTGCCCTATAGCGTGGTGATCGCCGAGGTTGATATGAATCGGTCGACATTACCAGGCGTTTACGTCAGGATCTTTGCCATGAGGCTTTTGACATCCCCCAATGCTCATACTTGGCCAACCTTAGCCTGGTGCACCACCGCACTGGCCGGCGTTGCAGTCCCGGTTCTGTTTATGCTGGTGCTTTTGGTAGTATCCTCGCCTCTGGCTTTGGCAAGCGGCCCAATCTTCACCTTAGGTCTAATGGGCGTCGGTATCATTGCAGCTGCAACAGCTGGGCACTTCTGGATCGGCGGTGTTTTGGCATTGCTCAATGCAGCGTGTTTACTTGCGTTGGCACTCACGCTGGGCATGCCAGCACTGGCGCAGCCTATGTCAACCGCATTGGCCATGGTCATCGCCAGCGGTAGTTTCGCCGCACGAGGCGCTCTGTTTGCAAAAACTTTATCTAGCAGAGGATGGTTGATGGCGTCATTTGTCGTCGCGGGTGAGGCATCTGTTTTGCTCCTAGCCTCGGTTTTTCCTGGCGCGCTGCCGGAATGGTTTCTAGCGCTGCTACCTGCACAGTGGGCCAGCGTTGCAATCCAGACGGCGCTCACCGGGGCCGGCACATTTGCGGCACTGTCGGTCTTGATTGCGCTGGCTGGAACCGCGGCTACGACTTTGCTGGCGGCCAGACTTTGGCTATACCGCTGGCCTTATTTACTCATGTTCACAGCTTGGCTGGGCCTATCGGCGCTGGTCTATTTCTGGTCTGCACCGACGACGCTCAGTGGCGTTGAATGGCAGGACGATACTGCGCAGGCAGTTGCCGCACTTAGTGAGGTGCCACTCTTGCAGAGCGCGTTAGTGTAAACTGCCGCCCGCCCCCGGGGCCATACTAATAACCTCACCCACTAGCGAGCAGATAAACAGTAGCGCAACGACTGGCAGCGTGCGATTGCTGTTCTAATGGGGATGTGTAGCGTTTTAGAACCCGGGCAAGACAGGCGTCGGCGAGCCTTCGAGCGGTGGCATAGTCCAAGGCCATCAAGTGGGCTCCCCAGATCTGTTGTTCCATTAACGGTGTGTGCCCGAGGCTACAACCTCCATCCACGATCAGCGCCTGCCCAGTAATGTAGCAGCTCTCATCAGCGGCTAGACAGTGGAATAGCGCGGCCTGCTCGTCGGCTTCGGCATGGCGGCCCAGAGCGGTCGCCACACGACAGATTTCAGCCACTGCACGTTTTGCGTCATCGGAAGCGAGGAGGTGAAAGACCGCCGCCTGTTCTTCCAATGCCCCCGATGCCCTACCTGCAGAAGCCAAGCCGAGCATGATCTGGTCATTCACAGCAGTGGTCTCGGAAAGATTATTCGCCGCCACCCGAAGATGACTAAAACTATGCGTTCAACAATCGTTTATCCGCCAAGCCAGCCGCCAGCCTCGGCCATTCCAAGCGCCAGCGCAAACATCACCAGCGCAATCAGCGTATCCAGAACACGCCAGGCATTTGGCCGCTGCATGATTGGGGCCAGCAAGCTTGCCCCGTACCCGAGCAAGAAAAAGAACGCGAAGCTTGCCGTGGCCGCACCGGCGCCATAGGCCCATTTTGACAGGCCGTGAAACGACAGGGACACCGCGCCGATCAGCACAACGGTGTCAAGATAAACATGTGGATTGCCAAAGGTCAGCATCGCCGCTGTCGTCAGCACCGCCGTGACAGTGCTGACCGCTGGCGCATCCGTGTTGATCGCACCGCTGGCGCGGATAGCACTGCTAAGCCGCATCACCCCGTAACCGGCAAGCCACAGAGCCGCCAGCCCGAAGAGCACAGAGAGGTATTGGCTGACCGCGTCCGCGATCAACAGCGACAATCCTGCGACACCAGCCAAGATTAAGATCATGTCGGCACTGGCGCAGAACAACACCACAAGAAGCACATGCTGGCGAAGCAGGCCCTGCCTCAAAACAAAGGCATTCTGGGCACCAATTGCGAGGATCAATGATAAACCAAGGGCAAACCCGGTCCCATAGGCAGACAACAGCATATTCACTCTCTATTTTCTGAACACTCTATCTCTAATCAACGGTCTATACTCATCACGATGAATTAGACGCAAGTGATGAAAGCATACCCGCAAACATCCAACGGTACCTCCAAGCCGCAGGACATACCCGCTTTCACTCTATGTCACGTTTGGCTCACAGTGCTATCGCCGGGACAATGCTTGTCCGCGCTTGTGCGTTTTATATGGTTCAATGAGGTTTTCAAACAGAACGTTCAACATATGACAAACAAACACATCAATTACGTAGAGTTTAAAGCCAATGACCTTGGTGAAATAAAACGATTTTACCACCAAGCCTTTGGATGGCATTTTACAGACTATGGCCCCACCTACGTCTCATTTTCGGACAGCGGACTTGTCGGCGGTTTTGAAAAGTCAGACGAACGCATCGTGAATGGTGCGCTAGTGATTTTGTATTGTGATCGACTTGAAAGTATGCAAGATCAAGTGGTCGAGGCAGGCGGTAAAATCGCCAAAGAGATTTTTTCTTTCCCGGGTGGCCGACGATTTCATTTCATTGATCCAGCAGGAAATGAACTGGCGATGTGGTCTGATAAATGACAAGGTAAAGTATAAGAGGTACTAGGGGATGTTATAAGAAAATGTTCTCCTGTGATCTCGTTGCTGAACCGAAAAGGTTCGCCATTTTGTCGTATTTCTGCCCGGAATCGTGATTACCTGGGCGGCCCTGCACATCAATTGTGCTCTCTCCTCGCTCGGTGTCGGTGATCTGGAGCGAGGTAGCCAGAAAAAGCGCTTACGTTTCTTGGTCTTAGAGGGCCTTGTTTTGCCTCGCCCCCATCCTCATAATCGATGGGTCGTAGGTTCAAGTCCTACTGGGCCCACCATATTCGCGGGTATTTATAGATTGACCTCGCGTTAGCGTGACAATCGTGGGTCGTATCTTACAGACGGGAGTCGGTGAGTGTGGCCCACTGTGCGCACATAGGCCCCGTCTGCCAAACCGTCAGCACATCCGCTTTGGAATCAGCCAGACCATGAAACAGAGCACCCGTTTTCCAGTTCTGCTTGCGGCTCTTGGCGTGCTACTTTTTTCACTGCTGGATGCTTTGATGAAAGCGCAAGCGTTGGCCATGGGCACCTACAGCGCCATGTTTTGGCGTATGGCATTTGGCGTACTGTTCGCTGTACTGCTGTTTTCTCCAAGCCGGGTGAGGCCTATTTCCGGGCAGGACCTAAAAATTCATATGCTGCGAGCAACAGTCACTACCCTAATGACCTATCTGTTGTTTTTCAGTCTCACGCGCATTCCGCTGGCCCAAGCCATTGGTCTGTTTTTTATCGCGCCCATCGTCGCCCTTTTCCTAGCAGCGCCCCTGCTAGGGGAGCGTGTCCATAGCAAGGCCAAAATAGCGGCAGGCTTGGGATTTATGGGGGTCGCTGTAGTGGTGGGTGGCGAGTTGCTGAGCCTCGATGCAGGCGGCGATATCCTGGGCTTGTCAGCGATTATTTTATCTGCGGTGCTATACAGTCTTTATCTCGTTCTACAAAGAAAACATGCGCTGATGGCTCGGCCCATGGAAATCATCTTCTACCAAAATATTATGGTGTTCGCGATACTACTACTCGGGGCGCCTTTCTTTGTCTCTCTACCTGCCAATGCCACGCAATGGGGCAGTGCAGCCTTGGCGGCGGCTTTTTCTGTGGGGTCCCTGGCATTGATGACAATGGCGTACCGGCGCGCCGAAGCACAGAAGCTGATATCCATTGAATACACTGCTTTTATTTGGGCCGCACTATTGGGTTGGTGGTTTTTTGCCGAAGGTCTTACGGTACAAACCCTGCTAGGCACCGGATTGATCGTCGCAGGCTGCCTGGCGAGCCTGCGCAGAAGTTAATGCGCTGTTAGCGGGCAGCCAATCGCCTTAGGCTTTATCACCAGCGGGCATAGCCGGGTTAACAACCATACCTACTGAGTATGGGGCCTTAGTGACTCAAGGTTTGGCACTATGAGCACCTTGCCGTTTCTGCCGCCCTGCGCCGCGCGTGTAACCGCCGCTTTGATGTCACCAACGGCGAAGCGCGAGTCAATATCGGCCTTTAGAACACCCGCTGCAATAAGAGGAATGATTTTTCCAAACACTGCCTGCTTTTCTTCTAACGTTGCAGTCTCATACCATTTTTGGAGCCAAAAACCACGATTGCGGATATCCTTAAAAATGGTCATTCCGGTATTTAATGTCGCTGGCTTTCCCGAAAGCATTCCATAAGCCACTATGGTTCCACCGTAACCTAAACTATTGGTGAGTCTGGTGTAAGTGTCACCTCCTACAGCGTCGAGAGCCAGGGCAACAGGCTCGTTGCCAGTGGCTCGAGTAATCTGCTCGGCTAAATCTGGACCGTCAATTAATACAACATCGGCGCCCTTGGCCATTAGCTCTTCGGCGAGTCCCTCACGGCGAACCACATTCACCGTTTTGATGCCGCGTTGCTTAGCGAGCTGAATGACATAACCACCAACAGCCGAGTTTGCAGCGCTTTGCACAATCCACTGACCCTCATCAAGATCCACAAAGGTCGTCAGCATTAGCAGTGCAGTGATCGGATTAACCGCTGACATACCCAGCTGCTCAATGACCTCAGGCCCTAAGCCATCCATATTGGGTAGAGGAAGAAACCCTGCTTCCTGGGCCACGACCTCATCCCTCCAGGTGCCCCCGCCTAAAATAAGAACTAACTGACCAACCTGTAAATAGCTCGTCTCAGCCGTTACTTCGACAACACGACCTACCCCTTCACTACCCGGCTTGGCAGGTAAAACCGCTTCTACTCCGTATTGACCGGCAATCTGTAACAGATTTGACGGGTTAATCGGGGCCGCTAAAACGCTGACTCTGACTTCGCCGCTTTTTAGCACTTGAGGTGCTTCTTCCTTAACGTAAAGTACGTCAGCCGGGTTGCCTATCTGGTTGAACTCGGTGTATTTCAGCATGCCTGAAGCAGCGCCGCTAGGGTCGCTATGGCCATCTGCATAAGATGAGGCCGCAGAACCCAAACCCATCGCCAGCGTTATCATTATTGAAAAATACTTCATAGTGTTAGTCCATTGGGTGTTTTACATTGTTTGGCTTTCCCGCCGTTAAATGACACGGTGGATTCCTCCTCTCGCATGGGTCCATCACCTACCTAGGCCTCACCCCGCTCAAACCATCGTCCAAGGTAGATTCCCACCATTGACCACAGTGCCGCTATACCGGCTCCCACGACGGCAACGGCGGCAAGACCCAGACCTAACCCTTGAGTCAAGCCGGTAAATAACCACGCCATTAACATATCACCACCACGATAGGCGACAATGTCAATAACAGGCTTGGCTTTGAAGCGGGCCTCTCTATCGACCCTGGTAAAAAGTACTTCACGAGCCGGCTTAGTCAGCCCATAGTTTCCGGCGCGCCGAATAATCTGCAAGGCCACAACAGCGCCAAGAAATGGGGACACTGCCACGATAATAAGGCCGGCACAAATCAGTATAGGGAGAAGTGCAATGGCCAACGGCATCCCAAATCTCCCAATAATGCGGCCAGTAGCAAACAGTCCCATTGCGATTGACAATACATTAACGGCGAGGTCCATTTGCGCCCA
>DGPA01000002.1:0-30753 GCA_002389505.1 Halieaceae bacterium UBA4452
ATCCTGATAGACCTATGGGCGCAAATATAGGAAATATTAATCGCGGATTGAGAGTAGACGCCCTCGCTGATTGTGTTGACTGGACCTGCTGACCTGTCGAATCTCCCTGCTATTGACCCGAAATCCTGATCGCGGTGTTGAACATGTCATTCAAATCCGTTCATTCCTGAACGGGTGCACGCGGCAGTTCATGGCGTGCGGTTTTCACTGGCTTCCTTGATGGTGGAGTGCTGTTGTGCTGGAATCCTTCCCAGCGAAAAGAGCCAAAGTACCCCAGGGCACCCTCTCTTGATGCTTTGCATAGCCCAGGCCAGCTTCTCGACCGCTGCGCGGTCTCACCTTCTCAATTCACCTTGTCTTAGGCGGTGCTCTGGTCGGTGGTGCTAGGTGTGTCAGGGCGGGGGTGTTCCGCTCCTTTCTCTCAAGATGAGCTAGAATTCTATCGATGACGTCTTGGTCCTCGATACAGGCGGTGACCTTCACAGTCCCCCCGCAGCGGCTGCAGAGTTCGATGTCTATGTTGAAAACTCGCTTGAGTCGCTGAGCCCAGGTCATACCCGATAAAGCGGGGCAGGCCCTGGCGCTCGGCGGCCGTGCGGACTTCTGCGTTGGCGATAGGCTTGATGCCTTTCCCGCGCCTGCCTGGTGTGATCAGCCCACGACAGCGGTGGTTCGGCGCCAGGACACCGTGGTAACGAGTGTGGTTGACGCGGGGTTTGGGTACCAGGGCAGCCAGACGGGCAACGAAATCCACCGGTTCGAAGGCCACCTGTGTCGTTCCATCTCGGTGCGGTGTCTTCAGCGTGTAGACCACCTTGCCCGTGGCGCTCAGTGAAAGTCGGGGAACTGCTACGGCCGGGCGGGAAATGTACCGGCACAGACGCTCACGCTTATCTTTCTGATGGAGGTACCTGCGCTATTGGATGAGCGGGCTCGGACCCGCCCAGTGCCAGCTGCTGTCGTTAAAAAAGCGGAAACGCTGCTGTCTCTGGTTGAACTGACGCACCCATCGGGAGCGCCTGTTCGCTCCCGTTACGGTGCGGTTTTCACGGCGCCGGGTGGGAAATCCTTGAGAACAAGGCGGGCAGCACTGTCGATGGTTGCCTGATCTTTAAGCATCTCACCTTTCATTTTGGACTGGGTCACACTGCGCCATACGGAGCGATTTTTCGCGGGATCAACCATGTCGACAATGAACGTTCCCTGCGTATAGTCAGTGACTTGAACATCGGTGGTGTTCATGCAGTTGTAGCAGTTGTACATGGCGTAACGATTGTAGCGACTGTATCCCATGCTCATGCCGTAGTTGGGCGAGCTCGTCGTTCTCACGACCTGCTTTTCTACGGTGTTCAAATGCCAGCTGACCAAAAGGTCGGCATCCCGTGCGCTGTCGACCAGTGTGTAGCCTTTTCCGTCCAGTGCAGTCCCCAGTGCCTCTTTGATGCGGTCCTTCTGGAAGTCAGTAAGTTGCATCGGGTTATTGCCCGTTACGCTCCCACTGAGGGCGTAAAAGCCGATCTTGGTGTCCCCGGAGAAATCATGTTCAACATCGTAATCAACGGACGGTTTTGGGGGTGGTGTTGCGCAGGCGGCAAGCAGCATAAGGATCAGTGCAGCGAACGACAGGTTAAGGCTTCTGAGCATGATGTTTCTCCTTCGGATATGGGCAGAGTGTAGCAGAGACCTCAGCTCTGCGAAGCCGTACCAAGCAAACCACCGGGACAGGTCGATGCCAACTGCTGCAGCGCTTGAATGTGAGCTTTGGATATGTCGCGCAAAATCCCTAATTTAGCGTAACGGGCATCAGCCCACGTTGTGTAGTTGGCAGGCGCTACCGATGAAAGCTGCTGCTCGATCCGCCTGACCGCTGGGAGCAACTGTCTCTCTAATTCGAGCACTTTCGCGGGGGGCTCCAGATCATCCTGAAAACAGCTCTCAACGACCTTGATGTCGTGAACCACAACCAGCCGCGCAGTGAAATCAACATCGCTCTTGGCAGTGAATTTGGCCGAACCGATCCAACTCCGATCACTGTCGCTCGGTATGACCTTGATAACGACGCGTGCAGTAACGACCTCATAGTCCTGCCAGTCTTCCAGTTGTGGCATCTGAATCTCAATGCAGCCCTGTTCAAATTGCAGGGTCCTGGGTTAACTGGGTGCTCCGACCACTTGCTGTTGCTCAGCCGCATACAAGCTTGCTGTGCTGAGCCCGATGACCAGCAGTAGGAACTTCAATACCGAATTCATGGAGATGACCCCATCAGACCCCTCAAAAAGAGAAGGTGTAACCCAGCATCGGACCGCTCATGGTAATTTTACTTTCTACCGAGCCACGTTCGACACCGGAGCCCAGATCAAGCTCAAAATGCCGATAGCCCAGTCGAATATGATTGCCGTCATCACCACCAAGACGATAGCCAAGCACCGCTTGCGCGCCCCAACTGCCGTCGGTATCACCTGCTGACGCATCAGCAGTTAATACCAAGTTCCACTTTTCGGAAATTTCTCTATTGAAGCGCACACCCAGCAATCCATCCAGATAGGTTTCGCTGGCATCAATAACCCGTCGATCAAGCTGCAGGCGACCGATCTCACGGAGATCGATTGTCTGATCAAAGTCGATTAAACGAATCCCATAGTGGAATCCAAATCCGGAATCAGTCCCATTCGGGTAATATGTGCCGCCCAGGTCTGCCAACACCAGCTCGGGATCGGCCTTCGCCCGAATTTGTCGACCAAGCACAGAGTAGTTTCGTGCCTCATCACCGAGATCAGTGATGATCACATCAGCAAACACACCCATTTTTTCGGCTCGTCCCTCAACGTGCAGCATAAGCGCACCGTCCAGATCATCCAGCAAATCGGCAAACTCTACCTCCGCATTCAGAACCACCTGATCATTAACGCTCGCATCCAGCGTAGAGTCTGGCGCCCATAAATAGGGGGTCACCTTCCACTGCCACCCAGCGGCACTGACGTTGGCAGAAAACGCCATGGCAAAGCCCAGCAGCAAAGCATTCGATACACCCATTTTCTTGTTCATCAGACTCCTCATAGCACCGCCATAAGCAGGCTTATTGTTTGCTACGACCGGTGCTGGCAACACACACCCAGCCCAGCGACTCCAATTGACGTCGTGCCAGACTGGACATGCCGCCCTGAACTCTGAGTTCAAGCTTATGTCCCGGCGCGCGTTTGCGTAAATCCTCTGTCAGGCTGGTTGCCGATGCACTGACACTACTGGTCCAGCCGAGATAGTCTACCGGCGCGAAGAAAACATAGGTTCCGCTGCGCGTTTCCAGTAACGGCCAGATTGCACTACCCGCTATGCTGGCTGCGGGTTGCTGCCTTGAATGATAGTCAGCAAAGGACTCGGCAATCTCAGCAAAAGCAAGCGCCTCGGAGCGACTCTCGGCAGCGACCGCAGCGTCGACCAACACGGCGCGGCCGCGCACTCTATCGAGCTTCTCCAGCGCGCTGACGACCATGGTCTGCAAGCTGGGACTGTAATGCTTATTGGAAAAAAAACGCTTTACCTCGTCTTCCGATACGCCCATCTCGGCCAGCGACTTCTCATTGCGCAACTGCAGATCTACCGGATGAGTATCCCAAACCAGATCATTCACATCGCTCAAGGTATCTATGCCTGACGGCAGGCCCGGCACCACTTGACCGGCACCAAAGCTACCTGCGGTCATCACCCAAGCAACTTCGGATAACTCATTCTGTAGCACTTTATTAGGTGAATACGGGTCAACTCCCAGTTGCTTGGCTAACGTTCGAATCGACTTGTTCTGCCCCAACTGGCTCTTGCCCCACTCGATGCCGGCCTCGGCGCCCTGCTCAACAATCTCGGTACCGGATACCGGGTCAGACTCGCTCTCGCCATCCTGCTGTGCAGATTTTTCTTTACGTTCGTCGTTAAGTCGTTTTGCTTCCTTGGTGGCGTCTGAAATCTGCCGTGCAGTGCGCTTAAACAAGCGCCCAACGCCCTGCGGGACGCCTTTTAACGTATCAACCGGTTGTTCGGCTATTTTCTGTACCGTTTGAATCGGCTTTTGCGCTGCACTAACCACGGCCTCACCGAACACATCGGTTTTTTGTAAACCACGCAATTTGTCAATTGCCTTCAATTCATGTAGTAGCGCACGTAAACGTTGGTCACTATCAGCGCTAAATTCACCAAAATCCGAGCTGACTGTGTAGTGATTCATGAAGCCACGATTGATTACCTGATCGGCGATCCGATAATGCTCGCCTTGCAAAGGTTGATTTGCCACTAGCGTCGCTGCACTCAACGTCATCACTGAGGGATCGAAGTCGGCAGCAAGCACGGTGCTTTGCATGAGCAACAGAGCCGATGCCCATACAGAAACCGGGTTCAGACGGCGGCACGAAAATGCGCCGGATCCCATTCTCCTACTCTCAGCAATCATTGCTATCTGGCAGGTCATCCTGCCCAAACCACGGGTTGTCCACCTGAGCCTTCATTTGCATCGCACACTTTATCGTTTTCTCCAGCATTTCACACACATTATCATATAAGTCTAGGAAATATTAACCGCGGATTGAGAGTAGACGCCCTCGCTGATTGTGTTGACTGGACCTGCTGACCTGTCGAATCTCCCTGCTATTGATCTGAAATCCTGATCGCGGTGTTGAACCCCTGCTTCCAAAATAGATTCAGGCATCTTCTTGGCTTCAGGGTAGTTCCTTTCCCAGCCAGGATGGTGTTGATTCTGATGGATGCCTAGAGCGTCATCTAGCATTGCGTCGAACTCAGGATTCATAACGTCAACGTCGGCTAGGCTACCTTGGGCAATGCCACGCGCCTCAAGAAGTCCTTTGGCAGCTTTGCCAGCCACGGCCTCGCTAACGTCACGCGCATCGCTGCTACGGATGAACCTACACAGGTCTTCAAAACGCTGATTGCAGTCGTCAATGGCTTTGGTGATCTGGGATACTGGAGCGGCTTTGGTGAGCTTGAGTGGTACGAGGTATGTACTGGATATGTCTAGCTGTTTGGCCCTGGCTCGTAGGGCGACTGGAAGCCACCTTTGATAGGCCAGTCAATCACTGTTTTCTTTAGCTTTCAGATGCTTGATTTTCAATGTCATGACTTCTAGATTAGCAGGGTCATTCCATTAAAACTGTCCTTACACTATCTCTGAGATCGGTATGTGCTCTTGGGAAATGCTAAGAATATTGTTTTAAATCAAAGGCTTATATTTATTTGGCGTTGTATGGATGGTGCCCAGAAGAGGACTTGAACCTCCACGGCCTTGCGGCCACCAGCACCTGAAGCTGGCGTGTCTACCAATTTCACCACCTGGGCATTGTCGGTGGAATACTCAGCGTGTGGGCGCTTAATAAAGCGATAACACCCTGCCTGTCCGTGGGTGACTGGGAATTTGTCACTGCCTGTGAGGCCCCGCGTTTAGCGGCCAAGCGGCGTGCAGCGTAAATCCGCAAGGCGTGGCTTGTCAACGGTTACAGGCGCTGTAAAGCGGCTTTGTCAGCATCGGCGGGTAAAATCAGGGGTTTTTCTCGTCTTTCAATAATCCCGTAGATTGTCCCATACGCAAAAAGTCATGTGCGCGTATACTGAGCGACCACGTGTCCAGCCAGTTAGAGACTATTTTGACATCGAGTAAAGATAAGCCGCGTCGCGGAGCCCCCGCCGACCCTCATGCCCAGCGCGAGGCCGGTAAATACGAGAACCCTATTGCCAGTCGCGAAGTGATTCTCGCTGTACTCAACAAGGGCGGCACTGTTATGAAGTTTCCCGTGTTGGCAGCGGCATTAAACTTGACCAGCGACGACAATCTTGAGGCCCTGCGTCGCCGCGTTAATGCCATGCAGCGTGACGGCCAAATCCACATCGATCGCCGAGGTCGTCTTGGTTTGGTGGATAAGCTGGAGTTAAAACGCTGTCGCGTTATTGGCCACCGTGACGGCTATGGATTTGCTCGACCAATGGAAGAGGGCGATGATTTCTTCCTCTCCAATAAGGAAATGCAGAGGGTATTTGATGGTGATGAGGTCCTTGTCGCGGTGTCCGGTGTTGACCCGCGTGGTCGTTCTGAGGGCAAGATTGTTGAGGTACTAAAGCACGCCGTCGATGAGCTCCCGGGCCGTTATATGGAGGAGGGTGGCATTGGCTATCTCAACCCCTACAACACGCGCATCAGTCAGCGAATTCTCGTGCCACCCCCTCAAAAAAACGGTGCTGTACCCGGCCAGATGGTGTCGGTGCGCATCACCGACTATCCCTCGCAAATTCTGGGTGCTAAGGGCGAGGTCATTGCTATTTTGGGTGACCACCTGGATCCAGGATTAGAGATTGATATTGCCATAAAGGCGCATCAAATCCCCAATGATTGGCCTGATGCGGTACTCGATGAAGCGGGACGGCTGGGCGATGAGCCTTCTGAAGAGGATAAGTTGGGGCGAGTCGATTTACGCGCCAAAGCCTTTGTCACGATTGACGGCGAAGATGCACGAGATTTCGATGATGCGGTTTACTGTGAGGTGGCTGACGGGGGCTTTCGTTTGTGGGTCGCTATTGCCGATGTCTCTCATTACGTGCCGGTCGCGTCTGCGCTCGATAAGGAGGCCACCCTGAGAGGGAATTCGGTGTACTTTCCTGAACGGGTAGTGCCTATGTTTCCTGAAGCGTTATCCAACGGCTTATGTTCACTAAAACCCCGGGTAGACCGGCTGGCAATGGTCGCCGAACTGAAGATCAGTGCTGAAGGCGAGGTCGTGGACAGTTTTTTCTATGAAGCGGTGATTCATTCTCACGCGCGTCTGACCTACACGCAGGTGGGTGAAGTGTTGGATGAAGGCTGGCATGACGATGTTCCTAGCGAGCGCTATCCAGAACTGTCAAGGCTGCATGCTCTGTACCGCGTATTGCGTTCAGCGCGAGATCGTCGGGGTGCCATCGATTTTGACACCGTAGAGACGCGAATTATTTTCAACGACGACCGCAAAATCGAGTCGATAACCCCTGTCCATCGTAATGATGCCCACAAAGTGATTGAAGAGTGCATGTTGGCGGCAAATGTAGCGACCGCACACTTTTTAGAGTCATCGGAATTAGCAGCATTGTTTCGTGTCCACGACGGTCCGAGCGCCGAGCGGCTCGAGAACTTACGTGGCTTCCTCGGTGAGCTCGCTCTCGATTTGCCTGGCGGCGATGCGCCGACCCCTGCTGACTATCAACGGGTATTGTCGGCCATTGCCGAGCGTGAAGATGCGTCGGTCATCCAAACCATGATGCTCCGCTCCCTGAGTCAGGCGGTCTACCAGCCCGCTAACAACGGGCATTTTGGTTTGCATTACTCTGCCTATGCGCACTTTACCTCGCCGATTCGACGCTATCCCGACCTGCTAGTACACAGAGCGATTCGCCATCTCATCCGCTCACGGACCCCGTGCTCACAGGTGCGGCGAGTCGCAGGCGCTGGCGTGCTAAAAAAGGAACAAATTTATCCCTATTCGGTGGCCGATATCGCCATGCTGGGTGAGCAGTGCTCAATGACTGAGCGCCGCGCAGATGACGCTACTCGAGAAGTGGAGGCATGGCTTAAGTGCGAATTTTTACGTGACAAGGTAGGAGAGGTCTACAGCGGTGTCATTGCCGCGGTCACCGGCTTCGGTATTTTTGTTGAACTGGTCGATCTTTATATCGAAGGCTTGGTTCATATCAGTGCTTTGCCGGGGGATTACTATCATTTCGATCAGGCCAAGCAGCGCTTGATCGGTGAGCACACGCGTCGTGTCTTCCAGCTCGGTGGCGCGGTAACGGTAAAAGTGGCCCGGGTCGACTTGGACGAGCGCAAAATAGATTTAGAGATGGACGGGTTGCCTGACCCTAAAAAAAACCTAAAGGGTAAAAAATCCCCCGCGCGTCACCGAGCAGGGTCAACAGGAGCCGCCAAGAAACCGTCTTCGGCACCTGCCTCGCGATCCAAAAAGGGGCGGCGAGGGCGTAATAAATGAGCGAGTGGATTTATGGCTTCCATGCGGTGGAAGGGGTGCTTGGGCGAAGCCCTGAGCGCATAAACAGCTTGTGGTTGGCTACCAATCGGCGCGATAAGCGCGCACAGCGTATAGAGCAGCTCGCGGCGTCCTCTGGCGTGGCTGTCAGTCGCGTGGAGCGATACCAGCTCGATAGGGAGATTGATGGCCGCCATCAAGGGGTGGCTATCACCGTTCGACCTGCGGAGGGCGGCGGCGAGGTGTTGACAGAATCGTCGCTGCTGGAGCAGGTATCGAAGGGTCAATTCACCCTGCTCCTGGTGCTGGATGGCGTCACCGACCCCCATAATCTAGGCGCCTGCCTGCGCAGTGCTGATGCAACCGGCGTTCAAGCGGTGATTGTTCCTAAAAATAATAGCGCCGAGATTAACGCAGTGGCCAGTAAAGTGGCCTCAGGGGCCGCCGAAACCGTTCCGCTACTCGCCGTCACCAATCTGGCTCGGACCCTAAAAGGTCTTCAGCAGGCCGGGGCTTGGATTGTTGGCACCTCAGGAGACGCCGACCAGCTGATTTACGAATTGGACATGACCGGGCCAACGGTGTTGGTCATGGGCGCTGAGGGGGACGGAATGCGACGATTGACCGCAGAGCACTGTGATTATCAGGTAAAGTTACCCATGGTGGGCAGCGTTTCCAGTCTAAATGTCTCAGTGGCAACGGGTGTTTGTTTGTTTGAGATTCTGCGCCAGCGCCAATCCGGGTGATTGAATGGTCTCTGGTAGGCGCGTTTTTAAGCCTATAATTCACCATTGCAAACCCCGCGATGCGACTGTAAGCTTCGCCCACTTTATAACTAGCCGGCCCATAAAGGGTCATCTCCTTGTCGCACCATACGTTGTTATTGGGCGACACTAACCCGAGAGGAGTTCGCGAGTGCGACACTACGAAGTTGTGTTCATGGTCCATCCCGACCAGTCTGAACAAGTTCCAGGTATGATTGAGCGATATACCAACGTCATCACCAAAGATGGCGGGCAGGTGCATCGTCTTGAAGATTGGGGCCGACGTCAGTTGGCCTACCACATCAATAAAGTTCACAAAGCCCACTATATTCTTATGAATGTCGAAGCCTCTAACGAAGCGATGGAAGAGCTGACGACGACATTCCGGTATAACGATGCCGTCATTCGTAATCTGGTGATTCGTCGCGATGATGTCGTTACTGACGAATCTCTCATTATGAAGGCAGAGAAAGAAGACCGAGAGCGTAAGTCGCGACATCAGGAGCGCCAAGCGCCTGAAGGGTCGCGGCCGCCACCAGAGGAAGCCATAACCGACAGTGACACATTGGATGATGCTGGCGACAGCACCGACAACAACGAAAGCAGCGAGGATTAATCTATGTCACGTTTTTTCCGTCGACGTAAGTTCTGCCGTTTTACTGCCGAGGGCGTTAAAGAGATCGATTACAAGGATCTCGAGACATTGAAGCAGTATGTCAGTGAAACGGGCAAAATCGTTCCTAGCCGTATTACGGGCACTAAAGCGAAATATCAACGCCAGCTAGCCACTGCTATTAAGCGGGCACGATATCTTGCCTTACTACCGTACACGGACGCACACCAGTAAGGCTTAGTGATGCGCGGCCTCGCTGAATTTATCATGCGCGGTCGCTGGCAGGCGCTGGCGGTCGCAGTATTGGGTTCAGGATCGCTACTATTTGGTTGGATTAGCGCGTCTGCTATCGCCCTTATAACCCTCCGTAGAGGGGTCAGTGAAGGGGCTTGGCTAACCCTCTGGGCATTGTTGCCAGCCGCGTTAGCTCTGTGGTTTAGCGGCGACTCGGGCAGTATATTGTTGCTCTCTGGCACGTATTTGTTGGCAGTATTGCTGCGCGAGTCAGTAAGTTTGCCACTAGCGGTGGCAGCGACGGTCGGCGTGGGTTTTGCCAGTGGTGCCATACTGTTGTCACTCAGCGGTGAGTTTCTGCAGCAGCTGGTCGATATTTTTAATGAGGTCATTGCCCAATTAGAAAGCGGATTGCAGGCAAAGAGTGAAGCCACAATAAGCTTGCAGCGGCCCGGGGTTATGCAGGTCGCGGGGATGTTGGCTGCCGGCAACAGTGCAATGGTGGTGTTGGCGTTGTTGCTAGGCCGCTACTGGCAAGCGTCGCTATACAATCCGGGTGGCTTTAGGCGGGAATTTCATGCGTTGCGAATGCCCCCCCAATGGACCTTTGCCCTGGCAATGTTGGCTGGTGGTCTTTGGCTGGCCTTTCCCGCACACGGCGGCTGGGCTGCGATAGCGGTGGTGCCGTTGATGTTTTGTGGGCTCGCGCTGGCACATGCCCGGGCTGCTGTTACCGGTCAGGGGTCTGGCTGGTTGAGTGCATTGTATTTACTATGGCTGGTCCTCGATCCAGTCAAATTGGCGTTGTTAGGCATAGTGGTCATCGACGCCGTGTTGGATTTCCGCTCACGCTGGCAGAATCGGTACGGTGCGGATGGGGATTAGCCCCACTGAGTAATCATTGGTCGAGTCGGGACAATCCCGGCCAAAAGGAAAGCAAACGATGGAAGTCATTCTCCTTGAAAACATAGGCAGCCTCGGCAGCTTGGGCGACAAAGTCACCGTGAAACCCGGCTATGGCCGCAATTTTTTGGTGCCTAAGGGTAAGGCCGTACCCGCTAGCAGTGAAAATTTGGCGAAGTTTGAAGCCCGTCGCGCAGAGCTTGAGGCCGCCGCTGCCGCGAGTTTTGAAGTGGCGCAACAGCGCGGCGCTAACATTGAGGCGCTAGCGCAAATTGCTATTGCTGCGACCGCGGGGGAAGAAGGCAAACTGTTTGGTTCTGTCGGTACTCGCGATATTGCTGGGGCAATTACTGAAGCCGGTGTTGCCGTTGATAAATCGGAAGTTCGTCTGCCAGAAGGCGTTATTCGCGAGCTGGGTGAATACGACATTATGCTGCAACTGCACGCCGATGTAGCAGTCAATATTGCTATTGCGGTTGTCGCAGAGTAACGATTGCCGTGTTCTGCGAGTGGGTGAGGAGATTACTACTCCCACCTAGTCTCATCCTCAGTTATCCTAGTTGCTTACTCGGTCACTCGGGATTAGGTTCATGAGCGATTACAGCGCCGGCGCTGAGTCCTACAAAACCCTCGATGCAGATATTGCTCGGATCAAAATGCAGCCCCAATCGATTGAGGCTGAACGCTCTGTTATTGGCGGCTTACTGCTGTCTGCGGATGGCTGGGACGCGATTGCCGAGTTGGTCACTGCCAGTGATTTTTACCGACCTGAACATCGGGCTATCTTTCGTCAAATAGCCATGCTCGTTGATCGTAGTGAACCTGTTGATGTGGTGACGGTGGCCGATCGCCTGTTGGCGACCGGTGAGCTCGACGCTGCAGGGGGACACACCTACCTCACTGAGCTTGCCGAACAAACGCCTACCGCCGCAAATATTCGTGCCTATGCCACCGCGGTGCACGAGCGCGCGGTGCTACGAAAGCTCATTACGGCCGCACAGGATATCGCCAATACCGGCTTTAATCCCGATGGCCGTGGCTCTGAGGAGCTCCTCGATGAGGCGGAGCGCCGGATTATGCAGATCTCCGAAGAGGGCTTGAAAACCGGTGGCCCTCGCGGTATGGAGCCATTGTTGTCTGGTGCTTTAGAACGTATTGAGGAGTTGTTTAATTCGGGTGGCGATATTACCGGATTGACAACGGGCTTTATTGATCTCGATAAAATGACCTCGGGAATGCAACCCGCCGATCTCGTCATTGTTGCAGGACGACCGTCCATGGGTAAAACCAGTTTTGCCATGAACCTTGTGGAAAATGCCGTCGGCGGAACCGATAAGCCTATTTTGGTATTTTCATTGGAAATGCCCGCGGAGCAATTGGTTATTCGCATGCTCTCATCCCTCGGCCGAATTGATCAGGGCCGGGTGAGAAATGGCAAGCTTGAGCAGGATGACTGGCCAAAGCTCTCAAAAGCCATGAATATCCTGAAAGAGGCGCGTATTTTCATTGACGATACGCCGTCCCTGACGCCTACCGAACTCCGCTCTCGAGCTCGACGTGTCGCCCGGGAGCAGGGTGAGTTAGGCATGATCATGGTCGACTACCTGCAGTTGATGCGGGTTGCTGGGTCAACAGATGGCCGAACGGCTGAAATTTCGGAAATTTCTCGGAGCCTAAAAGCCATTGCCAAAGAGTTTCGTTGCCCCATGGTGGCTCTGTCACAGTTAAATCGTTCCCTTGAGCAGCGTCCCAACAAGCGGCCAGTCAACTCAGATTTGCGCGAATCGGGTGCCATTGAGCAGGATGCTGACGTCATCATGTTTATTTATCGAGATGAGGTGTATCACGAGGATTCACTCGATAAAGGCACCGCGGAGATTATCATTGGCAAGCAGCGCAATGGCCCTATCGGTACCTGCCGATTAGCCTTTCAGGGTGAATATACGCGGTTTGAAAACCTGGCGTCGGGGCGTTACGAAGACTACTAGTTTTCCATCTCAAGCCCCGGGCGTCCGATTACAGGCCAATATCGTCTCTCAATGCCGTCAGCGCCGCTTGCCGCTCTGCTGTTGTCATTGGCGAGCTCGTATGAGGATCGGGTAACGCCTCGGGTGTCGGCATCATCAGCTCATCACCCCGAAGGACTTTAGCGACATAAGCTTCGTACTGGCGCTTGAAAATTGGCCACGTGTTGGCCTCAGTATTATTCGCTAGGAAATACCAACCACTGTCGCGGCCCGCCCAGTACACTGCTGGATGGGTCCAGTGCTGCTGGTGTTTCGGCGACGGCTGTTGGCAGGCTTCAAAAAAAGCGTCTCGCGCGCTGGGTAGCCCTTGATGTCGCAAGCCTTCTTGGCAGCTTTCTAGCATGCGGTGGAGCGTAGGTAAGTACTCACTATTTTCAATCGCGTGCCTAGCACCCAATAAAATAGTCTGCGCGGAAAAAGCACTGAGAGATTCAAGCCACAGTCTTTTAATCTGGTTGAGCTGTTCGCCGTCCGAATAGGCGGCGTAGAACTGATTGTGATAATTTAATCGAAATAGCGCAAAGACTTGATTGATAGCCTCAATCAACTCGTCTTTATTGTCACCATTGGCCTCAGTCTGCCCAGCTGGTGTCGCTGAGGTCTTCTGCGAGACTCCGGTCCCTTGTACGACCTGTTGAGCCAGATCGGCTGCCGCTTTGCTGTTCGCCATTTGCGCCTCCATGACGCTGCTCCCAGCGCCACTGATGTTTGACGTGTTGTAAGAACTTACTGTTCCACGAGGTATGCATGTCGTTACTGTCGCACCAGTAAAGCACAAATTCTGGCAATCGTTGTCGAGCAAAATCGCGGCTGATCCCGGCCATGTCCAAAATCTCAAAGACCTCGTTGCTGGGCTGCCAGGATTTATCCATCCGGGTAGGCTCCGTGCTGTGGGTGAGACCGCCAGCAAAGCGTGTCCAGCGTTGACGAACAAAGCTAATGAAACGACTGTTGACTTCTTTGGGAGGCCCACCTTTTTCGCGCCAGTAAAGAATAAACTCCGGTCGCAGGGTATCAATGAACTCTGCGTCGACACCCGAGCGAGTCATGATTTCCATGGCGTCTTTACTGGGCTGCCAATCAACGTCGAAGGCGGGGGCTGTTGCTACCGCAAAGGCTGAGTGCTGCTGCTGCTGGCGACGCCAGATGGCGAGTACATGCTGTCGAAAGCGACTATCGCGGGTTCGGTCAGCGGCACCTCGATCAAAGTCCGACAGCTGACTGAGGACAAAGTGACGATCAATGCCGTGATTGAGGGCGAGCAGGTCCAGTACTCCCTCTGAGGGTTGCCAGGTATCGGCGCTAGGTTCAACGCCAGCCGTCGGCGAGGCACTGTGCTGATAGTCCCCCGCCAGAGCAATGCGTACGGTGTTACCGTCGTCTTCGATCAACAGCGTGATAATGCCTAGATCGGCTAACCGCTGGAGCAAGGGTAATATGCCGTGACGCGTCCAAAATGGGAATTGTTTTTCCAGAGACGTCATCACCAGCGCATGCCATCGACCCGCAGCTGTAGGAATGTGCGGGGCAATACCCTGTAACAGTATGGCCTCACTCAGGCCAATGGTTGCCGCAAGGTCTGGCGAAAATGTCATTTGACGATCTGGAATGAGTGGACTTGATGACATTGGCATACGTAACAGGCGACTCGGTCTGGTAGCATACCCATGATTGACCGATGATTACAGTGACACCTGCCTGAGAGTCGTATTTTTGCTGTTGTACGCGCCGATAAGGTGACCCTAAGGAATGAGCATGGCTAAAGTAAAGACCGCATTTGTATGCAATGACTGTGGCGCAGACTACCCCAAATGGCAGGGACAATGTGGTGAGTGTAGCGCTTGGAACACAATGACAGAAATTCGTCTGGGTCCAACCAAAGCCGCCGGTGCTTCTCGAACTGCTCGGGTGGGCGGTTATGCGGGGACAACGGCAGATGTGCGGCTTTTGAAGGATATTGACGTGGTCGAGCTGCCCCGATTCAGCAGTGGGCTGGTCGAGCTTGACCGTGTTCTGGGTGGCGGGTTTGTCCCGGGCTCAGCTATTTTGATTGGCGGTCATCCGGGGGCGGGCAAAAGTACGCTGTTACTACAAACGCTGTGCCTGCTCGCCGCCAGCCATTCCGCTTTATATGTGACTGGAGAAGAGAGTCCTCAGCAGATAGCTATGCGCGCGGAGCGCCTTGGACTGCCCACCGACTTGCTGAAGATAATGGCCGAGACCGATGTCGACACTATTTTAGCTGCCGCAGAACAGCACAAGCCTAAAGTGATGGTTGTTGATTCTATTCAGGTAGTGCACTCGGAGGGTATTGCTTCGGCACCGGGAAGTGTTTCGCAGGTCCGGGATTGTGCGGCTCAGCTGACGCGTTTTGCGAAACAGTCGGGACTGGTACTTATTTTAGTGGGTCACGTTACCAAGGACGGAAGCCTCGCGGGCCCCAAGGTACTTGAACATATGATTGACTGCTCTATTTTACTGGAGGGTGAGCACGATTCTCGCTATCGAACGCTGCGCGGCAGTAAAAACCGCTTTGGCGCGGTCAATGAGCTAGGTATTTTTGCCATGACCGATCAGGGTTTGAAGGAAGTGAAAAACCCATCGGCTATCTTTCTCGATCGTGCTGAGCGCCCTGCGCCGGGGACGACGGTTATGGTGGTTTGGGAGGGAACAAGACCACTGCTGGTAGAAATTCAGGCCTTGGTTGATGACAGTTCCATGGGTAACCCCCGGCGCGTGGCGGTCGGGTTTGAGCAAAACCGGCTCGCTATGCTGCTGGCGGTTTTGCATCGTCATGGCGGCATTCATGTCGGCGATCAAGATGTTTTTGCCAACGTCGTGGGTGGTGTGCGGGTGCTCGAAACGAGTGCCGACTTGGCCTTACTGGTAGCGATTGTATCGAGCTTACGCGATCGAATTTTAGGTCGCGATATGGTGGTGTTTGGTGAGGTGGGCTTGTCGGGTGAAATTCGGCCGGTACCGTCGGGCCAGGAACGGTTGAGTGAGGCCGCTAAACATGGCTTCCGTCGTGCGATCGTACCTCGGGGTAATGCGCCAAAACAGCCCATTGCAGGGCTAGAGGTCATTCCCGTCAGCCGTTTGGAGGAGGCACTTCAGGCGGTGGAGTAGCCCTGGTGAGTTACGTCGGCTGACGGCACTACCGCCCCCGTAGAGTACCTTTTGCTCACATGAGCTTACGGTACTTAACCCGGCTGGGCATGTCTGCGGCCTTGCCCATTCGCTGGCGTCGGTCTTCTTCGTAGTCGGAGAAGTTGCCTTCATGAAATACCACGGCGCCGTCGTCTTCGTAGGCCAGAATGTGCGTAGTGATACGATCGAGGAACCAGCGATCGTGAGAGATGACCATGGCGGAACCGGGGAAGGCCAGCAATGCCTCCTCCAGCGCCCGTAGCGTTTCAACATCAAGATCGTTAGTGGGTTCGTCCAGTAGTAAAACGTTGGCGCCCTGTTTTAATAGCTTGGCTAAATGCAGGCGATTGCGCTCGCCGCCGGAGAGGTCTTTGACAAATTTCTGTTGATCAGAGCCTTTGAAGTTAAACCGGCCACAGTAGGATCGAGAGGGCACCTCATAGTTACCAATGTTAATAATGTCATGGCCGTCTGAAATTTCCTGCCACACGGTTTTACTGCCATCGAGTTCGTCTCTCGATTGATCAACATAGCCCAGCTGCACGGTATCGCCTACCGCCACCGTACCGCCGTCGGCGGTTTCAGCCCCCATGAGAATCTTGAACAACGTGGATTTACCCATGCCATTGGCACCAATAATGCCAACAATAGAGCCTTTGGGAACGGTAAAACTGACCCCCTCAAAAAGCAGTCGATCAGCAAAGGCTTTGCGTAAATTATCGACTTCAATCACCTTGTCCCCTAGCCGTTGGCCAGGGGGTATGTAAATTTCATTGGTTTCATTGCGAGTTTGAAATTCTTGTGACTGCAGTTCGTCAAAGCGGGCGAGGCGGGCTTTGCTCTTGGCCTGTCGACCTTTCGGATTACTCCGCACCCATTCAAGTTCTGCCTTGATCGTTTTCTGGTGCGATGCTTCTTGACGCGCCTCTTGGGTCAAACGTTGCTCTTTTGCTTCAAGCCAGGTCGAATAATTGCCCTCATAGGGAATGCCCCGACCGCGATCGAGTTCCAAAATCCAGCCCGCCGCATTATCAAGAAAATATCGGTCGTGGGTAATCGCCACCACGGTACCTGAAAAGTTCTCTAGGAAGCGCTCCAGCCAGCCGACCGATTCAGCATCGAGGTGGTTGGTGGGCTCATCAAGCAGCAGCATGTCTGGCTCAGAGAGCAATAGTCGACACAGGGCAACGCGTCGTCGCTCACCACCCGACAAGGTATCGACGTTGGCATCCCAGGGCGGAAGCCGCAGTGCATTGGCAGCAATATCCAGCTTGGTATCAAGGTTGTGCGCATCGGTGGCCTGAATAATGTCTTCCAAACGCGCCTGCTCCTTCGCCAGCGCATCAAAATCAGCATCGGGCTCGGCATAGGCGGCGTAAATTTTATCCAAGTCCGCTAGGGCGTCTAGCGCGTCTTGCAGTCCCTCCTCAACGTTGCCACGAACATTCTTGTCGGCGTTGAGTTGAGGCTCTTGCGGCAGATAGCCAATATTAATGCCCGCTTGCGCGCGCGCCTCCCCTTGGATGTCAGTGTCTATGCCTGCCATGATTCGCAGTAAGGTGGATTTACCTGAACCGTTGAGACCCAAAACGCCTATCTTGGCACCCGGGAAAAATGACAGGGAGATATCTTTGAGTATTTCGCGCTTTGGGGGCACGATTTTGCCCACGCGATTCATCGTATAAACGTACTGAGCACACATAAAAATACCATAAATTCAATAGGTTATAGGAATATTGGACTTATTATTTAACAGTTGCCACACCGGTCGCATACCGGTCGTGGCATGGTCTCACAAATGACGCTGTATCTGTATCCGTATCTATGCCGGTGTCCGAAATAGTGTCTGCACGGGCTGGTGAGCCTGCCAGTACGGCAGTAGTCGTAGTCTATACGATCCATTTAAATCGTTTTAGGATGCCGGTAAGCGTCCGTCGCAACACGGGTAGGTTTTCGTTGGGAAGTGAATGTTATGAATAGATTACTCTTAATATCTTGCCTTGTTTTTCTCTTCGCTTCTTGTTCAAAGGAAGTGGATGAACATCAATTGGTCATAAGATACGGGATTTCGTATGAAATGAACTCTCAGATACCGTTCACAGGAACCGCCACGAGTTATCACGAGAACGGGCAGTTAAAGAATCAAGGAACTTACAAGAATGGGAAGCTGGAGGGTCTCTTTGAAACCTTCTACGAAAATGGGCAGTTAAGTTTTAAGACGACTTATAAGAACGGTAACCTCAACGGTGTGTATCGAGACTATCACAAGAGTGGGCAACTACATTATCAAGGGATTTACAAGAACGGTGAGAAGAATGGTTCTTTTGAGTATTACCGTGAAAACGGAGAGTTACTGGATAAGACGATTTTCTTGGATGGGGCCATCGTGGATTGACAGGCAGTACAGGGTTACTGGCCCATAAGCCCTGAACGCTGGTTTGACGCAGTGTAACGACGCGCTAGGCCGTTAACTTATGGCCCAACGTGGGTAACAGGGGTTGGCGCAGCAGTGCAAACCTCACAAGGCTTAGCAGCTGCTCAGCGGGTTAACTAGCCTGCAATAGGGGCGTCACTAGGACTGTCTTCGTCATGTACGTAGTCGGAAGGCAGTAGTGCTTCATGAAAATCTTCGTATTCAAATTCGGTACGCGCCGACACCTGAGCAATATGAAAAAGTGCGTCGCCCTCATACACGGTAGGGAGGTTGGAGCGTCCAATAATAATGCCGGCAATAGGCGCTATGACCTCGACCTCTTGCGTGCCGAGAGGGTCCGATACCACGCCAATGACTTGATGCTTGTCGATCTGCCCACCGAGGGGAACGAGTACTCGATGCACCCCACTGCCGGGTGATCGAACCCATTGTGTGGTCTTGCTAACGATGGGTTTTTTTGGGGCGCGCGCGCGACTGCGACGCAGCATGCCAATATGGCGCATCACGTTGAGGACACCCTTAACGCCGGCTCGTATGTAGACTTCATCAAACCGTAATGCCTCGCAACTCTCGTACAGAATAACGGGCACACCTTTTTCAGTGGCATGTTCTCTCAAAGACCCGTCGCGCAAGCGCGAGTCAATAACAATGGGTGCACCAAATGCCTCAGACATGCCCTTGATCGTTGGATCGTTGAGCTCGGCGCGGATTTGAGGAAAGTTGGAGCGGTGTCGTCCGCCGGTATGTAAGTCAATGCCATGGCTGCACTTGGCAACAATTTCATTCATGAAAATGTATGCCAATCGGCCAGTCAGTGAACCACTAGGTGAACCTGGAAAGGAGCGATTCAAATCCCTGCCGTCGGGCAGGTAGCGCGAGTGGTGATTGAAGCCGTAGACATTCACTATGGGAATCGCGAGCAGGGAGCCGGCCATTTTTTTGGGATCCAAGGATTTCAGTACTCTACGAACAATCTCTACCCCGTTGATCTCATCCCCGTGTATTGCCGCGCAAACAAACAGCGTAGGCCCCGGCCGCACGCCGCGAACGACTTGCACCGAAAGAGACATGTCATCGTTACTGAATGTGGGGGCGACATTGATTTCTACCGTACGTGCTTCGCCGGGCAATAGTCGTTCACCGCCGATTTCTAGCGGTTCAGCATAGCGTTTTTTTGCAGCCCCATTCATGTGTCGCGATTAACCTTTTGATCGACCATGAGGCTTGCCTGGCTCTGCGTGACCTTCGATAAACTGGATAATTTTTTTGGCAACATTGATGCCCGTAGATTCCTCGATGCCACGCAGCCCGGGAGAGGAGTTAACTTCCATGACCAGCGGACCGCGTTCTGAGCGAAGTAGATCAACGCCTGCGACATTGAGACCCATTGTCTGCGCGGCTTTCACTGCGGTTCGTCGCTCAGCGGGTGTGAGTTTAGTTTCACGAGCTGTACCGCCCCGGTGCAGATTGGAGCGGAAATCGCCGGGTGCTGAGGTTCGCTCCATAGCGGCAACGACTTTGCGGCCAATGACGAAGCAGCGAACGTCACTGCCGCCAGCCTCCTTAATGTATTCTTGAACTAAAAAATCGGCTCTGAGTTCAGTAAAGGCATCAATCACTGACTCAGCCGCTTTGATAGTTTCTGCCAAAACGACTCCGCGACCTTGGGTGCCCTCTAAGAGCTTAACGACCAACGGCGCTCCCCCCACCAGTTTGATCAACTCTCGCGTGTTGTGCACATCATGGGCAAAGCCGGTTACCGGCATGCCCAGGCCTTTTCGAGAGAGGAGTTGCAGCGCACGCAGCTTCGAGCGCGAGCGGCCCAGCGGGATCGAACCGACTAAGCTGTAGGTATCCATCATCTCAAATTGGCGGATCACCGCAGTGCCGTAATTGGTCACCGACGCGCCAATTCGTGGGATAACCACGTCTTGACGCTCCAATTTTTCTCCGCGATACCAGACTGACGGATTTGCCGAAGTGATATCCATGTAACACTTCAGGGTATCTATGACGCGCGCTTCGTGGTCGGCAGCTTCGGCCTCTTCGACCAGTCGCGAGGTACTGTAGAGTCGGGGGTTGCGCGATAGAACGGCTATTTTCACACTAGCTCCGGTGGTTGTACTCGAGAGCCCCCGAGCATAAAGGATTGACCCGGTGAAACAAGAAAACTGTGTTTAATTGCTGTTCGGCCTAGGAGCATACGAAATAACATGCTATCTCGGTCAGTCAATGTGACTTCGATCGACCGCGTTGCACCGTTGATTTGCAGCGTTGTTGTGATGACGGGCCTCGATTCCGTGTGGCCACCTGAATCAGTGACCATCCGCTCATCAACAACCGGGGCGGTGCAATAAACCACCGCGTGAATATCTTTCTGTTTTGGATGCATGCTAAAACGAACCCACGGTTGCTCGTCCTGAGTAAAGCGCTCTAGCTCAAAAGCATGGAGCGCACTGGTACGGGCGCCAGTATCAATTTTGGCTTTCACCCAGCCAATACCGAGATCAGGCAGACCAACCCATTCGCGCCAGCCAATAATGTGCTTGTCAGTCATCGTTATTTAGTTACCAAAATCCCTCGGTCACTACTGCCACTCGATCGTTTCGTCAGCCATGCGAGCAGCCGATTAAAGCGGGCCACGGCCGCTATCGGCACTGGCTGCGGTTGCTGCAGGGGTACGCTCATGAACTATACCACTACATAGCCCATGGGGTTGAAGCCCAGGTGATCGTTGCGCTTAGCGCAACTCGTCAGTCATTGTGCCTTAAAGAGCGCTTAACCTGCCTCTGCGTATGGGATAACATAAATCCATTATCATTGACTGTCAGCAATGCGCCTAGGAGTAGGCATCAACACGTTGACTACCTGGGGCACACCCTCATAAAGACACGTTAAGGATGTTCACCATGAACCAAGCAGCCAAACCATTGTCACAATTTCTTGATCGTGAAAGCCAGACTATTGAGCATTATGATGCGGAACTGTGGACAGCCATGAGCGCTGAGGCACAGCGTCAAGAAGATCATATTGAGCTGATTGCCTCGGAAAATTACGCTAGCCCTCGAATTTTAGAGGCGCAGGGATCGGTGCTGACCAATAAGTACGCGGAGGGCTATCCCGGCAAGCGTTATTATGGCGGCTGCGAGTATGTTGATGTCGCTGAGCAGCTGGCGATTGACCGCGCTAAAGCACTGTTTGGTGCGGACTATGCCAACGTGCAGCCCCATTCGGGCTCCAGCGCAAATATCGCTGTTTATCACGCGCTACTGCAACCCGGCGATACAGTTATGGGCATGAGCCTCGCCGATGGTGGGCATTTGACCCATGGCGCCTCGGTCAATTTTTCCGGCAAATTTTATCATGCTGTTCAGTACGGTATTAACCACGATACGGGCCTTATTGACTACGACGATTTAATGACGCTGGCATTGGCGCATAAGCCTAAGCTGATTATTGGTGGATTCTCCGCCTATAGCCGAACCATGGACTGGGGTAAATTTCGTGATATTGCCGATGCAGTGGGCGCCTATTTATTGGTCGATATGGCGCATATTGCCGGGCTGGTAGCAGCCGGCGTTTATCCCAATCCGGTCCCCTATGCAGATGTGGTGACCTCTACCACCCATAAGACTCTGCGTGGTCCACGCAGCGGCATTATCCTTGCCAAAGCCAACCCCGAGCTAGAGAAGAAGTTCAACATGGCAATCTTCCCCGGTGCCCAGGGCGGTCCGTTGATGCACGCCATCGCCGCCAAAGCTGTCGCCTTTAAAGAGGCCATGGATCCGTCGTTTGTGACCTATCAGAAACAGGTAATAAAGAACGCACACATTATGGCGGCCACCTTTGTCGCCCGGGGCCACAAGATAGTCTCTGGGGGCACCGATAACCACTTAATGCTGTTGGACTTGATTGGCAAAGAATATACTGGCAAAGAGGCGGATGCTGCGCTTGGCAAGGCCTTCATTACGGTGAATAAAAATGCCGTACCCAATGATCCCCGATCACCTTTCGTGACGTCAGGCTTGAGGTTGGGTACCCCAGCAATTACCACCCGCGGGTTTGGTGAGCAGGAGTCTGAGGCGTTGACCCACTGGATGTGTGACGTGCTTGCTTCTCTAGAAGAGGGGTCATCTGACCGGGTCATTGCCGATGTACGCGCGAAGGTTCTAGACGTGTGTGGTCGCCTACCGGTCTACGGTCACTAATGGCGCTGGGGCGCATAACGTCATGCATTGTCCATTTTGCACCACCGATGACACCAAAGTGATTGACTCTCGGCTCGTGGCTGAGGGTGACCAGGTTCGTCGTCGTCGCGAGTGTTTGATCTGTAAAGAGCGATTCACGACCTACGAGGTGGCGGAGCTCGTTATGCCACGCTTGATTAAGCAAAATGGCAACCGAGAGCCGTTCAATGAAGACAAGCTCCGGGGTGGTTTGCTGCGGGCCCTAGAAAAACGGCCAGTGTCAGTAGAGGAAATGGAAACCCATATCCACCAAATCAAGCATCAACTGAGAGCAACGGGGGAGCGAGAAATACCCTCTCGTGAGCTCGGAGAAATGGTGATGGAGTCGTTAAAAGCCCTTGATCAGGTCGCCTATGTCCGTTTTGCCTCTGTCTATCGGAGTTTTCAAGACCTGGCCGAGTTTCGTGATGCGATTGCCTCTCTGGAGGCGGAGCCTACGGGCTCTAACTAAGTGCGCACCCTTTGGACACTGGGCCAGCAATGACAACGCAACAGGTCCATGAGCCATTCATGGCGCGGGCGATTGCCCTCGCCCGTGAAGGCCGTTTTTGGGCAACCCCCAATCCACATGTAGGTTGCGTCATCGTTCGTGACGGGGCCGTGATTGGCGAGGGATTCACTCAGCCACCGGGGGGGCATCACGCGGAAGTCGCGGCACTGACGCAGGCTGGTGACGCGCGCGGCGCCACCGCTTATGTCACCCTCGAGCCCTGTGCACATTGGGGTCGTACCGGGCCCTGCACGGAGGCGCTGATAGGCGCGGGTATTTGTCGCGTCGTCGTTGCTATCGAGGATCCTTCCCCGGCAGTAGCGGGTAAAGGCATCGCCGCGTTAAAAGCGGCGGGTATTGCTGTCTCAATAGGGGTGCTTGTGCCCGAGGCTGAGGCTTTGGTTGCAGGTTTTCTTCTGCGGGTAAGCCGTGGCTGGGGCCGGGTGCGCCTCAAAATCGCGGCGTCCCTCGATGGCCGTACAGCCATGGCCTCGGGGGAAAGTCAGTGGATTACTGGAGAGGAGGCTCGCGCGGACGTGCAGTGTTTGCGGGCCGAGAGTTCGGTGGTGATCACCGGTATCGGTACGGTTTTGGCCGACGATTGCGCGCTTACCGTTCGCGAAGCCCAGCTACCCTTGGCAGCTGAGGACCGCCAGCGAGCCGTCCATCGCGCACCGCTAAGGGTGCTGCTTGACAGTAATGGGCGAGTACCCCAGGGGGCTGCTATTTTGTCAACCTCGGCACCGACCCTGGTGTTCCATGCGTCCGATGCTAGTCCTGCCAGCCATTTGGCGGCCTTACCACAGGTGACCACTCAAGGAGTGGCGCGCGCTGAGGGTGGGCTGGATCTGCGTGCCATATTGGCCGATCTGGGCGATCGAGGCGCCAATGAGATCCTACTGGAGACCGGTGCTACACTGTCGTCGGCGTTTCTTGAGCAGGGACTGGTAGATGAGCTAATTGTGTACCAAGCACCTCGCCTGCTCGGTGCTTCTGGGCGGCCTATGATAATGGCTAATGTTGAGCGACTTGCTGAGACCTTTGCACTGCGTCTTATTGAGGTAAGTCGAGTTGGGGACGACCTGCGTATTATCGCGGTACCCCACTAAGAGGAGCCCACGTGTTTACAGGAATTATCGAAGCTATTGGCACTATTGCGGCTATGGAGCAGTCTGGCGGCGATATGCGTTTGCGTATCCAATCCGGCAAGTTGGCGCTCAATGATGTTACGCTGGGGGATAGTATTGCCGCCAGCGGTGTCTGTCTCACAGTCACTGAATTGCCCGGAGATGGTTATTGGGCTGACGTCTCTTTGGAGACTTTACAGTTAACTACACTGGGGGCCCGGCAAGTCGGCGATCGGGTCAATCTTGAGAAATCGCTCCCCCCCCAATCGCGCTTGGGCGGACACATTGTCAGCGGCCATGTAGACGGCGTGGGGGTTGTGCAATCAATCTCAAGAGACGGTCGATCCTGGCGCTATGTCATAAGCGCACCCAAAACCTTGGCAAAATACATTGCTCATAAAGGCTCAATAACCGTGGATGGAACAAGTTTGACCGTTAATGCGATCTCGGGTTGCGATGTTGATCTTAATATTATTCCTCAAACCTTTGAAGAAACGGTCTTTGCCGATTACCAGGTGGGTACTCAGGTCAATCTAGAAGTGGACCTTATTGCTCGCTACCTCGAACGCTTACTGCTGGGTGACGCAGCTGCTCACACAGGCACTGTGACTGTCGATACGCTGCGCGATGCGGGATACCTCAATGACTCACGATAAAGTCTATGCGAGCCCGGAAGCGCTCATTAGCCACATGCGGTTTGGGCGGATCTTGCTGGTATTCATCGATAATAGCGATGGCGATGCCACCGGTATGGTGACCTTGGCGGCTGAGCTTTGTGAGCCGGAACATATTACGTTTATGGCTAGACAGGCCCGAGGGCTGGTCTGTTTGGGACTGACCCGCGAGCGCTGTGACTATTTACATTTACCGCTTATGGTGGAGGGTGAGATCGAAGCCCAACCTTTCACTTTGTCTATTGAGGCGACTGAGGGTATCGACACGGGTATTTCTGCCGTCGACCGAGCTAAAACAGTCCGTGTTGCTGTGGCGGCGGACAGCAAACCCTCTGACTTAGTACAGCCAGGGCATATCTTCCCGGTGGCCGCCGCTGATGGCGGTATACTAACCCGTGCGGACAAATCTGAGGCGGCGACTGATCTTGCCAAGCTAGCCGGGATGCTGCCCGCCGCGGTGTTTACCGAAGTGCTCGATAGCGACGGTAACGTTGCTCGTGGTCAAGCGCTGTGGGATTTTGCGCAACGCCACGATCTGCCCGTTGGGCGAGTATCCGATCTTGTCACTTATCGGCTGGCCAATGAGCGTACGATTGAATCCATTCGCCAAGGCGTTATCGAGAGTGCTTATGGTCCTCTCGAGCTCCATATTTACCGTGAGATCGCAAAAGGTACCTTGCATATTGCATTAGTGAAGGGTGACCTTGACGCGCAGTTACCGACATTGGTTCGAGTACACGTCACGTCTACCCTGCGCGATCTTGTCGGCACCACATTGAGTAATCAAACTAGCTGGCGCTTTGATCACAGCTTAAAATGTGTGTCTGAAGCGGAGCGGGCGGTATTGGTATTAATTACCCGGCCCGAAACGGCTGATGAGCTGTTATCAGGTATTGATAGGTTGCTGGGACTTGAATCCAGTGACGCGGCCGGGGCCACTGGTAGCTATGCATCTATAGGCCTAGGCGCGCAAATTTTAAACGATTTGGGAGTGGGCAAAATCCATTTGATGGGCGCACCACTCAAATATAATGCACTGGCTGGATTCGGCCTTGAAGTATGCGACTTTGTCGCGCCGACTAACTGAGGAACATTGAGGAGAACGTTATGAGTAGCCAAGGAATTCGCACCACAGAGGGTTCGTTAGGGCCCAACAGCGGGCAATATGTCATCGTTGTAGCGCGTTGGAATAGCTTTGTTGTTGAGCATCTCCTTGACGGCGCTATCGATACCTTGCGACGGCATGGGATCAGTGATGATCAGTTACACATTATTCGTGTTCCTGGCGCTTTTGAGATTCCTCTAGCCTGTCAGCGAGCCGCACAGGGGACCAACTGTGATGCCATTATTGCATTAGGCGCCGTCATTCGTGGTGGCACCCCGCACTTTGATTACGTAGCGGGGGAATGCACCAAGGGATTGGCGCAGGTTCAAATGGATACATCGACGCCCATTGCTTTTGGGGTGTTGACGGTTGACTCCATCGAACAGGCTATTGAGCGCTCGGGCTCGAAAGCAGGTAACAAGGGTGCTGAAGCCGCTGCCAGTGCCTTGGAAATGGTCAATTTGTTCAATGCGCTGGAAGGCTAATGCCAACCATTAACCCCCTCGCAGCGCAGCGAAGGCGAGCGCGCCACTTTGCATTGCAAGGTCTGTATCAATGGACCATGACGGGCGCCGAGCTCACCGAAATAGAGGCAGAATTTCGGATCGACAATGACTTTACCCATGTCGATGGAGAGTACTTTACTGCGCTGCTGTGTGGGGTGGCCTATAAAGTCGACGAGTTCGACCGTCTGTTCGAGCCGGTGCTAGATCGCGCACTGGACGACCTTGATCCCATCGAGCGCAATTTATTGCGCATGGGGGTGTTTGAGCTTCGCGATCGAATGGACGTTCCCTACCGTGTGGTCCTCAATGAAGCGGTTGCTCTGGCGAAAAAATTCGGTGCTACCGACAGCTATCGGTACGTCAACGGTGTCTTGGACAAAATGGCGCCAAAATTCCGCCGCATTGAAATGAGCGCTGAAAGTTAGCACGCTCGAGAGCACGCTATGCCCTCAGAATTTGATTTAATTTACCGCTATCTCGCCAGCTTTGGTGGAGGACCTTCGGTGGTGCTGGGCGTCGGTGATGATGGGGCTGCCCTGCGAATTAGCCCTGCTCATGAACTGATCGTTTCTACCGATACCATGGTCGAGGGGCGTCATTTTCCAATAAATACGTTAGCGGAGCACATTGCTTATCGCGCGGTCGCTGCAGCCGTGAGCGATCTTGCGGCTATGGCGGCCGACCCCATTGGCATGACGCTCGCCCTTACCGTACCGCATGCCGATGAGCTGTGGATGCATGGCCTATCCATGGGCTTAGCGAGTGCCGTCGGTGATTTCTCCATCCCTTTGGTAGGTGGTGATCTCACGCGGGGACCCTTGTGCCTGTCGGTCACCGTTATGGGAGAGTGTCCGGCGGGTCAAAGTTTGCGGCGCACGGGTGCAAGGGTGGGGGATGTACTGTGCGTGACGGGAACCTTGGGTGATGCAGCGGCGGGGTTAATGCTCATTGAAGGAACGTCTCAGCTCAGTGTTTTGCCGGATATTGATACGGTGGATTTTTTAGAGCAACGCTTTTATCGGCCGAGTCCTCGGCTAGAGTTCTGCCATTGGCTGAGAGACAATGCGACGTCGGCTATCGATATTTCTGATGGACTCCTAGCCGATATCACACATATTGCGCAGGCATCAGGTGTTGGCTTGGTGGTCGATGTTGAGTCTTTACCGCTGTCACCAGCGCTGTCGTCTTTGTCGATGCTGAATTCAGGGAAGCTGGCCTTAACCGGCGGCGATGACTATGAGCTCGCCGTCACCGTGGCACCGGGGACCATACTGCCGGAGGGTTTACGCCGTATCGGATTAGTGACCGAGGGGGAGCAGGTCAAGTGCTCAGGTGATATTGAGGGGGCAGGCTATGACCATTTCAAGTGATAATACGGCACCCTCTGTGCGAAGTGTCCTGCGCTCGCCAGCATTACTGCTCGCATCGTGGTTTGGGGTGGGGTTATCACCCCGTGCTCCCGGAACTGCAGGGAGCATAGCTGCACTGCCCTTGGTGGCGCTTTTGGTTTATTACTTACCCGTTGTCACCACCGCAATCATTGGTCTATTGCTCTTTTTTGTGGGTGTTTGGAGCGCGTCAGAAGCGGGTCGTCGTTGGGGGCAAGCGGATCATGGCGCTATAGTCATTGACGAGGTGGTGGGTCAGTTACTCGCCACGGCGATCCCTGTTTACGTGCTGGGTGATGTGCTCGCTAGTTTTCCAGTCGTTATTCTGCTGAGCCTGGTCACCTTTCGGTTATTTGACATCGTCAAAGTATGGCCTGCAGATTATGTTGATAAACACAGTAAAAACGGTTGGGGGGTAATGCTCGACGATGTCTTTGCTGGCCTTTGGGCGGGTGTCGTGGTCATTGCCTTACTGCTCATGACTTATTGAACATTGGGGCTAGGTCCGGCGGTCGACCATTTGGTTGGCCAGGTCAACCAGTGCTCCGGCGCGCTCACCATAAGGCGCCAGATAATCCAGCGCCTCGGTATGTAAACGACGGACCTCAGCGCGTGCCTCATCGAGTCCGAGGCAGCTCACATAGGTGGTTTTTGCTGCGGCGTTATCTTTGCCAGCTGTTTTACCCAGCTCCTCGCTAGAGCCAGTGGCGTCTAACACGTCATCCATGATTTGGAACGCGAGCCCGATCGCTCTGGCAAACTGGTCGAGCTGCTGCCGGTCCTCATGAGTGGCGCCAGCACAGACCGCACCTGCCCCGACGGCGGCGCGGAACAGTGCGCCAGTTTTGCCGGCATGAATAGCGCGCAATGTGGTGATTGTTGACGGCTTATTTTCCGCTTCCATGTCGAGGGCCTGACCGCCCACCATACCCATAAATCCAACCGCTTGGGCTATAACAGTCATCACCTCGGTGCGCATCTTGTGACTGAGATGATCATCGCTGGCAATCAGCTCGAATGCGCTGGCCTGCAGGCCATCGCCGACGAGTATCGCGGTTGCTTCATCAAAGGCCTTGTGGAGGGTCGCTTGACCGCGCCGGAGGTCGTCGTTATCCATAGCAGGTAAGTCGTCATGAATAAGTGAATAACAATGCAGCCACTCGATGGCGGTGGCTGCGCTGTGGACTCGCTCTACATCGTGGGTATCGCTCAGTAACAGATAACTCGCCTGAGTTAGTCGAGCGCGTAGCTGCTTTCCCGGGTTATCCAGCACATAAGCGATAGCGTGCTCTAAGGCGGGCGAGAGGCTGGCGGGACGCATCGCGTCACTCAAGAGCGTCACGAATCGAGTTCCCGGACCTCACCTGATTCTGACACGAGGGCGACACGTTGCTCGGCAATATCGAGTGATTTACCGGCCATACTCACCAATTGCATGCCTTGCTCATAAAGCGCAAGCGACTCTTCCAACGGTACGGCAGGGTTTTCCAGCTTCTCTACGATACCGGAGAGTGTCTCCATTTGCTCCTCAAGGCTCGCTTGAGATGTTACTGCAGTAGTTTTAGTAGTTTTAGTTGTTTTTGTCATCATTGATACTCCGGACAACAGGCTGTTAGTTAGCCGGTGAAGCGAGTGCTGTCGCTATGGCATCAGTCGTCGTCAGTGTGCCCGCAGCAACAATAGCAGCGCAGCTTAAGCCCGCAGCCTCGCGATTTTGCTGTTGGCTCGCATGATCGTTCCACTGATCGGCAATAGCGATATGTCTGACCTCACAGCTTATACCGGCGCCGGCTAAGAATTCAGCGACGCCGCTGCCGGCGCCACCCGCTAGGGCGTTCTCTTCTACAGTCACTAGGCGTTGATGACTGCAGGCCAATGCTGCAATCAGTGTTTCATCAAGCGGCTTGGCCCAGCGCATATCGATAAGCGTCGCATTGAGTTGCTCAGCAGCCTGCTGGGCTTCCGCCAGTAAGGCGCCAAAATTCAAAATGGCTGTGCCAGTACCCGCTCGAATTGGGACCGCTTTACCAATCTCCAGCGCCGTCATCTCCTCCATTATTAACGCACCAGTGCCATTCCCACGTGGGTAGCGAACAGCGGCCGGACCAGCGTGTTGATAGGCGGTAAACAGCAACTGCCGGCACTCATTTTCATCGGACGGACAGGCAATAATCATATTGGGAACGCAGCGTAAATAACTGAGATCGAATACCCCATGATGGGTGGCGCCGTCTTGGCCCACCAACCCTGCTCGATCAATGGCGAAGGTGACGTCAAGGTTCTGCAGCGCCACATCGTGAATGACTTGATCATAAGCGCGTTGTAGGAAGGTGGAGTAAATAGCCACTACCGGCTTCATATCGTCGCAGGCCAGTCCCGCGGCAAATGTCACTGCATGTTGCTCAGCAATAGCCACATCGTAGAATCGATCGGGATAGCGCTGTGCAAAATCAACCATGCCTGACCCTTCGCACATCGCAGGGGTTATAGCGACTAACTGGCCGTCAGAAGCGGCAATATCACAGAGCCAACGACCAAAGACATCTTGGTATTTAGGTGGACTTGGCTTGATGGCGACCGACGTTTCAGCGGCTTTTACTTGAATTTTGTTGATCGCATGGAAGCCCACTGGATCGGCTTCTGCGGGCCCAAACCCTTTGCCTTTTACCGTGCGAATATGCAGCAGCTGTGGGCCTTTGAGATCGACCATCGCTTTGAGTGTATGGACGAGTTGGGGCAGGTCATGCCCGTCTATGGGGCCTACGTAATTAAAACCCAGCTCTTCGAACAGCATGCCGGGTGCCACTAAGCTTTTCCACTGCTCTTCGGTTTTTTTGGCCACTTCCCAAGCGGTGCGAACATGCTCGAGAATACGTTTTGAGCCTTCTCTGAAAGCAATGTAAGTGGGGCTCGCCCATATCTTAGCAAAGTAAGTGGCGAGTCCGCCGGTGTTGTGCCCAATCGACATTTGGTTGTCGTTGAGGATTACCAGCATGTTGGGCCTGACGTGGCCCGCATGCGCTAGTGCCTCAAACGCCATACCACCAGTAATAGCACCGTCGCCAATAACCGCGACTATTTTTCG
>DGPA01000002.1:30818-34608 GCA_002389505.1 Halieaceae bacterium UBA4452
CCAAAGGTGTCAAACTCACTTTCCTTTCGCTTTGGAAAGCCGGATAACCCCCCCTGCTGTCGAATGCTACTTAATCGCGCTCTTCGTCCAGTGAGTATTTTATGTGGGTAGGTCTGGTGACCAACGTCCCAGACGAGACGGTCGTTTGGTGTATTGAGTACGTGGTGTAAAGCGACGGTGAGCTCTACCACCCCTAGTCCAGCCCCGAAGTGCCCCCCGGTATTGGCGACACTGTAAAGGAGGAATTGTCTCACCTCATTGGCGAGTTCAAGCAGTTCATTCTCTGTAAATGCGGCGAGTGCACGGCGGTCCCGTTCGATGCTATCAAGCACCGGTGTTAACGGCGTATGGTGTGGGAATGATGTGTTCATAGACGGATGATAGCGCAAAGTTGTGGTATTTGTGAGGCGCAGTGATTAGATGTCTTTACTGTTGATGCTCGTCAACAGTAGCGCGGTGACCCGTTTATACCCTTCAACGTTAAGCCGCTTACCATCAGGCCAAAAAATGGCTGCTTGGGGCTGTTCACTGCCGCCCGCAAGCGCATCGCTGAGATCGATGGTGTTAAGGCCCGGTTTTGATCGCTGCCATTCGGTCAAAGTAGCTGCAAAACTGCGATACTTACCTTTATCTTTCACCCGAGCGGGGGTTAGTGGTGGTAAAACGATGTGAATCGTGGGCGCTACGCCGTAAAAATCAGCTTGTTCTCGCACAGTTAGAAGCGCCCTCGTCACGTTTTCGACAGGCTCATCAATGACCTGATCTTCAAGCCAGAAAATAACGGTGTTTGGTCGATAATAAGCGATAGCGCGTTCAAAACAGTCTTCGATACTCGCAAGTTTTAGGTGAGGGTGGCTGCGAATGGTGGGAGCGCTCCGACCCCAAAATGCTGGATTTTTTCCTAGCGGCATAACGCGCTCACCGCCCAACAGCAAGGTGGAGCGTGGGTTAAATGAACTATCCCTATCGAAGGCTTCAAAAATAGGCAACAATTGCTCGCAGCTGAGTTTTTTATGGACCTGCTGCTGATCAAAGACCAGCTTTATAAGTATTATTGCCACCGGCAAACAGGTCAGCACAAACACCGATATGGGCCATCGCTGATGACCCGCAGTCGAATCGTTCACAAAACTTGCTCCAAAGTGTGATGTATATCACATTAGCTATTGAGACGCTGTTCCAAGCCAGCGACAAATATCACTAGCATGGCATCTTTCTGAGTCAACTGCACTGACCTAATGGTAGAGTTCCCCCATGCTTTATCAACGAAAAATCACCGCCGCCGATGTGTTGGCGACGAAGTTGGAATTTCAGCTTCAGCACAGCCGCTATGCTTTGGTCGGTATTCAGTCGGTTGGTGTCGCGACGGTAACGGTGCTCTTGTGGTTCCAGTTATTGCCGTTAACCTTGTTTACTTGGGTGGTAGGCATGCTGTTGCTGGTACTAGCCTATTCCGTTCGTCTAGGCTCGGCTCTTCTTGATGGCCGCTACCATCGACATTCCAACGCGGTCTATCGGGAAATGATGGTTGGCGCAGCGATTCTAGGTTTAAGCTGGACGGCCTCGGTAGTCTGGTTTGACCAGCTATTGGTCGATCAATATTTTTTTATTGTCGTACTGATTGTCACTATTTGTTGTGTCGCCACTATTGCGGTCTCGTCGGTAATACGGGGGATTTATTTAGCACAAATTTTTTCTGCCCTCATCCCAGTCGCTACTTGGTTGGGCTGGCACTATGACGAGAGGCCCTTCAATCTCGTCCTGGCGATGTTACTGATCGGCTTGTCATTGCTGATGGCGCTTGTGAGTGGATGGATGAGTCATTCGATTCGCCAGATGGTGGAATCCAGTCTGGAACGCGAGGCGATGGCTCGTGATTTAGCCGACTTAACGGGTAGCTTGAGTGTTCGGAACGTGCAGCTGCAGGAAGCTAGAAAGCAGCTTTCCGATATGGCGACCGTCGACGAACTGACTGGACTGCGTAATCGACGCGGCGCCAATCAAGTGTTTGAGACAGAGATTAGTCGCGCGAAGCGTGCTGGCATGGCGCTGTCGATCATCATGTTAGACGTCGATCACTTCAAACGCTATAACGATACCTATGGGCACCCAGCGGGCGATATTGTCCTGCAGAAAGTAGCCGAGGTGCTGTTGTCGGTGACATCCCGGGCAGGAGAACTCGCTGTGCGTATGGGGGGCGAGGAATTTATGTTGATACTGCCTGGCTCTACCCAGAGCGACGCGATGGGAACAGCGGCGGCCATTCAACAGCGTATGATTGATGCCGCGATACCGCATGAGGCATCGCCAAGCACCCAGTTGCTGACGTTGAGTCAAGGGGTAGTGTCGTGTATCCCGCGGTTGGAAACTGAGGTGTCAGATTTAATCGAGGCCGCTGATCGAGCGCTGTACAAAAGCAAAGAAAATGGCCGCCACCAAGCAACGCTGTCTTCTTTTTCCCCCTGACCGCCTACTGCGAGGGTTTTTTAGTCATCAAGGTGTCTTCTCAGCCGGCTCAGCCGGCGACGGTCATGCTTGTCGGGCCGCTGCGTTGGGTGGGCGAGGGAGCCAGCGGCTTTGCGTGCCTCCATTGCCCGCAGTCGCCTAGCTTCGCTTTGTTGAGTCTCGCGATAGAGTGTTTGAGCGCTGGGCGCGTTGCCCCGGCGATCACTTAATTGCTCGATAACAACTTCTTTTTCATCCCATCCCTGGCGAATGACTAAGCGGTCGCCGACCATGACTTCTTTGGACACCTTGACGCGTAGTCCATCGAGCTGAACTTTACCGCCTTCTATGGCCGCTTTAGCCAACGAGCGGGTTTTAAAAAAGCGCGCAGCCCACAGCCATTTATCAATACGCAGACGTTGTATCTCATTTTTATCAATGTCGCCCATGGTGGGTCAATCCTTCATAGATTTCACTGAAATGTAGAATCGCCGGATAGCGAGTTGACCGGCGAATAGCGCCTAAGCTATCGGGTTGTCGTAGGGTAATCAGATGCTTGATGCCAAAGCGCTGTGCAGAGGCCAGCACAGCCTCAGAGTCATCAATAAATAATGTCCTATGAAGCGAAAATGGTTCGGTTTCGTTGAGCCGCTGCCAGAATAACCGGGACTCTTTCGGTTCACCGAACTCATGAGAGGAAAAGACTCGGTCGAACCATGGCATGAGGTTGATCTGTTCCAACTTGATTCTGAGCGTATCGGCATGGGCATTGGTCACCAGAATGACCTTGCAATGACTGTCCTTTAGGCGATCTAAAAAGGCTTCGGCTTGCGGGAGCCATTGTATACCTTGGGCGACGCGAGTTTTGAGCTGCGCCACGCTAAACCCTAGAGTGTGACTCCAGAAATCCAAGCAATACCAATTGAGTGTGCCGGACTCCCGGGTAAAAATGGGGTCAAGATACGCGTGTGCTTCCTCAAGCGTGATCTGTTGCCTTCGAGCGTACTCGCGGGGCAGGGTTGCTAACCAAAATTCGTTATCGAATTTCAGATCGAGCAATGTGCCGTCCATGTCGAGTAGCACCGTGTCAATCATCGACCAATTGATGGCAGTGACCGATCGGCAAGCGGGCTTAATGGTTAGCGTCAAGACAATGGTATCCTTGCTTTATGACCTATGCGTACCCCATTGATATTGAACTACCTCCTGAACTCACTCGCGCTCTACACCTGCCTGGCCACTTAACGGCTGAGGTGGCTAATCTTTTGGCCGCGGCCAGTCGGCAAATCCTGCGGCATTATAACAGTGTGAAGACAGTGCAGGTGGATCGCAAGGACGACAATAG
>DGPA01000020.1:0-12050 GCA_002389505.1 Halieaceae bacterium UBA4452
ACCTTCATATCGACTTACAGCCGGCCTCTGAACACCGTATAGGCGAGGCTCGGCGTGCGTCTTTGGTGGCACAGACTGAGGCAGGCTTAGGGATGTTGGCACAGCTGCATTGTGATTGACCCGAGGATAGTTCAGCAGTTGCTGGCCGAACAATACCCGCGCTATGACTTGCGTCAACAGCCCGCGACCCGCACCATAGGTACCAGCAAGCGATGGGTACTGTAAAGACAACTAATTAATGAATGGCGAAGCGATAAAACCCTGTGGCATCACGTAGCGATCACATAGTGTTCAGGAACATGCCTGCTGTCAGACGGCGCAGATCGCTTATTGTGGGATTGGCATGGCTGTCTGGTCTGTTTTGCAGCGCAGGCAGTGTTGCCACTGAAGTCATGGACGTTCGGCTGTGGCGTGCCCCCGATCACACTCGGGTGGTCTTGGACCTCTCTGGCCCGGTGTCACATTCTTTGTTGCAACTCGATAACCCCCGGCGTTTAGTGGTCGATATTGCCAATACCCAACTGCGTGACCCCTTGACTGATTTGCCCCTTGAAAATACCCCCATTCAGCGCGTGCGCTCAGGAGTTAGGCAGGGTGAAGACTTACGATTGGTGTTCGATTTAACCGCCGCAGTTCGGCCGAAAAGTTTTCCATTAGACGCGACGGAACAGACCGGACATCGTTTGGTACTCGATCTGTTTGATACTGATGTCGCAGCCAACCCCGCTCGGAGGGTAAAAAGTATTGATGAAATGTCGGATCGGCGGGATATTATTATTGCCATTGATGCAGGTCATGGTGGAGAGGATCCCGGCGCGTCGGGTCCCAATAAATTACGCGAAAAACAGGTGGTGCTTAGCATCGCAAAAAGGTTAGCGGCGCGATTGAATAAAGTCCCCGGCTTTACCTCGGTCATGATTCGCTCGGGAGATTACTATGTCAGTCTTCGTGACCGGAGAGATCAAGCGCGCAAGTATCAAGCCGATCTTCTGGTATCAATCCATGCGGATGCGTTTCGACAGTCCTCGGCAAACGGCGCCTCGGTCTACGCACTGTCGACTAAAGGGGCGACCTCTACCGCAGCTCAATACCTCGCCGATCGAGAGAATGCGGCTGATCTGGTCGGTGGCGTGAGGCTGGCCGATAAGGACGACATACTGGCCGGTGTCCTTACCGATATGTCAATGACCGCCACGCTCGAGTCGAGTATCAGTGTGGGTGCCGACGTATTGAAAGAGGTCGATGGCGTTGCGCGACTGCACAAGCGCGAGGTTGAGCAGGCGGGCTTTGCGGTGTTGAAAAGTCCTGATATTCCCTCGATTTTGGTTGAAACTGGCTTTATTTCGAACCCCAAAGAAGCTCGCAAACTGGCGAGCGCCGACTATCAGGAGAAATTGGCGTCGGCGATGCAGCGCGGCATTCAAAGCTGGTTTGAGCGCCTCCCTCCGCCCGGTACTCTGCTCGCTTGGCAGCGCAGTCAAAGTGTCGGTGGCAGCAACGAATATATTATCGCTAGGGGTGACACGCTGAGCGGTATTGCCCAACGATTTAGTGTAAGCGTCAACACACTGCGTCGCAGCAATGGCCTGTCAGGGGATTCTATTCAGGTCGGACAAACCCTTGTGATTCCAGACGCTTAATGAGGCGGCGAATCCTCAATCTTGATGCGCGCCTCGCTAATCAAATTGCCGCAGGGGAGGTTGTTGAGCGACCGGCGTCGGTAGTGAAGGAGGCCTTAGAAAACAGTCTCGACGCGCTGGCAACCCGCATTGATATTGATATTGAAGCCGGCGGCAGTAAGCTCATTCGTGTTCGAGACAACGGTGAGGGTATTAGCACTGATGATTTGCCCCTAGCATTGGCTCGCCACGCTACGTCTAAAATTGCCTCGATTGATGACTTAGAGTCGGTAGCGACGCTGGGTTTTCGTGGCGAAGCTCTCGCGTCAATAGCCTCGGTATCACGCCTATCGTTAACGTCTAATGCGAGTGACCGGGTCACCTCAGGGGTCTGTGCATCAAGCGAGGGTAGGGATATGGAGGTCAGCGTGCGGCCTGCACCTCACCCGATGGGGACGTCGATTGAAGTGCGTGATTTATTCTATAACACCCCAGCCCGCCGAAAATTCTTGCGTACTGAAAAAACTGAGTTTGGGCACTTAGAGGAAGTCGTCAAACGTCAGGCGCTGGCCCGCCCCGATGTAGCTTTTCACTTAACCCACAACGGCCGGGTTGTTCATAGTCTCACCTCGGCGATGGATGAGCCATCTCGTGAGCGGCGGGTGGCCAAGGTAGTCGGGCCGGCATTCATGGAGCAGGCGGTCACTATTGAGCGTGAGGCGGGTGATCTCACCTTGTGGGGTTGGGTGGGTTTGCCTACTTTTTCGCGCTCCCAGGCCGATTTGCAATATTTCTTTGTTAACGGTCGAGTTATCCGTGACAAGCTAGTCGCTCATGCTATTAAACAGGCTTATCGCGATGTGCTCTTTCACGGGCGCCATCCGGCCTATGTGTTGTTTCTTGAGCTCGATCCTGCGCGGGTTGACGTTAATGTGCATCCCACTAAACACGAGGTTCGGTTCAGAGATAACCGTGAAATACATGGATTCATTTTTAGTACCTTACACCGCTCCTTGGCCGAGCTCCGGCCTGGCGACGCGACAGCGATCACCCCCAGCGCTGAGAGCGCCTTGAATGGCCCCCTGCCTATTCAAGCGCCTATGGGGCTGAACGTACCGACTGCCTGGGCTGGGTCGTCCAATCTCAATAGCCAGCACGATACGCTAAGGCAACTGTACAGTGCGCCGGTGGGTGTAGGGACTGACAGAGGAGCGGTCGCTGAGCCTTGGGGTCAGGTCACTGATACACACGACGTGCCACCCCTAGGTTTTGCCGTCGCCCAATTACACGGGGTGTACATTCTTTCGCAAAATACTCAGGGCTTGGTGCTGGTCGACATGCATGCGGCCCATGAGCGCATCACCTATGAGCGCTTGAAAGCCATGCGCGATGAATCGGGCATTCGGACGCAACCTCTGCTCGTGCCTCAAACGTTGGCCGTTTCAGCGCGGGAGGCCGCACTCGCTATCGAGGCTGCTGAGTCCTTACAGTCACTGGGTTTAAAAGTTGAAGCGGTGGCTGAAGAATTGTTACTGGTTCGCGAAGTCCCTATTGCGCTTGCAAAAGCCGATGTCGAGCAATTACTGCGCGACGTATTGTCTGACTTGTCGGAATACGGTCGTTCAGATCGGGTCGCAGCACATATGGATGACCTGCTGTCGACTATGGCATGCCACGGTTCGGTGCGTGCGAACCGGCAGTTGTCCATTACTGAGATGAATGCCTTGCTCAGGGATATGGAACATACCGAACGCTCGGGTCAATGCAATCACGGCCGACCGACGTGGGTACAGCTCACCATGACTGAGCTCGATAAGTTGTTTTTAAGAGGTCGATAGTGGCGCCACCCTTGCTATGCATTATGGGTCCTACTGCAGCGGGTAAAACCGACCTGGGGATTGCCCTGGCTAAACAGTGTAATGGCGAGTTGGTGTCGGTTGATTCGGCGCTTGTTTACCGTGGGCTAACCATTGGTGCCGCAAAGCCCAACTACTCTCATCATTTGGTGGATATCAGAGATCCCAGCGAACCTTATTCGGCGGCGGATTTCGTCCGCGATGCGCAGGCGGCTATTGTCGATATTCGCTCCCGGGGTCGTCATCCCATTTTGATTGGAGGCACTATGCTGTACTACCACGCGCTACTGCATGGGCTTGATGATATTCCTGCAACCGATCCGGACATTCGAGGACAGCTTGAGGCACGGGCGGCAGTCGAGGGTTGGCCGGCACTGCATGCGGAATTAGCGCGTATCGATCCCGAGTTGGCCGCCAAGCTGCACCCTAATCATAGCCAGCGTATTGGTCGTGGACTAGAGGTATGGCAAATGACGGGTAGAGCCCTCAGCGACTGGCAGCAGGGTGGGAAGTCTCGAGGGCTCGGCGATAGGGTGCTGGCGTTGGCGATTAACCCGACCGATCGTCAAGTGCTTCATGCCCGTATTGCTCAACGCTTTGAGAGTATGCTCAAGGCGGGTTTTGTTGACGAAGTGCGCACCCTGTATGGGCGAGCCGATCTGCACCGTGACTTACCCGCCATGCGGGCCGTGGGCTATCGGCAGCTTTGGGCATGGCTAGAGGGAGAGGTAAGCTGGGAGCAAGCGCAGCAACATGTCTTAGCGGCCACTCGCCAGTTAGCGAAGCGTCAGTTGACGTGGTTAAGAAAGTGGCCAGACTTGATCTGGCTAATGACTGACGAGGGGGGCGCACTTACCCGTGTCGAGACGCCGGCGCTTTCCCCAGACGATCAGTGGCAAGCGGTGTTAGCGGGCAATACCGAGCAAAGACCGATCTGCGAATCAAATAAATTGGTGTCTAGGGTGAATCAGTGGTTCGCAGAACTATCCTGATCGTCCATGGTCATAGTACAATGACGGCTCGCCCGTCACGGAATGCATTGAATTGCCGTGCTGTCTGCGATCCCCAATACCTTACGTTAACTAGGAGTTTTCATGTCGAAGGGGCATACGTTACAAGACCCTTATCTCAATGCGCTGCGTAAAGAGCGTATCCCTGTATCCATTTATTTGGTCAATGGCATTAAATTGCAGGGTCAAGTCGAGTCTTTTGATCAATTTGTTGTGCTACTGAAAAATACGGTGTCGCAAATGGTCTACAAACACGCTATTTCCACGGTCGTACCCTCACGCAACGTACGTATCCCGCTGGCGGGCCCAGAAGGTGAGGAAGACTCTGAAACTGAGTAGCACGGCATCTCGCAGCGCTAGCAGTATTCCATGTGAAGACCATTAACGGGCTTGGTGTCACCCTTGGCGACTAATCTCTTTGAGCGCCACGAGGGTGGCGAGCGGGTCGTCTTGGTGCAACTGAGCATTGATGATGGCCACGCCCCTGAAGATCCACTGGAATTTGAAGAGCTGGTGCGATCAGCAGGCGGCGAGCCGGTGGCGCATATAGGCGGGCATCGCCGATCACCATCGGCGAAGTTTTACGTGGGCACCGGTAAGCTTGACGAAATCCTGGTCGTAAAAGACGCTGAGGAGGCCGAATTAGTCGTCTTTAATCACCCGCTATCCCCAAGCCAAGAGCGTAATTTAGAGCGAGTGCTTCAGTGTCGAGTGATTGCCCGAACGGGCCTTATTCTTGATATTTTTGCCCAGCGGGCACGCACCCACGAGGGCAAGCTACAAGTGGAGCTTGCTCAATTGAAGCACATGAGCACCCGCTTAATCCGCGGCTGGACCCACCTAGAGCGCCAGAAAGGGGGTATTGGGCTGCGTGGCCCGGGTGAGACGCAACTAGAGACCGATCGACGTTTGTTACGTGCCCGCATACGCGCTATTGAAGGGCGTCTCGACAAAGTGCGCTCTCAACGGGCGCAAAGTCGACGGTCGCGCCAGCGTGCGGAAATCCCACTGGTATCCCTCGTGGGTTATACCAATGCCGGAAAGTCGACGCTATTTAACCAATTCACCGATGCGACGGTGTACGCGGCCGATCAGCTGTTTGCGACCCTCGATCCAACAGTGCGACGAGTGGACATTGACCATTTGGGCCCAGTGATGCTCGCCGATACGGTGGGTTTTATTGCGCATTTACCGCACACATTGGTAGAGGCCTTTAAAGCGACCCTGGAGGAGACATTAAACGCAACCCTCTTGATACATGTTATCGATGTCGCCGCTGAGCATAGGGCACATTTTGAAGCGGAGGTGCAGCTGGTGCTTGACGAGATTGGTGCTGGAGAAATTCCCCAGTTAACGATCTATAACAAAGTCGATTTGCTCGATCAGCCCGCCCGTATTGTACGCGATGGGGCGGGTATGCCGACCGCTGTGTACCTATCGGCGAGTACTGGCGAGGGTATGGCATTGTTGGCTGAAGCCCTTCGGGAGCGCGTGCAAAATAAAATGTTCCAGGGAGAGGTGCAACTCACCTCGGAAGAGGGTCGCTTACGCGCCGCGCTTTATGCAGCGGGCGCAGTCGAGGAGGAGGTGTTTTCTGACGATGGAGGGTCAGTGTTGTCTATTTGTTTGCCACATAAAGACTGGCAAAGGTTGCAACATCGACATTGAGCCCCCATAACTTACTCATAGGCCCGTGCTTTTGCTAAACTAAGGCCGAAATGACAAAAAGGAATGGCTCATGGCTTGGAACGAACCTGGTGGTGGCGGCAACAAACCTCGTGATCCTTGGGGTGGTAATGATCAAGGACCCCCCGATTTGGATGAAGTGTTGAAGAAACTTCAGGAGCGTATTAACGGCCTGTTTGGTGGGGGCTCCCGTGGCTCTGGCACCAACGGTGGCAGCAGTAGTGGCAGCAGTGGTGGCGGCATGTTTTCTGGCGCGCTCATCAGTGTTATTGGTGCCGGCATACTGACTGTGTGGGCGCTCATGGGCTTTTATCAGCTCGACCAACAAGAACGAGCCGTGGTACTTCGTTTTGGTCAATTTGCCGGTACCTTACAACCGGGTCTGCAGTGGAATCCACCGCTAATTGACGAAGTCATTACAGTCAATACAACGAAAGTCCGAGCGGCTAGCCTGCGTGAAGTCATGCTAACGCAGGACGAAAATATTGTTGAAGTCAATATGTCATTGCAGTACGTCATTGATGATATTGAAAAATTTGTCCTGCGCGTACGCGATCCAGAAATTTCACTCCAACATGCCGCGCAAAGTGCACTGCGCCATGTGGTGGGTGATACCACCATGGATTTAGTGCTCACCGAGGGTCGTGCAGTACTGGCGCTAGAGGTGCGAGATCGTCTGCAGGGCTACTTAGACAACTACGGTACAGGTATTCGGGTAGCAAAGATCAACATTGATGAATCGAAGCCGCCGACGCAAGTTCAGGGGGCGTTTGATGACGTGATTAAAGCGCGTGAGGATGAAGAGCGAGTAAAAAATGAAGCTCAATCCTATGCGAACGGTATTGTTCCCGAAGCACGAGGTCGGGCTCAGCGTATGATGGAAGAATCCAATGCCTATCGTGAGCAGGTGTTGGCAACGGCTGAAGGTGAGGCCGACCGCTTTAAGCGGTTACTGGCAGAATATCAAAAGGCCCCAGAGGTCACTCGGGAACGTTTGTATCTCGACGCTATGCAGGTCGTTATGGGCAATACCAGTAAAGTCTTGGTAGATGTCGAGGGCGGTAACAACGTGATGTACCTGCCCCTCGATAAGCTAGTCTCCCAAGGCGGCAATCTCCGGCAGTCGGCAACAGGCAGTAGCCGCACAGGCTTAAGCGAGAGTGCACTGCGTCAAATTACTGAGCGAGTGACCGAACAGTTGCGTCGGGAAATGAACAACGACAATGTAAGAGGAGGAGGTCGCTAATGAACCCAAAGAAGATGTGGGGTGGCTTGCTGGTAATCCTGTTAGTCATTGTTGCCAGTAATGCCATTTTTGTTATTCGCGAAACCGAGCGCGGTGTCCTGTTGAAGTTTGGTGAGGTTGTCAATCCTAATCTTATGCCGGGCCTGCACGTCAAAGTGCCGTTTGTTAACAATGTGCGTATTTTTGATGGCCGTATTCTCACCGTAGACTCGAATCCCGAGCGATTTTTTACTCAGGAGAAAAAAGCGTTAATCGTCGATTCTTACGCGAAGTTTCGGGTCAAAGACACCAAGAAATTTTATACGGCTACCAATGGTGAAGAGGCGCGCGCGGCAGGGCTTCTCGCTCAGAGAATCAATGACGGATTGCGCAACGAAGTGGCTGCCCGGACTGTCCAGGAAGTGGTCTCTGGTGAGCGCGATGAGTTAATGGATGCCATTACCCAGCGCCTGTCAAAAGTGGCTAATATTGAGCTGGGTGTAGAGGTTATCGATGTGCGGGTCAAGAAAATTGACCTGCCACCGGACGTGTCCGACTCAGTCTACCGTCGTATGAATGCCGAGCGAGAGAAAGAGGCGCGGGAATTGCGCTCCCAAGGTCAAGAACTGGCGGAAGGTATTCGTGCCGCGGCCGACCGAGAGGTGACTGTTCTTGAGGCTAACGCGTTTAGAGAGGCAGAGATTATTCGTGGTGACGGCGACGCTAATGCGACCAAGGTCTATGCCGAAGCGTATAATCAGGACCCAGAATTCTATTCTTTTGTGCGCAGTTTGCGGGCCTATCAAGAGACTTTCTCGGGCGGTGGCGACATCATGCTGGTGGAACCCGACAGTCAGTTCTTCCAGTATTTGCGGGACCCGAGGGCGGGCCAATAAGGTGACTTGGGCGCCACTGCGCCAGCGTGAAATCAAGACGCTAGCAAGACGGTTGGTGCTCACCAGCCGTTAATGCTAACCCCTGATAACCGGCACGCTGGCCATCGTGGCTCGAAGGTACGGTAGAGGGTGCCTGATGAGTCATTGGATGACAGGCTTGCTGAGTTCAGTGATGGGCGAACTGCGGTGTCCGATTGGCTGTGATAAACTGGTGGCACCGTTCGTTGCTTCATTGACTACTGGTCCAAAGACATTTCATGACTTCTGACAAGCGCTGGCTATTACCCGATGGCATTGATGAGCTCTTGCCCGACAGGGCGAGCGCGGTTGAGAGCATGCGCCGCCGGCTGCTCGATGAATGTGCTCATTGGGGCTTTCAATTTGTTATTCCTCCACTGGTTGAATTTACTGATTCCTTATTAGTGGGTTTGGGCGCTGATCTTGACATACTCACCTGCCAGTTCGCCGACCGTTTGAGCGGCCGTATGCTGGGTGTCCGGGCCGACATGACCCCCCAAGCTGCCCGTATTGATGCGCACAGTTTAGGTGAGGACGGGGTAACTCGACTCTGTTATGCGGGCTCCACGCTTCATAGTACGCCACAGTCAATAGTGGCTGGCCGCTCTCCTATTCAGCTGGGCGCTGAAATTTACGGGTGTGCGGATGTCAGTGCAGACCTCGAAACCATTGATCTCATGCTGGCCTTAGTGTCTCAGGCGGCCGGAGAGGATCGTGCCATCACCTTAGATATTGGTCATGTCGGTGTCTACGAAGCCTTGTTGACCGAACTGGATACCACGTCCAATAGCGGTGAGGCAGTATTTGACGCTCTGCAGCGTAAATCGCTCCCCGATCTTGATGCTGCCATCGGTGATTTATCTGCGCCTCTCGCCGCCTCACTACGCGCGCTCACTGAGTTGCACGGTGCCCAAGATGTGCTGCCACGGGCGCGTACTCTGGTCGCGGATTTACCGAGTGCTCTACAAGCGGTGGAAGAGGTACAGACAGTCGTCAGCGCCGTTGAGCGTGCCCACCCCAAAGTCGCTATTTATATCGACCTTGCGGAGCTGCGTGGTTTTCAGTATCACACTGGCTTGGTCTTTGCCGCTTATATCGACGGCGTGGGTGCTGCAGTAGCGAAGGGTGGACGGTATGACAACGTCGGTGCTGTTTTTGGTCGTGCACGGCCTGCAACTGGCTTTGCCTGCGATTTAAAAGCCCTCACCGACGCTGCTGCTGAGGGTGTGCTTAGTCCACGTCGAGTGATATCGGCGCCAGCCTTGTTTAGCGCAGATCTTGAATCACAGGTCAATCAATTGCGCCAAGCAGGCTGCATTGTTATTAGAGCGCACGACGCTGAGCACCATGCTCGCTGTCGTGAGCAATTGATCAAGCGTGGCACTGACTGGGTCTGTGAGCCGCTGGGGTAACTGGAGTTGTAATGAGTAAGAATGTGGTTGTACTCGGGACCCAGTGGGGTGACGAGGGCAAGGGTAAGATCGTCGATCTGCTGACTGAGCAGGCCAATGCGGTGGTGCGCTTCCAAGGTGGCCATAATGCCGGCCACACGCTGGTTATCAATGGCGAAAAAACAGTATTGCATGTTATTCCCTCGGGTATTTTGCACGCGGGCGTCGAGTGTTTGATCGGCAATGGTGTAGTGCTATCGCCGCCAGCGCTGCTTAAGGAAATCGCTGAATTAGAGGCGCGCAATGTCCCGGTTCGTGAGCGCCTGACCATTTCTGCAGCTTGCCCATTAATCTTGCCTTACCACGTTGCCCTCGATAAGGCGAGGGAGCATCGGCGTGGCGAGAAAAAAATTGGTACAACAGGCCGAGGCATCGGACCGGCCTATGAAGACAAGGTGGCGAGGCGAGGTTTGCGCGTAGGCGACTTGCGTAACCCCAGTCATTTTGAGACCACCTTACGTGAGGTCTTGGACTATCATAACCACGCACTGGTTCACTACTACGGGGTAGAGGCTTTAGATCCCGCGCAGGTCCTCGACGAGGCCCGGCGCGAAGGCGAGCAGCTGTTGCCGATGATGGGCGATGTCACGGCCATTTTACACGCTCATCGGCAAACCAATGCCTGCATTATGTTTGAGGGAGCTCAAGGCTCTCTGCTCGATATTGACCATGGGACGTATCCCTACGTCACTAGCTCTAATACTACCGCCGGCGGCACCGCGACTGGCTCGGGTTTTGGACCCTTATATCTAGACTATGTACTAGGTATCACTAAGGCGTACACCACGCGGGTGGGCTCGGGTCCGTTTCCTACAGAGCTATTTGATGATGTCGGTCAGCATTTAGCCAAGCGCGGCCATGAGTTTGGGGCCACTACGGGACGTGCCCGTCGTTGTGGGTGGTTCGACGCTGTGGCACTGCGCACCGCCGTGCATATTAATTCGGTATCCGGGGTGTGCCTGACCAAGCTCGATGTGCTCGATGGTTTGGACAGCATAGCTATTTGTATCGGCTATCAGGATGCCAACGGTGCCAGTATCTCTAATCCCATCGATGCGGGCGACTACGATGCGCTCATCCCCGTGTATGAGCGAATGCCAGGTTGGTCTGAATCAACGGCAGGTGTTCGATCGATTGATGAATTACCCGTCAATGCTCGGGCATATATCAATCGAATTGAGGCTTTGGTAGGGGCGCCTATTGATATTATTTCCACTGGACCAGATCGTGAAGAAACGATTGTCTTACACAATCCCTTCGGTTAAGCCGCTATGCTGGTGCTGAGTAAGATCCTGGCATTGCTGGTGTACCCTCTATCGTTGGGGCTGCTGTTACTACTCATCTCGCTACTCAGTTCGATGCGCGGCTTGCGCGGCTTTGCCTGGCTTATGGCGCTGATGGCATTTCTGGTCTTGTATATTCCCTCCACAGAGTTTGGCTCAAGTGGGTTAGTGACTCCCCTGGAGGGGCGCCACCCCGCATTTACCCCCGAAGAATTACCTAACGCCGATGTCATTGTGCTGCTCGGTGGCGCTACCGATGGTGAGTCGCGCTTTGGTAACGGCGCAGATTTAAATAACGCCGCCGATCGCGTGTTCATGGCGGCTGAACTGTATAACGCTGGGAAAGCGCCGGCTATACTCATCTCGGGAGGCTCTCAACCGCCAAATCGACCCGAGGCGGAATTACTGGCGGCTAAGCTAGAGGTGCTGAAAATCCCCCGTTCAGCATTAATGCTGGAGTCGAAGAGCCGCACCACCCATGACAATGCGGTCTATTCGGCTAAGCTATTGAAGCAGGCCGGGCATCAGCATATTCTGCTAGTGACCAGTGGTGTCCACATGCGCCGCGCCTTGACACTGTTTGAACAGCAGGGTTTGCAAGTGACGGCGGCGGCCACTGACCATCAATTGCTAAAATTTGATCCACTCGTCCCGGGCTGGTTGCCGACCTACAGCCGACTAGCCCGATCGAGCCGCGCTTTGCACGAAACGGTGGGTTATTGGGTTTATGAACTGACGGGCAAGATTTAGCTCACCCGTCAGATCTTTTCTATGACGTTTCTTGTCGCTGTCTTTAGATATAGCTGAGCTTGACGTCGCTATAGTTGTTACCGGTCCAACGTTTGAATGCTCGATAAAAACTGTTAACCTCCGCATACCCTAAATCCCAAGCCAGAGTTTTACCCGGCACCCAGGCCTTGGCTAGCTGTTTCTCACAGCGATACTGACGCGCCAAATCAAGCAGTTCTTGATAGTGCATTCGATTTGCACGTAGACGACGCCGCAG
>DGPA01000020.1:12108-21445 GCA_002389505.1 Halieaceae bacterium UBA4452
TAAAAGGTGTAACACTTTAACCGTGGTCTTTGACAATGATTCGGGCGCCACCTGCGTTGCCTCGGCTATTTGCGCATAATCAACGTTGGGGGTAGGGGGCGTAAGAGTCAGGAATCGATGACCCAGACCCTTGTTACCTGCGCCACTCATGCGTGTTTGTAACGAGCTTGTCGTAGTAGTTGTCATAGTGCACCTCCTTGTGCGATGACTGAATGTTGTCGGTGTTACTTAGTGGGTTGAGGGTCCCAGTAGGGAGTTCAAAACCCCCGCTAACGCAATGTCAGCGTGCGCTGGTTTCAATCCTTGAAATCCAACGCCACTTCAGTGTACCCATCAGTGCCATAAAAGCCACCCTTCTGGAAGGACTTGCTCGTTTTTGACGACAAGTCATTACGCCGTGATGTCAGCGAGCGCGCTATTGGGTAGAGGGCAGTCAATAACCGCAGCAATGGCTTTCAGTAGGGTCAATTCCCGAGGACAGATCTCGCCGTCATGGCGCGCAATCTCTGCCATAGCCTTTAACAGGGTGACCTTAGGCAGAGGATAGCAGTTGGCAAGCCGGTCAATGGCGCGACTAAAGGCTTGAATATCACACTGTTCTGAGGGTGGAAGCGCCAGTGCCAGTCCGATGACCTGGCTGCCCTTCCTGAACGCATCCTCGGTATCGTGTTGACCCAGATAAGCCAGCGTGCCCAGTGCGATACTGAGTTCGGCGGGGACGATGCTAAGGTTCTTGTACAGGGGTTTCGCCGGTTTCACCTGCATAAACTCCGGATCTAGGTAGTGTCTGACCAGTTGAAATAGACACCATTCAAATAAATCAATCTGTTCATCAGCGCGAATGAAGGACAGTAATAGTCCTTTGAAAGCGGTGTATTGCTCCACCGACAGTGTCTTCAGGGCCGGCAGACACAGTTCGATCAGCGGTAGTCGCAGTTCGGGCGCCAGACCGCTCAGTTCGCGACCGCGCTGAGCGACCATTCCTTCAAGGCCACGAATGTTTGCCTCACAGACACACTGCATTTGTTTGGAATCTTGCTGTGGGTGCCACAGCAGCGCTAGTAATAAACTCATGGCGCCCAAGGGTTCGTTGGCATCGTCAATCACGGTGGCCCCCAGCTCTGGTGGCCGCGTGATGAGGGGTTCACCCCAGGTGGTTGCCGAGTGGTTCGCTGATGCCCGCAGGAGCGGCTCGTAGTCGATGCCCGCTGCTATGCCCGCCGCCGCCATGGCTCTGGCCGCTTGGTTGAGCCCCATTTCCTCTGCGAGATTGGGTTCTAGATGTCTATGATGAGTGCTGCGCTTAATAAACTGACCGTCCCAAGCCGGATCTACCCGCTGAATACGCTTTGCGAGGGGGGGATGGGTGGCGAACAATGACCAAAGCCGATGCTTTACTTGACCGAAAAACAGATGCGACAGCTCTTCCACTCTCGCTGTATCCACGAGTGTCCCCGGCGTATACCCGCCAATGACCTTCAGAGCGTCGCCTATACCGTCAGGGTTACGCGTGAATTGAACGGCGGACGCATCGGCAAGGTACTCTTTTTGTTTAGAAATAGCCGACTTAATGAGCCCTGCCATTAGACCGCCAATGAGGCCAATGACAAATAGGCTCAAGCCAATGGCCAGACCAGCGGCGGCATTGTCACTCTTGCCACGATGACGGTGGCCACTGAACGCAGCGCCCCGTAGCAGGGCACTGCCAATGTCGCCAATGAAGGTAATACCGCGCAACATCGCCGCCAGCCGAATACTCAAGCGCATATCGCCGTTGAGGATGTGACTGAACTCATGGGCTATAACGCCCTGCAATTCATCGCGCGTCAATTGCACCATGGCACCGCGGGTCACGCCGATTACCGCATCGGCGGGTCGGACCCCCGCGGCAAAGGCATTGACGCCTCGTTCGTCATCTAAAATGTATAACGGTGGAACGGGCATGTTAGCCGCAAGCGCTATCTCTTGAACAATATTCTGTGCGCGGCGCTCGAAAGGATCGTTGGTGGCGGTGACGGCTGCTCGACCACCTAGGGCCTCGGCGACGGTTTTTCCACCTTGAGAAAATCGCAGCCAGTTAAACAATACCACCGTGATGATGACTAAAGCGATGCCCCCGCCCACCGTCCAGAAAACCTGCCAGTCGATGCCCTGTAGTAGACCGCCGAGTGATTGCGTAGTCCCAGCAGATGTACTGTCTTGGAAGAAAAAGGCGCCAGCGATGACGACATTGGTCAGCAGAATTAATACCAACACGGCAATAATAAATAGCAGAGTGAGCAGCCGCGAGTTGCGCCGAGCAATCTCTTGCTCGCGGAAAAAATCCACTGTTTACACCCTAGTTAAAACTAATGGAGGGCGCGGCTTGGATATCTTCGCTGTCTTCAAATTCGAGCAGGCTCGCGTCGTCGCGATGGCCAAACCAGCCGGCGATCATAATATTGGGAAAGCTTTGACGGTAGGTGTTGTAGCCCATCACCGCATCATTAAAGCCTTGACGGGCAAAGGCTACACGATTCTCTGTGGACGTCAGCTCCTCGGATAGTTGTTGCATATTGTCGCTGGCTTTTAAATCGGGGTAGGCCTCCATGACCACATTGAGCTTACCCATGGCCGAGCCCAATGCGGTTTCAGCACCGCCTAACTGACGAATGCTGGCAGAGTCAATACCGCTTTGACTGACAGCCTGTAACGCACTCGCCGCCTCGTTGCGCGCGGCAATCACTGCCTCAAGGGTCTCGCGTTCATGGGATAAATAACCCTTGGCGGTTTCGACCAGATTGGGTATCAGGTCATAGCGACGCTTAAGCTGGACCTCAATTTGTGCAAAGGCATTTTTATAGCGATTCAATAGAGCGACTAACTGGTTGTATATGGCAACGCCCCAGATCAGTAGCACTGCAATCGTTGTGAGAATAACAATGGTGGTAGTGCTCATAGCAAACTCCAATAGTACCTAGTGGTGTTTAGCATACCCGCATAATTGATCGCCGACACCCTTTCCAGTGACGGCGAGGTCTTTGGGCACTCAGTGACGCCCCGGTGGGAAGGCGCTGCCGGCAAAAAAGCACGATGCAGTCTGCCCTAGACGCTCTTCGCTGTTGTCCTTGTAGCGGTGAGGTTTATTGATGCACGCGTTCATTGCTGGGGTCGAGCAACGGTTTGTAACCGACAGCGACAATGGTCGCCGGGAATGCGTCACCAAAATACTCCATGACTACGCGCTCACCCTCTACCGCTCGATCGGCTGGCAGATAGCCAAGGGCGATATTTTTGCCTAGCGATGGACCGAAAACGACGCTCGTTGTGTAAGAACGGCGGCCGTGACTATCGATCAATACGTCCCCAGTTTCAGCGTCTAATAAAGGCCAAGTCCCGACGGGATAGCGCACGACACCGTGCGTATCAGTGGTGTCTTCAAGGATCAACGTACATAGCATGGCCGCCTGCTGAGGAAGTTCTCTCTGGGTAACATAGGCTTCTTTGCCATAAAAATCCGCTGGCTTTACTTTTGGACGTGCGAGGCCCGCCTCGTACAGGTTGTATTCCGTTTCTAGATCGGCGTTCTGTAGGCGCAAACTCTTTTCCAAGCGCCTGCTATTGGCGTAGGTCTCAATGCCCACCGGGGTGACGCCCAAGTCAAAGAACGCATCCCAGAGCGTTAGGCCATCGTCATAATCAAAGTACAACTCCCAACCCAGCTCACCCACGTAGGAAATACGAAATGCCCACACCGAGACGCCAGCTACCGTAATGTGCTTAGCGTGAGCAAAGGGGAAAGCCTCGGTGCTTATGTGCGTCGGATCGTCGACGAGTTGACTCAAGGTATTGCGTGCGTCTGGGCCCCACAATCCAAGTGTTGCTATATCGTGGGTGCGAGGTGTTATCGTCACATCGGTCAGATTGAGCTTGTCGATAAATTGGGTCATCCAAACGTAGTCTCGATAACCGGTGTCACCACCGCAAATAACCCGATACTGCTGGTCGGCGAGTCTGACGATGGTGAGATCAGCTCGCACGCCACCGCGGTGGTCAAGGAAGTGGGTGTACACACCTTTTCCGACCGCAGTAGTACCGCCTACCTTGGCCACCGACAGGTATTCGAGCAGCGTTTCCGCTTCGGGGCCGAGCACGTCGTAGATCGCAAAGTGGGATAGATTGATCATGCCCACGCCATCGCTCATTGCTAACTGCTCGGCGTTAGATACCTCCCAAAAGTGTCGGGCGTCCCACTCGTTGGCGCGGCTAGGAACCTGCTCTCGGTACTGCTTCAGTAGCGTCGCTTCATTGGCCGCGTAGCCGTGAGCGCGCTCCCAGCCTGCAATTTCCATGAAATAGCCACCGAGTGCTACTTCACGCTCGTAGAAAGGGCTGGTGAAGTGTTGTCGCTGCGAGTCAAAGGGTTCCCGGGGATGCACGGCAGGTGTATAGACTTTTTTGGCAATCTCGTAGCAGCGGTCGTAGGCATAGTCAGCGTCGGTTTGATGGGGGTAGTGACGGGCCGGGTCGACGCTGTGAGGGTCAAGCTCAGGGGCGCCATGCGTCATCCAATCGGCAATTAATTTACCGGCCCCAGGGCCATCTTTTACCCACACCGCTTCACAAAGCCACAGATCTTTTACCCCGGGTGCTTCGCCGATAATAGAACCGCCATCAATAGTGACCGAGAGCAGACCGTTAAAGGAGTGGCGCTCTTCCCAGCCCAGTTCGCCGAGAACAGGCGTCATGTCTACCGCTTTTTCAAAGGCATCCATGACTTGATCGAGATTTAAGTCGCGCATTGACGGCGACATGCGGGCATCGGCGGGCTCGATAATATCGTTGGCGGCGACTAATCGAGGGTTATCCTGCTCGTAGTAGCCCCACTCCACGTGACCTCCTTCAGGGGTGGTGGGATCCCCGGTGTCACGGACATAGCTGGAATTACCCTGATCTCTAAACAGTGGATAAACGATATCTTTGCCGGTGCCAGATAGGGCCTCCCAAGGACCAAAGAATAGCAATGGATGCTCTAGGGGCATCAATGGCAGCTTCACCCCTGCGGTCTCAGAGACGAGTGAGCCCCAGATGCCGACACATAACACCACACGATCAGCGGTAATCGTGCCTTTGTGAGTCTCCACACCGACGGCACGGCCATCCTCGACAATAATCCGAGTGGCTGGGGTATAGGGAAATACCGTGAGCTTGCCGGTGGCTACAGCGTCGTCGACCAAATCGCCGGCGACTTTTTGTGAGCGTGGAACGACGAGGCCCGCTTGCGGGTCCCACATGGCCCCCTGAATCTGATCTTCTTCTAACAGGGGAAAGCGTTCCTTGGCTTCCGCTGGGGAAATCATACGCGCTTGGGTGCCAAACGCTTTGCCCGAGCCGACTTTACGCAATAGCTCTTGCATGCGTTCATCGTCGCCTACCCGGGCCACTTCGAGTCCGCCAATCTCGTTATAACTACCCCGCGCTTTGAAAAATTCCCGGCTGTACTGGCTGGTGTAGCAGGTGAGTTTGTCATGGGCGGTCATGTAGCAAAAATCAGAAGCGTGTGATGTTGAGCCGATATCGGTGGGGACGGCGGATTTTTCGAGGCCGACAATATCGTCCCAGCCCAGCTCAATCAGGTGATGAGCCACTGAAGCGCCGACAATACCGCCTTGTCCGACAATCACAACGCGGGCGTGCTCTGGTAGTTTTGCCATGGGGCTCTCCGGACTGTCGGTCTTCGTCAGATATATAAAGGGGTTTAATTTTCCCGAAGAATACTGAAGGAATGAGGGCTTGGAAATCCCTAAAGGAAGAAAAGTTAGTCGATTGGGTAAATGAAAATCGATTTCGTCGTTTTAGCGCTTAATGGCCGGTGGTGTTGATTAAAAAGAGCGCTTTCTCAGGCTCCCGATGTCACTCAATTAGTCGCAGCCAGAGCGACTACCGTGAAGCGGTCATGCTAGGAACATTGCCAATGACGCCAAGGCGTTTAGCTGTCCTTGGTGGACTAAACGGCCCTTGACGACTCGAGTGATTGGCGACGGTGTCATTGCCATTGTTCACAAGACAACTGCTGGCTTTTTGTGCCTATTCAGCGTATTACTTTAACAGTGATGACTGTACGTTAACGATAGCGACTACTTAACCCACCACCAACAGGGGAAAGACCATGAAAAATTTACTGTTAACCGCCTTGATGCTCGTGGCATCTGCGAGCAGTTTCGCGATGCACCATGAAGCGGCTGAAGACAAAGCGGCAAAGAAAGCAGGGCACGACCATGCTGAAATGGCCCAAGAGAAGGCCGAGTCAGCAGATGATCATGCGGAGATGGCCAATGACCACGCCGATATGGACCACGGCGATACGGACCACGGGGAGTCCGATGCGGATGAGAAACCAGCGGCTACCGACCCGGAAATGGCACCAGAGAGCTGAGTTCAAACATTATGTGACTGAGTCGCGTTCCGGAGTCTTTGACTCCGAAACGTTATCTGGCATGTCCTAGGGTTGCGAGCCGTGTGTTTTGCCTCAAGAACTTGGCACGCTGCAGCGTCCGAGCTGTGGCCCATAGGCCTCGCGCCGCCACTTGGCGACCTGTGATTTGCCCCATTGCCCGCACATACGGTGGGCGGTTTCAAAAAAAATAAACCCGTTAAGCGATCTAGCCAATGAATGATCTTATATTACAACCTATTTTATTTATGGGCTGTTTGACATTGATTATGTTGCTGTTGATGTACGCGACGCGCATTCCCGCGGCTAAAGTATTGGAGTCCAAAGGCGTCAACCTTCAAAAGCTATCGCACCCAGCCCAGCTAGGGAGCGTCTTTCCCAGCAAGGTGGAGCGAGTCGCCGATAACTACAATCATTTGTGGGAGCAGCCGACGCTGTTTTACGCGGTGATTTTTGTCATTTGGGCCCAGGGACATACCGATGCGTTGCACTTATATTCAGCGTGGGCTTACTGCGGTTTTCGTTTCCTGCACTCGTTGGTGCAGATCACGGTGAATCACGTTTGGTGGCGGTTGAGTTTGTTCTTATTGAGCTGGTTGGCCCTTGCCGTTATGTTGCTGCGAGAGGTCGCTCGGTCGATTGGGTAACGGCACCAGCAGCCTTTCTTGAGCGTGAGGGTGTTGTATAAAAGGGTGGTGCCCAGAAGAGGCCTTGACCTTGGAAGAAAAATTTTATAGCAGTCGTAGCTAGCTGAGCGCCATACTTAGCGCATTGGTTATGTGCTGAAATTTTCGCTGGCACAATCGTTGCGGTGCCACGCGATGAAAGCTAAAACGCCCCCTCCACTGACGATGTCCGAAACAACGGGTCTATTTGTAGACGAGATCAGTGCCTAGCAGCCCGAAAGCCACAAGGGTTAGAAGAATTAGCTTAATGGCCAGCGAATACTAGCATCTGCACAGGCATCACCAACGCCTGAATCCGCAGGATGATGGCATGAAGCATGCCTACAGTATCAACCATATGGAGGAACAAAGTTTCTCCGATACCCAAATCACCCCTAGCCAGTAGCTCATGATTGTTGGTATAGGCATTCGCGATACACTTACTGCCGGGCATAACATCAGTCATACCGCCCTCATAAAGCGGCTCCATGGCAACGGTAAGCGTGCCTGGTCTAGCCCGTTGTTGGGTATCCAAGAGCACATCCGTTGGCTTGATCTGTCCCGCTGCCACGACGGGCTGAACACGCGTCACCACCATCGGAATCACATTGAACGGGTTTGATAAGCAGACGACCTCAGCAAGCATCCCCACTTTTATGACCGGCGTTGCTAACTGAGAAAACCCAGCGACGATCTGGAAGCGGCCCGACTCAGGGCCATCAGAAGGGATAAGAACACCTGCGGGACGCAAAATTGGGTTCACGTAATCGCCGCGCTCGAGAAAGAACTGCGAGACGACGCCATCCACACCCGCATAAATGATGGTCTTTCCCAACTCCACCTCGGCTTGCTCAAGCGCGCTTTGTGCACTATCTAGCTGAGCCGGAAGAACGGTGTCGATTTGAGTTTTGACTGATTTGATATTGGCCTGGGCGGCCTGTACACCGCCACGACGCTGCGCCACGGTATTCTCTAACCGCTCAATTTCAATTTGGCTCACTAACTGTAGGCCACGGCTAGAGACAGCTCGCTTCTTTTCAAGCTCATTTTCAACCTGCTTCAGTGCACTCTGGGCTTGAACTAATGTCGCATTTGCGGCTTCCAATTGGGCCTCAGTCTGAACAAACGCTGTATCTGCCTGCTGCAGTTTGCTCCGTGCTAAATTCACAGCTGCCAGCTGGGAGTTGTCGAGTAAGCTAAAAATAGCGTCGCCCGCTCTAACTTGCTCGCCGTTCTTAACGAAGACTTCTTCAACACGCCCGCCACCCTCAGGAAGCAGCGGAATTGTGCGGAAAAATGGTGCAGCATTGGTTGTAGACGGATGGTAATAAAAGACCAGCGTGATTAACGAAATAGTTAGGATTAAACAGGCAGTGATACCCCATCGCAGTTCGTACCACATGGTGAAGAAAGTAATTTCCACTCCCCACGAGAGACCTTGCATGTAGCGGCGGTAAAGGTAATCCGGTAAGACAGTAACGAGTGAGCAGAGAATAAGTTCTAGCATCGATTAATCCCCACCGTTTTCGTGTTGAGTGCCGGCAGCAGCAGACGTAGCATCGGGTGGCGTGCCCTCCTGAGAATTCGTCATTTTCGTCAGCGAAGAAGAAATATTGTTTAACGGCGTCACCAAATCAGGAAACTTTAGTAGCGCCAGAATCAGTGCCGCCACCCAAAAAATGTTGTTGTGGGTAAACAGCGCCAGTAACGCCAACACCATAATGAGTTGCGATTGGGTATTGCCATGTTTGTGGGCGAGCTGCTCGGGAATGGCATGCACCTTGAGGTAAAGCACACCTAAGCCAAGCACCATCGCAACTACAATAAATACAACCGCCGTAAAGAGCGGATCACTACCGCCGGCTCCACCAATGTAATTAGGTAATTCGTGCGGTGCGAGCGGGTGCAGCTGACCTGCCATGTTTCCTCCGGAGACATTGCTCGTTTGATTAGCTTTCGATCATAAACTAAACAGGGTTTGATACAACAGTGATAAGTTCGCCACGTTAGCTTTTGACGACAATTTTTTAGTCGGACCATTCCGCCTAAAACCTAGACGTAGCCTACTCATCCATGTCGTACCTTATGCTAGAGAGCCGTCGTTCGGAGGTAATTTACAGCCGAAGGGACTGCCGATATGAAACGCAGGATGAACAATACGTTGGCATATGTGCTGATCGGCGCCTCGTTCGGCGCGTGTTTTCCCGTTGTCTCTATCCTGATAGACCTATGGGCGCAA
>DGPA01000008.1:0-9335 GCA_002389505.1 Halieaceae bacterium UBA4452
TCGAGCAAGGTGTCGAGCAAGGTGCCGACTCGGGCTATGAAACCCTGGCTACCAATCAAGATCATCAGGAATCGCGAAGTCTTTATACCACTCTTGTTCCTCAGTCGTTAACGCTGGTTCCTTGGTATCGCGACAATCTATGATGCGACTGATATCTCGCTGGGCTATTTTATCGGCAACCGGCGAGGGGAGTAGCGCATAGCTGTCCCCCTGCTTAGCAATTTTTAGTAGGCCTGAGATCAATCGCGTTCGCTGGCTGTTCGCCACAGCCATTTTTTTTATGTGTTTACCGTCAGTAAAATGAAAGTCGTCACCCGCCGCGTCACGCGGTTCTTCGTGGACATTAATTAACTGCTTGATCTGAGCATTGATGGCTTTGCGTTTTGCCGCCTCATCGCGCACGGCATTGTTGTCTCTAGCGTGCTGAGCTTTATTCAGCGCTGACTGCCGTACGGCTTCCTTCACCTGGTCATCAACAATACCCCGATTTTTTTTGGCAGTTTTGGGTTGTTTGCGTTTGTTCTTTTTGACTGCGTTGTGTTTTTTCGCATCGGTCAGGCCCGCACGCAGAAGTTGATCTTGAATGGACTCCTTCATGGATAACACGGCCCCAATAGTATCTTCACGACCCGCAGGGTTGCCCTGTGCCGGCTATTTTGCCCGTCATAGGGTTGCTGGTGGTCACTCATCACTGTGTTGGGCTAGGTGAATCAGACCAACTGTGTAGTCGAACCCGCCACGCGCCATCGTCATCTTGGGTCACAATATCAATATAGTGCGCTGAGGTAGTGGCCGCCTGCAGAGCCCCCGGCTGCAATTCTACTGTTGCCTCAGCGACCACATGTCGAGAAATGGTGTAGTCATACTCCACAATCGCAGACGTGCCGAGGAGGGTGATTTTTGGAGGAGTATCTATCTGAATAGCATAATTAGCGCTGCTAAAGACTGGGACTAAAAAGCGCCCATAAGCAGCCTTGCCATCAAGTCCTAATACGCCGGGAGGGCGTAGACTAATGTCCTCGTGAAGTACCGCAAGGTAACCATCAATATTGCTGCTTTCCACCGCAGCGCGCCACTTCCCATAAAGCGCGCTAATCTCGTCTTCCTGCGCTGTGACAGTAGTGCAGCCTGCTATGAGCGCCCAGCTGACAAAAACAATATGAAGTATCTTAGCTCGCATAAAAGATGTCCCTTTCAATGGTCGTTCGATCGCTGGTGTCTATAGCAGCGCCACCCCTAAGTGTAGTGATACACTCACTGCCCTGTGTGCGGCTCATGTATTGCCTTAGCCCGGCGCCGGCCCCTACATCTTAGCAAAGATTTTGCACCCAAGGTTCCTAGTCACAGTGAGCGAGGGGTTGTCTTGACGCTGTATAGGGATGCGCGGATACTTCTTTTAGCCCACAAATGCCGAGGGTGGGCAAGTGATACGAGTAGTGACGTTGAACTAAAAACAGTCTTCCGGCAACGGTGTGTCATAAAAAAGGGAAGTGTTATGCAAGGCTTGCCAACCAAGATAATAGCCCTAGGGTGCTTGCTTTGTGTGGTGGCCGTTGGGCAAGCCGACGATACGCTAGCCACACTGGAGTCCATTAAAGTCGACGTGTTAAGTCAGTCAACGACCATGTGGAACGGCGCGCTATTACCCCCTTACAGCGACGGCCAGCCGGAGGTGTCTGTCGTAAAAATAACGATTCCGCCGGGCATGCGCTTACCTCTTCACGAGCACCCTTATGCCACTGCAGGGGTATTGTTACAGGGGCATCTTGAAGTCCGTACGCCACGTGGTGATCGCACCGAACTCAAAGCTGGGGAGGCCTTAATAGAGCTCGTTAATCAGCCCCACGCAGGGGCGAATATTGGCGATGAAGCGGCAGTTATCTTGGTCGTGTATGCGGGTATCAAAGGTGGCCCGGTGACACGCCTCCTCGAGGGTGATACGAGCAACCATGTTCCCTTGTGACGGGGCTCATGTTGACGACTGAGCCGGTGATTTTCAGCGGTGTAACCCGTGGTGTTTTCGACGTTTCAGCGCTCGACGTTGTGTAAGTGGACATCGGTTTGTGGGAATGGAAAGCTAATGCCCTCATCATCAAATCGATATTTAACGGCTTCGGTGGTATCCCACAGTACGGGCCAATAATTTTCGGCGTCAACCCAAGGGCGAACAATAAAGTTAACGCTCGATTCGGCTAGTTCACTCACTTGAATAACAGGTGCCGGCTCTGCAAGTACGCGCTTGTCCTCAGCCACAATAGATTCGAGGATGCTTTTTGCTTTACGGATGTCATCGTCGTAGGAGATGCCAAAGACCATATCGACGCGTCGAGTGGCTCGTGCTGAAAAATTGGTGATGTTACTGGCTATGACACTACCATTGGGAATAATAATCTCTTTATTGTCTGAGGTCGTCATGGTGGTTGTAAAAATATGGATACTGTCGACAGTACCCATAGCGCCACCCGCCTCAACAAAATCACCTTTTTTAAAGGGTTTAAAGACAATCAGCATGACACCCGCTGCAAAGTTACCCAGTGAGTTCTGTAGTGACAAACCAATGGCGAGACCTGCGGCACCTAATAATGCGACCAGCGATGTGGTGTTAACGCCGAGCTGATCGAGTGCGGCGATGACAACAAACAGTAATCCCACCCAGCGCATAATAGAACACAGAAACTTCGTTAGCGTTTCATCGTTGGCTTTTTTGAGCAGGGCTCGTTCAATAAGCCCCACAATCCGGGTGACCAACCAGCGGCCAACGAAAAATATCGCCAAACTGAAAAGGATTGTCGTGCCATAGTCACCGGCATATTGAAGGAGTTGTTGCGTTTGGTTAAGGTCCATATTCCACCCTTATATTATCGAAGAACCGATCAACCTGAGGACTGCTCAGAGATCTTCACTAGGCGCCTAGCCGCCCAAAAGCCCAGTACGCCAGTGCTTGCAAATACACTGTAATAGGCAGCATACCCCGCCTTTCCTTCCCAAATTGACAGACAGAGAGCCTGCACCATGGGGACATAAATATCCGGTGTGTAGGCGAGCACGCTAATCAGTCCAATAGCCAGACCGCGAGTGGGAGCAGAGACATTACAGTCATCGAGTGTCGCCCAATAAATACCGCGAATACCAAAGGTTAACAATGAAACAATAAGGACAATCGGCAGTAATACAATCAGGCCTGCGCCGAGAGGTAACAATGGCATGGACACTAAGGCTATCGCTGCTGCCAAGAGTAGCCAAGATAAAAATCGCACCGCATGAAACTTATCACCCAGGAAGCCGGCTACGAGAGGCCCTATGGGACGCATCCATAGACGAGCCACGGTAATGGTGCCCACGGTAATCGCGCTGAGACCAAAAACACTCTCAAGAAGCCCAGCAAATGAATAGGTCACCCAAAACAGTTGGTAACCGATCAAAATAACGAGTCCAGAGAGCCACACCGACTGATTACCTATCAGCACTTTAATGTCAGCCCAAGTACCCCCGAGACCATGATGACGGGCCGGATCAGCTGCAGCCCGCTCCGGCGTTTGCAGGAATAGGAGAATTAGCGGTGACAGCGCGAGTGCAGTGCCCCCGTAAAAATTGATCACTACCGTCATTGCAGTCGACGTATCAGCCATTAATTCTTCAAGATAAAAGGCAAATAGTGCGAGAGCAATGGTCGCCAGCAGCGCTTCTACGATGCCTCTCCCACTTTCCAGTAATCCAAAGTACCGTCCCTGCTGATCATGCGGGGCAAGCAGGGACGTTGTCTTTATTAAGCTTCCCCATAGGGTTAAGCCACTGGTGATGCCCAATCCTAGAAAGATCACCTTGATATGAGCAATGGGCGGTGCGGTCGCGAGCCATAACGCCAGGAGACCAGTGCCTGCCATAGAAAACGCAAGCAGTTTATTGGGTTTGAAACGATCAGCTAACCAGCCACTGGGCGCATAGGTGAGAAAAAACATGAGTCCTAATAGCGAACTACACTCACCCAGCTGTGCTTGAGTCATACGAAACGTCTCGAGCATGGAGTTTTCAAAATTTTGTCGTATATAGGGAATGGGGTAAATAGTGCCTGCCGCAAGAATCAGCAGTGATAGCTGCCAATACCGCGCTGAGTGTGATTGATGCACTGTGATACCAAGCCGCATGTTATCGTCTGCTGTTTAGGTTACCAAATGTGAAAAAGAGCCGAGCCGACAAAGGTGCCCACAGCGTAGCCGAGAACCCCCACTAATACTCCGGGAGTGACTTGGTCATACCATCCTTTTGCGGCGGCCATCGCGGGCGCCGTGGTCGCACCCAGAATGGCAGCGTTTGAGGCGGTCAACAGCTCTGCCAGGGTGAGCTTCAGCCACGACCCCACGACCAGCAATACAAAGAGGTGTACTGACAGCAGTATAGCCACTAAGGCGATGAGTATGGGGGCTACACTGATCATTGCGGTGAGGTTAGCGCCCGCGGCGATGGCGATGAAAAAGGCAAATGACAGGGCCACACCCAATTCGAAGGCGCCACTGAACCATCGGCGAATCTGCGGCACGGCTGTGGCGAGAATGAGCGTGAGGGTGGTCAAAATAATGTATCGCCAGCCGTCAAGCTGAGCCACATCTACCAGCAGGTCGGTTAGGGCGACCAACGAGACTGCTGTGGCAATGGCGAGGCACAGCGATGCCGCTGATACCGGGGTCGTAGTGGCCGCAGTACCATCGCGTGGCGCCGATAACTGTGCATTGGGAACAAAACGGCGGGCAACCCAATGAACCGCGGGTATCAGCGCCATAAGGCTCAAATAAACAGCACTGAACAGATTATCAGCGGCGGTGGCCGCAGAAAAAAATGAGGCGTCTCTATTGAGGCCGGTCATCTCACCTAGCGCTGCATAATTGACTGATCCGCCAATATACGTAGAGGCAAATAAACCCACCACCGCCGCTTCACGCCGGTCAGGCTCAATGCCTGCTGCTGCGCCCAAATGGCTCAAATCTAGAACGGTGGCAGCAATGATTACTCCGGCAATAGTGCCCAGGGTGGCGACGGCAAAAGCCAGCGTGGTACGCGACGCTTCGCGCAGCAACCGACGTAGATCAGCCTGAAAGAGAAACAGTGGGATAAGCACCGGCACTATATAACGAAAAATGAAGCTATAGGCGGGGGCTTGATGGGGGATAATATTGAGATTCGCGGCGGCTATGGCACTTAAAATTGCGATAACTGTGCCGGTCAATAGGCCGCCAATGCGGGTACGTTCAGCCAAAAATGACAGTCCGGCAATCACCATGACAATGGCGAAGATTCCCATGTGATTATCGGCGGGAATAAGTGACATAGCGCTGTCCTTTTGGATCGAGAGTCAGGAATTTTTGGCTCACGGGGCGAGTGACAATTACAGTAGAATAACAGATCAGCTAAGTGTGAGGGATTCACGTGCAGGCCAATGATTATCTCTGGATAACAACCCTCAACAAGGCGATTAAGCGCAATAAACGGGAAGCTTTCAGTCGTTATTTTCAGCTCGCCACTACCAATACCCATGGCGCGGCCAAGGTCAGAACGGTGGTGTACCGTGGTATGGATGAGGACGGCCAATCGCCGCTAATCATTACCGACAGTCGCAGCGCAAAAGTGAGTCAACTCGAGAACAACCGGTCAGTGGAACTGTGTTGGTATTTCACCGTCACTCGCGAGCAATTTCGAATCACAGGAGAAGCCACGCTGTATACCCACTTGAGTCTTGAACATCAGCGCCGAGAGCGGGTCTGGCAACAGCTCTCGCCCCCAGCGCAGGCGCAGTTTTTTTGGCCCGCACCGGGGGCTGATCACTGCGAGCCGCCAGCGAGTCAATCGCCGCGTGGAACTAGCGCGGCGGCAGATGACAGCCTTGATCGTCAAATGCCCGATAATTTTTACGTAATATCGGTGTTTCCCACGGCCATCGACCATTTGCTACTGAGCCACCCTCAGCGTCGAGTGATCAGTACGAGGGGTTCTGGGGAGTGGCAGAGTCGCATAGTTAACCCTTAGTATTACTTTGGATCTGATGATGGATTTACCACAGCAACTGTCAACGGCACTCGAGCACCTACAGGCCCAGGACTTTGTCGGTGCACGGTCGTTGTTATTGAGCGTCGTTGAACGCCACTCGGATAGTGCCGATGCTTGGCAGTTACTTGCCTTGGCTCATCAAGGACTCGACCAGATAGAGGCTGCAGAAGCTGGGTTTAGCGCATCCCTTGCCCTCAGTGAGCAACCCGATGTGCGGACTCATTTGGGCGATTTATGTCGCAGCACCGGTCGTTTCAATGAAGCACTGACTATGTATGACCGGGCATTGATCGCGCAGCCGACACATATCGCCTGTCAGATGAGTCGTGCCCAGACACTGTTCGATTTAGGGCAATGGGCAGAGGCGGAGCAGGCCTTTGTCAGCGTGTTGAAGCAGAATGCTGAGACTATCAATGCACGTCTTGGCTTGGCGCAGTGTGTGCAATATCAGGGTCGACAGCAAGAAGCAGTGGCGCTGTTTCAACAGGTATTGGCTGGCGCGCCGGACAATACCACTGCGCTCAATGGCCTAGGTATTTCCCTAAAAATGCTGGGCTATGTAGATGATGCGACTAACGCATTGAAGGCGGCAGCGATACGCGAACCGGAGTCTGGAGACATACATAGCAATCTCGCCAGTGCTTTCGCCTCGGCGGGTCGAGAGGAGGAGGCCATTGCCGCTTATCGGCACGCGCTTGAACGTCAGCCTGACAACATCGAGTTGCACGATTGGTTCAATGGTTATCTGGGTGTCATGGGTCACCCGGATTATTTATTGTCATACCGACGGGTGTTGGCGCAATCCCCGGGCAACTCGGTATTTACCACCCAGCTGGCTCGCAAATTATTGCTCAATGATCGGGGTAGTGAAGCTCTCACGCTGTTAGAGACCGCATTACCCGTCGCCGACGAACCGGCCGCCCTATTACGAGAATTAAGTCGCGTGCGTCGCGAGTTGGGGCAATTTGATGAGGCGGTGCTGGCAGCCAGAGAGGCAGCGGCTCAGCAGCGTGGGTGGGTTGATAGCCAGCAAGAGCTGGCGACGGCTATTTTAGCTTCGGCCGGTGACTACGAGGAAGCGTGGGCCCTGCTGTCGGCATTGGTACGTGATTATCCCTTGGAACAAGGCTTTTGGGCCCTGTATCTGACGGCCCTGCGCTACACCCAGCGAGACGATGAGTATGAGTGGGTGTCAAACTACGACCGATTCATCAATATCGCCACTGTTGAACCCCCTGCTGGGTTTGACGATTGTCCGGCCTTTATCGCACAGTTAAGGTCGGCACTGACATCACTGCATACCACGACACGGCACCCTGTTGAGCAATCGGTGGTATGTGGCACCCAGACCTTAGATGATTTATTCAGTCGCCAAGCGCCGTTCATCCGACAGTTATGCGATGCCCTATACCAACAATTGAAGCCTATTGTGGCGCAGCTCCCCCACGACGCAACACATCCTTTGCTTGGGCGCAATACCGGTGATGTAGGGTTCTCCGACTCCTGGTCGGTGTTGCTGCATCAACGGGGATTCCACAAGAATCATTATCATTCTGCGGGCTGGATGAGCAGTGTCTTTTATGTCACGGTGCCCGATGCCGTGAATGCCGGTCAGCGTGAGGGCTGGATTAGCTTTGGCGAGCCGGGATTTCGTGCGCGTGAGCCGCTATTGGCGGATCACTGGATAAAGCCCGAGGAGGGTGCTTTAGTGGTCTTTCCATCTTATCTGTGGCATGGCACTACGCCATTAGCGACAGCCAAGGCGCGTATGACAGTGGGCTATGACGTGTTGCCGATCTAGCAGGTCCAGCAGGCAATGACTATTAGCCAATACGCCGATCCACTCCCTGCCAATAGGGCTCTCTGAGCTCAGTTTTGAGGATTTTGCCCGAGGGGTTTCGCGGTAGTGCGGCGATCACCTGTAGCTGACGTGGAATTTTATAGCCCGCGAGTTTATCTCGACAAAAGTCGACGACGGTATCGATAGCGATGGCGTGGCCCGATGCCATGACAAATAGGGCCAGCAGTGCTTCGCCAAATGTCTCGTCGGGGACGCCAATGACCGCCACTTCGATCACCCCGGGGAGTCCAGCCAAAATATTCTCGACCTCTACGGGGTAAATGTTTTCACCGCCGCTGACCACCATGTCCTTGAGCCGATCGCGCAGGAAAATGTAGCCCTCCTCGTCAATAAACCCTGCATCCCCAGACATTACCCAACCCTGTTTTAACGTTGTGTGAGTTGCCTCAGGGCGATTGAAGTACTCGAGCATGTTATTCGAGGACCGTAAACAGATTTCGCCGGTTTGGTTGGGACCTAGCGTATGGCCTTGCTCATCAATAATTTTGACTTCATTGCCGGGACAGGCTTTGCCACAGGAGGTGAGTAAATGGGGTTGACCCGCCAATGCGCGTTGATGGTCTTCTGGAGGCAGCGCGATGACCGTGCCCGTAGTCTCGGTCATCCCGTAGACCTGAGAGAAATCACATGCAAACAGCGCCAAGGCTTCCCGTAGCAGTGTCGCACTGATAGGTGCCGCGCCATAAGCAATAGCTTGCAGGGAACTTAAATCGTAGTTCTGAACGTTAGGGACCAGTTTGACAATGGCTTGAATCATGGCCGGTACCATAAACATAGTGCTGACCGATTGGCGTTGAATGGTCTCCACAACGGCAACAGGATCGAAGGCCGCGTGCATTAAGTTGTGGGCGCCGTGGGCGAGGCCTATATAGGTAACGCCGGCGCCGCCAATATGAAATAACGGTGCCACCACCAGATTTACTGTGTCACGGGTGTAGAGTCCATCGTTGGCGAGCGCCATCATGTGTACCAGCGATGTTAGGTTGCGGTGGCTGATGACCGCGCCTTTGGGTTTGCCCGTTGTACCGCTGGTGTAGAGCTGGAGTACCGGGGTGTTCTCGTCGATATAATCGTCCCAAAGAAACGGCTCAGCCACTGAAGCGAGTACCGTGTCTAAACGCTCAAACGCGTCGTCCCGATTTGCCACCACACGCGTCGCGAGTGTCCGTTGCTTCACTGTCTGGTCAATGACGTCATCGATACTGTTATCGGTCACAAACAACACATCGATGTGTGCATCATCGAGGATGAAGGCCAGTTCAGCCGGCGCTAGTCGAAAGTTCACCGAGACGGTCACGGCGCCCATGCGACTGGCACCGATCATAACGGCAAAATGCGCGGCTGAATTTAAGCCAAGCACCCCTATTCTGTCCCCCGCAGTGACCCCCAGTTCAGCCAGCAGCGTTGCTATGGCGTGGGATTTTTGCACCAATGT
>DGPA01000008.1:9364-26242 GCA_002389505.1 Halieaceae bacterium UBA4452
GGCGTGGTAATCAATAGGTTGGTGAAGTAGCATTTTCTTTTAGCATCTTAAATTTGCGAACGACGAATAGCAAAAATAGATGAACTTTAGCGATGAAACAAGGCATGTATTGCATGGGTACGGTGCATCCCCCCAAAAAACGTCCTAGTCACTGTGCGTATTAACACCATTTCCAGCCCCAGCGATTGAAAAACCGTATTGCACCCATAGTGAACAGCCCTATATGGCGCCAGCCTTTGTCCGCGGCTCCACCACCATCGTGGATGATCTGCATGTGTGGAAGTCGAGCTATTAGGCCTTTGTCTGCCATCCGCATACAAAGATCATAATCCTCCCAATACAAAAAAAAACCGGCATCGAAGCGACCACTATCGATATAAGAGCGACTTTTAACCAGCATAAAGCACCCAGAGGCGAGAGTGATAGGTTGCATAGCCGGACTATCTGTTAAATCGTGATATTCATAATCGGCTAGCCGCTGACTAAAGTAGCGGGTAAGCCAAGATATTTTGAGTGCTCGGCACAACAGTACCAGTGCTGTTGGGTACCGTTTGGCCAGATAATCCTCGTTGCCGTTTGCATGCAGTCCTTTCGGTGCGGCCAGTACAAGCGTGGGGTTTGCTGAGAACGTGTTTAAACCGACCGCGAGAGCATCGCTGTGTAGCGTGACATCTGGATTCAAAATCAGATGCAAATCCCCCATTTCCTCCACCGGCACTCTGTTATGCCCAGCGCCATATCCCTCATTTGGCACGTTACCCAGCCATCGCCACGCTAAATGGGTATGGTCGAGCTGATGCTCGCATTGGTGCCGAACACGATCGGCATAGGGAAGATGATCCGATTGGTCGATGAGCCAGAGGGTTATTGAACAGTCAATGTCTTTTGTCGCCACGAGCAATGATTCAAGGGTGTTACTGAGGATGGTCGGCTCGGTATGAAACAGCACCACAGAAATACTCAGTTTAGTTGTCATCAGGGGTCACTTGAGTATCGGTGAGGCTGTCCGCGCTTTTTCGTACGCCTGGCAGCTTAAGTAAAACCAAAAGCAACGGGCGTAGAGTCATAGTTGGTCGGCTTATTAAGTCTGTTTTTATGGATACCCATGTTAGGATTAGAGCCTGTGTATGCATTTGGTATGTCAATCGGGCTAACGGGGGAGAAGTATAATGCGCATTCAAGAGGTACGCACGATAATCCGGTGGTTTACACTCTTGTTAGCGGCAGCGGTTCTTGCCGCTTGCGGTGGTGGCGGTAGTGATGGCGGGGGCTTTTTGGGGCCTGATGTCCCTGACCCTGATCCTGACTCTGAGCAGACTTATGCATTGATAATTGAGTCAACGACCAATCCTGCTGGAGACTCCAGCCTTGAATTCTCCACCATAGAGCCATTGACCGTGACCTTACGCCTGACCGACGACGGCACGGGCGTAGCCGGTGAATCTGTGAGTTTGTCATCAACTATTGGCACCGTGTCCCCCAGTAACGGCACTGCACTGACAGACAGTGAGGGTCGAGCTGAATTTACCGTCAGCGCTACGGCCGTCACGGGCGCAGGCGTTCTCACGGCTTCTTATGGCTCCGGATCAGCGGAGCTAACCGTGGAATTAAACATTGAAGCGGTGGATGCCAGCGTGGTTCCTGCATACACATTGGCGTTGGCTACAGAGACGGCGGCAGGGACGGCGAACTCAGCGTTCTCATCAAGCGCACCACTCACGGTCAAAGTCACTTTGGGGGGTATATCCAACCCTAATGGCAGACCTATTACCTTGTCCCTCGCGGGAGTCAGTGGTGCTATTTCACCCGATAATCAAACGACCCTCACCGACAGTAGTGGCGTAGCTGAGTTTCAGCTGCGCTATGATGGGCAAACGGGAGCGGGGGTCTTGACTGCAACCTATGACGGCCCGGTGGGATCGGTCTCCATCGACAGCAATGTGACGGCCATTATCGATCCGTTACGACTGGGTTATATAGACGATGCATCAAGCTTTATTGACGGCAGTATTCGTGCGCTACCATCGAGTACCGTCGGTTACTTGGGTGCCGTTGAACTACTGATGGTCATCGTTGACGACAATGGTGATCGCACAGATACCATGGAAGAAGTGCGGTTCGATAGCGCTTGCCTCTTGAATAATTTTTCATCCCTCGACTCGGGACTCACTACCACAGTCGTGGGGGGCGTGCTCTCGGTGACTTATACTGCGGGTGAAAACTGTGCTGCCCGCAGCGATACAGTGACAGTGACCTTGGTGCAACCGGGTGTCGCATCACCCCAAACAGCTACCATAGACCTAACGGTGGGTGCCGCTCCCGCCGCTGATGAGCGCTTTATCACGTTTGTCTCGGCTAGCCCCGGTAATATAGCGTTGCGGGGGACCGGTGGTGGCACGTCGCTCGAGGAGCGCGCACTCGTCGCGTTTGAAGTGCGCGATGGCTCTGGCGAGCCTATTTCTGGACAGCGGGTTGATTTTGAGCTGAGCACTACAACTGGAGGTATTGACCTTGCCGATACTACCGCAACAACAGATTCGTCGGGGCGCGTGAGTGCCGTAGTCCGTGCTGGCACAGTGCCCACCCCGGTTCGAGTTATCGCGACGACTGAACGGTCTCCGAGTAGTGATCCAGATGATGATCCGTCGAACGATGCGAATGCGCTGTCAGTGGTGTCAGACGCCCTCAGTATCTCCGCGGGGATTCCCAGTCAGGGGCGCTTCTCTGTTGCTGCTGACGTACTCAATCCCCCCAGTGCTGCAGTTGTCAATGACATCGAGGTGGTGTTAACCGCCCTTGTATTTGACCGTTTTGGTAATCCAGTACCCGACGGTACGGTCGTCAATTTCACTAGCGAGTGTGGCGGTGTCGGCAATGACGGCCCGTCAGGTGCTTGTCAAACACAAACAGGACGATGCACGGCGACTTGGTTTAGTCAACCGGCGGCTTCCAGTAGCTGTTCCCAGAATCGGGTGGGTATATTGGCATATGTCATTGGCGAAGAAACTTTTCTAGATGCAGATGGCGATGGTTACTACGATCTTGGCGAGTCATTTGAGGCCAATACAGAAGCGTATCGCGATGACAATGAGAGTGGGACGTTTGATGTTGGAGAGTTCTTCCTTGACGTTGATGCTGGAGACGGTGCCTTGAATGGTACTTGGGACAGTCAAACACCAGCATCTGGCGAGCTATTTAATGGGTTGGCATGTCAGGCTGACAGTAGCGACTGTTCTTCGGCGTTGGTCACGGTGTATGACCAAGTAGAGTTGGTAGCCGGACCTGATGACGCCGCCGCTTTACGCACCCGTCTACGAGACAGTACGGGGACCTTGGTGGATCCGGCTGTTGATGCAATTGTCCAAGGCAGCTACACGCTCGAGATCGAGGATGCGAACGGTAATATGCCTCCCTTGGGGACTCTTTTGAGTGCTTCGGGTGAGGGGGAGTGTGAAGTGGTGAGTCCGGAGGTGTCGGTTCCGAATACGTCTGTGGCTACTTTTTACACCTTTGGTATTACCGTGCGGACGGAGGCTAATCAGCCTGATACCGATGATCGAATACAGATTACTTATTCAATCCCTGGTAGCAGTAGCAATGAAGTGGTATTGATTTACGACTGCCTTCCGCCCGAGCCGGAACCGGAGCCATAAGCCGATTATCGATTCAGGCGATCAAAGATGAGTGAAGTTGAGGGCTTTTTCAGGGCTGAGTACCGCCGTTATTACCTGTTGAATCAACTAGGAATCAGCCCCCTAGTCAGTGTCGGCGATGGGGCGGGCGCCAAACCGGCAGTGCGCGTGTATCAAGCGCCAATCGTACCTACGGCCCCTGAGAGCAACGCTCTGACTGAAACAAGGGGCGGCTCTGATCGGTCCAATGACCCTAACGCCAGCCCCGAGTTTGCCGGATTGCGGGCCAGCTTGCACCGGGGCAGTGTCCGACCCGACAGCTCGCCAGCTAAGCGCGCAGATCTACCGCCGACTGCTGCGGTAGCAGAGGCCCACCCCGCGACAGACGGGTCAGCCGGCGCTACGCTTGATGCCCCAGTCAGCTTTCAGTTACTCATTGCCTCTACCGGTCGTTGGCTGTGGGTTGAGGCTCTCGCTGAAGGACTGGTGCGTCAAGAACAGCTGCAGCTTATTCAGGCCATGGGCCGGGTTCTCGATGGCCCAGGGGTGTCCATTCAGCACTTACAGTTTGACTGGCCCATGGTCAATCATCCCCATTTGCCCAAGGATATCAACGCGGCCCGTCAAAGCGTGGCTGGGCAGTTACAGCGGTTAGCCAAAGATGCATCGGCGACCGGCATTATCCTGCTGGGGACCGCCACTCTACCTTTCGTCAGTGAGGCATTGAATTTGCTTCGCCTGGCGGTGCCCGGGACCGTCGACATGCTCGCTAAGCCAGAGATGAAGCGGCAAACCTGGTCAGTGCTTAAACCCCATGTCAGCGCTCGTTGAGCGCATTCAACGACTAAGCGCTGCCCCTTCGGCCGCTGAGCTGGCGCCACTGTATGCCGAGCCCGGGGTGGCCAAGCCATCAGCATGGCTTGCCCAACACCACCAGCCGACCCGCCGTGCTTGGGCCTCTCACCAACACCAGACACTCATCGCTATCGCTTGGTTTTCAGTGGTCGTTGATGAAGCGGAATTATTGGATATTCGCGTGGCATCGGCGTTTCGCGGGGCGGGCGTCGGTACCCGCTTATTGTCAGCGGCCTTGGCGGAATTGCGGCTGACAGACGCGGTGAGCTGCCACTTAGAGGTCAGAGCGAGTAACGGTAGCGCGCGTCGTCTCTATGAAAGACTCGGCTTTGTTGCAGGGGGGCGCAGGGCGGATTATTACCCTAGCCCTGCGGGCCGTGAAGATGCCATTCTAATGACGTTAGTCATGCAACCTACGGAGCTGCCATGAACGTGCTCGAAACCGACTACTGGTGTTTGCTACTGCCCCAAGAATGGTCGGCCGAGCAAGAAGATGAAGTGGTCACTATTGTTGACAGCGATGACGTCGGCGAGCTGTCGCTGACAACCCTGTGTAAACAAACAGGGCCTATTGAGGATGATGAGCTACTCGCTATGGCCCGTCAGGAATCCCCGGAAATTAGCGACTGGAAGCCGGTGACTGTCGGTGCCTTTACCGGGGTGCAAGGTCGTTTTACTGAAGAGGGCGCGTACGTTCGAGAGTGGCTGGTGGCGGCTCAAAACGTACTCGTTGTCATGACCTATTTTTGCGATGAGGAAAATGCCGAAATGGATGACGCCGCCGTCGATGAGATACTCAATACCCTAGTCGTCGGTGATGGCGGCGCACCTGCCCCGGGTGAGCAATAATGAGTGGGAGGTAACCCCCGCATGCAGGGTCGGCAGCGACTCTGCTAGGAAATCTTACCCGTCACTCGCACGCGTTTGGCGCCAACGACAATCTCGGCAGCGTTTTGAGCCGCGAGCCGCTTGGCTCGGGCGTCGATTTGATTTTTTACCGCAATGAGCAAACCCGCCACAATGAAGGCGCCAGGCGGCAGGATAGCCAGCAAAAACGACTGATAGTCATCAATCAACGTGATCTGCCATGCCCGTGCGCTTTCGCCAAACAACAGATGCATGTTGGCGAATAGACCGCCGGTGCCCAACAGCTCGCGTATAGCCCCCAAGACGACCAACACAGCGCCGAAACCCACCGCCATAATGAAGCCATCGTAGGCAGAGGGTAGCAGTGGATTTTTCGATGCAAATGCATCAGCCCGACCCAAAATGACGCAGTTTGTTGTAATGAGTGGCAGGAAAATACCCAAGATTTGATAGAGCTCATAGGTATAGGCCTGCATCAGCAGTTCAATGGCAGTCACCGCTGCCGCAATAATCATGACAAACGCCGGGAGTCGAACGGTGTCGGAGACCACGTTACGGATGAGTGCGACCGAGATATTGGAGGTGATCAACACGAACATGGTCGCCGCCGCAAGCCCCAGGGAATTGACCACCGACGCCGATACCGCCAACAGAGGGCACAGGCCCAGCAACTGCACCAGGGCGGGGTTGTTTTTCCACAGGCCATTGTGGGTCAGTGTTTGGTAGGAGACATCGGTCATGTGGCATTCTCCGCAGCTGTCGATACCACCACTGGCGGGGTATCGTCCACGTGGGCGCTCGAGGAAAAGAGCTGCTCTTCGTTGACTGCCACGTAGTCTAACACCTTGCGAGTGGCAATAATGACTGCTCGCGGGGTAATGGTGGCACCGGTAAATTGATCGAAGTCACCGCCGTTTTTACGGACTGTCCATTGCTTAGGCTGAGGATTATCCAGGGAACGGCCGTTAAAGCTCAGGACCCAATCCGATTTATTGGCGTCTACCGCATCACCCAAGCCCGGTGTCTCACGGTGCGCCACCACGCGAACACCGGCGATACGTCCATCACGGCGGACACCGACCAACAGCCGGATATCCCCTGAGTAACCGTCCCGGGCGGTTGCCGGTAAAATGACACCGACGACCTTGCCATCTTTGCGCGCACGGTAAGCCAAGCGATCCTCGCGCCCCTCTAGTAAGGATTGGTCGGCGGGTATAATGAATTGATCGTCAATTAAGCTGTTGTCATGGCTAGACGCAGGAAATATTTGCAACAGCTGCTTGGCTTCCGCTTCGCGCTGGGCTTGGGTTATATCGTCTTTAGTCACCAGAAAGGTCCAAGCAATAAGTGCCGTCGTCATGGCCGCGAACAGCCCTAACAACAGGCCACTTCGCGAGATAGCCACCATCGTTTTCATTCGCTACTCCGATCGTGACCGTAGGTGGCCGGCTGCGTGTACTGGTCAATGAGTGGTGCGGCAAAATTGAGAATCAGTACCGCAAAGGCCACCGCGTCGGGGTAGTTACCTGTGACGCGAATGATATACACCAAAACACCAATGAGGGCGCCAAAGATGAGTCGGCCACGATTGGACACCGCAGAGCTGACCGGGTCGGTAATAATAAAAAAGGCACCAAACATGGTGGCGCCACTGAGCCAGTGAAATACTGGCGAGCCACCGCTGTTGGAACTGCCGCCGTCGAAACCCGCTGCTGCGCACAGTCCTATGGCAGCCAGCATGGCCACCGGTCCATGCCACGTAAAAATGCGCTGATAGAGCAGCCACACGCCGCCGGCGAGGAACGCGAGGTTAACCCACTCCCAGCCCACTCCCGCCCACTGCCCGAATTGTGTCGCCTCGCGGTATAAATCGTCCATGAGCAAGCCGGTGTTTTGGCGCATGATATCGAGTGGGGTTGCCATGGTCACGGCGTCGTAATCACGGGCAAAAAATAATGCGGTGAGGGCATCGGTGAACCCCGGCACCTCCCCGAGCCCTCTCGGTGCCGCCCAGCTCGACATTTGCAAAGGGAAGGAAATGAGCAGCACCACATAACCGACCATGGCGGGATTGAAGGGGTTATAGCCTAAGCCGCCAAACACATGCTTACCCAGTAACACCGCGCTAGCGACGCCGATCACGATGAGCCACCAGGGAGCGTAGGGTGGCAGCGCAAAACACAGCAGTGTCGACGTGACCAAGACGCTGTAGTCGCGCAGATAAAACAGCGGGTCGCGTTGGCGAATACCCATGACCGCGTACTCCAGTGCCAAGGCAATGAGGCCGCCGAAAATAATATTGATGAGCGTACCGGGGCCAAAAAACCAGGTCATAGCCGCCAGCCCGGGCAGTGTCGCTAGCAAGACGGTTTGCATGACTTTGGCCGTGGACAATGGACCATGTCCATGGGGAGATGTAATGCGCAGGAAGTCCATCAGCTGGCATCCTTCGTTTGCGCGGCCTGCTCTTTTCGCGCTTTGGTTCTGGCAATAGCGGCTTGTACCGGATCGTCCGCCTCTGACGCCGCCGCTTTTTGCTGAGCCGTCGCTTTGCGCTCCGCTCGTTTGCGCTCTCGCTCGGCAGCCTCCCGTTCTACCCGCTCCTGACGTGCCTCGAAGCGCCCCTTGGAGCGCTCTGCCCGTTGTTTGTCGTCTCTCGTCTCGACAATATGACTTTTCGCTGCGCGGTAGTACTGGACTAGTGGGATACTGCTGGGGCAGACCCAGGAGCAGGCGCCGCATTCTATGCAGTCAAACAGATGGTGTTTTTCAAGTTGCTCTTGGTCCTTGGCCCGGGCGTACCAATACAGCTGCTGTGGCAATAGCGAGGCCGGACAGGCCTCGGCGCACAGACCGCAGCGAATGCAGGCTTGCGCTGGCGGCGGTGCGGGTAATTCTTCCTGGGTCGGTGCGAGCACGCAGTTGGTGGTTTTGACCACGGGTACGGCATCGGTCTCCAAAGCAAAGCCCATCATGGGGCCGCCATGAATAAGGCGCTGACGAGAGCCGGGCGTAAAACCCGCTAGCGCCAACAAATGAGCAATGGGGGTCCCTAAGCGCACCCGGTAGTTACTGGCATGACTCACAGCGCGGCCGGTTACCGTCACTAATCGATCGGTCAGCGGTTTGCCGTCAATGACGGCGTCCCTCACGGCCACGGCGGTGCCAGGGTTTTGACAGACAATACCTAGGTCGGCGGGTAAGCCCCCAGAAGGCACTTGCTCGCCCGTTAAGATTTCAATGAGCTGCTTTTCTCCTCCAGACGGATACTTGGTGGGAAATGACACGACCTGTTGCTGGCCAAGGGCATCATCACTCGCTGCCAGCGCCTCACGCATGGCCTTTAACGCCGCCGGTTTGTTGTCTTCCACACCATAAAGAATGGTCTCGGCGCCGAGAATGTGCGCGAGAATTTCCGCGCCCGCAACGATCTGCTCGGCGGCTACCTGCATAAGGGTGTCATCGGCAGTGATATAGGGTTCGCATTCGGTGCCATTAATAATGAGCGTATGGATGGCGGAGCGCTCCCGGGCCAGTAATTTAGTGGCGGTTGGAAAGCCTGCCCCCCCAAGACCGCTAATACCCGCTGCGCGGATATGGGCAATGACAGTGTCTGGCGCTTCGCTGCGATAGTCAGCTAGTCCCTGCAACACTAGCCACTCGTCAGCGTGATCGGGCGTCAGGCGAATACACACATTGGTTAGTCCTGACGGATGCGGCACGGGTTGCATGTCAATCGCGGTAATGTGTCCAGAGGTGGGGGCGTGAACCGCTGCGCTGACGGCGCCCTGATCCTCTGCTAGACGTTGGCCGCCTTTCACGTGATCGCCGACGCTCACAATAGGCTCCGCAGGTGCACCAATGTGCTGCGACAACGGTAAAATCAATTCATGGGGTAACCCCGCATCAATGACCTGACCCGGGCGAGACAGCTGTTTTTCCTCGCGCGGGTGAATACCCCCATGAATAGTGTGAACGCTGTTCACGCGGCTTCCTTATCAGTGGCGATGATATTGGTGTGCTCTGGGGATGCGGGCATGGGCCAGCTCCAGTGGGCAATGCCGGCTTTACGAACCACCATATCAATGCAGTCAACGGGGCAGGGCTCTACACACAGATCACAGCCGGTACACTCATCGGCGATGACCGTGTGCATGAGCTTAGCGGCCCCTAAAATGGCATCGACTGGGCAAGCTTGAATGCATTTGGTGCAGCCAATACATTCGTCCTCGCGGATAAACGCCACTCGGGACTCTTTTTCTACCCCATGCTCGGCATCGAGAGGCTGAGACTCAATATCGAGAAGGTTCGCCAAGGCATCAATGGTTTCTTGACCTCCGGGCGGGCACTTGTTTATGGCCCCGCCGTCGGCAATCGACTGGGCATAGGGTCGGCAGCCGGGATGACCGCACTGACCGCATTGAGTCTGAGGTAGCAGGGTATTAATTTGTTCGGCGAGGGGATTCCCTTCGGTACGAAACTTGACCGAGGCAAAGCCAAGTAGCGCGCCAAATACCATACCCAAACACAGCAGCGCTGTCAGCGCTGTGAGCAAGGGATAGTGGGTTAGCAGTCCCAGCATTGACTTACACCAGTCCCGAAAAGCCCATGAAGGCTAGTGATGCCAATCCGGCGGTGATCATGCCGATGGCCGCACCCTGAAAAGGCTCGGGCACATCGGCTACCGTCAGGCGCTCGCGCATGGCGGCAAAGAGGACGAGGACTAGAGAAAAGCCCAGCGCTGCACCGAAACCATAGAACAGGCTTTGGGTGAAGCTGTGGGCTTTATTGATATTTAACAGCGCGACACCGAGTACCGCGCAGTTGGTGGTAATGAGCGGTAGATAAACTCCGAGGACGCGGTGTAGTAGTGGGCTGGATTTTCGCACTACTATTTCTGTGAACTGGACCACGACCGCTATGACCAAAATAAAGCTAATGGTTCGTAGATAGGTTAAGCCCAGAGGCTCAAGCAAATAGTTGTAGGTGAGGTAGCTGCAGACAGAGGCGAGGGTTAAGACAAAGGTCGTCGCCGCTGACATGCCCATGGCGGTTTCCAGTTTGTTGGACACACCCATGAATGGGCACAGTCCTAGAAACTGCACTAACACAAAATTGTTGACTAGCACTGCACCGACGAGAAGCAGCGCGTAATCAGACAGCATGGTTTAACTCCCAAGGCGAAGGATGGACGGGTAACGCTCGCTCTATTCTAAGGAATATACACCACCGGCAACAATATTTTCTGGCTATGATCTTAAGCCTTACTCGCCGTGACCATGGCATCGACCTGTTTGGGGTCAACTCGCTGCAGCAGCGGTTTGAAGGTGTCTAGCTGATGGTCGGTGAGCGGTCCGTCAAGACGGTGCCAATCGACATTGACCTGCAAGAAGTCCTCCGCCCGACCCGCCATGTCCGGCAGCACGGGCTTTAAGTAAGTAATGAGCACCCTAAACAAGTTGATACCCGTCGAGCAGACATCCTGAACGTCCTGCTCAAGGCCCGCTTCTTTGGCCATGATCCAGGGCTTTTTCTCATCGATGTATTGGTTGGCCCGATCGGCTAGGGCAATAATGTCGCGCATGGCACGGTTAAACTCGCGTGCCTCATAGCACTCGGCAATGGCCTCACCTTCTTGGATGAACTCGGCTAGCAACGCCGGCTCGGAGCAGGTTGCGCTCATTCGATTGTCAAACGACTTGCGTAAAAAGCCCGCACAGCGACTGGCAATATTGACGACTTTGCCCACCAAATCTGCATTGACGCGTTGAATGAAATCACTGAGATTGAGGTCAATGTCATCGATGCCACTCGAGAGCTTGGCGGCAAAGTAGTAACGCAAGTACTCGGCATCTAAATGCGCTAAGTAAGTGCTGGCCATAATAAAGGTGCCCCGACTCTTGGACATCTTCGTTCCGTCGACGGTGAGAAAACCGTGGGCATAGACCGCAGTGGGCATGCGCAAACCCGCGCTGTGTAACATGGCGGGCCAGAACAAGCCGTGAAAATTGACAATGTCTTTGCCAATAAAATGGTAAAGCTCGGTGTCATTGTCTAACAACCAGTAGCGCTCAAAATCCTCGCCGGTGCGGGCGCAGTAGTCTTGGGTACTGGCAATGTAGCCAATCGGCGCGTCGAGCCAGACATAAAAATACTTGCCGGAATGACCGGGAATCTCGAAGCCAAAGTAGGGCGCATCTCGGCTGATGTCCCAATCCTGCAATCCCGCGGTGATCCACTCGTTGAGTTTATTGGCAATGGCTGGCTGCAGGCTGTCACTCCGGGTCCACTCGCGTAATAGCGCGTCGAAGTCACCGAGCTTGAAAAACACATGGTCCGAAGCCCGGTCAACAGGCGTGGTGCCCGACAGCGCAGAGACGGGGTCGATCAGATCGACCGGGGCGTAAGTCGCGCCACAAGCCTCACAATTATCGCCGTACTGATCGAGGGCCTTGCATTTCGGGCAGCTGCCTTTAATAAAACGATCGGCCAAAAACAGTCCCTTGTCAGCATCATAGGCTTGGGTGATTTCTCGTACACTAATATGGCCCTGCTGCTCAATGCGCTGGTAAATGGTTTCTGACCAGCGGCGATTCTCCTCTGAATGGGTTGAGTGATAATTGTCAAAGCTGACCAGAAACCCAGTGGAGTCTTCGAGGTGGTGTGCTTTCACTGCGGCTATATGGGCTTCTGGCGTCACCCCCGCCTGCTCCGCAGACAGCATAATGGCGGTCCCGTGGGCGTCGTCGGCGCAGATATACAAACAATGGTGGCCTCGAGAGCGCTGAAAACGAACCCAAATGTCGGTTTGCACTTGCTCCAATATGTGTCCGAGGTGCAGTGGGCCATTGGCATACGGCAGGGCTGAGGTCACTAAAAGGGTTCGGGGGGCCACGGTCATGGTCAATGCGCATCACTTGACGAAAATAAGCCCGTGAGTCTACCCGAATGGGCCGCCGGTTTCATGCCTGTCGGGGTATACTGTACTCGGTGCCAATGACAACCCTAGGGAGATTTCATGGACAGTAAGCCCAAGCATATTATTGCCGTCGCGTCGGGCAAGGGCGGGGTGGGTAAATCCACCGTTGCCATGAACCTCGCGATTGCCCTGAAGGTTCAGGGATTATCGGTGGGTTTACTCGACGCAGATGTCTATGGCCCCAGTCAGCAGCGCATGCTGGGGGTTGATGATGCGGTTACGCCCCAACAAAAAGACGGTAAATACTTGCTGCCGATTGAGGTACAGGGGATTCGATCTATGTCCATGGGCTATCTGGCCAGTGCCAGTACGCCCATGGTGTGGCGCGGACCCATGGCCAGCGGTGCGCTAGTGCAAATGCTCGAGCAAACCTTGTGGGGTGACATTGATATTCTATTGGTCGATATGCCCCCGGGCACTGGCGATATCCAACTCACCCTGTCACAAAAGGCCTCCCTCTCGGGTGCAGTTATTGTCACCACTCCCCAGGACATTGCCTTGCTCGATGCCCGCAAGGGCATCGAGATGTTCGCCAAAGTCGAGGTGCCCATTTTAGGCGTTGTAGAGAATATGGCGGTGCATGTCTGCAGTGAATGTGGGCATGAAGAACACGTTTTTGGCGCCGATGGCGCCCTGGCCATGGCCGAGGAATACGGGGTGGATATACTCGCGAGTTTGCCGCTGTCCATGGCCATGAGAGCCGCGGCCGATGCGGGTCAGTCAATGCTTGAAGTCGCCCCCGACGGACCTGAAGCACAGGCGATAATGGCGGCTGCGACAGCGGTGATCGCCAAATTATCGACGACGCTCCCCGCGCAAGGACCGAGTATTAGCATGGGTGATGATTAGTCATTGTCCGTCGCCCCGAACATCAGTACGCGCGCTGAGCGACACCCCAGTAACGACCACAGAGGATAGACGGTGAGTATTAAATCAGATCGATGGATCCGCCAAATGGCTCAAGAACAAAGCATGATTGAACCCTTTGAGCCAGGACAGGTCCGAGAGAAAGGCGGCAATCGGCTTATTTCTTATGGGACCTCGAGCTATGGTTATGACGTTCGCTGCAGTCGTGAATTTAAGGTATTTACCAATATTCACTCGGCGACGGTCGACCCCAAGCATTTCGATGAGGACAGTTTTGTTCATGTTGAAGGCGATAGCTGTGTGATCCCGCCTAATTCGTTCGCCTTGGCATGCACCGTGGAATATTTTCGTATTCCTCGCAATGTACTGACTATTTGCTTAGGAAAATCCACCTACGCGCGCTGCGGCATCATTGTTAACGTCACACCCCTAGAGCCCGAGTGGGAAGGGCATGTGACGCTGGAGTTTTCCAATACCACGACCTTGCCGGCGCGCATTTACGCCAATGAGGGTGTGGCGCAAATGCTGTTCTTTGAGTCCGATGAAGTCTGTGAGACCAGCTACGCCGACCGGGGCGGTAAGTACCAAGGCCAGCGCGGGGTGACTCTGCCCAAGGCATAGCGAGTGTGGCAAATAGCTGCTGGGCCGCCGCGGCGAGAGCGCGTCAGTGGTCGCTTGGTAGCAACAGTGAGCTATCCTTCAACTCAATCGTGACGTTCGCACCGTCCTCCTCATGGCGGGTTTTTACCATCAGGAAGTCCAGTTCAGGGGCGACCCATATCTCTGACAGGCGCTCACTGTTCTCTCGGACTTGTTTGAAGTGCCAAGTACTAAAAGTACCGGCCTCTACCTCAATCGTCGCCAGACCCATAAAAGCCAGGGTGCGGGTTTTTATGCGGGGCCCGTCAATGACATTAAAAGCCAGAGATATTGGTGGCTCATCGCTAGCCATGAGGCTTAAGCGCAGCTGCGCTTGTTGGCTGAGCCGATCGAGAATGTCGGGCTGCCATGGGTGCTCGGTCCAGCGTTTTTTGCGCAAACTGCGTATCGTTCCCTCATCGGGTCGAAATTCAACCGCGCGCTCACGGCGGCTTATGCCCTTGAGTCGATAGGAGAAGCCTTTGCCGTGAAGTTGCCCCTCATTGATGCTAAAGCGACTGACTTCTTTAAGTTGTGCCAAAAAAACACCGCCTTCATTAGTCAAGGTGTACAGACCCGCATCATCGACAGTCAATCGCCTTTCTAGCGTGACACCCACACCCATGACAGTCGTTGCGTATTGAGCGCTATAGGGTTGCAGCGTTGCGGCGTTGCTCGATAGCGGCCACAGCCATATGAGCAGTAATATACTCGCGTAGGTGCTAGCCATAATGGCTGGATGGTGAACAACGCCGGTGCTGGTCATCGTCATAAGTGCGCGTCTTGGGCTGGTAGCGCCGCCCAGTCTATCCCATCCGGCGGCAGCGGTTTACCATCGAAATACGCGTGCCCCTCAGCCAAATATACGCGCTTAGTCAAATGGAGCTGTACGGCGGCCGGATAAATCATGTGTTCCATGGGCAGTAGTCGGGCCGCGAGGGATGCGCCTGTGTCGTCGGGGCGGATGGGGCACTTGACGTGCACAATGGGTGGCCCACCATCTAAATCTGGGGTGACATAATGAACGGTCGCACCCGCCACGCTATCGCCGTTATCGATAGCGCGATCATGGGTGTTAAGCCCCGGATATTTGGGTAGCAGTGAAGGGTGAATATTCACCAAGCGACCTTGGAACTGGTTGACGAAATCGGCGGTGAGAATACGCATAAATCCGGCCAAAATAATCAGATCGATCTTGGCACTGTGCAAGGCCCGAGCAAGCTCAGCATCGAAAGCCTCTCGGCTTGGGAAGCGTTTATGGTCGAGAACCAAGGTCTCAAGTCCGGCCTGAGCGGCGGTTTGCAAGCCCCCAGCGTTAGGCCGATTGCTAATCACCACGCCGATATCTGCGCTTACTTGGCCCCCCTGACAGGCTTGGATAAAAGCCTGCAGATTACTACCTCGACCCGAGATAAGGACGGCAAGCCGGGGGCGGAGTTCATTCATGAAATGAGCTCGACGCCTTTATCCCCTTCAGCGATGTCACCCATTTGCCAGGCGGCGAGGCCCTGTCCATTGAGAAACTCGATGGCAATATCAGCCTTTTGCTGAGCGACAACAAGCACCATGCCGACACCGCAATTGAAGGTTCTGAACAGCTCATTTTCCGCCATATTGCCGCCGTCTTTAAGCCATTGAAAGATGGCCGGTAGCGGCCAGCTCGCGAGATCAACACGCGCCCGGCACCCTTCAGGCAGCACGCGCGGGATATTCTCCAGTAGTCCACCCCCAGTAATGTGCGCCAATGCGTGGGGACGAATTTCGTGCTGCAGCGCCAGTAGAGGACGATTGTAAATAATGGTGGGCTCAAGGAGCGCAGCGCCTAAACTCTGAGCGTGTGGGAACGGCTGGTTCAAATCGGCGCCGGTCACGTCAATGATTTTACGAATAAGCGAGTAGCCATTGGAGTGCGGGCCGCTACTTGGCAGTGCAATGAGTGCATCTCCGACGGCGACGCTGTGGCCATCAATAATGTGATCTTTTTCAACCACGCCGGTACAAAAGCCGGCTAAATCGTAGTCATCGCCCTCATACATGCCCGGCATTTCAGCGGTTTCACCGCCAACCAGTGCCGCGCCGGCGAGTTCACAGCCGCGCCCTATACCGCTGACTACCTCTGCTGCAATATCGACATCCAATTTACCGGTGGCGTAGTAATCAAGAAATAATAACGGTTCAGCACCGACAACGGCGATATCGTTGGCGCACATGGCGACCAGATCAATGCCAATCGTGTCGTGCTGGCCCATATCCATTGCCAGCCTCAGCTTGGTGCCTACGCCGTCGGTACCAGAGACCAATACCGGCCGACGATAGTACTCGGGGATTTCACATAGCGCACCGAAGCCCCCGAGCCCCGATAACACTTCGGGTCGGCGTGTGCGTTGACTCACCGCTTTAATGCGTTCTACCAGCGCGTTTCCAGCATCAATATCGACGCCGGCGTCACGGTAAGTCAGCGATTGGCGCGGACTCTGTTTGTCGTTCATAGTCGAATCTCATTCAGGGGATCACAGATTACTGTTTACGCTGCGCTGAGGAAAGCGACTAAAGGGGGTTTTCACTGCTAAACTGCCTTTACGGCTATTTTTTTTGACGCTTTGGGGATATTTACCGGTGAATAGCATTTGGCGAATTATTGGACTGGCAGGGCTGTTACTACTGACAGAGTCAGTCAGCGGTCAACCCTCATTCTTTGGGCAGCAATTACCCGTTGCCGATCGCAGTGAGCGGATACTCAGCCAAACGGTAGAGCAGGCGTTAGCGCAGGTCTTCATTAGAGTGGCGGGGGATGAGCAGGTCGTTCGACTGCCTGCGGTACGCGAGGTTATTTCACAAGCCCGCAACCATTTGTCTTTGTATACCTACGAAGATCGAGACGGTGCATTGGAGTTGTTGGTGGAGTTCGACGGAGCTGCTGTTAAAAAGGCGCTGCGTGAGTCAGGTGCTACGTACTGGAATGAGAGCCGTCCAAGCGTACTGGTATGGTTGGTCATGGATGATTCGAATGCTCGCCGATTTGCGTCGAGGGAGCACGAT
>DGPA01000016.1:0-27684 GCA_002389505.1 Halieaceae bacterium UBA4452
AATTACGCCAAGGACTGGCTAGCATCATCTTGCTGGCTGTGATGAGTGCCTGTGGTAGTAAGCAAGTCATTGTCCAGGGTAGCTTTCCAAGCCCCATTATGGAGCCCCTGCCATTGACCTTGGGGGTGCTCTATCCCGACGCGTTTACCAATCATGAATTTTTCGACGAAGCGTCCGGGCCCGCGGAGATTGATTGGCGGGTGAACACCGGAGCGGCCCAAGTGCAGTTTTGGGATACCTTATTTGACGGTATGTTTGAGCGTGTGGTTCACATCCGAAACCATGATGACCTTCATCAAGGGGACGATAGTATTGATGCGGTCATCATTCCATCCGTGGCTGACTTGCAGTACACCGTACCCACACACACCAATATTAAAATCTACGAGATATGGATGCGCTATCGCTTCAGGTTGGTCGCCCTCGACGCCATCCACGATCATGACAATGGCGACCTAACTTATAATCCTGCCAACAGCTTTGCTGATTGGCAACTTAGCGCCTATGGCAAAACCCCTACTGCGTTTATGCAGTCGGATGAGGCTGCGGTGAATCTGGCCGCGGTGATGGCTCTGCGCGATGCAGGGGCTCATTTTATTACCTCCTTTGGGCGAGTGCCCGAGATTACTCAGTGGCTTGACAGTCGAGAGGGCTTGCAATGACTAAACCCCAAGCTGCCCAACGCCCCCTGATCAAGGCCTTGCTGACGATGGGGCTCATGGCTGCTGCCAGCGTATGGCTGGGCGGCTGCGTCAGCGCCACCGTCGATGAGATGACGTTCATGGAGCCCACCGGCGGCATTGGGGATTCATCGGTGGTCATTTTAGGCCGGCGCCACGCGTCCGATTACGATACCGAATTAGACTTTATTCAATGTGTTGGCGATCATATTCGACGGGGTGACAACAGCATTGCCGTGCTCGAAGAACAAGTCTTTCTTAATAGCCTCTACCCTTGGTTTGAGCCGCGAACCGCTCCGTTACGCACCCAAGACATTGCTAAATTATTTACCCAGCAACCGGTGGCCGATAAACTCGCCGAGATTAAATTGGAATACATGATCTGGGTTGATGGCGTCACTATTGAGACCAATAGCTCTGGCTCAATGACCTGTGGTGTGGGTCCCGGTGGCGCCGGCTGTTTTGGCTTTGGCACTTGGGGTACGAGCTCCGATTATGAAGCGACTATTTGGGATTTTACCGATCAAACCGAAGTTGGACGTATTAGCGCTAATACCAGTGGCCAAAGTTATATGCCCGCCGTCGTCGTCCCTATTCCCATTATTGCCCCTGTGCAAGGCACCGCCTGCGACAGTCTGGGTGATCAACTATTGCAATACCTGTCAACGGAGCACTAATGCGCTTTCTTATTGGTATCGCTATGCTTTCTCTGCTGTCAGCCTGTGCAGGATCGGGGGGTAGCTCAACAGTCACCGTCGGGGGTCGGCAAGTGGATGTCCCCGATGTCACTGCCGAGGAGCACAGCAAACTGATTGAGACCATTGGTATCTATGATGACCTGGAGCTGGCCGAGTATATCGATCGACTGGGTCAACGGCTGGTAGCCCACTCGAGTATGCCCACTGCCACGTTTACCTTTACGCTCCTCGACTCGCCCGATATTAACGCCTTCGCGCTCCCCGGCGGGTTTATTTATGTCAATCGCGGGTTGCTCGCCTATCTTGACAACGAAGATGAGCTGGCAGGTGTCATTGCCCATGAAATTGGTCATATCACCGAACGCCATCACGGGCGTCGGGCAAGCTCGCAGGCAACGTCTACCGTGCTTGCTACCACGGCTTATATTTTGACCGGCAGTGGTGATATTTACGACGCAGCAACCATGTATGGTGCCGAAGTGATCAGCGGCTTTGGCCGCGACATGGAGCTTGAAGCTGACGCCGCAGGGGCGGAATTCATGCACCGGGCCGGTTATGACGCCGACTCACTGCTGTCAGTCATTGGCGTTCTCAAAGACCAAGAGATGTATCGCCGAGTCGCGGCCAAGGCCTCGGGTAAACCCACTGGCACCTACCACGGCTTGTACTCCAGCCACCCGCGCAATGATTTGCGCTTACAAACTGTGGTCAAAACCGCCAACAGTCTCGATATGGATAATCGCCCCGAAAAGCCGGCAAACCTGGGCGAGTTTCGTCGCCAGACCGAAGGATTGGTGTTTGGTGCGAGCGCCGATGCGCAATCTGAACCGAACCGCTTCTATCACAACAAGCTAGATTTCAGTATCAAAACCCCTGACGGGTGGTCGGTATCTCAGAGCAGTCAAGCCATCACTGCCACTGCCGATGACGGAACCGCAACGCTAGTGATTACCCTCTCGGGACTCGATAGCGCCGTGGCGAGTGATGAATTTCTGAACAGTAAAGCTAAGGGCGAGCTTAGTGATAACCGCCGCCTAGAGCAGTTTGGTTTGCAGGGCAGTACTGCCATTGCCTCGGCCTCGGGGAGTGCCAAGCGGTTGGCGGTCATCGATCACCGCTATCGATTCCTATTTGAGGCCAGTGCCAACAACCTGTCCGCTAGCGACGAGCAGCTGCTGAGTATTATTGAGAGTTTTCGACCGCTCGTGGCGCGTGAAAAGGTCAAGGGCCAAAGTCGAACACTGCAGTATGTGCAAGTGCCTAGAGGGGCAACGCTCAAGAGCCTTGCCACCGGCGCCAAAATTCCCGACGCAGAAGATCAATTGCGGCTTATCAATGGCTACTATCCGTCCGGGGAGCCGCGCATTGGCGACTGGATAAAAGTGATTCAATAGACAACACTAGAACGCCGTTGACCACGCAGTGGCTATTAGTGCCCATTTGGGAACCCCACCATGCGCTTTCATAGGTTTATAGGCACCGTCCTCTTAGCACTGTACCCCGCGGCCTTGAGCTATGGGCAGGTCACGGTCTTTACGGCCCAACAGATTCGCACCATGGAGCCCGCGCTGCCCACAGCCACCGCCGTTGCCGTTGAACAGGGACGGGTAGTAGCGGTGGGAAGCCTCGAAACACTACAGCCGATTATTGCTTTGCGCGGTGGTCGCGTAGATCATCGCTTCGCCAATGATGTGATTGTGCCGGGCTTTATTGATCCCCATATCCACCCCTCTTTGCCGGCAATACTGACCCAGTTCCCCTACATTGCCCCCGATGACTGGCAGCTTCCCACCGGTCACTTCCCCGCCGCAAAAACACCCCAAGCCTATAAAGCACAATTACTCGCACTCGCGGATCAACACGACGATCCCGACGTGCCTTTTATTACTTGGGGCTATCACCCTCTGTGGCACGGCGACATTTGGCGCGCTGACTTGAACGATTGGTTTGGCGACCAGCCCGTTGCGCTCTGGCACCGATCATTCCACGAAATTATTTTTAACGACGCCGCCCTTGAGATGTTGGGCATCACTGAAGCAATGGTTCAAACGGTTCACGAGGCCAATTGGCAGCGAGGCCATTTTTATGAGGGTGGTCTTAAAGCGATTGTCGGGCAACTTCAGTTCCTCTTTGAACCGGCAAGGTTCGCTAAAGGCATGAGCAACTTCATGACCATGGTCCATCAAGGCGGGGTCACCACGGTGCTCGATATGGGTACCGGTATTTTTGGCAACCCCGCACAAGAAATGGCGAGTATACGAGCCGTCGCCGAACACTACCCCGTGCCCATCCGTATTGTTCTGACCCCCATTATCGTCGATTTCATGGCCCGGGGTTTATCGCCCGCTGAGGCGCTAGCAGAAGTTAACGACTGGCAAACACAGAATTCTGCCCGGGTAGAAGTCGGTAATCACTTCAAGCTGATGCTCGATGGCGCTATATTCAGCGGCCTCAGTCAGTTCGGCCCACCAGGGTATTTAGACGGGCATGAAGGCGTGTGGATGGCCCCTCGTGATACCACCTATGACTTTGCGCTGACTTTCTGGAAAGCGGGCTTTCAACTGCATGCCCACGCCAACGGCGATGCGGCCACCGATTGGTTTTTGACGTTACTCGAGCAGTTGCTAACGGTGGCACCCAGAGCAGATCACCGCATGACGCTCGAGCACTTTGCTTACAGCACTGAGGATCAAACCCGTCAACTAAAAGCCCTCGGCGCTGCCGTTTCCGCAAACCCCTATTACCACTACATTTTATCCGATATGTATTCAGGGGACTGGCTAGGCCCCGATCGCGGTCCACAAATGAGTCGTTTGGGTTCACTCGAGCGCGCCAACATACCCCTCGCCCTACATTCGGATAACCCCATGGCGCCGCTGTCGCCGTTAACGCTCATGTGGACGGCGGTGCAACGCGAAACCATCAACGGTCGCGCGGGCATCGACAGCGAGAAGATCTCTCGGGAAAAAGGGTTGCGCGCGATCACTATTGACGCGGCATGGATCATGGGTCGAGAAAACGAGCTAGGGTCTATACGCGCCGGTAAGATCGCGGATTTCACCGTATTAGCTGAGGATCCGATGACTGTTGATCTCGACAAGCTGCGCGCTATCGATATCATCGCCACGGTTCACGGCGGTCAGCCGTATCCTATCAAACAACCTTAAACGTCAACGACACTGCGCGAAGCCTGGGGACATTATGCCCCGAACGCGTCGGAGCGAATACCAAAGACCTTTGCCACAAGCGCCCGGACTAATCGCGTGCGTAGTACCACCTCGCCTCGAGGGCATAACCCAAAGCCCACCCCTACCGCATAAAGTAGAGGTGAGGGGTCATCGGCAGTCAACACCGTAACGGTGAACATGCGCTGATAAAGCGCTTCACCAAGGACCGCGAACTCGCCCCAAAAATGAGCATCGCTAGCATCAGGCACCGGTTCAGCGAAGAGTGCTTTGAGGGAATCAGCGCCCAATACAGACCAGCCATGCTCGCCCTCAACCGTGTCCGGATGCGACAGGCCAATGGCGTAACTCAAACCCAAGCACCAGGCCGCCTTGTTAACTCTTTGCTGCTCTAGATGGCCATGCTCTGCGGAGGCGTCGAGTGCTTCGGCAGCGGCACAGGTCAGCGCTGTTAGCATGAGCGTATAGGTGAGCGCCGACAAAGCCTGGGTTTGCCGCTGGTTATCCTCATCTGAAAAATGCCGCTCAATGATGGACCAGACATAGCCGCGCAACCGACTATAGTTGCTGCCATCGGGATGTGCAATTTGATCAAACATGGCCATATAGGCGAGCTTGCAGTCGCGAATCGTTTCCCGATCTATAGCCATGAATTAGCCGTAGCGAGAGTCAGCAACAAACGGATTGGTTTGGCGCTCCTGACCCAAGGTGGAATTAGGGCCATGACCAGGGATGAACGTGATGTCGTCGCCTTGAGCAAATAATTTATCCCGAATAGAGCTGATCAGTTGTTCGTGGTTGCCCATGGGAAAGTCCGTGCGACCAATAGAGCCGGCAAAGATAACGTCGCCCACCCAAGCCACCTTTTGAGGCTCATAGATAAACACTACGTGCCCCGGCGTATGGCCCGGACAGTGCAGGACGTTTAATTGCGCCTCACCTACCGTCACCGTGTCGCCGTCGTGCAACCAGCGGTCAGGTTCAAAGGCGTCGGCATGGGGGAAGTTCGCCATTTGACACCACTCGGGTAATTTATCTATCCAAAAGCGATCGCCTTCCTCAGGCCCTTCAATGGGCACCCCAAGTTGTTTACGCAGCACATCACTAGCGGCGCAGTGATCCATATGACCATGGGTGAGAAGAATCTTTTCCACCTCGCCGCCCAATTGTTCTACCGCGGCTAGAATTCGCTCGCTATCGCCACCCGGATCGACAATGGCCGCCTTGCCGGTAGTTTCACATTTAATAATCGAGCAATTCTGTTGATACACGGTGACCGGCACGATGGATACAGCAATAGTCATAGCCTGGCTCTCTGGTAGTTATTGATCATGGGTTAGGCACTGTGGGGCTCACCCTCATGGGTATCGTGATCGGCGTTGGGGTCATAGTAAATAGACTCATCTAGCTGTCCTTCTCGGTAGGCGACTACCGTGGACACCATGGCATCGCCGGTCACGTTCACCGCTGTACGAATCATATCAAGCAGTCGGTCAACTCCAATGATCAGCGCGACCCCCTCTACCGGGAGCCCCGCCTGCTGCAACACCAGCGATAAGGTAATCAAGCCAACCCCGGGTACCGCCGCGGTGCCTATGGATGCCAACGTGGCGGTAAGAATCACCATCAATAATTGCGTGGGTCCCAGATCGATACCGTAGACCTGGGCGATGAATACGGTGGCAACACCTTGCATAATAGCGGTGCCGTCCATGTTAATGGTGGCGCCTAAAGGGATTGAAAAACCCGCGACACTTTTTGGCACACCCAAACGCTTTTCTACGGTGCGCAGGGTGACCGGCAAGGTCGCTGCGGAAGAGGCTGTGCTGAAGGCAAAGGCCCACACTCGACGCATTTTAGCGAGCAGCACGAGCGGATTTAACCGCGTGGTCGTTTTCAGAATAAGCGGATAAATCACCAGCGCGTGAACAATCAAAATACCCGCGAGGGTAAAAAAATAAGCGGCTAAATTAATAATCGTGTCGAAACCCATGGTCGCAAATAATCTTACCAAAAGCGCAAATACACCCCAGGGGGCCAGCTCGATCAGCACCCCCACCATCTTCATAACGATGGCTTCCATATCTCTAAACCACGCGGCTATTCGCTGTCCCTGCTCACCAGCTCGAGTAATGGAAAAGCCGACCAACAAGGCAAACACAATGACCTGTAGCATTTCGCCTTGAGCCATGGCGGAAAACGGATTGGATGGAAATATATTAATAATGACATCAATGAGGGGCGGTACCGGTTTTGGCTCAAAAGCAACGTCAGCCACCACCGACAGGCCGTAGCCGGGGCCAATGAGGCTGGCGCTAACCAAGCCCAATGTCACTGCAATACCCGTGGTCAATACGTACAGGCCTAGGGTACGACCAGCAATAGCACCCATGCGACCGCTGTTGCCCAAGGAGGTCATCCCACAAATAAGCGACACCAACACCAGTGGCACCACCAATAACTTTAACGAGGCGATGAAAATCTTACCGACCACATAAAACAGGCCGTCGACTAAGCCAACCTCAATAAACTGGGCGACACGACTGCTAGGGTCGATGCTTGCCAGTAACCATTCAAAGCCCGAGCCCAAGAGGATACCCGCAGCCATGGCCAATAGAATTCGATTTGTTAACGACATAGTCTGCCTCTCACCGGTTAGTCACTGTAGTGTTTCTCCGACCCTAAAGCCCACTGCCACAGGCGTCGGGTAAATAGCTGGCCACCACGACATCCGCGCAGGCATTGCACCCTGAAGCGTAGGTCCGAGTGCCCTTGTCAATCAATGTCGCACACACCGGCCGATACTCCATGGTACACACCATGGGTCGAGGATCCGAACAAGCCACCCGTGCGTCGTCAATGGCCGGTGTCGCGGGGCCTCTCGCCCCGGGCAAGCTCGCTAAACACCCCGACAAGCCTACAGCAATAGCGGCGGGACCGACGTATCTCAGTAACGTCTCTAGCATGTATTTTTCCCTCTTCCGCCATGATCATGCACAGGGTTCGCCCGACAGCATTACCCAGCTCCGCCCATTAAGGACTGGAGTAAAGCGTCGCGATCGGCCATAAGCGCGCGTTGGCGCTGACCGCCAGTAGCGTCCTCAGCAAGGCCCCGCACGCTCGCCATCGCTGAATGCAGACGGTGACGCATAGTGAGTGTCGCCTCGGGTAAGCGCTCCGCGATGCCCTGCATATCAACCATATTACCCCAACAATTCAGAACGACGTCACAGCCGGCCTGTATTGCAGCCGCCGCTAGAGCTGGCACATCGCCTTTCAGGGCCTTCATGTCTAAGTCGTCGCTCATCAGCAGTCCATTAAAACCAATACGTTCACGAATAATCGAGCGGATGACTGTACTGGACAGGGTGGCGCAATGCGCTTGATCCCAGGCTTCGTATAAAATATGGGCCGTCATAGCCATGGGAGCATCCGCCAGAGCGGTGAAGGGCGCTAGGTCTACGGCTAACTGTGCTTCAGTCGCGGTCACTCGGGGTAGATGGTGGTGGCTATCCGCGACGGCACGGCCATGCCCGGGTATGTGTTTGATGACCCCCACAACCCCCGCTCGAGCAAGGCCGTCAAGGGCCGCACGTCCCAGCCGTGCAATGACGTTGGGGTCATGACCAAAGGCTCGATCACCAATAACGTCGTGTGCGCCGATTTGCGGAATATCCAGCACGGGGGCGCAGTCGACAGAAATACCCAAGGCCGCCAACTCCAGCCCCAGCGCTTCGAAATTCAGCTGGGTCGCGCTGATGGCTGCTTCAGCATCTCTCTCCCAAGCAGCGGCAAACTGAGCCGCGGGGGGAAATAGGGGCCAGTGGGGCGCCTGCAAGCGCGCCACCCGGCCGCCCTCTTGATCAATCAATATAGCGACATTGTCACGACCGAGAGTATCGCGCAACGATGCTGTCAATGCGGCCACTTGCGGCTTAGACTCAATATTGCGCCCAAACAAAATAAAGCCCATAGGTTGGCAGGCGCGGAAGAAATCACGCTCCCGAGTACTGAGCTGCAGCCCCTCTAGACCGAAAATTGCCGGCAGCATTGCCCTCTCCTTGTCAACTCAGTAACGGCACGCCAGGCCATCTGCGCGCTACTCAATCGCCCGGCCAATCGTCAATTGTCGAGCCGCTTCCATTCGTTCGCGCCCGATAAGCGCGGCGACAACATCCTCAGGTGAGTCTAACACCTGTCAGTAGCCCCCATCCTCTGAATCGATGTAACCCTTGACGCCCTGGGAGTCCATAAGCCAGCAGATCATATCCGCCCCGTAGTCGCTGCCGGCCAAGACAATAGGGGCCGGTGTTTATTCATAGGACCCTTTGTTTTGTGGCTAGGCGTTCTCGCGTCCGTCAAACCCTCAGGCGTCGGCGCGAATAAACAAGTGAACTTTCTTTTTGCCCAAGCGCACAAGCCAATAGCGTTCATGCAACGCACCCGAAGGATTGAAACAGATGTCCGGAGCGTTGTTGAGCTCGGCAGTAAGCGGCTCGCCATTGACCAGTATCGCCCCCCGACCTAACGCATCTTTCACCTGCTTACCCGAACTCGCCAATCCCGCATCCGTCAGAATGTGGGCCAATGTAGCGGGCAATGCTTGATGATCGAGGGTACTGGTGGGCAAACCATCGAGAGCCAGTTGCTCGAGATCATTAGCCGACAACACCAAAATGTCGCCATTAAATAGCGCGTCAGTAATGCGTTGCGCGCCAATCAAGGCGTCGTCACCGTGCACTAGGCGGGTGACCTCTCGGGCCAGTACCGCTTGGGCTGCAGGCCGACCCTCGCGCCGCGCATCATCGGCTTCAATGTGCGCAATCTCGGTGACCGGCAAGAACGTGAAGTAACGCAGGAATTTGTAGACATCGGCATCGGCGGTAGATAGCCAAAACTGATAGAACGAATAAGGCGAGGTTTTGCTCGGGTCGAGCCACACAGTCCCCGCCTCCGTTTTACCAAATTTCGTACCATCCGCTTTCGTGATCAGCGGCATGGTCAGCCCAAAGACCTGCCCCCCATGCAATCGCCGGGTGAGATCAATGCCACCAGTGATGTTACCCCATTGGTCAGAGCCACCAATTTGCAGACCGCATTGATAGCGCTGGTAAAGCTCGGAAAAATCAAAAGACTGTAAAATCATATAGGTAAATTCGGTAAAGCTAATGCCCGACCCTTGCCGCTCAAGACGCTGCCTCACCGACTCTTTTTGAATCATGGAATTGATCGAGAAGTGCTTGCCAAGGTCCCGCAAGAACGTCAGCACGTCGAGATCCTCGGTCCAATCAAGATTGTTGACCACTAAGGCGGGGTGTTCACCCTCTACACGGATAAAGCGGCTGACTTGCTGGCGAATCTTAGCGGTCCATCGAGCGACAATATCTGGCGTGTTCAGCTGGCGCTCGGCGGCTTTAAAGCTGGGGTCACCAATGAGTCCTGTGGCACCGCCCACAAGCGCGAGGGGCCGGTGCCCGGCGTCTTGAAACCGACGCAACATTAACAACGGCACCAATGAGCCAATATGCAGGCTATCGGCCGTGGGATCAAAGCCACAGTACAAGGTTCGCGGGCCACCATCGAGCCACTCGGTGATGGCATCTTCACCCGCTATTTGAAAGACAAGACCCCGGGCACGCAGGTCTTCTAAAAGCGCACTAGACATATCTCTGGAAACTTTTTTACTCACTAGAGCTGACATTATTCCACATTTAGCCCCCGAACAGGGGTACCGATGTGGCGTAAATTGTCGCCTGCTCATGACACCGATGGAACGGTTCGAATTCGCCTATGGACTGACGTATAATGAAGCGCTGCTGGCAGTGATAGGTTAATGGGTGCAAACCATGAACAACAACTCCCCCTCTACAGGTTAATCACGGTGATAAAAAACCTCTCTCAGTGGTTGAGAAACTGGCGACTCACCCTCGACGCCCGCAAGCGTGGCGCGACGCTCATCGATCGCAGCCATGCGCAGGGTTGGCGACGCCATCAGCTAACCGTCAGCGCGCTAGCCGTAGGCGCGCTGGTATTGGGAATAACCTTTTTGCAAGCCTCCAATGACGCCAATCAGACGATCGCTAACAACACGAGTGCCGATCAGCCATCGCTGCAACCCCTAGTCGTTACCGCCCAGCGCAAAGCTGATGCCAGCACGCTAATCCCCCACTGGCATACCGAGACAGTGAGATCAGGGGACAATGTGTCACTGATTTTTGCTCGAGCGGGATTCACCGATCGAGATGTCTATCAGGTGAGTAGCGCTAACGGCGGCCGGGCATTGCAGACCATTTTCCCAGCGGAAACCCTTGCTTTTTTGATCGACACCAGTGGCGCGTTAAAGAAGGTCAAGCACATACAGTCGCCCTTAAAGTGGACCACCTTTAGTCGGGAAGGCGATCAGTATACGGCTCAACCTACTGAGCTCAGTCCTGAGATTCGCGAGCGGGGCACCACCATGCACATTGCCTCGTCACTGTTTATGGCCGGGCAGCAAGTGGGGTTATCACATCGACTCATTATGGATTTAGCCGGTATTTTTGGCGGTGTGATCGACTTTGCTTTAGATCCTCGCCAGGGCGATACCATTGCCCTGGTCTACGAAGAGCAGTACCTCAATGGTGAAAAACTCGCCGATGGCGATATTGTTGCGGCTGCCTTCACTAATAAAGGCGATACCTACGAGGCGTATCGCTACACCGATAGCGCTGGCGATAGTAGCTATTACGACGAGCAGGGCATCAGCATGCGCAAAGCGTTTTTGAGAGCACCCCTCGATTTCACGCGGGTCAGTTCAAACTTTAATCCTCATCGACTCCACCCCATCTACAACACCAAACGCCCTCACCGAGGTACCGATTATGCAGCGCCGCGCGGAACGCCAGTCTATGCGGCAGGTGATGGACGGGTGGTTGAAACCGGCTACACTCGAGCCAATGGTAACTACGTCTTTATTCAACATGGTGAGCAGTATAAAACCCACTATTTACACCTCCACAAACGTCGCGTTAAGCAGGGCGAGCGCGTCGAGCAAGGTGAGGTTATTGGCACTGTCGGTGCCACCGGCGCCGCAACAGGACCGCACCTGCACTATGAATTTCTCGTCAACGGTGTCCACCGAAACCCCCGATCGATCCATAAGCAGCTGCCGAAAGCCAGATCGTTAGCGCCGAGCGAATTAGCGCGCTTTCAATCAGCGATTAGCGGCCCATTGCAGCAGCTAGCGGCGCTTCGCCAGCAAACGCGTATCGCGCTGGCCGAATGAGTCAAGCCCACCATTTTGTCGGCCTTATTTCAGGTACCAGTGTCGACGCCATCGATGCTGTCATCCTGAGTGTGCATGGCGAGGAAGTGGACATTATTGCTAGCCATGCGGTTCCCTACAGCGCAGCTCTGCGCGCTGACATTCTGAGTCTCAGCCAGCCAGGCGATAACGAAATTGATCGCTTAGGGCCCATCGATCGACAAATCGCCGACCACTTTGCCAGCGCGGCACTGAACATCATCCAGCGTGCAAATCTGACCCCTGAAGACATCTCAGCCATCGGCAGTCACGGCCAAACTATCCGCCATCGGCCCAATAGTGATCAGCCCTTTACGCTACAAATAGGCGATCCCAACCGCATCGCTGAACTCACGGGCATCACAACAGTGGCCGACTTTCGTCGACGGGATATGGCCGCAGGTGGCCAAGGGGCACCGCTGGTACCCGCATTTCATCGCGCGGCTTTTCGCTTAGACCAGTCTAGCGGCGTGGTAAATATTGGCGGCATTGCCAACGTCACGCTCTGTGATAAGCAGGGCGCACTTCGGGGTTTTGATAGCGGCCCTGGCAATACGCTCATGGACTATTGGACAGCGCAACATACACCCCAGTCCTATGATAATAACGGCGACTGGGCACGGACCGGCGCTATTGATGACACGGTGCTCCAACACCTGTTAGCTGACCCCTACTTTGCGAGCGCGGATCCTAAAAGTACCGGACCGGAATATTTCAGTCCAACGTGGTTAATGACCCAACTGAAGGGATTTGAGGCGCGGCCCCCGGCGACAATCCAGCGCACGTTACTGGAATTGACGGCCCGCAGTATTGCCGCGGTCACCATCGATGAGCCACTGACTCAGCTCGCCGTCTGTGGGGGTGGCGCCCACAATGGCTTGCTCATGGAGCGTCTATCTGCGCTGCTGACACCCATCAACGTCACGACGACCGACGCCTATGGCATTCATCCCGACTGGGTGGAAGCGGCGGCTTTTGGCTGGTTAGCCCATAGAACGATGAATAATCTCGCAGGCAATGAACCCAGCGCTACCGGTGCTGAAGGTTACCGAGTACTCGGGGCTATTTACCCTGCTTACCCTGCTTACCCTGCATGACTGATGTGGGATCTGAACGGCTACCTGACTGGCAAAGGTTGCCCGACCGCTTAAATAGAAAACGACGCGCCGCAGCCACAGGTAGTGACGGCATTGGGATTATTGACCGTGAACCGAGAGCCCTCAAGCCCTTCGGTGTAGTCCACTTCTGAACCAACAAGATACTGATAAGACATCGAATCGATCACCGCGGTCACGCCGTCTTTTCGAATGACCATGTCGTCGTCCCCAGATGCTTCGTCAAAAGTGAAGCCATACTGGAAGCCAGAACACCCGCCACCGGTAATATAAACCCGCAGTTTCAGCTCGGGATTGCCCTCGTCGTCGACCAGTGCACGCACCTTAGTGACTGCATTGTCGGACAATCGTATTTCTGTTGGATCAAACGCTTCGACGACACTCATAAATCATTGTCTCATTGATTTGGAGGGTAGTGTAATGCAATTGCGCGCCGAATAAGCGCGCTACCCTTACGCTACATCACCCTCACTTGGGGGCTGGTCGCAGTGACTGGCCTCAAGCCCCTTCAGCCTCAACACCTGACAGCGCGCGAGCTTCTCGCTTTGCGGCTAGGTCATCAGCGATCGGCGCTACGTGTCGAAAACTGCCATTGACCTTACAGCCCACCGCCATTTCAATGAGATTGTAGTACACATCGCCATCAACTTGGGCTTTATCCGCTAACTCAAGACGTCCCGATGAGTGAATATCGCCATTGACGGTACCATTCACTACCGCTGAAGGAACGCGTATTTCGCCTTCGACTGACCCACCGGCAACGACATGCAACATTGCCTCGGTGCCGGCCTCTGCGATAATCGCACCGACGACTCGGCCTTCAATATCGAGGTTGCCCGAAAATTGAATATCGCCGGTCACCGTGGCGTTTTTAGCAATAAGCGTAGTGCCGCCCTGTACCGCTGTTAAGGGCGTATCTTTACGTCCAAGCATCTTTATTATGTCCCTTCTATCGCTAGTGGAATGCTGGACTCGGCCAGCGCCTCCCGCCAACTATAACTGCTATTGACCGATTGGGATACTGGCTTTACTAACTGAAGCGCTAGCTCTATACGCTCGGGCACGAATCCTAGTGGCAGCACTATGTCCCCCTCACGACGCTGGAAGTAGCGAAAATTCATCGTCAATGCGTCAGCCGATAGTTCGGGATCGAGATCACTGAGGGTGTAGTGTCGGGGAGCACCGCGCTCCTGCCCCCAAAAGGTCACCTGCAGCTCTCCTGTGTAAAAGACCTTGCCCGAGCGAGGCGTTTGCCCACCTTGTTGAGCCACTAGCTGATAGCGCCACCAACCCGGCGCACTACCCATTCGGAGAATTGGCGCACGCAGTAACACCCCTGAGGATTGCGATTCGGGCGCTAACACCCCACGATAAAAAGCCAATTCTCGCTCTAATTCATCGATACTACCGCGGCTGTCAGCGAGGGCATCGCGCAGTTCGGCAAGCGCTCGCGCGTCGACAGATCGCTCTGTCTCTAAGGCGACTATGCGTGTTTGTAATTGATCAAGGCTGGTATCGTAGGGAGGCAACACCCCTTCCTGGCTCGCCTTGCCTGCGTAAAATACCAACCCTATGCAGATCACACAGGCTAGCGCGACACCGCCACGCCGTAACGGCGTATAAATGGGGTGCTCTCGGTGAACAACGGTTTTGCGATGATGACGGGCCATAGCGTTGTTATCGGGCCAGGAGAGCAATGGCCGCTAGGCCAGTCGTTTCTGAAAGCCCAAACATCAGGTTCATGGCCTGGACTGCTTGCCCCGCGGCACCTTTAGCGAGGTTATCTAGGGCCGATGTCACCACCACGGTATCGCGCCCTTGGGGGTGATGCCGTAACACCCGCAGTAATTCGAGCCCTGTAAATCCCATACCACCGACAATACCTAGGTTGATCATGTTTTTTCCAACAGTCTGCTATCGTTAACCCATGTACACTGTCTCATTTTACACTGAGGTCGTCATGCTTTGGGTCCAAGCGCTTCACGTTATTTTTATGGTTTGCTGGTTCGCAGGGCTGTTCTACTTGCCACGCATTTTTGTCTATTACGCCCAAGCGAATGACGCCAGCACTAAGGCGACCCTCGCTACGATGGCCCGTAAACTGTTTACGTTCGTCTCACCCTTCATGGTGTTGACCGTTATTTTTGGTATCTGGCGCTTGAGTTATCAGGTCGATTACTATTTATCGGCCAGCTGGATGCATGCCAAACTGGCCGGAGTGGCCTTGCTGATCGCCTATCATGTCCAATGCGGTATCTACATGGGTCGAATCAACCGCGGCGAAGACAACAAAACCCACGTGTTTTACCGCTTTTTTAATGAAGTGCCGGTCTTGTTTTTATTTGCGATAATTATTCTTGTCTACACTAGACCCTTTTAATTTGGGCGTGAGAGTTGCCGTCAAAGAAAAGCATTTGCCTAGCAGCAGATGCGCGGCAGCCCACCACCTGCGATAATCACAGTCCCATTTGAGCCAGACGTATGACCATGACCCGATCAGAAGAACTGTTTGAACGCGCAAAAAAAACCATCCCTGGCGGGGTTAACTCACCAGTTCGAGCCTTCAAGGCGGTCGGTGGCACCCCGCGCTTTATGGAGCGCAGCGACGGGGCCTATATCTTTGACGTCGACGGCCATCGCTATATTGACTACGTCTTATCCTGGGGCCCTATGATCATGGGCCATAATCACCCGGAGGTCCGTGAAGCAGTCATTAAAGCCGCCGAAACAGGCCTGAGCTTTGGCTGCCCCACCGAAATTGAGTGCGACCTAGCAGAAACTATCTGTCGGTACGTGCCCAGTATTGACCTACTGCGGATGACCAGTTCGGGCACTGAAGCCACAATGAGCGCTATTCGTCTAGCTCGAGGGGCGACCGGTCGAGATAAGATTATTAAATTTGAGGGTTGCTACCACGGCCACTCAGATTCGCTACTGATTAAAGCGGGCTCCGGCGCGCTCACCTTTGGCGTGCCCAGCTCTCCCGGCGTGCCCGAAGTACTGGCGCAACACACCGTCACGCTGCCATTTAATGACATAGCCGCACTCGAGCAAGCCTTTACAGAGCTGGGTGATGACGTCGCCTGCGTGATTACTGAGCCAGTCACTGGCAACATGAACTGTATTTTGCCCGAACCAGGGTTCCTTGAGGCCATGCGCGCACTGTGTAGCAAGCACGACAGCGTGCTCATTTTTGATGAGGTCATGACGGGCTTTCGCTTTGGCACCCAGTGTGCGCAGGGATGGCTAGGCATCACACCCGATTTGACTTGCTTCGGCAAAGTCATTGGGGGTGGCATGCCCGTCGGTGCATTTGGCGGTCGTCGGGACATTATGGAACACATTTCACCCCTCGGTCCGGTATATCAAGCGGGCACACTGTCGGGTAATCCTGTGGCCATGGCCGCGGGCCTGACCACCATGAACATTATTGGTCGCGCGGGGTTCTACGATACCCCTTTTCGTCATACCGCCGAGCTGTGTCTCGGTCTGCAGGCAGCGGCCGATAAAGCCGGCGTGCCGTATACCACCAACCATGCGGGCACCATGTTTGGTGGGTTTTTTACCGAAGAGAATAAGGTGGTGAACTACCAACAGGTGATCAGCGCAAATAATGACGCCTTTAATCGCTTTTTCCATTTGATGCTGAACTCGGGTGTCTACTTAGCCCCGGCATCCTTTGAGGCGGGGTTTATGTCAAGCGCGCACAGCGATGATGATATTGCCGCCACCCTTAGCCACGCTGAAGCGGCCTTTGCTGCACTGTAGGGGATTGACTATGACTGGCACTCACCGAGGACCCTTTCCCAATACCCGTATGCGCAGGCTGCGGGCAACGCCCTTCGCCCGAGCGCTGGTGTCTGAAAATACGCTGACCGCAGCGGATTTGATTTATCCGGTTTTCGTATTAGAGGGCGAAAATCAGCGCGAAGCAGTCCCGTCCATGCCCGGGGTTGAGCGTTTATCCATCGATCTTTTGTGCCAATTAGGCACCGAGGCCGTGGCCCTTGGTATCCCCATGTTTGCTTTATTTCCGGTGGTGGGTCCAGCACAAAAGTCGTTGTTAGCGGAGGCGTCTTGGGATCCTACGGGTTTAGTTCAACGCGCCGTTCAGGCCCTAAAAACGACGTGTCCAGAGCTTGGCGTCATGACCGATGTCGCACTCGACCCCTACACCACCCACGGACAGGACGGCATAATTGACGACACGGGGTATGTGCTCAATGACACCACCACCGAGGCGTTGGTTAAGCAAGCCCTATCGCACGCGGCGGCGGGGGCTGACTGTGTCGCACCCTCGGACATGATGGACGGCCGTATCGGCGCTATTCGCGCCGCCCTTGAAGCCCATTTACAGGTCAATACCCTGATTATGGCGTATTCCGCTAAATATGCCTCGAGCTACTATGGGCCGTTTCGGGATGCAGTTGGATCGGCGGGTAATCTAAAAGGCGGTGACAAGAAAACCTATCAACAGGATCCAGCCAATCTGAACGAGGCCATCCACGAATGCGCGCTCGATCTTCAAGAGGGGGCCGACATGATCATGGTCAAACCCGGCATGCCGTATCTCGATGTTGTTCGTCGGGTCAAGGACGAGCTGAAAGCCCCCACCTTTGCTTACCAGGTCAGCGGTGAGTACGCCATGCATCAGGCAGCGTTTGCCAATGGTTGGCTCGATCGAGAGGCGGTAATGCTGGAGTCATTGCTTGCCTTCAAGCGGGCTGGCGCCGACGGTATCTTGACTTATTTCGCCATGGACGCGGCGCGCCTACTGGGGCGTTAGTGGTTCGAGATTGAGCGCCAGAGTGAAAGCGTTGATCCTCGCGGAATCCGGTAAATACCGCGTAGCGAAGTTTTTAAGCGATATGACTCGCAGATCACTACGGCACCTGATCGTGCTGACATTGTGTTGCCTGGGCAATGCCAGCGATGCTAGCGATGCAGCCCCTGATGAGTGCAGCTGTCTATGGCAGGGCAGTTTCTCTGATGTCGCCGCGACCCGTGACCTCACCGTACTTGGCACCGTCATCCAAGTAAAAGGCAACGCGGTGGATATACGCGTCGAGAGCACCTTGCTGGGTGAGACCTGGCAGGAGACGATGAGAGTGTGGATGAAAACCGCTCATTACTGCCGCCCTAACGCGGATAACTTCCCGATCGATAGTCGCTGGGTGATGGCTCTTGATCAGATCACCGTGGTCCCTGACAACGGCTTCAACCCCTCTACTCCCAACATCAGCTATGGACGACAGTACGATTACACGCTATCGAGCTGCGGTGGCTATTTTTTGCAAGTCACCGGCGATGCCGTTATTGGCAACCTCGTGCCCGCCATGCCTCGCTGGGAGTATGCGCCAAAGATGACCGCGGTATTGATTGACCTAATCAGCGCTTATCTCGCGGGCCAGATAGGTGCCGACGTCCTAACAGAGGCCAGTCGAGCAGACCCCAAAGCTCGGGAGTTAATGCTCGATACCCGCAGCTTCCTCAGAGGCCAGGATCAATGGCTAGAGCAAGAGGACGGCGGCGATTAGCGCTCCGCTGCCTGCATGAGCTCGTCGAGCATCATCAGCGATAGGCCCCAAATACGGTGGCCCTCAAACTCATAGGAGTCAGACTCAATGTCTCGGTTCTGCCACTGCCACTTTAACGGTATCCGATTGCTACGATCGAGCAGAAAGTGCATGGGCACCCATACCACGCCATCCACTTCGTGATTCGGCGTCATGGCTGGCACTGTCTTGAGTTCAAAAACGAACGGTGTGACCAGCAACTCGGGACGATCGGGTCGCCAACCGGTATTCACTTCGCCCAGCTCACAGACCAACTCGGCACATTGGTTTAAATCAACCCCCAGCTCTTCGTGCGTCTCTCGCTTAGCGCAGGCCAAATTGGTCGTATCGGCGTTATCGCGTCGTCCTCCGGGAAAACCCATATGGCCTGACCAAGGGTCGCCAGCGCGTTCAGCGCGCCGAATCATCAACAAACACACGTCACCGTTGATACTGGCCAGTGAAATAGCCACCGCCGCTTTTTTCTCAACGACACCATAATCATTAATAGGTTTACGGTGCCGCCTTAGCCGTGGAATGAGTTGTGGTAAAACAATGGACATAATTCTTCCCGCAGCAACAGAGAACTCCTCGGACCACCCTGGCAGATCGGCACCGCAATGCAGGCACGGGGAAAGGCAGCCGCTAGTTTACTACAGCAACGCCATGAGGGCGGCGCATAGAGACAATTTTTTAGCGCGTCGTCGCCCCTGAACCGGTCCGGCACTCAGGTAGGCCAGGAGCGATATCCGTCGAGCTGCCCTGCTCGCCACCAGCGGTTGGCCAATGTGCCCGGTTATTTTCTCGGCTATGACTCAGCTTATAGGGCACGGGTTCAGGTATGATATGGGGCAAACCACCATCGTCTCCACGCCTGCGACGTAGAAGCGATGGCATGACTGGGACACCCATCATGTTGTGACTACACCGGCGCGGTTCGGACGCGGAGCGCTAACCCTTATAATGGCGTCATTGAGCATCGACTGTTTACCGCCAAGTGCACCCAAAACTGGCGTTATTTATCAGCAAAAAGGAGATAACGAGGTGAAGAAATATGCGGCCTACGCCATTGGTGCTGCGCTCGTCGATACTGAGATCACCGTCAGTGACCATGAATTAGCCTCTCTTGGCGTTGACAAGGGTATGATGACACTGGTCGACGAAGCCCAGCAGGCGGCGCTGCTGGAGCAACTTTCTGACCACCTCATCCAGGCCAGCCACGCGTCAGGTGGAAGCGCTGGCAATAGTATGATCGCGACGGCACTATTTGGCGCACCCACCTTTATGAGCTGTAAAGTCGCTGATGATGGCGATGGCGATATTTATGTGCGGGATCTGGAGGCGTCGGGGGTTGGCCATAGTCTGGGTGACAAGCGAGGCAAAGGCACGACCGGCAAATGTCTTGTACTTATTACCCCGGACGCTGAGCGCAGCTTAAATACTTATCTGGGTGTCTCGGAAAACCTGTCAACCGCCGAGGTCGACGAAGCGGCCATCCAAGACTCAGACTGGGTTTATTTAGAAGGTTATTTAGTCACATCGCCCACAGGCCATGCCGCTGCGGTTAAAACCCGAGTAATAGCTGAGCAGCACGGGGTCAATACCGCGGTAAGTTTCTCAGATCCGGGCATGGTGCAGTTTTTTCGTGACCAACTGACAACCATGATAGGTGAGCGCGTTGACCTGGTATTTTGCAATGAAGCCGAGGCACTGGAATGGGGTCAAACCGACTCTCTAGACGAAGCGTGCGCAGCGATTAACGCCATCGCTCGTCGTTATGTGGTGACTCTGGGCGCCCGAGGCGTCATAGTATTTGATGGGGTAGAGCGCATCACACTGGCAGCCCACACCGTAGAGGCCGTTAACACCAACGGAGCGGGGGACATGTTTGCCGGTGCGTTCCTTTATGGCCTAGCACGCGGCGAGAGCTATAGCCGCGCGGGAGAGTTTGCCGCGCGCGCTGCGGCTGAGGTGGTAAAACACTTTGGTCCACGTTTACCACCAGCGGCCTATGGTGCTTTGAAAGACGCGTTCTTTGGCTCGTAAACGGCGCCTGCTAATGATGACATGTAACAGTAACAAGGTAGATAGTGATGACTAACCAAGACATTAAACCTGCGATCAAACCCGACCCGCTCTATCAAATGCTTCGGCAAGAAGATATCGATGCGTTTAATACCCACCGCGATACCCTTGATACATCGCAGTTAAAAAGTGGCGACTACCGGGGTCGGGATTTACGCAAGCTCAACGCCCGTGGCCTAGACTTTAGTCATGCTTATTTTCGCAACACTGACTTGTCAGGTATCGATTTCAGGGAAACCAATCTCGAGGGCGCAAGCCTGCTCGATGCCAAAATTTCTGGCGTTTACTTCCCCGATGAGCTCAGTGCTGAAGAAATACGCCTGTCTCTAGAAACAGGCACTCGCTTACGTTACCAACGGGGCCAAGGATAAACGCTGTGCTCAGAATGCGTGTTGCCAGTGTGCTAATAGCAACGTTGCTGCCGCTACTGGCTGTCGGCCAAATTGACCTCAGTAGTTTTCAGCAGTCAACGCCTGACTTCCTGCCCGTTGAGGAGGCTTATCAACTTGAAGTCGAGCGCATTGACCAGAAAACCATCCGGCTGTACTGGCAGATCACCGATGGCTACTACCTCTATCAGCATCAATTCAAGGTAAGCCTAGAAGATCAGCAGGGGCTCGTGGGTAGCGAGCTGGTGTTCCCCGAAGCCCAACAAAAGGTTGATGAGTTTTTTGGTGACGTCCAAGTCTACTACCACAGTGCCGACCTACGAATCCTCACCGAGCGATCATTTGGTATAGGAAAGCTCACCATCACCTCCCAGGGCTGCGCTGATGCAGGGCTTTGCTATCCCCCTCATACCGACGTGTTCTCCATCAGTTCGGCATTGGGAAGCGTCGATCGGGCCCCACCGACCTCCCTTGGAGCACCAGTGGCAGGGCCAGGACCTACCTCTGTAAGCACTCAAGGGACGACCATAACCGCACTAGTCAGCGCCTTATTTTTTGCCTTCCTTGGGGGCATCATCCTCAACGCCATGCCCTGTGTATTCCCTATTTTATCGTTAAAAGTTCTCGGCTTTGCAACCGGTGATCCCGCCCAGCACCATCGTCATACCTGGTGGTACTTCGCCGGGGTCGTCATCAGTTTCGTCGCCATTGCCGGGCTGCTCATCAGCCTACAGAATGCTGGACAACTCATTGGCTGGGGTTTCCAGCTGCAATCGCCCGGATTCATCATCGGGCTGGCCTATTTGTTTACTGCCATGGCGCTGTCTCTTTCGGGCGTCGTTCATTTTGGCTCGGGTCTAATGAACTTGGGGGGGACGTTAGCAGGTCAAGGGGGCAGCAAAGGTAGCTTTTTCACCGGTGTTCTGGGGGTCGTGGTGGCGAGCCCCTGTACCGCACCGTTTATGGGCTCAGCCTTGGGCTTCGCGTTTACCCAACCGCCCATTATCGCCTTAACCATCTTTGCGGCACTCGGGGTAGGAATGGCGTTCCCTATGGTTCTACTGAGTTACAGTACGAGCGCACGTCAGTGGCTGCCAAAGCCCGGGCCGTGGATGGAGACTCTGAAAGAATTGCTAGCGTTTCCGCTTTACGCCACCGCGGTATGGTTACTCTGGATAGCAGGAAAGCAGGCCGGCATTGACACCATGGCATCGGCGCTGGGTGGACTCATACTGCTCGCGCTTGGACTGTACCTTTATCGCGGGGGGGTTGCCCGTCGAACCATGGCTATTATCTGTATCGGTACGGCCATCGCCATGGCCACTTATCGAGGGGTTTCAGACTCGTCGACCGCTGCTGGCCTGCGACATGCGGGTACGGTCAACTGGTCAATGGCAGCGCTGGAGGGCCTGCGCGCGGAGGGCGTGCCCGTGTTTGTTGATGTCACAGCAGACTGGTGTATTACCTGCCTCGCCAATGAACAGGCGGTACTGTTTACTGATCGAGCACGCGCGGCTTTCGACGATAGCGGCGTGGTGTACATGATTGCTGATTGGACTAAGTACGATGAGGCTATTGGTGCTTTTGTAAAAAGTCATGGTCGCAACGGCATTCCGCTTTATGTCATGTATCCAGCCAACCCCAATGACCCCCCTGTCATACTGCCCCAGCTACTGACTCCTAGCCTGCTCGACAATGCCTTGGCAAACGTCAGTACTCGAAAATGATGAATCCATCCTCAGGAGATAATTTGACACCCGTTAACCGCCTAAAGACCGCCATTATCGGCTGTCACTCGTTGGCTTTGATGTTGTCAATGGGCACCGCGCAGGCGGCCATTGAATGGCAAAACGTCTGGGTCAGAGCAATGCCACCGACACAACAAATGACTGCTGCGTACGGGACAATTAGCAATCGAGGAACCACCTCAGTGACGCTCAAGGGCGTTAGCGCGGACTTTGCTACCCGGGCCGAGTTACATCGTAGTGTTCAACAGGGCAACGCGGTACGTATGATACCCATGGGCCTGGTCGAGCTTGCTCCCGGGGAGAGCCTGATCTTGAAACCCGGCGGTGCGCACCTAATGCTCATGGGTATTGACAGCATGCCGGCTCCAGACACCAGCGTCTCACTGTGCGCGACCACCACCAGTGATTCAGTCTGCACGATGGCTCGGGTGTTGCGTCGTGCGCCTAAAAGCCCGCATGATGGGCACTCCGAACACATGAGCCATTGATCGCGCACGCCGTAGTGGGAGTCACGAATGTCACCGCTTAATAGCATGAAGAAAATGGTTAACCAGCTTAAGGACACGTTGCTCCTCAGTGGTTTCGGTGATCGTGACCCCCGACTGTTGCCTTGGGGCATGGGGCTACTGGGTGTTTATGTGGTGCTCGTCTTGGCTTTGGGATTCTACTGGAGCGACACTCCTGAAGCCTTCGATGCGCAAGCCATTGCGGCCGAGTATGCCGGCAAACACGAACAACCGGTGGTGAGCGGTACGACGACCACCGCCGCACTGCTCGAAGTCATCAATACCTTACTGCATAAGCCCGGTGGCTATGTACACAACGATATTGCACCGCCCGGAGTATTTCTCGATAACATGGCCAACTGGGAGTACGGTGTGTTGATTCAATCCCGGGATCTAGCCCGGGCACTGCGCGAAGTTCTCAGTCGCTCGCAAAGTCAATCGAAGGAAGATGTCGATTTGACGCTGGCCGAACCGCGTATCAACTTCCAGTCTGACAGTTGGGCGCTACCGGCATCAGAAAGTGAATATGCCGATTCCCGCCGCTACCTCAATGCCTATCTTCAACGCTTACCCCTGCGTAGCCAAGAAGGCTCGCAGTTTTACACGCGAGCCGACAATCTTCGCTTTTGGTTGAGCATGGTGGAAAAACGCTTGGGAAGTCTCTCTCAGCGCCTATCTGCCAGCGTTGGCCAGCGACGCCTCAACACCGACTTGGCCGGTGACCCTGCCGCCTCTAGCGCTACCTCCGAGCCGAAAGACAGAGAAATCCGCACCCCATGGCTTCAAGTCGATGACGTGTTTTATGAAAGTCGCGGTGCAGCCTGGGCTCTCATTCAATTTCTAAAGGCCGCAGAGATTGATTTTGCCGATGTGCTCGATAAGAAAAATGCCCGGGTGAGCCTGCAACAAATTATCCGCGAGCTCGAGGCAACGCAGGTGACCGTATGGAGTCCAATCATCTTAAACGGCTCTGGCTTTGGTCTCTTTGCTAATCATTCACTGGTCATGGCCAGCTATATTTCTCGAGCCAATGCAGCACTGATTGATCTCCGAGATCTACTGTCACAAGGCTAGCGATCCGCGGCGCTAGCATCCATCGGGGGGACCGCTGAGGTCGCCGTGCCGGCTAACAACACCCAGCCCTCAAGGTCGTTGACAACGTGCAGCGCAATGTGTGGGCGGTAAGCGCTCATTAGTGCTTCAGCCTGATTAGCCAACAGTCCTGCAAGAATTAGCCGTCCGCCGGGCTTCAGTAACGCGGTTAACTCGGGCGCCAACTGAATCAGTGGCCCCGCCAAGATATTCGCGACCACGATGTCGGCACACCCCGCCCACGAGGGAATAGCCTCATGATCGGGCATGACCGCCTGAAACTGCTCCTCGCGAATACCGTTGCGCTCGGCATTTTGATGACTCGCTGTAATCGCCTGTGGGTCGTTGTCGATACCCAGTGCCCGATGCGCGCCAAGCTTTAACCCCGCAATAGCTAAGATCGCGGTACCACAACCGTAGTCGACAAGCTGGGTGCCCTCCGCCACCGACACATCTAACTCGCCTAGACACATGGCGGTAGTGGGATGAGTGCCGGTGCCGAAGGCCAACCCAGGATCGAGCATTACATTGACGGCGTCAGGTTCGGGGGGATCAGTCCAGCTGGGGCAAATCCACAAGCGCTCACCCATACGCATGGGATGAAAACTATCCATCCACGCACGCTCCCAGTCCTGATCCGGCACATGCGTAGGGACCGCTACCGGGGCAACAAGGGTCTGGGCAGGGATATTGTCGGTCACCGCCAGCAGATCAAGGCCCTCGGGAAATAGAGCCACTAATTTGACATTCCGCCACAGAGGCGTTTCGCCAGGACCGGGCTCGAGCAGCGGCTCATCGGCATTGTCTTCCAAGGTGATGGCTACGGCGCCGTGATCAAAAAGCCAGTTTTCCAAGGTCTCTACCTGCGCCTTGGTCGTCTCAACCCTCAGTTCCTGCCAGCCTGCTTGAGTCAACGCTCGTGTTCCAGCTTGCTTTCCAAATAGTGAATACTGACGCCACCGGCCACAAAGGAGGGATCGACCACCAACTCCCGATGCAAAGCGGCATTGGTTCGTATGCCCTCAACGACCATTTCATCCAGGGCTTGGGACATTTTCGCTAATGCACCCTCCCGAGTATCCGCATGGGTGATCAACTTACCAATCAAACTGTCGTAATGGGGCGGCACGGTGTAGCCGTTATACACATGGGAATCAACGCGTACGCCGTGCCCTCCTGGCGCGTGAAAGGTATTAATCTTACCTGGTGAGGGCATAAAGTTACGCGGGTCTTCTGCGTTGATTCGGCACTCGATCGAGTGGCCTCGCAGCTGCACATCGCCTTGGGTGATCGACAATTTTTCACCCCCGGCAATCAACAACTGCTCTCGGACAATATCGATGCCGGTAATCATTTCAGTCACCGGGTGCTCTACCTGTACACGGGTGTTCATCTCGATAAAATAAAAGCCACCGTCTTCATATAAAAACTCAAAGGTACCGGCACCTCGATAACCCATCTCGATACAGGCACGCACACAGGCATCCCCAATATCAGAGCGCGCCTTCTCATCAATGCCCGGCGCGGGTGCCTCTTCAATCACTTTTTGGTGCCGGCGCTGAAGCGAGCAATCTCGATCACCTAAGTGCACTGCATTACCTTGCCCGTCGGCTAAGATCTGCACCTCGACATGGCGAGGCCGTTGCAGGAATTTCTCCAGATACACCACCGGTGACCCAAAAGCCGCTTGCGCCTCCGACTGAGTGACTTGAATGGAACTCAGCAATACCTCCTCGTTGTGGACCACCCGCATACCACGACCACCACCACCCGCTGCTGCCTTGACGATTACCGGGTAGCCGATATCTCTAGCCACGCGTAAGATCTCGTCGGGATCCTCAGGAACAGCACCTTCGGTCCCGGGCACTGTGGGTACACCCGTTTTTTTCATGGTCTGCTTAGCGCTTACCTTATCGCCCATAAGGCGAATGGTCTCGCCTCGAGGTCCAATGAAAGTAAAGCCGCTGTTCTCCACTTGATCGGCAAAATCGGCATTTTCGGATAAAAAGCCATAGCCCGGATGGATGGCATCGGCGTTGGTAACTTCCGCCGCACTGATGATCGCGGGGACGTTTAAATAGCTGCGTGCCGAGGGCGCAGGTCCAATACAGACCGCCTGATCAGCAAGCCGCACATGCTTTAGTTCTCGGTCCACGGACGAGTGGACAGCAATGGTTTCTATGCCAAGTTCTTTACAGGCACGCAGTACCCTCAGAGCGATTTCGCCTCGGTTGGCAATTAATACGCGTTCAAGCATTAGGGCTTCCTCTGTAGCGGGGGACGCAGGTCCCTAGTGCATCAAGCAATGGTAATCAGGGGTTGATCAAATTCAACCGGTTCGCCATCTTCAACATGAATCGCGGTCACCGTGCCTGCGCGATCAGCCTCGATTTGGTTCATCATTTTCATTGCTTCAACGATACACAACACATCACCCACTCGAACTGCTTGTCCGACAGCCACAAACGCTTGGGCGTCAGGGCTTGGCGCACTGTAGTAAGTGCCCACCATAGGAGAGAGCACCGCATTGGCGTCTGAAACGACGGCGGCAGTCTCAGGTGCGGTGGGCGTCGGGGCCGGAGCTGCGGCCAGGGGCATAGCCGGTACGGGTGCAGCAGGGGGCGGTGTATAAGCCATAGCCGCGGGCATGGCGTGTGCGCTACCATTCCGGCTAATCCGAACCGACTCCTCCCCTTCTTTAATCTCTATTTCATCAATATTTGATTCTTGCAGTAACTCAATTAATTTTTTAACTTTGCGAATATCCATAGCCTGCTCCTTGTAAGGATCGCTGTTAAGGATCGATATAATCCAGTGCCGCAGCCAGTGCGCAATCGTAGCCAAAACTCTTAAGACCACACACCACAGCCACCGCGATGTCAGAAAAATAACTGTGCTGGCGGAAAGACTCCCGGGCATACACGTTGGATAAATGGACTTCAATAAACGGAATGGCCACCGCAAGTAAGGCGTCGCGAAGCGCGACGCTGGTGTGCGTCAATGCTGCTGGATTAATAATGATAAACCGGCAGCCCACCACTTGAGCGTGGTGGATGGCGTCAATGAGCTCGGCCTCTGAGTTGCTCTGCAAACACTCACACGTCACCTCAGCCTCCTCGGCAGTCGTCATAAGCCGATGATTGATGTCATCCAAGGTGTCGATGCCGTAGACAGCAGGTTCACGACTGCCTAGCAGATTGAGATTTGGTCCATGTAATACGTGAATGTCTGACATCTTGCGCTCTTCTGCCGGAAAACCGCCGGAATTGGTTACGATTAATGCGCCAGTGTGAAGCATGAAAAGGCGGCTGTCTAATGTTTTGGCATTATTTGCTATTACTGTGGCATC
>DGPA01000016.1:27748-37099 GCA_002389505.1 Halieaceae bacterium UBA4452
CAACCGCTACCCAACGACTGTGAAGCCACCCTCGCCGACATTGCAAATAGGTACCCACACGATTCCCAATCGGGTGGTCGTTGCCCCGATGGCGGGCGTGACCGACCTCCCCTGGCGCGAACTGTGCATCGAACTCGGCGCGGGCATGGCTGTTGGCGAAATGCTGACCTCTGACCTGTCCCTCAACGATTCACGCAAAAGCTACTTCCGTCGCCAAAGCAGCGACAACGCCGGGCTTCGCTCGGTGCAATTGGTCGGTAACCAGCCGGAGCAACTGGCGCAAGCGGCGCGCTTCAATGCCGACGAGGGCGCGCAGGTGATCGATATCAATATGGGTTGCCCTGCCAAAAAAGTGTGCAAAAAAGCGGCGGGATCTGCGCTCCTAGCCGATCCGGACCACGTGGCACGCCTACTTGACGCGGTCGTTGCTGCGGTCGATCTACCGGTAACGTTGAAAATGCGCACCGGTATTTCCCGGGAGCAACGCAACGGGGTCACCATTGCAAAAATCGCCGAACAAGCGGGCGTTCAGATGCTGGCTGTGCACGGACGTACTCGAGCCGACCGCTTCGACGGGCGAGCTGAGTACGACACCATTAAGGCCATTGCCGCCGCTGTATCCATTCCTGTGCTGGCCAACGGCGACATTACCAGTCCAGCCATGGCCCAGCAGGTGCTGGCAGATACCGGCGCTGCAGGGGTCATGATTGGTCGGGGCAGCCAGGGTAGGCCCTGGTTACCCGGCATCATCGCCCGGGCACTCAACGACGAGCCACTTAACACCCCAACCCCTGAGGAGCAAAGCGCTATCATGGGCCGACATTTGCTGGCGCTACATGATTTTTATGGTGACTATGCGGGGGTTCGTATCGCACGCAAACATATAGGATGGTTTATTAATGCGCTGCCCAATCACCCGGCAATGACGGCAACTATCACGGCTTGGAAGACATCATTTAACCGCCTTGAGTGCGCACGCGACCAAGAAGCGGCTTATCAGTGGTTCGCAGCCTACTTGGCAGAGCACGCCACCCCACACCTGCCTGCTCCACTAGCCACGCTCACACCCACCCCAGTCGCCACAACAGTGCGTGTGGCCAACGCCATGCCAGTACCGGTAAACGGCGCCAAGGCACCTGACGCCCAACAGGGATTCGCTGCATGAACGACAGGAATAGTCAGCCCGCAAGCCCCACTCCGGCGGTAGATGACCGTCCACCCAGCCAACCGCTGCGCGAAAGCGCTCATCAATCCATTATGTATTTCTTAAAAGAGCTCGATGGCGAGATGTGCAGTGAGCTGTATGACATGGTCCTTGCCCAAGTCGAAGAACCCTTACTGAGCGCCATCATGATCTATACCCAAGGTAACCAGAGTAAGGCGTCGGCCATGTTGGGACTAAACCGAGGCACACTGCGTAAGAAATTGCGTCACTATGGCTTATTGGACGGACCCAAAACCTAAACCCTTGCCCACCCACTGCTACTGCGCCCACGCTGGGCAGCCCCATTAGAAAGGACAAACTGTCATGACTGACGCCCCCCTTGCTCCCGTTCGACGCGCATTGATTAGCGTATCTGACAAAAAGGGCATTGCTGAATTTGCCCAGGCACTTGCTAATCGTGGTGTTGAACTGTTATCGACGGGCGGCACCTGTCGATTGCTTCGGGACGCCGGTCTAACGGTGACGGAAGTGTCCGATCACACCGGATTTCCAGAAATGATGGATGGCCGCGTAAAAACCTTACACCCCACCATCCACGGTGGTCTTCTGGGCCGCCGAGGCACCGACGATGGCGTTATGGAAGCTCACGGTATTACCCCCATTGACATGGTCGTCGTCAATCTTTATCCCTTTGAAGCGACGGTTGCACGCCCCGATTGCGGTCTTGAGGAGGCGGTCGAAAACATTGATATTGGCGGTCCCACCATGGTCCGCGCCGCGGCAAAAAATCATCGGGACGTCACTGTCATCGTCGACGCTGGGGACTATGACTGCCTGCTTGAAGAGATGGATGCCAACGAGGGTCATACTCGATTCGCCACGCGCTTCGATTTGGCTATAAAAGCCTACGAGCATACGGCAGGCTATGATGGCGCTATTGCAAATTATTTCGGCCGACTAGTCGGTAACGGTAGTGAGCATTTTCCCCGCACCTTCAATCTGCAACTGCACAAGGCCCAGGAGATGCGCTATGGGGAAAATCCCCATCAAAACGCGGCTTTTTATAAAGAAGCCCACCCCAAAGACGTGGGTATTTCTAACGCAGTGCAGCTACAAGGCAAGGAGTTGTCCTACAACAACGTAGCCGATACCGACGCCGCCTTGGAATGCGTAAAAGGGTTTGAGGATCCGGCCTGCGTTATCGTCAAGCATGCCAACCCCTGTGGCGTCGCCGTCGGTAAGGACCTTGGGGAAGCCTACCAGCGCGCCTTTGAGACCGATCCAGAGTCAGCTTTCGGCGGTATCATTGCCGTCAATCGAGCGCTGGATGATGCCACTGCACAAGCCATTGTTGATGGACAATTTGTCGAAGTGATTATCGCACCCGAGATCACCGATGCGGCAGTCGCGGTAATAGCGGAAAAGAAAAATGTGCGGCTATTACGCACGGGCAGCTGGACCACTGCGAGCCGAGCCTTAGACTATAAACGCGTCAATGGCGGCCTGCTGGTTCAAGATCGCGATGACGGTATGGTGAGTCGGGACGCGCTAACTGTGGTCTCTGAGCGACAACCGACCGAGCAAGAATGGCTCGATTTGCTGTTTGCCTGGAAAGTGGCCAAGTTTGTTAAATCCAATGCTATTGTTTATGCCGCTGGTTGTCGCACCATAGGCATCGGTGCGGGTCAAATGTCACGCATTAATTCAGCGCGTATCGCCGCCATCAAGGCTGAGCACGCCCAACTGCATCTCCAGGGTGCCGTCATGGCTTCGGATGCCTTCTTCCCGTTCCGAGATGGGATCGATAATGCCGCTGACCGGGGCATCGCTGCAGTCATTCAACCGGGAGGTTCTATGCGCGATGACGAGGTCATTGCCGCAGCTGATGACGCGGGAATGGCCATGGTATTTACCGCTATGCGACATTTTCGTCACTAGCCCTTAACGCCGAGGTTCACAGGAGTTGTCGGAATGAATGTATTGGTAGTCGGGAGTGGCGGTCGAGAACATGCCCTGGCTTGGAAGCTCAGTCAGTCGCAAACCATAGAGACGGTGTATGTCGCCCCCGGTAACGCCGGCACCCAGCAGGAAGCCGGCTTGGTAAACGTCGCTATTAATGTCATGGATTTTACTGCCCTCGCAGACTTTGCCGAACGACAACCCTGCGCGCTCACGGTCATTGGTCCGGAAGCGCCGCTGGTGGATGGCATTGTCGACTATTTTCAATCCCGGGGGTTGGCCTGCTTTGGACCTAGCAAAGCAGCCGCACAATTGGAGGGCTCGAAAGCCTTTAGCAAGGATTTTCTGGCCCGGCACAATATTCCTACCGGTGACTATGCCACCTTTACCGAAGCGGAGGCAGCGCTCGCCTATGTGCGCGAACGCGGTGCGCCTATTGTCATCAAAGCGGACGGTCTGGCTGCAGGTAAGGGCGTCATCGTGGCGGAGACACTGGCGCAAGCCGAAGCAGCCATCCTCGATATGCTCGCTGATAATGCCTTTGGGGAAGCCGGTTGCCGCGTCGTCGTCGAAGAGTTTCTACCGGGGGAAGAAGCCAGTTTCATTGTCATTGCCGATGGTAAACACGTACTTCCCATGGCCACTAGCCAAGACCACAAACGTGTCGGCGAGGGCGATACCGGCCCTAATACTGGTGGTATGGGCGCTTATTCACCGGCGCCGGTGGTGACTGAGCGCGTTCATGCACGCGTGATGGCGCGCATCATTGAACCCACTATTGCCGGCATGGCCCAAGAGGGCATGCCCTACACAGGCTTTCTTTACGCTGGCTTAATGATTGATGCACAGGGTAACCCACGGGTCATTGAGTTCAACTGCCGGTTTGGCGACCCCGAAACCCAGCCCATTATGCTGCGTCTGAAGAGCGACTTAGATAGCCTGTGCACCGCGGCTATTGCCGGCGTTTTACCGACCTGCAGCGTGACATGGGATCCCAAAATAGCCATGGGCGTGGTGTTAGCGGCCGGGGGCTATCCTGGCGATTATGACAAAGGACACACTATCCATGGCCTAGCCACCGAGCAAGCCACCCGAAGCAAAATATTCCACGCAGGCACGGCCCACAAAGACGGACAGGTCGTCACCAGTGGCGGGCGGGTATTGTGTGTTACCGCGCTGGGCGACACCATCAACAGTGCTCGCGAAAACGCTTATAATAGCGTGGCTGCCATTGACTGGCAGGGCATGTTTTATCGCCGCGATATTGGCTGGCGAGCGATCGACCGCTAACCACAGAGCACGCACTACCGCTTGGGATAGCAAAGCAGCATTGGACCATGCATAGGGAGGCATCATGGTAGCGAGGAACCTGACCACGATTGATCGATTCTTAGTCGAGGCTGACACGATACTTCGCACCTTGTCTCGTCGCGGGGCTAGCGCTGTACGGCCCTCCCCGGCAGCGGGTCATGGAGAAGCGCGGCTCAGCGATAAGCAGCGTAAACATGCTGCGGGTCTAATGCGGGTCAATCACACGGGTGAAGTCTGTGCCCAAGCCCTGTACCAAGGTCAAGCACTGACGGCGCACAGCGCGGGCGCGCGCGCGGAAATGGAGCAAGCCGCACAGGAAGAAATTGATCATTTGGTCTGGTGTGAAGAGCGCCTCGAGCAGCTCGATGCCCGGCCCAGTGTCTTAAACCCCTTGTGGTATGGCATCTCACTTGCGCTAGGAGCAACGGCGGGTGCTATTAGCGACACCGTTAGTTTGGGGTTTGTTCATGCCACGGAGGAGCGGGTGGCCAGCCACCTGCGTTCGCACTTGCAAAGGCTCCCAACTGATGATCGAAAATCTCAGCTGATCCTCCAGCAGATGCTCGAAGACGAAGAGCGCCACGGTGAAAATGCGCTAAAAGCCGGTGGCAAGGCATTTCCACCGCCCGTCAAACGTGCCATGACATCACTTTCAAGAGTAATGACCGACTCAAGCTATTGGCTGTAAAGCCCTTCGCCTACCGTTATCTCGTCAATGGCACCGCTGTGACAGACCACCACACCCCAATTAGCCGCTCACAGACAAACGTCGTACATCAAGGCCAAACATGGGTTATGCTTGAGTTCAATGACAGTGGAGTGGTGCAAGCCCAATGAAGCCAGAGGTCAGCCGACGAATTCCTGACGTAGACGCCTTCCTACGCCACTGCGACAGGGATCTTCATAGCCCGCGAGCAGTCATTTTTCGTCAGGGCAGCCGAAGTCAATACCTTTACTTGGTCCTCGAGGGCTCCGTTTCAGTGGTGGTCGACGACAATCAAGATCCAGATCATGAAATGGTGGTGTCCTACCTCAATCCTGGCGACTTTGTGGGCGAAATGGGGCTATTTGGCGAAGAGGTACGGACCGCAAATTTGATAGCCCGTACGGACTGTGAGCTGGCTAAAATTAGCTATGATCAGTTCCATCAAGTTCGTGGTCTATACCCCGACTTGTTGTATGCACTAACCGTGCAGATGGGACGGCGATTACGTCTCACCACCCGCAAACTGACCGACTTAGCCTTTGTCGATGTCGCCGGGCGCATTGCCCAGACGCTTATTGATCTCACTCAGCAGCCCGATGCCATGACCCACCCGGAAGGCATGCAGATTCGTGTCACCCGCCAAGAGTTAGGCCGCATTGTTGGCTGTTCGCGGGAAATGGCGGGGCGCGTTTTAAAAGCCCTGAGTGAGGAGGGGCTCATAGAGGCGTCGGGCAAGACTATCGTGGTCTTGCTGGATCCGAAACCCATCATCATTGATGAAGCAGGTCATATTGTTGACGCCGCCACCGACTCGTGAATGCCCCCTCCCATCAATGACCCCGGTAAGCTGTCAGTCAAGAGGCGCCATAAGCAGGAGGCCGATCGGTCATTGTCATGCGAACAGAGTTCGCAATTGACTCCCTGGATCATCGGCGCGCATAAAAGCCTCACCCACTAAAAAAGTATTTACCTTGTGCTGGCGCATCTTCGCAACATCCTGTGGGCTGTGAATGCCGCTTTCGGTCACTACTTGAACGTCGTTGGGAATATTGGCAAGCAACGCCAGGGTGGTATCCAGAGAGGTTTCAAAGGTATGCAAATTGCGGTTATTAATGCCGATCATCCCCGCACCTAAATGCAGAGCGTCGTCGAGCTCGGCTCGATCATGCACTTCTATTAAAGCATCGAGGCCGGCGTCCTGCGCACAAGCGTGAAGCTCCTTGAGCAGTGGTAACTCAAGACAGGCGACGATCAATAAAATGGCATCAGCGCCTAACGCTCGGGCCTCCCAAATTTGATAGGGATCAATGGTAAAGTCCTTGCGGATGACGGGGAGTGAGCACGCTTCTCGAGCGGCGGTTAAATACTCATCGGCGCCCTGAAAAAAATCCACATCGGTCAGCACTGACAAACAGGTAGCGCCGCCCTGCTCATAACTTTTTGCTATCTCAGCAGGTAAAAAGTGCTCACGGATCACCCCTTTGCTGGGACTCGCTTTTTTTACTTCGGCAATCACCGCCGACTGTCCGGCGTCTACGCGCCGACGCAGTGCATTACTGAAGCCACGCGTTGGCGATGCGTCAGCCGCCGCCGCTTGAAGTTCGCCGAGGGAAGTCACTGCTTTTCGATCGGCGACCTCGACTATTTTCCTATCGATAATCGTCTTGAGTATAGTAGGTGCGCTTAATTTGGCGTTCACACTGCTGCCGCCTTCAATTGGTTTGTAAATGCTGCGAAGGCTTCGAGTTTATCCCCGGCTTGGCCTGAGGCGATAACGTCGTCGGCCATTTCAATACCCGCGCGTAGCGACTGAGTAACACCGGCGACATAAATGCCCGCGCCAGCGTTCATCGCAATCATCGATCGTGCCTTCAGTGCTATGTCGGTGGGCTTACTCCCTAAGGCGGACCGTATTAGATCGGCAGATTGCTGAGCCGTCTCTACGATTAAACCGCTCAACGACGCATGGTCATGGCCATAATCGGCTGGATCAATTTGACATTGCGTGACGATACCGTCACGCATCTCCCACGCAGCTGTCGGGGCGGCAATGGAGATTTCATCAAGGCCATCATCGCTATGTACCACCAATGCGTGCTGGCTACCTAATTTACAGAGGGACTCGGCCATGGGTTGGCATAGCTCCCTGCTAAACACCCCCAACACCTGCCGCTGGACGTGAGCAGGGTTGGTCAGCGGCCCAAGAATATTAAACAACGTCCGCATACCCAGCTCTTTTCGCGGCCCCACCGCGTACTTCATAGCGCTGTGATGGGCGGGAGCAAACATAAAACCCATGCCGACTTCATCAATCGATTGTGCGATTTGCTCAGGTGAGAGATCGAGTGGGATACCTAAGATTTCAAGTACATCTGAGCTACCACTGGAGCTGGAAACAGATCGATTACCATGCTTAGCCACCCGACCCCCTGCCGCGGCAACAACAAAGGTCGCGGCAGTAGACACATTGAAGAGATTGGCACCATCACCCCCTGTGCCCACAAGGTCGACCAAGTAATCCTGATCTACCGATACCTTGATCGCCAGGCTGCGCATGACTTCAGCGGCACCGGTAATTTCATCAATAGTTTCACCGCGAATTCGTAAGGCTATGAGTAGCGCGCCAATTTGTGCCGACGTCGCCTCACCCGTCATGACGGTAGTCATAACCTCGCGCATAGCTGCGCGCGAGAGGGATTCCCCGTCCGCTAACTGTTGAAGGGCTTGCTTGATATTCATGGCCTGTCCGATATTGTCAGTGACTACGTATTAGTCAGTCCGTAGGGTAACCAATTTTTCCCTTGGTTTCGCCACCGGTATCAAGAATTTTGTTATTGCGCTGAGATTCTTTGCCACGCTGATGCGATTCAGACTAGCAGAGCGGCTCGGTCACTGCTGTCGTTACCCGCTACCTTAACCGTCGACGCCATTAACAAAATGACCTAAAAGATCATGGCCGTGCTGCGACAAGATGGACTCAGGGTGAAACTGCACTCCCTGCACGTCAAACTCTCTATGTCGCAACCCCATGATGATGTCTCGCTGGCCATCCTCTGTTTTAGTCCACGCAGTGACTTCAAGACAGTCAGGCAGCGTTAAGGGATCGACCACCAGACTATGGTAGCGCGTCGCCGTAAAGGGATTGCTCAGGCCGGTGAATACGCCCTGCCCCGCGTGATGAATGGCGCTCGTTTTACCGTGCATGACGCTAGGCGCGCGAATAACCTCGCCTCCAAACACTTGTCCAATACTTTGCTGGCCCAAACAAATGCCGAGAATAGGGAGCTTGCCCGCGAAATGGCCAATGGTCGCGAGCGAAATACCGGCCTCGGTGGGCGAGCACGGTCCTGGCGAAATACAAATTTTATCAGGGGCCAGCGCCTCAATACCGGCTATGTCAATCTCGTCGTTTCGACGGACCTCGACGTCGGCACCCAGTTCCCAAAAATATTGGACGACATTCCAGGTAAAGGAGTCGTAGTTATCGATCATTAAAATCACTGCATAGGCTCAAACATTCGATTTTTCTCTATGTTATTTGGCTTTTAAACAGTGCCCCTATAGCCGCTGCCGCCTTCTACCACCGTATCCCACTCATCTGCTTGGTGATGCCAGCACCTGCTTGGTTGTGCACTTCGCCACCTTTAACCACCGCTGTTCTAATGGCAGTAGCGGTGTCCATGCCACCTCCCCATGACAAATAGCCAGTAGCCTCCCCATGTCTCTCCCCCCTGAACCCACTCAAACAGAAAGGAAAAAGGTTTCTCGGCGAGCTTTCCATAGGCCGATAATGGCGTTTCCAGTTCCGCCAAAACCAGTCGAGTGACGGGAATAAGTGTAAAGCCCACGCCCTTCAGCCGACCAAATTCTCGCCGACCCATCATGACTGGACGTTGGCTAACTCCGCGCGCATCTCATCAATCACCGTTTTATAGCTGGGTTGATTGAAAATAGCGGATCCAGCGACAAATGTATCAGCACCTGCAGCGGCAATCTCGGCAATGTTTGCCGGTCCTACGCCACCATCAACTTCCAGGCGAATATCGAGACCGCTGGACGCTATCAGCCCGCGCACTTCTGTCAACTTGTCCAGAGTAGAGGGTATGAACGTCTGCCCACCGAAGCCAGGGTTAACGGACATCAGTAGAATCATATCGATCTTGTCCATGACGTATTTGAGCGGCTCTAGGGGTGCGGCGGGGTTGAACAC
>DGPA01000032.1 GCA_002389505.1 Halieaceae bacterium UBA4452
CCGAACAGCAACACGCTGACCCACATGCCGTCGCTGTTACAAGCCAAGAAGCGCTGCCGCTGAAAGAGTTGCAAACGTTTGCGGATGTTTTTCAGCAAATTCGTGCAGGCTACGTAGAGGAGGTTCCTGACAGCCAGCTCTTTGAACATGCTGTTCGTGGAATGCTTGAAGGCTTAGACCCACACTCAGTGTACCTGACCAAGGAAGATTATTCTGACCTTCAGACCACGACCGATGGTGAGTTTTCAGGCTTGGGTATTGAGATTGATCGACAAGGTAACTACATCCAAGTCATTTCCCCCATTGATGGCTCTCCCGCAGCTGAAGCGGGTCTGCAATCGGGCGATATCATTCTGAAGCTCAATGATATATCCGTCAAAGGGCTGTCCATTAACGAGGCGATCGAGATTATGCGCGGCCCGATCGGTAGCCCTATTGATTTAGAAATTGGTCGACCGGGAGAAACTCAGCCGCTGGAAATAACCGTTATTCGCGACACGATTAAAGTCGCGAGCGTGCGGGGACGCGAGATTACACCGGGGATTGGTTATTTACGTATTGCCCAGTTTCAGCGCAATACCGGCGAAGAAGCCAAGGCGGCGATCGCCAAGCTTGTCCAGGGACAGACGTTAACGGGCTTGGTGCTCGACTTGCGCAACAATCCCGGCGGGGTGCTCGGTGCCAGTGTCGGCGTCTCTGAGGTGTTTTTAGATGGTGGGTTGGTGGTCTATACCGAAGGACGTCATCGAAATTCCGAAGAGCAATATAAGGCACTATCAGGGGATTTACTCGAGGGTGCGCCCATGGTGGTGCTGATCAACGGTGGCTCGGCAAGCGCATCAGAAATTGTCGCAGGGGCTCTCCAAGACCGTGGCCGTGCCGTGGTGATGGGCACACAAAGCTTTGGTAAAGGCTCAGTCCAAACCGTGTTGCCGGTGTCGGAAACTCGGGCCGTAAAACTCACTACCGCGCTGTACTTCACCCCCTCCGGGCGATCTATTCAGGCGGAAGGCATCATTCCTGATATTATTGTCGAGCGCGCCAAAGTCACCAGCATGGAGGGTCGTCGAACCAAAGAGGCGGACTTACGAGGGCGATTAGATAATGCCGATGATGAACCTTCCGATCGCGAATCCAGTAGTGAAAGTGATGCGCTTTTACAGCTGCGGGAAGACGATAATCAACTTTACGAGGCCGTTACCTTACTGCGCGGTGTCCATTTACTGACCGAGCGCATCGCCAACTTGGCGCGCAAAACTCCATCAGTGCCCCCAGAGCCGCCATCCGCCCTCGAGTCAACAACCGACGACACTAAAGCGCCAGCGGCTGACATCGATACCGAGTGACTCGCATGCTCAAAGCGGTAGCGCTACTCGGCTTGCTTCCCATGCTAGCGCTGGCTGATTGCCCTGATGGTAGTCAAGGGCAGCTCGCTATTATTATCGATGATCTTGGCTACCATCGAGGACGGGGCATGCGGCTAGCGGCCCTACCCCAAACCATAACGCTGTCCGTCATTCCCGGCACCCCCCATGCAAAACAGGTCGCTGAAGAAGGTATTCGTCAGGGTAAAGAGATTATGATCCATATGCCCATGTCACCGGCTCATGCCCCAGTAGACTACTCATTGGCGCTACATAAGAATCTCAGCGCCACCGACTTCGATGCTACCGTCGAGCGCGCGCTGGTGGAGATACCTCAAGCAACGGGCATGAATAACCATATGGGCAGTCGCTTAACTGAAGACCGCATCGCGATGCGGAGACTGATGACGGTACTCAAAGACAAGCAGTTATTTTGGATAGATTCTCGCACCACCCGAAAAACCGTCGCTGTTGAGACGGCAGCCACCATGGGCATCCCAGCAGCCTCACGGTCAGTGTTTTTGGATAACGACCGCGATCCACCCGCCATCGCTAGGCATTTACTTCGCGCGATAAACTTCGCCAAAAGCGCGGGTAGCGCCATTGCCATCGGTCACCCCCACCCAGAGACCATACAAGCGCTACAGGACTATCTGCCCACCCTGTCCGCCGCGGTAACCCTCGTGCCAGCCTCTACCATTGCCCGCTGTCCGCCTACTCAGCGCCTGACCTCGATTCCTTGAGCGGCCATGTAGGCTTTTGCTTGGGGCACCGTATATTCGCCAAAATGAAAAATACTTGCCGCCAACACGGCATCTGCCCCACCTTGGGTCACCCCGTCCGCCAAATGTTGCAAATTACCGACACCCCCTGAAGCAATAATCGGTATATCGACGGCATCCGCTATTGCTCGAGTAATGACCAGCTCAAAGCCATCCTTGGTACCATCGCGGTCCATGCTGGTCAGCAAAATTTCACCCGCGCCTAGCTCAGCCATTTTTTTTGCCCATGCTATCGCCTCAATGCCCGTGGCATGTCGGCCGCCATGGGTAAACAACTCGTAGCGCGCGCTTGTCGGCTCAGTATCATCAACATGACTGACGCGTTTGACATCCATGGCCACAACAATGCATTGCGCGCCAAAGCGCGCGGAGGCTTGGGCAACAAGTTCAGGGTTGTGAATCGCTGCGGTGTTAATGCTGACCTTATCAGCCCCCGCATTAAGCATAGTGCGAATGTCATCAACGTTGCGAATCCCGCCTCCGACCGTTAATGGAATGAATACTTCTCGTGCCATTTGTTCGACGGTATGGACGGTGGTGTCACGCCCTTCGTGACTCGCGGTAATATCGAGGAAGGTAATCTCATCGGCGCCCTGCTCGTTGTATCGGCGCGCAATCTCAACCGGGTCACCGGCATCGCGAATGCCGACGAAGTTAACGCCCTTCACCACCCGGCCACAATCGACGTCCAGACAGGGAATAATACGTTTAGCTAGGGGCATTCACTGCCTCTCGTAACGCTGTCAATTAGCGCATTGGCCTCTGCCAAACTAATGGCTCCCTCATAGATGGCGCGGCCAGTAATCGCCCCTTCAATCCCTTCACCCGTGTGCTTTACCAGTGCACGTATGTCATCAAGGTGGGTAATCCCACCTGAGGCAATCACCGGAATACTCGAGGCGCGGGCCATGTCTAGCGTGGCGGGAACATTTACCCCTGCCATCATGCCATCGCGCGCGATATCGGTGTAGATAATTGCGCTGACACCCACCTGCTCAAAGGATTTCGCCAGTTCTGTCGCCAGCACGGTGGTGACCTCTGCCCAACCATCGGTCGCCACTAAACCTTCCTTTGCGTCAATACCGACAATAATGTTACCTGGGAATTCCCGACAAGCCGCCGCCACGAAAGCGGGTTCTTTCACCGCTTTAGTCCCCAAAATGACGTAACTCACTCCGGCTAACAGATAGCGCTCGATAGTGGGCAGTTCTCGAATACCACCACCTATTTGCACCGGTAACGTGGGGTGCGCTCGCGCAATAGCCTCCACCGCGCTGGCGTTGACGGGCTCACCCTCAAAGGCGCCGTTAAGATCAACCAAGTGCAAACGGCGCGCACCCTCATTAACCCAGCGAGTGGCTGTGGCAGCAGGGTCATCTGAGAACACCGTACTGTCAGTCATCAACCCCTGACGCAGGCGAACACACTGACCATCTTTGAGGTCAATGGCGGGGATAACTAACATTGTCCGTTCCAATTAAGAAAATTGCTAAGCAGTCTACGCCCAAGATCATGGCTCTTCTCCGGATGAAATTGCACAGCAAACAGATTATTTCGGGCAAGTGCTGCCGTGCCGCTAACACCATAATCAAAGGTCGCCGCTATGACATTGTCGTCAGTGGGTTCAACCCAGTAACTGTGTACAAAATAAAAGCGACTGTGGTCGGGGATATTTGCCCACAGTGGATGATCAACCCTCTGATCGACATGGTTCCATCCCATGTGGGGTACCTTTAAGCGCGCGCCCTCGGCGTCCCGGTGGTTATGACCAAAAAACCGCACCTCACCCTCAATAATGCCCAGCGTGTCCACACCGCCGTTCTCTTGGGAGCGAGTGAGTAAGGCCTGCATACCCACGCAAATAGCCAACACCGGCTTATGCGTGTGCTCTAACGCGTCGATCAGCAACGTGTCGCAACCAAGCCGCCGTATTTCACTCATGCAATCACGGATCGCTCCGACACCTGGAAATACCACATGGTCTGCGCGGCCAATGGCCGCTGGGTCGTGACTGACAATCACTTCACCGGCCCCCGCGTGCTTCAGCGCGCTGGCGACCGAGTGCAAATTGCCCATGCCATAGTCAATAATCGCAACGCTACTTGACACCGACTTAAAGCACCCCTTTTGTCGACGGTGTCATGCCGGCCATGGCCGGATCCCGCGTTAGCGCCATGCGCAGTGCGCGGCCAAAAGCCTTGAACACTGTTTCTGCTTGGTGATGCGCGTTTTGACCGCGGAGATTGTCGATATGCAGCGTGATATTGGCGTGATTGACAAAACCTTGGAAAAACTCGAAAAATAAATCCGCATCAAAACCGCCCACGGCTGCGCGAGTAAAAGGCACTTCAAAAACGAGTCCGGGGCGACCAGAGAAATCCACTACTACTCTCGACAGCGCTTCATCGAGGGGAACATAGGCGTGCCCATAGCGGAGTAAGCCTTGTTTATCCCCCGCCGCCTGAGCAAAAGCTTGGCCCAAGGTAATGCCAATATCTTCAACCGTGTGGTGGGCGTCAATATGCAAGTCACCTTTGGCATTGATGTTAATGTCCATCATGCCGTGTCGAGCAATTTGATCGAGCATGTGCTCGAGAAACGGTACGCCGGTATCAAACGCTGATATGCCTGAGCCATCGAGATTCAGTTCAACACGTATCTGTGTCTCAAGAGTATCCCTGCTAACGCTGGCACGGCGTTGTTCAGTGGATTCGGTCATGAAAAGCTCCTCGGTTAATGGCGGCGGCCCCTACCGGCACTACCCTCTATTTGGCCTCTACAACCCCATTTGAGGCACGGCGCGCTACACTAGCGCTGGGATTGTATCCAAACAACGCCCACACTTCACTCACACAATGTATGGATTATTGACCGGGGCCATTGTGACCGATCCAAAAAAGCAGCTCGACATAGCCCCACGACTACTCGAATGGTTCGACGTGAACGGTCGAAAAGGGCTTCCCTGGCAGCGGGACACAACCCCCTATCGCGTTTGGGTGTCAGAAATTATGCTCCAGCAAACCCAAGTAGCCACGGTCATACCTTACTTCGAGCGATTTATGTCTCGCTTCCCCACGGTACAAGCCCTCGCGCATGCCAGCGAAGATGCAGTGCTCACACTGTGGACCGGGCTGGGCTATTATTCCCGCGCGCGCAACCTGCATAAAACCGCCCAAGAGGTGGTCCATAATTTCAACGGCGAGTTTCCCGACGATCTAGCCCAGCTTAAGCAATTGGCGGGCATAGGGCCGTCGACAGCAGGAGCCATCGCTAGCATTGCAATGGCCATGCGCGCGCCAATACTCGATGGCAATGTCAAACGCGTTCTCGCTCGCTATCATCGAGTGGCTGGCTGGCCAGGACAAACCACCACCGCTAACGTCTTATGGTCGTTAGCCGAGCGTCACACCCCGCACGTCCGTGTCGCCGATTACACCCAGGCCATCATGGATTTAGGGGCGACCCTCTGTACTCGCAGTCAACCCAGCTGTGATCGCTGCCCGCTGAACCTCAGCTGTCTGGCCTACCGACGGGGTGATACCCAGCAATTCCCGGGGAAAAAGCCCAAAAAAAACCTGCCCGTCAAGGCCGTGACGTTTATTATTGCGCGTAATGGTCAAGGGGCCATTTGGCTGGAAAAACGCCCTTCAAAGGGCATTTGGGGCGGATTGTGGAGCTTTCCAGAGGTGCAGGACGCGGACACTATCGGTGACTGGTGCCGACTCGTTGCCGGCGCGGAGTTACACCGGGTCGAATTAGCGCCGATACTTAGGCATACTTTCAGCCACTATCATCTGGATATCCAACCAGCCTACGTCGTCATAGCCGACAGCGCAGCAAACGGCATCTCGTTGCAGGATAGCGATAATCAACAAGCCGGTTGGATCTCGGCAAGGGCGCTTCAAACGAAGGGGCTACCAGCGCCAGTGGTTAAGCTTATTAAAGCCTTAGAACCAACGGCAGGATAAACCGTGATCTAGTGGCAGCATTCAATCACATTCAGGGAGCAAGTCGTGGCAAGAACCGTACTGTGCAAACGCTATAAAGAAGAGCTCGAGGGTCTCGAAAGAGCCCCCTTGCCGGGAGCCAAAGGTCAAGAGATTTTTGATCATGTGTCAAAAAAAGCCTGGCTGGAATGGCAGGCAGAACAAACCATGCTTATCAATGAAAAACACTTAAGCATGATGGACCCCGAGGCGCGCCAATATCTTCAACAGCAAATGGACAAATTTCTTGCCGGTGAACGCTATGATCGGGCGGAAGGCTACGTGCCTCCATCTCCCTAAACCACCGATAGTAAAAAGGCGTAGAATAGACACACCTCCATACACTCTTTGCTGACCATCGGAATCGATTTATGCGCATTCTACCTTGGGCTGTGACTGCCACCGTTTGTTTTGTTGTGACTGGCGCTCTCGCTGGTATTAAATATCTGCAAATAGCCAACGCGATGGCCATGGCGGAAAGCTTTCCACCGCCTTACTCGGTGGTGTCTGCTGAGCGCGTGTCGACAACCGATTGGACGCCCGTACGCAAGCTGACGGGAACTGTTAGGGCGCCGCAGTTTGTCCAAATTGCCGCTGAAGCGACCGGTCGAGTGATTGACTTACCCATTGCTGCCGGCCAGGTAGCGCAGACTGGTGATATTGTACTCAAGCTTTTCGATGAAGACTTACAGTCTCAGCGAGAGGCCTTGCAGGCCGATCTAAAACTCGTCAATTTACAACTCAAGCGTGTACAACAGTTAAAGCAGCAATCACTTGCCTCTCAAGATCAGTTGGATACCTTGCTTGCCCGAGGAGAAAGTCTGCGGGCTCAAATAGCGAGCACAGCAGCAAAACTGAGCCAACTGACGCTGCGCGCTCCGTTTACCGGCCGACTGGGCATCTATACCCAATCCGTGGGTGAGTTGGTGAGAACAGGCGATGTATTGACCACCCTGACCGGTGTAAGCAGCCAACGTTGGATTGATTTTAAAATTCCACAGGGCGTTGCTCGAGTCAGTCCCGGCGATACCGTGCAGATTAAGTCCTTAGATAACGAGGCGCTCGGTGACGCCGTTGTTATTGCCGTGGCCAATGCCCTCACGCCAGGGGTGCGCGCCTACGATGTGCGCGTTCAAATAGAGTCCGCCGAATTACGCCACGGAGAGTTGGTTCTGGTGGAGGTTCGCACGCGAGACACACGGTCTGCTTTTTCTATATCCGGCCCCGCCGTTCGCTGGGATTTGGAAGGACCCCATGTTTTTGTTCTCAAGACCGCCGAGCCCGATGCCGCCTTTGGCTACCGAGCAGAGCTGCGACGCATTGCAGTTATTGGCGAGGAAAAAGGCAATGTTATCGCCACGGGTAATCTCAAAGAAGGTGAAAGACTGGCCTCCCAAGGCGCGTTCAAACTCAGCGACGGCGGACTGGTTAAACTCGCAGCTGCGGTGTCCGGGCAATGATGGCCCATCCAGAAACGGTGCCGCGCTGGACAGATTTATTCGTCACGCGCCCTGTGGTGGCGATCATTGGTTCTCTGGCTCTACTGCTTATCGGTATCCGCTCGGTCATTGAATTACCGGTCATCCAATTCCCCGTTATCCAAAGCTCGTCGTTAGAGATCAGCACGATTTATTCAGGCGCCAGCGCCGAGACAGTGCGCGGCTTTGTGTCAGAGCCCATCGAGCGGGTCGCCGCTACGGTCCCTGGGGTAGATTATGTTGAGTCGATCACCACCAGCGGCTCAAGTCTGGTCAAAGTGTGGCTGAATCTCAACGAAAGCAGTACCGACGCGCTAGCGGAGCTGAATACTCGCTTGAGCCAGATTCGCTATGAGCTACCCGAGGGCACCGAAGACCCTTCTATCGAGGTAATTCGGGCTGACAGTCCTTACGCCAGTTTTTATCTGGCGCTAACGATTCCCGATAACGAGACCCCCTCCTCGATCACCGACCTTATGCAGCGAGAAATATTGCCGCGGTTGACATCAATAACCGGCATTCAAAATGCGATTAATTCAGGCATCCGCCCTGCTATGCGCATTTGGTTAGACACGTCGCGCATGGCCGCGCTGAACGTTAGCGCCGATGATATTCAGCAAGCGCTACGCGAAAACAATGTCATCAGTACCCTGGGACGGGCGCAAAATAATGCCCAGCAGGTCGATTTAGTCGCTAATACTGAAGCGCGCTCCCCGGAAGATTTTGCCGACATCGTCTTGCTCAATGCCGAGGGCGTCGACATTCGCCTGGGTGATGTCGCCCGAGTGACGACAGGGGCAGAGGAAGCTAGCCAGCTCACTCGCCAGGGTCTGACCGAAGTCGTCTTTATGGGTATCTATCCGGCGCCAGGGGCTAACGAAATTGCTGTAGCTGATGCGCTTTACGCCGAGGTAGCGAGCATTAAAGAAACGTTGCGCGACGACTTGGATTTTTTTATCGCCTATGACGTTACGCTCTACATGCGCGATGCTCTGCGAGAGATTTTTATCACTCTCGCAGAAACGATCGTTCTGGTTGGCTTTGTGGTCGTGGCGCTGATGGGGTCCTTTCGTTCTGCGCTCGTACCATTATTAACCATTCCCATTTCACTACTGGGCGCTATTGCCGCTATGTCCATCATGGGCTTTTCGCTCAATCTATTAACGATCTTGGCGGTGGTGCTGTCGGTAGGGCTGGTGGTCGATGACGCTATTGTGGTGGTGGAAAACGTCGCCCGACATTTGCGCGAGGGTATGAGTCGCCGACAGGCCGCCTTGGCCTCATCACGCCGCCTGTTAGCGCCCATTATAGCCATGACCCTGACCCTCGCCGTGGTCTATGCACCCATTGGCTTGCTGAGTGGGCTAACCGGTGTTTTGTTCAAAGAATTTGCTTTTGCTTTAGCCGTCGCAGTGCTCATATCAGGCGTAGTGGCGATAACACTGTCGCCTATTATGAGTGCTTGGGTATGTCCCGATCAGGGCCACGAAACACGCGCCACACGCTGGGTCAACAAACGCTTTGATGCCACGGCGCAGGTCTATGCTCGTGTGGTGGAATTTTCGCTTAGCTACCGTTGGCAGTTGATGACCGCGGGACTCTTTTTCAGCCTGTTAACGGGGCCGCTTTATCTCTACTCCCTGAAGGAGCTTGCCCCCATTGAAGACCAAAGTGGTCTGACCATCGTCGCTGATGGAGCGCCCGACGGTGCCATTGAAGATACCTACGATCAAATGCTAGAGGTGGTTAACACGCTGGCAAAATATGATGGCGTTTTGGACATGTGGCATGTGGCCGCCTCCTCGGGTGGCTATGGTGGTCAAGATTTTGTTGAGCCGGGCGATCGCGACTGGTCACTGCAAGATCGAGTCTTTGAAATGTATGACGACCTGAAGCAAATAGCCCCTTTAAATGTCTTTCCCATTATGGATTCCAGTCTGCCCAGCGCTGGGCAATTTGACGTAGAGGTAGTGATTAGCAGTTCAGACGATGCAGCAACTATGCTGCCTTATGCGAAGCAGCTGGTGGCGGCGGCTCAGGATTCTGGCTTATTTTTGTTTGCTGATACCGATTTGCGGGTGGATTTGGTTCAGGCGCATATCAATATTGATAAGCAGCGGCTAGCCGATCTGGGCATGTCCTTAGGTGACATATCAAATCAAATTGGGCTCTTAAACTCAGAAGCCTACATCACCCGCTTCGACGACCGCGGTCGGGCCTATCGAGTGATCCCCAAAGTCGCCAGGAGTGAGCGGGCATCGCCCGAAATTATTCTCGATATGCCCATTCGCACACCCGCTGGGGACTTGGTTCCCCTCGGTGCACTTGCCAGCCTTGAGCGCATCACCGCGCCTCGGGCGCTGACGCGGTTTCAGCAAAAAAATGCCTTCAAGCTATACGGCGGGGTTATTCCTGGTACCACTAAAGAACAGGGGTTAGCATTTGTTGAGGCGAAAGCAGCCGAGATTTTACCCTCCGGCTATGTGGTTGATTACACCGGCGAGTCCCGTGAGATTCGCAGCGAGGGCAATACGCTCATCGGCGTACTGGGCATTGCCATGGCGCTGGTATTTTTTGTCTTGGCCATTCAATTTAACAGCTTCAGAGACCCTCTCATCATCCTGCTGGGCTCTATTCCACTGGCACTATTCGCAGCGCTAAGTATTACCTTTAGCAACCTCACCACCATTAATATCTATTCCCAGGTCGGCCTGATTACCTTGGCAGGACTGGTGGCCAAAAATGCTATTTTAATTGTCGAGTTTGCCAATCAAGCCCAACGCGATGGACTCGCAAAGCTCGATGCCATTCGCGCAGCATCGGCAAGCCGCTTACGCCCAGTACTCATGACCACAGGCGCCACCGTCTTGGGCCACTTTCCTCTGGTGCTCGTGACCGGGGCTGGGGCCGAGGCACGCAACAGTATTGGCTTTATTCTGGTCGTCGGTATGCTTATTGGCACGTTCTTTACGCTGGTGCTATTACCCGCCATTTATGCGGTGCTAGCCTCTGACCACAGTGCCGATGTCGCACCACACGAGAGCGACCTAGTCAGCCCCATGCCCATCCCGGGCGTGAGCTAACCGACCCTTGACCTGAGGCCGCGACAACGGTTTAATACGCGGCCTTCCTGTTTAGCCCAGATAGCTCAGTCGGTAGAGCAGGGGATTGAAAATCCCCGTGTCGGCGGTTCGATTCCGTCTCTGGGCACCATATTTTTATAGCCGTATAAAGCCCTAATAACCATTCACCCCAACTTTTTGCCATACCTCTTTTGGCCATCTCACGCCGCGCGGATGGCCACACAACTTTCCCTCGAGGGCTTCCT
>DGPA01000029.1 GCA_002389505.1 Halieaceae bacterium UBA4452
CGCATCTTTCTCGATAAAGGTATCAGATGAGGGCACATAGGCTTCAGGCTGATAGTAGTCATAGTACGAGACAAAGTACTCAACCGCGTTATTGGGAAAGAAACTTTTAAACTCGCCATAGAGCTGCGCGGCGAGAGTTTTATTGTGCGCCATGACAATCGTCGGGCGTTGCAACGCTTCCATCACTTTGGCCACGGTAAACGTCTTGCCCGAGCCAGTCACACCCAGCAGGGTCTGCCCGGCAAGGCCGTTATTGAGCCCTTCGACCAATTTGGCAATCGCCGCTGGCTGATCACCGGCGGGCGAATAATCACTGACAACTGTCAGTGGCGGCATGGGTAAGACATTGGCCATGGCTATTCTGCGCTCACTGTTCAGCCTTGGCAGCACAGGGTGCCGCACCCGCAGCGCCGGTTTTGGCGCAGAGCTCTGTAAAGTACTCGCGATTTTTCTGTTGTAGCTCTGTGATCAATGTCGTCACGCCCTGCTCTTTAATGGTTTCACGGAACGTATGTTTTTTCACCGCAACATAGGTGATGCCCTTTACACGAACATCTACCGCCTTCCAGATATCAGGCTCCGCCTGTTTAATCAGTACGTCTAAAGTAATGTCTGGTATCACCGGCGACACCATTAACACTTGAATCCAACCGAGAGTCGCTTGTTGATTGAGCACTGCATCCACAACCTGAAACTGCTGCCCGGAGTAATACTCCAAGCCCTCAAAAGCATAGCGTATTAATGTATCGCTCACTGCCTGCACCAGCTCGGACTGTTGCAGTGTATCCAGCTGCTCAAAACCCTTGCGGCCGATCAGCGCACTCGTGGTCGAGTCAACATCCCACAATGGCTGCAGGGTACGGCTGATAAACTTATGGTAGGCGATCGGGTTATCGAGGAAGTGCTGCTTGTCTTTGGCTAACTGCGCGGTCACCTGATCAAATAAAGGCTTAAACTGCTGTTTTACCAACTGCGATGGATCGCTCACGGCAACCTGAGTTTGTGGGGCAGTTTCTTGAGCAAATGCGGCGCCTGTAATAGCGATCATCAGACCCAAGCAGATAATCGCACGATGCAACGATCGGCGGAGATTAACAGTACTGAGCTTCAAATTTTATTCCTTGATTAGGCACGCGCGGCAATGAAGCCAAACCCAAGATTATACAGACTATCCCACTGCAGACACCTTATGCCCATCAAAATTTCAGACTAAGGTCAGCCGCCCTCAAACGGCGAGGAGGTATATCGATTTACGCCCAGATAATGACTTTATCAAGGGTATCCGATTACCTCAAAAAGGTCCTGATTAAGCGCCGAGAAATAGTTGACTCCACCCGCCATGCCCCCTAGAATGCCCGCCTGTCTGAAAAGACACCATTCCGCCTTAGCTCAGTTGGTAGAGCAAATGACTGTTAATCATTGGGTCGCTGGTTCGAGCCCAGCAGGCGGAGCCAAACACAGCAGTAGTAGCAAAGGGTTGCGCAAATGCAGCCTTTTTTATTGGGTACCTATCAACTGGGCACCCACAAAGCGTCGCGACTGAGTTCATCCGAGTCATCATCGATTCGTTGTAAATGACCGTTCTACGGTGTCGACCCGCCGCCTAATGCTGATAGATTTTCTATGGACTCATCAGCCGATGTTAGGGCGGCCCCCATAAACGGCATTCCGCGAAACAGACTGTTATTGAGTCCCCTCTAACGCTAGCCGACATCATGCTAGGAGTAGCGAATGCGCACCGTTGAAATCACCATAGAGCCTGTTGAGCTATACAAAATTCTTAAATTTGAAGGCCTGACGACCACCGGCGGCGAAGCGAAGCTCCTCATTGGAGATGGCCAAGTCACTGTAAATGGTGAAATCGAGACCCGGCGGCGACGCAAAATGATCGGTGGAGATGTTATTGGCTTTCGGGGTGAGCGGCTTCAACTCAGCTTGAGAACCGCTGTCTAGTCCTTCACCGTCATCGCACCGATTGCCCGCAATTATGTTTTATGACTTCAGTCATCATCATTGTGAATGTCTTTTCACATCGCGGCCTGTGTATTTCCTGTGCTTCGGTGATTTTCCTATTCATAGGTTATTATCTACCCGACAAGCGTCGGGCCCTGAGCTCGACACCTTAATAATGACAATGTAAAGAGGGCTCCCATGACTATCAAGTTGCCACACCTTTGTTCCACGCTTCTCGGTATTTTGGTTTTGATGCTTGCCGCACTTAGTCTCGCAGACGAGGACCGACACCTCACGGTTGCCGATTTGCTGGAATTTGAGCAGGTCAATGACCCCCAGATATCGCCCGATGGAAACCAAATCATCTATACCCGCAGGTGGGTGGATCAACAGGAGGATCGCTGGGCCTCTGCACTGTGGATCATGGATGCAGATGGATCTCGACATCGTTTTTTGCAACAAGGTTCAAATGCCCGCTGGTCACCCAGTGGTGACCGAATTCTCTTCCTTGGCAATGGCGATAACGGCAAATCCCAGCTATTTGTTCGCTGGATGAATGATGAAGGAGCGGTTTCTCAGGTTACCCGTGTCAACGTTACACCCTCGTCGCCACATTGGTCACCGGATGGTCGACAGATCGCCTTTGTCTCTGTTATTCCAACCAACGACAAGTGGACGATCGAAATGCCTGAAGCTCCAGAGGGCGCTGAGTGGAGTAAAACACCGCGAATCGTCGACCGATTGCATTATCGACAGGACAAAGTGGGCTTCAGAGATAACGGTTTTACGCATCTTTTTGTTGTCCCTGCAGTATCAGGAACTGCACGCCAGCTGACAGAGGGTGACTGGAATGTTGGCGCGCAGTTTGACGGCTTGTTCGGTGGCGCAGGATTGAGCTGGATGCCTGACAGCAAGACCATTGTTTTTGATGGCTGGAACAACACCGATGGCGACTCGATCTACCGGCGTTCGCATATTTATTCAATTGACACCGTTTCGAAGGACATCAGACAGCTCACCAGCGAGCTGGGCGCATGGTCAGACCCGGTGGTGTCAAACGACGGTGAAAAGATCGCATTCACTGGCTATCCGGCCTCGGACGCCACTTATGAAATGGGTCGAGTCCACGTCATGAATGCCGATGGCAGCAAAATGCGGATGCTGTCTACAGAATTTGATCAGCCAGCTAGCACACTCTTCTGGGCCAATAACGGTCAGGGGATTTACTTCGCGGCGCAAGATTCGGGATATATGAACGTCTATTACATGGCCCTCAACGGCAATGTCCGAGCGGTGACCCAAGGATTGCAGACAGTCACCCTGTCTTCTGTAAATCGCGACGCTAGTATTGGCGTTGGAATCTTGGCTTCCTACTACCAACCCGGAGATGTGCACTCATTTTCATTGAGTGATCCCGGTGAGCCCGCGCGGCTGACCGCCGTTAATGAAGACCTACTGGCAACAAAAGATCTCGGAGAACATAATGAAATTTGGTACGAGGCATCGGACGGAAACCGCGCTCATGGCTGGATCGTCAAACCACCCCATTTCGATCCGGAACAAAAATATCCGCTATTAATGGAGATTCATGGCGGTCCATTTGGCATGTATAGCGGTCGCTTCAACTTTCAGTACCAGGTTTACGCTGCCAATGGTTTCGTTGTTCTCTATACCAATCCTCGCGGGAGTACTGGCTACGGCGAAGCTTTTTCCCAGGCGATTGATCACGCCTATCCAAGCGTTGACTATCTGGATCTAATAGGCGGTGTCGACGCGACGATAGCCAAAGGTTTCATCGATGAGAAACGCCTGTATGTCGGTGGATGCAGCGGCGGCGGCGTATTGTCCAGTTGGGTCATCGGGCACACCGACAGATTTGCTGCGGCAGCGGTTCGCTGCCCTGTATCAAACTGGCTCAGCATGGCCGGCACAACTGATATTCCTGGATTTACTTTCTCGTTCTTCCAGAAACCGTTTTGGGAAGATCCGTCCGACTGGTTGAAATACTCTCCTCTCATGTACGTTGGCAACGTAAAAACGCCCACAGCAGTCATGACAGGCGAGCAGGACATGCGTACGCCAATGGCACAATCCGAAGAATACTATGGCGCGCTCAAAATGCGCGGCGTGCCATCGCGACTCATTCGATTCAATGACCAGTACCATGGAACCGGCACGAAACCGTCGAATAACATGCGCACCATGCTGTACATGATGTCCTGGTACAACAGCTACACGCTGGACGGTGAAGTCGTGAAAGAAGGCAATAACGAATAGCTTTACGGGTCAGGCTGGTCGCACTCCATGGCGATCAAACTGACCCGACTTTACTTTCTATAGTCGTCAGTGACCAGCGGGGCGCTAGGCTTTTTCCCATTTGGCACGACCTCAATTAACCTCTGATTGCGCCTATCGAACCCAAGCGAATCGAGGGCCTATCGATGGCTCCAGTAGTGTTACTCATCGGCTTCAGTGAGTCGTGAAAATCACAGTGCAAGCCTGTGCTCACCGGTCTTCAATCAGCAAATCCTCTCGCTTCCAAGTGCCATCAAGCGACACTATCAACGAAGCATCAGGGGCTAGTACCCGTGAAATTCCCTGCGCACTATCCACTGTCATTTGGTTCGCTGATATAGCACCCCATGGACCGTCACCTACAAGGATTCGCTCTCCCAGTTGGTAATCTTTAATACTGACCATGGCTCCACCATTAATCTCAAAAGTGTCAGACCCATCGCCACCAAACACGCTGACTTTGCCGACCAGCTCCGATGAAACGGTAATAGTGTCGTCGCCGTAGAATCCATAGACCTCAACGGGCTTGTCATCGACTACCGAGAGCGTTATTTGATCGTTCTTCATGGTCCCAAAGTTCAGGGAAGGCCCAGAATCCAACCACACACTGTCGGGAGCGTCGTCATTAATAGCGCCCGAAAACAAGGCATCAACCTTTGCTAGCGCTGCATGGCCCGTTTGAATTCCCATCTTCAGACCAATCCAATTCCCGTCCATCATGTGAATGCCACCGTACAGCCGGGAGCGGCCAGCTTCTTCAGCGGCAAGTGAGAGAAACTCCCAAGAGAGTGTGGTTTCCTCATTACCGTTTTGTGCATCACCATCGAATCCGTCGGTCAGATCAAAGCGTGAGATAAACGCTTCACTTTGGTAGTCAAAAATATTTGAACTCAAAATCTGAGAGATCACCGTGGTAGCCGCATAGCTAAACGCCGAGTGTCCGGAGGGTACATCTGGGAATGGCGGCGTAAAGTTACGTCTCAACTGAAATGGAAACCAAACGTTTCGGTCATCCGTTCCCGCCACCACATCTCCTCGGAAGGAAGGCAGCACACTGCCAAGGTACAACTGATTGATCACCGTGTAAGGACGGACAGAATCAAAGTGAAATTTAGAGTCCCAAGCGGTCACTCCCGCGTCGAAAACTGCTTGGGAGACAGTCATCATAAGTCGTAAAGACTCCTCCAAACTGAGCGCATCACGAACGGCGAGATCAACGGCTATTTCCGTCCACCAACCCGGGGGATACGGGGTAGAATCGCCGAGCTCCCAGTATTCTGACTGCGCTCGTTGAAGGGCACCACCGTCAACCCGGTCTTTCATTAATTGCGCAAAGCCCACCAGCTGAGCGGCCTCATCAACAAAATCCATGTTGAGCGCGCCGTTTACATACGGTGTTTTAATGGTGTCAGGCCTTAAAGCCGCACCCGATGCTAGCGCAAATGTGGACACCTCACCCCAATGAGAGGTCAGTGGAACCTGCGTGCCCCCGTCGGCAGTGGGAGGAAAAATGCCCCACTCGGTCAGGGATTGCCACGTGGAGGTTAATCGAACGTCACCCGACAATACTGCGGGATTGATGGTTACCGGAAGAGGATTGTCAATGAGCAACTTGCCCTCGGAGTCCCAAGTGGCGCCCGCTGCTCTGGCCGCTATCCTAGGGTCATAGTCAGGAAATTCATAGACTGGGAACTCAACGCCACCCTCATTAACGTAAGCAATCTCGTTGTAAAAATTGATGTTGTTTCGTTGGCTGATCGTCGGTGCAGGAGCGGCCCAGGGTATCGGACCGTAGGGCGCGGTACTGTCGGCATAATTATTGAGCGGCTGCGCGCCATCGGTCATCGCGAATGCCAGTATCTCGGATGCTATGGCATTCGCGAGCGATTCTGAGTCAGATAGAAGACTGTTTGCAGAAAAAGGATCGAGTCTAGCCGAAGCCAGCGCCTTTGATTCATCAATGATTGAATCCGCCAAGCTCAACATTTCCGCTCGAATAACCTCCGCATCTTCACCCGAGTCAATTTCCAATTGCGCTTGATTAAGAAAACTTGAGTCACCTGCGGCAAAATCAACGAAAACATGGTATGCCGCAGTAGACATCGATAAAAATCGTGCCGTGGAAGCCTCGTTAGTTGACGCAAACACTACGTCGCTTTGGACAGTCGACAACCAGGGGGCTGCATCGGAAGAGTAAGCGGCCCAGGCAGAGTAGAGCGCAGCGTTTAAGTAGGCCATGAAACGGCTCGAAATAGTGGGGCCCCGCTCGGCTTTTTTTACCAGCGTCAACCCCAAATTATTCCACTCAGTCACCACCTGACTATCGAACTGAGGGCTTACTGTTACCTGAACTTCGTCAGAGACAACGGCGTTACTTCCATCATCTACCGTTACTCGCAGTATGATCGTTGACGACACGGTTACAGGAGGTGCATCAAAACTTGCCGTAGCGTCGGCCATGACCATCAAATTGACCGGGGGACCAGACACCTGCGTCCATTCCAGATCGACTTCACCATCATCCCTGACTGTCGCAGAGACGGTGACTTTTTCTCCGGCCTCTACGTACACATCGCTACCTGCTGAAACAACAGGCTGTATATTCACGTCGTTATTATCACAGGCACTGATCGTGCCACCTAGGACAATCGACAGACATAAACGTAAAGTAACGCCATGTAGTGAACGCATAGGAGTCGCTTCCTCTTTGATGACCTGTCAAAGGAGTATAAAAGCTTAACAGGGGTTGTCCAGTTCAAGTTCAGTCCAGTCAACTAAGGTCAGCGTTGTCATGCCGATAACCCACTGTCCATCAAACCCCAGAGATCTGCCAGTGCAGAGCCCAAGGCGCTCGATTAACTCAAAAGCCGAGATCTGTCGATCAGTCCATTGCTTTGAGCGTTGCCTTAGGCGCGAGATCGGTGATGGGCGACAGCAGGGTCGCGCTGTCCGCCAGCCGCTGACGCTGCCAATGATCATCAGCCGTCATCGCCAGCGATGCGCACAGATTGACCATGGCCAGCGGCTCGCGACCGCCCTGCTGGTAACAAGCCACCGCCTCGGCGGGTGTAGTCGTTAACTCACTGATGAGTGCGGGACTCAGCGCGCCAGCAGCGGGAAGCAGACAAAATGGGGCAAGATTGTGTAACGCTTTGATTAATTTAGGGCCCACCATCTGGGGCGCTATATGCGCGGTGTCGGCACGGCTAATAATGGACTCGGTAGCGTGGCTTAAAAAGGGCAGTATTGGCGAGCCAGCGGTAAAAGCTAAAAAGGCATTATGCGGTGTAATATATCGCTGCCACCGGTCCTTATTGTTTTTCTGGACCCAACACTCCTCGCCAAAAAGACTGTGCCCAGCCAGCGAAGGTAACCAATCAATATCCACACACAGGGTATCGGCGTCGAGCCACAGCGCCTGCCCTCCCTCCCGCTGCAAGTGATTCTGCAGTAGCTGTAATCGGCCTAAGTCAGCGAGAATGGGTCCTCTATCTGCGACCTTTGAACGATAGCTTTGAGGCAATAGGTCGAACAGCTCGTCACCGATGAATCGATAATCAAAACCATGGTGGGCAGCCCATTGCTGAACTGACGCCAGACAATCGTCCATCCACTGTGGCCGCTGTGGGGGAGCTGATTGAAAAACCACTACCATGACTAGTCACTCCTCACCGCCTACAAAATAATGCTGTCAACAGCCAGAGGACTCCGATACCAATGCTGGCTCTGTTGGCCTAAGGTCAGCTACACTCAGCACTTCAGCGCTCCACGCTGCCAAGTAATACCACCGTCAACCAGCCTGTTGAGAAAAACAATGACTTTGTTAACACCGCGCTCAATAGTAAGAACACTGTGCCACGCTACCTTCCTCACACTGCTTAGCCCGTTAAGCTTAGCCGCTGATAGTGACCCTGGGTCTGGCGCGAAGGCATTTAACCAACTGGGTGAGGCCCTGCCCACTGCTAACGTCTATCGTACGGCATCTGGAGCCCCAGGCAGCGACTATTGGCAACAGCAGGCCGACTATACAATTAAAGCCAGCCTCGATGAAAATCAGCGTGCCATTACAGCGACCGCGAACATCCGTTATCAAAACAACTCTCCCGACACCCTGCGTTATTTATGGCTGCAACTCGATCAAAATCGCTTTCGGGAAGACTCCCTCGATCGTCGATCTCGGACCCAGGACAGCGATCGTGTGAGCTACCAATCTCTGCGCGATCATCAGTCTATGGTCGACAACCACTATGGCTATCAAGACCTTAAATTCACGAGTAGCAGTGGCACTCCCATTGACGCTACTGTGGTCGATACCCTTGTTCGACTGGACCTTGACACCCCACTAAATCCGGGCGACAGCGTCAGCTTTGGCGTCGAGTGGCGATTCAATATCATTGAAGAAGCTGCGATTGGCGGTCGCGGCGGGTATGAATACTTTGCTGATAGTAATACGCAACTGTTTTTTCTTGCCCAATGGTTCCCACGCCTCGCCGCCTACTCCGATTATGAGGGCTGGCACAACAAAGCTTTTCTAGGTCGTGGTGAATTTACGCTAGAATTTGGTGATTATGAAGTGGAGCTGACCGTTCCAAATAATCATATTGTGTCCGCGACCGGCGAATTAACCAACGGTCAACGCGTCTTGAGCAAACAGCAGCTCGCTCGCTTGAAAGCTGTCCCCACCGATAAGCCGCGTTTCATTGTGACTCCCGAAGAAGCAAAGGCCAATGAAACGACTACGGCGACAGGCACAAGCACCTGGCGCTTTCGTGCCCAGAACGTTCGGGATTTTGCCTGGGCTTCATCGACTAAATTTATTTGGGATGCCATGCTGCATGAGCAACCCGGTGCCCAGTTCGACAACGTTCTAGCCATGTCTTTTTACCCCAATGAAGCCGAACCCATTTGGTCGATGTACTCCACCCAAGCGGTTGCGCACACCATGGCGGTCTATAGTCGACTGTCCTTTGATTATCCCTACCCTACAGCTCAGTCAGTGAACACTTGGGAGCGGGGTGGTATGGAATATCCCATGATCACCTTCAACGGCTACCGACCCGATCCGCCCACTGCCAACGGTGATGACTCTGATAGCGATGCGAGTGATGCGATTGCCAAAGCCAATGAACAGCGCGCGTACTCGCGGGGGATTAAATACAGTCTCATTGGGGTCATTATCCACGAAATAGGCCACATTTATTTTCCCATGGTCGTCAATTCCGATGAACGACAGTGGACTTGGATGGATGAAGGGCTTAACACATTTCTGGAATATGTTGCCGAGCTAGAGTGGGAGGAGCACTACCCGACGTTTCGTAACGACACTAACATTCTCGATTATATTCCCGAGTACATGGGGTCGACGAACCAAGTTCCCATCATGACTCAATCCGACTCCATCCTACAATTTGGCCCCAACGCGTACGTAAAGCCCGCTGCTGCGTTGACGGTTCTGCGAGAAACCGTCATGGGTCGAGCGCTATTTGATTTTGCATTTCGAGAATACGCGCAACGCTGGCAATTTAAGCGGCCAACCCCCGCGGATTTTTTTCGCACCATGGAGGATGCCTCAGGTGTGGATCTCGATTGGTTCTGGCGAGCGTGGTTCTTCGGTACGGACCATGTCGATGTCGCTATCAGCGATATTCGCGGCTATCGACTGAAAACCAATGACCCCGATATTGACTATCCGCTTGACCGCGAAGAAAACAGCAGAAATAAACCTGCTCCCGTCGCCATAGCGCGCAACCAAGCTGAGGGCTTGACGACCCGCGAAGCACGCTTTGATGAGTTGCAAGACCTGTACAGCCGCAGCGATCGCTTTACAGTCACCAACAAAGATCGAAATGAAGCCGCTAAGGCGTTTAACAAGCTCGACCCATGGGAGCAGCAGGTATTTGATCGCGCCATCGCGGACAACGATCTATTTTATTTTATCGACTTTATCAATAAAGGCGGTGTACCCACCCCCATTCTTATGACCATTCACTATGCAGACGGCCAGTCACGGGAGCTGCATTTACCCGCAGAAATTTGGCGGCAAGATGCTGAAAAAGTCACCTATCGTTTAATTGAGAAAAATTCAGTTAGCGCCATAGAAATTGATTCACAGCACCAGACTGCCGATAGCGATTTTCGTAATAATCGCTATCCACCTACTATTCACTCATCGCGGCTAGAGGCATATAAATCTAAACGTAAAACCCGCAATCTGATGGCCGACCTGCTCGTCGACTTGAAAGCCAAAGCGGGGGAAGAACAGCCGACCAAAGCCATACCGCTAGAAGCAGCCCAATGAATACTCGCCATGCTTAAGCTGACGAGTCTTCCCCGAGCGCTACTTGGCCGAGTAGCCGTTAGATCGCTACTGTTGTTGACCATTAGCATGGCGGTCGTGGCACATCGGGGCAGCGGTGTGTGGACGGACATGGTGTGGGTTGACGATCACTTTGACATTACTCATCGCTTACATGCCGCCGACGGTCTCACGATTAATCGCTTTATGGGCGGCACTGGTCGACTCGATAACCTCAAAGAGCTTGCCTTTGTGGCGCTCTATGTCGATCAGCGCTTTATGACGCCCACTCGCACAGCCAGCCAGTCCCGCGAATCGCCACTAACCACCTTGGGCGCGGAAATCGACGACGACTTTGTCTATGTATATCAACAATGGTGGCCCGCTGACCGTCCGACCGACCTGTCGCACATCACCAACTCGCTGCTAGGGGATATCATACCCGCAAGCCAGCGATTCCTACGTATAGAAACCCCAGAGGGCGTTCAAGAACGACACTTTTAAGCGTGGCGTCATCGACCCACCGTCACCAACTCACTGGCTATGACCCTAGGCAAGCCCTTGATTGGCCGATAGGCCTTTTATCACTGGCTCTTTGAGCGGCACCGGGGCAATTGTTTTTTTAGCTTGCAGCCAACGACTGACGACGTCCCAAATAGGCTCACCCTCGAGAGGTTGCATAGAGGCCCAGCCCGCCACTTTATAGGTTTTGTTGGGGTCGATAGCTTTACCCGCTAAGGTCATGTCACTGATACGCTGGCCCGCCGTTCCACTGGGCGCAATGGCATAATCCAAACCACCCACGCGCACCATGTCCCCCCCCTGCTGGTAGTAGGGATCTGCGTTGAAGAGGTTATCTGCGACATCTTCAAGAACCACTTTCAGAAAGTCTCCGCGCATGTCGCTCACTGTGACCGTAGGGTAAGTAATCGCGACTTGGGACATCAAATCTTCCATAGTGATGTCGTCGCCCGGCAACAGAGATGTGCCCCAGCGGAAGCCTGGCGAGAGCGAAATATCCGCGTCCAACTCGTCAATCAAGGCGTCACAGATCAACTGGTCGAAGCTGCCATTGAAATTGCCCCGTCGATATAGCAAATCGTCCGTGGTGGCCAGCACTTGACTCAGCTGGGCCATAAAAGGTGCGCGACTTTTAGCGATGAATGTCGCCATTTCACGATCGGCGGGGAGCAATTCCGAGAACACCGGTAATAAGGTGTAAGACCAATCTCGAATCTTACCCGCCCTGACATCGAAGTCTACAACCCCCAAAAATTTACCGTTGGATCCTGCGTTAGTGACCAGCGTCATGCCACCAGCGTTCTTGACCTCTATTGCCCTAGGGATAGCGTCATGGGTATGGCCACCCAGAATGGCATCGAGGCCAGTTATCCGCGACGCCAGCTTCATGTCGGTATCGGCGCCGTTATGGGAGAGCAGCACCACAACTTGCGCGCCACTATCTCGGACGTCATTGATTTTTTGTTGTAGCTCGCGCTCTTGAATACCAAACGTCCAGCCCTCGGTAAAGTAGGCCGGGTTAGCAATGGGGGTGTAGGGAAATGCCTGGCCTATAATGGCCACCGGCACACCATTGATTTCTTTCATGGTGTGGCTAGCAAATACCGGGTCGCCAAAGTCGGCATCCTTAACGTTGTGCGCGACGAAATCGATATGACCCGATAAGTCCTTGTCGATAATTTCCTGAATTCGCTCGGTGCCCAACGTAAATTCCCAGTGGCCGGTCATAACATCAATACCCAGCAGCTTGCTAGCGTCGACCATATCTTGACCATTGGTCCACAACGCGGTCGCCGAGCCTTGCCACAAGTCACCGCCATCGAGTAACACCGCTCCAGGGCGGTTAGCCTTGACCCGCTTCACCAGTGTCGATAAGTGGGCAAAACCGCCCACCTTGCCGAAGCGCTGACTGGCCTCGGTAAAATCCAAATAGGTAAAGGCATGGGATTCACGGCTGCCGGAGGATAAGCCGTACGCGTCCAGTAACGCTTGACCGACCACATGGGGCACTCGGTTGCGCGCACCATGAACCCCAATGTTCACTTGTGGTTCACGATAATAAATAGGTTGCAGCTGAGCGTGGACGTCGGTCATGTGCATAAGATGAACGTTGCCAAAACGCGCAAGGTCATAATTCCAATCAGATGCGGGGCTAGCAGAACGCCCCCGGGTGGGGAGTGACAGCCCGGCTGCCAGCCCCAGCGCCAGCATTTTATGAAACTCGCGTCGATCCATACTAGTTTCCCAGACCGCTAGGTAGGTGCGGGCTATTCATCCAAAACGTCAATAGATTGATTCACCGGCGAGTCTGGATCTAATAGATAGGCCATGACATCTTTCAGCTGTTGCTCAGTTAAAATGCCCTGAGCACCAAAACGCGGCATATGGGAGCAAATGTTATAGGCGTGCGTATTCCACAGCTTGACCCATGTGTATTTGATAACCGGCTCACTTTGTCCCCGAGCGCCATACCCTGTCAGGGACGGCCCCAGTGTTCCGTAGGCGACTTCCCGGGGATCAAGCTGATGACAGGCATAACAATTACCGCCGTTTGGCGCCTCTGGATCGTCGGAATACTGCAATCCGCGGCCGTTACTCGCTACCTTCGCACCCGACGCCCAGTCACCCAGGTACTGTCCATCGATTGGGTATTCAAT
>DGPA01000027.1:0-98208 GCA_002389505.1 Halieaceae bacterium UBA4452
TGTTGGCGCCGGGGTTGTTGCTAAGATTATTGAGTAACGGCCATTATTCGGATTAAACGGCTCGCCATGTTATAGGCTTATGGTCTTCTGGCCGTCCAAATGCTGCTTGGGCGCCTAATACAGCTGACAAGAGTGGCAGTTTTCCGCAAAACCTCTACAGTCAGGAATAAAGCCACAAACTCAGTTGACAGTCAGTGGCGTGATGACTATAGTTCGCGCTCATTTTTACGGGGCCCCCATTGCGGAGTGCCGGCTTTTTAGGGGAAGTATTGTGCAAAACCAGCGTATTCGCATTCGCCTGAAGGCGTTTGATCACAAGCTGATCGACGCCTCCACCGAAGAAATTGTTGAAACAGCTCGTCGTACAGGTGCACAGGTTCGTGGTCCTATTCCACTGCCTACCAAAAAAGAGAAGTTCACTATTTTGACCTCGCCGCACGTTAACAAGGATGCCCGAGATCAATATGAAATACGCACGCACAAGCGCCTCTTAGACATCATTGAACCAACTGAAAAAACAGTTGATGCATTGATGAAGCTTGACTTGGCGGCTGGCGTTGAAGTGCAGATCAGCCTAGGTTAAGAACAATTTAGTAAAGCCTGCCCCGAAAATGGGGTGTGTAACGTCCGTATTGTGACGGTGGCTCTTTGAGTGATCGATATCTTTAGGGGCGGCCATAGAGGGTATAGCCCCGTACACTGTGAGGTTCAAAGCCATGACTATTGGTGTAGTCGGCCGTAAATCAGGTATGACACGTGTGTTTACCGATGAAGGCGTATCAGTTCCAGTGACCGTAGTGGAGGTAGCTCCAAACCGAGTCACTCAAATCAAAGAGCTCGAGACCGATGGGTATCGGGCCATTCAGGTCACAGCGGGAAGTCGCAAGGCCTCTAAAATCTCTAAGGCGCGAGCTGGGCATTTTGCCAAGGCGGGCGTGCCTGCTGGCGAGGGTCTTTGGGAGTTTCGTCTTGACGGTGGCGACGAAGCCTTTGAGATCGGTGCAGAGCTTACGGTTGGACGATTTGAGCAGGGTCAAAAAGTTGATGTGGCGGGTCAATCCAAAGGCAAAGGTTTTCAGGGTGCTGTAAAGCGCTGGAACTTTAGTATGCAGGATGCCACCCACGGTAACTCTTTGTCACACCGCGCTCCGGGTTCAATCGGTCAATGCCAGACGCCTGGACGAGTCTTCAAAGGCAAAAAAATGGCCGGCCACATGGGTGCAGAGCGGGTAACGACCCAAGGCCTTGAAGTGGTTCGAGTGGATGCAGAGCGTAATTTACTGCTCATTAAAGGCGCGGTACCAGGTGCGCCCGGCGGGGAAGTCATTGTCCGCCCTACGATTAAAGCTTAAGGGGGCTAACTGTGGAGTTAAGTGTAGTTAAGCCCGGCGTTGGCGATTCAGGTACCGTATCGGTGTCTGAAGAGACGTTCGCTCGAGATTACAACGAGTCGCTGGTGCATCAGGTGGTCACTTCTTTTCTAGCAGGTGCTCGACAGGGCACGCGGGCGCAGAAAAATCGTGCCGCTGTTGCCGGTGGTGGCCGGAAACCATGGCGGCAAAAGGGTACAGGTCGCGCGCGAGCAGGGACAATCCGATCGCCGATTTGGCGCTCAGGTGGTGTGACCTTTGCGGCAGCACCTCAAGATCATTCGCAAAAAGTGAACAAGAAGATGTATCGGGCTGCGATGCGCTCCATTCTGTCTGAACTGGCACGATCTGGTCGACTAATGGTGGTTGAAAGTTTCGACTTGGATCAGCCAAAAACCAAACTGTTGGTGGAAGCCCTCAAAGGCTTTGAGGTTGATAACGTGTTGATTATTGGCAGTGAGTTAGATCAGAACTTGTATCTAGCAGCGCGCAACTTACACCGCGTCGACGTCCGTGATGTCGATGCTGTTGATCCCGTGAGCCTTATTGCGTTTGAAAAAGTGATGATCACGGTTGATGCGGTGAAGAAATTTGAGGAGGCCCTAGCGTGAATCAGGAGCGTGTATTTCAGATTCTCATCGGGCCCCATATGTCCGAGAAGGCTGCCACCGTTGCCGAGAACGATAACCAATATGTCTTCAAGGTAGCCTTGGACGCCACTAAGAGCGAGATCAAAACATCAGTAGAGCAGCTGTTTAAGGTGAAAGTCGATGAGGTGCGTACTCTGCGGGTCAAAGGTAAGAGCAAGCGCACTCGCACCGGCTGGTCTACTAAGCCGTCTTGGAAGAAAGCCTATGTACGTTTGGAGCAAGGTCAGGACATTGACTTTGCTGCAATGAGTTAAGGGGACGATTTGTCATGGCAGTCGTAAAGAGCAAACCGACATCACCGGGTCGTCGGCACCACGTAAGAGTGGTAAACAATGATTTGCATAAAGGCCGTCCGCACGCGCCACTGTTGGAGAAGAATTCCAAGTCAGGTGGGCGTAACAACGCCGGACGTATAACAACCCGGCATATTGGCGGTGGGCACAAGCATCATTACCGTGTGATTGATTTTAAGCGTAATAAAGATGGCATTCCTGCAAAAGTTGAGCGTATTGAGTACGACCCCAACAGAACGGCGCACATCGCTTTGCTACTCTTTGCTGACGGCGAGCGTCGCTATATTATTGCGCCCAAGGGCGTTGCAGCGGGCGATACGTTGTACTCAGGATCCGCTGCGCCTATTAAAGCAGGTAACTGCTTGCCGATTAGAAACATTCCAGTAGGTGCGGTCATCCACGCCATTGAAATGAAGCCTGAAAAGGGCGCACAGCTGGCGCGATCGGCGGGGGCATCAGTGCAGTTGGTGGCGCGAGAAGGCCAGTATGCCACTCTTCGTCTTCGCTCCGGTGAAATGCGTAAAGTATCGGTGGATTGCCGAGCAACCCTCGGTGAGGTCTCTAATTCAGAACATAGCTTGCGTAAGTTGGGCAAAGCCGGTGCTGCGCGTTGGCGTGGTGTTCGGCCGACGGTGCGCGGTGTCGCTATGAACCCTGTTGATCACCCACACGGGGGTGGTGAGGGCCGTACCTCTGGAGGTCGTCACCCCGTGACACCATGGGGCGTTCCTACTAAGGGCTATAAAACCCGTAAAAATAAGCGCACTGACGGCTTTATTGTCCGCCGTCGGGGCAAGAAATAACCGCTGAGGGAAAGAGGACTTAACTGTGCCACGTTCATTAAAAAAAGGTCCTTTCATCGACCTACACCTGCTTAAGAAGGTAGAGGCTGCGGTTGAAAGCAATGACAGACGACCCATAAAAACGTGGTCTCGTCGTTCAATGATTTCGCCTGACATGGTCGGGCTCACTATCGCAGTTCACAACGGTCGGCAGCACGTCCCAATTATCATTAATGAGGACATGGTCGGCCATAAGCTAGGTGAGTTCGCCGTGACCCGTACCTTTAAAGGTCACATTGTTGACAAGAAAGCTAAGCGTTAAGGCTTGGTGGAGATAGAGACGATGGAAGTATCAGCAAAACTTCGCGGCGCGCGTATTTCAGCACAGAAGGTCCGTCTGATTGCAGATCAGGTGCGAGGCAAGCCAGTAGAGGAAGCACTCAGCCTGCTTGAATTTAGCACTAAGAAAGCGGCCCACTTGGTCCGTAAGATATTGAATTCAGCTATTGCTAATGCCGAGAACAATGATGGCGCAGATGTCGATGAGCTACGAGTGTCGACGATATTTGTGGATGAGGGCCTAACGATGAAGCGCATGCGAGCGCGAGCGAAGGGTCGTGGTGATCGAATTCTGAAGCGGACTTGTCACATTACTGTGAAAGTCGCGGACAGCGAAGGCTAAGGGGACTGACGCATGGGTCAGAAGGTACATCCAACAGGGATTCGCCTGGGAGTGGTCAAAGACCACAACTCGGTGTGGTATGCGGATAGCAGAAGCTACGCAAAGAACTTAATCAGCGATCTTGAAGTTCGTGAGTATATTTTGCGTAAGCTTGATGCGGCTTCGGTCAGCCGAGTGGTCATAGAGCGGCCTGCTCAGACGGCCCGCGTGATCATCCATACAGCGCGACCAGGCATCGTCATTGGTAAAAAGGGCGAGGACGTCGAGAAGCTGCGTAAGGAACTCAGCAAAAGGATGGGTGTGCCGGTTCACATCAACATCGAAGAAATTCGCAAGCCCGATCTGGATGCCCGTTTGGTGGCGCAAAATGTCGCTCAACAGCTCGAGCGTCGCGTTATGTTCAGGCGCGCAATGAAACGTGTCGTTCAAAATGCCATGCGCCAAGGTGCTGAAGGTATCAAAGTACAGGTAGGTGGTCGGCTCGGTGGCGCAGAAATTGCCCGTTCAGAGTGGTACCGAGAAGGGCGAGTGCCGCTTCACACCCTACGGGCAGATATTGACTATTCGACCTATGAAGCACACACCACCTATGGCGTTATCGGCGTCAAGGTGTGGATTTTTAAAGGGGAAGTAATTGGTGGTGACGACGACGCTCAAGAGCCTCGTCGTTCGGCGGCCAGCTGAGAGCGGTTAGAGGACTGAACAATGCTGCAACCAAAACGCACAAAATTTCGCAAGATGCACAAAGGCCGTAATCGCGGCTTGGCAGAGCGCGGTAGTAAAGTCAGTTTCGGCGAATACGCGCTCAAGGCCACTGGCCGTGGACGTATAACGGCCCGCCAAATTGAAGCTGCTCGTCGCGCGATGACGCGCCATATTAAGCGGGGCGGAAAGATCTGGATTCGTATTTTTCCTGATAAACCGATTACCGGTAAGCCGTTGGAAGTACGTCAGGGTAAGGGTAAGGGTAACGTTGAGTACTGGGTGGCACAAATTCAACCAGGACGCGTCCTTTATGAAGTAGAAGGTGTGTCGGAGGAGTTGGCTCGTGAGGCATTTGCGCTCGCGGCGTCGAAACTACCTCTACAGACCACGTTTGTGAAACGGTCGGTGATGTGATGAAAGCAAGTGAAATGCGTGATAAGTCAGCTGATGAGCTGAATGCCGAGTTGCTCAAATTGCGTGAACAGCAGTTTAAGCTGCGTATGGCAAAGTCAACGGGCCAGTTGGGTCAAACCCATCTGTTGAAGGAGACTCAGCAGGACATTGCCCGCGTTAAGACCGTGCTGCAGCAGAAGGTAGAGAGCTAATGGTATCGACAGACAAACGTGCGCGCCAAGTACAGGGCCGTGTGGTTAGCGACAAGATGGACAAGACGATTACAGTAATCGTAGAGCGTCGGGTGAAGCATCCGGTTTACGGCAAATACATTACTCGATCATCAAAGTTACATGCCCACGACGAGGACAACACCGCGGGTACCGGCGATACGGTACTGGTGGCTGAGTCACGCCCTTTGTCCAAGACAAAGACCTGGGCTTTGGTGGAAGTTGTGGAGAAGGCTACCGAGATCTAAGGATTTCTGGTGGCTCTATGCGGCGTGAGCCGCAGATTGGAGTAGAGAAATGATTCAGACCGAATCTTATTTAGAAGTGGCCGACAACAGTGGCGCCCGTCGTGTTATGTGCATCAAAGTACTTGGTGGCTCTAAGCGGCGCTACGCACGGGTCGGTGATCTCATTAAGGTGACTGTTAAAGAGGCGATACCGCGCGGCAAAGTAAAGAAAGGTCAAGTCATGACTGCCGTCGTGGTGAGAACGAGAAAGGGAGTGCGTCGCCCGGATGGATCACTCATCAAGTTTGATGAGAATGCAGCTGTGCTTCTCAACGCACAGCAGGCGCCCATTGGGACACGTATTTTCGGCCCAGTAACGCGCGAACTCCGCGGAGATAAGTTCATGAAGATTATTTCCCTGGCGCCAGAAGTTATCTGAGCGACAGGCAGAGAGGGAATAGTAATGGCGAAGATTAAGCGTGACGACCCAGTGATCGTATTGGCGGGCAAAGATAAGGGTAAGCGCGGAACGGTGCGCAAAGTTCTGGACAACGGGAAGTTGGTGGTGTCCGGCATCAATATGATCAAGAAGCATACGAAACCTAATCCACAGGCTGGAATCGCTGGCGGAATTGTTGAAAAGGAAGCCGCTATTCAAGCCTCCAACGTGGCAATTTTTAACCCAAGTAGTAGCAAGCCAGATCGCGTTGGTTATCGCATCGAAGAAGATGGCCAAAAAGTACGCGTTTACAAATCAAGCGGCGAAGTGATTGACGCCTGAGCAGTGCTCGGCGAACGAGGAAGTGAACAATGGCAACCCTGAAAGAAAAATATCGCAGTGAGATTGCGCCAGCCCTCAAAGAAGAATTGGGCCTGTCCAATATGATGGAAGTACCACGCATTACCAAGATTACTCTGAACATGGGTGTTGGAGAGGCGGTGGGCGATAAAAAGGTCATGGAAAATGCCTTGTCAGACATGACTAAGATTGCTGGGCAGAAGCCAATTGTCACGAAATCAAGGAAGTCGATTGCTGGTTTTAAAATCCGCGATGGCTGGCCCATTGGATGTAAGGTAACACTGCGTGATGAGCGCATGTATGAGTTTCTCGATCGTCTTATCGGTATTGCTATTCCACGTATTCGTGATTTTCGTGGCGTCACGCCAAAGTCATTTGATGGCCGCGGTAACTTTGCCATGGGCGTAACTGAGCAAATTATCTTTCCTGAGATCAACTACGATCAGGTTGACACGCTGCGTGGTATGGATATTGCGATTACAACGACGGCAAAAGATGACGATCAGGGCCGTGCGTTGTTACGTGCATTTAATTTCCCGTTCAAAGGCTGAGGGGTAAAGAGTTATGGCCAAGAAATCAATGATAGCGCGTGAAGCAAAGCGCACTCAGTTGGTCGCAAAGTACGCCACCAAGCGTGCTCAACTTAAGCAAGTCATAAGCAGTGCGTCTGCCAGTGATGACGAGAAGTGGGATGCGCAGATTTCGTTGCAGAAACTTCCACGGGACTCCAGTCCAGTGCGTCAGCGTCGTCGCTGCCAGGTAACAGGGCGTCCCCATGGCGTGTATCGAAAGTTTGGATTAAGCCGCAATATCCTGCGTCAGGCAGCGATGCGCGGCGATGTGCCAGGTCTGGTTAAGTCCAGCTGGTAACGGAGTAGATTAATTATGAGCATGCAGGATCCTATTAGTGACATGTTGACCCGGGTGCGCAACGCGCAAATGGCAGGCAAAAAGTCTGTCGACATGCCGGGGTCGAAGCTCAAAGCGGCACTGGCCAGCGTCCTTAAGGACGAGGGGTATATTGCTTCGTTTAACGTTGATAACACGTCCGTTAAGCCACGGCTTTCGCTTGAACTGAAATATTTTGAAGGCAAGCCGGTCATCGCAGAAATTGAGCGAGTAAGTAAACCCAGTTTGCGTCGTTACGTAGGCAAGGGAGAGCTGCCACAGGTCCGTGGCGGTTTGGGAGTGGCGATTGTTTCAACCTCACGTGGTGTCATGACTGACCGAGCGGCCAGAGCTGCAGGTGTCGGTGGTGAAATCTTATGCACCATTTTTTGAACCGATGTCATTGAAGAGCAGACTGAGCTATGTCAAGAGTTGCAAATAATCCGGTCACAGTGCCAAAAGGTGTCGACGTTACGATCGACGGAAGCAATGTGTCTGTTAAGGGTAGCAAAGGTACGATGGGATTGTCTCTCGTCGATGGTATTGGTGCCCAAGTTGCGGACGGTGTTGTGTCTATCCAATACGACTTTGATACGCACCGCGCCATGGCGGGGACGACCCGTGCATTATTGAATAATATTGTGACTGGCGTGAGTCAGGGCTGGGAGAAAAAGCTGGTGCTTAATGGCGTCGGTTATCGTGCCAAAGCAACGGGTAATACGGTGAATTTAACCGTGGGACTGTCACACAATGTCGATTATAAAGTTGCTGATGGGCTCTCTGTAGAGACGCCCAGTCAGACCGAGATCGTCATCAAAGGGATCGACAAGCAGGCTGTAGGCCAGGCGGCAGCAGAGATTCGCGCTTTCCGCCCACCGGAGCCTTATAAGGGCAAAGGCATTCGCTACGCGGACGAGTATGTTCGTCGTAAAGAAGCCAAGAAAAAGTAAGTAGGTAGGGCAATGAACGACAAAACAGAATCACGTCTACGCCGCGCCCGAAAGTCGCGTATGCGTATGCGTAACAACGGCGCGACTCGCCTTACTGTGCATCGCACTCCGCGTCACATTTATGCGCAAGTCCTTACAGCTGAGGGCGATAGGGTGTTGGCCAGTGCTTCTACGCTAGACAAGGACTTGCGAGGGGCTGCTACAGGAAATGCTGGTGCAGCGTCTGCAGTCGGCGCATTAATAGCAGAGCGCGCAAAGGCCGCTGGAGTAACAGAGGTGGCTTTTGATCGCTCTGGATTTAAATACCATGGTCGTGTGAAAGCATTGGCAGAAGCTGCGCGCGAAGGCGGATTGGAGTTTTAAGGTATGGCGTACAACGATCAAAGAAAGCAACGCGATCAGCGCACCGAGGGTGATCTGCAAGAAAAGTTAGTGCAAGTCAACCGCGTAGCGAAAACTGTTAAGGGTGGTCGCATTATGAGCTTCACTGCGCTCACAGTCGTTGGCGATGGCAAAGGTCGTGTCGGCTACGGTCGGGGCAAGGCTCGCGAAGTGCCTGTCGCTATCCAGAAAGCCATGGAGTCGGCGCGTCGGAATATGATCAACGTCGAATTAGTCGATGGCACGCTCCAGTATCCGGTTAAGGCCAACCACGGTGCTTCGAAGGTATATATGCAGCCAGCATCGGAAGGTACTGGTGTCATTGCTGGCGGGGCTATGCGAGCGGTGCTAGAAATTGCGGGCGTGCACAATGTTCTCGCTAAATGCTACGGCTCTACCAACCCGGTAAATGTCGTACGCGCAACTTATAACGGTCTTCGCGATATGACTTCCCCCGATGCGGTGGCAGCTAAGCGTGGCAAAACCGTTGAAGAGATTCTTAGCTGAGGCTGGAGCCCGTCGTCATGAGTAAGGCAACAATTAAAGTTACCCAATTAAAGAGCACTGCGGGGCGATTAAAAAATCACCAGGCATGCGTCAAAGGGCTGGGTTTGCGCCGCATCGGACATACGGTAGAGGTGGAAGATACGCCCTCGGTCCGCGGAATGATTAACAAGGTTAACTACCTCATTAAGGTAGAGGGCTAATTCAATGGCTGATGATATGCGACTAAACACCCTAAGCCCAGCGCCGGGAGCCAAGCGTGACGCAAAACGCGTCGGCCGTGGCATTGGGTCGGGTACCGGAAAAACTGCTGGCCGCGGCCACAAGGGTTTGAAGGCTCGATCTGGCGGTACCGTTAAGCCAGGCTTTGAGGGCGGGCAAATGCCACTTCAAAAACGGTTGCCGAAGTACGGTTTTACCTCGCGCATTGGCCGAACAACGGCGCAGGTACGCCTCCACGAGCTAAATCTGGTCGATGGCGATACCGCCGATTTGGCAGCCCTGAAGGCCGCCAATCTGGTGAAAGAAGACGTGCTTCGTGCACGCGTATTTTTGTCGGGTAGCATTGACAAGCCGATCATTGTCAAAGGCCTCACCGTCACCAAAGGTGCGCGGGAAGCTATTGAAGCGGCTGGCGGGAGCGTCGAGGCTTAAGTTATGGCGAATGGGATGCCTTCAATGAACGGAGCTGGGATGGGTGAACTGTTAACCCGTCTTCGCTTTGTTTTGTTTGGGTTGATCATTTATCGAATCGGCACTCATATTCCCGTACCGGGTATAGATCCTGAGCAGTTAGCCTCGCTATTTGATCAGAATCAGGGAACGATTCTTGGCTTGGCAAATGTATTTTCAGGTGGCGCACTGGAGAGGATGAGCATACTAGCGCTGGGCATTTTGCCGTATATCTCCGCTTCAATCATTATGCAGTTGATGACTGCCGTAACGCCGCAGCTTGAGCAGCTTAAGAAAGAGGGGGAGTCTGGGCGTAAAAAGATCAGTCAGTACACGCGATATTTGACGGTCGCCTTAGCCTTCGTACAAGGATCTGGTATGACGGTAGGTCTTGCGAACCAAGGCCTAGCCTTTGACAGTTCAGTCAGCTTCTTTGTCATTGCAATTACGTCGCTGGTCACTGGCGCGGTCTTTATGATGTGGCTGGGAGAGCAAATCACCGAGCGCGGGATTGGCAATGGTATCTCGCTGTTGATATTTGCAGGCATTGTGGCTGGTCTGCCCGCAGCGATTGGCCAATCACTAGAGCAGGCCCGTCAAGGCGAATTAAATATTTTGGTCTTGTTGGCCATTTTCGCGCTTGCTGTTGTTGTGATTTATTTGGTGGTGTTTATCGAGCGCGGGCAACGGAGAGTGACTGTGAACTACGCTAAGCGCCAACAGGGCAGGCAGGCATTCCAAGCTCAAGCCTCGCATTTACCCCTCAAGGTCAATATGGCAGGAGTTATTCCAGCCATTTTTGCCAGTTCAATTCTGCTTTTCCCGGCTTCGGTTGCACAATGGTTCGGCAGTGCCGACAGTGCCGACTGGCTACAGGACCTTGCGGTCGCTATTGGGCCAGGACAGCCGTTGAATATCATGTTGTTTACCGGATTTATTATCTTCTTCTGCTTCTTCTACACCGCGTTAATGTTCAATCCCGTGGAAGTAGCCGATAATTTGAAACGATCAGGGGCATTTGTTCCGGGCATTCGTCCAGGCCAGCAGACTGCTAACTATATCGACGGCGTGTTAACTCGCCTGACAGTATTTGGCTCGGCATATATTGCATTGGTGTGTCTGCTCCCGCAATTTCTAGTGGTCATGTTCAACGTCCCCTTTTACCTGGGCGGCACCTCAATGCTGATTGTGGTGGTGGTGGTGATGGATTTCATGGCTCAAGTGCAAAGCCATTTGATGTCACACCAGTACGAAGGGGTAATGAAAAAAGCTAATTTGGCCAATACCGGCCCAGCCGGTCGGCTTCGGTAGGTTTTAGGAGCGAAAGATGAAGGTTAGAGCTTCAGTTAAAAAAGTATGTCGTAACTGCAAAGTGGTTCGTCGTAAGGGTGTTGTGAGGGTGATCTGTCCCAGTGATCCGCGTCATAAGCAGCGGCAGGGCTGAACATTGAGTTTTTGTCGGCAAATCAGTAATATGCGCGCCCTCGCTGTTGAGGAAGTGCAGCCAACGTGGGTGCGGCGGTAGACGCAGGACCCACAAGCAACGTTTGGAGATAAATAGATGGCGCGTATCGCCGGAGTCAATATTCCCGATCACAAACACGTCGTGGTTTCACTGACGTATATTTTTGGTGTTGGTCATACTCAGGCCCGGCACTTGCTGGATGCTACTGGTATAAACTATCAGTCCAAAGTGGCTGACCTCTCTGAGGGGCAGCTGGATCAGTTGCGTAACATGATCAGTGAACTGACGGTAGAAGGTGATCTTCGCCGTGAAGTTTCAATGAATATTAAGCGTTTGATGGATCTTGGTTGTAACCGGGGTCTGCGCCACCGAAAGGGGTTGCCTTTGCGTGGACAACGAACGAAAACCAACGCCCGCACCCGTAAGGGGCCCCGCAAGCCGATTCGTAAGTAATCATTGCGGCGTTAGTCGGTATTTAGTGTAGCTACATCGATATGTGTAGCGTTGATATTAAAGAGTAGGTAAAGAATGGCCAAAAATGCCAAGAACACCAAGACCACCAAGCGCAAAATTACCAAACAGGTAGTGGATGGTGTAGCACATATTCATGCATCGTTTAACAATACGATTGTGACCATTACAGACCGTCAAGGCAATACGCTTAGCTGGGCGACTGCAGGAGGATCGGGCTTCCGTGGATCTCGTAAGTCGACACCCTTTGCAGCGCAAGTAGCCGCTGAGCGTGCAGGAGAGTCTGCCAAAGAATACGGTTTGAAGAATCTTGATGTCGAAGTCAAAGGACCTGGTCCGGGTCGTGAATCGGCGGTGCGAGCGCTCAACGCCTGCGGCTATCGCATCAGTAATATCACCGATGTGACACCCATTCCACATAATGGCTGCCGACCACCCAAGAAGCGTCGTGTATAACGCCGTCACTGCCGAGGATTAAATAGTATGGCTCGATATATTGGACCCACTTGTAAGCTCTCTCGTCGTGAGGGTACCGATCTTCAATTGAAGAGCGGTGTGCGCGCGCTTGATGCAAAGTGCAAAGCAGAAACTGCTCCTGGTCAACATGGCGCTCGGCGTGGCCGTTTATCTGACTATGGGGTGCAGCTTCGAGAGAAGCAGAAAGTCCGGCGTATTTACGGGGTTCTGGAAAAGCAATTCCGCAATTACTACAAAGAAGCGGCCCGACTAAAGGGAGCGACTGGTGAGAACCTATTGCAACTACTGGAAAGCCGGCTTGATAACGTTGTTTATCGTATGGGTTTCGGTTCGACCCGAGCTGAAGCACGACAGTTGGTATCCCATAAAGGGCTGATGGTCAACGGCACAGTGGTCAATATTCCCTCATACCAAGTCAGGCCTGGTGATGTTGTTTCAGTGCGCGAGAAAGCTAAAAAGCAGTTGCGTATTCAGTCAGCAGTATCTTTGGCGGAGCAACGCGGCGGCTCAGAATGGATTGAGGTGAATACTGATAAATTAGAAGGTACGTTCAAAGCCCGGCCAGAGCGTCAGGACCTCTCAAGCGAAATTAACGAGAACCTAATCGTGGAGCTTTACTCCAAGTAAGCGACGGCTTTCAGCCCCATAAACCCATTTTCATTGCAGGTGCCTTATGTTTAGTTCGGTAAATGAATTTCTCACTCCTCGAGTGATCAAAGTTGACGAAAAATCCTCAACAATGGCGCACGTGACGCTTGAGCCATTGGAGCGTGGTTTTGGTCATACGCTGGGCAACGCTCTGCGGCGTATTTTACTCTCTTCTATGCCTGGCTGTGCGATCACCGAGGTTGAAATTGACGGGGTCTTACACGAATACTCAGCGATTGAGGGTGTTCAAGAAGACGTGATTGAGATCCTTCTCAACCTTAAGGGCGTTGCACTGTCGATGGGCGGCAAGGACAGTACTGAACTGTCGTTAGTAGCGAAAGGCCCATGTACTGTCACAGCGGCTGATATTCAAGTGGATCACGATGTAGAGGTCTGCAATCCCGAGCATGTGATTTGTACTGTGACTGCCGATAAAGAGTTGACTCTCCGACTGGTCGCTGAGCGGGGGCGCGGCTACGTGCCCGCGGACGCACGCGTCGATGCCGAAGAAGAGACTCGCTCGATTGGTCGCCTGCAGCTGGACGCGTCGTTTTCTCCGGTCCGTCGAGTGTCCTACGTCGTCGAATCTGCTCGTGTCGAGCAGCGGACTGACCTTGATAAGCTTGTAATCGATCTGGAAACCAACGGAACCATCGACCCCGAGGAGGCCATCCGGCGCGCCGCAACCATCCTGCAGCAGCAGCTGTCGGTGTTTGTGGACCTCGAGGGTGAGACCCAAGCGGCAGCACAGGAAGCTGAAGATGAGGTTGATCCCATTCTTCTACGCCCAGTTGATGACCTTGAGTTAACGGTTCGTTCAGCAAACTGTCTGAAAGCAGAGAATATTTATTATATTGGTGATTTAGTCCAACGCACTGAGGTAGAGCTTCTCAAGACGCCAAATTTAGGCAAGAAGTCATTGACAGAAATTAAAGACGTTCTTGCATCCCGTGGATTGTCCTTAGGTATGCGTCTGGAGAACTGGCCACCGGCTAGTCTCAAGAATGATGAGCGTCTTTTGGGCGCCTAATTGACAAGAATTACAGGCCTGCGATTAAGCCGGCCTCATTGAGGAAATACGACAATGCGTCATCGCCATAGCGGTCGCCAACTCAACCGTAACAGCTCCCACCGAAAAGCTATGTTTCGTAACATGGCGGTATCGCTGGTAGAGCATGAGCTAATTAAAACGACGTTGCCCAAGGCTAAGGAGCTTCGCGGCTATGCTGAGCCGCTTATTACCTTAGCAAAAAAAGACAGCGTGGCTAATCGTCGCTTGGCGTTTGATCGTACCCGCAGTAAAGAAGCGGTAGGTAAGTTGTTTGATGAACTCGGCCCGCGTTACCAAGAGCGGCCTGGAGGATACATCCGCATACTCAAATGCGGCTACCGGACCGGGGATAAGGCGCCCATGGCCTACGTCGAGCTGGTCGACCGACCTGAACCCGAGGTTGACGACGTCGTTGATGATACTGGCAGTGAGGACTGAGTAAAAGACGCCGGCGATGGCTCCACCGGTGGTAGGGAAACCGCATGGCGGTTGACCTTTTCTATCTATCGAATAGCCGGTTGTCGATAGCTTTTGCGAGGTATTCACAGTTTAAATATATCGCTTTTCAACCTAATACTGTGTAAGGTTCCGGGAGCTGGAAACGTAATTCTCCTTTAGATTTTCTGTTTCGTCGTCTTCTTAGTAATACTGCAATCCTGAAGCTTTTAAGATAGACCTACTTTTCTTGCGCACCCAATCCCCTAGTGGGTTATCTTTTTTTCTTTAGGAAATTTTATTATGTCTACTGTTACTGGTACGGTTAAGTGGTTCAATGAGTCAAAAGGCTTTGGTTTTATTGAACAGGAAAATGGCCCTGACGTGTTTGCACACTTCAGTGCTATCGTCGGCGATGGCTTTAAAACGCTGACTGACGGGCAAAAAGTTGAGTTCCGTATTACTCAGGGACAAAAAGGTCCTCAGGCAGAGAATATCGTAGCAGTCTAAATGCGATTTATGTAGAACCGAGTGAGCGCTTGTCGCTCATTTTTTTTGTTTGTAAGAAAGCAAATAGCGCGCTAGGCCGTGCTCTTTTCAAGCAAGGGCTTGAGAAAGCGCCCGGTATGGGAGTTTGGATTGAGAGACACCTGCTCTGGTGTGCCTGTTGCAATGATCTCTCCACCTCCTGACCCGCCCTCAGGCCCCAAATCGACGAGCCAGTCGGCGGTTTTTATAACATCAAGATTGTGCTCAATAATCACGACTGTATTACCACCGTCTCGGAGACGATGGAGAACGTCGAGTAGCTGCCGAATGTCCTCAAAATGTAAGCCGGTGGTAGGCTCGTCGAGAATGTACAGTGTGTTACCGGTATCGCGTTTAGAGAGTTCCTTGGATAGCTTAATCCGTTGGGCCTCACCACCCGACAACGTTGTGGCTGCCTGTCCAAGATGAATATACGTCAAACCAACATCCATAAGCGTTTGTAGCTTACGGAAGATGGACGGCACCGCCTCAAAGAAAGACAGAGAATCTTCGACGGTCATATCTAGAATCTCGGCGATGCTTTTACCTTTGTAGCGAATCTCCAAGGTCTCTCTGTTGTAGCGCTTACCTTTGCAAATGTCGCAAGGGACATAAAGGTCAGGTAGAAAATGCATTTCCACTTTTGTTACGCCATCACCTTGGCAAGCCTCGCAGCGTCCACCACGAACATTAAAGCTGAATCGGCCAGGCTTATACCCTCTTGACCGCGCCTCTTGGGTACCGGCAAACAGCTCACGAATCGGGGTGAAGATACCGGTGTAGGTTGCTGGATTGGATCGTGGCGTTCGTCCTATGGGACTCTGGTCAATGTCGATACACTTATCGAATTTATCGAGGCCCTTCACGGCATCGTGATGGGCCGGATGAAGTGTGGTGGCACCATTGAGGAATGTTGCCGCGACAGGATAAAGGGTGCCATTTATTAACGTGGATTTCCCCGACCCTGAAACGCCAGTAATGCAAGTCAAACAGCCGATCGGTAGCGATAAATCGACGTTTTTAAGATTGTTTCCGGCAGCGCCTTTGATCATCAATTGCCGTTTAGGATCGGACTTTTGACGCTTTGTGGGGATGGCGATACTGCGCCTACCGGAAAGATAGGCGCCTGTCAGCGAGTCTTCACTAGCGATAATGGCGTTGTAGTCGCCCTGGGCCACAATCTTGCCGCCATGGACCCCTGCACCGGGGCCAATATCAATGATGTGGTCTGCGCTGCGTATGGCTTCTTCATCGTGTTCAACGACTAGCACGGTATTGCCAATATCCCGCAGGTGAGTCAGGGTACGCAGCAGACGTTCGTTGTCACGTTGATGCAGACCGATAGAGGGTTCGTCCAGAATATACATCACCCCCACCAGTCCAGCGCCAATTTGAGAGGCCAGACGGATTCGCTGCGCCTCGCCTCCCGATAATGTTTCTGCGCTGCGATCAAGAGTGAGATAGTTGAGTCCGACATCGACTAAAAACTGATAACGCGCGCGCAGTTCTTTGAGAATTTTATCGGCAATCTCTCCCTTTCTGCCATCAAGCTGCAATGCATCAAAGTAATCGAGTGCATCACCCACCGGCAACTGAGTAATGCTGGGAAGGGTTCGCTCATCGACAAACACACTGCGCGCATCCTCGCATAGGCGGGCACCGCCACAGCTAGGGCAGGCGGCACTTGATACGTATTTTGACAGTTCTTCGCGCACTGATTGGGAGTCAGTGTCTTTATAGCGGCGTTCCATATTGGGCAAGACCCCTTCAAAAGCATGGCGCCGCTTAAAGATCGAGCCACGATCATTGACGTAGGAAAACTCAATATCTTCACCCTGGCTACCCTGTAAAATAATATTCCGGTGCCGTTTATCCAGCGTTTCGAAGGATTGATCAATGTCGAAGCCGTAATGATCTGCGAGCGACGTCAGTAAATGAAAGTAGTACACATTGCGCCGGTCCCAACCGCGAATAGCCCCCCCGGCAAGGCTTGCTTCTGGATGCAGGACCACTCGATTCGCATCAAAATATTGGGTGACACCAAGACCATCACAGCTAGGACAGGCGCCAGCTGGGTTGTTAAAGGAAAACAGGCGCGGTTCTAATTCGTCGATGGCATGGCCACATTGCGGACAGGCGTACCGGGCAGAAAAAAGCTGTTCTTCGCTGCTCCCGTCCATGGATGCGACACAGGCGAGCCCATCGGTTAATTCAAGTGCTGTTTCAAAAGACTCAGCTAGTCGTAGACCAAGGTCGTCGCGGACTTTGAATCTATCCACCACCACATCAATACGATGTTTGCGCTTTTTATCGAGCTCGGGCACGTCATCTAGATCGACAAGAATGCCATCAACGCGCACGCGGATAAAACCAGCGGCGCGCATTTGTTCGAAAATATGCAAATGCTCACCCTTGCGATCTCGCACCACAGGGGCAAGCAGCATCAGCTTATTTCCTTCGGGCATGGCGAGCACTGCATCGACCATCTGGCTGACTGTTTGGGCCCGCAGAGTCACACCGTGCGTAGGACAGCGAGGGTCTCCCACACGAGCAAAGAGTAAGCGTAGATAATCATAAATCTCAGTAATCGTTCCTACCGTTGAGCGCGGATTATGAGACGTTGATTTCTGCTCGATGGAGATAGCCGGCGACAATCCCTCTATGTGGTCAATATCAGGCTTTTCCATCATTGACAAAAATTGCCGAGCATAGGTCGACAAAGATTCAACATAGCGCCGCTGCCCTTCAGCGTAGAGGGTATCGAAAGCGAGGGAAGACTTTCCGGAGCCCGATAGACCTGTGATCACCACCAGCTTATCTCTGGGGATATCGAGATCTATATTTTTAAGGTTGTGGGTGCGCGCGCCGCGGACTTGAATCGTGTCCATAAAAAGTGACTGCCTTGGGAATGAGAGTAAACAGCCTAGTATACGCAACTCAGCTCTAAAACGACTGATTTCATCCCATGAGTCGGACACCTGACATGCTAGACTCTTGTTTTTCGTTAAGCTGTGGCGTGTGATAAGCAAAGAACCCTACACTAAAAGCGAGCGGCATGCGGTGTTCTCCCTTGCCAGTTTGTATGTTTTTCGTATGCTCGGTCTTTTTATGGTCTTGCCACTACTGAGTGTTTACGCGTCAGATTTGCCTGGCGCTACGCCGCAGTTGTTGGGCATTGCTCTGGGTGCTTATGGCCTCACCCAAGCCCTACTGCAATTACCTTTAGGTTGGCTCTCTGATCGAATTGGGCGACGGCCAGTTGTGCTAGGCGGTTTAGTCATGTTCATTACCGGCAGTGTAGTGGCGGCCATTGCTGATGACATAGATGACATTATTATCGGGCGGTTCTTGCAAGGCTGTGGCGCTATTGCTGCAGCGCTGACGGCCATGGCTGCAGATTACACCCGGGACAGTCAGCGCACTAAGACCATGGCCATTATAGGCGCTAGTGTTGGCCTGTCTTTTATCATCGCGCTGGTGATTGGACCCGCATTAGCGGCTGTTGGAGGCTTGTCACTGGTATTCTCAGTGACTGCGGGTCTAGGCGTGGTCGGTTTATTAATTGTTGGTTTTGTATTGCCCGACCATTCGCCTCATCAAGGCAGTCCAGAGCGGGGAGAATTCGAAGTAGAGACAATTTTTGGGGGTGGGCTGCCAGCGTTATACCTTAGTATTTTTTTGTTACACGCCTTATTAATGGCCGCGTTTCTCGTGGTGCCTACATTACTCGCCGATGAAGTGGGTTTGCCTGCCAATCAACACTGGGCATTTTATTTCGGTGCTGTCATATTATCCCTGCCTCCAGCGTTGATGATGATGCGTCGAGGGCGGGCAGACGGTGATCCCCGTGGTGTGGTTGCCCTAGCTATAAGCTCAATGGTCGGTGGTGCTCTGGTCGCGCTGAATGCGCCGACATTGCTATTGATGGGTGTCGGTATGCTGTTGCTATTTGTCGGGGTGAATGCCCTTGAGGCCATCCTGCCAGCGCTATTAACGCGGCTTGCGCCTAGTCAATCTCGAGGCGCTGCGGCGGGTATTTTCTCGACGAGTCAATTTTTGGGTATTTTTGTTGGTGGTGTCTTGGGCGGCTATGTTATGGGTGTCGGGGGGGCTAATGCAGTGAGTTATGCGGTCTTTATTGTTTTGGTTATTTGGTTGCCTGTAGTCTTCAAATTGCGTCTGGCGGTATCATCTATAGCCATTGGCGATGAATAACGGTGTAGGTAGTCGCCTATAGCGCGTTGGATTGCTATAGTCGGCGTTGAGTCGATACGGTAATCGGGCTTGTCGCTCGATAGACAAATGTGGAGAAAATTATGGCATCTCGAGGTATTAACAAGGTCATCCTCGTAGGAAATTTGGGCAATGATCCGGAGCATCGTATGCTGCCCTCGGGGGGTGCGGTGACTAACATAAGTATTGCCACCTCAGAAACATGGAAAGATAAGAGTACCGGTCAGCCGCAGGAGCGGACCGAATGGCATCGAATTGTATTCTTTAACCGGCTAGCCGAGATTGCCGCTGAATATTTACGCAAAGGCTCTAAAGTCTATGTTGAGGGAAGCCTGCGTACGCGTAAGTGGCAAGATAAGCAATCTGGCCAGGATCGCTACAGCACCGAAGTCGTTGCCAATGAGATGCAAATGTTAGATAGCCGCGGTGGTGGTAGTGGTGGGGAGGGCGGTTCCTACTCTAGTGCGCCTGCGCAGGAACAAGATAATTATGGCGGCGGCGGTGGCTTCAATCAGGAGCCTGCAGCACCACAAGGTGGATTTGCACAAACGGGTGGCGCGATTGACCCCATGGATGACGACATCCCCTTTTAACGATACCGATGGCAGGGAGGTCTTTGGACATTGCGCATTTTGTTGCTGGGGTCGGATACGCCTGTGGGGTATTCGCTGCGAGCATTCATCCCACCCCTTAAACGGCACGAATTGCTGCTGTTAACCCTCGATGACACTCGCTGGCGGCGTGAGCGCCAGGCGAAAAAAGTCTTTAAAAAGGCGGCGCCAGATATTGTTATCGATGCGCGCATGGCCAGTCAAATGAGTAGTTATAACCCGCTAGGGCACCCCGATGTGGAGCGCACCGAGTGGCTGGGACATTTGACGGCTAAAAGTGATGCTCGGTATATCTTTTTATCAAGTTCGCAGGTCTTTTCAGGTGCCATGACTCGCCCTTACAAAGAAACGGATAAAATTGACGCGGAGACCGGTGTCGGTGTGTTAATGGCTCAGGCGGAGCGTTTGCTCCAAGAGCTTGTGGAACCCACTATTATCGTCCGCTTAGGTTGGTTATTTTCAGGGCGCGGCCCCGGACGTTTTAAGCAATTATTGGACCGTCTTAGGGAGGGTAGAGTTGTGCATGCCACCGACACTATTCGCGATTGTCCGGTGCATACAGCAGAGGTGGCGCGGGTCATTGCGGGTATTGTCGATCAGCTCAGCGTCGGCGCACCTGATAGAGGCATTTATCATTATGGCAGCGCTGGCGATACCGGCTGGTTTAGCTTTTGCGAGGCAGCGGTAGCACATGCCAGCCAACATGAGCCCTTCAATGAGGTGACAAATCTGCTCAGAGAGGATCCTGACTCCAGGGACCTACAGGTCAATCACTCTCTCGATTGCGAAGCTATTCGACATCAGTATGGTATTCAGCGAAGGCCTTGGCGTGACTTTGTGGAGCGAGCAGTCAATCGCTATATAGACTTGTATTGCAAGGAGGAATCAAAGTGATCAGCGATGAAGGTACGGCGTTAGCGGTGGCAGTGCTGACCATTAGCGATACACGCACTGAAGATAACGATACGTCAGGTGATTACTTGGTGAATGCGGTCGCTGATGCAGGCCATTACCTAGCAGCTCGACAGTTGGTTAAAGACGATGTCTATGCCATTCGAGCTGTTGTGTCAGGGTGGATTGCCGATGCTAGCGTCGATGTGATACTGGCTACTGGTGGTACGGGATTTTCAGGGAGAGACTCGACGCCCGAGGCGCTTATCCCGCTATTTGATAAGACCATTGAGGGCTTTGGAGAAACCTTTCGGCAGGTCTCCTATGAAGAAATCGGCTCATCAACCATTCAGTCGAGGGCTGTCGGAGGCTTCGCCAATAGTACGGTGGTGTTTTGTATGCCGGGGTCGACAGGCGCCTGCCGTACAGCATGGACTCGTATTATTGCCGAGCAACTCGACAGTCAGCATAAGCCTTGCAACTATGTGGCTGTTTTAAAAGGCCATTGATGATGGCTTTGACGCCGCTCCCAGCAGCGCTTGATAGCTTATTTCAGCAGGTTCCCAGCGCGCCCACGAGTGAGCATGAAGCCCTGAGTCAGTGCCTCTGGCGAGTCCTTGCGGAGCCGATAGTGGCAGGCATTGATGTCCCCGGTTTTGACAATAGCGCCATGGATGGCTACGCAGTCCGCGCGGCCGAGCTGCCAGGGCCGCTGCCAGTGTCACAGCGGATTCCGGCGGGAGTAGCCCCTCGACCATTAGAGCGGGGTAGTGTTGCCCGAATCTTCACCGGCGCTGTGTTACCTGAGGGGGCTGATACGGTGGTGATGCAGGAGGATGTGCTTGACAAAGACGGCCAACTTACCCTGCTTGGGTCCATCACCGAGGGTCAGCACATCCGGCGGCGCGCTGCCGATATTTGTTCGGGTGCTGAAATCTTACCCGCAGGCAGAGTGTTAACGCCTCAAGATATCGGCCTCGCCGCTTCTGTGGGCTGTGCAACACTCCCGGTGCGCAGGCCACTACGGGTCGCGGTACTGGCCACGGGCGATGAACTCGCCACGCCGGGTGAGCATCGCGAAGATTGGCAAATTTACAATAGTAATGCTGCACAAATAGGCGCTCAAATTACTGCCATGGGCATGCAGGCCGTTAGTTTTTCGTCGCTGCCTGACGACCCTTTGATCATTGGTGACGCCTTAGAGCGGGCGGCAGCGCAGGTCGATTGTATTATTACTTGCGGTGGAGTATCGGTCGGCGAAGAAGATCATGTCCGCGGGCAGATTGAAGCTCGTGGCACATTAACGCTGTGGAAGCTCGCTATTAAGCCCGGCAAACCCTTAGCGTTTGGGCAGGTAGCAGGCTGTCCAGTGTTCGGTTTGCCGGGTAATCCGGTGGCGGCGTGGACAACATTCGCGTTAGTCGTTAGACCTTGGCTGGCCAAGGCGCAGGGGGCAAATTTACCTAACCCAAGGCGCCTACAGGTGCGTGCGGATTTTGAGGTGAATCGGGCCGGAAGCAGGGAAGAGTATCTACGTGTCAACGTGCTCGAAGGTCAGCCGCGTGTCGCTCAAAAAACCCCCGATCAGAGCAGTGGCGTTTTAAGCGGCGTTTGCCAGGCCCAAGGGTTAGCAGTTATCCCCATTGGCGTGACCGTTAGGCGAGGAGATCTTGTGGACGTGATACTCATGACCGAGTTACTGTCGCCGCTGGTCGCTTGATATCGACGACGTGAATGGTACGACGAAGGCATTATGTCGCCATACGCTGAAAAACGAGTGTCGCATTAGTACCGCCAAAACCGAAGCTATTGGACATAACCCGCTCTAGCGGCTTATTGTCAACGCGTTCGCGTATTATGTTCATGCCCTCGGCCCCATCATCAAGATCGTCAATATTGGCTGATGCTGCAATAAAGTGATGTTCCATCATCAGGAGAGAGTAAATGGACTCTTGTACCCCGGCAGCACCGAGTGAATGCCCACTTAACGACTTTGTAGAGCCAATCCATGGGCCGGCATCGCCCATTTGCCCAAACACTTCACGAACGGCTTTCAACTCCTGCATATCACCCGCCGGAGTACTGGTGCCGTGAGCATTGATATAGTCAAGGGGCCCATCGACTGTATTCATCGCTTGCTGCATGCAGCGCACCGCCCCTTCGCCGGAGGGCGCCACCATGTCAAAGCCATCACTGGTAGCACCGTACCCCACTAGCTCCGCATATATTTTTGCTCCACGTGCTTGAGCGTGCTCTAGTGATTCCAGCACGACCATGCCCCCGCCCCCGGCAATGACGAAGCCATCACGATTGGCATCGTAGGCGCGTGAAGCTTTTTCAGGGGTATCGTTATACTGGGTTGACAGTGCACCCATGGCGTCAAACAGACAGCTCAGGGTCCAATGGAGTTCTTCGCCGCCACCGGCAAATACGACATCTTGTTTGCCCAGTTGAATTTGTTCCATGCCGTTACCAATACAGTGCGCGCTGGTTGAGCAGGCCGATGAAATTGAGTAATTCACCCCCTTGATTTTGAACGGGGTGGCGAGACAAGCTGATACCGTGCTGCCCATGGTCTGGGTAACCCGGTAGGGGCCGACGCGACGTAAGCCACGATCTCGTAGAATATCCGCCGCCTCAACTTGACTGGCCGAGGACGCACCGCCTGAGCCGGCTATAATGCCGGTGCGCGGATGAGACACCTGTTCTGGGGTCAAGCCGGCATCTTCAATGGCTTGCACCATACTGAGATAGGCAAAGCCTGCTGCATCGCCCATGAAGCGCCACTGTTTGCGATCAATGTGTTCCCCCAGTGTTATTTTGGGTGTGCCAGCGATGTGGGAGCGCATGCCTGCATCAATATGCTGTTGGCACAGCGATATACCGCTTCGCCCCTCACGTAAAGACTGAGTGACCTGTCGCACGTCATTGCCAAGGCAAGACACAATCCCCATTCCAGTGACAACCACTCGAGATACCATTAAAAAGATTCCGTAGAGGCGAATAGACCGACTCTGAGATCGGATGCGGTATAGATAATGTTACCATCAACGGCGACCGATCCATCGGCGATGCCCATAATAAGCTTGCGCTCGATAACACGCTTTATGTCAATGGTATAGGTGACTTTGGATGCGGTCGGCAAGATTTGTCCAGTAAACTTGACTTCACCTGAACCCAGCGCGCGCCCACGCCCCGGATTGCCTCGCCAGCCAAGAAAGAAGCCGACCAGCTGCCACATGGCGTCGAGACCTAAGCAGCCCGGCATCACCGGATCCCCGGGGAAGTGGCACTCAAAAAACCATAAATCTGGCTTGATATCCAGTTCAGCAATGAGTTGACCTTTGCCCTTTTCACCACCCTCAGAGCTAATATGAACAATTCGATCCATCATTAACATATGATTCACCGGGAGCTGGGCGTTACCGGGGCCGAAAAGTTCGCCCATACCGCAGGCGATGAGCTCATCCTTTTCGTAGGAGGATTTTGCAATGTGCACAGGTGTGTTCATGTGAGTATCCATTACCAGCGTTATTTGGCCAAGAGAGGGTAAATGCCGTGGGCTCCCGATCGGGCTGCAACATTGCGCCCGAACCGTAATTGTAGTTCCTTAACACCAGTTGTCCACCTCGGCGTTAGCATGGTCTCACAGTGGTCACAAAATACTTACTGCTGGCAACGGTAAGGGCTGTCCGCTCAATATCCATGGCCCCTAGATTAGAAAGAATTAAACGCCGCTAAAGGGTGGCAGGGATCGGTGCCTGGTTTACACTGTCGGGCGTTGAAAGGAAGGAGTGATGGATGCTATTCCCTGTGTTGTTATCTGGTGGTGTTGGAACGCGGCTCTGGCCCGTGTCCAGGGAGGGTCGTCCCAAGCAGTTTTTGTCGTTTGGGGGGAGACGGTCTATGCTGCAGGAGACCCATGCTCGGCTTGAGAATATTGATTTGGCAGCGCCGATAGTGGTCTGTAATGAAGAGCATCGTTTTCTTGTTGCGGAACAAATGCGTGAAATTAACGTAGCCACCGCGGCGATGATTTTGGAGCCTGAGGGACGCAATACCGCACCGGCCATTGCGTTAGCCGCTATTAAGGCCCTTGAAGAAGATGCGGATGCACTCGTGTTGATATTGCCTGCCGATCACTATATTGCCAATAAACGCGCGTTTTCTCTCACGGTAAAATCGGCTTTAGACGATGCTCGCCAGGGGCGACTGGTGACTTTTGGCGTCGTGCCCGATCGTCCTGAAACCGGTTTTGGCTATATTCGCTGTGGGGAGGCGCTATCTGAATCGACCTTTACACTATCTTCTTTTATCGAGAAACCCGATCGAGCCACAGCAAAAGCCTATCTTGAAGAGGGCACTTATTTGTGGAATAGCGGCATGTTTTTGTTTCGTGCCGATTGTTATCTTAAAACGCTGGCGACGTATCAGCCGGCCATCGCCGGAGCCTGTCGACAGGCCATGGCGGGCGCTACGGTAGATATGGATTTTTTGCGGCCCGATAGAGAGGCTTTTTTGTCTTGTCCCTCTAATAGTATCGATTACGCGGTCATGGAGAGAACCGACTCAGGTGCCGTCGTGGCACTGGATTGTGGCTGGAGTGATATTGGTGCGTGGTCAGCATTGTGGGACATTGGCCAATGTGATGCTGCCGGTAATGTGATAGAAGGCGATGCGCTGGTCCAAGATACAAAGAACAGTTATATCTATTCCCAAACGCGGTTAGTCACTACCACCGGGGTGGACAACCTTGTTGTTGTCGAAACAGCCGACGCTGTATTGGTCGCGGATCGCGATAAGGTTCAAAATGTGAAAGCGCTGGTAGCCGATTTAAAAGCCCAAGGGCGTAGTGAGGCGACAGTCCATCAACGCGTCTTTCGTCCGTGGGGCTCTTACGAATCGCTTGTTGTTTCTGATCGTTTTCAAGTTAAGCGCATCGTGGTAAATCCCGGTCAGAAGTTGTCCTTGCAAAAGCACTTTCATCGAGCAGAACACTGGATTGTTGTTGCCGGCACGGCAGAAGTTACGCGAGGCGATGAAATACTGATGTTGAGTGAAGATCAGTCGACCTATATCCCATTAGGGACGAAACACCGCTTAGCCAATCCCGGTCATATTCCTCTTGAGCTGATTGAAGTCCAGTCGGGATCGTATTTAGGTGAGGACGATATTGTTAGGTTTGAAGATGTTTACGGACGTTAACGGTAAGGAGTGGCTATGATCAGAAAGTGTCTTTTCCCAGTGGCAGGCTACGGCACGCGATTTTTACCGGCCACAAAAAGCATGCCGAAAGAAATGCTGCCAGTGGTGAATAAACCGTTAGTCCAATACGGCGTGGAGGAGGCAATTGAGGCCGGTATGATGAACTGTGCTTTTGTTACTGGGCGCGGTAAGCGTGCCATAGCTGATCACTTTGACATCAGCTATGAGTTGGAACATCAAATTGCTGGTAGCAATAAAGAATCATTGTTGGACAGTATCCGTGATGTCATCAATCAGGGTACGTTTACTATGGTGCGCCAGCGAGAGATGCTTGGGCTTGGCCATGCGGTTCTTACCGGTGAGTCGCTTATTGGCTCTGAGCCCTTTGGAATGTTGTTATCTGATGATTTATGCGTCAATGACGCTGGACCGGGAGTGATGACGCAGCTGGCTAAAATATATGAGCGATTTGGCTGTTCCGTTGTTGCGGTGCAAGAAGTGCCTATGGAGGAAGTACATCGGTATGGCGTTATCGATGGTCAGCAGTTACAAGACGGCCTGTATCGGGTTGAAAGCATGGTGGAAAAGCCCGCGGCCGACAACGCGCCATCAAATTTAGCTATCATCGGGCGCTATATTTTGACTCCGGATATTTTCGATATCCTCCGAAACACGCCGCCGGGGGCCGGCGGTGAAGTCCAGATTACCGATGCACTGCAAACTCAGGCGAAGAATGGCAGCGTGCTGGCTTATAAATTTCATGGTCGACGCTTCGATTGTGGAAGCGTGCCGGGATTTGTCGAGGCTACTAATTTCGTTTTCAACAACCTCTTCGGGACGAACACCTGATGCCCGCCGCCATGACCTGCTTTAAAGCCTATGACGTAAGGGGAAGAATTCCCGATCAGTTGAATGAAGACATTGCACGCCGTATTGGCCGGGCCTACGCTGAAGTGGTCAACCCGGGTACCGTGGTGGTTGGGCATGATATTCGACTGACCAGCGAGCCAATTAAGCACGCGCTGGTAGCGGGTCTGCGGGAACAGGGTGTCGATGTCAGAGATATTGGCCTTTGTGGTACTGAAGAAATCTACTTTGCGACGACCCACCTTGGGGTTGGCGGTGGCATTGTGGTGACAGCGAGCCACAACCCGAAAGATTACAATGGTATGAAATTCGTCCGCTCTGGGGCGCAACCGATATCCGGTGACTCTGGCTTGAAAGCTATTGAAGCCCTTGTGCAAGCCAATGCTTTCACCGCCGCTGTTGATCCCGGTGAATACCAACGGGTATCTACCTTCGATGCCTATACCGCCCATTTACTGAGCTATGTCGATGTCCATGAGCTCAAGCCACTTAAGATTGTCTGTAACGCAGGGAATGGTGGTGCAGGTCCGGTGGTGGATGAGCTTGAGCTGAGCCTCCCTTTCACCTTTATCAAAGTGCACCATACGGCCGATGGTCATTTCCCAAACGGTGTGCCGAATCCGCTGCTAGAGGAGAATCGATCAGCGACGGCTGAACGGGTCCGTAGTGAAAACGCAGATCTTGGTATTGCCTGGGATGGCGACTTTGATCGTTGTTTTTTCTTCGATGAGACCGGGGCTTTTATAGAGGGTTATTATATTGTCGGCCTCTTGGCAGAGGCGTTTCTCGCCAAAGCGGGTTCACAGCGAATCGTTCATGATCCACGTTTGACTTGGAATACCCGAGACATCGTGGTTGGTTCCGGCGGTGAAGCGATACAAAGTAAAACAGGGCACGCGTTTATTAAAGAGCGCATGCGGGAAGTTGATGCCATTTATGGTGGTGAAATGAGCGCCCATCATTATTTTCGAGATTTCGCTTACTGCGATAGCGGCATGATCCCCTGGTTGCTTGTCACTGCTTTGATGGCTACCCGTGACAAATCACTCTCTGAGTTAGTGAGGGAAAGAGAGGCATTGTTCCCGTGTTCCGGGGAGATTAACCGCACCATTAAAGACCCCAAAGGATTGATAAATAGCGTCGAGGCCCACTATGGGCCCGGCTCTAAACGCATTGAGTATGTCGATGGTCTGAGTATTGAATTAGATGACTGGCGGTTCAATTTGCGCATGTCCAACACGGAGCCCGTGGTGCGACTCAATGTTGAAAGTCGTGGTAACCGGGAGCTTATGGAAAGAAAGACCCATGAGCTCTTGGCTATGATTGATGCTACCTGAGAGCCTAGGGGTTAAGCGCTCTCCATGCGCTGACAAGATTGGCAGTGGCGGGATCAAGGCTTTCAATGTCTTGGCCTGATTCGAGAATTTTATCGATGTGTTGCCCGATGACTTTTCCTAATTCGACCCCCCACTGATCAAATGCATTGATGTTAAAAAGTCGACTCAAGAAAAAGGTCTTGTGCTCGTAGGCGGCAATAAGCGCCCCTAAATAGTGGGGTGATACGCCATGAAACGTGATCACGGAGTGGGGGTGGTTGCCGGGCATGACATAGTGCGCCGCCATCAGTTCATCTTGACTGCGTGCCTTGGCAAGCGCCTGCGCTTGCGCTTCACTCCGGCCAATCATAAAGGCACGGCTTTGCGCGAGAGCATTAGCGGCTAGTTTTCTATGGGCTACGTGGTCTACCTCGCCATTGGTCAGGGGTAAAATCAGGTCCGCACTGAACCCCCGGTTGCCCTGATGGAGACATTGGTAATAGCTATGCTGGCCGATAGTTCCTGATGAACCCCAAACAACAGGCGCAGTAGGATGTTGACTAGTGGTTCCATCGAGCTGGGTTCGTTTGCCATTTGATTCCATGGTCAGCTGTTGTAGAAACTCTGTGAATGCCGATAACCGCTGGGAGTAAGGCAGCACCAAATGTGTCTCGGTCTTGAGGTACAAGGTATTCCACCACTCCAACAACGCCATGATGATAGGCAGGTTAGAGTGAGGGGGCGTTTCGAGGGTGTGGGCGTCCATAGCTCGCGCGCCCTCAAGCAGCGCCGCAAACGCTGTCCATCCAAGCTGTAAAGCAATGACTAATCCTATCGCTGACCACACTGAGTAACGACCACCCACCCAGTCCCATAGGGGAAAGCACTGCGTCGGATCTATCCCAAATTGTTCCGCTGCCTCGACATTGGTGGTGACTGCCACCACGTGCTCGCGAATGGCAGCCGGTGTTGCCCCCCCGGACAACAACCACTCTCGGGCACGCAAAGCATTGCTGAGCGTCTCTTCGGTAGTGAAGGATTTAGAACAAACAATGAACAGGGTGGAGGCGGGATTAAGGCTAGTGAGAATTTCCTGTAGATCCTGGGGATCGACATTGGCAACGAAATGTGCCCGAAGTTTAGGCGTAGCGGTCCGCAGTGCCCGGCTGACCATTCTGGGGCCTAAATCCGATCCGCCAATACCAATATTGACGACATCGGTGAAGGTCAGCCCAGAAAAACCTTTACGCCGACCGTCATGCACCTCGCCAACAAGGTGGCGCATTGACGCAAGTGTAGCGTTAACGGCTTTATGCTTCGCCGGTGAAACACTCGCAGCGGTACCTCGAAGCAGGGTATGAAGCGCAGGTCGCTGCTCAGTGATGTTCACCTCAGCGCCGTTAACCAGATCGCTATAGGCCGCGCTCAATGAGGCGTCATTAGCCAGTTCAAGAAGCTGATCAAGATGTTCCTCAGCGAGAAGCTGCTTGGAGTAGTCAAGGGTAATACCTGCGCCGGTGCATTGAAAAGTAGCGGCCCGAGCAGGGTTAGCAGTGAATAGATCGTCGACTGTTTGACGTTTGACCTCGGCTGCCGAACGTCGCAAAGCCTCATCCATACCCTGCGCAATGGGTTGCATGGTCAGTGATGCCGTGAGACGGCGAGATCGGCGAGATCAGCGAGCGCTGTTTTTGCCTTTGAATCGCTCAAGTCCATCAACGCTGCTTTTGCCATATGACGATGGTGCAAGGCCTGCTCTGTGGTGTATTCGGTTCCCTTGCAGCGCGCCACAGCGGCAATCACGTCGACGAGTCGCTCACTGGATTTGTTTTGTAGGGCTTCGAAGACCAGCTCCCGGTCGCTTTTGCTGCCCGTATTTAACACGTGGATTAACGGCAAGGTCGTTTTGCCCTCATTGAGATCGTCACCAATGTTTTTGCCGGTTTCAGCGGGGTTGCCCGTGTAATCAAGGACATCATCAATCATCTGGAAGGCTATGCCGAGGTGCAGCCCGTAGTCATGAAGAGCCTGCTGTTGCTCGGTTGCGCCACACAAAATGGCAGCACCTCGACAGGCAGCAGCAAATAAGATTGCGGTCTTACGCTCGATGACTTCCCGATATTGAGACTCATTAATGGTCGCATCGCCTGCCCTGACCAGCTGTAAGACTTCACCCTCAGCGATGATATTTGTGGTGTTTGCCATGTGGTGGAGTAGAGTCAAATCCCCTAGCTGCACCATGAGTTGAAACGCGCGGGTGTACATAAAGTCGCCAACCAATACACTGGGTGCATTGCCAAACGCTTCATTGGCTGTTGGGCGACCGCGACGCAGGCTGGAAATATCAACGACGTCATCGTGCAGAAGTGTGGCAGTGTGGATAAACTCGATCACTGCAGCAAATTTTATGTGTGCTTCGCCCACCCCGCCCAGGGCTTTGGCAGCCAGCAATGCCAGAAGGGGCCGTAGTCGCTTGCCACCGGCAGCGACAATATAATGGCCGACACTTTCTACCATGTCGACGTCAGAGCGCAGCTGGTTGACGATGAGGTCATTGACCTGACCGAACTCCTCCGCCACGATGGCGCGGATATCTTCTATCACAAGGGAAATCTCCGAATTGCCCAAGAGTATAATCGTCCCAGGTGCAGTCTGTCACGAGGGATGCGCGGCGATTGGCCGTTGGGTGAGCACATAACGCTTTTTTTTGCCTGCTATGGTGTTCTACTAGCCCGTCTTCAGCCCTCTGGGCATCAAGGTTTGCGGCTTTTGGGGTGTTATTGCCCCTTGCGTTTAACGCATTCCTTGCATACACTTCGCGCCCTTGAATTTATTCGTGCCCCGCCCTGTCGGGGGTGACCCAGTGCCTGGCCTCTGCCCCGCTTTTTAGCATCATGTAACCGGCGAGCAGGCTAACTGATTGGAGAGTGTGATGTACGCAGTGTTTGAAAGCGGTGGTAAGCAACACCGTGTTATCGAAGGTGAAACCTTGAAGCTGGAGAAGCTAGAGGCGGCCACCGGTGAGACGGTCGAGTTTGACAACGTGCTTATGGTGGGCGAAGGCGAGAGCGTTACTATCGGCACACCCAAGGTCGAGGGCGGCAAGGTAATGGCCGAGGTTATTGCCCAAGGTCGTCACGACAAAATTCGCATTGTTAAGTTTAACCGACGCAAGCATTACCGAAACGAAACCGGACACCGACAGTGGTTTACTGAAGTTAAGATTACCGGCATCCAGGGCTGATAGGAGAGTAGAAATGGCGCACAAAAAGGCAGGCGGTAGTACACGTAACGGTCGCGATTCTCAGAGTAAGCGGCTCGGTGTCAAAGTATTTGGTGGGCAAGCTATTGATGCTGGTGGCATTATCATTCGTCAACGCGGCACCAAGGTCCACCCGGGTGAAAATGTAGGCTGCGGTAAGGACCACACCCTGTTTGCTACTGCAACCGGGAAGGTGGAGTTTTATGCGGGCGGTCCTCGTATGCGCAAACATGTGCGTGTTGTTAGTCCCTGATCGTAAGTCTTTGTTAGATTTTGAAAGCCTCGTTTTCGGACGAGGCTTTTTTGTTTATAGAGCACTGCCACTCACTGGGGAACACCAGTAAACTGTCATTATGAAATTCGTCGACGAAGCATCAATAGAAGTGTTCGCTGGAAACGGTGGAGGCGGTTGTGTGAGCTTTCGCCGAGAAAAGTACATCCCCAAAGGCGGCCCTGATGGCGGTGATGGCGGTGATGGGGGGAGCGTCTATTTACGCGGTGACGACGCGCTCAATACCATGATCGATTATCGCTATACTCGCCGGCATCGGGCGGAAGATGGCGCTGCAGGTAAGGGGCGTAACTGCACGGGCAAAGCGGGTAATGACCTGTATTTACCGGTTCCCATTGGAACGACGGTGATCGATGAAGATACCGGTGACATCTTGGGCGATATTCAGGAGCACGAGCAACTGCTACTTGTGGCTCAGGGTGGCTTTCACGGACTGGGTAATACGCGCTACAAGTCGAGTATTAATCGAGCGCCGCGCCAGTCAACCCCGGGCTCTGATGGCGATAACCGTCGTATAAAACTCGAGTTGAAGGTGCTTGCCGATGTCGGTTTGTTGGGACTGCCCAACGCTGGAAAGTCAACATTCATTCGAGCGGTGTCCTCAGCAACACCGAAAGTGGCGGATTATCCGTTCACTACGTTGATTCCAAATTTGGGCGTAGTAAAAGTTGATGCCTATCGCTCCTTTGTCGTTGCCGACATTCCAGGCCTCATTGAAGGCGCCTCCGATGGCGCGGGATTGGGCATTCGGTTTTTAAAGCACCTCACACGCAATCGTATTCTGTTGCATATTGTCGATTTAGCCCCTTTGGATGACAGCGACCCCGCTGAGGCCGCGTTGAGTATAGTTCGGGAGTTGGAGCGGTTTAGTCCGACGTTGGCAGCGCGTCCCCGCTGGTTGATTCTTAATAAAGTGGACTTGCTGGACGATCAGCAGCGACACGTACGCCACCAAGCCGTCATCGATGCCCTGTCCTGGCGCGGACCGGTTTATGAGATGGCGGCTATTTCAAAAACAGGTACCAGTACTATTGCCGGTGATTTGATGACCTGCGTTGAAGGTCTACAAGCCGCTGAGCAGGACAGCGAAGAAGTCGCTGAAGCTGAGCGCAACGTTCAAAACCGAATGCAGCAGGAAGCTCGAGAACGCATTGAGCACCTAAGATCGACGCATGCTGCCGAGCGTAAGGCGCAAAAAGAGAGTGCGCTTCACGATGACGATAGCAGCGACGGTGATGATATAAACGTCAAAGTAGAGTATCGGCTGTGAGCGTAGTCCAACGTCAGCAGCTGATTGATGCGAAGCGGTGGGTGGTTAAAATCGGCAGCGCACTGTTGACCGATGAAGGTCGTCGTTTGGACCAGACGATGATCCATAATCTGGTGCAGCAGCTTGTGGTTCTTCAAGCGCGTGGCTGCGAGGTGGTTTTGGTATCCAGTGGTGCGGTTGCTGCAGGCGTTGTGCGACTTGGTTTTGAACAGCGCCCTCGCCATTTACATGATTTACAAGCCGCTGCTGCTGTTGGCCAGTCAACCCTCATTCGGGCCTATGAGGACGCCCTTGCGCCGCATGGTATTACCACTGCATTGGTGCTTCTGAGTCATGATGATATCCGCGCTCGAGACCGATACCTCAATGCGCGAGGGACTCTCAATACGCTTCTTGGAATGGGTGTACTGGCGGTGGTTAATGAGAATGACTCTGTAGTGACCGACGAAATCCGTTTCGGTGACAACGACACTCTAGCCGCTTTGGTGGCCAATCTGATTGATGCGGATGCACTGCTGATTCTCACGGATCAAGATGGGCTGTTCGATAAGAACCCTCGCGAGTACCCAGATGCAAAATTAGTAGCTCGGGCAGACACCGCCGATAATCGACTCGACAGTATGGTGAGCGACGGCGGTGAATTTGGTCGGGGTGGAATGATTACTAAATTACGCGCGGCACGTATCGGCGCCCGTTCTGGGACCGCAACGGTTATTGCGCATGGTCGACAGGTCAATATCATTCCCAGAGTAGCCGAGGGCCTGGAGTTAGGCACTTTTTTTACTACCGAACATCGCCCGGACAGTGCACGCAAGCAGTGGTTGGCGAGCCTTATGCATAGCAAAGGCTCACTCACCTTGGACGATGGAGCGGTCAATAGCCTGTTGCAGCAGGGGCGATCATTGCTGCCTATTGGTATGACTGCCGTGGCTGGAGACTTTGTGCGTGGTGATTTGGTCAGCTGCTATGACACGGCGGGCAAAGAAATTTTCAGGGGATTGGTGAATTACAATGCATCTGAAGCGGCCAAGCTTATCAAGACTCCCTCATCGGCGATCGAAAATGCGCTGGGCTACGGTGGCGACCCTGAGATGATTCACCGAGATAATTTGGTAAGAGTATAGTGATGACCTTGGCATTACTGTTGACCTACTGTGTGGCGATATTTGCCGCCTCATTACTCGGGGCTTGGCTACCTCGCCGCTTCCATATGACCCACACTCGCACCCAGCTGACCATGAGTCTGGTAGCTGGTTTGATGTTGGGGGCGGCGTTTTTTCATCTTATTCCTCACAGCGTCACCAGCCGCGGATCAGATATTGATTTCACTATGAGCTGGGTCGTCGCGGGCCTCGTATTCATGCTGCTGATGTTAAGGCTTTTCCATTTCCATCAGCATGATTTTGCTGATGGCGACGTGAGTTGCGTCCATCAAGCGGATGATCATGGCCATGCCATAGCCCATGATCACGCGCATGCAGTACCATCAAAAAGCCCCTTCACCTGGCTTGGACTACTGCTCGGTCTCAGTATTCACACCATTGTAGATGGCATTGCTTTGGGTGCGGTGATGCGGGCAGAGTCGGTGGATGGGGCAGGCGTTTTAGGGATTGGTGTCTTTTTGGCGATTTTGCTGCACAAGCCGCTGGATTCTCTGTCGATTGAAACTGTGGCATCTGCCTCGGGCTTATCGGCGCGCCACCGACAGTTCATCAGCGTTATGTTCGCCATTCTCTGTCCGGTGACAGCCGTAGCATTTTGGGCATTGGTCGACCCTTTGCAAGCCGACATCCGCTTACTACCCGCAGCATTAGCATTTTCTGCAGGGGCATTTGTTTGTATTGCCCTGGGTGATTTGTTGCCCGAGGTGCAGTTTCATAGCCACGATCGCTTGAAGTTGACCGCACTGTTCATACTCGGTATCGCCTTGGCGGTAGCTATCGGTGTGCTTGAGCCCACTCACGGACTTGCCCATGCGCAGTAGCCGAATGGCGAATTAAAAGCCTTGCAGAGACTAGTGCTGGGCACCAATAGCCAAAGCCAAGCGTTTACACTCCTGACCCTCGAAAGGCTTGGGTAGCCACCCCGATAACTCGCGCTCAATGCGAGCCGTCAGCGCATCAAGGTGGTTGGGCTCAGCATTAAGGCAGGAGATATACTCGTACCGTTCACCCCCAGCCTCGATGAAGTAATCGCGATTCTCCATGCCAATCTCTTCAATGGTTTCGAGACAGTCCGCAGAAAATCCGGGACAGATGATTTGCACTGACTGAGTACCCTGATCGGGCAGTACTTTTAAAGTATCGTCGGTGTAGGGCTTGAGCCACTCTTCTCGACCGAAGCGTGATTGAAATGTGGTCAAAAAGTCGTCTTGGCTCAAACTCAATACCTCAGCCACTAGCCGTGTGGTTTTATGGCATTGACAGTGATACGGATCACCATTTTGAAGATACCGTTCCGGCATCCCGTGGTAGCTGAAGATGAGCTTGTCTGCCCGACCATGGGTAGACCAGTGCTGTTTGATAGACGTCACCAGCGCATCGATATAGCCCGGGTCGTCATGATAAGAACTGATAAAGCGCAAATCCGGTAGCCAGCGTCGTCGTTTAAAATCTTCGGCAAGATCATCAAAGGTCGATCCGGTAGTCGGGCCGCCATATTGCGGATACAGGGGCATAACCACCAGTCGCTGTACCCCAGCGCGAGCCATTTCTTCAAGCACTGAGCCGATTGATGGCTTACCGTAACGCATGGCGCCGCGCACCATTATGCGCTCACCTATGGACTGCGTCAGGCGCTGTTGAATGCCATTGACTTGGTCTTGCAGGTGATAAAGTAGCGGTGAGCCACGCGCTGTCCAGACTTCACTGTAGGCCTCAGCTGAACGTTTGGGACGCGTATTGAGGATGATGCCGTTGAGGATGAACCACCAAATGGCACGAGGCACTTCAACGACCCTGGGATCGCTCAAGAACTGCTTAAGATAAGGTCGAAGCGCTTCCTTGGTGGGCGCCTCAGGCGTACCAAGATTAGTCAGCAGTACGCCAATCAATGGCGCTGTCGAGTGATCATAGTCGGCTTGGCCGCTGTATTTCATGCTGCTTCCTGCTTCCTGCTTACGTGCTGCTCACTGGCTCACTGGCTTGATGGGACGTGCTAGCGAATACGCCGACAAGCAATGGCTGGATTCATTGTACCGATTAACGCCGCGAGTGCGATTGGGAATCCGCAGAGCGAGTGATGTCAAGATTGCGTAGTGTTGCGAGGTAGTATACAAACATACTCGACGTTCAATCTACAGGAGAGAGGCGTTGAGTCTTGATTTTGACAGCGCACGCTTGGCAAACCCGCATTTTAACGAAGAGCATCTTGCTTGGCGAGAGCAATTACGGCGATTCATCGATACCGACATTATGCCCTTTGCCGAGGAGTGGGATGAGAGGGGACATATTCCCACCTCGCTTTGGCCAAAGGCCAGTGAGGTGGGGTTGCTCGGCTTGGGTTACCCCGAGCAGTATGGCGGTATCCCCGGCGACATATGGTTTAGTCAGATCGCCAATGAAGAGCTCGCTCGAATCGGGGTCGGTGGTATCAACGCTAGCCTAATGGTGCACGGGATAGGGTTACCACCGGTGTTGAACTGGGGTAGCGAGGCTATGAAAGAGCAGATTGCTCCAGCCATTTTGCGGGGAGAAAGCTGGATTAGTCTGGCTATTACAGAACCCGGGGGAGGCTCCGATGTCGCCAACCTGACGACGACGGCGGTACGCGATGGTGATCACTACGTTGTCAATGGCGCCAAAACCTATATTACCGGCGGATTGCGTGCCAATCATGTGTCAACTGCTGTACGCACTGGCGAAGCGGGCGCTGCCGGCGTCTCCATGTTGCTGATACCTACCGATGCATCGGGCTTCTCTCGGACGGCGTTAGATAAAAAGCAGGGTTGGTGGGCATCGGACACGGCGACCCTTTATTTCGATAACGTGCGTGTTCACGTGAGTCAACTCATCGGCGAAGAGAATCAAGGTTTTAAAGTGATCATGACAAACTTCAACAGTGAACGAATGGGTATGGCAATTCAGATGGAAGCCTTTGGCCGTGTCTGTTTAGAAGAGGCGGTGGCTTGGGCGACCCAGCGCAAGACCTTTGGTAAGCGCCTCGCAGATCACCAGGTCATTCGCCATAAAATAGCTACGATGAAGCAGAAACTCAACGCCACTCAAGCCTACATTCGAGTGTGTAATGAGTCGATGGCTGCCGGGATACCTAATCCCGGTGATATTGCCCTGCTCAAAGTACAGGCCAGCGAAGTCATGGAATACTGTGCACGGGAAGCGCTGCAAATTCTAGGGGGTATTGGGTTCATGCGCGGTAGCAGGGCAGAGCGTATTTATCGAGAAGTACGCGTGAATGCCATTGGCGGTGGATCTGAAGAAATTATGCGTGATTTGGCCACGCGCCAATATGGCTTGTGATTAAGGTAAAAGCAAAACAACAGGAGATAGTGCTATGTCGGATAGCGATGCGACTCTAAAAAAGTTTCGATCTGACGTTAACCAGTGGATGCGGGATAATGTGCCTGTAGATCCAGGGTTTTTGCTCCCATTAAGTTTTTTGGAGGTGGGCACTGAACAGCAACTCGATTTCCTTCGAGAGTGGCAAAATAAAGTGTGGCGGGCCGGTTTCTTAGGGATGCATTGGCCTAGCGAGTATGGGGGGCAGGGGGCTGATCCTGCGTACCAAGCCATAGTTGATCGTGAGCTACAGCGTTACAATGCGCCGATTCTCTTCAACACGATCGGCCTCAACTGGGTAGGACCTTTGCTCCTCGATATTGGTAGCAAAGATAGCCAAGCTAAATACATCAAGGGTATTTTGTCGGGCGATGAAATTTGGTGTCAGGGTTTCTCCGAGCCTGATCATGGCTCTGATCTGGGTAGTGTCCAAACACGAGCAGTCCGTGACGGCGACGACTATCTGATCAACGGATCTAAAATCTGGACGACATTGGGCAACTTTGCCGATCATATGATTCTGTTGGCGCGAACGAACACGGCGGTTGAAAGAAAATATGACGGGCTATCGTTCTTCTTGGCGCCCATGAAAATCCCGGGCGTTGATGCTCACCCCATTCGCAAGGTCACGGGTGAGTACGGTTTCAATCAAATATTTTTTACCGATGCCCGTATTCCCGCTGAAACATTAATGCGCGAGGAAGGGCAGGGCTGGGGTGTTGCTATGAAAACACTCGAATATGAGCGCGGTGTATCGGCGGGGCAGGCCAGCGGTCACTGGATGGTATCTATTCAAATGGACGACGCTGTTGATCAGCTGCGCACTTACCAGCGTGACGGTGAGCCTTTACTGGCTGACCCCATTGCCCGTGACGATACCATCAAGCTTATTATGGAAGCGAAGGCCTCAGCGTTGGCGGGCAGTCGGATGCGCATTGGGCGACTGACCAGTGATTACCCCATGGGATTACCCCTGTCTTCAAAGTATCGCTGGACCGAATATGCTCGTCGCATGAAGCTGTTTACAGCGTCAATGCAGGGTGCGCACAGCGCACTTTACGTTGGTGACGAAGAGGCTTGCCAAGGCGGGTTTTGGCAGCGAGCCTATTTTTCTAACTTTGGTGCCACTATCGGTGGTGGAACCTCTGAAGTTCAAGCCAACATTATTGCCGAGCATGTGCTTGGCTTGCCCAAATAAGGAGGACTTGAGATGACATCAGTTATAGGCGATTTATCGATAGCTCTATCCGAAGAGCAGGGGATGTTGCTCGACGTAGCGCGTGGTTTTGTTGCAGACAAGGCGCCGATTGACGTGGTTCGTGGGCAGCTTGAAACAGCGTCAGGGTTCGACACGCAGATATGGGATGACATGGTGTCCCTGGGCTGGACGGGCATTGCATTGCCTGAGCGTGTGGGCGGTTCAGCTATGGGCATGGGTTCAGTCGTCCCCGTTGTCGAGTCTCTGGGTGAGGGACTGTTGGGCACGCCACTGATCAATACCACTCTCGCTGGTCAGCTGCTATTGCGAGCAGCGAGCAGCGATGCTGAACCTTGGCTGCAGCGTATTGCTGAGGGCTCTATCGCCACGGTTGCACTGCTTGATAGTGGCGACTGGGGAGCCTCAAATACCTTGACAGAAATAGCCGATGACGGCGTGCTTCGTGGCCGGAAAGTCATGGTAGGTGATGCCTTAGTGGCCGATATTTTCCTTGTACTTTGCCAACAAGGCGGGCTCCCGGCCTTGGCCGTGGTTGAGCGTGGTGCCCTCAGCGATCGGGCATTGACAGCGAATACACTGATTGACCTTACCAAGCGCTCGGCTAACGTTGATTTTACTGGGGTAAAAGCCGCCTTGATTTGCTCGGGCGATGCGCTTGTTGCCGCGCTCCGTGATTTTCGCTTGCTGGGTGCGTTGTTGATCGCCGCTGAGGCGACGGGCAGTGCGGCGCGCTGCTTGAAGGTGCTTGTCGATTATTTAAAGACCCGTAAACAGTTTGGTAAATTGATTGGTTCTTATCAAGCATTGAAACATCCTACCGTGGATATTTACTGCGGTATGGAAGACTCGCGCTCCTTCATCTACCACGCAGCGACCGTCTTAAGCGATGAGCCGCTCAGTCATGACGCCGAGGTGGCCTGTCGAATGGCGAAAGCCCAAGCGACCGATGTCATGTCCTTTGCCGGCGATCGGTCTGTGCAATTTCATGGCGGTATAGGCTTTACATGGGACTGTGATTCAACGTTATTTATTCGTCGCGCCCAATGGAGCGCTCAAGCGTTCGGTGATGCCATTCATCACCGAAAGCGATTGGGGGAGTTACTCCTCGGCGATTGATGTAGATCACTGTCCCCCAAGAAGGGGAGTCCGCCTGCCTTCTTTCTGCGTCGTTGGTCTATGACTGAATACCATCCTATCCGACGCGGTGCCTTGAGGCGGGTCCCGAGGGATCTCGCTATTACGCTTTGCTCCTTGATGTGGCGCAAACCGTGCTGGGCCCGGTATGACCAGATCGAGTCTAGGGCGGTAGGTGCTGACTGAAGAACCGGATCGCATTGCCGCCCATCACTGCTCGAATATCGCGGTCACTAAAATGGGCGTCAACCAGCCCTTGAGTCAGCCTGGCGAGCTGGCTGGCATCAATGGGTGCAGCGATACCGCCATCCCAATCTGATCCCAGTGCAATATGATCTAACCCAAAGGTATCTATCCCATAGCGGAGCGCCTCAACAATGGCGGCAATACTGCCTTCACAGACAGCGCCCTCCCAAAAGCCAACCCCAATCAGCCCTCCCCTCGCGGCAATGCGGCTCATGGTGTCATCAGAAATATTGCGTGTTGAGTCGCAGTGCCCTCTAAAGCCGGTATGACTGACGATAAGCGGCGCTTGAGTGCGTGCGAGAACGTCGAGGACGACTTGTTCGGAAGAATGGGCGACGTCGATCATGATGCCGAGGGCTGTCATTTGATCCACCGCTTGCTCACCAAAGGATGTCAAGCCCTGCTGGGTAAGGCCATGAAGGGAACCTCCCAATCGGTTGTCAAAAAAGTGTTGTAAGGACATCATGCGAAAGCCAGCGTTATACAGCTGCTCAATATTGCCCAGCTGGCCGTCCAGCGCATGAGAGCCTTCAGTCCCCAGTAATCCCCCAATGATGTCATTGCCCTCCGCTCGCGCAAGCAACAAGGCGTCTAGTTGCGCCTGTGAGGTAATCAGAGTGAACGCCTTGCTGGCGTTGGCTGCCTCCGACACCCGTGCTGCCTGATAGAGTGCTCTTGCGGTCAGTGATTGACGGGTAGCCTTTGGCCACCCTTGCGCGATACCCAGTAAGGTAATGACATCGCTACTGTCCGCACTATTGGACTCGTAGTTTTGACCCTGAGGGGTTTTGGTAACCGTCGTGAACATTTGCAGCGCGACATTGCCAGTGAGGAGACGGGGGATATCTACATGACCGCGTGTCCCTTGACGCAATAGCGATCGATTCCACAATGCGGTGTCGGCATGTAGGTCGGTAATTGTCAACGTATTGTGCAGCGCTAGGGTCTCAGCACTGGGGTCGGTACCAGCATCGCCAGCGACTTGATTAACGCGACTGTCTAAAATGCCAGGGAGTAGAGTAAAAAATAACGTGACGCCCGCTAGGGCTAACAAGCCAATGATGGACAGCAGCCATTTGGTACGTTTCATAGGCAATTCCTCTCTTTCCTCGTCGTGATTGTGCCACGACTTCCCTCATCCGCCCTACCACTAAGCTCGTATAGCACACTATGACTGACCACCACTGCATTTTAGTGCTTGCTGACCAGCTCGATTGGAGCAATCCCGCCTTGGCGGAGGCGCGGCCTGGAATCGATACGATTGTTATGGCAGAAGTGGCGGAGGAGGCAAACTATGTTCGCCACAATCGTCATAAAATTGTTCTGTTGTTCTCTGCTATGCGCCATTTTGCAGAAGATATTCAGGCGCGTGGTTTTTCGCTGCGCTATTTTTATCTCCATGACAAACTGCCCAGCCTGGCGGCGGCTGCTCATCAAGCCCTAAGGGAGACGGGTGCGACGAGGCTCAGGCTTTGCTCGCCCGGCGAGTACCGGCTGTCGAGTGAAATGGACGCGTGGGCTGACCGCTTTGGACTGCCCGTAGACGTCCTTGAAGATACCCGTTTCTTGTGCAGTCTCGCGGAGTTTAATCGCTGGGCGTCGGGGAAAAAACAGCTCCGCATGGAGTATTTTTATCGGGAAATGCGCAAGCGACATCAATTACTTCTCGATCAGGGTGACCCTGTGGGCGGTCGGTGGAATTATGATGCAGAAAACCGAGTAGGGTGGCGTAATCAGCAGCCGATTCCTCCCCGGCCGGATATCGCGCCCGATAAAATGACCCGAGAGGTGATTGAAGAAGTCACCCGCGCTTTTCCTGACAATCCAGGTGATTTGAGTCAATTTCGGTTGGCGGTAACCCATGAGGATGCCGCGGATCAATTTGAGTGGTTTTGCCAAGTGGCATTGCCTTCTTTTGGCACTTTTCAAGATGCGCTTGTTGAGGAGTCGCCGTGGGTCTTCCACAGTCTTATTTCCATGTATCTGAACTGTGGCTTGCTCGCGCCCTTAGTCGTGTGTCAGCGTGTTGAGAATGCCTGGCGCGATGGTCACTGCTCGCTCGCCGCTGCTGAGGGGTTCATTCGACAAGTACTAGGGTGGCGAGAGTATGTGCGGGGCATTTACTGGCTGCACATGCCTGAATATGCGCAGCGCAATACCTTTTCAGCAACGCGGCCATTACCGGAGTTTTTTTGGACGGCTAAAACTGATTTGCGTTGCCTGCAAGTGGCGCTCTCTCAGTCACTAGACCTCGGTTACGCGCATCACATTCAGCGATTGATGGTGATTGGCAATTTTGCACTATTGGCCGGGCTCGACGTGAAGGCCGTCTGCGAGTGGTATCTAGCCGTCTATGTGGATGCTTATGAATGGGTGGAGCTTCCCAATACCGCGGGCATGGCCTTGTATGCCGACCATGGAACGATGGCCAGCAAGCCCTATGCAGCCAGCGGTAAGTATATTCAGAAGCAAGGAAATCATTGTAAGCAATGCCGCTATAACCCCGGTAAAGTCACCGGTGAAGAGGCCTGTCCATACAACAGTTTGTACTGGCACTTTATTGATCGGCACAAGGATGTGCTCAAAACCAATGCTCGAATGGGACTTATATTAGGCAATTGGCGTAAACGCGCTGCCGATGAAAAAGCTGCTATTGTCGGCTGGGCCGATGAGTTACTGACAAAGCTGTAGTGCAATAACCTCGGTTATTAAGCCATGACGCTAAGCTTGTTTATGGGAGACAATGGCCCTTAGGTTGGTGTCGGCAGTGAGGCGTGGGTCTACTACCGGATTCTCTCTGACATGCTGCTGTTGCTGCTTGGAACAGTAACATTCCATGAAATAAGTTATCGTCAACACATGATATTTAGCTCTAACCTATTTTTATTGATTTTCTTACCGATCACTTGGTTGGTGTTTATTGCGCTCAAGCATTGGCTGCGAGCGTATCGCGCCGGTGCTGCACTATTATTGTGTTGGTTGCTGATCGCCTCCCTGTTGTTTTATGCGCAGTGGAGTACTCGCGACCTCGGGGTATTGTTGTTTGTTGTGCTGGTCAATTGGGTTTTTGCTTATCTGGTCAGCCTGTTTGGCAGCCGATTTTGGTTACCACTCATTGTTGTGGTCAACTTGGCTGTCATAGGCTTCTTTAAATATTGGCCTTTGGCGCAAGGTGATACCTCAACACTCATCATAACTGCTGGACTACCCCTGGGAGTTTCCTTTTATATTTTTCAGGCAATTGCCTACCAAGTCGATCATTCACGAGGCGTTATCGGCTTAGACAAAGGCTTATATTTTCCACTGTTTTTGTGTTTTTTCCCTCAGTTAATCGCGGGCCCTATCGTTCATGGTCGCCAATTAATTCCTCAATTAAAGAAAATAACCTCTCGGCCAATCCCTTTCACTCTCGGACTGTCCATGTTGGCCATAGGGCTGGCTAAGAAGGTACTGGTCGCAGATACGTTGGCAGGCGGCGTTAATGCCATTTATGCTGGCACGTACGGGGAAAATAGTATTGTCACCTTAGCCGCAGGTGTGACCTACGGAACCCAGTTGTACTTTGATTTTTCTGGTTATGCAGATATGGCAGTAGGCATAGGTTTGTTATTTGGTTTAAAACTACCGCAAAATTTCAATCAACCCTACAATGCGACCAGCGTCACCCTGTTTTGGCGTCGTTGGCATATGACTCTTTCTAGATTCCTTAGAGATTATGTGTATATTCCACTGGGCGGTAACCGGAAGAGTGAGTCGCACCGCTTAGCTAATTTATTGCTGACAATGGGGTTAGGTGGAATTTGGCATGGGGCGGGCTTGCAGTTCTTGGTGTGGGGTTTTTTACACGGCTGTATTTTATCGGTTGAGCACCTGGGGCGTCGTCACTGTGGTGTCATCCAGCAGCGGTTACCAAGAGCGGTGCGTTGGTTCCTGACGTTCACTGTCGTCATGCTGCTGTGGATTCCCTTCCGAGCAAATGATCTTCACCACGCCGCTAAAATTCTTTCAGGAATACAAACGCTACCGGCGGTGGTTTGGCCGTCGATAGGCTCTGTAACTGACCTTATTAGTCGAGTTGACAGTTCAGCAAGCAGCCCAGAAACAGTACTGTTTTGTTCGCTCGTGGTCCTGGCGTTAGTGGCGACCCGACCCACTAGCTGGCGCTGGGCACTCCAAGCCAGTGATCTAAAACGAAGCTTCACAGCGACGTTACTACTGCTCCTCGTACTAAAGACTCTGGTAGATCGACCAGATGCCCCTTTCTTGTATTTTCAGTTTTAGCGATGAACGAAAAGCAAAAGGCTCGACTACTTGTCACTCTATCTGGGGTATTCCTTGGGGGTATGAGTTGGATGATTGTTTGGCTCGTTATTATCGCATTGCAATTGGAGAAAGGTCATCCTGATAACGTCTGGGTAAAGGACGCCTATTCCTTGAAAACTCGTGCTATCACATCCACTGATGCGAGCCCCAAGATCTTGATTGTTGGCGGATCGGCATCCATGTTTGGCGTTGATAGCAGTCTTTTGGCTGAGCAATTCGGTACGCCAGTGATCAATTTTGCGGTCAACGCTGGTATTGGAACTTATGCGCTACCGGCGTTGGCAGACCCCCATATCAGTAAGGGTGATGTGGTACTCATGCCGCTGGAATACCGATTGCTATTATGGGACGGCATACCGAGCTACGTGACCTTGTCTTGGGTGCTGGAACACCCTGAATCCTTAAGACGTTGGCGGTTAAAGTCACTCTTTTCTGGCCTATGGCAACTACCTCTGAAGCGCGCATTAGCAAGCTACGACAGTAGCGATTTGACGGTAGATAGTGAATTTCCTTACGGTGCCCATCGCCTAAATAGTCATGGCGATCAAACATTCACGCACGCCTCTGAGCGCTCTGAACAACAGCTAGCGGTGGTGGAAGCTTTAGAGCCCGAGTCTTACGCAGAAAATTTGATAAACAGTAAGATTGGTCTTCAAGAGTGGCAGTTTTGGTGGCGTCAATGGCGTGAGCGAGGTGCTTGTCTATTGGTCGTACCCCCACCAATGCTTGCTCATATCAGTTATTTCGTGGGTGAGTCAAAACTGTTTTTTGATTCTGTACCCCACCGTGTTCGACACCGTGGAGTGGCCTATAAAGGCCAGCCTCAAATGACTTTTTTCCCGGCATCAGCCATGTTCGATACGTCTTACCATTTGACGGCCGAGGCTAGGCAACAGTATACGCAATGGATAATCGAGGTATTGCCCTCAACTATTCAAGAGTGTCGCGTCCCAGCATTGGATGAGTCTGACATATAAAGTTGACGGACCAGAAGTCCGCTATGAAGGCTATGCCGACACCGGACGCCCCTTACTCGGTACTCGCTTACCTGCGAGAAGCTTCTTAGCTTAATCAGCCCGTTAAATAACTGACGCGTTTGAAAAAATGGTTATGGTTTATTGGCTTCACGCGCAAAGGAGCTGAGGGATTTGCCCGTTAAGCGATAGACGGTCCATTCAGATTGGGGTTTGGCGCCCACCGCTTCATAAAATTCAATGGCGGATTGATTCCAATTTAACACGCTCCATTCAACCCGGCCGCAGCCCTTGGCCACTGCAATGCCGGCAAGATGCTGGAGCAAGCTCTTGCCAGCACCCAGACCCCGATGGTTAGGCGTGACATACAGATCCTCAAGATATAAGCCATGCCGACCTAACCAGGTTGAGAAATTGAAAAAAAACAGGGCAAAACCAATAGCCGTGTCGCCCTGCCAACAGAGCACCGAAAATACAGTGGGCGCAGGGCCAAAGAGCGCCTCGCGTAAATCCGTTTCCGTGGCAACAACGGCGTTGGAATCTCGTTCGTAGTCAGCCAAATCTTGGATGAACGCCAGTATTTGTTCGACGTCCTGTTCGCGAGCAGGAGCGATAGCAAAGGGTATCGACACAGGATGTCCTCCGTCAAAAAATGATTAATAACAGCGTGGTCAGCCACCACAGTTTACCCGAGCAGTCGCTCACGACAAAAGCGGTAAGGCTGGCTATTGCTAACTCTTGAGCACCGTGCGATCGGCAGCCGGGGTCAGCAACGCCTGTAGGTTACAAAATTTTGGCGGCTTCTTTTGCCAGCGGTGTTAATACCTCGTTATCTTCTTGTGTGAGCGTGACCAGTGTCGCTCGGAGCGAGGGTGACCAGAACCGTCGTACGTGGTCGGCAATTTTTTCAGGCCCTTGGTCGCCAAGATTGAGAGCAATGAGATTGATATTCTTTATGACGCTGTCGCGCAACGGGTCGTCGCTCACGATGATTGCCCCAGGTTATAGCAGGTATGTCGACCCGAGCGCGCAAAACCGATCAGGCTGAGCCCTGCGCTTCGCGCATGATCAATCGCCAGACTGGTAGGGGCTGACAGGGTTACCAGCGCGCTAATGCCGGCGGTGCAGGTTTTGTCTACGAGCTCATAGCTAGCGCGGCTAGACATGAGAATAAAACCGGCAGACGAGGGATCGGTAGCGCTGTAGGCGCCAATCAGCTTGTCCAGCGCATTGTGCCGGCCAACGTCCTCTCGGATCAGTAAGATGTCACCGTCGGCGCTACAAAAAGCCGCCGCGTGGCCGCCACCGGTTTGCTGCTGAAGCGGCTGATAATCTTGCAACCCGCGAACAGCCCGTTGAATCGCCGTATTGGAAGGACACCAGGGCACTACTGGACTCGGCTCATCAATGGCTTGATCAAGGGACTCAACACCGCATAAACCGCAGCCGGTTTTACCTGTCTGTGTTCGTCTTCGTTGTTTGAGTCGGTGAATACAGGCGCTGCTAACGGTCATCTCTATACTGATGCCTTGGGTGACTTCTTCAATCGCCAGATCATAGAGCTGCTCTGGGCTATCAATGATTCCCTCGCTCAAGCTAAAGCCCAGTCCAAAATCCTCTAGCGCATTGGGGGTTGCCATCATCACTGCCGTGCTGATGCCGTTATAGACCATAGCTATCGGCATCTCGACGATAACGGTTTGCTGATCGCTCTTCGCTGAGACAGGTGAATCAGCTCGAAAGGGTGCGGCAGATACCCTTCGATGATCACGCATATCGGCAATGAGATCAGACTTCACTGACGCGGGCTCGCTGGCGTTTCAGTGCCTGCTGCTGCTTGTCGAAGTCTTGAGCTTGTTGCTGCCAAAGCGAGGGCTGGCTCACTTTCTCGACTTGCACGGCGGTGACTTTGTATTCAGGACAGTTGGTCGCCCAATCGGAGTTGTCGGTGGTAATAACGTTAGCCCCACTGAAAGGGTGGTGGAAGGTTGTATACACCACACCGGGCTGGATACGACTCGTTATTCTGGCGCGCAGCACCGTTTGGCCCGCGCGACTTTGTATGCCTAACCAGTCGCCGTCCTTCACGCCACGCAGTTGCGCATCGCTGGGATGAATATCCAGTAAATCCTCTTCATGCCATTGCTGATTTTTAGTGCGCCGGGTTTGAGCCCCTACGTTGTATTGGCTCAGGATACGACCCGTCGTCAGCAGTAACGGGAATCGGCGAGACGAGCGCTCTTCGGTGGCGACAAAGCGGGTAATCGCAAAGCGACCAAGGCCAATGGGGAAATCCTCGGTGTGCATAACGGGGGTGCCATTGGGCGAACGCTCGTTACAGGGCCATTGGATACTTCCTTGCTGTTCCAATTTTTCATAGCTGACGCCGTGAAAGCTTGGCGTCAGGCTAGCAATCTCCGCCATAATGTCGCTGGGGTGCTCGTAGTGCATGGGGTATCCTAGCGCCTTCGACAGCGCACAAGTGACCTGCCAGTCCTCGAGGCCAGCCAATGGCGGCATGACTTTGCGCACGCGATTAATCCGTCGCTCAGCATTGGTAAACGTGCCGTTTTTCTCTAAAAAGGTCGATCCAGGTAGCAAAACGTGGGCAAACTTTGCGGTTTCGTTGAGAAAAATATCTTGTACGATTAAGCAGTCGAGCGCACGCAAGGCACTCTCCACGTGCTGAGTATTCGGGTCCGACTGGGCGATGTCTTCACCTTGAACATAGAGCCCTTTGAAATGTCCTGCGAGGGCGGCGTCGAACATATTGGGAATGCGTAACCCTGGCTCATTATCGAGTTCGACTCCCCAGGCCGCTTCAAAGCGACGGCGAGCAAGGTCGTCGCTGACGTGTTGGTAGCCCGGCAGTTCATGAGGGAACGAACCCATATCACAGGAGCCCTGGACATTATTTTGACCGCGCAGGGGGTTTACTCCAACACCCTCTCGACCAATATTGCCTGTTGCCATGGCAAGGTTGGCAATGCCCATGACCATTGTCGATCCTTGGCTGTGTTCGGTCACCCCAAGACCGTAATAAATAGCCCCGTTGGGGGCTAGAGCGTATTGGCGGGCCGCTTCACGTACGGCCGTTGGATCGACGCTTGTCTGATCTACAACGTGCTCGGGAGCATGGATTGGGTCGCTGATAAAGGCTCGCCACTGCTGATAGCTGTCGTCCGCGCAGCGTGCCGCGATAAAGTCTCTCGCTTCAAGCCCTTCCGTAACGACGACATGGGCGAGTGCATTGATGAGGGCAACATTGGTACCCGGCTGCAAAGGCAGGTGCAAGGCGTGCGCGGTATGCGGTGTGTCGAGTAAATCAATACGTCGAGGATCGATAACAATGAGCTGGGCACCCTGGCGTAAACGTCTTCGAAGCTGTGATCCAAAGACCGGATGGGCGTCGGTAGGATTGGCGCCAATGACAACAATAACGTCGGCTTGCATCACCGAGTCAAAACTCTGAGTGCCCGCCGATTCACCCATTGTCGCCTTCAAACCATAGCCGGTGGGGGAGTGACAGACACGCGCACAGGTATCGGTATTGTTATTGCCAAAGCCCGCGCGAATGAGTTTTTGAACGAGATAGGTTTCTTCGTTGGTGCACCGAGACGAGGTAATGCCGCCAACGCTATTGCGTCCATAGCGCTGTTGAATCCCTTTGATTTTATCTGCTGCGAAGCCCAAAGCCTCCTCCCAACTTACCTCGCGCCAAGGCTGCTCAATACTGTCGCGAATCATGGGGTGGCGAATACGGTCTTTATGGGTGGCATATCCAAAGGCAAAGCGGCCCTTGACACAGGAGTGTCCTTGGTTGGCGGCGCCCTTTTTATAGGGGGTCATTCTGACGAGCTGATCGCCCTTCATTTCGGCTTTAAAAGAGCAGCCGACACCGCAGTAGGCGCAGGTGGTCACGATACTATGATCAGGCTGCCCGGCATCGATAATCGTCTTTTCCATGAGTGTCGCAGTGGGACACGCCTGCACACAAGCACCACAGGAGACGCACTCGGATGACATAAAGTCGGCACTTGAGCCAGGCGCTATTTTGGAGTCAAAGCCGCGACCGTCCACGGTGAGCGCAAAGGTGCCTTGTACTTCACTGCAGGCTCGAACGCAGCGCGAACAAACAATACATTTGCTGGCATCGAAACTAAAGTAGGGGTTGGACTGATCTTTGCCCTCAAGGAGATGGTTCTCGCCGTCAAAGCCGTAGCGGACTTCTCTCAACCCGACCACGCCTGCCATATCTTGTAGTTCACAGTCGCCATTGGCCGGGCAGGTGAGGCAGTCGAGGGGGTGGTCGGAAATATACAATTCCATAATGTTGCGACGTAGTGTTGCCAGCTTCGCCGTTTGGGTGGATATCTTCATACCCTGTTCGGTGGGCGTGGTGCAGGCAGCGGGCGTGCCCCGACGTCCCTCCACCTGCACGGCGCACAGGCGGCAAGAACCGAAAGCCTCCAAATTGTCGCTGGCACACAGTTTTGGAATGTTGATACCTGCCAGCGCTGCGGCGCGCAGTACCGACGTTCCTTCAGGTACAGCAATATCAACACCATCGATAGTAACGGTCACCAAAACATCGGAGTGTACTGCGGGCGTCCCATGATCCTTGTCGGATGAGGGCGTGTAATAAGCGATCATAACGATGACTCCTTGCCGGCGCTAACCAGCTCGTGACCAAAGTGCTTCATAATGCTGCGGACAGGGACCGGGGTCAGGCCGCCCATCGCGCAGAGCGACCCGTCTCGCATGGTGTCGCAGAGATCGCCTAGCAGCGTGAGATTATTGCTGACGTCTTGGTTATTTCTAATGCGATCGATGACTTCGACCCCTCGGGTCGCGCCAATTCGGCATGGGGTGCACTTACCGCAGGATTCCTCTTTACAAAATTCCATAGCAAAGCGGGCTTGTTCTCCCATGTCGGCGCTATCATCGAAGACCACAATGCCGCCGTGACCAATCATGGCGTCAACCTGGGCGAAGGCTTCGTAATCCATGGGGAGATGCCATTGGGAGTAGGGTAGATAGGCCCCGAGAGGGCCGCCCACCTGCGCGGCTTTGAGTGGTCGACCACTGAAGCTGCTGTTCCCAAAATCCTCTATGAGCTCTTTCAAAGACAAGCCGAAAGCACATTCCACCAGCCCGCCTTGTTTAATATTGCCCGCCAATTGAAAGGCCAGCGTGCCCTTTGATCGTTCGTAGCCGAGGGCCGCATAGCCTGCAGCGCCGCTGTCCAAAATCCACGGTATGCTAGCCAGCGTTAGGACGTTGTTGACCACCGTAGGCTGCCCAAAAAGACCTTCGATGGCCGGTAATGGCGGCTTGGCGCGAACTAAGCCTCGTTTACCCTCTAGACTCTCCAAGAGAGAGGTTTCCTCGCCACAGATATAGGCGCCCGCGGCTAAGCGAACCTCGCAGTGAAAGGTTTTTCCGGATCCGAGCAGACTGTCACCGAGCAACCCCGCGGATTCCGCAAGTGCAATGGCTTCGTCGAGGATTAATTTGGCATTAGGATACTCTTCGCGCAGGTAGATATAGCCGTGCTCGGCGCCGACAGCCAAACCCGCAATGGCCATGCCTTCAATGACCACAAACGGATCACCTTCCATGATGATTCGATCGGCAAAGGTCCCCGAGTCACCCTCGTCGGCGTTGCAAACGATATATTTACGATCCCCCGACGCGGTCAGTACGGTTTGCCATTTAATACCTGCTGGAAATGCCGCACCACCGCGCCCCCTCAGTCCTGACTGAGTGACGCAGTCAACGATCTCCTGGGGATCGAGCGTGAGCGCCTTACTAAGGCCGGTGAAGCCCCCATGGTGTCGATAATCATCGATTGATAATGGGTCGGTAACGCCACATCGAGCGAATGTCAGGCGTTGTTGACGCGCCAGAAAAGGGATCTGTTCCGTGGGGCCTTGGTACAGCGGCGATTCGGTCACCGGTCTGTCGAGTACACCCTGTGCCAGTAATGGCGCCACATCGGTAACGTCAACGGGACCGTAGGCGATACGCTCGCCCTCATAGTCGACTTCAACGAGGGGTTCTAGCCATAACATCCCACGGGTGCCATTACGTACGACGTCACAGCTATCCGACGCCTGTGCCAGAAACAAGTCCGCCACCTCATCAGCTCCGAGGGACAGCGCGGTGGTATCCCGGGGAATAAAGAGTCGCGTGCTCATGAAAGTAGCCTCACCGTATCTACCGCCAGTCGTTCAAATAAACGATCGACTTTTTCAGCGCTCATGCGCCCGTAAATGGTGTTGTTGACGCGCACCGTAGGCCCAGTGGCGCAATTGCCGAGGCAGTAAACGGGCTCGAGGGAAAATTGCCCGTCATCGGTGACATCGTGAAAATCAATGCCCAGTCGCGTTTTAATGTGCGCCTCCAGCTGACGACAGCCTTGGGCCTGGCAGGCTTCTGCACGACAGACTGAGACCGCGTGCTTGCCGGGTGGACGCTGGCGAAAATAGTGGTAAAAGCTAATGACACCATGCACATCGGCTTCGCTGACGCGCAGTGCGTCGGCAATAAGACGGTTACTGTTTGGTGGTAAATACCCAAAGCGGTCTTGGACCGCGTGCAATATGGGCAATAGTGATCCCTCGAGATGTCGATGGGCATCGATAATGTCAGAAATGGCTTCGCGCTCAGTCATTGTTTGAGCCTTAAATATGAAATATAGTTCATTTATCTGCTGCTTTATGGGAGCATACTGCCATTGAAGATAGGCTATCACTGGGTAGATAGAATAAAAATATGAAATTGTGTTCAGGTTTGCGGGGTGGCAATGAAGCGTGTTCAGATACAACCGAGTTGGAGCTTTGCTGATCAGGATGGCGCGCGGATCGATGCCAAGCTGTTTACCTTACTGCGTGCGGTGCATCAGCATGGTCGTCTGAACAGCGCGGCGGAGGCATTGGGCTGTTCCTACCGGCACACTTGGAATTTATTGAATCGCTGGTCGGCGTTTTTTGGCGCCGATATTGTCGCTATGCAGCGAGGTAAGGGTGCTCAGCTAACCTCGCTCGGGGAGAAGCTGCTGTGGGCAGAGCAGCGCGTGGCAGCGCGGTTATCCCCGCAGCTCGCGAGCCTGGCCTCTGAAATCAATTTGGCGCTCCACCAAGCCTTGGCGGATGCGAGCCCTATCTTGCGGATGTGTGCCAGCCATGGCTATGCGGTGGCATTGCTACCCGATTTCGCCGAGGGATTTCAATTAGATCTACAGTATGAAAGCCCTCTCGATGCCCTAGCCTCGTTAAACAGGGGCGCGTGTGATATCGCCGGTTTCCATATCCCGCGACACCCTTATATTCCCGAGTTGGTGGCGCTGTACAGTCGCTTGCTCAATACCAGTGAGCATGTTGCCATTCGCTTTGTATCGCGAACGCAGGGCTTGGCCGTGCCCACCGCTAATCCGCTGGGGATTACTGGTTTTTCTGATTTGGCACGACCGGGCCTGCGATTCATTAATCGGCAACTCAATTCGGGTAGTCGCTTCCTTGTCGACGCCTTACTTCAGGAGGCGCGCCTGACTGCAAACGAAATTACCGGCTACGATAGCCAAGAATTTACCCACGGCGCGATTGCGGCCTACGTGGCCGCCGGAATGGCAGATACAGGGTTTTGTGTAGAAGCCGCTGCTCGACAGTTTGGCCTCGATTTTATACCGCTGACTACTGAGGACTATGTTTTAGCGTGCCGTCGTGACGCGCTAGATTCACTTGCGATAGGCAGTTTGCTCGAACAGATGCGGTCACAACATTTTGCTGTAGCGATGCGTGACCTGCCTGGCTATGCACCCATTGATTGCGGTGATTTAATCAATATTGCAACGCTGTTGCAGATGGGGACTGAATAAGTCACCGTACATTTAACCGCGAGTTGATGGATTTCTTGTCGTTTAATTAAGGAGTTTATTATGCCCCTCATGTCAATCGCCGCAATTTCTGACCTCTGCCGCGAAGCTTTATTACGGGTTGGAGCGAGTACCGAGCAAGCGACGATTGTTGCAGAAGAGATTGCTGATGCGGAAGCGGAAGGCATTCGCAATGTGGGCCTGGCTTATATGCATCTTTATCTGAAGCACCTTGCCTGCGGTAAAGTAAAGGCCGGTGCCAAACCGACCATCGTTAAGACCTCGGTCGCCGCCACGGTAGTCGACGCCGATTTTGGCTTTTGTCATCACGCGTACTGTATTGGCGAGGAACGCTTGATTGCCACTGCCAAAGAGCAAGGCGTGTCGCTGCTATCGATTCATCAATCATCGTCGGCAGGGGTACTGGGCTGGTTTGTTCGCCGACTGGCGAAGCAGGGACTGGTGGCATTGATGTTCGCTAATAGCTCCAAGGCTGTCGCAGCCCACGGTGGAAAAGTGCCGTTCTTTGGCACTAACCCCTTTGCCTTTGCTTCACCCCGAGCAGAGGGCGAACCCTTGGTGATTGATATGGCAACCGCATCAACCGCCCGCGTCAATATTGTCAAGGCGGCCAATGAAGGTCGAGCCATTGAGCCTGGGCATGCCATCGATGCCGAGGGTAATCCCACAACCGATGCCAAAGCGGCACTGCAGGGCGCGCAATTACCTGTCGGGGGGGCTAAGGGTTTTGGCTTAGGATTGATGGTCGATATTTTGGGCGGTGCATTAACCGGCAGTCACTGTTCCTATGAGGCATCTATGTTTGCCACTACCGAGGGAGGGCCACCCAACGTGGGGCAAACCATTATCGCGATGAATCCTGACTTTTACAGTGACGGTTTTGTCGCGCATGTCGAGGCGATGTTTGCGGCGCTGACAGATAATACCGACGTACGACTTCCTGGTGAGCGGCGTGCGCAATTACGTGCTCAGCACACCCAGGCAGGCGTCGATGTTCCCGAAGCGTTGTTAGCGCAAATAGCTGAACTGTCTCAAGCTCGATCATGATCAATCGGGACCTCATTGATAGTCAAGCGCTCCATATCTTTGTGGTGATTTCAGAATCTCAGTCGCTTACCGACGCGGCAAATCGGTTGGGCGTCACGCAGTCAGCGGTGTCCCAATCATTAAAAGGACTGGAGGGGCTGATGGGTGTTGAGCTGGTGGTTCGCCGAACCACGCCGCTACGACTGACCCATGCGGGTCTAGCCTTGAAGCAGCAGGCTGATGTCATTTTGGGTGATTTACGTCGGCTGACTGTGACTATTCGTGAGTCGGCCAATAAGGGATTGATTAACTGTAGGGTGGGTTTGGTATCGTCCATGTCGGAAGTGTTCGGACTGACTATACTGCAGCATCTTGATGGCTGTGCCGAACGTGTTCAATTGCGCAGTGGTAACACGCCAACATTGATTAAGGCCTTTCTCAATCGAGAAATCGATATTCTCATTTCTGATGCCATGCTGAGCGATGCGAGTCACTTGGAGCGCCATCCCTTGTTTAGGGATCCCATGATAATGGCAGTGGGTCGAGGTGTTGTTGGCGATGATATGAGCACGCCGGCGGCTATAGCAGCACAACTCCCGATGATTAAATACGATCGGACGGCGCATATTGGAACCTATGTCGAGATGGCGATGCGTCGAATGCAGTTACTGGCCAATGTCCGTACTGAGACCGATGACACCCATACGTTGATGCGCTTTGTCGTAGAGGGGCAGGGCTGGTCAGTGCTGAGTGCGTTGTGTCTTGCTCAGTCTCGTGTCGGTGCCGAGAAGATTAATGTATTGCCCCTAGATGACAGCCGACACGCTCGACAACTGTATTTGCTGGCTCGTCAGGCGGAGATGGGCTCTGTACCCACCATGCTGACTGAGGCCATCATGGCTGCCTTACAGCAGGAGGTCTTACCCGGCCTGCAGCGATTAGCGCCGTGGCTGAAAGCCGAGCAGCTCCGAACGGTCAGTCTTTAGATGAACTCGCCCATGGCATCTTGAAGGGTGAGCCATAAGTACTCGCTAACGGCCTGATCAACAAATAAGGAGAACACGGGTTGTTGCTGACTATTGGTATGGTGAGCAATGATGACACTCACCCGCGCCGCTTGGGTTTGCGCCACCGCTCCCAGTGGGAAGGCTTCAGAGCGTAGATCGACAGCGCATAATTTAGCCGCGACGTCGGCCCGCTGGGCACCCTGCAGTATCAGCCAGCTATGACTGTGCTGGCAGTACAGCGGCCAGACTTCGCTGGCAATGGCTGTGCTGTCGGGCATTGCCGCCGTGGCTAACTGTTGGGGATTAATAATCCAAAATTCCCGCCGGCTCAGTGCCATCACCCACTGGTCGTCACCACTGGCTACTATTTGATTGGGCACTGGGGGGACAGTCAAACCTTGATCACGTAAATGGTCGGCCGCGTGCCTACCGCGGACCCCGCGCCGGGCCGCCAGACTGGCGTCTTCAAGGCTAAGACCCCCATGTATTGGCGTCGATGGAAGCGAGTGAATGGGACTGGTTAACATCACTGTCACAGTGCCTGCCTCGCATTGGCGGGATCATAAAAGGGTAGGGCACAGACCCGTGCTAATACCGATACGCCCTGGTCGGTGCGCACTTCGAAAAGACTGTCGGGTGCGGCGTCCTGGGGATGAACGTAGGCCAGACCGATAACCCCTCCGACGGTGGGTGAGTGCTCACAGGAGGTGACATGACCGACGATGTCGCCCGCTTTAATGACCAAGTGGCCCTCTTTTGGCTGTGGGCATGTGCTGTTCACCGTAAACCCCACCAGTTGTCGGCAAGGGTCTGCTGCCATGACAATATCGACCGCACGACGGCCGACAAAAAAAGGCTTTTGTCGATTAATAGCCCAATCAAGCCCGACTTCTCCTGGGTGAGTCATGCCGTCAGTGTCCTGACCAATAATGATGTGGCCTTTTTCTAACCGCAGCAGCCGTTGGGCTTCGACACCGAACGGTCGAATAGTCAATGGATCGCCGGCGTTCATAAGCATGTCCCATAGGGATGCGGCTAGCATACTCGGTACATGAAGCTCGTAGCCGAGCTCGCCCACGAAGCCAACACGCATCATGCGGACAGGAATAGCGCCTAAGTGGCCTTCACGGTAGGCCAGGTAAGGGAAGGCATCATTGCTCAGGTCAATGCTGCAATCGGTTGCATCAAGAACCGCACGTGCATTCGGTCCAGCGACGTTGATGGCAGCGAATGCTGAGGTCACATTGGCTATATCCACGTTGAGCCGCCACTGCGCGTTCCAGCGCAGCATTTCTCGAACCATAGTGTCAACGCCGGTCGTGGTGGCAGTCACATAAAAATGATCAGCGCCAATGCGAGCTGCCACACCATCATCCGACACTACGCCCTGCTCATTGGTGAACACCACATAGCGGGTTTTACCGATCGGCTGCTTGAGAAAGGCAAAGGTGTAGAACCGGTTCAAAAACTGCGCGGCATCGACACCGCGCAGCTCAATACCACCCAGCGTACTCACGTCGATAAGTCCAACATTCGTTCTCACCGCCAAGGCTTCTTCCTGAACCCACCGGTCACGCGCTTGCGGCGCACCATAGAAAGCCGGTCGACGCCAATTACCGGCGGGGACCATGTGGGCGTTCAAGGCTCGGTGTCGCTGATCCAAAGGGGTTTTACGCGCCGGGTCAAAGCGCCTACCCGCCAGCAGACCCAGAGGCTCGGGTTTTACCGGCGGTCTTGCCGTGGTGACTCCCGTCTCTGACACGCTGCGCTGGGTCGCATGTGCCACAAGCCGAGCAGTCGGTAGTGCTGAGTGTCGTCCTTGAGAGGGGCCCATACCTACCGTGGAGAAGCGTTTGACCAACTGAATGTCGCGATAGCCTTGGCGCGTGCTGTTAACAATATCTTTGATTTGCAGGTCTTCGTCGAAGTCGACAAATTCTCGACCCTTAGGATGTTGAAAAATAGGCCAGGGATGATTAACCGACACATCACAGCTCACCCCGTCATCGCGGCTGTCAACAGGTGCCAGACCTAAGTGGCGTAAGGCCTGTCGCGCACTGTGAGCACCATCTGCTAAAACCGCGTGCAAGGCGTGGATACTGTTGACCGAACCCGCTAAGAACATCCCTTCGGGGAGTTCAGTCAGCGAAAACAGTGCGCTGCCGTCGTCGTAGCTTAAGCGAGCGCCGCCTTGGCAGGCCAGCTGATAAGCAGGCATGAATCCCGACGATACTGCCAGAGCGCCGCAGGCTAAGGTGGTCCAGTGTTCAGTAACGGCCCCATGACTATCGAGCCGATGAATATCGATGGCGGCGAGTTGATGACCGGGCGAATTTGCATGCGCTTCGAAAACGGTAGCATGGCTAAACAGTGGAATATGACGCGCCTGCAGTGCCGTGACCAGGTTGGCATCATCGCAAGCGGCGCGCATATCAATCACGCCACACACCGCTATGCCCGCATCATGGGCGTTGAGAGCGGTAAGATAAGCCTGATCATTACCCGCCAGTACGGCAAGTCGTTGGGCGGGAGCCACCCCATAGAGCATGATCAGGCGATCGATGGCACTGCACAGAGCGATCCCTGGCAGATCGTTGTGCCTAAAAACCACGTGTTGTTCACTGGAGCCACTGGCGAGAATGCAGGCTTTGGCGCGCACTTTGTACATGCGTGAACCCTGTAAAACTGGTAAGTAGTGATCGGTGAACCAGCCGTTGCAGGTGGCCGAAGTGAGTACTCTAATGTTGTCATTATCGAGGATCTGTGTCCGCAAGTGGTTGAGCGTCGGTGCTCTCTCAGCCGCGTCGATGTCAAAGCGGTGATAGTTCAATGATCCGCCTAGATGCGGTTGATCATCAATCAACAATACCGAGGCGCCGGCCTGTGCGGCGGTGAGCGCGGCACTTAGGCCGGCGGGTCCTCCACCAATAATGGCAATATCGTGGAACAGGTATTGTTTGTCCGTATACCTCGGTTCGATCGTGAGATTGGCAACGCCCAGTCCCGCTTTTCGACGGATGATGCGCTCCCAAAACCGCCAGCTACCGAAGGGCTTGTAAAAGGCTTTGTAATAAAAGCCGACCGGCATAAAGCGGCCAAGGCTGTCCAGTAATTGGTTTCGGTCGCGCTCTAGGCTGCCCGAATAATTTTGCGCGTTAATGACGCGGTGCTCAGAGATAGGAAGTTCATCCGCAAGACGATTTGGCGCCTCGGGGAGTTGTACCAGGGTATTTGCATCGTGGCCGCAGAGGGTTAACGGACCTCGAGGGCGGTGGTATTTGAATGACCGAGACAACAGCCACTGCTGGTTGGCGATCAGCGCACTGGCCACGGTATCGCCCATGAAGCCTGAGTAGGTTTTGCCCTCAAAGCGAATGTCCACGCTCTCAGATCGATCGATCCATTGACCAAAGGGCGCGTCGAGTCTTGATCTGGTCATTGGATGGCGTCCTCGAGGCTCACCATGCCAGGGTTACTCAGTAATTCACTGGGGTCGTAGGTGCGTAGAATCGTGTCACTACCATTATGGCGTTCGACAATAAACCAATAGCTACTGGGGGCATGAAGCCACCACTCCTGCACCACCCCGATGCTGTTGTTCTCATAAAATACATACGCCGCCCACTCGGTATCGGTGGCGGACTCAGGATTGGGCATGGGCTTGACTTGCCCCCCATAAACGAATTCGCTGATATTGCGCGGCCCATTGAGTGGGCAATGTAAGATTTTCACAGTGAGCCTCCTCAGTGGCTAGCGGCGGTGGCGCCCATTTCATTGACTTGTTTAAAGTGATCAAAGCGGTCCAGCGCAAACGGCGCAATAAGGTCTGGCACTTTGCCATCGTTGGCAACGAGCTCGGCCATCGTTTGGCCACAGATGGGGGTGGCCTTGAATCCCCAAGTACCCCAACCGGCGTCCAAATAGTAATGACGGAGTGGGCTCAAACCCATAATGGGGCTGTAATCGCTGGTCATATCGGTAATGCCTGCCCACTGGCGCAGGAGTTGCATTTCACTCATGAACGGAAACATCTCCACTGCATGGGCAATTAAGCTCTCCTTCAGCTCGAGGGTAGAGCGGGTGTTGTATAGCGGATAGGGGTCTGATCCACCACCGAATACCAACTCCCCTCGACTGGTTTGTTGTACATAGCAGTGCAGAGCTGAAGAACTGACTAGAGGATCGAGGAACGGTTTGACCGGTTGGGTCACCATGGCCTGCAGCGGGTAGCTAACCAGGGGCAGTTTAAAGCCAGCGATACCCGCCAAGACGGCGCTGTAACCGGCGACGGCTTGAACAATGCTCCGACAGTGCACGGTGCCTCGATTGGTTTTTACACCAACGGCCCTGTCGCCTTCTTTAATGATGTCGATGACCTCGGTCAGTTGATGTAATTCAACCCCGCGTTGTGTGGCACCTTTAGCGTAGCCCCAGGCCACCGCATCGTGTCGTGCGGTGGCGCCATCCTTGTGCCATAGTCCAGCGAGCACCGGCATGTTGGCAGGGTTGAGATTCAAGGTCGGTACAAGCTCTGCAATATGGTGGGGATCGATGAGTTCAGTGCGTCCACCAAAGTGCGTGTTCACTTCTGCGCGCTGCCTAAAGGCGCGGACCGTGGCATCCGTGTGTGCCAAGGTTAACTGCCCTCGCTGGGAGTACATAATATTGAAGTCGAATTCATTGGACAGGCGCTCAAATAATTTGACCGATTCACTATAAAAGCGTACCCCTTGCGGAGTGAGGTAGTTTGAGCGAATGACTGCGGTGTTGCGGGCCGTGTTACCGCCCCCTAAATAGGCTTTTTCTAGAATCGCGACGTTGGTGATGCCATGGTACTTCGCTAGATAATAAGCCGTAGCGACACCGTGGCCCCCGCCACCAATGATGACCACATCGTAGTGCTGTTTTAGGGTGGGTGTAGCGGGGAGATCGGGTTCCCGTTCGAACGGGTAATCCTTTCCTAAGCCATATTTCAATAAGCCAAATGGCACGATCTATCGCTGCCCGGCTTGGACAATTAAAAATAATGGACAGAGAGTTCCTAATGTAAGCGCTGGATTCATGTCGTTCTTCCCCAAAGGTGCAAGGTCGGTGTCAACCCCCTGCAGCACCAACATAAGCGGATAAAGGGATCGCTGGCAATAGATGGGCTTCAACATAAGTAAAATTAATGCTGGAGGCTTTCAGTATCCGCTGTTGATCGCTGGGCAGCTTCGCGACTAGCGCGTTAAGCCAACCAAAAATACGACGACTAATCGCGAATGGCGACGGTAATGATGGACATGGTCGCACTGAGCGAACCAGTTACTGCAAACTAGCGTAACTTGAGTATGGGTGGTCGCGAGTGGGGTAGTCGAAGATGAAACTAATAGCTATGGCGGTGCTATTGCTCGCTGCCACTATGGTCCTCGGGTGGTTTGCCAGTCCGTCGGTTGGCACAGTAGCCGGTTTGCCCGGGCTAGTTATCTTGTTTGCCAGTATTTTTGCTGTCCAATGGCTCGGGTTTTTCCATGCATGGCTTTACAACACTGAACACTACTTTGATTTATTGGGCAGCCTGTCTTTCGCAGGAGCGGCTATCGCCGCTTGGTGGTGGAGCAGTGGTGGTTTAGTAGCTACGCTACTCCTGTGCATGGTAGTTATTTGGGCCCTCCGCTTGGGGTCATTTTTGTTTCTACGCATTCGTGAGGTTGGCGAGGACCAACGGTTTCGTAAGATTAAGCGCTCTCCCGCGCGATTCTTTCTTGTGTGGAATCTGCAAGGCTTGTGGATTTCTTTGACGAGTTCGGCGGCGCTGACAGCCATGTTAGGGGGTGTCAGCGAACCGATAGAGATCGTATCGATTATTGGTGTGCTGATGTGGTGCACAGGGTTACTGTTTGAAGCGATGGCAGATTATCAGAAAACTCAGTTCCGCCGTGATCCCGCCAAGGCGCAACGCTTCATCGCCAGCGGCTTGTGGTCGATCTGTCAGCACCCAAATTACAGTGGAGAAATCTTATTGTGGTGGGGCGTTGCGGTTACCGCGCTACCGACCTTTTCAGGAGGTCAGTGGCTGACGTTGATTTCGCCCATTTTCGTGGTTCTTTTACTGACCCGCATTAGCGGGATTCCATCACTAGCCGCCAAAGCGGCGCGTCAGTGGGGCGATGATCCTGAGTATCAGGCCTATGTTGCCGTTACCCCCAGGCTTATCCCTCGTTGGCCGACTGCCCGCGGGGCAAGCGACTGACGTACCCGTCAAGCCGCAGGAATGGTTGCTGAGCCCAACTCCGGCACCGCCTGTTTGAGTACCCCCCAATAACCATAAACCCGTGATTGGGGGTGTTCCGTGAAAAAGCCTCTGTTCAGCAAATGCTGATGCAACCTGGGTAATCGGTAACACGGTACGCTCGCTAATAGATGATGCTCGAGGTGGTAGTTGACGTAGTTGGGGCATAACACGATGCGTTCATACCAGCGGGGTAGCGTTGTGCGAGTGTTGAGTCGTGAATCGGCAGCAAATAGGTTGTCGACCGCACCGTGTTCAGCCACCTGTCGAATTCGGGCAAACAGGGGGTAGGTGGTTAAATAGGCTACCACCCACAAGCCATATAGCGAGGGGTGTTGCACCAGCAGTAGCAGCGCAAACAAGCCGACATTGACAAGGATGCCATGGGCGATGGCTGTTTTTTCACCCGCACGCATCATGATGCTACGACCCCCACCGGTGACCAAGCCAACAAGTAATTTAATCCCTGTTCTTCCGGACACATCGCGTAAGAGTTTGCGTTTAAAACTCGCTTTGTCGATGGGGTAGTGCTGGTAGTTAGGGAGGTCCGGATCGGCGTGGCTGCCCACTGTCCGATGGTGCTCTCGGTGCGAAGCGGCGTACCGCGTGCAGTCACCCAATACGGGTAACGCACAGACCCATTGGCCGATCCATTGGTTGAGGAACGGGGTTTTAAATAAGGTGTTGTGCCCCGCCTCATGCATTAAGACGGCCAGCCCCAACTGTCGTCCGCCGAGGAGAACAATGGCAAGGGCTACCGTTATCGGATGCGTCCACAGGGCAACCAACGCGAATATCAGCAGAATCATTAGCCAATTACAGGCCACCATGTACAGGCCCATGCCATCACTGCGCTGGGTGAATGCTTTGATATCGTTTGCCGAGAGAAAATCGCTGAGGTCCATGGTAACGGTGCTCGTTTGCCGCTCAAAAGGCGGGCGTTTAAGGTAACAAACAAAAGATTAAATCGTCAAAGGGTGTTATTTTTCTGGCCTCATAGTCAATGGCAAGTCATATGACCGAAATAACACTGACGAATCAGCCCATACCGAAGCGAGTGACAGGGTCACTCATGCGTGCGCCAGGGAGCGACCAGGCATTATTGACGCCTGCTAAGATGCCTCGTTTATTATGGATAGGGGCGACTGTCAGGGCCATTTTAGAATCGAGAGGACCATGCAATGACACACTACTTTGAGGGTAAATCTGCGGCAGTGACGGGAGCGGGGGATGGTATCGGTCGAGCGTTGGCCATGCAGCTCAATGCGGAAGGCTGTGCACTGTGGCTCTGTGATATCAGCGATGAGCGTTTGCAGGCCACATACAGTCAATTAGATGCACAGTCAGCCCCCGTCCATCTCAGGGTGGTTGACTGTGGCGATAAGCAGGCTATCGACGCGTGGGTTGACGAAATTAGCCAGCATACTCAGGCTATTGATGCGGTATTTAACAATGCTGGAGTCGCTTATTCGGCGTTATTTGAGGATGCCACTGAAGATAATTATCAGTGGTTAATGGGCGTTAATTTTTGGGGGGTTGTTTGGAGCTCGAGGGCTTTCCTGCCGTTGCTAACCCGAGCGCCAGTAGGGCATCTGGTTAACGTGTCCTCTATTTTTGGTATGGTCGGTATAGCCACCCAGTCGGCCTATAATGCGGCTAAATTTGCCGTGCGTGGCTTTACAGAATCGCTCGTTGCTGAATATTATGATACGTCTATCCGGGTGAGCTGTGTACACCCTGGCGGCATAGCGACCAACATTGCCCGCCGAGCGCGCGCCGATGGACAAGATGCGTGGGCTACCCCCGAGCAGCGTGATGAGCAGTTTAAGCAATACGCCTCCACGACCCCCCAGCAAGCAGCTGCCGTGATCCTAAAGGGGGTGGCGCAGTCCAAGCCGCAGATTCTTATAGGACGCGACGCAAAGCTAATGCATCTGTTCGCTCGGCTGTTTCCAGTCCGTTACCACGCCCTGACGCGCCGGTTTTTGGAGCACGATTAATGCCGGCAGTGATGGCATTCAGCGTTGCCCTTTATCGCCCGGGTCGTTGCTATGTCTGCTCAGGGATCTTCCCGCCGCCCAAAACAAGGCCCACCGTTGCCTGTGCCGGTAAACCGTTTGTTAGTGGCAGCCTGAGAATAGTGTGAATCACCCCCGAGTAACAGCGGCAAGCAAAGTTTCCCTCAAGAAGCTAAACTTCGACCATCAAGACGATTATCGGAGTTGAGTAATGGGGCGTGCGTACCAGAACCGCAAAATGTCTATGGCCAAAACCGCGGCCGTCAAAACGTCTATTTATTCCAAATATAGTCGTGAAATCTATGTCGTGGCAAAAGCGGGTGGCACAGATCTGAGCGCCAACTTATCGTTACGTGCGCTCATCGATCGGGCAAAAAAAGATCAGGTGCCCACTCACGTCATTGAAAAAGCACTGGACAAGGCTAACTCAGGGGTCGGTGAGGATTTTCAGACTGCGCGCTATGAAGGGTTTGGCCCTGGCGGCTGCATGGTGTTGGTGGAGTGCCTCACCGACAACGTTAATCGAACTATCGGTGACGTACGCCCCGCCTTTACCAAAGGGAAAGGTAAAATTAGTACCCCAGGTACAGTCGCGCATATGTTTGATCATGCTGCCGTGTTTGTATTCGCCGGCGAAGAAGACGACGTCTTGGAGACCTTGTTGATGGCCGATATCGACGTCACCGAAGTCGAAAGCGATGGGCAACTGCTCACCGTGATTGCACCCCACACCGAATATGCCCGAACGCGTAACGCCTTGACTGAGGCCTATCCTGAGCTAGCGTTTGAGATAGATGAGATTCAATTCGTCCCTAAGGGCGAAACGGTTCTTAATGATGATGAGAGTGAGCAATTCGAGAAACTATTGGATTTGCTCAACGCCTGTGAAGACGTCCAAAATATTTATCATGACGTCAAGTGAACTCGAGGGTAAGCGGTTGTACGGCTGCATGGCCGAGCCGCTGAAAGATCGGCACTGCGGCTTCGCTATACTGCGCACAGAGTGGTCGGAGTGAACGAATCCAAGTACAACTAGGTCAGTGAATAGCAAAAGGGTAGCGAGTGATGACAGAACAGTGGGATGTATTGATTCGGGGCGCCACGTTGTTTGACGGGTCAGGCGATCCAGCGGTCATTGAAGACATTGCGATCAAGGACGGCAAGGTGGTGGCGCGAGGCCGCGATCTCCCTAGGGCCGTAGCCCGCGAGGTCGTGGATGCTGAGGGGCAGTGGTTGCTGCCAGGGTTGCTTGATATTCATACCCATTTGGATTTAGAGGTTGATGTCTCGCCCGGTTTGTCCGAGGTGGTGAGGCATGGAACCACGACGGTGTTAGTGGGAAATTGTAGTTTAGGCACCTGTTTTGGCCGCCAACAGCAGGGTGATCAAGACCCTATTATTGACTGCTTTACTCGGGTGGAAAATATTCCCAAGAAAATTTTGCGCCAGTGTGCCGATGCGATCTCTTGGGATAATACCGGTGATTATCTTGACCACTTCGATAACATTGCTTTAGGCCCGAATATGGCTGCTTTTGTGCCTCACTCGATGCTGCGTATTGAAGCAATGGGCTTGCAAGATAGTGTGAGTCGAGCGCCCACCGAGGAAGAGCTTCAGCATATGGAATCGCTGTTAGAGGATGCCATGGTCCAAGGGTATATTGGCATGAGCACCGATGGTCTGCCGTTCCATTATTTGTCCAACGCACCCAATACGGATAAGCGAATTCCCACGCAGTTTGCCAGCTTTGGTGAGCTCAAGCGCCTGTTAAAGGTTGTTCGTAATAACGATCGGGTCTGGCAGACCACGCCAATCATAGAAAACAAACTCATGGCTTTCGCGTATTTTACCCTGACCAGCGGGCGGCTATTTGGTAAGACCTTAAAAACGTCAGCGCTGTCAGCGATGGAAATGGCGGTGGCTCCCAAGACGGGCAAGCTGTTTTTAAATTATGCCCGCTTACTTAACTCTTGGCTGTTAAAGGGTCGCTTACATTTTCAAGCCTTGGGCACTAACTTCCGAGTTTGGTCTGACGGTATTGTGAGTCCGCTATTTGAGGAGATGAGTGCGGGAGCGGAGCTCATTGCTAAAGAATATGATGATCGAGAAGGGCGTCTTCGATTACTGGATGATCCGGAGTGGCAAACGCGTTTTCGACAGGAGTGGCGGCACGGTCGAACAGGCAATGACCTGGCTAGCTGGAAAGCGCGCATAGGCTTGCCGGACAGCTTGGTTATTCGCGATCCCCAGTTATTGGTTTTTGACGGTGCGCCTGTCCCTGAGTGGAATGGTGAAACCTTTGCGCAGGTGATGGCCAGGGTAGAGGCCTACAAGTCAGGTGGAGAAGCGCACGCCCGGAGCGACGAAGAGCGTCACGCGTTTGAACTCACTCCGGCATGCTTTGACAGCGATGCGGATTTCATGATCCACCTCATGCGTGAATATGACAAACAGTTCCGCTTTTATGCGGACGTCGGAAATGTCGGTAATCGCGCCACGCTAGACTTACTCCTCCATGAAGCGGCAATGCCAGGATTTAACGACTCTGGCGCACATATTACCAATATGGCATTTTTTGATGCCAACCTTATGTCATTGAAGTTAGCACGAGCTCGTAATGAGGAGACCGTGTCGCGCATGGTGCGACGGTTGACACGGGAGCCCGCCGAGTTTTTCGGGATTGATGCTGGATCGATTGAAACCGGTAAGCAAGCGGATCTGGTGTTGATAAATCCGAGTGCCTTAGATGATTGGGAGCCGGACAGAACCCGCCAAATTGAACACCGGGAAGTGTTTGATCACCCACAAATGGTCAACCGATCTGAGGGTATCGTTGATCGGGTATGGATTGCCGGTCAGCTTGCTTGGTGTGAGGGCAAAGCCTCGTCAATGCTTGGTCAGCAACGGCTGGGTAGAGCGTTAAGGGCGGCCTAATAATAGTGGGGGCTGCGCGCCAGTATTGTTGTTAGCATTCGGTGTTAAATGCCCTGACGGTCTTTTCCCCATAACCCGCCGCGGTGGTAAAAAAAGTGTCTGGATCGTCGTGGCGGAGTTGCGTGAGTGCTAGCTCATTACCCTTCGCAAAGATGAGCTCAGGCGTGTTGGCGCTAATGGCCGCTAGAATTGCGCGAGCACAATCCATGGGATGATCACCGCCGTCGATGACATCGTCAGAGCCTCCTCGTCGTGAGCCATCGCCGGTCAATGCGTTGCGTGACACGTCAGTTGCCACAGAGCCAGGTAATACGGTAGTGACGCGAATATTGTGTAGAGTTTCCACTTCACAACGCAGTGCATCCATATAGCCGAGTAAACCGTGTTTTGCAGCGCAATAGGCAGTTCGCAGTGGCGCGCCAATTCGACCCGCAAGAGAGCTGATCGCGACAATGTGACCGCCCCCCGCGGTGACCATCCGCTGCAGTTGCAGCTGAGTCAGCCAAATGGGTGCCAGTAAATCAATATTCAGCATCTGTTGATAAACCTCAGGGGCGGTATCGACAGCCACGCTACGTTGGCTAACGCCGGCGTTGTTGATGAGCACATCCACCTGACCCTGCCACGCCCAGGCTCGCGCAGTAATGTCGTCAAGCGCGGGGTAATCTGTGGCCTCAAAAGGTAGTATTAAGCAGGGTCCTGCGAGCGTCTTGGCAACGTCGCTCAAGGCCTCGGTACGCCGCCCTGAGAGGATGACCTGAGCTCCCGCAGCACTGGCCGCTGTTGCTAAAGCAGCACCAATGCCCGATGAAGCGCCGGTGATCCATAGGCATTTGTTACTGATGTCGGTCATAGAAGCACTCACTGTCTGGGAGGATAGGCGGGCCCACTGGCGGTTAGTTCGCCATTGAGTACCATCGACAATAATGCAGCAATGACTGCGATCTGGCGAGTGTAGAGATAGATATTCCAAACCGATCGGTACGGAAATGCGTTGCTAGCCACTACTGCATCCTTGGAACACGCTAGCAAAAAATGAACATAAAAAAAGACCCGCCTTGGCGAGTCTTTTCGCATCCACTGTTCGCTGAGGTCGACGTCAGCGAGGAGTTGCCTTACAGTGAAATATCAACCGCGTAACCCACGACGAACTTCATCTGATCGTTGTCGTAACCCCCTTCAGCGGCAGCGCCTTTGACGTTGGTATCACTGATCATGAACGAGAAGCCGTCTTTGCTGACACTGACGTTGTAGTCAAAATAACCTTCAGCATTACCGTTAAATGCTTCAGCAAAATCGCCATCGTGGTAGCCCAAATGTACGCCGACGTCCAGCCCGTTACCGACGGTGAAGCCATAGTCTAGAGATCCGTAGTAGGCCTCACCAAACCCAAAGTCTTGGTCTGGTGACGTTTCGTCTGCCTCAGTATTGGCCAGCACAGATAGGGTCGCACTGAAGCCACCAATAGCCACTGAGCCATAGATTTCCCCAAAGTCAAACTCAGCTTCTTTGTCGTAATTGTAGTACAGATAGCCTATATCCCAGCTGATGTCACCGGTGTTGAAGGCAAAACCTGCGTAGATATCGTGCTCATAGGAATAGACATCCCCCGCGCCATAGTTAACGTTGGATGTCCATGTCCCCGCATAAAAACCGCTCTCGTGGCTGTAATCGATGCCTCCTTGAACAGCGGCTTCGTTTTCGGTTTGAGTCAAACCACGCCAAATGTAGTTGTTGGTCACGGAGGCGTTGGCACTCCACTCCCCCGCATGCAATGGCGCTGCAAGGGCGCTTCCAACCAGCGCAGTGGTGGCTAATAAACTTTTTACTGTAAGCGCGTTGCGTTGCAGTGTGTACATAGTGATTCCTCATAAACGTAATGTTTAAAGCAAAAACTGTGTGGGGGTGCCGACTGGGGAACCGTCGGCGGCTTAGTCCCACACGCCCGTCAAGACAAATGCAAGCGACGTGCCACTTTTTTTAAGTTACTGATTTTAAATAAATAGGGGGCTTTAACCCCGTCATTTTGATGAACGCACAGAGCCTCTCATCAATGCGCACAACCCCTTTTGGCGCACTCGCGCACCAAAAAAGCGCGATACATCGCCGTGAGAGTGTGCGACGCTTTTACTCGATTTTTTGTTCATTATAGTCAAGCGAGAATGTTATGCGTTTACCCTACTTAGCTATCACCCTGATTCCCCTGTCAGTCATGTCAATGGCGGAGGAGGCGATTTGTACCAACGTTGTTGCCGCTACCGAGGCCGAAGTCAGAGTGGCGATGGGTCACCGTTGGAGCGACGACATGGCCAGCCTTACTCGGCGCACTGCGAGCGCTGCCTGTATGAAGTCGCTGTCTGGACGTTATGGACGTCAATCGCCAATGCCTGTCGTTGAGCCAGATACCACTGCAGATGTCGAGCCTGACAAAGATGACAGCCGTTTTGTCATCCGAGCACTGTCGGGAGCTCCCGGCAAAAAGCCCTACGAGCGGCGGCGCCCTTCTGGTGACCACTAATGGCATGTCGATGACCGCAGGTTTTTAGCCACTAGCCTTATTTGTAAAAATAGCATAAGCTTATTCTTAATAGTTATTTATAGTAACTAAGCCCTAGTTAACCTAGCTAGGGGAACAAAGGAGTACGTGCTTATGCAGGAACAAAAAGCCATTATTTCGTGGAAAGTGGCGGGAGTGTCCCTTGGACTATTATTGACCCTTGCGACATTTCTGGTAAAGCCACTCGGAGTCTCCACACAATTTGTCGTTACCGACGCGGTTGTCATGCATGCGGTGGCGCCCGAGGCGACGGAAAAGAACGTTTATCTTGCTAAATATGGGGAGAAAGAAGCCTGGGGCATTGGCTACGGCTGGATGCTGGTATTCGGCATGTTTGTCGGCGGCTTGTTGACGTCCCGTGTGTTCAAGAGCAGGCAACCCGAGGTCGATAAAGGCTCTATGCCAAAGATGTGGGAGGCGGTGTTTGGTGGATCGCGCCAAAAACGCTTTGCTGCGGCTTTTTTTGGCGGAGCGTTACTCCTCTTTGGTGCTCGATTAGCTGGAGGCTGTACCAGCGGGCATATGATTAGCGGCATGTCACAGTTAGCGCTGAGTTCTTTTATCTTTGCTATTTTCACTTTTGGGTCGGCCATCGCAATGGCCCATCTTTTGTATCGGCAGCGGGGTTAAGCACATGCAGTTAATGACAATTGGCTTTTTGATTGGGTGTGCATTTGGCGCCATTCTTTTTATGGGGGGCGCAAGCAGTTACCGGCGTATTTTAGGCACCTTGTTGCTCAAAGATATGCTGATTATAAAACTGATGTGTACCGCTATTGGCGTGGGTACTTTAGGCGTGTATTTGCTGGACCTGGGTGGATTAGCAAATATGAGCATCAAGCCCGCTTACGTCGGCGGTGTTGCCATCGGTGGCGTCGTCTTTGGTATCGGCTGGGCGGTATCGGGCTATTGTCCCGGTACCTGTATCGTCGGTGCAGCAGAAGGCAAAGCGGATGCAATCTTTACGGTGTTGGGCGGGTTGCTAGGGGCCCTGCTATTTTCCTTTGCCTTTCCGTATATTGAAGGCGCTTTAATAGAACCGCTGAATTTTGGTAAGGTCACTGTGCAAGACCTGACCGGCATTAGTGGTATCTATCTGGCACTGCCCTTCAGTGCTCTGCTGCTGATGCTGTCGTTCGTTGTCTTAAAAGATCGTTACGACTAACGAGGGTGCTTGGGCAAATAGCATCGCTATCTGCATGTCAGGCAAAAAAAAGCCCGGTCAATACCGGGCTAGGTTGGCTCCTTGTGGGCGTGCTTAGCGCGACGCCATGCCCGAGCGAGGCGTAGCAATGGCCTCTAGGTCAAAGCGGTCATTGGTCATGATCTTCGTCCACGCGCCGACAAAGTCAGCGATAAATGTCCTCTCGCCGTCACTCGATGCATACACTTCAGCGACCGACCTCAGTTCAGAGCTCGAGCCAAACATTAAGTCAACGGGCGTTGCGGTCCACTTTCGTTCGCCTGTTGCCCGGTCGACACCCACATAAGCGCCGGCGAATTCGCTTGACGGTGACCACTGGGTAGACATGTCCAACAGATTGATGAAATAGTCATTGCTCAGTGTACCCACGGCATCCGTAAACACCCCGTAGTCGGTGCCATCGGCATTGCCACCTAGCACCCGTAAACCACCGACCAAGGCAGTCATTTCTGGCACGTTTAAGCTCAACAAGTTGGCTTTATCGATCATGGCTCGAACAGGCGGTAGGTAGGTCCGATCGGCGTCATAGAAATTACGGAAGCCGTCGGCGGTGGGTTCTAGTACCGCGAAAGACTGACTGTCTGTCATGTCCTGACTGGCGTCTGTTCGCCCCGGAGTGAAGGGTACCTCAACGTCGTGACCTGCGGCTGCGGCTGCCTGCTCGATGGCGGCAGCGCCCCCGAGAACAATGAGATCAGCCAATGATACCCGCTTGCCCGATGACTGCGCCTCGTTGTAATCCGCTTGGAGGGCTTCCAAACCGCTGATCACACGTGCCAGCTCGGAGGGATTGTTGGCCGACCAGTCTTTCATCGGGGTCAGTCTTATGCGTGCTCCGTTAGCACCGCCGCGTCTGTCACTATCGCGATAGGAGGCAGCCGATGCCCATGCAGTTCGTACCAGTTCCGGTACTGTCAGATCGCTGTTAAGAATGGCGCTTTTGAGGGCGGCAACATCGTTATCATCAAGTAGTGCATGATCCACGTCCGGCAGGGGATCTTGCCACAGTAGGACTTCCGCAGGCACATCGGTGCCGACGTAACGCGCTCGAGGGCCCATATCTCTGTGGGTCAACTTAAACCACGCTCGGGCAAAAGCGTCCTCAAACTCTTTGGGATTGCTGAGGAAGCGCTCAGAGATCGCACGGTAGGCAGGATCGGCGGTCAGCGCAAGATCAGTGGTAAACATTATGGGTGCATGACGCTCACCGGCTAGGTGAGCATCGGGGACCGTGTTGGCAGCCTTGCCCTCTTTAGGCACCCATTGCGTGGCGCCTGCGGGGCTTTTTGTCATCTCCCAGTCGTAAGCAAAAAGGTTGGTCAAGTACATCATGCTCCATCGGGTGGGGGTCGCAGTCCATGCCCCCTCCAGCCCACTGGTGATGGTGTCTTCTGAATGTCCTTTGCCGCAGCGATTGTTCCAACCCATCCCCTGCTGATCAATGCTTTCTGCTGCCGGCTCAACGTCCATGCAGTCTCCAGGCTTATGCGCTCCGTGGGCCTTGCCAAAGGTATGACCGCCGGCGATGAGCGCTACCGTTTCTGCGTCGTTCATTGCCATACGACCAAAGGTTTCGCGAATATCATTGGCCGCTAGGGCAGGGTCGGGTGTGCCGTTTGGGCCCTCGGGATTGACGTAGATGAGTCCCATCTGAACCGCCGCCAGTGGTTTTTTTAACGTTCGCTGACCCTCATAGCGCTCATCGGCGAGCATGGCCGTTTCGGGCCCCCAATAGACTAGGTCCGGTTCCCAATCATCGCTGCGACCGCCAGCAAAGCCAAAAGTGGAAAAGCCCATATCTTCCAAGGACACATTGCCGGCCAATACCATCAGATCGGCCCAGGATAGTTTGCTACCGTATTTTTGCTTGACGGGCCACAGTAGACGACGAGCTTTGTCGAGGTTGGTGTTGTCCGGCCAGCTGTTGAGTGGCTCGAAGCGCTGTTGACCGCCACCCGCTCCACCGCGTCCGTCTGCCACTCGGTAGGTGCCGGCACTGTGCCATGCCATGCGGATAAAAAACGGACCGTAGTGTCCGTAGTCGGCAGGCCACCAATCTTGTGAGCGGGTAAGAATGTTACGGATGTCATCCTTGACCGTGCTGAGGTCGAGCGTGGCGAAGGCGGCGGCATAGTTGAAGTCAGCGCCATAGGGATTCGATTCGGGACTCTGTCGACGCAGGGGGGATAAGTCAATGCGCTCGGGCCACCAAAAACTGGGTTCTTTGGTGAAGGTATTTTCTGCGAAGCTCGACGCCGACACGGCACTTATCAGAGCCATTGCGGCAATCAATATTTTTTTTGTGGCCAACATCTGCCTTCTCTCCTGCATTATTTCGGATGGGACAGTGAGCCGGTCGCACAAGGTGTTGATGCGATCCCTGCCACACTGCTAAGTACTCCCCGTAGAATACCGACGGTTGCGGCTGTTAGCCAATGGAATTAGTTATAAAAGCTGATCGAAAATAGCGATACATGCACAACAATGGATACCGGCAGTGGGTCGTTGTTGTCAAGGGTGCTTCGTAGACGTGTTTGCGACTTAATGTTGTCGTTCACGGGTAGATTGCCCGTGAACGACATCGATACAGGCTGTGTCCAGCCATTGCTAGCCGCTTGTTTAAAACGTTACTGTCAAGGTGTTAGAGCAGTCAGCGTTTTCGTTACACACTTGATAGCGGATAGTCATGCCACCTTTGCCTAAGCTGCTGTCGGTGAAGCTATTGCTGGTGGTGGTACCCAGTGAGATGCCATCACGAAGAATTTGGTACTCGCTCCCACTACCTTGCCAAGACAGGTCAACGCGGTTTTCACCCTTTTGCTTGTAAGTCGATACCAGCGCGAGGTCAACATTGCTGCTGTTATCGCCCCCGCCTCCAGCACCGGGATCCACGGTAGTGTCAGTGACCACAACGATGCTATCGATGAAGACACTATCGAGGCTGCGGCTGCCTCGCGTGCGGTCGCTATCGGCTACTTTGATCGTGAGTTGCCCGCCACTCTGGGCAATACCTGCCACATTAAGGGCAGCGCCTGTCGTGCCAAATTCACCTATTACACCGCTCTGGTTACCGATGAACCAAGACGCAATAAAACGGTCGTTGTCTACGGAAGCAGTTTGCGATCCCCATACCTCAATACGGGATTCCCCTTGAGGCACATTGACCTGCCACTCGTGCTCGGCATAGCTGTAGCGATTGCTGGGCTTACCCCCCGATTCACTCTCGCGGATGACCTGAGTATTGCCATCGGTAATATGGGTGCGAGTGTAGTCCCCGTTGACGGAGCCCGCGATTGACGTCTCGCTGCTCGCCACGCTATCCACAAAGGCCGGCGCAGTGACGACAATAGTTCCGATGACTGCAGTAGTCTGTGCACCAAGATTATCCGTCGCAGTAAGGGTTACCAGATACTCTCCCGCCTGCTGGTAGCTATGGCTGGCGGTCGTATTGGCAGAGGTAAATCCATTGCCAAAATCCCACAGCAGTGATGCGATAGTGCCGTCAACGTCGTAACTACCTCCATCGCTCACATTGACAGACAATGGCAGCTCGCCACCCGCACTATCAATAGTGCCTTGAGCGAAGGGCGGCTGATTAATCACATCGATCACCATCTCGCTACGATCAACCAGTCCGGTTTCGCTTACCACGGTTAGTGTCGCGGTGAATGCACCCGCATAGTCATAGCGGTGGGTGGCGGTGCTTCCTGACGCCTGACTGCCATCGCCAAAACTCCACTGCCAGCTAGAGGCATCGGTCGATGAGCTGCCGTCGAAATTCACCGTTAAAGGTGCAAAATCTGGCGCGTAGTCTGAACTTATGGTGGCAGTTGGCGTCACTAAGTTAGCGTCATCGACGTATTGGGCAGTGATTTGGTAGCTGCCCAAACTGCCGTAATCCGTGTAGCCCGTTGCCAGTGGCTCGCCTTTACCGACCCCCGCTAGCAGCAGGGTGTATTGCCCGCCGGCCAAGTCGGCATCAAGGTTGGCTTCCAGAACAGTCTCATCATTGACACTGACAACGGTATTGCCAGCGCTATCGATAAGCGTGAGACCAATATCGAGGTTTGGTGACACGGCGCTCGGTAGAGCCGCAATAGAAAGTGCACCCGCTCCGGCAGTGAAGGTAAAAGCATCAACGTCCGCCGGAGTCTCAATAACACCCCCAGCGACAAAGTGACTGATGGCGCCGTCACTGTTGCTAGCAGGGGTGGTTGCCGTTACTGCGCCGTCGCCATGATCATCCGCGCTCACCCCAAGCAGGTTGTTATGCATTACCTGATAGTCATCTTGGGTCGTGGTTGCGTCGTTGTACTCGCCTTTACTCCATTGAACGACCGATCGGTTGTAGCCTACCCCCATGATGGGCGCCCAGCTGGTTGCTCCTGAGCCGTGTCCCGTGTAATAACCCGCAGTGCTCGTTGCGTCGTGACTGAGGCCAAGATTATGACCAGCTTCATGGGAGGCCGCTTCGGCGATTCCTACCACCGAGCTGTTGAACACTAGGGCTGGCTGATATCTGTCGCTACCGATGTAATCGAAAGTACCCACATAGGCGACCCCACCACAACTGCAGCTGTAGAAGGTGTTGGGGGTGACTAATACACGGGTGCCGAAGTAAGGGTCACTGCTAGTATTCCGAATAAGAGCATCTTCCCCTGGAAACCGTGTGGTGACATTGATATCAAAGGCGGCAAAGTCTTCGGCTACCCGACGCCATATGGTCTGAATATCCGCGAGTTCGGTGTCATTGAAAGAGCTTCTGTCACCGTCGCGGGACCATGCTAGCGCGTCAATAACGTCCAGTCCGGCACTCGTGTTCCAACCGGTATTGACCAATGTATGCCCGTCAAAATCAAGATAGAGTGTACGCGCTGACTCAGGCCGGCTTTCCAGTAAAAACGTTTGCGAGAGCGGGTACAACGCGCTGCCATGTAGGTCAGCATTGGCACTGGGCATGAGGTCCGCGTCGGGTTCGGTGAAGTACAGGCGTCCGCGGGTGTCGAGAAAAGCATGGTCATCGTCGCGCAATGTTCGAGCGAATTCGGCAACACTCATATCGTAGGTGGCAGCCCATGTGGGCAGCCGATTGCCAATCGCCGTAATTGCTTGCTCAGCTTTTACTGCGCCGGGGAGTGTTAATTCAGGTAGGTCGTCGAGGGTTTGCGCGTAACTTGTAGTAGCGAATAACCCAGCGAGTAACAGGCTGGTGGCACCAAAGGTTTGCTTTAGCATGTCGAGCTCCTTGTTGGTGGTCCTGCTGCCCTAGGCGTGTTCGCCCTTAGGCCAGAGACTTTGCGAGCCCCGCTTTCACGAGGGGTGCCGTTTCAGTAAGGTTGTTATCATGGCTATAACGCAAAAAGCGTAGCAAAGCGCGCAGCAAAATGCAATCATTTTGTTGGCTCGACAAGGCGGGCCGCATTTGGATGAACGGTTATCACGCCTATCCAGCCCATGCAGCATTCGGTGGCTATAAGAAATCAGGTATTGGTCCTGAGACCCTCAAGGTAGCACTTGTGCATTTCCCGCCAAGTAAAAACCTGCTAAGAAGCTGTAGCGACAACCCGCTGGGTTTCCTTTAGTGAACTAACACCTGGCGAATCTGCGCCGTAGATCCCTATGTGTTTACCGCCTGGGAATCAAGGTGTGCTATCGGGGAGCGCCGGGTCACTCCTGTGCGAGGGCAGTGACAAAAAGGCGGTGTAGTGAGAGCAAGCAGTGGCGATACCTGCCGCCGCCGATCACATACTTGAGTGTAAAGAAAACATACTGTATGTTCGAAAGCTGGGCGCATGGCCCCGTCCTAGCCCTTTTTTCTCCCTTTACACACAGGATGTCAGTTATGGATCTGGGTATCTCAGCGCGACTTGAGCCCTTGCTTGAGCAAGTGCGTGCTTACATTAGCGATGACGTAATGCCGCTAGAGGCGGAGTTTTTCCAAGAGCTGCGCACCGGTAGTCCCTGGGAATTCTCCGAGCGTCAGACAGACATTCTTCAGCAGCTGAAAGCGGGTGCGCAGGAGCGCGGGCTATGGAACTTCTTTCTCACCGGCGACAAAGGCTCGGGCCTGAACACGGTCGAATACGCCTACTTGGCAGAAGAGATGGGCAAGTGTCATTTGGGCGCAGAGGTGTTCAACTGTTCAGCGCCGGATACCGGCAACATGGAGGTCCTGCACAAGTACGGCAGTGAGTCCCAAAAACAGCAATGGCTAGCGCCACTCCTCGCCGGCGAGATTCGTTCATGTTTTGGCATGACTGAACCAGCGGTGGCTTCTTCAGATGCCACCAATATTGCTACTCGAGCGGTTCTTGAGGGTGATGAATGGGTGATTAACGGTGAAAAACACTGGATTTCTGGAGCGGGAGACCCGCGTTGCAAGATTATGATCTGTATGGTTAAAACCAGCCCCGATGCCCCAAAGCATCAGCAACAAAGTCAAATTTTAGTACCCCTGGACACGCCCGGCGTTGATATTCTTCGTCACCTCACCGTGTTTAACATGGATGATGCGCCCCATGGACACATGCACCTACGCTTAAACGACGTCCGCGTACCCAAAGACAATATGATTCTCGGTGAGGGCCGTGGGTTTGAAATTTCACAAGGCCGTTTAGGCCCCGGACGGATTCACCACTGCATGCGCTCCATTGGCGCCGCCGAGCGCGCCCTGCAATTGCTGTGCGAGCGTGCAACAACCCGGGAGGCTTTTGGCCGTCCTCTCGCGAAACTGGGCGCTAATATTGACATCATTGCCGATGCGCGGATGTCCATCGAGCAGGCGCGATTACTGACCTTAAAAACCGCGTGGATGATGGACAACGTAGACGCCAAAGAGGCGCGTATTTGGATTTCGATGATTAAAACTGTCGTCCCCAATATGACGCTCAAGATCGTCGATGAGGCTATTCAAATGCACGGTGGCATTGGCGTATCTCAAGATACGCCGTTGGCCGCTATGTGGTCGGGGCAGCGAACGCTACGTTTGGCAGACGGTCCCGATGCGGTTCATCGTATGGTCGTTGGTCGCCATGAGCTCAAGCGATATGCGACGACTCACCGTGACTAGCCGGCAACATTTCGCGATGGCTAGGCATGGATCATGCCCAGTTCAATCACTTTTTTAGGAGGACACAGCAATGACGTTCAAAACAGTAGCGCCAGAAGCGCTGGAGCAGATGGCAGGGACGAAACTCGGTGTTAGCGACTGGGTCACCCTCGAGCAGGAGCGAATCAACACCTTCGCAGATTGCACCGAAGACCATCAGTTTATTCATATTAATGAAGAGGCTGCGGCTCAAACGCCGTTCGGTGGAACCATAGCGCATGGATTTTTAACCCTATCAATGTTGGTCAAACTGTGTGAGAGCGTGTCAGTCCATCCCGAAGGGATGGTAATGGGTGTTAATTATGGTCTCAACAAGGTGCGGTTTTTAGCGCCAGTGCGGGCAGGAAAGCGAGTCAGAGCCCATGTTGAGTTGGCGAGTGTGGAACGCAAAGACGATAAGCGCTTGTTAACGCAGCAAAATATCACCGTGGAGATTGAGGGCGAAGAGACGCCGGCGGTCTACGCCGAGTGGCTTGGTATGAGTATTTTAGGCTAATCAGCAGTTAACGAGGGGGAGAAAAACACGATGACGATTCGATATGATGACAAAATCGCCATTGTCACCGGCGCAGGCAATGGCCTTGGTCGCAGCCATGCTATTGAGCTGGCAAAGCGCGGTGCCAAAGTGGTGGTTAATGACCTGGGGGGCTCCGTATCAGGTGAAGGCTCCAATAGTGATGCAGCGCTCGCTGTGGTCGCAGAGATTACTGCCCTCGGTGGCGAAGCAATGGCGCACCCCGCCAATGTCGCTGACTTTGATCAAGTGCAAGACATGGTGCAAAAAACCATGGATCGCTGGGGTCGAATAGACATTTTGGTTAACAATGCGGGGATTTTGAGGGATAAAAGTTTTACCAAAGTCAGCATGGATGATTTCCGACTTGTGGTCGATGTTCATCTCATGGGTACGGTGTATTGTACCAAAGCGGTGTTTGATATTATGAAAGCGCAAGAGTACGGGCGCATCGTCGTGACCACCTCGTCCAGCGGCTTGTATGGCAACTTTGGGCAAACGAATTACGGTGCTGCGAAGATGGGTGTCGTGGGGTTGATGAATACCCTTGCCCAAGAGGGGGCTAAGTACAATATACGCACCAATGCGTTGGCGCCAACGGCAGGTACGCGCATGACCGAGGGCCTTATGTCGGCGCAAGCCTTTGGTTTGTTAACGCCAGAAGCAGTGACGCCAGCGGTGTTGTTTTTGGTCTCTGAAAATGCGCCGACGCGAACGATTTTGGCGGCGGGAGCGGGGTCTTTTGCGGTGGCAAAAATCGTCGAGTCCGACGGAATGTGGCTGCCTGAAGCGGAGCAGACGCCTGAGGGTCTTGAAGCCCATTGGGAGGCGATTGCTAATGGTGGTGAAACGCCACTGCAAGCCGGTTTTGAACAGACTTTCAAAATGGTAGGAAAAGCAGCGCAAGGTAAAGGGATAACGCTCGAGGGGTAATCCGCCGGCGTAGCTATCGCGACGTAAAGCGCGTTAACAGGAAAGACTTGGCACCCATGTAATCGTCTACTCAGGAGTAAACTCATGAAAGAAGCAGTCATTGTTTCCACCGCTCGAACGCCAATCGGCAAAGCCTTCCGCGGCAGTTTTAACAACACTCCCTCGCCCACGCTGGCTGGGCACGCGGTGCGCGCCGCGGTGGAGCGCGCCGGGATCGATCCGGCGCAGGTCGATGACTGCATCATTGGCTGCGCTATGCCGCAAGGCACTCAGGGCCATAATGTGGCACGTAATAGTGCGCTGCGCGCTGGCTTGCCGGTCACCGTATCGGGCATGACGATAGATCGGCAGTGCTCTTCGGGTTTGATGGCGGTGGCGACCGCCGCGAAGCAGGTTATGTACGACGGCATGAACGTAGTTGTTGGAGGGGGAGTCGAATCTATTTCTCTGGTACAAAACGACAAAATGAATCTCCATAGGGTCGTTGACGAAGAGCTCGTTGCCCTACATAAAAATATTTATATGCCCATGCTCCAAACCGCCGAAGTGGTAGCCAAGCGTTATGACATTGGTCGCGATGCGATGGACGAGTACGGTTTGCAGTCACAGCTACGGGTAGCTGCGGCTTACGAAGCGGGCGCTTACGACGCGGAAATTATATCCGTGACAGCCAATCGCATTACTTGGGATAAAGAGACGGGTGAGCAGTCAGAGGGCGAGGTCACGGTGAGTCGCGATGAAGGCGTCCGTGCCTCTACCCTGGAGGGTGTACAGGGGTTGAAAACGGTGATTGAAGGGGGATCCATTACCGCGGGCAATGCGTCGCAGCTATCTGATGGAGCCGCCGCACAGGTTGTCATGGACAGTAAGATGGCGGAGCAACTGGGTTTGCAGCCACTCGGCGCCTATCGAGGGATGGCGGTGGCCGGATGTGAGCCTGATGAGATGGGCATCGGCCCCGTCTTTGCAGTCCCCAAACTGCTCAAGCAACATGGCCTGAGCGTAGATGACATTGGCTTGTGGGAGCTGAACGAAGCGTTCGCAGTACAAGTGTTACATTGCCGCAATCAGCTGGGTATCGATAACGATAAACTCAACGTCAATGGTGGTGCTATTGCGGTCGGTCATCCCTATGGAATGAGCGGTTCACGTATGATTGGCCATGCGTTACTGGAAGGTAAGCGCCGCGGTGTCAAGTATGTGGTGGTCACCATGTGTGTGGGTGGTGGTATGGGCGCTGCTGGTTTGTTTGAGGTTTACTGATATGACCAAAGCATTGGTATGTCGAGAACACGGTCTTCCCGAGACGCTTGACCTGACCGCGGACTGGGTACTGCCCGAACTGGGTGATCACGATGTGCGCATCCGGGTTTGCGCGGCGGGTCTCAACTTTCCTGACGTGTTGATTATTCAGGGTAAGTACCAAATGCAGCCCGATTTACCCTTTGTCCCAGGTGGTGAATGTGCCGGCGTCGTTGAGGCGGTGGGCGCTGCAGTCACCCGCTGGCAGATAGGTGACGAAGTGATTCACGCCTCGGGTGCCGGCAGTTTTAGTGAAGCTATCGTTGCCAATGAGCACACCTTCATGTCAAAACCCAAGGCTCTGTCGATGGTCGAAGCGGCGGGTATTGGCATCACCTATTTTACCTCTTATCACGCCCTCGTTCAGCGCGCTCAACTCCAGCCAGGTGAAACCTTGTTGGTGTTGGGTGCGGCGGGTGGAGTTGGTAGTACGGCGGTAGAGCTGGGTAAAGCCCTTGGTGCCAAGGTAATTGCTGCAGCGAGCAGTGACGAAAAGCTCGAACTGTGCAAACAACTGGGTGCCGATGAGGTGATTAACTACGGCACTGAAGACCTCAAAGGTCGACTTAAAACCCTCACCGGTGGGCGCGGTGTCGACGTGGTGTATGACCCTGTCGGCGGAGATTTTAGTGAGATTGCCGTCCGCTCCATGGCATGGAAGGGCCGATTCCTCGTGGTGGGCTTTGCCAATGGTCCTATACCCAGTATCGCGCTTAATTTAACCCTCTTGAAGGGTTGCCAAATTGTGGGGGTATTCTGGGGCCGGTTTGTGGGAGAGGAGCCTGAGGTTCATCAGCAAAACATAGCGACGCTGTGGCAGTGGTTTGAGGAGGGCAAGATCAAGCCTGTGGTCACCGACATATTCCCGATTGAGGAATACCACAGGGGCTATGCGGCGATGATGGAGCGGCGCGCCAAGGGTAAAGTGATCTTCACCTTTGACCCATGATGCCGTTTAGTTTCCACACCGTACCTGAGATCATCGTGGGGGCAGATAGCGCCCTCACGCTGGGCTCATTGTGTGAGCGATTAGGGGTTCGCAAGCCGTTACTCGTCACCGATGCAGGCTTGGTTGATATCGGTCTTATCGGTCCTGTTGTTTCGGCCATGATACCCCAGTGCCCTGACGTCTCCGTCTTTAGTGGCGTGACTGCAGACCCTGCTGAAGCAGTGGTGGAGGCGGCCCTCAGTGATCTTCGTGAGCAGCATTGTGACGGCGTGATTGCTGTGGGCGGTGGAAGCTCCATGGATGTTGCCAAGGTGATTGCGGTACTCGCCGCAGGGGATCAACGGTTAGCTGATATGTATGGCGTTGATCAGGTCAGGGGTGGTCGCCTGCCTCTTATTTTGGTGCCGACCACTGCCGGGACCGGATCGGAAGTCACCCCGGTGGCGATCATTACTACGGGTGAGACGACAAAAGCCGGTGTTAGCTCGTCAATCCTACTGCCCGATGTGGCGGTGCTCGATGCCAGTTTAACGCTCGAGCTTCCCAGGGCGGTGACGGCAATGACCGGTATCGATGCCATGGTACACGCTATCGAGGCGTTCACAACGAAACACAAAAAGAACCCCATATCGGATGCACTCGCGCTGCGTGCGCTCCGTTTGCTGGCAGGCAATATACACACGGTTATCACGGACGGCACCAACAGTGCAGCGAGGGAGGCCATGCTGCTTGGCGCACTGTTTGCGGGGCAGGCTTTTGCCAACGCGCCCGTCGCTGCCGTTCATGCGCTTGCCTACCCTTTAGGCGGGCACTATCACATACCGCACGGCTTGAGTAATTCGCTCATGCTACCCAGTGTGCTCGCCTTCAATGCCCCGGTAGCGGGCGAGCAATATATTGAGCTGGCGGGGCAATTACCTGGGTCAGTGGCACTGTCGGTAGACGGCTTTATCGACTGGTTTGAGACCTTAATAGCCGATTCGGGACTGCCGAGGTCTTTACAGGCCGCGGGTGTGCCGGAAGAGGATCTATCATTGCTGGCGCGAGACGCCATGTTGCAGCAGCGATTACTGGTCAATAACCCGGTGCCTGTGACTGAAAACGACGCTCTCAAACTGTATCAACGAGCATGGTCGGGGCTTCGATGACTCGTCCATCCCCTGCGCAACGAGAGAGTTTTCAGCGATTTTTCCCGGTGCCCACGCGTTGGGCAGATAACGATATCTACGGGCACGTCAATAATGTGGTCTATTACGCATGGTTCGACACCGTAGTGAATCAATACTTGATCGAGGCGGGTGGTATGCGCCCTGGCGTCGACTCTGTCGTTGGCTATGTTGTGTCCTCTGGGTGTCATTATTTTACGCCGGTGGCGTATCCCCAACGGGTGGATTTGGGTCTGAGAATTCTTCGTTTAGGCGAAAAATCAGTGACCTGGGAGATAGGTGTTTTTGTTGGCGACGAAACGGTCTCCCGAGCAACAGGCCAATTCACTCATGCGTTTGTCGATCAGGCCAGCGCGCAGGCGGCCGCCATTCCACCGGCGATTCGCTCCGCTATCGAAAACGATTTCGACGTCTAAATCCACTGCCACTCAGGGCCGTCATCAGTGCGATGGTGAGCATGACGCTTGCACCTAATGCGGAGTAGGTGGGGTTGAAGGTGTAGAGAGTGCCACAGATGGTTGGACCCAAGACGAAGCCGGCTGCGGGGAACGCATTGACTAGACCTGCGACCGAACCCTGCTCCTGAGGGGTGACTGCCAGCGATGCGCCGGCAGCAATAGCCGGTGCCGCCAGTCCCAAGCCAGCGCCCATACAAGCCATGGCCGCGAGGATGCCCAGAAAAGAACCGGCGATAGCAACGATGAGCGAGCCGAGTAACATCATGCCCACGCCAAACCGTAGCAGGACAATCGGCAGTCCGTTGAAACGTTGCGCTACGGTTAATTGCATGGTCAGTGACATGAGAGCGGCAGCCATAAGACAGATGCCCATGTGTTGTGCGGTTTCTGTCCCCGTTAGCGACAGCATGTCTTGTAGCCTAAAAGCAAGGGTTTGCTGAATACCCGCAAAGCCTGTAAACGCGGTGGCCGAGCAGAGCAGCAGAGCGCGGACTCGCGGATCGAGTAACGCCAATTTTTTTTGATCCTTGTGTATACCCGACAGTGGTTTATCGCCCGGCAAAAAGCAGGCGATAGCAATGACCGCAACGGTGGCTAAAGCGGTCGCGGTGTACAATGGGAAGAGCAAGCCTAGGCCGGCGAGTGCGCCTGCCAGAATTGGTCCGATAATCATGCCGAGACTATTCGCCGTTCCCAGTTTCGCCAGCGTCCGGGTGCGATGCTGAGGCTGGCTGTAATCCGCAGCATAGGCCCCGGTTCCCGGGTTAGTAGCGGACATCACCACTGACTGGCTGCAGCGTACAGCAAGGGCGGCTGCCAGCAAGGGTAGCCCTGACAGCCAACCGCGCATCGCTGCATCAAATACCAGTGTAAAGCACAAATTTCCGACGGCGTAGCCCACTAGACCGGCCATAATAACCGGTTTACGGCCGATCCGATCTGAGATCCTACCCCACACCGCCGAAGCCAAACTAAAAACAAGTGCAGAAGATGAGATTAGTAAATTGATTTGCAATTCGTTAAAACCGACATCGCGACCCAGCGGTGGCAGTATGGCAAAGATAAATGACTGCCCAATCGCCGTGGTCAGCAAGCCACCAATGAGCAGACCAAACTGCATTTTGGTTAAAAATTGTTCATCGGGATCGGTAGGCTTATAAACGCTCATCAATGACTCGCTACGGTAAAACAGGGCACTGTAGTGTAAGTGGCAATAAACGCAATCTCTGCTGCTTGTAGATGGACAGTTGCTCCACATTTCAATAGACTACCATCCCAGCCTGTAGAGCTAGCGATGGCGTCCGGCGCTCACGCAATGAAACCCACTGAATCGGGGTCAAATGCGTTGGGGGACGCAGCTCCAGTGGTATGCGACTCACGCTGTGCTTTATCGCTCTAACACGATGTTTCTGGGAATCGAGGACGCCACACGTGCGCCTCTACGTGCGCAAAACCGCCCGGAAGCCATACAGACTGGGAGGTCAATTTGTCAACGCACGCTATCCTTGCACTGGAAGATGGCACCATTTTTCGCGGTCTATCTGTCGGCGCGATGGGGTCCACTACGGGGGAGGTGGTATTCAATACCGCCATGACCGGCTACCAGGAGATCTTGACCGATCCCTCTTATGCACGTCAAATCGTCACCCTAACCTATCCGCATATTGGCAATACCGGCGTTAATACCGAAGACAATGAATCTGATCGTATTCAGGCAGCGGGGCTGATCATTCGTGACCTGCCGTTACTGGCCAGCAATTATCGTTCTGAGCGCGCTTTGGGCGCCTTCCTTGCTGACGAGAATACCGTCGCGATTGGCGATATTGACACCCGCAAGCTGACCCGGATTTTACGTGACACCGGGGCGCAAGCGGGTTGTATCATGGCGGGGGATAATGTCAGCGAAGAAGCGGCGCTTGCTGAGGCGCGGGGCTTCCCTGGTTTGAAAGGCATGGATCTTGCGAAAGAGGTAACCACCCAAGCCAGTTATCCTTGGAGCGAGGGAAGTTGGCGCTGGAACGAGGGCCATGCTGAGGCGCCTGCTCGGCCTTTTAAGGTGGTGGCACTGGATTTTGGGGTTAAGCGCAATATTCTCAGAATGCTGGTCGATCGGGGCTGCGATTTAACGGTGTTACCCGCCCAATCAGGGCTAGACACAGTACTGAGCTATCAGCCCGACGGGGTATTCCTGTCCAACGGTCCCGGCGATCCAGAGCCATGTCATTATGCTATTGATCTCGCTCGCGACCTCATGCAGCGGGGCATACCCCTGTTTGGCATTTGTCTTGGCCACCAAATTATGGCGCTAGCCAGCGGTGCCAAAACAGAAAAAATGAAATTTGGTCATCATGGCGCTAATCACCCTGTGCAAAATGTAGCCGAGGGTACGGTGATGGTGACAAGCCAGAATCATGGCTTCACCGTTGCCGAAGACGGGCTGCCTGACAACTTAGTCATCACCCATCGATCACTGTTCGACGGCACTTTGCAGGGCATTGCCCGTACCGATGTACCCGCTTATAGCTTTCAAGGACATCCCGAAGCGAGTCCAGGCCCTCACGAGGCAGCGCAACTTTTTGATCCTTTTATTGACGCCATGCGCGATACGCAAGCTAACTGACAGCGGAGAATTTTCATGCCAAAACGGACTGATATCGAGAGTATTCTAATCCTCGGTGCAGGCCCCATTGTGATTGGTCAAGCGTGTGAATTCGATTACTCGGGTGCTCAGGCCTGCAAAGCGCTGCGCGAGGAGGGCTACCGAATCATTTTGGTAAACTCTAATCCAGCGACCATCATGACTGATCCAGCCATGGCCGATGCGACCTATATTGAGCCTGTCGAATGGCAAACCGTAGCGCGCATCATCGAGCGGGAACGGCCCGATGCTATTTTGCCCACCATGGGTGGCCAAACTGCGCTCAACTGCGCACTAAGTTTAGCTGCCGAAGGCGTGCTCGATCGGTACGGTGTTGAGATGATTGGGGCCACAAAAGAGGCAATTGATAAAGCTGAGGATCGCGAGCTGTTTGACCAAGCGATGAAGCGTATCGGTTTGGAAACTCCCCGAGCGTCGACCGCCCATACGCTGGAGGAGGCCTTCGGTGTTTTGGCCGACTTAGGTTTTCCTTGCATTATCCGGCCGTCATTCACCATGGGTGGATCGGGAGGTGGCATTGCCTATAACCGCGATGAGTTTGAACAAATTTGTTTGCGCGGTCTCGAACTATCATCAACCAATGAAGTGCTCATTGATGAGTCGCTGATTGGCTGGAAAGAGTATGAAATGGAGGTCGTGCGCGACAAAAATGATAACTGTATCATCGTGTGTTGCATCGAAAATTTCGATGCAATGGGCGTTCATACTGGCGACTCCATTACCGTTGCACCAGCGCAGACCCTGACCGACAAAGAATACCAAATGATGCGTAACGCTTCCTTGGCAGTACTACGCGAAATTGGTGTCGAGACGGGTGGTTCCAATGTGCAATTTGGGCAGTGTCCTGACACCGGGCGAATGGTGGTTATCGAAATGAATCCCCGGGTCTCGCGCTCCTCAGCACTAGCCTCAAAGGCGACAGGATTTCCCATCGCTAAAATCGCGGCCAAGCTCGCTGTAGGCTACACCCTTGATGAGTTGGATAACGATATTACCGGCGGTAAAACGCCGGCCTCCTTTGAGCCATCCATCGATTATGTCGTGACTAAAATCCCGCGGTTTGCCTTTGAAAAGTTTGCGACAGCGGATGCGCGTCTCACCACACAGATGAAGTCAGTGGGTGAAGTTATGGCCATAGGGCGAACGTTTCAGGAATCTCTCCACAAAGCCTTACGCGGTTTGGAGGTGGGGTCATCGGGATTTGAACCCAAACTGGTTGTTGATGACTTGGACTCCCGGGCGGAGTTGGTGGATCGATTGACCAATCCAAGTGCTGAACGTCTGTGGTACGTGGCTGACGCGTTTCGCGCCGATTTTACCTTAGACGAAATCTCCAGCTACTCGGGCATTGATCCATGGTTCCTCGTGCAGATCAAGGATATTGTCGGCCGGGAACAACGATTAAAGGGCCGAGAAATCGATAGCCTTGACGTCGCCGAATTGCGACAGCTCAAACGCAAAGGCTTTTCCGATATTCGTCTGGCGACATTACTGGGTACGACGGAAAGTGCCGTTCGTGGTCGTCGCCACCGCTTGAATCTCAGGCCAGCGTATAAACGCGTCGACACCTGCGCGGCTGAGTTTTCGACAGCCACAGCCTACATGTACTCCACCTACGAGGAGGAATGTGAGGCGCAGCCGTCCACGAATAAGAAAATTCTCGTCTTAGGCGGTGGACCTAACCGCATTGGTCAGGGGATCGAATTCGACTACTGCTGTGTTCATGCCGCGCTTGCTATGCGGGAAGACGGATATGAAACCATCATGGTGAATTGCAATCCAGAAACCGTATCGACCGACTACGATACGTCGGATCGACTGTATTTTGAGCCGGTGACCCTTGAAGATGTACTGGAGATCGTGGCTGTAGAGCAACCAGTAGGCGTCATAGTTCAGTTCGGTGGTCAGACTCCCTTGAAACTCGCGCGTGCCCTCGAGTTAGCAGGCGTACCCATCATAGGCACCACGCCCGACCAAATCGATCGAGCCGAGGATCGCGAGCGCTTCCAACAGATGATTCAAAAATTGGCGCTCAAGCAACCCGATAACACCACCGTTCGCAGCGTTGATCAAGCCGTCGAAGCTGCCCGTCAAATCGGGTATCCGCTTGTGGTCAGACCCTCTTATGTGCTCGGTGGACGTGCCATGGAGATTGTCCACCGGGAAGAGGATTTATTGCGTTACATGCGCGACGCGGTGCGGGTATCGGATGACTCGCCAGTGCTGCTAGACAGTTTTTTGAGTGCCGCCATTGAGGTCGACATTGATGCGGTGAGCGACGGGACCGAAGTGGTCATTGGCGCCATTATGCAACATATTGAGCAAGCGGGCGTGCACTCTGGTGATTCGGCCTGCTCCTTGCCCCCCTACAGTTTAGCTGCCGATGTACAAAACGCCATGCGCGAGGTGGTGAAGAAAATGGCATTGGAGTTGGAGGTGTGTGGGCTAATGAATGTACAGTTGGCCTATCAGGACGAACACATTTACGTTATTGAGGTGAATCCTAGAGCGTCACGCACAGTACCCTTTGTTTCTAAGGCGGTGGGCGTGTCGTTGGCCAAAGTCGCGGCGCGATGCATGGCGGGGCAATCATTGCGCAGCCAAGGTGTGACCGCTGAGGTTATTCCGCACTACTATTCGGTAAAAGAAGCCGTGCTGCCATTTAATAAGTTTCCCGGCATTGACCCCATACTGGGCCCGGAGATGAAATCCACTGGTGAGGTCATGGGTACGGGTGATACCTTTGCGGCAGCCTTTGCGAAGGCCCAGTTAGGTGCGGGTGATATCCTCCCTCAGTCGGGACTGGCATTGTTTAGCGTTCGAGATGTTGATAAAGCTGGTGCGGTAGCCATTGCCGCGCGGCTGGCTAAGCATGGATTTACCCTAGCAGCGACAGGCGGCACCGCTAATGCATTAGAGCACGCGGGCCTCAGTGTGCGCCGAGTGAACAAAGTCCGAGAGGGGCGACCCCATATTGTTGACCTCATTAAAAATGATGAGGCGAGCCTGATAGTGAATACCACCGAGGGGCGAACGGCCATTCAAGACTCAGCATCGATTAGGGCGGGCGCTGAGCAACACAATGTTTTTTATACGACGACACTGGCAGCGGCAGAGGCTGTTTGTATGTTGCTAGAGCAAGAGGCTGACCTCACTGTTCGACGTCTGCAAGACTTACATAAGAGTATTCACTGATGAACAAAGTCCCCATGACGGTAGCGGGTGAGCATGCTTTGCGTGCTGAACTAGAGCAATTGAAGAAAATTGACCGGCCGCGCATCATAGCCGCGATTGCCGAAGCGCGTGAGCACGGTGATTTAAAGGAAAACGCGGAATACCATGCGGCGAGAGAGCAGCAGAGTTTTGCCGAAGGTCGTATCAAAGAGATCGAGCACAAGCTATCTAACGCCCAAGTGATCGACATTACCACCATGCAGAATACCGGTAGGGTTATTTTTGGCGCAACCGTTGACCTGATTAATCTTGACGACGACAGCACCGTGACCTACCGCATCGTTGGCGAGGACGAGGCGGATGTGAAGCAACATCGCATTTCAGTCAGCTCACCGATCGTTCGAGCGCTCGTCGGCAAAAGTGAGGGGGACGAAGTCGTGGTAAAAGCACCCAGTGGAGACGTCTGCTACGAAATCGCGCGGGTTCAGCATCTGTGAGTCAGCAGCCATTTGATAATCATTATCATTCTTGATAACCTCGCGTCCCTTTACTGTGGACCATAGCGATGAAACTGCCCGAACACTGTCGAGCCTTATGGGCATTGCGCGAGGGGGACTCGGGGGTGGTTGAAGGGTTTGGCGACAACATATCTGAGGCCTACCGCATTCGATTAATGGAGTTTGGGTTTCATCCCGGAGAGACGGTGAGTTGCCTGCTGACCCCGGGCGTAGGCGCTCCCCATGTTTATCGAGTTAGCAATACAGTATTTTCCTTAGACGAAGATATTTCAGCCCACGTCTATTTGCGGTTAACAGACAGTACGTCTGGGAGCCCTAGCTAATGAATCGCGTTCTACTTATTGGCAGTCCTAACTCGGGAAAGAGCTCACTGTTTAATCGTCTGACCGGGCTCCACCAACGGGTCGCTAATTACCCGGGTATTACCGTGGATGTATCCGCAGGTCCCCTCGCCGCCATGCCCGACGTTGAGTTAGTCGACTTTCCTGGGACCTATTCGTTACGTCCCATTTCATCTGAGGAAGCCGTTGCTGTTGAATATTTTCAGCGCTCGCTAGCGGATCCTCAGGTCCGCCACGTGCTTTGCGTGGTCGATGCAACGCGCCTCGAAAAAAGCCTTTATTTTACCTTGCAAGTGATTCGCGAAAGCCAGCGACACAATAAAACGGTCACCGTGCTGGCGAATATGACGGACATTATTACCCGCAACGATCTACGTTTCGATGACCAAGGCCTGGCGCTACAGCTAGGTGCCCCGGTTTGTAGAGTCTCAGCAAAGACCAGTGCTGGCCTGGAGGCGGTTATCGACCGTCTGCGCATGTCGCTGATTTGTGACGATGATGCCACGGGCAAATGGGCCGATACCCCCGATGCATTACTGCGTGGTACCGCTCACCAACTGGCTAATCGTTATGGGCCTAAGGGCGATTTATTGGTGCGTCGTCAAACTCGGTTAGATCGCTTTTTCTTACATACGGTCACTGGGGGAGTGGCATTTTTCGCTATTATGCTGCTACTGTTTCAATCTATTTTTACTTGGTCAGCACCGGTGATGGACGCCGTCGAGACGATTATTACGACGGTGGGCATGGCCGTGGTGCCGTTGATAGGCAATCCTATACTGGCAGATTTCACTGCTGATGCGCTGTTTGGAGGGATTGGCGCCTTTCTGGTCTTTGTGCCGCAGATTTTTGTACTCACGCTCGTTATTGGCATCCTCGAAGACACAGGTTACCTAGCGCGAGCGGCGCTCATCTGTCATCGACCACTGAAGCTATTCGGGTTAACCGGAAAAAGTTTTATCCCTATGCTGTCCGGTGTGGCCTGCGCTATTCCAGCTATTTATGCGGCCCGAGCGGTTGACTCGCCGCGTCAGCGATTGATGACCTATCTCGCCATTCCACTCATGCCCTGTTCAGCGAGGCTGCCGGTTTATGCGTTGTTGATCGCCACGTTTATCCCTTCAGGCACCGTGTTTTTTGGGTTGTTGGGCTGGCAGGGAATAGCAATGTTCGCGATCTATTTTTTCGGTATGTTCGTTGCACTACTGGTGACGGGCATTGTGAGTCGACTAACGCATAAAGAAGCCGCGGGTGATCTCCCCTTTGTTCTGGAACTGCCGCCTTATCGGACGCCCTCACCTGGACCTATTTTACGCAACGCGGTCAACCGGAGTCGTCACTTCGTCACTAAAGCGGGCAAGGTCATTTTTATGGTGACGGTAGTGGTCTGGATTTTGGGCTATTTCCCCAATCAAGGAGCGAGTCTTGCCGACAGTTGGCTGGGTATTATGGGACGCTTTATCGAGCCGTTATTCCAACCTCTGGGACTTGATTGGCGCTACGGGGTGGCCATTTTGAGCTCATTTTTGGCGCGAGAAGTGTTTGTCGGTACGCTGGGGACTATTTTTGGCATTGAGGACGCAGCGGACAATATGCTGCCACTTGTTGATCAGATTCAGGCCAGTGGTTTGCCGTTGGGCTCAGGCCTTGCGCTGTTGGTATTTTTTGCCATCGCTTTACAGTGTGTCTCTACCGTCGCTATTTTATCCCGGGAGGCAGGATCTTATAAGGTGGCGCTAAAAATGCTGGGGGGATACCTTGTTATTGCCTACGCGATGGCGGTATTGGTCTTCAACGTGACTGAATTGTTGGTGCAACTCGGCTCCGCGTAGGCCCAGCGAGTTCGCTAACGCAGTTTTTGAAGGTTGGATTTACGGGGATCGGGCTGGCTGCTTCGTCGCAGCAGTGTCGCCGTGTTGCCAATCCGCTGCACCAACGTCGCACGAGCGCTAGGGCACAATTGTGCGATTAGCGCATCGCGCAGGGCTCGATCGCCCATCACCACTTTGATTTTAATCAGCTCATGGTCGTTCAAGGCACGGTCAATTTCAGCAAGGACGCTGTCACTCAAGCCATTGCCAGCGATAGTGACTATGGGTTGTAGTTTATGGGCTAGGGCGCGGTATTGCTTGAGTTGGGCGTTGGTCAACTTTATGGCGTTATCGTTTGTCATTGGCTTAATCAGTACACTGGGAGTGTTAGTTTACGCTACCTCAGCCACTCGAGTCTTATGTCATGGCGAAAAAAAAATCATCGAGCCGCGCATGGTTAAAAGAGCACCATGATGATGTGTATGTGCAACGTGCGCAAAAAGAGGGCTATCGGTCCCGAGCTTGCTATAAACTGCTAGAACTCAATGAGCGTGACAGATTGATTAAGCCGCGCATGACGGTACTCGACTTAGGTAGCGCCCCCGGTGGTTGGTCACAAGTAGCTACGGGGTTAGTGGGTCATCATGGTCGGGTGCTGGCCAGTGATATCTTGCCTATGGACAGCCTCGCCGGTGTTGAGTTTGTACAGGGAGATTTTATGGAAGAATCAGTGTTCGACGCGCTTCTGTCTTGCATTGGCGGCGAACCTGTTCATGTGGTGTTATCCGACATGGCACCGAATATGAGCGGAGTGACGGCGGTCGATCAACCGCGTTCGATGTTCTTGGTTGAACTGGCTCTCGATCTCGCCGTACGCGTGTTGGCGCCCGGTGGCACCTTTGTTGCTAAGGTATTTCATGGCGAAGGGTTTGAAGCGGTAATGGCCGGAACCCGGCCCCATTTCACCAAGGTATTGACCCGAAAGCCGGATGCTTCCCGGCCCCGCTCGCGGGAAGTCTATTTAGTGGCGTCAGGTTTTAAAGGGGCCTGATGAATCCCGAAAAGTCACTAAAATCCCGTAAAGTTGCCGCCGGCCATTGAAAATGATGATCCAAGGGCACACATAGGGGTGTAAGACATAACATCGAGGGCATGGCGTCTGCTCTCAAGCGCGTTATACTGTTTGAGCCGCAGCGAATTTAGCGGCGCCCAAGAGGGAACTATTGTGAACAATATGGCAAAAAATCTTCTGCTCTGGCTGGTCATCGCCGCCGTCCTGCTGTCTATATTTAACAATTTCAACATGCAGGGTGAGACGGAACAGGTAGGTTATTCAGATTTCATTCAAGAAGTGCAAAATGATCGAGTGCGCAGAGTCGTGGTCGACGGACTGACGATCTCAGCGGAGCGCTTCGATGGCTCTGACTTTGAGACTATCAGGCCTATGGTGGAAGACCCCAAGCTCATGGATGACCTTCTGACTCATGAGGTGGAGGTAGAGGGCCGTAAGCCTGAGCAGCAGAGTGTCTGGACCCAACTGCTGGTTGCCAGTTTCCCCATTCTTATTATTATTGCTGTGTTCATGTTTTTCATGCGCCAGATGCAAGGTGGTGGTGGTGGGCGAGGTGGACCCATGAGCTTTGGTAAAAGCAAAGCCAAGCTGTTGGGCGAAGACCAAATCACGACGACATTTGCCGATGTTGCGGGTGTAGAAGAAGCCAAAGAGGAAGTACAGGAACTCGTGGAGTTTTTACGAGACCCCAGTCGCTTCCAGAAGCTCGGCGGAAAAATACCACGTGGCGTCCTCATGGTCGGACAGCCCGGAACCGGTAAAACCTTGCTGGCAAAGGCTATTGCAGGCGAAGCCAAAGTGCCGTTCTTTTCGATTTCAGGCTCCGATTTTGTGGAAATGTTCGTCGGTGTTGGCGCCTCGAGAGTGCGTGACATGTTCGAGCAAGCCAAGAAACAGTCCCCGTGTATCATTTTTATTGATGAGATTGACGCAGTCGGTCGCCATCGAGGTGCCGGCCTGGGGGGGGGGCACGACGAGCGAGAGCAGACCCTGAATCAGTTGCTGGTGGAAATGGATGGTTTTGAGGGTAATGAAGGGGTCATCGTTATTGCTGCTACTAACCGACCCGACGTCTTGGATCCAGCACTACTGCGTCCGGGCCGTTTTGATCGCCAAGTGGTAGTCGGCTTGCCTGATATACGCGGTCGAGAACAAATTCTTAAAGTTCATATGCGCAAAGTACCTTTGGGTGAAGATGTAGACCCCTCCCAAATAGCTCGTGGAACCCCTGGTTTTTCCGGCGCCGATTTAGCTAACTTAGTCAATGAAGCGGCATTGTTTGCTGCCCGCTCAGGCGGCCGTGTGGTCAACATGCAGCAGTTTGAGCTCGCCAAAGATAAAATCATGATGGGTGCTGAGCGGCGCTCAATGGTGATGTCTGAATCTGAGAAGCTCAATACCGCTTTCCACGAAGCGGGTCACGCCATTGTCGGCCGCTTAGTGCCAGAGCACGATCCCGTCTATAAAGTATCCATCATTCCCCGTGGGCGCGCTTTGGGTGTCACCATGTTCCTCCCCGAGGAGGATCGCTACAGCCATAGCCGTCGCCAGATCGTCAGCCAGATCACCAGTTTGTTTGGTGGTCGAGTCGCAGAAGAAATGACCCTTGGACCAGACGGGATAACAACGGGTGCGTCAAACGATATTCAGCGTGCGACTGAAATGGCCCGCAATATGGTGACCAAATGGGGACTGTCACAAACCATGGGGCCGCTGATGTACGACGAGGGCGCGGAGGAGGTTTTCCTTGGTCGGTCTGCTTCTCAGCACGCTAAAACCATTTCTGACGATACCGCCCGTGCGATAGATCAAGAAGTGCGTAAAATCATTGATGAGTGTTATTCCGAGGCACACCGTTTACTCGAGGAAAATCGCGACAAGCTCGATCTTATGGCTGAGGCGTTGATGCATTTCGAAACCATTGACGCCGGACAAATTGACCAAATTATGCAGGGCAAGGCACCTAGCCCCCCCGCAGATTGGAGTGACGATAAACCGGGTGGGTCAAATGACGGAGGGCAAGTGCCCAGTAGTGACGAAGCAGTCGGTCCCATTGGCGACCCTGCGAGCGAGCACTGATCTCTGATTCTGTTATTGTGCCTGAGGAGTCCATCACTGGCGCCGTCTTAGATTGTGCCGGGCGATCCTTAGACTTAGGTTCGCCTCGCGTGATGGGCGTCCTCAATATTACCCCTGACTCCTTTTCCGATGGCGGCCAACTGTTTCGCCATGAGGGCATAGATCAGGAGGCTTTGTGCCGTCGTGCTGATGCCATGGTGAGTGCCGGGGCTGCCGTGCTGGATATTGGTGGTGAGTCAACTCGACCCGGTGCAGCGGCAGTGAGTGAGCAACAGGAGCTCGATCGGGTTCTCGGTGCACTAACGATGCTGCGCCCGAGGTTCGACGTGGTGATATCCCTCGATACCAGCTCGCCATCGGTCATGGACGCTGGAGCGGCAGCGGGTGCCAACATGATCAACGACGTCCGTGCCCTCACTCGCCCCGGCGCGCTAGCGGCAGCCGCGGCCAGTGGATTACCGGTGTGTTTGATGCACATGCAGGGACAGCCCCATAGCATGCAGAGTCACCCCGAGTACGACGACGTGGTGAACGCGGTGCGAACATTCTTTATGCAACGGGTCGATGCCTGTCATGCGGTGGGTATTGATGACCCGCGAATCATTCTGGATCCGGGGTTTGGTTTTGGTAAAACCGTTGATCATAACTACCAGCTATTGGCCGAACTGCCCAGATTGGCCGCATTGGGGTACCCAGTGCTGGTCGGACTGTCCCGCAAGTCTATGGTTGCTGCTATTTTAGATCGTTCGATGGAGCAGCGACTGCCCGCAAGTCTTGGTCTTGCGGTCATCGCCGCCCTCAAGGGTGCGCGTCTAATTCGTGTCCATGATGTTGCCGAGACCTTTGATGCGCTGGCGATGGTGGATGCGATGGAGCAACGACAATCGTGAAAAAACAATATTTTGGCACTGATGGCATCCGTGGTCGCGTTGGTGAGCGGCCCATAACACCCGACTTTATGCTCAAGCTGGGCTGGGCCGCTGGGCGCGTCTTCGGAGAGAGGTGGGGTTCCCAGCCTACGGTGGTTATTGGTAAAGACACGCGAGTGTCGGGCTACATGTTTGAGTCAGCTTTGGAGGCAGGACTGGTGGCGGCGGGGGCCAATGTAAAATTACTGGGTCCCATGCCCACACCAGCGGTAGCATTGATGACTCGCACGCAGAATGCAGCAGCCGGAATTGTCATTAGTGCCTCTCATAACCCTTTTTTTGACAATGGGGTGAAGTTCTTCTGTGATCAGGGCGCTAAATTGCCCGACGAGACTGAGCTGGCGATTGAGGAGGCCATTAATGCCCCGCTGGTCACCGCAGATTCGGAGCAGCTGGGAAAGGCCACTCGGGTGGGCGACGCTGCGGGCCGTTACATAGAGTTTTGTAAGGCGACATTTGGCGAGGAGCGTTCCCTGCGCGGTGTGAAGCTGGTCATAGACTGCGCCCATGGCGCGACCTATCACGTTGCGCCGCTGGTATTTAGTGAGCTCGGTGCAGAGACCGATGTTATTGCAGCGAGTCCAGACGGTTACAACATCAACGCTAACGTGGGCTCTACCGCTACTGATGCATTGTCTGAGCGCGTAAGAGCCTTGCAGGCCGATGTCGGTATTGCCTTTGATGGCGACGGCGATCGCGTCATATTTGTTGATCATCAGGGGGAAAGGATAGACGGCGACCAATTGTTGTATATCTTGGCCATGCACCGAATGGCGATGGGTCGAGCTGATGCAGGCGTCGTGGGTACGCTGATGTCAAATATGGGATTAGAACTGGCACTCGCGGAACAAGGCATACAGTTAGAGCGGGCAAACGTTGGCGATCGTCATGTGCGAGAGCTGATGCGGCAGCAGGGCTGGCACTTAGGTGGCGAGTCCTCGGGGCATTTGATTTGTAGCGATGTCACCACCACTGGCGATGGTATTGTTTCCGCCCTACAAGTACTGGCGGCAATGATCGACGCGCAAGCCTCGCTTCAAGATTTACTGACTGGAATGGTGAAGTTGCCTCAGGTCTTAATCAATGTGCCAGTGGATGACGGAATAGATTTGAACAGCGCCGTGATTACGTCGGTGAGCAATGAAGTGACGCGCACATTGCAGGGGCGGGGTCGACTACTGCTCCGACCGTCTGGGACTGAGCCAGTCATGCGCGTCATGGTAGAGGGCGAAGACCCCGTAGAAATTCAAGCACATGCCCAACGGTTGGCTGATGTGCTAGTGTTGGCTGCATCACTCAATTAATGCATCGCGTTGGATTTGCCGCTTGCGGCTCATCGATCCATTGGTTAGACTCGCGCGCCTGATTTGGGGAGACTTTGGCATGAGCACATTGGTCATCGCCAACTGGAAAATGAACGGCGCAGTCGCATCGGTGGAGGCATTTGCGCAGGCGTGGGCGGGCGTCGCTAACCCTGAGAAGGTCAGCGTCGTCATTTGTCCGTCTTTTGCTCACCTGTCATTAGTACGAGAAGCCATGCCACGGTGGGTGCAGTTGGGTGCCCAAGATTGTTCAGAACGAACGTCGGGTGCATTCACCGGCGACGTGTCGGCTACTATGCTCAGCGACTTGGGTTGCCAGTGGGTCATTGTCGGCCACTCTGAACGGCGAGCGTGCCACAGCGAAACGGATTCGCAAGTGGCACAGAAAGCGCAGCGTGCGCAACAAGCGGGTTTGCAGGTCGCGGTATGTGTGGGTGAGCAGCTGTGGCAGCGTGAAACGAGTGAGCACCATCAGGTGGTGGCTGCGCAATTAGCAGGATCCCTTGAGGGGGTGAGTCCCGAGGGGTTAGCCATTGCCTATGAACCGATTTGGGCGATAGGCACGGGGCATGCTGCGTCTACACAGCAAGCGGAAGACATGCATGGTCAAATAAGACATTGTTTGGCGGGGCACTACGGCGAAGCTGCGGAGTCGATTAAAGTGATTTACGGTGGTAGCGTTAAGCCAGCGACAGCCAGAGCGCTTTTTGCGAGTGAGACAATTGATGGAGCGCTGGTCGGTGGCGCGTCTCTTGAGGCAGATAGCTTTGCAGAGATCGCTCGAGCGGGTACTTTCGGGAGGAAGTAATGGAACAAATTATTCTAGTGGTTCATTTGCTGGTGTCCTTGGCTATCATTGGCCTGATTATGATGCAGCGCGGTAAGGGCTCTGATATCGGCGCGTCATTTGGCGCCGGTGCGTCACAGACCTTATTGGGTAGTGCCGGCAATACCAATATATTGACCAAGGGCACTGCCTGGCTGGTCGTGATATTCTTCTCGACGAGTTTCGGTTTGGCGATGATTGCCGATAGTCGAACGGCGGGAGAAGGGGACTTGGGCTTTGAACTTCCTATTGACTCTGCGCCGGCACAAATACTCGAGTTTGAAAACGAGCTGCCGCAAATCGATGCGGACTCATCAGCACCGGGCATCAATGCTGATATGCCAGTGCTTGAGTCAGAGCGTCGCTCAGCGGTAGACGCCAATGGCGATATGCCGGAGGGTTGACGAAAAATGCGGGAGTGGTGGAATTGGTAGACACGCTATCTTGAGGGGGTAGTGGCCTATGGCTGTGCGGGTTCAAGTCCCGCCTTCCGCACCAATATATGAGAGCTAGAGCAAGGTAAGTCATTGATTAGTAGGATTGCTGCCTGTTTACGAAGCGGCAGCTGTCCAGCCACATCACGTAGACTGGGTCTCTATGGCCCGTCGCGTGCACAAAGGCCATGAAGCAACGGCCAGCGCAAAGATCCTCCCGTCAATTTTCCCTATGATTCCCCTGTTGTGCGGGTTATTGTGCTCCTATGAGCAAACAGTCAACACCGGAACACTATAAAGAGCCAGAGGATGCCTTTAACGAGCGCCTACTCTTTAACCTTGTTTACTGCAGTCAGATGAGCGCGGGGGTAGCGAGGGCGGATGTCGATACCATCGTAGCGACTGCGCAGCGTCGCAATGCGGTACTGGGCATCACTGGAATTTTGGTGTTCGGGAGTGGGGTATTTTTTCAATGGATTGAGGGCCCCAAGGCTGAGGTGTTGGATCTTGTAACGCTTATCGAGGCGGATCGTCGGCATGAAATGATGGTGATATTAAGCACCGATGAAGAAGTTCGCGAACGTATTTTTCCTACGTGGGACATGGAGCTCGTGGGCACTGAGGATATTCAAGAGGTACTTCAGGACGCGCTTCAAACGGCGCAAGATGAGAAAAGCGTTGATGCCCTGCAACTCATGCTTGATAAATTAGCGGTAGTCGCCGACTAACAACCGGCAG